>MKWE01000051.1:274444-363790 GCA_001899585.1 Rhodospirillales bacterium 70-18
CGCCAGCAGCACCAGGACCAGCCGGCGCGCCTGCCAGCGCCGCGGCGTCGCGCGCCACAGCAGCAGCCAGACGAACAGCCCGGTGTAGAAGGTGGCGCTGGTCACGTCGGCCTTGGATTGCAGGAAATAGTGGAACAGGCCGAGCGCCGCGATCGGAAACACCAGCTTGTGCAGCCGCTTCCAGCGCTGGCGCAGCCGCTTCTGCCAGCCATCGGTGGAGGTGACGGCCAGCGCCACCAGCCCCAGCAGCGCCACGAAGCCGATGGTGAGGTAGAATCGCAGCACGATCTCGCTGACGACCCGGCCGACCTGCCATTGCTGGTCCAGGGCGTACAGCCCCAGGTGCAGCAGGGCGTAGAGCGCCGTCGTCACCCCCAGCATGCGGCGCAGCAGCAGCACGCGCGGCCAGTCCAGCACCGCGCGGGTCGGGGTCACGGCGAGGGTCAGCAGCAGGAAGCGCACCGTCCAGTCGCCGGCGACGTGGATCGCCTCGTTGATCGGGCGGCCGCCCAGCGTGCCGGCCAGCGCATCCTGCGCCAGCACTGCCGCCGGCAGCAGGCACAGCAGCAGCGCGCCCGCCTTCAGGGCGGAGAACCGGCCGGCCGGATCGCGCCAGGGCGCGAACAATCGAAACAGCATGCGCATCTCTACCCCGAATCTGGTCCTGCTGTCAGGACTCGCCAGGGGGCGGCGCGTGACACGCCGCCCTGCCAGCATTACGGGCAGGGCGGCGGAGCGGATGCGGCGGGGTCAGCGCCGCGGCATCGTGCCGGCCGTCGGCAGCTCCATCTTCTGGAACCCGGCGGGCGGGCTGAACAGGTCCGGCGAGAGCGGGCCGTATTCCACCTTGGTGGCCAGCAGGGTGTGCTTGCCGTCACGCCCCGCGGCCCGCAGCATCACGCCGTCCGCGGTGATGCAGGCGGTGCCGGCAAGGGTGGGGTTGGCGGTGTCGGTCGTCTCCCACACGGTGCAGGCGACCCCGGCGACGCTGTCGGAGCCCTTGCGGGCGAAATGCATGCTGGGCGGCGGCGCCATGAAGTCCTGCTGGGTGCCGGCACGCATCGGCATCTCGATGTAGCGCTGCTGCTCGGGCATCACCACGGTCATGCTGTGGGCGGTGCGGTCCATGATGGCGAAGCCCTGGCGGTCGCTGCCCTGGCTTTCCACCCGCACGCGATGGGCGGCGGCGGAATACAGAATGCGCAGCGTGCGCGGCGCTGCGGCCGCCGCGCCCGGCCCCGTCGCTGGTCCGGTCGCTGGTCCAGTCGCTGGTCCAGTCGGGGGCCCGGCCGGCCCATTGGTCTCGTAGGTCACCGCCACGTCGCGGGTCGGCTGGATGAGGGGGCGCTCCTCGGCCAGCGCGCCGCCGGCCGCGACGAGGGTGCACGCCGCCAGCGCGACTGCGATCGACCGCATGACCGGTCTCCGAAAATGTTCCATGCGGCAAGGTCGGTCCGATCCGCCCGGCGGTCAAATCACGCTTGAGTGGCTGGCGGTGCCCCGCCCAATGCCCGCAGGGCGGCGGCCAGCGCCGCCGGGTCCGGCTCGGCCAGCCAGGCCGCCGGCGTCGCCACCGCCGCGGCCAGCAGCGCCTTGTAGGTGTCGCGCGGAATCTCGTGGGCGCCGAACTGCTCCAGGTGGCGGGTGACGAACTGGGTGTCCAGCAGGGTGAAGCCGCCCAGCCGCAGCCGCGCCACCAGATGCGCCAGCGCCACCTTGGAGGCATCGCGGGCGCGGCTGAACATGCTCTCGCCGAAGAACGCGCCGCCGATCGCCACCCCGTACAGCCCGCCCACCAGCGCGCCGCCGCTGCGGCATTCCACCGAATGGGCGTGGCCCAGCCGGTGCAGCTCGGTGAACAGATGTTCGATCAGCGGGTTGATCCAGGTGTCTTCCCGCCCCTGGCGCGGCTCGGCACAGGCGGCGATGACGGCGGCGAAGTCGCGGTCGGTCGTCACCTCGAAGCTGCCGGAGAGCACGGTGCGCAGCAGCCGGCGCGGCAGGTGGAAGCCCTCCAGCGGCAGCACGCCGCGTTCCTCGGGGTCCAGCCAGTACAGCCGGTCGCCCTCGCGCGTCTCGGCCATCGGGAACAGGCCGGCGCGATAGGCGCGCAACATCAGCTCGGGGGTGATCTCGGCGGCGCGGCGCGACATGGTGCGACAGTACCGGCAGCGGCGGCGGGGCGGAAGCCCGCGCGGAGGGTGATGGCCGCCTCTCGGGCGACCGCCACGGCCTAATGGCCGCCGACGAACCGCTCCAGCCAGTGGATGGTGTAGTCGCCGGCCTGGAATTCCGGGTCTTCCACGATGCGGGCGTGCAGCGGCAGCGTGGTCTTGACGCCGACCACCACGAATTCGGCCAGGCTGCGGCGCAGCCGGGCGATCGCCTCGGCCCGGGTGGGGGCGTGCACGATCAGCTTGGCGATCATGCTGTCGTAGTACGGCGGCACGTTGTAGCCGGCGTACAGCGCCGAATCGACCCGCACGCCCAGCCCGCCCGGCGCGTGGAAGGCGGTGACCCGGCCCGGATTGGGGGTGAAGGTCTCCGGGTCCTCGGCGGTGATCCGGCATTCGATGGCGTGGCCGGAAAACCGCACATCGGCCTGGGTGTAGCCGAGCGGCTGGCCGGCGGCGATGCGGATCTGCTCGCGCACCAGGTCGACGCCGCAGACCATCTCGGTGACCGGATGCTCCACCTGCAGGCGGGTGTTCATCTCGATGAAGGCGAACTGGCCGTCCTGGTAGAGGAATTCCAGCGTGCCGGCGTTGCGGTAGCCGAGCTTGCCCAGCCCGGCGGTGACGGTGGCGCCCAGCGCGTCGCGCTCCGCCCCGGTCAGCGCCGGGGAGCCGGCCTCCTCCAGCAGCTTCTGGTGGCGGCGTTGCAGCGAGCAGTCGCGCTCGCCGAAATGCACCACATTGCCGTGGCTGTCGGCCATCACCTGCAATTCGATGTGGCGCGGGCGGTCCAGGTATTTTTCGATATAGACGGCGTCGTTGCCGAAGGCCGCGCGCGCCTCGGTGCGGGCCACGCGCCAGGCCTCCTCCAGCCCCTCGGGCGAGGACGCGACCTTCATGCCGCGCCCGCCGCCGCCGGCCGCCGCCTTGATCAGCACCGGATAGCCGATCTGGGCCGCCACCCGCGCCGCCTCGTCCATGTCGGCCACCGCCCCGGCGCTGCCCGGCACCAGCGGCACGCCCAGGCTGGCCATGGCGGCCTTGGCGGCGATCTTGTCGCCCATCATGCGGATATGCGCCGCCGACGGGCCGATGAAGGTCAGGCCATGCGCCTCCACCATGTCGGCGAAATCGGCGTTCTCGGACAGGAAGCCGTAGCCGGGGTGGATCGCGTCCGCCCCGGTGATGGCGGCCGCGGACAGGATCGCCGGCACGTTCAGGTAGGACTCGCGCGCCGGCGGCGGGCCGATGCACACGCTCTCGTCGGCCAGGCGCACATGCATTGCCTCGGCATCCGCCGTGGAATGCACGGCCACCGTGGGGATGCCAAGCTCGCGGCAGGCGCGCTGGATGCGCAGCGCAATCTCGCCCCGGTTGGCGATGAGGATCTTCTGGAACAACCGCCTATTCCAGGATCAGCAGCGGCTGGCCGTATTCCACCGGATCGCTGGGCGCCACCAGGATGCGGGTGACGGTGCCGGCGCGCGGCGCCTTGATCTGGTTGTAGGTCTTCATCGCCTCGATCAGCAGCAGCGTCTGCCCGGCGGTGACGGCCTGGCCGGGGATGACGAAGGGCGGCGCCCCCGGCTCGGAGGCCAGATAGGCCACGCCGACCATCGGACTGAGCACCGCGCCGGGGTGGTGGGCGTCGTCCAGCGCCGCGGCCGGCGCCGCGAGGGGGGCGGCCACGTCGGCCGGGATGGCGGCGGGCGCGGCGGCCTGGCTGGTGACATGGGTGGCCGCCGGGGCATGCGCGCGCACCACGCGGATGCGGCCCTCCTTGCCCTCGATCTCGATCTCGGTCAGCCCGGTGTCGACCAGGATGGTGGCGAGCTTGCGCACCGCCTCGGGGTCGAACGGCACGGATGTCATGCGCCTTCCTCCAGCAGGTCGGCCATTGCCTGCAACGCCAGCGCGTAGCCGTTGATGCCCAGGCCGCAGATCACGCCGACCGCCGCCTTCGAGACATAGGAATGCTGCCGGAACTCCTCGCGGCGGTGGATGTTGGTGACATGCACCTCGATCACCGGCAGTTCGCTGGCCAGCAGCGCGTCCATCAGCGCGATGGAGGTGGTGGTGTAGCCGGCCGGGTTGATGACGATGCCGGCGGCGCGCCCGCGCATCTCCTGCACCCAGGAGACCAGCTCGCCCTCGCCGTTGGTCTGGCGGAAGTCGATCGCCAGGCCCAGCCGGTCGGCCGCTTCGGCGCACAGGCTCTCGACATCGTCCAGCGTGGCGCTGCCGTAGAGATGCGGCTGGCGCAGGCCGAGCATGTTCATGTTGGGGCCGTTGAGCACGGCCACGAGGGGCAATCCTGACATGCAGCGGGGCCTAGCACGCCCGGCCGTGTCGCTTCAATGCGCATCGCTCGGGTCACCCCGGCGCCGGGGCAGGGGCCGGTTTCTTGTCGCCGGGGGCGCGCGCGCCCATACTCCGGCCATGGGAGCAGCACTGAGACTGACGCTGAACGGCGAGACCCGGGTGTTCGACACGCCGATGACGGTGGCCGCCCTGCTGGCCGAGATCGGCCTGGACACGCGCAAGGTTGCGGTGGAGCGCAACGAGGAGATCGTGCCGCGCTCGGCCTATGCCCAGACCGCGCTCGCCACTGGCGACAGCCTTGAAATCGTGCACTTCATCGGAGGAGGCTGAGATGGACGGAACCGTTCAGGCGGACCTGCCGCAGACCGACGCGGACGATTGCTGGACCGTCGCCGGGCGGCGCTTCCGCTCGCGCCTCGTGGTCGGGACCGGCAAATACAAGGACCTGGAGGAGACCGCCGCCGCCATCGAGGCCAGCGGCGCCGAGATGGTCACCGTGGCGGTGCGCCGGGTCAATGTCGCCGACCCCAAGGCGCCGATGCTGCAGGACCATGTGGACCCGAAGAAATATACCTACCTGCCCAACACCGCCGGCTGCCACACCGCCCGCGACGCCGTGCGCACCCTGCGCCTGGCGCGCGAGGCCGGCGGCTGGAACCTGGTCAAGCTGGAGGTGCTCGGCCCGCCGCCGCACCTCTACCCCGACATGACCGCCACGTTCGAGGCCGCCGAGGCGCTGATCAAGGACGGGTTCGAGGTGATGGTCTACTGCTCGGACGACCCGATCGGCGCCAAACGTCTGGAAGACATGGGCTGCGTCGCCATCATGCCGCTGGGCGCGCCGATCGGCTCCGGCCTCGGCATCCAGAACCCGGCGATGCTGTCGATGCTGATCGAGCAGGCGAAGGTGCCGCTGCTGGTCGATGCCGGCGTCGGCACCGCGTCGGACGCGGCGATCGGCATGGAACTCGGCTGCACCGCGGTGCTGCTGAACTCGGCGATCGCGCACGCGAAGCACCCGATCCTGATGGCACGCGCGATGAAGGCGGCGGTGGAGGCGGGACGGCTGTCCTACCTCGCCGGGCGCATGCCGCGCCGCATGGGCGCCGACCCGTCCAGCCCGCTGGCCGGGCTGATCCGGTAGCGGCGGGGACCGGGGTCCCCGCCGCTTAATTCAGGCCCGCTGTCAGGCGGCCGCTTCGGAATCCGCCGCCCGCCGCTCGTGGCGCTTGCGCTCGTTCGGGTCGAGGTAGCGCTTGCGCAGCCGCACCGCCGTGGGGGTGACCTCCACCAGCTCGTCGTCTTCGATATAGGCGATCGCCTGTTCCAGGCTCATCCGGCGCGGCGGAATCAGCAGCATCGCCTCGTCCTTGCCGGCGGCGCGGATGTTGGTGAGCTTCTTTTCCTTGATCGGGTTCACGTCCAGGTCCGACCCGCGCGAATGCTCGCCCAGGATCATGCCCAGATAGACCTTGTCGCCCGGATCGACGAACAGGGTGCCGCGCTCCTGCAGGTACCACAGGGCGTATTGCACCGCCTCGCCATCGGCGCTGGAGATCAGGCTGCCGTTGCGCCGGCCCTCCAGCTGGCCGACCCAGGGGCCGTAGCCGAGGAACATGCGGTTCATGATGCCGGTGCCGCGCGTGTCGGTCAGGAACTCGCCATGGTAGCCGATCAGGCCGCGGCTGGGCATGTGGAAGGTAAGGCGCACCTTGCCGCCGCCGGAGGGGCGCATGTCCTGCAGCATGCCCTTGCGGCGGCTGATCTTCTCCACCACGACGCCGGTGTAGGGCTCGTCCACGTCGACCAGCACCTCCTCCATCGGCTCTTCTTTGTCGCCGGTCTCGGGGTTGTCGCGGGTCAGCACCCGGGGGCGGCCGATCGTCAGCTCGAAGCCTTCGCGGCGCATCGTCTCGATCAGCACGCCGAGTTGGAGTTCACCGCGGCCGGCGACCTCGAAGGCCTCCTGCTCCTGGCTCTCGGTGATCTTGATGGCGACGTTGCCCTCGGATTCGCGCAGCAGCCGGTCGCGGATCTGGCGCGAGGTGACCTTCTTGCCCTCGCGCCCGCCCAGCGGGCCGTCATTGACGCGGAAGGTCATCGCCAGGGTCGGCGGATCGACCGGGGTGGCATGCAGCGGCTCGGCGATCTCGGGCGAGCCGATGGTGTCCGGGATGGTGGCGTCGGTCAGGCCGGCCACGGCGATGATGTCGCCGGCCTCGGCCTCCTCGATGGCCACGCGCTCCAGGCCGCGGAAGCCCATCAGCTTGGTCAGGCGGCCGGTTTCCACCAGGCTGCCATCCGGGCGCAGCACCTTCAGCGGCATGTTCAGCCGGGCGCGGCCCTGCTCCAGCCGGCCGGTCAGCACGCGGCCGAGGAAGTTGTCGTAGTCCAGGATGGAGGCGACCATGGCGAAGGGCGCCTCCTTGTCCAGCACCGGCGCGTGCACGTGGCGCAGCACCAGGTCGAACATCGGCGAAAGATCCTTCCGCTCGTCGTCGAGCTTCTCCACCGCCCAGCCCTGCCGGCCGGAGGCGTAGAGCATCGGGAAGTCGAGCTGCTCGTCCGTCGCGCCCAGGGCGGCGAACAGGTCGAACACTTCTTCGTGCACTTCGTCGGCGCGGGCGTCCTGGCGGTCGATCTTGTTGACCACCACGATCGGCTTCAGGCCCTGGGCCAGCGCCTTGCCGGTGACGAACTTGGTCTGCGGCAGCACGCCCTCGGCGGCATCGACCAGCACGATCACGCCGTCCACCATGTTCAGGATGCGCTCCACCTCGCCGCCGAAATCGGCATGGCCGGGGGTGTCGACGATGTTGATGCGGGTGCCCTTCCAGATCACGCTGGTGCACTTCGCCAGGATGGTGATGCCTCGCTCGCGCTCCAGGTCGTTGCGGTCCATCGCCCGCTCGGCCACCTGCTGGTGCTCGCGGAAGGCGCCGGACTGCTTCAGCAATTGATCGACCAGCGTGGTCTTGCCATGGTCGACATGGGCGATGATCGCGATGTTGCGGATGTCCATCGGGGGAACCTGACGAAAATAAAGTGCGGGGCGATCCGACAGACGAAGCCGTCAGGCAGACCGGATGGTCAAACGAACCGGCCCGCGCCCGATAGTCCGGGGCGGGGGCTCATGCTGCGGTGCACACATAGTCTATCGCGGCTGCTTTTGCGAGCGCGATTTGGCCTATATCAGCCCTGCGCGGCCAGTCTCGCCATTTCCTGGCGCAGATCGCGCTGCGGGCGGGCGCCGTAATGGCTGATCACCTCGGCGGCGGCGATGCTGCCCAGCCGGCCGCACTGGTCCAGCGGCAGGCCGGCGGTCAGCGCCGCCAGGAAGCCGGCGGCGTAGGCGTCGCCGGCGCCGGTGGTGTCCACCACCGATGTCGGCACGGCCGCCACCTCCACGGTGTCGCCGCCCCGGACCACCACGCTGCCGGCCTCGCTGCGGGTCAGCGCCGCCAGCGCCACGTCGCGCCGCGCCCAGGCGGCGGCCTCGCGCCAGTCGCTGCACTCGTACAGGCTGCAGATCTCCGCCTCGTTGGCGAACAGGATGTCCACATGGCCCTCCACCAGGTCGCGGAAGGCGGCGCGGTGGCGGTCCACGCAGAACGCGTCGGACAGCGACAGCGCCACCTGGCGGCCGGCCGCGTGCGCGGCGGCGGCGGCGGCGCGGAAGGCGGCCTGGGCCGATGGCGGGTCGAACAGGTAGCCTTCCAGGTAGGTTACCGCCGCCTGTGCCACCAGGGCGGCGTCCACATCGGCCTCGCCGAAGGTGACGCAGGCGCCGAGGAAGGTGTTCATGGTCCGCTGGCCGTCCGGCGTCACCATGATGAGGCAGCGCGCGGTAGGGGCGCCGCCGGCCAGCGGCGCGGAGGGGAAATGCACGCCGGCGGCGGTGATGTCGTGGCGGAACACCTGGCCGAGCTGGTCGTCGGCCACCTTGCCGAGATAGGCGACCCGGGCGCCAAGCTGGGCCGCCACCGCGCAGGTGTTGCCGGCCGAGCCGCCGCTGCTTTCCTGGCCGGCCGGCATGTCCGCATACAGCCGCTCGGCGGTTTCGGCGTCGATCAGCGCCATCGCGCCCTTGTGCATGTCGTGGCGCGACAGGAACGCCTCGTGCACCGGGGCGACCACATCGACGATCGCATTGCCGATGCCCAGAATGTCGAAACGGGGGTTTTCAGCCGGGGAAACCATGTCAGAACTCCGCGCGCGCGTAAGGGGCGGGCCGCCCCCGGATGGCGCGGCCTAACACCCAAGCGTTGCCGCCGCAATGATGGAGCGCGCCGCCGACCCGACAATGACAGGGCGCACCGGCGCCGCGACGAGGAACACGACCCGACATGCTGACCCCCTTCCTGCGCGCCCTCTCCCAGATGGACGACCGCGCCTTCCTGTCCGTTGTGCTGCACAGCGTGCTGTGGTCGGCGCTGGCCTTCGTGCTGCTGGCGGCCGGGCTGGGCTGGGGCACGCACGCGGCGCTGGCGGGCAACGAATGGCTGGTCTGGGGCGCCTCGCTGCTCGGCGTGGTGGGCGCGGCGTTGCTGGCGCTGGTGCTGTTCGTGCCGCTGGCCACCGGCATCGCCTCGCTGTTCAGCGAGCGCGTGGCCGATGCGGTGGAGCGGCGCTTCTACCCCGGCCTGCCGCCGGCCGCCGCCGCCCCGCTGGCGGCCCAGGCGTGGGACGGCGTGGCCCTCGGCCTGCGGGTGCTGGCGATGCAGCTGGTGGCGCTGCTGCTGACGCTGCTGCTGCCGGGGCCGGGGCTGGTGCTGGGCTGGCTGGTCACCGCCTGGGCGATGGGGCGCGGGCTGTTCGTGGCGGTGGCGATGCGCCGGATGTCGCGCCCGGCGGCGCTGGCGCTGTATGGCCGGCACTGGATGGCCGTGCTGGCGCAGGGCGGGGCGATGGCGGTGCTGGCAGTGGTGCCGGTGGCCAACCTGTTCGCCCCGGTGCTGGGGCTGGCGGCGATGGTGCATGTGCTGCATCAGCCGCCCTCCGGCGGCGCGCCGGGGCGGCGCATGCGGCCGCACTCGCTCGTTCCCGAACGCTGACAAGCTGGGCGTGCGGGTTGTTCCCGCGATGCCGCCTGTGTTAGGCCAACGCCCTCGCCTCCACCCGAGTGAAACGGATCGCCCGTGTTCAAGCGCCGCAAGCCAGCAGAACCGCCGGCCCCCGCCGCCCGGCCCCCGGGCCAACCCCAGGCCGAATCGCCGCCAGCCGCGTTCCCGCTGGTGTCGCGACCGGAGTTGCGCACCGACTCGGCCGCCCGCCCTGATTCCGGACTCGGCGTTCCGCCCCGTCCCGCCCCTTCGAAGGAGGCATCGCCCATGAGCCGTCCGCCGTTCCCCGCTGCCACCCCGCCCGCGCCGCAGCCTGGCCAACCGCTCGCCAGCGCCCCGCGCCCGGCAGTGCCGCAGGGCCGCACCGCCGAGCGCCGCACCCTGGTGGTCGGCCGCGGCATCAGCGTGCAGGGCACCATCCAGGATGCCGAGCGCCTGGTGGTGGAGGGCATCGTGGAGGCCACGATGATCCACGCCGCCGAGTTGCAGATCGCCCCGGGCGGCATGTTCCGCGGCGAGGTGGAGGTGGAGGACGCCGAGGTGGCCGGCACCATCGACGGCACGCTGACCACGCGCGGCAGCCTCGTCGTGCGCTCCACCGGCCGCGTGCTGGGCACCGCCCGCTGCCGCCGACTGCAGGTGGAGGATGGCGGCCAGATCACCGGCCAGATCGAGATGATCACCGAGCCGCGCGCCCCCGAGGGCCGGCCGGCCGGGGAGGCCCGCCCGGGTGAGCCGTCGCGCCCGGCCGACCCCGCCTGACGCCACGCAGCCGACCCGTCCCGGGGATGGCATGGGCTTGAGGCGGCTGGCGGCGGCGCTGCTGGCACTTGGCCTGGCAGGCTGCGCCGTGCCGGCACCGCCGACCCCCGCCGCCGCCCCGGCCGCCCCCGCACCCCGCCCGCCGCCGCCGGCACGGGCCGGGGCGCTGGTCGGCGCCACGCCGGCGCAGGTGGTCGCCATCATGGGCCCGCCCGCGCTGCGCCGGGTCGACGGTCCGGCCGAGGTCTGGCTATACGGCGGCGAGGCGGGATGCCGGCTCGACCTGATATTCTACCGTGACGCTGCCGCCCTGCGCGTGGCCCTGGCGACCGCCCATGCGCCACCGAAACTCACCGAATCGGCCTGCCTGGCGCGGCTGGCGGCTGCGCCGTGATGCGCTGACCCCCGGGTTTTCGCGCCGCCGGCCTTCGGTGTAGCCTCCGCGGCCGCGTCCCGGCGCCGCCATGCGCCCCACACACGTCCGAGAGAAGCCCCAGCCAATGGCCGTCAACACCAAGCGCGTCTTCTACGTGAAATACCTGTCCGACCAGAAATTCGCCGACCTGCTGGGCGCGCGCCCGGACGTGACGCTGGAGAAGCTGGAGAACGACAGCCCGGCGGCGCAGGTGGAGCCGGTGCTGGCCGCCGCCCACGCCTACCAGGTCGGCGCCTCGCGCGACGAGTTGGCGCCACAATACCATGTACACGACGCCCTGCTGGCCCGCACGCCCAACCTGCTGGTGGTGTCCTCCAACGGTGCCGGCTACGACACCATCGACCTGGAGGCCTGCACCCGCGCCGGCGTGCTGGCGGTGAACCAGGCCGGCGGCAACCGCGAGGCGGTGGCCGAGCACGTGCTGGGCATGCTGCTGTGCCTGACCAAGCGGATCGGCGAGACAGACCGGGTGATGCGCCGCCCCGCGGCGGGCGGGGCCGAGTTGGACCGCAACGCCTATATGGGCCGCGATGCCATGGGCAAGACCATCGGCATCATCGGCCTCGGCCATGTCGGCACCCGCGTCGCCGAACTGTGCCGGCTGCTGTTCGGCATGCGGGTGCTGGCCTACGACCCCTACCTCACCGCCGAGCAGGTCGCCGCGCGCGGGGCCGAGGCATCGGGGCTGGACGACCTGTTGCGCCGCGCCGATTTCGTCTCGCTGAACTGCCCGCGCACCAAGGAGACGCTGGGCCTGATCGGCGCGCGGGAATACACGCTGATGCAGCCGCATGCCTATTTCATCACCACCGCGCGCGGCGGCATCCATGACGAGGCGGCGCTGGCCGAGGCGCTGCGCGGACGCCGCATCGCCGGGGCCGGGCTGGACGTGTGGGGCCGCGAACCGCCGCCCGCCGACCATCCGCTGATGGCGTTCGACAACGTGCTGGTCAGCCCGCATACGGCGGGCGTGACCCACGAGGCGCGGGTGAACATGGCGACCATCGCCGCCGAGCAGATGCTGGCCATCCTGGACGGCAAACCGGCCGTCCGCCTGCTCAACCCGGACGCCTGGCCGGCCTTCGCGGCGCGGTTCGAACGGATTTTGGGCTTCGCGCCCCGCCGGGACTGACCGCCGGGACTGACCGAGACGATCAGCGCCAGCCGGGGGCGGGAACCTTCTTCACCCGGCTGGCGACTTCCTCGAAACTGTCGATCTTGCCGTCCCAGAAATCGTCGATCAGGTCGCGGTTGTTCATCGCCCAGGCGGAGACGCGCTCGAACTCCCGGTCGTACAGCCCGCCGCTGATCTGCACCACCATCGGCTCCAGCGCGAGCACGGTCAGGTGGTCGGGGTCGTAGCGGCCGCCGGGGGTGACCTCGATCACCTGGTTCACCCGCCCGTTGGCGCGCTGCAGCCAGACCACCTGGGACAGGCCGGTCATGTGCGACTTCAGGCTGATGCTCTGCCGCGCGATCTGGCGCGGCGGCTCGGCGGCCTGGGCCGGCTCAAGGCGTGCCGGCTCGGCGGGGGGCGGGGCAGGCACCGGCCGCTCCTGCGGGACCGGGGCCACCACCGCCGGGGCCACCACCACCGGAGCCGCCGCCACCGGCGTCTCCGCGACCGGCTCCACGGCCACCGGCGGCGCGGGCCGCTCGGCCGGGGCGCGGGCGGGCGCCGGCTCGGCCATGCGCACCTGCACGCCCTGCTCGCCGACGATCACCACGATCGACGGGCAGGCGGCCGTCACCAGGCGCAAGCAATCCTCGAACGCGGCGCGGAAGGTCTCCTCGGCCTGTTCTGGCTCGCCGAACCGGCCGATCAGCTCGGCCCAGCTCGCGCGCGACGGCCCAGCGGCCTCGCCCCCCGCGATGATCCGGGCCATCCACATATAGGCATCCAGCGCCAGCGGCGCGTCGGCCAGGGCCGCCACCACCGCGCGGTCCAGCGCCACCGGGTTCTCCGCCAGCACGGCGAAGAAGCGGGCGTTCAACCGCACCGCGCTGCGCCATTCCGGCGCCACGGCGCGCGGCCGGCCGCGCGCGTCGAACACGCTCAGCGCCGGTCCGCCGTCCAGCGACACCGTCACCTTGGCGGCCATCAGTCGCTCGAACTGCTCGCCCAGCGTGCGCGGCGCGGCACCCTTGGCCGGCAGCCCCATCCGCTCGGCCAGCGCGGCCGGGCTGTCGCCGATTTCCACGACGGCGCTGCCGCCGCGCAAGGCGGTGTCGAAGATACGCAGCAGCAGCAGCCGCAATTGCGCGCCACCCGGCAGGGTTGGGCTGGTGGCCGGCGCCTCGATGCTGACCGCGGCGGTGCCGATATCACGCTGCCAGCTTCCCTTGCCCACCTGCGTCGGCAGGCCCAGGCCGCACAAGGCGCGGTGCTGCAGGATCATGTTCTCGGGATGCGCCGGCTGTGCATCGTCCGCCGCCATCGCGCGCGGGTCGCTACTCACGTCTATGTCCATGGAAACCTGAGCTCGATCGCAGTGGTGAGCGACGGGCCATCTGGTGCCAGGAATGCACACAGGGAACAGCACACGCGCTTACAGCCTCGATAGGCCGAATCGGCGCGCGGATCAAGCCGCCTGGCCTGGAACAATTCGATTCCGTGGCGTCCAGTCTGCGAATTTCCCCGTCGCACATCCCCCGGCTTGCACAAACCGGCCCGACGGCGTTACGTCCCGCCCTTGCCGAGCGTTGCGCCATACCCGAGGGGATCAGCCGCCCATGCGCGTAAAGGATGTGAAAAAGGTCGTGCTCGCCTATTCCGGGGGGCTCGACACCAGCGTGATCCTGCGCTGGCTGCAAACCACCTATAAATGCGAGGTGGTGACCTTCACCGCCGACCTCGGCCAGGGCGAGGAACTTGAACCCGCCCGCAAGAAGGCCGAGATGCTCGGCATCAAGCAGATCTACATGGACGACCTGCGCGAGACCTTCACGCGCGATTTCGTCTTCCCGATGTTCCGCGCCAACGCGCTGTACGAGGGGCAGTACCTGCTCGGCACCTCCATCGCCCGCCCGCTGATCGCCCAGCGCCAGATCGAGATCGCCGCCGAGACCGGGGCCGACGCGGTCGCCCACGGCGCCACCGGCAAGGGCAACGACCAGGTGCGCTTCGAGATGAGCTATTACGCGCTCAACCCCGAGATCAAGATCATCGCGCCGTGGCGGGAATGGGAGCTGACCAGCCGCACCCGCCTGCTGGAGTTCGCCGAGGCCAACCAGATCCCCATCGCCAAGGACAAGCGCGGCGAGGCGCCGTTCTCGGTGGACGCCAACCTGCTGCACTCGTCCTCGGAGGGCAAAATCCTCGAAGACCCGGCCGTCGAGGCCGACGAAATGGTCTATCAGCGCACCATCCGCCCCGAAGACGCGCCGGACAAGGCCACCGTGATCTCGGTCGATTTCGAGCACGGCGACCCGACGCATATCGACGGGGTGAAGCTGTCGCCTGCCATGCTGCTGACGCGGCTGAACGAACTGGGCAAGGCCAATGGCATCGGGCGGCTGGACCTGGTGGAAAACCGCTTCGTCGGCATGAAGTCCCGCGGCGTCTACGAGACGCCCGGCGGCACCATCCTGCTGGCCGCCCATCGCGGCATCGAGAGCATCACGCTGGACCGCGAGGCCGCCCACCTCAAGGACAGCCTGATGCCGCAATACGCGACCATGATCTACAACGGCTTCTGGTTCAGCCCGGAGCGGCGGATGCTGCAGGCGCTGATCGACGAGAGTCAGAAATCGGTGTCCGGCCGGGTGCGGTTGAAGCTGTACAAGGGCAATGTCTCGGTCATCGGCCGGGAAAGCCCCAACAGCCTCTACTCGATGAAGGTCGTGACGTTCGAGGACGACCAGGGCGCGTACGACCAGTTCGACGCGCAAGGGTTCATCAAGCTGAACGCGCTGCGCCTTCGCCTGGGTGCGATGGCCGGCCGCAAAGGGGGAAGTCTGTAACCATGGCTCTGGGTATGTACGCGGCCACCGTGCCGATGATGAAGACGCTGCTGGTCGCCCTGTCCAACGTGCTGGACAAGGGCGCGGCCTTCGCCGAGGCGAAGAAGATCGACGAGAAGGTGCTGACCGGCGACCGTCTGGCGCCGGACATGTTCCCGCTGTCGCGCCAGGTGCAGATCGCCACCGACATGGCCAAGGGCGGCGTCGCCCGCCTCGCCGGCGTGGAAATCCCCGCCTACGAGGACACCGAGACCAGCTTCGCGGAGCTGAAGGCCCGCATCGCCAAGACGCTGGCCTTCATCGAGAGCATCCCGGCCGCCCAGATCGACGGCACCGAGGGCAAGGAGATCGTCCTGAAGATGCGCGCCGGCGACATTGCCTTTACCGGCGAGCGCTACCTGATCGGCTTCGTGATCCCGAACCTGACCTTCCACTGCGCCACCGCCTACAACATCCTGCGCCATAACGGTGTGGAGATCGGCAAGAAGGACTTCCTGGGCGCGTACTGAGCCCGGCGCCGCGCCGCCCCCAAGCCGGGGCGGCGCGGACTCCACGAATAAATGTTTTTTGGTTCTTTTTTTTGCAAAAAGAACAAGGCTTCTTTGTTTGAAAACAAAGAAGCAAAAAAACTTCATCCGTTTCAGCGGCCTTCACAAGCACTGGAAGCCAGCCCCATGCCCGTCATCAACCGCATCGCCGCCGACGCCGAGCAGCTCACCGAATGGCGCCGCGACCTGCATATGCATCCCGAACTGGGGCTGGAGGAGCACCGCACCAGCCAGGTAGTCGCCGACAAACTGGCCTCCTGGGGCATCGAGGTCACGCGCGGCCTCGCCGGCACCGGCCTCGTCGGCACGCTGCGCAACGGCGCCTCGCCGCGCAGCATCGGCATCCGGGCGGACATGGACGCCCTGCCGATGGAGGAAATGAACGACTTCGCGCACAAATCGCAGAATCCCGGCCGCATGCACGCCTGCGGCCATGACGGCCACACCACCATGCTGCTGGGTGCGGCCAAATACCTCGCCGAGACCCGCAATTTCGACGGCACGGTGCATTTCATCTTCCAGCCCGCCGAGGAAAACGCCGGCGGCGGCCGCATCATGGTGGAGGAGGGACTGTTCGAGCGCTTCCCCTGCGACATGGTGTTCGGCGCGCATAACGACACCAGCCTGCCGGTCGGCGTGATGACCGCCGTGGAGGGCTCGGTCTCCGCCGCCTCGGACCGCTTCATCATCACCATCGCCGCCAAGGGCGGGCATGCCGCCCGGCCGCACCAGACCATCGATCCGGTGGTGATCGGCAGCCACATCGTGCTGGCCCTGCAATCCATCGTGTCGCGCCGCACCGACCCGCTGCACAGCGCCGTGGTCTCCATCACCCAGTTCCACGCCGGCAGCGCCCACAACGTCATCCCCGACACCGCCATGCTCTCCGGCACCGTGCGCACCCTGCGCCCGGAGGTGCAGGACGAGGTGCAGCGCCTGCTGCCGATGATCGCCGAGACCACCGCGCTCGCCCACGGCGCCCAGGCCAGCGTGGACTATCGCCGCGGCTACCCGCCGGTGGTTAACGCCGCCGCGCCCACCGAGCGCGCTGCCGCCGCGGCGGCCAGGCTGCTGGGCGCCGACAAGGTGCTGCGCAACCGTCCGCCGAGCATGGGCGGCGAGGATTTCAGCTACATGGCGCAGGCAGTGCCCGGTTGCTTCGTCCGCATCGGCCAGGCCGACGGCGCACGCGGCAGCGTTGCCGTGCACCACCCCAAATACGATTTCAACGACGATATCCTGCCGATCGGGGCGTCGTTCTGGGCGGGGTTGGTTGAGCAGGAGCTTGCCAAGGGGTAGGTTCGCGGGAGGCACAGGAAGGGAGGGGTTCTTTTTTGAAAAAAAGAACCAAAAAACGTTTACTCGCTAGGCTGGCCCCTCCGCCGGAACTCCAGCGGATAAAGTTTTTTTGCTTCTTTTTGTTCACAAAAAGAAGACTTCCCCTACCCATATGCTGACCGCCTTCCTCCTCGCCTTCCCGGCCCTGTTCTCCATCGTCAACCCGCCCGGGGCCGCCTTCATCTTCAACGAGGTGGTGGGCGACGCCACCGCGGACGAGCGGCGGCGCCTGTCCAACCGGGTGGCGCTCTATTCCCTGCTGGTCATGCTGGTGGCCCTGTGGGGCGGCGCCTATGTGCTGAATTTCTTCGGCATTTCGCTGGCCGCCCTGCGCATTGCCGGCGGCACCGTGGTCGCCCTGCGCGCCTGGGACCTGCTCTCCGCGCCCGAGCGGCAGGAGGCGCGCAAGCAGCAGCAGGTGGAGTCCACCGGCCATGCCACCGAGGACATCGCCTTCTTCCCGCTGACCCTGCCGTTCACCACCGGGCCGGGCACCATCTCGGTCGCCGTGGCGCTGGGTGCCGGGCGGCCCGTGGAGGGCGTGGTGCCGTTCTTCCTCGGCATGACGGCCGCCTGTCTGGCGATGGCGGCGGTGATCTGGCTGGCCTACCGCTCGGCCGACCGCATCGCCGGCCTACTCGGTGCCTCGGCGCGGCGCACCTTCGCGCGGCTGTCAGCGTTCATCCTGCTGTGCATCGGCGTGCAGATCATGATCACCGGCATCTCCGACGTGGCGGTGACGATCCTGCACGGATGAAAGAGCTCGTTGCGTCGCCTCAAGACGACCCTGACACGGATGGGCCGAGCCCCTGGCGGGGGCAAGGCACCGCCCTGCCTCCCCTAGACCGTCTCCTTCGTGAGGGCGCGCAGGTCGCGCCGCAGCCGGTCCGGGCCGCCGGGGTCGAGCAGGGCGTCCACCTCGGCGTGGGTGCGCTGCCAGATCGGCACCGCCTGTGCCAGCAGCGCCCGCCCCGTGGCCGTGAGGGCGAGCAGCCGGCCGCGCCGGTCTCGCGGGTCGGGCGCCACGGCGACCAGGCCGCGCCGCTCCAGCGGCTTCAGCGCGGCGGTCAGCGTGGTGCGGTCCATGGCGAGCAGCGAGGCGACGGCGCCGATGCCCGGCGGGTGCGGCCGGTTCAGCGACATCAGCAGCGAGAACTGGCCGTTGGTGAGGCCGAGCGGGCGGAGCGCCTCGTCGAACCGGCGGGCCAGCGCGCGGGCGGCACGCTGGACGTGCAGGCACAGGCAGGTGTCGCGGACCAGCAGGGTGGTCTGGAAGGGGACCGAGTCCGTATTTGACATAGCCTATTAACGTTGATATCAACGTAATTGTCAAGTCCGGGCGCACTGCTGGCGCCCCCAACAGGAGGATCCGCCATGTCCACCAAGGGCCATTTCGTCTGGTACGAGCTGATGACCACCGATACGGCCGCCGCCGCCGCATTCTACGGCGAGGTGCTCGGCTGGCGCGCGCGCGACGCCGGGATGGAGGGGCAGCCCTATACGCTGCTCAGCGCAGGCGAGGCGCAGATCGGCGGCATGATGGCGATGCCGGAGGCCTACGCGGCAGGGGGCGGCCGGCCGGGCTGGATCGGCTATATCGCGGTCGCCGATGTCGATGCCGGCGCGGCGCAGGTGCAGCAGGCGGGCGGCGCGGTGCACCGGGCGGCGGAAGATATCCCCGGCGTCGGCCGCTTCGCGGTGGTCGCCGACCCGCAGGGCGCGGCCTTCGTGCTGTTCAAGGGCAACGGCCAGATGCCGCCCGCCCCGCCGCCCGGCACGCCCGGCCACGCCGGCTGGCACGAGTTGCATGCCACCGACTGGCCGGCCGCGTTCGCCTTCTATGCCGGGCTGTTCGGCTGGACCAAGGGGGAAGCGATCGATATCGGGCCGATGGGGACGTATCAGCTGTTCGCCATCGACGCAGTGCCGAGCGGCGGCATGATGACCGATCCGGACGCGGGGCAGCGGCCGTTCTGGATGTACTACTTCAACGTCCGCGATATCCGCGCGGCGGCGGCGACGGTGACCGCCAAGGGCGGCCAGGTGCTACATGGCCCGCATGAGGTGCCGGGCGGCGCCTGGATCGTCAACTGCGCCGACCCGCAGGGGGCGATGTTCGCCCTGGTCGCGCCGCCGGGCTAAACGCGCGCCAGCACGCGGGGGGCAGCGGCGTCCCAGCTCGCCCAGACGCGCAGGCCGGGCTGGAAGCCGTCCGCCCGGTCGCTGGCGACATCGGCCCAGGCCTCGCTATCCGCGATGCCGTCCAGGGCCAGCCGCACACGGGTCAGCGAGCCGAAGAAGGTGAGCTCTCGGATCTCGGCGGCCAGAGCGCCCGAAGGCGGCGTGGCCGCGGGGTCCAGGCGGACATGCTCGGGGCGGAGAAAAAGCTCCACCGCCGTGCCGGCCGGGTGCCCCGCCGCCGCCGCGGCGGGCAGCGCCACCGCGCCCACCCGCACCGCCGGCCCATCGGCGCGGCCGGACAGCACCGCGCCGGCGCCGATGAAGCGGGCGACGAAGGCGTCGGCCGGCTCGCGGTAGATCGCCGCCGGGCTGGCAACCTGCAGCATGCGGCCCTCGTTCATCACCGCCACCCGGTCGGAAATCGACAGCGCCTCCTCCTGGTCATGGGTGACGAACACGGTTGTGACCCCGGTTTCGCGCTGGATTCGGCGGATTTCCGACCGTAATTGGGCCCGAACCTTGGCATCCAGGGCCGAAAGCGGCTCGTCCAGCAGCAGGACATCCGGCTGCACCGCCAGCGCCCGCGCCAGCGCCACGCGCTGCTGCTGGCCGCCGGAGAGCTGGTGGGGGAATTTGTGGCGGTGACCGCCCAGCCCGACCAGCTCCAGCAGATGCTCGGCGCGGCGCGACTGCTCGGCGCGGGGCACGCCGCGCACGCGCGGGCCGAAGCGCACGTTGTCGGTGGCGTCCAGGTTGGGGAACAGCGAGTAGGACTGGAACACCATCCCCATGTTGCGCCGGTTGGCGGCCAGCGCGGTGATGTCACGCCCGTCCAGCCGCACCGTGCCGGCATCCGGCCGTTCGAACCCGGCCAGGATGCGCAGCAGCGTGGTCTTGCCGCAGCCCGACGGGCCGAGCAGCGAGACCAGTTCGCCCTGCGCCAGGGCGATGTCGATGCCGGCCAGCACCGGCCGGCCGCCGAAGGATTTGCGGATTGCCTGCAACGCCACCACGGCCATGTCAGTGCGTCCCTCCAAGGTCGGTGGTGTTGCGCCCGGTCAGCAGCACGCCGAGCATCGCCGCCCAGGTGATGACGAAGCTCAGCAGCGACAGCGCCGCCGCCTCCGTCACCTTGCTGCTGCCGGTGTCGTTGATATAGACGGCGAAGGTCTTGAACAGCAGCACGCTGGCGAAGGTGAATTCGCCCATCACGATGGTCAGCGTCAGCAGCGTGGCGCCGAGCAGCGCGGTGGACAGGTTGGGCAGCAGCACCAGGCGGAACACCTGCCCCCAGCCGGCGCCCAGGCTGTGCGCCGCGTCGGTGAGCGTGCGCACGTCGATCGCCGACAGCCCGACATCGATGGCGCGATAGGCGTAGGGCAGCGCCAGGAAGAAATACGGGATCACCAGATAGTTCGGCGTGCCGATCAGCCAGGCCGGACCGGTGTAGAGCGCCGACAGCCCGGCCACCAGCGCGATCGCCGGCACCACGAACGGCAGGGCGGCGATAAACTCGAACAACGGCTTCAGCCCGGGCGCCTTGAGGTGCACGAAGATCATGCTGGGCACCAGCAGCACCATGCCCAGCAGCATCGTCTCCGCCGCCAGCCGCAGCGACAGCAGCAGGCTGGCCCACAGATCCGGGTCGCCGACCAGCGACCTGTAGGCGGCGAAGCCATAGCGGTCGCCGCCCTCCCACAGGCTGAAGGCGAAGGTGACGATGAGCGGGGTGAGGAAGAAGACGATCCCCAGCACGATCGCCAGCACCGCCACCGGGCCGAGCCGCGCGCTCATCGCCGCCACCGCGCGGCCTTGCGGGCGGCCAGCCAGTAGACCAGCAGCACGGCGGTCATCACCACGATCATGCCCGCCGCCAGCGCCGCGCCGAGCTGCGGCGATTCCATCACGTTGCCGGACAGCACGTTGCTGATCTCGGTGGGCACCAGCTGGATGTTGCCGGCGGTCAGCGCATAGGGGGTGGCATAGGCCGAGAACGCATTGCCGAACAGCAGCACGAAGGCCGCCAGCAGCGAGGGCCACAGCACCGGCAGGCCGACCCGCCACCAGTATTGCCACACCGTGGCGCCCAGGTTCTCGGCGGCGTCGCGCCACTCCGCCCGCAGCCCGCGCAGCGCCGGGGTGATGATGATCAGCATCAGCGGCACCTGGAAATAGGCGTATGTCAGGGTCAGCCCGCCCAGCGAATACAGGCTGAAGCCCAGGCCGTAGATATCGATGCCCAGCCGCTTCAGCTGCGCCGTCAGCAGCCCCAGCGTGCCCAGCGTGGAGATGAAGGCGAAGGCCAGCGGCACGCCGGCGAAATTGGCCGCGACCGCGCTGAAGCTGGTCATCGCCGAGCGCAGCCAGCCCGGCGCGCCCGGGCGCAGCAGCGCATAGGCCAGCAGCCCGCCGCCGACCACCCCCACCGCGGCGGCCGCCGCCGACAGGATGAGCGAGTTGGCGAAGGCGGTGGCGTAGCGGTATTCGCCAAGCTGGCGGACATAGGCCAGCGTCGGCCCGTGGTCGCCCCACACCGCCTGCACCAGCACGGTCACCATCGGCGCCAGCATGAAGGCCGCCACGAAGGCGAGGAAGGCGGCCACGAACAGCCACGGCACGGCGCGCGCCAGCAGGGCGGGCACAGTGCCCGCCCCGCCGTGCCTCGCCGCCGCGCCGGCCTGCGGGGCCGGGCTCAGATCTTGACCACCTTCGGCCACAGGTCAGCCAGCACCTTCTGCGCCTTGGCGAGCTGGTCCTGGCTGGCGAACTTCACGTTCTGGTACGGTGCCGCCGGCGGCAGCTCCTTGGCCAGCGCCTCCGGCACCGCGTTGCGCTTCACCAGGTCGGCGTAGCGCACCGGATGGGCGAAGCCCTTGAGGAACAGCAACTGCCCCTCGTCGGAGTAGAGGTACTCCATCCACAGCTTCACCGCGTCGGGGTTCGGCCCGCCCTTGGTGACCGCCTGGCAGTAGAAGCTGCCATAGGGGGTGCTGCCCTCGGGGATGGTGACGGTGACATCGGCCTTGCCCTGCGCCTTCTGGCGATAGCCGAGGCTGAGATAGTCCCAATCGATGGTGATGGGCGTCTGCCCGCCGACCAGCCCGGCCGGAGTCGCCTTGGCCGGGTTGAAGTTGCCGAGCTTGGCCAGTTCGCCGAAGAAATGCACGCCCGGGGCGATGTCGTCATGCGAACCGCCATTGGCCAGGGCGGCGGCGAACACCGCGGCGAAGGCCGCACCGGCGCCCAGCGGGCTGCCGTTCAGGGCGATCATGCCCTTGTATTCCGGCTTCTTCAGGTCCGCCCAGGTCATCGGCATGGTCTTGGCGACCGAGCGATTGGCGGCGAATGACACCAGGCCGAAATAATCCCCGACCCACTCGCCGTCGGCGTCCTTCATGTCGGCCGGGATGCTGTCCCAGGTGCTGACCTTGTTCGCCGCGAACAGGCCCTGCTGCTTGCCGATCAGCGCGAAGGAGGGGCCGACATCGACCGAATCCGGGCAGCGCGCCTGCCCCTTGAGGCTGCGCAGCGCCTGCAATTCCTGCGCGGAGCTGCCGTCCGGGTTGGCGCTGTCGATCTTGATGCCGTATTTCGCGGTGAAGCTGTCGATGATCTCGCCGTAATTCGCCCAGTCGCGCGGCAGGGCGATGACATTGAGGCCGCCGTTCTTCTTCGCGGCCGCGACCAGGGCGTCCGGGATGGCGGCCTGGGCGCGCCGGCCCGGCAGGGCGGCAAGGGCGGGGACGGCCAGCCCGGCCAGCCCGAGCTTCAGCCAGTCACGGCGCCCGCGGGCGCCTCCTCCAGTCTGCTGCATGGCTATACTTCCTTGTGCGGAGAAACGAGGGAGTCTGTAGGCGCAAGATCGGCGGCGATCGATGGCGTTTCGATGAAATCCTCAACCGGCATGTTGCGATATCGCGACGGATACAGCCACGATTCGCCGCCCGACGGGGACGGAGTTTGAACGAGGTGCGGCGGTTCCGCCAGCAATGTTGCGTTGCAAACCCCCGCCGGCGCCGTGGCCGAGAGGCCCTCCAGGTTGCCGGCGTTCAACTCACCGGCGCTCAGGTCACCGGCGCCGGGTTGAACACCGCGAGCGCGTTGTGCAGCCCCCAATGGTCCGACCACGGCTGCTTGCGGCCGCTGGCGACATCAAGGATGAGGTGAAACAGCTCCCAGCCGATCTCCTCGATGGTCTTCTCGCCGGTGGCGATGCGGCCGGCGTCGATGTCGATGAGGTCGTGCCAACGGGCCGAGAGGTCCTTGCGCGTCGCCATCTTGATCACCGGCACCGCGGCCAGGCCGTACGGCGTGCCGCGCCCGGTGGTGAACACCTGCAGCGTGATGCCGGACGCCATCTGCATGGTGCCGCAGACGAAGTCCGAGGCCGGGGTGGCGGCGAAGATCAGGCCGTGCCGCGTGGCCTTCTGGCCGGGCGAGAGCACCTCCACGATGGCGCTGGTGCCGGACTTGGCGATGGAGCCGAGCGCCTTCTCCACCACGTTGGCCAGCCCGCCCTTCTTGTTGCCGGGCGACGGGTTGGCCGAGCGGTCGGACTCGCCGCGCGCCAGGTATTCGTCGTACCAGGCCATCTCGCGCACCAGCGCCTGGCCGATCTCCGGCGTGGCGCAGCGCGGCGTCAGCAGGTGCACGGCGTCGCGCACCTCGGTCACCTCGGAGAACATCACTGTGGCCCCCGCCCGCACCAGCAGGTCGGAACAGAAGCCCACCGCCGGGTTGGCGGTGACGCCGGAGAACGCGTCCGAGCCGCCGCACTGCATGCCCACCACCAGCTCCGAGGCCGGGCAGGTCTGCCGGGTGCGCGCGTTCAGGTGGCGCAGCCGCCGGTCCGCCATCTCCAGGATGCTGTCCACCATCGCGGCGAAGCCGGTGAAGCGCTCGTCCTGCAGGCGCATGAGGCTGGGGTCCAGCGGGTCGTCGGCCAGCCCCGCCGGCAGCAGCCGCTCCGGCTGCAGCTTCTCGCAGCCCAGGGCGACCACCATGATCTCGCCGCCGAAATTGGCGTTCAGCGCCAGGTTCTGCAGGGCGCGGATGGGCACGATCGCCGCCGGCGCGTTGATCGCCACGCCGCAGCCGTACAGGTGGTTGAGCCCGACCACGTCATCGACGTTCGGGTAGTTCGGCAGCAGGCGCTCCTTGATGATCCGCACCACATGGTCGATCACCCCGGCGACGCAGTGGACGCTGGTGGAGATGCCGAGGATGTTGCGGGTACCCACCGAGCCGTCGGCGTTGCGGTAGCCGGCGAAGGTGAAGCCCTCCAGCGGCACCGGCGGCGGCGGCACGGCGGTCGCCAACTTCAGCGCCGCCAGCGGCGGTGCGGCGGGCATGCGGATCTTGAACTCGTCGATCCAGCTGCCCCGCGCCAGGGCGCGGTCGGCATGGCCGATGACCTCGCCGTAGCGGCGGATCGGCGCACCCTCGGGGATGTCCTCCAGCGCGACCTTGTGGCCCTGCGGCACGTGCTCAACCAGCGTCAGGCCGTCGGCGAACACGGTGCCGGCCGGCAGGCCCCCGGAATTGACCACGATCGCCACGTTGTCGGTGTCGTGGACCTTGATGCAGAGCGGCGTGGCCGCGACGTAGTCCTGCGTGATCGACATGGTCTGGCGCCCCCAGCTTCAGCCGCCCCCTGCGGGGCCGTGGAGTGGCATAGGTAACGGAATGTGTGACCGTGCGCCAAGTCCGGCCGCCATGTCCACCCACCATGTCCACCCACCATGTCCACGCACCGGGGCCGGCGCGGATCAGCGGCGGGGGGCTTCGCCTGCCTGGGCCGAGGGCGCCGGGTGCGGCCCTACCAGACGAACGCGGGCACGGCGGCCAGCGGCGCCAGCCCGGCATGGCGGGCCGCCGCCTCGATGCGTGCCGGATCGCCGCCCAGTTCGGCGCCGTGGATGCCGCCCAGTACCCAGCACGCCGCCAGCCCGACCGAGGCGGCGCCGGCGATGTCGGTGCGCAGCGCGTCGCCGACCGCCAGCACCCGCTCGCGGGCCAGGCCGAGCATGTCCAGCACCGGGGTGTAGATCGCGGAGTCCGGCTTGCCGATCCAGCGCGCCTGCCCGCCCATCGCCTCGTAGCGCCGGGTCAGCGCGCCGGCGCAGATCACCCGCGTGCCGCCGCGGATCACCTCCAGGTCGGGGTTGGCGCACAGCATCGGCAGCCCGGCGCTGCGGCAGGCGGCCAGCACATCCTCCCAGTCGGTGATGTCGGTGGGGTCGCCGTTGTCGTCCGGCCCGGTGTTCAACACGAAGCTGGCGTCCTGCGGCCGGTCGACGCGGGTGAGCGGCAGCGCCTCGATCACGTTGCGGTCGCGGGCGGGGCCAAGGTGGTAGACCCGCTCGCCCAGCTCGCGCGACCAGATGTCCGGCCGGTCGCGCAGCAGGCGGTGGGTGGCCTCGCCGCTGGTCATGATGCCGGCATACAGCGCGTCGCCGATGCCCATGGCGCGCATCGCCTCCTGCGCCACATGGGCGCGGCGCGGCGCGTTGGACAGCAGCACGGCGGGCTTGCCGGCGGCGCGCAGGCGGGCCAGGCAATCCACCGCGCCGGGGTAGGGCCGCACGCCGTCATGGATCACCCCCCATAAATCCAGGATGAAGCCGTCGTACTGCGCGGCCAGCGGGGCGAAACCGGTCAGATGCTGCATGCTGCTCACGAACTGGGAACGAGGCCGGGGATGTCGGCGCCGATGGCGTCGGAAAGGCGGGCGAAGCCCTGCTCGTCGAGGGCGGCGAGCAGTTCGCGCTTCAGGCGCGGGATCAGCGCGGGGCCGCCATAGGCGAAGCCGGTGTAGAGCTGCACCAGGCTGGCGCCGGCACGGATCTTGGCCAGCGCGGCCCGCCCGCTGGCAACCCCGCCGACGCCCACCAGCACCAGCCGCCCGGCCGCCTGGCGCGCCACATGGGCCAGCGCCGCGGTGGAGGCATCGAACAGCGGCGCGCCGGAGAGGCCGCCGGGCTGGCGCGCCTGCGGGCTGCGCAGGCCGGGCGGGCGGGCGATGGTGGTGTTGGACACTATCAGCCCCTCCACCCCCGCGGCGACGCAGGTCTCCACGATCGCCGCCAGCCCCTGTTCGGACAGGTCCGGCGCCACCTTCACCAGCAGCGGCGGCCGCTGCGGCACGGCGGCGGCCACCGCCAGCAGGATGGCGCGCAGCCGCGTCTCGCCCTGCAGGTCGCGCAGGCCGGGGGTGTTCGGCGAGGACACGTTGATGACGATGTAGTCGGCATGCGGGGCGACGGCGGCGATCAGCGCCGGATAGTCGCGCTCGGGGTCCGCCCCCTCCTTGTTGATGCCGACATTGGCGCCCACCGGCACGCCGCGCCCGCGCCGGTACGCGGCGAGGCGGGGCAGGTAGGCGTCAATCCCGGCATTGTTGAAGCCCATGCGGTTGATCACCGCCCGGTCCTCCTCCAGCCGGAACAGGCGCGGGCGGGGGTTGCCCGGCTGCGGGCGAGGGGTGACGGTGCCGGCCTCCACGAAGCCGAAGCCCAGGCGGGAGAGCGGCGCCAGCGCGACGGCGTTTTTGTCGAACCCGGCGGCCAGCCCGATCGGGTTGCCGAAATGCAGCCCCAGCGCATCCACCGCCAGGCGCGGATCGTCCGGGGTGGCGTCGCGCCCGGCCAGGCCGAGGGAGAGCGCGCGCAACGCGAGGTCGTGCGCCCGTTCGGCGTCCATCCGTCGCAACAGGGGCAGCAGGGCGGATGCCAGCATCGGGGTCATGCCCTGGTCAATGCCGCAAACCGCGGGCGAAGGAAAGCGCCCCCGCGAAACCGCCGCATGGTTGCACGCCTGCCCACCGCGCGCGACATGGACAGCACGGGACAGCGGGAGCAAACAGAACCATGCCGTGGGACGACCCCTACCTGGAAACCTGCTGCCGCGCCGCGC
The DNA here is from genome assembly GCA_001899585.1 of Rhodospirillales bacterium 70-18. Taxonomy (GTDB): domain Bacteria; phylum Pseudomonadota; class Alphaproteobacteria; order Acetobacterales; family Acetobacteraceae; genus 70-18. The sequence continues at coordinate 301,146 of MKWE01000051.1, forward strand.
TGCACCGCGTGGTGCTGAGCGGCGATGTCGGCCGGCCGGACGGGCTGAAGGATGGCCGCTGCCTGCATCGCATGGCGGCGATGCGGTTCACCTGCCAGCGCGCGGATGGCCGCTTCACCGCTACCCCAGCGGGGCTGGCCCGCCATCGGCACGAGATCCTGCACGACCGGGCGCCGGCCGCCGTCCAATCATGAGGCACGCCTCATGACAGCGGCGCCAGGCACACATGCGGCCCCGCCTGCGCCACCACCAGCACCCGCCCGCCGGCGCTGCCCGACACCATGACCATGTCGCCCGGCGCGAACATGTCGCCGGCATCGTCGAAGAACCCGGGAGCGGCCAGCACCTCCGGCCCGGCGGTGCCGGCCTTGTAGTGCCACAGGGTGAAGCCCTGCGCGTAGGCCAGCACGGAGAGGTTGCGGATCACGAAGGCCATCGGCGGCTCCTGAACAAAAAAAGGGCCGCTTCCGGTGGGAAGCGGCCCGCGAGATGGGGAGGGAGGAGAACCCGACGGCCAGGACGCAATCCGCCCGTCGATGTCGGTATCTAGGGGCGGGGCGAAGCGGTTGTCAAGGAATAAAATCCTAGTTCACTGAAATCTCGCGCGGCTTAGGCGACGATGCCCTTGACCCGCAGCGGCCATTCCAGCCGCTCCAGCGCCTCCTGCCAGACGCGCCAGTCGCATTTCTCGGCGGCATAGGCCGGGTTCGGCGCCGCCTGCCGCTCGCCCCAGATGCGCAGGATGCGCGCATGCACCAGGTCGATGCGGCGGCGGCGGTACAGCGTGTCCAGGCATTTCACCACGTCGTCCGGGTCGCACGGCCGGCGCGGGCCGGCGCCGCCGCCGCCCGTGCCCTCCCGCCGCGCCTTCAGCGCCGCCAGGGTCCAGAACCAGGCCTGCTCGGCGTTGCGGAACGGCTCGGTGCGCGGCAGGCCGGCCGCATCGCCCGTGGCGGTGCCCCGGAGGGAAGAGGAAACCAGGGGGCGGGCGGCGGTCGCGGTCATGGCGGCTCCTGCGGAGGTATGGAACATAACGTGAACATATGCTCCCCCAGGCAAGGCTTCGCTGCAAGAGCGATTCGGTATTTTTTTCCTATCGAAATTGATTTTCCTATTCCATGTGGCGAACATTCCTATCAAAATGCTTCCAGGCGTCGAGTCGCGGCGCCGCCCGACCCGGAGCCCGAGATGAAGCACGCCGATATCTGGCGGGCGCTGGACACGCTCGCCGAAGAGAACGGCCTGTCCGCCTCCGGCCTGGCGCGCCGCGCCGGGCTGGACGCCACCACCTTCAACCCGTCCAAGCGCACCATGCCGGACGGCCGGCCGCGCTGGCCCAGCACCGAAAGCCTGGCCAAGGCGCTGGACGCCACCGGCGCCTCGCTGGACGGGTTCGCGGCCCTGGTGGGCGGCGCGCGGGCCATGCCCGGGGGCGGGCGCGGCATCGCCCGGCGGGTGCCGCTGATCGGCTTCGCGCAGGCCGGCGGCGAGGGGTATTTCGACGATGGCGGCTACCCGGTCGGCGGCAGCTGGGACGAGGTGGGCCTGCCCGAGGTAGGCGACCCCAACGCCTACGCGCTGGAAATCAGCGGCGATTCCATGGAGCCGGTGTTCCGCGACGGCGACATCGTGATCGTCTCGCCCAACGCGCCGATCCGCCGCGGCGATCGCGTGGTGCTGCGCACCACCGAGGGCCAGGTGATGGCCAAGCAGCTCGCCCGCCGCTCGGCCCGCCGGGTGGAGGTGCGCAGCCTCAACCCCGCCCATCCCGACTACAGCTTCGATCTGGCGCAGGTGGCCTGGATCCATCGCATCGTCTGGGCCAGCCAGTAGCCGGCCTGCCGGGCCGGGCAGCCTCATGCCAAGGCTCGCTGACCGCGACCCTTGGCATGAGTCTTTGTTTAGCGCGCCGCCACCCGCCAGCCCGGCGCGCGATACCAAGGCCCGCAGGCGACGGAAGAGTCGTCGCTTGCGGGCCTTGGTATCAGCCGCCGCGCCGCCGGCGCTGCTTGGCGCGGTTGCCGCAGACCTCCATCTCGCACCACCGCCGGCTGCGGTTCTTCGTCCGGTCGCAGAACAGCCAGCCGCAATGAACACCCTGGCACTGCTTGAGCCGCCCGGCCTCGCCCTGCGTCAGCAGGCCGACCGCCGATACCGCGATCGGCCCCAGCACGGCCTCCACAGGCGCGGCCGCAGGATCCCAGCCCCACCGATACACCGCGCCATCCGCCGCCAGTCGCGCCGGCGCGAGGCAGGCCGCATGGGTCGCCGCCAGTTCGTCGAGATGGACGCGCCCGGGCGCCAACCCCTGCGCCCGCGCCTGCCCGATGCCGAACACAGCCTCCCGCAGGGCCAGCGCACGGCCCAGCAGCGCCGTGGCCAGGCCCTCATCAACCGCCAGGCGCGCGCCAAGAGCCGCCGCCGCCGCCGCGTCCAGCACCGCCGCGTGCGCCGCCCAGGCGACGACATCGCCGGCCAGCCGCAAATGCTCCAGATGCCGCGCCCCGCCCCGCCCGGAGGAGGTGTTGCAGAAATCCAGCGCGAGCATGCCGCCGACCAGCTCGAGCGTGCCGGCCCGGGACGGCGGGAGGAGAGGGGTGTTCGTCATATAACCGTCTAAATGGTCTTTACCGGTGTCAAAAACAATGGCAGGCTGCCTCCGGCCGGCGCTGCCGCAGCGCCGTGCGCGCAGCCGGTCCCGCCGCCATCAGGGGTTGAGCCATGGCATTCTCCTCCGCCACCATGGGCCTGGCCAGGATTGCCGCCCTCACCCTCGTCGCCTCCACCCTCGGCCTGCCGCCGCCGGCCCATGCCCAGGCGCCGCCGCGCAACCCCGCCCTCTACCAGGCCACCGCGATCGTCACCGGGACGGACATGCGCCAGCGCCCGCTCGGCTTCGGGCTCTGCCTCACCGAGGTGCTGGTCAAGCTGTCCGGCCGCCCGCAACTGCGCGACAACCCGGCCGTCGCGGCCCTCGCCAGCCATGCCGATGCCCTGGTCGAGACATTCGCCTACGTCGATCCGCGTGCCGCCCTGCTGCACCACGACGACCAGGGCACCTATGACCGGTCCTACGAGCTGACCGTCCACTTCGACCCCGCCAAGGCCGATGCCGCCCTCGCCACCCTCGGCGTCGCCCCCTGGACGGGGCCGCGCCCGGTGCTGACGCCGGTCATCCTGGTGCGCAACCGCGACCCGGACCCTTTCCTGCTCTCGGCGGAGACTCCGCGCGGCGCCGAGATGCGCGCCGCCCTGGTCCGCGTCGCCAGCGAATACGGCGTCGGCGTCCACTTCCCCACAGAGGCGGAGCTGGCCGCCGGCGGCGTGGATGTCATCGGCTACCCGGCCCCACTCGACCCGCCCGGCCCCGGGCAGATGCGGATTCGCGGCACGCTCTCCTTCAGCCTGAAGGCGATGGGCTGGGTCGGCACCTGGCGGGCGCGGCGCGACGGCACGGAGCACGAGTGGCGGATCAGCGGCGTCGGCTACGATGCGGCGTTCGCCGACCTGGTCCGCGGCGGCGTCGAACTGGCGGCGGGCACCGGCAACCCCTGACGCGGGCTTCCGCCGCCTGGATCGACGGCCTCCGGAATCGACGGCCTCTGGAATCGACGGCCCCCGGGATCGGCACCCCCGGGATCAGCGACCCTTGGCGCCCAGCCGCCGCAGCTTCGCGAGCCAGACGGTTCGCCGCGCCGGGTCGGCCGCACCCACCATCCCCACCAGGCTCTCGCGGATCGGCTCGATGCCGATGAAGCCGAGGATGTTGCGCTCCAGGCTTTTCAGGCTATGGGCGCCGAAATACCAGCGATAGACCAGCGCCGGCATGCCCATGGTGACTACGATGCGCGCCGACCGGCCGGCCAGCTTTTTCTGCCATGGCGAGCGGTTCGGCCCGGCGTCGAAGGCGAAGCCGGGCCGCGCCACCTGCTCCAGGAACGCCTTCAGCAGCGCCGGCATGCCGCCGAGCCAAAGCGGGTAGACGAACACGAGATGTTCCGCCCAGACGATATCCCGCTGGCTGGCCGCCACGTCGGGCGGCGCCGGGCCCTGCCATTCCGCCTCGCTGCGCAGCACCGGCAGGGCGAGCCCGGCCACGGACAGCCGCCGCACCTCGTGCCCCGCCGCGCTCGCGCCCTCGGCATAGGCATGGGCGAGGGCGTGGCAGAAATGCCCGCCCGCCGGGTCCGGATGGCCCTGGATGACAAGAATGCGCATGCCCATCGCCCCGCTCCCGCTGCCTGTGCATCGCAGTACCGCGCCAGCCACAAAGGCGGAATGATCTGGGTCAATCGCCCTGCCGGCACGCTGTGCCGGGCGATCGGCCCTATCGCCGCCGCCCGCGCCCGCGCATCTTCTTGGGGTCGTAGCCGCCGCCGCCCGGCCCCATCGGCTCCGGCGTATGGTCCTTGCGCGGGCGCAGCGAGGCGCTGGTGGCCGGCGGCGGCTCCAGCCCCAGGTCGAGCGCCTCCAGCCGGCGGATCTCGTCGCGCAGGCGGGCGGCTTCCTCGAATTCCAGGTCGGCGGCGGCGGTGCGCATGCGTTTTTCCAGTTCCGCGATGCTGGCCTTGAGGTCCTTGCCGACGAAATCCGTGGTGGCGCTACCCTTCACCGGGGCGACGGTGACGTAATCCTGCTCGAACACGCTCTCCAGCACCTTGCCGATCTGGCGGCGGATGGAGACCGGGGTGATGCCGTGCGCCTCGTTCCAGGCGCGCTGCTTGTTGCGCCGCCGCTCGGTCTCCTCGATGGCGTAGCGCAGGCTGTCGGTCATGCGGTCGGCGTACAGGATCACCCGGCCGTCGATGTTGCGGGCGGCGCGGCCGATGGTCTGCACCAGGCTGGTGCGGCTGCGCAGGAAGCCCTCCTTGTCGGCGTCCAGGATGGCCACCAGCGAGCATTCCGGGATGTCCAGCCCCTCGCGCAGCAGGTTGATGCCGATCAGCGCGTCGAACACCCCCAACCGCAGGTCGCGGATGATCTCGATGCGCTCCAGCGTGTCCACGTCGCTGTGCAGGTAGCGCACGCGGACGGCGTGCTCGCCCAGGTATTCCGTCAGGTCCTCGGCCATTCGCTTGGTCAGCACCGTCACCAGCACCCGCCCGCCGGCCGCCGCGGTGGCGCGGATTTCGCCCAGCAGGTCGTCCACCTGGTGCTCCACCGGGCGGATCTCGGTCACCGGGTCGATCAGCCCGGTGGGGCGGATCACCTGCTCGGCGAAGGCGCCGCCGGTGCGCTCCATCTCCCACGGGCCGGGCGTGGCCGAAACGAACAGGGTTTGCGGGCGAAAATTCTCCCATTCGGCGAATTTCAGCGGCCGATTGTCGATGCAGGAGGGCAGGCGGAAGCCGTATTCCGCCAGGATCGACTTGCGCGCGAAGTCGCCGCGTTCCATGCCGCCGATCTGCGGCACCGTCACATGGCTTTCATCGACGATCAGCAGCGCGTTCTCCGGCAGGTATTCGAACAGGGTCGGCGGCGGCTCGCCCGGATTGCGGCCGGAGAGGAAGCGCGAATAGTTCTCGATCGACTTGCAGGTGCCGGTGGTTTCCATCATCTCGATGTCGAAGGTGGTTTTCTGCTGCAGCCGCTCGGCCTCCAGCAGCTTGCCGTTGGCGACGAACTCGGCCAGCCGGTCCTTCAGCTCGATCTTGATGTCGCGCACCGCCTGGGTCAGCGTCGGTCGCGGCGTGACGTAATGGCTGTTGGCGTAGACGGTGATGCCTTCCAGCTCGGCGGTGCGGTCGCCGGTCAGCGGGTCGAACTCGCTGATCTTCTCGATGGTGTCGCCAAACAGTTCCACCCGCCAGGCGCGGTCTTCGTAGTGGCTGGGGTAGATGTCCACCACTTCGCCGCGCAGGCGGAAGGTGCCGCGCTGGAAGGCGGCGTCGTTGCGGCGGTATTGCAGCTCCACCAATGCCTTGGCCAGCCGGTCGCGGTCGATGCTGCCGCCGACCTCCAGCTTCACCACCATCTTGGCGTAGGTTTCGACCGAGCCGATGCCGTAGATGCAGGAGACCGACGCGACGATCACCACGTCGTTGCGTTCCAGCAGGGACTGCGTGGCCGCGTGGCGCATGCGGTCGATCTGCTCGTTGATCTGGCTGTCTTTTTCGATGTAGGTGTCGGTGCGGGGAACGTACGCTTCCGGCTGGTAGTAGTCGTAGTAGCTGACGAAGTATTCCACCGCGTTGTCGGGGAAGAACGACTTCATCTCGCCGTAGAGCTGTGCCGCCAGGGTTTTGTTCGGCGCCAGGATCAGGGTGGGCTTCTGCACCGCCTCGATCACCTTGGCCATGGTGAAGGTCTTGCCCGAGCCGGTGACGCCGAGCAGCACCTGGTCGCGCTCGCCGCCCTCCACGCCGGCCACCAGTTCGCGGATGGCGGTCGGCTGGTCGCCGGCGGGCTCGTATTCCGAGACCACCTTCAGCCGTTTGGTGATCGGCAGCGGCGGCTGGCGATGCGGGATGAAGGTGACCGGGGTAGGCCGGTTGAGAACCTGCGACATCGCCATGCCTCCATGAAAGCCAGGCAGTATCAGCAACCCAAAAGACGGATAAAGTTTTTTTGCTTCTTTTTGTTCACAAAAAGAAGAGCCTTCCTTTTTTGAAAAAGAGCCAAAAAACGTTTATCCGTTTGCCGTCAGCGCCCGCCAGCCGATATCGCGCCGGCAGAAGCCCTGCGGCCAGTCGATCGCGTCCACCGCCATATAGGCCGCCTTGCGGGCTTCCGCGAGGCTTGGGGCGGTGGCGCAGACCGTCAATACGCGCCCGCCGGACGAGACCAATTGGCCGCCCAGCAGCTCCGTGCCGGCATGGAACACCTGTACGCCGGGCATCGCCGCGCCCAGGCTGCCGATGGGGGTGTGGCGCACGGGGTTGGCCGGGTAGCCGCGCGCGGCCAGCACCACGGCCAGCGCCGGGTCGGGCGACCAGCGCAGGTCGAAATCGGCCAGTTCGCCGTCGCAGGCGGCCAGCAGGGCGGCCAGCAGGTCGGATGTCAGGCGCAGCATCAGCACCTGGCATTCGGGGTCGCCGAAGCGGACGTTGAACTCGATCAGCTTGGCACCGTCCTCGGTCAGCATCAGCCCGGCGAACAGGATGCCGCGGAAGGGCGTGCCATGGCGGGCCAGTTCGGCCAGCGCCGGGCGGATGATCCGCGCCATGGCGGCTTCCTGCAGATGGGCCGACAGCGCCGGCGTCGGGGAATAGGCGCCCATGCCGCCGGTGTTCGGCCCGGTATCGCCGTCGCCCACACGCTTGTGGTCCTGGGCGGCGCCCAGCGGCAGCGCGGTGGTGCCGTCGCACAGCGCGAACAGGCTGACTTCCTCGCCGACCAGGCATTCCTCGATGACCACGCTGCGGCCGGCCGGGCCCATGGTGCCGGCTTCCATGAAGTCGGCGATGGCGGCCTCGGCCTCGGCGACGGTCTCGGCGACCACCACGCCCTTGCCGGCGGCCAGCCCGTCGGCCTTCACCACGATCGGCGCGCCACGGCGGCGGACGAATTCGCGGGCCGCCTCGGCGTCGTCGAAGCGTTCCCACAGGGCGGTGGGGATGCCGGCGGCGTCGCAGAGCTCCTTGGTGAAGCTTTTGCTGCCTTCCAGCCGCGCGGCTGCGGCCAGCGGGCCGCAGCATCTGATGCCGGCGGCCTGCATGGCGTCGGCGATGCCGGCCACCAGCGGCGCTTCCGGGCCGGGGACCACCAGGTCCACTTGGTTGTCGCGGGCGAAATCGACCAGGGCGGCGATGTCCAGCACGCCGATCGGCACGGTTTCGGCCAGTTCGGCGATGCCAGGGTTGCCGGGGGCGCACCACAGCTTGGTCAGCAGCGGGCTTGCCGCCAGCTTCCAGCACAGCGCGTGCTCCCGCCCGCCCGATCCGACCACCAGAACCCGCATGCGCCGCCCTCCAGGCTTCTTCCGGCGCGTCGTCTAGCATAGGATCGGGGTATGGACGAACCGCGCGGCAACATCCCCGAATACACCGTCACCGAAATCTCCGGCGCCGTGAAGCGCACGCTGGAGGGCGCGTTCGGCCGCGTGCGGGTGCGCGGCGAGATCACCGAGCTGAAGCGCTACCCCTCCGGGCACATCTATTTCTCGCTGAAGGACGAGGGCGGCAAGCTGGCCGGGGTGGTGTGGAAGTTCGCCGTCCCCCGGCTGGGCCTGGTGCCGGAGAACGGGGTGGAGGTGATCGCCCAGGGCAAGATTTCCTCGTATGGCGAGCGGTCCTCGTACCAGTTGATCGTCGATCGCATGGATTATGCCGGCGCCGGCGCGCTGCTGGCGCGCATCGAGGCGTTGCGCCTGCGTCTGGCCGAGGAAGGGCTGTTCGACGCCGCGCGCAAGAAGGCGATCCCGATGCTGCCGGAGGTGATCGGCGTGGTCACCTCCGAGCGTGGCGCGGTGATCCAGGACATTCGCACCACCGTGCTGCGTCGCTTCCCGCGACGGATCATTCTGTGGCCGGTGCAGGTGCAGGGCGAGGGGGCGGTGGCGCAGATCGTCGCGGCCATCCGGGGTTTCGATTCGCTGCCCGAAAACGGGCCGATTCCGCGCCCGGACGTGCTGATCGTGGCGCGTGGCGGCGGCAGCCTGGAAGACCTGATGGCCTTCAACGACGAGGCGGTGGTGCGCGCGGCGTTCGCCTGCGGCATTCCGCTGATCGCCGCCGTCGGGCACGAGACCGACACCACGCTGATCGACTTCGCCGCCGACCGGCGCGCGCCCACGCCGACGGCGGCGGCCGAGATGGCGGTGCCGTCGCGGGTGGAGATGGCGGCCGACCTGCAACAGAAGGCGGCGCGGCTGAGCGGGGCGCTGGGCCGGCTGGCCGGCGCCTGCCGGTTGCGGCTGCAACGGGCGGAGCGTGGGCTGCCCGACCTGCCGGCACTGCTGGGCACCGCGCGACAGCGGCTGGACGACCGGGCGGCGCGGCTGGCGATGGCCTTGCCCAACCTGCTGGCGACCCGCCGCGCCAGCCTGGACCGGGCCGAGCGCGGCATGCCCGACCTGCCGGCGCTGATCCGCGCGGCGCGGCAGGGGCTGGACGATCGCGCCGGGCGGCTGCGGGTGGCGCTGCCGGGGCTGCTGGCGGCGCGGCGCGGGGCGCTGGCGTTGGGGGCGGAGCGGCTGCGCTCGGCGCTGCGCCATGCCGCCGCCGGGCGGGCCGCGGCCGGCGCCAGGGTGATGCTGCGGCTGACCGACGCGCCGCTGCGCGCCGGGCTGCGCGAGGCGCGGGCGCGGCTGGAGGGGCTGTCCGGGCGGCTGGAATCGGTGTCCTACGCCAAGGTGCTGGAGCGGGGTTTCGCGCTGGTGGCCGATGCCAGGGGCGCGCCGCTGACCACGGCGGCGGCGGTGGCGCCGGGTGCGGCGCTGCGGCTGCGCTTCGCCGATGGCGATGTGGCGGCGACCGCGGACCGGCCGCGCGACACCGGGCGGCAGGGCGCGCTGCCGCTGTAGCGCCGTTCGGGACTAGTCCTTCAGTAATGCCAAGACATCCCACGCCGGCCTTTACGAATGGATCTGTATTCTCTAGTTTCGTAACAGGAACCGGATGCGACTGCTGTTCCTCCGCAAGTTCTTACATGAAACTTACTGTTCCGGAGTGGCGTTCGCCATGATCATGCGCATGAGGAAGGCGGCGCTGGCCGCAATCGGGATTTTGGCCGGCTTCGGCACCGCGCCTGCCTGGGCAGCCTATCAGCCGGTCGGCCCGCAGACCAACGTGCCGGTCGCCACCGTGCTCGCCGGCGGCTGGTCGGTCTGCTACACGGCGGACTTCGCGACCCCGTTCGGCAGCAATACCGCCACCACGCTGGCCGGCTGCACGGGCGACCAGATCATCGTGGCCGCGCATCTCAAGGGCAGCGATGTTTACGCCGTGCTGGCCGCCGCCCCCAAGGCCGACGCGCTGATGGACACCGGCACCGGCACGCAGGCCACCCATACGGTCAACGGCAGCGAATGGTACAATTCGGACAACTGGGCCTTCGGCTTCGCCGGCGCCGGCGACACGGTCCAGCTGGATTCGTGCGACGTGACCGAGGGCGATGACCGCTTCTGCGTGCACACCTTCACCGCCGTCGGCGGCTATCGCGCCGGCGCGCAGCGCGACCTGAACGCCGATACGAACTGGGAAAAGGTGGTGCTGACCAACGTCAGCCAATAGGGCGTCAGCCAATAGAGCCGGCCTGGGCAGCGCCCGGCTACGCCTTTTTCTGCCAACCGCGCTCGGTCTGCTGCCAATAGGCCAGAGTGTGCCCCGCCTGCTTCGCCGCCGCCCAGCGGCCGCGCGCGGCTGCGATCGCGGCCTCGTCGCGGCCATCAAACAGGTCGAATACGCGCTCATAGGCGTCCAGATGGGCGCTTTGCGCGCCATCCACCAGAAACAGGAAGCGCGCGGCGTTGGGGGCCGGCGACGTGTCCTCGGTGGTCAGCCAGATCGGCTGCAGGTCGGCATCGCCCGATTGCGGCGTGCCATGCGGCAGCCAGTCGGGCTGCGAGGACAGCCACAGCGCAGTGTCGAGCGCGGCCGCCCGCTCGGCGCTGCCGCACAGCACCAGGGCGCGCTGGCCGGCCTGCAAGGTGCGGCCCAGCAGCACCGGCAGCGCCTGCTCGGCGCCGCTGCGGGTCAGGTGGTAGAAGCCGATCTCCGCCATCACCCCTCGAACCGCATAGCCACCAGGCGGTCCAGCAGCCGCACGCCGAAGCCGGTGGGGCCGACGGCGTGCAGGTCGCTGGCTTCGGCCTGCTGCTCCATGCCGGCGATGTCCAGATGCGCCCAGGGCGTGTCGTCCACGAACTCGCGCAGGAAGGCCGCCGCGTGGCAGGCGTCGGGCTGCATCCGGCCGGGCAGGCAGTGGCGGAGGTCGGCAATGTCGGAATCGAGGTCGGCCCGGTGGCCGGGGCCGATCGGCATGCGCCAGACCGGCTCGCCTACCGCCTCGCCGGCGGCGGCGACAGCTTCGGCCAGCGCGGGGTCGGAGTCGAACAGCCCGGCCCGATGGTGGCCCAGGGCGGTGACGATGCTGCCGGTGAGCGTGGCCAGGTCGATCACCGCGCGGGGGCGGTAGCGCCGCACCGCCCAGGCCAGCGCGTCGGCCAGCACCAGCCGGCCCTCGGCGTCGGTATCGACCACCTCGATGGTGCGGCCAGACAGGCTGCGCAGCACGTCGCCGGGGCGGTAGCTGGCCGCCCCGGTGGCATTCTCGGCCAGCGCCAGCACCGCGATCGCCGGGCAGGGCGAGTCCCGCTGCGCCAGCGCCAGCATGGCCCCGGCACAGGCGGCGGCACCGGCCATGTCGGCGCGCATCTCCTCCATCCCGGCCGCCGGCTTGATGCACAGGCCGCCGGTGTCGAAGGTGATGCCCTTGCCGACGAAGGCGACCGGCGCCGCCGTGCGGGCCAGCGTGCCGCGCCCCTTCCAGCGAAGCACCGCCAGCAGCGGCGGATGCGCCGAGCCGGCGCCGACCGCCAGCAGCGCGCCCAGCCCCTGCCGCGCCAGCTCCGCCCGGTCCAGCACCGCCACGCCCACGCCGTGGCGGGTCAGCAGCGCCAGCCGCTCGGCGAAATCGGCGGGGGTCAGCAGGTTGCCCGGCTCGGCCACCAGGTCGCGGGCGAAGCTGGCGCCGGCGACGCCCGCCCCGGCGCGGCCCCAGGCGGCGGCCAGTGCCTCCGGCGTGCGGGTCAGCAGGTCGATGGCGGCGAGGCGGGGGGCATCCGGCTCGGCCAGCGTCTTCAGCCGGGTGAAGCGCCAGGCACGCATGCAGGCACCGGCGGCGAAGGCGGTCGCCTGGTCCGGGACCAGCGCGGTGGCGTCCAGCGCGATGCGCGGCAGTGCCAGCAGGGCGGCGGCGGCGCGGGCCCCCGCCGCGTGCCAGCCGGCCTCGCCGGCCACATCATCGCCCAGGCCGACCAGCAGCAGCCGGCCGGCCGGCGCGAACACCTCGCAGGTCTCGCCGGCATGCCCGGCGAACCCCGTGGCCGCCACGGCGGCAGCCGCCGGCGCGGGCGGCGGCGCCCCCGCGCGCAGCGGCACCACGGTGGCCAGCGCCTCGGGCGCGCTGGCGGCGATGTGCAGCCGGATCACGGCGGCGGCCCGTCGCGCGCCGGGATCAGGACTCGAAGTGCGTGGCCACCAGCCGGTCCAGCAGCCGCACGCCGAACGCGGTGGCGCCCTTCGGGGTCACCGCCGAATCCTTGCTGCTCCAGGCCGTGCCGGCGATGTCCAGATGCACCCAGGGCTTGCCGTTGACGAAGCGTTGGATGAACTGGGCGGCGGTGATCGCCCCGCCCGGCCGACCGCCGACGTTCTTCATGTCGGCGATGTCGCTTTTGATCTGCTTGTCGTACGCCTCGCCCAGCGGCATGCGCCAGACCTGCTCGCCGGTCGCCTCGCCCGCCGCCCGCAACTGCTCCGAGAGGGTGTCGTCGTTGCTGAAGAAGCCGGCGTATTCGTGGCCCAGGCTGATGATGATGGCGCCGGTCAGGGTGGCGAGGTCGATCATGAAGCGGGGGTCGAATTTCTGCTGGCAGTACCAAAGCACGTCGGCCAGCACCAGCCGGCCCTCGGCGTCAGTGTTGATCACCTCGACGGTCTGGCCGGAATAGGTCTTGACCACGTCGCCCGGCCGCTGCGCGGTGCCGGAGGGCATGTTTTCCACCAGGCCGACGATGCCAATCGCGTCCACCTTCGCCTTGCGGCCGGCCAGGGTCGCCATCAGCCCGACCACGGCGCCGGCGCCGGCCATGTCCCACTTCATGTCCTCCATGCCGCCGGCCGGCTTGATGGAGATGCCGCCGGTGTCGAAGGTGACGCCCTTGCCGACGAAGGCCAGCGGCTTGGCGGCCTTGCGGCCCTTGCCGGTGCCGGCGCCGTTCCAGTGCATCACCACCATGCGCGGCTCGCAGGCGCTGCCCATGGCCACGCCCATCAGCGCGCCGAAGCCCAGTTTGGTCATCTCCTTCGGGCCGAACACCTCGACCTTCAGGCCCAGCGACTCCAGCTTGCGGCAGCGCTCGGCCATCTCGGCCGGCGTCAGCACGTTGGGCGGCTCGCTGACCAGGTCGCGCGAGAGGAACACGCCCTCGGCGACGGCGCGCCCGGCGGTCCAGGCGTCGCGGGCCTTGGCGGCCTCGGCGGTCAGCACCGCGAGCTTGGCCAACTTCGGCTTGTCCTCGGGCTTCTCGGTGGTGCGGTAGCGGTCGAAGCGGTAGCCGCGCAGCGCAGCGCCGAGGGCGACCGAGGCGGCCTGCGCGCCGGTCAGCCCGACCGTGGCGACGGCGGCGGCCGGCTCGCGCGCCAGCGCCGCGGCGGCGTGGCCGCCGGCGTCCTCGGCATGGCGGTCGGACAACTCGGCCAGCTTGCCCAGGCCCACCGCCACCACCCGCGACAGCCCGGCGCCGGGCGCCAGGATGGTGGTGGTCTGGCCGCGCCGGCCCTTGAACTCGGCGGTCGCCAGCGCGCGCGACACGGCGCCGTCGGTGGCCGCGTCGGCGGCTTCCAGCAGCGCCGCGGTCGGGCTGCCGGCGGCGGCATCCTGCTCCAGCAGCAGCGCGAGGGCGCCGGATTTCGGCAAAACGGGCTTGGCGAAAGCGATGTCGAGCATGCGGAGGCGCTCCAGGGCTCGGGATTTCACGGTATGGCGCGACTGTAGCAGCGATGTCGCGATTGGCCAAAGCGGGGGGCGGCTGTAAAGAGAACGGCATGAACGACACCGAATTGCTGACCCTGGCCTTCGACCTCGCCCAGCGCGCCGGCGCCGCCATCCTGGAGGTGCGGGCGCGCGGATTCGAAACCCTGGCCAAAGCCGACGCCTCGCCGGTGACCGAGGCTGACCACGCCGCCGAGGCGATCATCGTCGCCGGGCTGCGCGCCGCCACGCCGGAGATTCCGGTGGTGGCGGAGGAGGAGATGGCCGCCGGGCGCACCCCCGAGCGGGCCGCCGCCTATTGGGTGGTGGACCCGCTGGACGGCACGCGCGAATTCACCAACCGGCGCGACGATTTCGCCGTCTGCATCGGGCTGGTGCGCGACGGCCGGCCGGCGCTGGGGGTGGTCGGCGCGCCGGCGGCCGGGGTGCTGTGGGGCGGCATCGTCGGCGTGGGCGCCTGGCGGCACGATGCGCAGGGCAAGCGGCCGATCGCCGCCCGCCTGCCGCCCGAAGCGGGCGTGGTGGTGGTCGCCTCCCGCTCGCACGGCGACGCGGCGCGGCTGGACGCCTTCCTGCAGGGGCGGCGCGTGGTGGACGTGATCAATGTCGGCTCGGCGCTGAAGTTCTGCCGGGTGGCGGAGGGGGGGGCCGACCTGTATCCGCGCTTCGGACCCACCATGGAATGGGACACCGCGGCCGCCCAGGCGGTGCTGGAGGCGGCCGGCGGGCAGGTGCTGGTGATGGAGACCGGGGCGCCGCTCACCTATGGCAAGCCGGACTGGCGCAACCCGCATTTCCTGGCGACCGGCCGGACGTGACCGCAACCGAATTGCTGGCGGCCGACGCCGCCGGCATCGCCCGCGCGGCGGCGCTGCTGCGGGCGGGCGAACTGGTCGGTTTCGGCACCGAGACGGTCTATGGCCTGGGGGCGGACGCCACCAACGAGCGCGCAGTGGCGGCGGTGTTCGCCGCCAAGGGCCGGCCGCGCTTCAACCCGCTGATCTGCCACTACCCGGAGGCCGAGGCGGCGTTCGAGGACGTGGAGGCGCCGCCGGTGGCGCGGCGGCTGGCCGAGGCGTTCTGGCCCGGGCCGCTGACCCTGGTGCTGCCGCGCCGGCCCGGCTGCCGGGTGGCGCTGCTGGCCGCGGCCGGGCTGGCGACGCAGGCCGTGCGGGTGCCGGCGCACGCGGCCGCGCTGGCGCTGCTGCGTGCCGCCGGCCGCCCGGTGGCCGGCCCCTCGGCCAACCGGTCTGGGCAGGTCAGCCCGACCACGGCCGCGCATGTCATGGCCGGGCTGGGCGGGCGGATCGCCGCCGTGTTGGACAGCGGGCCGTGCCGTGTGGGGGTGGAATCCACCGTGCTGGACCTGAGCGGAGGCCAGCCGGTGCTGCTGCGCCCCGGCGGCGCCACGCGCGAGGCGATCGAGGCGGTGGTGGGCCCGGTGCGCCTCCCGGAGGCCGCACATGCCAAGGGCGCGCCGCGCTCGCCCGGGATGCTGCTGTCGCATTACGCGCCGTCGCTGCCGGTGCGGCTGGCGGCGCGGACGGTGGCGGCCGACGAGGCGCTGCTGGCGTTCGGACCGCCGCTGGACGGCGCCGGGGCGGTGTTCCAGCTCAGCGCCGCCGGCGATGTGGTGGAGGCGGCGTGCCGGCTGTTCGCCGGCCTGCGCGCGCTGGACGCGGCGGGCGGGGTGCGGGCGATCGCGGTGATGCCGATACCGGCGACCGGGCTGGGTCTGGCAATCAACGACCGGCTGCGCCGCGCCGCGGCGCCGCGCGACGACCCCGCCGCGCTGGCCTAGAGTCTGCCAGTTACTGACAGAAGCACCTGAGAGAATCTAGCCCTTTGTTTTCTCGTGTGATTCACGCCTCCGGTTGCTTCAACCTGCGGCGATTACACTCCAGGCGTCAGCGCCGGCGGCGTCGCATCAGCACCACCCAGGTCAGCCCCAGCGTCACCACCGCGACGTTCGGCACGCTGAATAGCCGCGGCGCATGATGCGGGTCGGCCGCCGTGGATGCCGGCGACCATTCCGACAGGACTTGCTTGGCCGGGGTGACGCCGGCAGCCCGTGCGGCGCCGCAGGGCGCCAGGGCGCCGCAGAGTGTCAGCAGCAGGGCCGCGACCCGCAGGACAGGGCAGGCAAAACGAGACGACATCGAATCATACTCCCACCTGAACGAGGTGGCAGGTGTCACGCAAACGTCATGCCAGTTCGTGATTTCAGTGGCTTGTCCCGGCGGTCGCAGCGGTAGTGTAAAATATTCTGACAGGCACCGCCGCCGCGATCAGCCGCGCAACGCCAGGTCGCGGCGCATCACCGTCACGACCGTATCGAGATCCGCCGCGCTGCCGATTGGCTGCCAGCCGAGCTTCGCGTACAGCGGAACGGCGGTGTGGCTGTTGAGGTACAGCGTCGCCACCCCGGCGGCGGCGCAACTGGCCTCGATGGAGCGCACCAGGCGTGGGGCATGGCCCCGGCCGCGGAAATCCGGATGGACGAACACGCTGGCCAGCCAGGGGGTCAGGTCCGGACGCGCGTCGAGGTCCTGGTGCACCAGGCTGGCGGTGGCCGCCGGCACGCCGCCATCCAGCAGCACGATGCTCTGCTCCGGCCCGCATGGAGCGGTGCGCGCGGCCATGCGCGCGGCCACCGCCGCCAGGGCGCGGCCCCGGCGGATGCCCCATTCACGCCAGATCCACTCGGCGGCGACCGGGATCAGGTCGGGGCGGGCGGCAGTGGTGACGATCTCGACATCGGGGGACATCCGAGGGCTCCTGAATTGACCTGGGGCGCGACCCAGATACCCTGGCGGCGGAGGTACCGCCATGCCCGACACCGCTGCTCCCGCCGCCGCGCTCCTGGCGCAACTCGCCGACATCGTCGGACCCGCCGGGCTGCTGACCGACCCGGCCGATACCGCGCCCTATGCCGAGGACTGGCGCCGGCTGTACCACGGCCGAACCGGCGCGGTGGTGCGCCCGGCCAGCACCGCGCAGCTCGCCGCCGTGGTGGCGGCCTGCGCGGCGGCGCGGGTGGCGCTGGTGCCGCAGGGGGGCAACACCTCCATGGTGGGCGGCGCGGTGCCGGCCGAGGACGGCAGCGAGCTGGTGCTGAGCCTGTCGCGCATGAACCGGGTGCGGGCGGTGGACGCGGTGGACCAGACCCTGACCATTGAGGCGGGCGCCACGCTGAAGGCCGCGCAGGACGCCGCCGAGGCGGCCGGCTGCCTGCTGCCGCTGTCGATCGGCTCGGAGGGCACGGCGCAGGTGGGGGGTATCCTGTCCACCAATGCCGGCGGCAACAACACGGTCCGCTACGGCAATGCGCGCGACCTGGTGCTGGGGCTGGAGGTGGTGCTGCCGGACGGGCAGGTGTGGAACGGCCTGCGCCGGCTGCGCAAGGACAACACCGGCTATTGCCTGCGCCAGTTGTTCGTCGGCGCCGAGGGCACGCTGGGCGTGATCGCCGCCGCCGTGCTGAAGCTGGTGCCCCGGCCGGCGCAGAGCGAGGTGGCGCTGTGCGCGGTGGCCTCGCCGGAGGCCGCGCTGGCGCTGTTCACCCGCTTCCATCGCCACGACCCGGCGTCGGTCAACGCATTCGAGTACATGTCCGGCCTGGGGATGGATTTCGTGCTCAAACACATCCCCGGCGCCGTGCTGCCGCTCGCCGCCCGCGCCGAACATTATGCGCTGATCGACCTGGCCACCCCCCGGCCCGGTGCCGACCTGCGGGCCATGCTGGAGGCGGTGCTGGAGGCGGCGCTGGAGGCGGGCGAGATGGCCGATGCGGTGGTCGCCGAGAGCGCCGCCCAGCGCGCGGCCATCTGGCGCCTGCGCGAGGAGCATTCCGAGGCGCAGAAGCGCGAGGGCGCCAGCATCAAGAACGATGTGTCGGTGCCGGTATCCAGGGTGCCGGAACTGATCCGCCGCGCCACCGCCGCCTGCGAGGCGCTGCTGCCGGGCATCCGGGTGGTGCCGTTCGGCCACATGGGCGACGGCAACATCCACTTCAACCTCGAACAGCCGGTGGATATGGCGGCGAGCGCCTTCCTGGCGCGGGACCACGCCATCATGGACACGGTCTGCGCCGTGGTGCGCGACCTGGATGGCAGTTTCTCGGCCGAGCACGGGGTGGGCAAGCTGAAGCCCTACATGATGCCCGACTGGCGCGGCGGCGCGGAGCTGGCGCTGATGCGGGCGATCAAGCGGGCGATCGACCCTGCCGGGTTGATGAACCCCGGCAAGGTCTTGCCGTAGCAGGCTGCTAGCGGTCCGATGCCAGCGGGCACTTCAGCCCGTTGGCTGAATCGGCCCACCAAATCAAGCCAGTGCGCTGACTCATGCTGAATCTTCCGAATGGGCCAGCGCACTCGCCGCGGCTCACGGGGTCTGCAGCGTCCTGGTCGTGGTGGTCGTGGTGGTGGGCGCCACCGGCATGCTCTGCCGCGTGGTGGTCTGTTCGGTGGTGGTCGTGGTCGGGCTGGCCGTGCAGGCGACGGTCAGCGCGGTCGCGCCGAGCAGCAGGGCGGCCGGCAGCAGCCGCATGATCCTGTTGGTCATCTGGATGTTCCCCTGGATCAGTTCTTGATGGTCGTCTTGGTCGTCGTCGTGGACGACGTGGCCGGTGCGGGAGTCGTGGTGGACGTGGTCAGGCTGTCGGAGGCGACGCCGTTGGTGTTGCGGTAGGTCGTCGCGCTGGAACTGCTCCGCGACCCGTCGGGGTTCACCACCTTCTGCTCGCGCGAGGTGCTGAGGGTTCCGGCGGGCAGCGGGTCGATCAGCGGCGTGGGCATGGGCGGCGTGACGGTGGTGGTGCTTTGCGTGGTGGTGGTTTGCGCCATCGCCGCGCCGGCGAGCAGCAGCAGCGCAGCGGTGGCGCCGAACAAAGACTTCTTCATGTGGTGTTTTCCAGTATCCGTGGGCTCGGCGGTTTGCCCGGCGCCCTGCCACTGCAAGTGGGGGCGTGAGCGATAATGTCAGAACCGGAATGTACCGACGGGTGGCCCGTCGCCGCTGCCAGGCAAGGCGGTTGACAGCTTGCCATACTAATATGGTAGTGTGGCGACACGATGAGCCGTGCAAGCGGCCAACGCCCGTGGGAGGGAATATTGCAGCGCAACAGGCCGGTTTCGCGTGCCGCGGCAGAGGACGAGGTGACCAGTGCACCCGCGCCGGCGGCGCTGCCCCTGCGCCGCCAGACAATCGCCATCCAGATCCACGCCATCCTGCGGCGCGAGATCATCACCAACCAGCTCGCGCCGCGCACTCTGCTCTCCGAACAGGAGATCTCGCAGCGCTTCGCCGTCTCGCGCACGCCGGTCCGTGAGGCGCTGATCAAGCTGGCGGAAGAGAAGCTGGTCGAGATCTACCCGCAATACGGTTCGTTCGTCGCGCCGATCCTGCTTCGCGACGCGCTCGACAGCCAGTTCGTCCGTGAGGCCCTCGAATGCGCGGCGGTGGAGCGGGCGGCGGAGCGGATCGACGCGGCACAGGCGCAGGCGCTGGCGGCGGTGCTGGCGGAGCAGCAGGCGCTGGACCACGACCAGGACTATGAGGGCTTCTTCGCCTCGGACGAGCGGATGCACGCGCTGATCATGGAGATCGCCGGCCATCCCAATGCCTGGCGCCAGGTGGAACTTGCCAAGACGCAGATGGACCGGGTGCGCTACCTGTCGATGCGCCTGGTGCGCAAGCGGCCCACCGTCATCGCCGAGCACAGCCTGATCATCGACCGCCTCGCCCAGCGCGACGGCGCCGGCGCGGTGGCGGCGATGCGCGCGCATCTGCGCGGGCTGTTCCGCTCGGTGGCGGTGCTGACCGAGGCCAATGCCGGCTATTTCGACGAGCCCACCGGCACCATTCCCGGCCGGCCGCCGCGCGCCGCCGGCCGTTCGTAACCCCAACCCCGCTTGCAACCCCAACCCCGCTTGCAACCCCAACGCTGTCCGCAGCCCGTTCGAGGATCGCCAAGGCCGATGAAGATCACCGAGATCAAGACCTTCCTGATGCAGGCCGGCGCGCCGTCGGACAGCGCCTGGGCGTCGGATGGCAAGGGCCACCAGACCGGCTCGCGCAACTGGCTGTTCGTGAAGGTGCTGACCGACGAGGGGATCTACGGCGTCGGCGAGTGCTCCGGCTGGCCGCGGGTGATCGAGGCGGCGGTGCGCGACCTCGCCGGCGTGCTGGTGGGCGAGGACCCCGCCCATATCGAGAAGCTCTGGCAGAAGATGCTGGTGGCGCAGATGGCGCACGGCGTCACCGGCGTGGTCGGCGCCGGCGCCATGGCGGGCATCGACATGGCGCTGTGGGACATCAAGGGCAAGGCGCTCGGCACGCCGGTGTGGAACCTGCTCGGCGGCCAGGTGCGCGACCGCGTGCGCATCTATGCCCATGCCTCGACGCCGGAAGTGGCCCTGGCGCTGCGGGCGCGCGGCATCGGCGCGGTGAAGACCGGCGGCGTGCGCGATCCGCTGCGCAAGGTCGCCGCCATCCGCGACGCGGTGGGCGACGAGATGGACATCATGGTGGACCTGCACGGCCCGCCATGGATGACGCCGAAGGACGCCATCGTGCTCGGCCGGGCGCTGGAGCCGTACCACCTGCTGTTCCTGGAAGACCCGGTGGCGCCGGAGAACATCGACAATCTGGCCCGCGTGGCCGACCAGGTGGCGATCCCGATCGCCGCCGGCGAGCGGCTGGCGACGATCTGGGGCTGGCGGCAGATGGTGGAGCGCGAGATCGTCGACGTGATCCAGCCCGACACCGGCCGCGCCGGCGGCCTGACCCAGATGAAGAAGCTCGCCGGCATGGCCGAGGCGCACCACATCATGGTGGCACCGCATTCTGGCACGCTGGGCCCGATCGCCGAGTTCGCCGCCCTGCATCTGCTGGCCGCCATCCCCAACGCGCTGATGCTCGAGCGCATCGAGGGCGACTGGGCCGGCCGCAACGAGGTGATCTCGGCGCCGCCGGTGCTGGAAGGCGGGCACCTGCTGGTGCCGAACGTCCCCGGCCTCGGCGTGGACATCAACGAGGAGGCGGTGGCCCGCTACCCCAGCCAGCGCAACGTCTCGATCGCCAGCGGCGGCTACGAGCCGGGCACCGAGGGCGAGTTCGTCTACGTCCAGACCCGGCTGCACCGCGCCGCCGCGTTCGGAGGGGGCAAGCCGCGCGGCTGACGGCGCCCCAGCGACGACGCCTTGAATACCACGACCGGCATCAAGCCCGGCCAACCAACAAGGGAGGAAACACATGACCGCTTTCATCCACACCCGCCGCGGCCTGCTCGGCGGCGCCGCCGGCATAGCGACCCTCGGTGTCACCGGGAGCATCACCGGCGCGCGCGCCCAGGTGCCGCCGCTGCCCAGCTCGCCGGTGTCGCTCAACATCGTCGATGTCGCGGGCAACCTGGCGCTGACCCAGAAGGCCATCGAGGCCTATTGGCACGCCCACCCCAAGCTCGTCTCGCGCGTCACCTTCGCCAAGGCGCCGGCGCCGGAACTGCCCGGCAAGATCAAGGCGCAGCAGGATGCCGGGCGGGTGGATATCGACGCGGTGCTGACCGGGATCGACATGCTGTCGGCCGGCATCGACCAGAAGCTGCTGCAGCCGATGCTGCCCAACTTCGCCGCCAAGCTGCCCAATCTGGACGACATCTACCTGCCGGGCGCCAAGGCGATGCAGGGGCTGGCGCAGAACCAGGGCGTGTGCATCGTGTTCTGCCCGGCCGGGCCGCTGCTGGAATACATGCCGGACAAGGTGAAGACGCCGCCGAAGACCGCGGCCGAACTGCTGGACTGGGCCAAGGCGAACAACAACCGCTTCATCTATGCCCGCCCGGCCAATTCCGGCCCCGGCCGTATCTTCATGATGGGGCTGCCGTATATCCTCGGCGACAAGGACCCGCACGACCCGAAGAACGGCTGGGACAAGACCTGGGCCTATCTGAAGGAGCTCGGCCAGCACATCGAATACTACCCCTCCGGCACCGCGCCGGTGCTGAAGGAACTGGGCGAGGGCTCGCGCGACATGATCCCGACCCAGATGGGCTGGGACATCAACCCGCGCGCGCTGGGCGTTGTGCCGAAGGAGGCCAAGGTGGCGGCGCTGGATGGCTTCCACTGGGTGTTGGACGCGCATTACATGTGCATCCCCAAGGGCGTGCCCCCGGCCAAGGTGGCGGTGCTGGTCGACATGCTGGCCTACCTGCTGTCCAAGCCGGCGCAGGCCACCACCTATGACGACGGCTATTTCTACCCCGGTCCGGCAGTGAAGGACGTGCCGCTGTCGATGGCGCCGGAGTCGAGCCAGAAGGTGATCGCGGAATACGGCCGCCCCGAATACGCCAGCCTGATCACCAGCCACCCCCAGGAACTACCGCTGCTGCCCGACCAGCTCGTCTATGCGTTCAACCGCTGGGACGAGCAGATCGGCGCCGCCAAGTCGAAATAGCCGGAGCTTCGGGACATGGTTTCAGCGTCGCGCGATTTCCGCCGCCTGCGGCTCGACCGGGTGAGCCGCGATTTCGGCACCCTCAACGCGTTGCAGGAGGTGACGCTCGATGTCGGACGGGGCGAGTTCATCGCCCTGCTCGGCCCCTCGGGCTGCGGCAAATCCACGGCGCTGAACTGCCTCGCCGGACTGCTGCCGCTGACCGGCGGCAGCATCTGGCTCGACGACAAGCAGATCGACCATCTCAAGCCCGAGGCACGCGGCTTCGGGATGGTGTTCCAGAACTACGCGCTGTTCCCGCATATGAGCGTGGAGCGCAATGTCGGTTTCGGGCTGCGCATGCAGGGCCGGCGCGGGGCTGAGGCCGCGCGCCTGGTGGCCGAGGCGCTGGCCCTGGTGCGGCTGGGCGACCAGGCCGGAAAGCTGCCCGGCCAGCTTTCCGGCGGGCAGCAGCAGCGCGTGGCGATCGCCCGGGCGATCGTGATCGAGCCGCCGCTGGTGCTGATGGACGAGCCGCTCTCCAACCTGGACGCCAAGCTGCGGCTGGAGATGCGCGCCGAGATCCGCCGCATCCACGACCTGGTCGGCTCCACCACCATCTACGTGACCCACGACCAGGACGAGGCGCTGTCGCTGGCCGACCGCATCGTGGTGATGCGCGACGGGCGGGTGCGCCAGGTCGGCCGGCCGGAGGAGCTGTACGCCCGCCCGGCGCACGCCGATGTCGCCGCCTTCATGGGGTTCCGCAACCAGCTGGCGGCGCGGGTGGTGGCGGCCGGCGGGGCCGAGGTCACCGCGCGCATCGGTGCGGCCGAGCTGCACGGTATCGCCGCCGAGGCACTGGATGGCGAGGCCGCCATCGTCGCCATCCGCCCGGACGACCTGACCCCCCGCGCCGACGGCCCGTTGGCCGCGCGCGTCACCGCGGCCGAATATCGCGGCCGCGATTTCTACGGCATCGCCGCCACCGCGGAGGGCACGGAGCTGTATTTCCGCTCCGACATCCGGGTGGCGCCGGGCGAGACGCTGCGCCTTGGCGCCGACGCCGCGCGGGTGCTGGTGTATCCGCGGGGGCCGGCGTGAGCGTCCGGCAGGCGGGCGCCATGCCGCTGCGCCTGGCGCTGTCCCGGCGCGGCATCGACGGGGTGACCCTGCTGGTGCTGCCGGCGGCGCTGTTCGTGGTGGCGCTGTTCGTCTACCCGTTCCTCTATGGCTTGGTGCTGTCGCTGCAGCCCAAGGCCGGGGGCTGGCTGGCCAATTACGCGAAATTCTTCTCCGACCCCTTCCTCTACGGCACCATCGGCAAGACCCTCTGGCTCGCCGTGCCGGCCACCCTGCTCAACATCCTGCTGTCCATCCCCGTGGCCATGCGGGTGCGCCGGATGCACCGCCAGCGGCTGCTGACCGCCATCCTGGTGCTGCCGATCACGCTGGGTACGGTGCTGATCGCCGAGGGGCTGCTGCTGTATCTTGGCCCGCAGGGCTGGCTGAACCGGGCGTTGATGGGGTTCGGGCTGGTGTCGCACCCGATACGGCTGGTACATAATTATTGGGGGGTGTTCATCTCGCTGTTCATCTCCGGCTTTCCCTTCACCTTCCTGCTCACTCTTTCCTACGTCAGCGGCATCGACCCGTCGCTGGAGCGCGCCGCCTCCACGCTGGGCGCCGATACACGGTCGCGCTTCCGCCACATCGTGCTGCCGCTCCTGGCGCAGGGACTGGCGATCAATTTCTGCCTGTCCTTCGTGCAGACCTTCTCGGTGTTTCCCTCCGCCGTGCTGCTCGGCGCGCCGGCCGGGGTGACGCGGGTGATCTCGATCGCCGCCTACACCGCGGCGTTCGAGCAGTACGACTACTCGATGGCCTCGGCGATCGCGATGATCATGGGCTTCTCGCAGCTCATCATCGTGGCGGCGGTGCTGGGCGCGCGGGTGCTGGTCTATCGCGGCCCCGCCGGCGGCGGGAAGGGGTGAGGCGATGATGCGGCGCGGTGAGACGGTATCGGCCCGGCTGTGGGCGTCCTCGGTCTGGGTGCTGGTGGGGTTTTTCGTCCTCAATTTGCTCGCGATGATCGCGGCGGTGGTGGTGAACTCGCTCGGCACGCGCTGGTTCAACACCTGGCTGCCGCAGGGTTTCACAACCAAGTGGTATTTCTCCGCCTGGGACGAGTTCCAGCTCGGCGACGTGCTGTTCACCACCTTCCAGGTGGTGGGCGCGGTGGTGGTGCTGTCCGGCCTGCTCGGGGTGCCGGCGGCCTATGCGCTGGCGCGGCGCGAGTTTCCCGGCAAGCGCCTGGTGGTGCTGCTGTTCCTGTTGCCGCTGCTGGTGCCGCCGATCACCTTCGGCATCCCGCTGGCCACGGTGCTCTACCGGGCGGGGCTGGCCGGCTCGATCTCCGGCGTCATCCTCGCCAACCTGGTGCCGACGGTGCCGTTCGTCATCCTGGTGATGATCCCGTTCATCGAGCAGATCGACCCGCGGGTGGAGGCGGCGGCTCGGGTGTTCGGCGCGGGCACATTGCGGCTGTTCATCCATGTGCTGGCACCACTGCTGGCGCCGGGCATCCTGGCGGCGTTGCTGCTGGTACTGGTACGCACGATCGCCATGTTCGAACTGACCTTCTTCACCGACGGCCCGACCAGCCAGACCCTGGTGGTGGCGCTTTACTACGCAGTGTACGCAGCGGGCGTGCGGGCGGGGCAATCGATCGACGCGATGGCGGTGATCTATATGGTGACCACCCTCGTCTGGCTTCTGATCGCGTTGCGCTTCGTGAACCCGACGCAAATCGTCGGCCGGGCGCGGCGTTAACCGGCCGTCGAGCATGCCGGTGCCACGGAAGCACCGGTCGCGCTTTTGTTCGAGCCATCTGGACATTGCGAGGCCGGCACGGGGGAAATCCGTATCGGCCACCCACGTGCACCCGGTAAACTGCGGCGCGGAAGCTGATAGCATAAGATTTTGATTCGATTGCATATCGCTGACATAACGCGGTTCGGATCGCATACGCCGGGGGCGCATCAAAGGGCCTTTTGCGAATCCGGTGCAGCGAACATAAATATTTCTTCATTTAATCGTCACTGAAACGTGACTGCCAACGTCGGGTAGCGTAGTTTCCGAAGGTGCTATCAGGCTTGCTGTCACGATATTAATTCGATATGAGTAATTTCCGGACCTACCTAGGCCCCCGTCACAGAGGCCATATGACAGGGCAAAACGCCCTTCATACCCTTTGTAGCCGCCTGCCAAGACGCGAGCGCATTGATGGCTGAACCTGGGCGCGCGGGCCGGTCCCGCACCCATCCAGGACCATGATAGAAGTGTGCGTTGAATTCGGCGGGGGGCGCGCCATCGAAACGCCCGGAGGAACCATCGCACGTGTCAGACAACCGCGAGCCAGGTGCCGGCCCGCCCCTCGCCCGGCGTTCGGCGCGCGCCCAGCCTGCCGGGTCATTCCCGATCGTCGCGATCGGCGCATCCGCGGGCGGGTTGGAGGCCTGCGGCAAACTGCTCGACGTGCTGCCCCCCACCTCCGGCATGGCCTTCGTCCTGATCCAGCACCTCGACCCGACGCATGACAGCATGCTTGTGGAGTTGCTGTCGCGGCACACTGAGATGCCGGTGAGGCAGGCCGCGGATGGGATGGCGGTCCAGCCCGACCATCTTTACGTGATCCCACCGGGTACCTACCTATCGATCCGGGCGGATACCCTGCTGCTGTCGCAACCCAACGCCCGCCACGGTGCCTGGCTGCCCTTCGACTACCTGCTCAATTCGTTGGCCGCCGATGCGGGCCCTCGCACCGCCTGCGTGGTGCTGTCCGGCACCGGCGGCGATGGCAGCCTCGGCCTGCAATCCGTCCACAACGCAAAGGGACTGGTCATCGCGCAAGCCCTCGCGGAAGCCGCCTTCAACGGCATGCCGAGCAGCGCCGTCGAAACCGGCATGGTGGACCACGTCCTGGCGATTGCCGACATGCCGCGCGCCTTGGCCCAGTTCGCCAGTTCGCGCGCCACCGCCACCGAGGGCGATATCGAATCCGATCAACGTGCGGGCGACTGGCTGACCGCGATCATCGAGCTGCTGCTCGCACAGACCCCGCATGATTTCCGCCTGTACAAGAAAGGCACGCTGCGCCGGCGGATCGAGCGGCGGATGGGCATGGCCGGGATCAAGGCGACCCGCCTCGACCTCTACCACGCCATGCTGACGGCCGACGCCGCCGAACGCGACCTGCTGGCCAAGGACCTGCTGATCAACGTCACCAGCTTCTTCCGCGATCCCAAGGTCTTCGCCGCGCTGGCGGCGGAAACCATCCCCGCGCTGCTGCACGACCATGTCACCGACCGGCCGATCCGGATCTGGGTCCCCGGCTGCAGCACCGGCGAGGAAGCCTATTCGCTCGCCATCCTGTTCCAGGAGCAGCTCACCGCCGCCACCCGGCACATCAAGTTGACGATCTTCGCCTCCGACATCGATACCGACGCCATCGTCGCCGCCCGCGAAGGGCTCTACCCCGCCACCATCACCGCCGACGTCTCGCCGGAGCGGCTGGCGCGCTTCTTCATCAAGGAGGACCTCGGCTACCGCGTGATCCCTGAGCTGCGCGCCTCGGTGATCTTCACGCCGCATGACGTGCTGACCGACCCGCCATTCTCCCGCCTCGACATGGTGTCCTGCCGCAACCTGCTGATCTACCTGCGCCCCGAGGCGCAGGCCAAGGTCATCTCCCTGTTCCATTTCGCGCTGCGCGGCGGCGGCCTGCTGTTGCTGGGCGGCTCGGAGACCATCGGCAACGCCGACGGCCGCTTCGAGATCCTCTCCAAAACCGCGAGGCTGTACCGCCAGATCGGGCGCGACCGGCAGCAAGACTACGGTTTCGTCGCCGCCACCGGCGGCACCGGCCGGGTCATCGCCGGCGTGGGGCGCGGCCAGCAACCTGTGCGCCAGGCCGCGCTGGCCGAGCTGTGCCACCGGCTGATCCTGGAGGAATACGCGCCGGCGGCGGTGCTGATCAACGACAAGAACGAATGCCTTTTCTCGCTCGGCCCGACCGACCGCTACCTGCGCATAGCCCCTGGCCAACCCACCTTCGACCTGCCGGCGATGGCCCGCCAGGAAACCCGTACCAAGCTGCGCTCGGCGATCCAGCAGGCGACCCAGCGCGGCACGCGCGTGGAGGTCACCGGCGGGCGGACGACGCACCTGGGCACCCTCCTCGCGTTCCGCATCGTGGTGCAGCCGGTGGTCAGCGACAACGAGCGGCTGCTGCTGATCTGCTTCGTCGACGAGCCGGTGCGCCCGCCGGTCGCAGCCGGCCTGCCGAGCGAGCAGGAGCAGTCCCGCGTGGCGGAGCTGGAGCTGGAAACCACCCACGCCGAGCTGCAGGGCGCGATCCACAACCTCGAGATCGCCCATCAGGAACAGAAAGGCATCGCCGAAGAGACGATGTCGGCGAACGAGGAATTCCAGTCCACCAACGAGGAGCTGATGACATCGAAGGAGGAGTTGCAATCCCTCAACGAGGAACTCACCGCGCTGAACAGCCAGCTGCAGGAAACCCTGGAGCGCCAGCGCACCACGGCGAACGACCTGCAGAACGTGCTCTACAGCACCGACGTGGCGACGCTGTTTCTCGACTCCGCGCTGAGCATCCGCCTGTTCACCCCCGCCGTGCGCAGGGTGTTCAACGTGATTTCCGGCGATATCGGTCGCCCTCTCGCCGACCTCCGGCCGGTCGTCGCCGACCCGGCGCTGCTGGGCGACGCCCGCACGGTGCTGCGCACGCAGACGGCCATCGAGTGCGAGATCGAGGGCGCGGGCGACGTGTGGTTCTCCCGCCGGATCATGCCCTACCGCACCGCCGACACCGGCACGGAAGGCGTCGTGATCACCTTCGCCGACATCACGGAGCGCAAGCGCGTCACCCTTGCGCTGGAGGTGGCCAAGCGGCAGGCCGAGCAGGCCACCCGCGCCAAGACCCGCTTCCTCGCCGCCGCCAGCCACGACCTGCGCCAGCCGCTGCAAACGCTCACCCTGTTGCAGGGGCTGCTGGCGAAGGCCGTCCAGGGCGACGTCGGCCGGAAGCTGGTCGCCCGCCTCGATACAACCCTCGGAACGATGTCGAACATGTTGAATGCATTGCTTGACGTCAACCAGATCGAGGCCGGCATCGTCACGCCGGAGATCACCACCTTCCCGATCGAGGACCTGCTGCGGCGCCTGCATTCGGAGTTCCTGTACCAGGCGCAGGCCAAGGGGCTGGAACTGCGCGCGGTACATTGCAGCCTCATGGTCACCACCGATGCGGCGCTGCTGGAGCAGATGGTCCGCAACCTGCTGTCCAATGCCCTGAAATACACGAAGCGCGGCAAGGTGCTGTTGGGCTGCCGCCGCCGCGGCGACAAGGCGCTGATCGAGGTGTGGGACACCGGCTCGGGCATCCCGAGCGGGTCTCTGCAAACCATCTTCGAGGAATACCGCCAGCTCGACACCGATCTCTCCAGCCGCCAAGGCGGCCTCGGCCTCGGCCTGTCGATCGTCCGCCACCTGGGCCACCTGCTGGACCACCCCGTCACCGTGCGCTCGCGGCCCGGCCGGGGCTCGGTGTTCGCGATCGCGGTGAATGCCACCTCGGGCACCGGCGCCACGCCGTATGACGTGCCGCCGCTGGAGTCCGCCCGCCCGGGTGCCGTCGAGCCGCGCGCCCGCATCCTGCTGGTCGAGGACGACGCCGATCTGCGCGACCTGCTGGAGATTTCGCTGATCGATCAGCGGCATGCCGTCATGCAGGCGGCCGACAGCGCGGCGGCCCTGGAGCTGATCAACGACAGCCAAGCGCCGCCGGACCTGATCCTTGCCGACTTCAACCTTCCGGGCGGCATGAACGGCCTGCTACTGACGGCGGAACTGCGGCGGCGCTTCAAGCGCGAGATCCCGGCGATCATCCTCACCGGCGACATCTCCGCCGATACGCTGCGCGACGTCGCCGGCGCCAGCTGCACCCGGCTGACCAAGCCGGTCCGGCTGTCCGACCTGACCGACACCATCCGGCTCCTGCTCGCATTGCCGCCGGCGGTGGTCAGTAACGGCGCCGTGCAGCGGCCCGCTCCGGGCGCCGGCGCGCCGGGCATGATCTATCTCGTGGACGACGACCGCCAGATCTGCGTGGACATCCGCGACGTGTTCCAGGCGGACGGCATCGTCGTGCAGGCCTATCCCAGCGCCGAGGCGTTCCTCAACGCCTATCGCCCCGGCCACGCCGCCTGCCTGCTGGTCGATGCCCACCTGCCGGGGATGAGCGGGCTGGACCTGCTGCGGCGCATGCAGGCAAAGGCCGACCCGCTGCCATCCATCATGATCACCGGCCACGGGGACCTGCCGCTGGCCGTGCTGGCCATGCGGGCGGGCGCGCTGGACTTCATCGTCAAGCCGGTCGGCTACAACGAGCTGCGCATCGCGGTGAACCAGGCACTGGACCGCGCCCGCGACGCGGACAAGCAACTCGCCTGGCGTACCGATGCGACGAAGCATCTCGCCGGCCTCACGCCCCGGCAGCACGAGATCATGCACCTCGTCCTGGCCGGGCAGCCCAGCAAGAACATCGCCGCCGACCTTGGCATCAGCCAGCGCACCGTGGAGAACCACCGCGCCGCGATCATGCACAAAACCGGCGCCACCTCGCTGCCGGCGCTGGCCCGCCTGGCGCTTGCGGCGGCCGCGCCCGAGACCACGGCATCCGCCGTCGCCGCACCCGCTCCCACGGTTCCGGCGGGCGGGTTGCGGCCCATCCGGCCGCCTGGGTAGTTTCCGGCGGTGCCGGCGCCGCCGCGTCGCGGCCTATCGTAGCTGCGCCACCGCGAGGCAAGGGTGGAACCGGGGGGGCGGCCCCGCGCCTCGGCGGCGCACCTCGCCGCGAACCGCACAGGGATACCCGCCATGAGCCTTGGCACCATTCTCCTGATCATCCTCGTACTCATCCTGCTCGGCGTCCTGCCCACCTGGCCGCACAGCGCCGGCTGGGGTTACTATCCCAGCGGCGGCATCGGCGTGATCCTGATCGTTGTGGTGCTGCTGCTGCTGATGGGCCGGCTCTGACTCACCCGGCTTGACGCGCGGCCCGGTTCGGTGTGTGACGGCAGACTGATCGCAGCCTGCTGGAGAGCCGCATGAACGACGCATCCGCACCGCCGGCCGCCACCGGCAAGGGCCTGGCCAAATCGGCCGGCGCGCTGGCCGGGCTGAAGGTGATCGACCTCACCCGCGTCCTCGGCGGCCCGTACTGCACCATGATCCTCTCCGACCACGGCGCCGATGTCATCAAGATCGAGCCGCCGCAGGGCGACGAGGTACGCGACTGGGGCCCCCCGTTCGTCGAGCACGAGGACGGCACCCGGGACGCCAGCTATTTCATCGGCGTCAACCGCAACAAGCACTCCCTGTCGCTCGACCTCGGCAAGCCGGAGGGCCGCAAGGTGCTGCTGCGCCTGCTGGAGGGCGCGGACATCCTGGTGGAGAACTTCAAGCCCGGGGGCATGGACAAATGGGGCCTGGGCTACGAGGCCGACCTGGAGCCGAAATTCCCCGGCCTGATCCATTGCCGCGTCTCCGGCTTCGGCGGCCACGGCCCGATGGGCGGCCTGCCCGGCTACGACGCAATCCTGCAGGCCATGACCGGCCTGATGAGCATCAACGGCGACCCTTCCACCGGCCCGATGCGCATGGGCACGCCGATCGTCGATCTCGCCACCGGCCTGTACTCGGTCATCGCCATCCTGATGGCGCTGAACGAGCGCCACCGCTCCGGCCGCGGCCAATTCCTGGACATGACGCTGCATGATTGCGGCATGGCGCTGCTGCACCCGCAGGCGGCCAATTTCTTCCTCAACGGCCGCCGGCCCATGCCCACCGGCAACCCGCATCCCAACCTCGCGCCCTACGAGAAATACCAGACCGCCACCTGCGAGATCTTCCTCGCCTCGGGCAATGACGGCCAGTTCCGCAAGCTGTGCGAGGCGCTGGGCGTGCCGGGCCTCGCCGCGGACCCGCGCTTCCTCAGCAACGCCGACCGCCTGGCCAACCGGCAGGCGCTGATCGACGCCTTCGCCGCCACCCTGGTTGCGCAGGACGGCGAGGCGCTGTGCATGAAGCTGCTGAAGATGGGCCTGCCCGCCGGGCCGGTCCGCCCGGTGGATGTCTCGATGGCGGCGGACCACACGGCGGCGCGCGAGATGGTCACTGAACTGGGCGATTATCGCGGCCTGGGCACGCCGATCAAGCTCTCGCGCACCCCTGGCGGCACCCGCGGCGTGCCCCCGCGATTCGCCGAGCATTCCGAGGAGGTGCTGGCCCGGCACGGCTTCACCGCCGAGGAGATCGCCGCCCTGGAAAAGGACGGCATCGTCCACACCACCCGCCGGCGCTAGGGCCGCCATGGACAGGCTGAACGAATACCTGCTACCGCTGGCCGAGGCGCCGGCATTGTGGTGCGTGTTCGACCCGGCCTGGTACCTGGCCGCCCATCCGCAGGTCCGCGCGGCCCTGGCGGCGGAGGGGTCGGCCGAACCGCCCGCCGAGGCCGTGCGCGCCCACTACCTGGCGCACGGCCAGCCCGCCGGCCTCAGCCCGGTCATCTGGTTCGACGAGGCGTGGTATCGCGCCAGCAACCCCGACGTCGCCGTCGCCGTCGCCGCCGGCCAGTCGCGCTCGGGCTTCGAGCAGTACTGCCTGGAAGGCTGCGCCGGCCGCTCGCCCCATTGGCTGTATGACGAGGCGCTCTACCGCGCCCTCAACCCCGACCTCACCGACGAGGCGCTGGGCGCCTCCGGCTGCTTCAACCGCTACGACCACTATCTGCGCGATGGCGCCTTCACCGGCCGCCCCGCCCATCTGCTGTTCGACGCCGCGACCTACACCGCCGCGCAGGCCGAGGACCCGTCGCTGGCCCGCATCGGCGCCTACGCGCATTTCCTGCAGGGGCTCTGGCAGGGCGCGCCGGAAACCGCGACCTCGCCGTGGTTCGACCCGGCCTGGTATCGCGCCCGCTACCCCGAGGCCGCCGCCGCCATCGCCGCCGGCCAGTATCGCGGCGCGCTGCACCACTACCTGACCAACCCCACGCCCACGGCATTCGACCCGCTGGCGGATTTCTCCGAGGCGCATTACCTCGCCACCAACCCCGACGTGGCGGCCGAGGTCGCCGCCGGCCGGCTGCGCAACGGCTACGAGCATTTCCTGAAAAACGGCGCCGCCGAGGGCCGCTCGCCGGCGCCCTGGATCGACCTGCGCGCCTACCTCGCCGCCACGCCCGAAGCGGCGGCGGCGGTCGAAAGCCGCGCCATGCCGCACGGCTTCGCCTATCTGCTGCTGGTCGCCCTGCCGTCCGGGCTGGTGCTGGCCCGTGGCGACGGCGATGCCGGCCCGACCCGCTACGAGACCCGCTACGAGACTGGCGGCGAGACAAGCAGCGAGAGTGCCGGCGGCACCATGGCCGTCG
Source organism: Rhodospirillales bacterium 70-18 (assembly GCA_001899585.1). GTDB lineage: Bacteria > Pseudomonadota > Alphaproteobacteria > Acetobacterales > Acetobacteraceae > 70-18. The sequence continues at coordinate 333,751 of MKWE01000051.1, forward strand.
CCGCCCGGGCACAGGCCATGCTGCCGCTGCGTGCCCGCGGCCGGCTGGATTTCACCTGCGACGGCCCGCCGCTGCTGACCGCCATCGTCACCCTGCCACCCGAGCGCGCCCGCGCCGTGCTGGCGCTGGCCGCCCTGCGTGCCGAGGTGCAAGGCCCGGTCGAGCTGCTGCTGCTGGACGCCGCCGGCCACGGCCCTGGCCTGGCCGCCATGATGCCCGGCACCCGCCTGCTGCCGGCCGGCGACCCGGCAGCCACCCGCAACACCGCCATCGCCCAGGCGGCGGCGCCGCTGCTGCTGTTCCTCGACGCCGGGTGCGAGCCGGTGCCCGGCAGCATCCAGGCCGGCCTGCGCCGCATGGCGCGCGACCCCTCGGCCGGCGCGGTCGGCGGACCGGCGATCGGCGCCGATGGGCTGCTGTCGCAGGCCGGGCTGATCGTCGCCGCCGACGCCTCGGTGGCGCCCTACCTCGCCGGCGCCTCGCCGCAAACCGCCGAGGCCGGCTTCGTGCGCGACGCCGATGCCTGCGCCTCCACCCTGCTGCTGCTCCGCCGCGACCTGCTGCGCGCCCTGGGTGGCCTCGCCGAGCAGGTGCCGGACGGCGCCGCGGCGGATGCCGATCTGTGCCTGGGCGTCTGGCGGTCCGGCTACCGCGTTGTGTTCGACCCGGCGATGACGGTGCTGCACGAGAGTTCGCGCACCTTCGCTTCCGCCCCCACCGCCGCATTCGCCGCCCGCCACCGCGACTACCTGGCCATCCGCCCGCCGCCGCAGCCCGGCCCCCGCCACGCCGCGCGCAGCCCGCGCGTGCCGGTGGAGCGCGTGCTGATGCTGGAGGAAACCTTGCCGGAGAACCCCGCCGCGCCGGCCACCGCCGCCATCGCCGCGCTGATCGCCCAGGGTGCGGACGTGACCCTCTACCCGCTGGACGGCGGCCCGTCCGACCCGGCGCTGCTGCCGGTGTTCCTGCCCGAAACCGTGGAGATCATCTGCGGCCCGGGCCGCGCGGGGCTGGAGGGCTTCCGGGCCACGCGCGGGGCGATGTTCAGCCGGGTCGCCGGCCAACCCTAGGCCGGCGATCCGTCATCCCGGTCAGATCGTCTTTTCGACCCACTGCTTCAGCGCGCTCTTCGGCCGCGCGCCCACCATCGTGTCCACCGGCTTGCCGTCCTTGAACAGGATCAGCGTCGGAATGCCGCGCACGTTATAGGTGTTCGGCGTCATCGGGTTGTCGTCGATGTTCACCTTGGCGATGGTCACCCGCCCCTTCAGCTCGGCGCCGATCTCCTCCAGCGCGGGGCCGATCGCCTTGCACGGCCCGCACCATTCCGCCCAGAAATCGACCAGCACCGGCCCCTCGGCCTTCAGCACGTCGGTATCGAAGCTGGCGTCGGTCACCGGCTTGGTGTTCTCGCTCATCGGATGGCGCCTTTCAGTGGCTGCGTTGCTGAGTGGAAAATGGGCGTCGGCGCGGGCGCGATCAAGCCGCCGGCCGAACCCCCGGAGCATGGCTGTCCAGCAGCGAGTCGGGAAGCGGCATCACCACGCCCCCGACAGTCCACACCAACACGCAGGCCACCGCCCGGCCGGGGAAGATCTGCCGCAGCACGGCCCGATACGCCGCCATCTGGCGCAGATAGAGCAGCGGCACCTCGCCCACCCGCGCCGGCGGCGCCCGGTTGGTCTTGTAGTCGGCCACCAGCACCCGGTCGTCCAGCACCGCCAGCCGGTCCACCAGCCCGCCCACCACCGAATCGCCCACCACCCCGGTCAGCGGCACTTCGGCCCGCCCGCCCGGCCCGAACAGCGGCGCCAGCGCCGGATGCGCCAGCACCGCCAGCACCTCGCCGGCCACCGCCTCGGCATCGTCCACGCCCTGCCCCGGCCGCTGCAGGAACCCCAGCGCCGCCACGTGCCGCGCCGCCGCCGGCAGCGCCGGCAGATGCTGCAACAGCGCATGCACCAGCTGCCCGCGCCGGAACCGCGCCCCGGCGGCATCGCGCGCCAGCAGCCCCCGGTCCGACAGCGGCGAGGCCGCCGGCGGCACACCGCCCAGCCCCGCGTTCTCCGGCCGGCTCGGCGCCAGATGCGCCGGCAGCGCGGGCTCCGGCGGCGGCGGCGCGGCCAGCCACAGTGGCGCCGCCCCGGCCCAGCCAGGCAGCACCGCCGGCGCGGCCGCATCGGCCCGGGCGGCATCCGGCTCCGGTGCGGCCACCTGCGGGCTGGCATGCCGCCACATCTCGCCTTCCCAGCCATCCGCCACCGCGTCGAACGGCGTCGCCGCCCCCAGCGCCGTCATGCCGCGCCGCACCAGCTCGTACCAGCAGGTCTCGGCCGGTGTCTTGCCGGTCTGCCAGCCGCACACCACCAGCCGGTCCTCCGCCCGGGTCAGCGCCACGTAGAGCAGCCGGTTATGCTCCTCCATCCGCCGCCGCCCCGCCGCCGCCCGCAACGCCTCCACGGCCGCGCAGCGCAGCTCCCGCCGCGGCGCCCACACCGGCACCTCCAGCCCGGACTCCGCATCGGCCGCCCACGCCACCGCCCCCTCGTCCGGCGGCAGCGCCGTCGTGTCCGGCAGGATCACCAGCGGCGCCTGCAACCCCTTGGCGCCGTGCACGGTCATGATCCGCACCGCGCCACCCCCCGGCCCACTCCCCTCCGCCTCGCGCTTCACCTCCGCGCCCGACTGGCGCAGCCACTGCACGAAGCCCTGCAACGCCGGCGGATGCCCCCGCGCGTAGGTCAGCGCCGCCTGCAGCAGCTCGTCCACCGGCTCGGCCGCATCCGGCCCCAGCCGCGCGAACAGCCGCGCCCGCCCGCCCAGCGGCCCCAGCGCCTCGGCCAGCAGCGCGTGCGGCGACACGTAATCCACCCGCGCCAGCAGCGTGGCGATGAAATCCCGCGCCGCCGCCCAGTCCGCCCGCTCCGCCGCCCGCGCCCGCAGCGCCGCCCACAGCGTCCCCGGCCGTCGCGTCGCCAGCGCCATCAGGCTGTCGTCGGTCAGGCCGCCCAGCGGGCTGGTCAGCACGCTGGCCAGCGACAGATCGTCCTCCGGCAGCAGCAGCGCGTCGCACAGCGCCAGCAGGTCGGCCACCGCCGGCTGCTCGGTCAGCACCAGCCGGTCCAATCCGGCCACCGGCACGCCGCGCGCCTTCAGCGCCCGCACCAGCGCCCGCGCGAACGCATTGCGCCGCCGCACCAGCACCAGCACGTCCCCCGGCGCCAGCGCCCGCCCCCGGCTCGGCAGCATCACGCCGCCGCCGGTCTGCCCCGCGATCCACGCCGCCAGCGCGTCCGCCAGCCGCTGCGGCGCCGAGACCAGGCCGCGATTGGCCTCCGGCACCACCCACGGCTCCGGCTCCTCCTGTGGCGGCAGCGGCGCCAGCGGCCACAGCTCCACGCTGCCGGCATGCCCCGTCCGGTCCGGCAGATGCGACATCTCCCCCGTCGCCGTCACCCCCGTCGCCGTCACCCCCGCCGCGGCCAGCGGATCGGCGAACACCTGGTCCACCAGCGCCAGCACCGGCGCGGTGGAACGGAACGACACCCGCAGCGCCACGTCCTCCCACGCCAGCCCCGCCGCCCCCACCCGCCGCCGCAGGATGTCCCGCCACAGCTCGAACGCATCCGGATCGGCGCCCTGGAACGAATAGATCGACTGCTTGCGGTCCCCCACCGCGAACACGCTACGCGCCATCTCGCCCTCGCGCGCGCCCGCCCCGGCGAAGAACTCCTCGGTCAGCGCCCCGGCGATCCGCCATTGCGCCGGCGCCGTGTCCTGCACCTCGTCCAGCAACAGGTGGTCCAGCCCGCCATCCAGCTTGTACAGCACCCAGGCCGCGCCCGGATCGACCAGCAGCGCCGCCGTCCGCCCGATCAGGTCGTCGTAATCCAGCAGCCCGGCGCCCTCCTTGTGCGCGGCATAGGCGCGCGCCACCGGGGCCGCCAGCGTCACCAGCGCCGCCGACAGCGCCGCCACCCGCAGCGCCCGCAGCCGGTCCTCGATCTCAACCACCCGCCGCTGCTCGGCCAGGAACGGCTCGGCCAGGCCGTCATGCGCCTTGGCCAGCTTGGCGTTGACCAGGCCGGAGGCGGCGCGCGGCTCGCCCGTCCGGGTCAGGAACGCGCCCGTCCATTCCGCCCAGTTGGCCGCCCGGTCGGCCGGGTCGCAGGACAGCCAGCCCAGGATCTCCTCCGCCCGCGCCTGCACCGTCGCCGCCCCCTGCTCGGCGACCAGCCGCGCCGCCCGCAGCAGCGCCGGCTCGCCCGGCGGCCGCGCCGCCTCGGCCATCAGCGCCTCGGCCGAGCCATCCGCCCCCAGCACCCGCCGCTGCGCCGCCTGCCAGGCATCCGGCCCGGCCCGCAACAGCCGGTCCAGCCGTGCCCGGTCGGCCTGCAGCGCCTCCACCAGTCCGCCGAACCCCTCGGCCGAGACCAGCCCGGCCAGCGTCTCCAGCGCCGCCCGCCGCTCCGGCGTATGCGCCTCGGCCAGCATCGCCTCGCGCGCCTCGGTCAGCGCGATCCCCGCATCGGTGTCGTCCACCAGCCGGAAATGCGGCGACAGCCGCGCCTCCAGCGGAAACCGCCGCAGCAGCGACTGGCAGAAGGCGTGGATGGTGCCGATCCGCATCCCGCCCGGCAGGTCCAGCACCCGCGCGAACAGCGCCCGCGCCTGCCGCCGCACCGCCTCGTCCGGCGCCACCGTCAGCGCCCGCAGCGCCGCGTCCAGCCCGGCATTGTCCAGCGTTACCCAGCGCCCGAGCGTGCGTTGCAGCCGCAGCGCCATCTCGGCGGCCGCCGCCTTGGTGAAGGTCAGGCACTGGATGCGCGCCGGGTCCGCGCCGGACAGCAGCAGCCGCAACAGCCTGTCGGTCAGCAGCTTGGTCTTGCCCGAGCCGGCGGAGGCGGCCACGAAGGCCGAGACGCCGGGGGCGGAGGCGCGGCGCTGGGCGGCGTTGGCTTCTTCGCGGGGGGTCATCAAAGAAAGACAGCCTTCTTTTTGTGAACAAAAAGAAGCAAAAAAACTTTGTTCGTTGGAGTCTCCAAGCGAATAAAAGTTTTTTGGTTCTTTTTTTCAAAAAAGAACCGCTTCACTCCCCCTCCTCCTTCACCGCATCCCACTCCGCCACCCTCGCCAACTGCGCATAATCGGAAAACCTCGGCGCCCGCCCCGCATGCGGCTGCGACAGATAGGGCTGTGCCGGATCGTCGTAACGTTCCACCAGCGCGCGCAGCCGCTCGGCTGCGTCCTCGGCGGCGGCGCGGGTGGCGGCGGGGTCGCCCTTGAACAGCGGCCGCGCCTCGCCGGGCACGAAACCGCCGGTCAGGTGCCAGTACTCCAGCGCGTCGGTGGGCGCCCGCCAGTCCTCGCCGAACGCCCCGGCGGCGGCCATCGCGGCCTCCAGCGGCAATTGCGGCGCGAAGCCCCGGTCCACGTCCTTCTGCGCCGGCGGCGTGCCGGTCTTGTAGTCCAGGATCGCCAGCCCGCCATCGGCCCGCCGCTCGATCCGGTCGGCCCGCCCGCGCAGGATGAAGCCGCCGGCCACCGGCAGCGCCCACGCGCCGCCCGCCTCGGTCGCCAGCGCCGCCGGGGGCGCCGCACTGCGGCGCAGCACCTCCTGCCCGGCCACCCAGTCGGCGATGCGGTGCAGCCGCGGCCGCCACCACTCGCGCAGCGCCGGGCGCAGCGGCGCCTCCTGCAACGCCCGCTCCATCGCCCGGCGAAGCTGCGCCTGCGCGTCCGGCGGCCAGGCGGCGCCGTTGGCGGTCAGGAACAGCTGCATGCCGCGATGCACCAGCGAGCCGTAATCGGCGGCGTCGGTGGCCTGCTCCAGCGGCTTCAGCTTCTCCAGCCGCAGGATGCGCCGGGCATGGATGGCATAGGGGTCGGCCAGCCAGGTCTCGATCTCGGTCACGCTCAGCCGGCGCGGCCGCAGCGCCGGCGGCGGGCAGGGGCGGGGCGGGCGCACCGGGCGCGGCGCCCCGTCCGGCTGGTCCAGTTGGCCCGCCCACCCGGCGGCCGGGTGCCCGGCCAGCGACGCTCCCTGGCCGGCGAGGCAGGCATCCAGCCGGGCCAGCCAGCGCGCCGGCACGGCGGGGGCGCCGTCGCGCCGGCGCGGGCAGGACAGCACCGCCAGCGGCGCGGCGCAGGCGACGGCGACGAAATCATGGGCGCTCTGCCCCACCGCCTCCTCCGGGCTGGGCAGCCCGGCGCGATGGCGCATCGGCCGGCTCATCCAGGGGCCGGGGTCGGTGGCCGGCGGCCATACCCCCTCCACCAGCCCGCCCAGCACCACCGTGTCCACCGCCTGCAAGCGGGCTTCCAGCAGGCCCCAGATGAACACGCGCGGATGCTCGGCCAGCGCGTCGCGCCCGCGCAGCGCTCGCCGGCTGCGCACCACCGCGCCCTCCAGTAGCGCGTCCAGCAGGCCGGGCAGCACGGCCGGCGGCTGGTCGGGCAGATGCAGCAGCGCCGGCAGCGCCTCGGCCAGCAGCGCCGCCAGCGCCTCGCCCTCCTCCATCGCCCAGAGCCGCGCCGGCCCGGCGGCGGCATCGGTGGCGGCCAGCGCCTCGGCGGCCTCCACCAGCGCGGCGAGCATGGCGTTCGGCGCGGTGTGCGGTGCGGCCAGCCGCAGCGCCGGCGCCAGGCAGGCCTCGATCCGGTCCAGCAGCGCCTGAACCTCCGGCGCCGCCTCGCGCGCGGCCCGCCGCAGCCCGGTCAGCCCGGCCTGCGGGCGCGGGCCGCGCAGGCAGGCCAGTTCCAGCGCGCGCGCGGCGGCGCGGCAGGCTTCCGGGGCCAGCCCGGCGGCGGCCAGGGGGTGCTTCAGCACCGACAGCAGCGAGACCGGCCCCAGCCCGTCCGCCAGCGTGGCGGCCAGCAGCCGCAGGAACACGGCCGGCGGCGTGTCGGCCAGCGCCTCGCCGGCACTGTCATCGGCCACCACGCCCCAGCGCAGCAACTCGGCGGCCACCCGCCCGGCGAGCTGGCGGTCCGGCGTCACCAGCGCGGCGCGCGCCCCCGGCCGCTCCAGCGTGTCGCGCAGCACCAGCGCGATGGCGGCGGCCTCCTCCTGCTGGTCGGCCGGGGCCAGCCGCACCAGCCCCTCGGTCGCCGATCCGGCCGTTGCCGGTTCCTGCGGCTCGCGCCAGACATGCAGGGCGGCGGCCGGCAGCAGGGCGCGCGACAGCAGCGCGGCGCGGCCCGGCGGAGCCACCAAATCCGCCTCCCACACCGCCACATCGTCGCGCCGCGCGTCCAGCCCGGCCAGCAGCCGGCGCAGCCCGGCCTGCGGATGGCTGTCGTCCAGCGCCTCCCACGCCTCCTCCGGCAAGGCGGTGTCCAGCCCCGGCAGCACCACCTGGCCGCCCGGCAGCCGCGCCACCACGCGCAGCAGCCGCGCCACCGCCGGGATGCCGCCGGTGGTGCCGGCCACCCAGACCGGCTCGGCCGGCGGCGCCTCGGCCCAGGCGGCGGCCTGGGCCGCCAGCAGCCGCACCTGCCGCGCCGCCGGGTTCATCAGCCCCTGTTCGGCCAGCCAGGCCGGCCAGGCGCGGGTGACGATGTCCAGGAATTGCAGCGTCACCTGCCAGTGCGCCGCGTGCTCGGTCTCGGCGGCGCGGGCCAGCGCGTCCGGCAGGTCCAGCTCCGCCCGCTCGGCCTCGTCCATCAGCCGCGCCAGCTCGCCCGCCAGCATCCAGGCGCCGTCGGCCATCCGCGCGCCGCCCTGCTCGGGCGGCAGGGCCAGGATCAGCCGCGACAATGCCGCCAGCCGCTGCGCCGGGGCCACCGCGGGCGGCAGGTCCAGCGCCCCGGCCAGCGCCAGCGGCGCCTCGTCCAGCGCCCCCAGCGCGGTGATGCGCGGCAGCAGCAGCGCCCGCCCGCCCGCCGCGCGCAGGAACGCCTCGGCCAGCGCCCGCGCCGCGCGGCGGGTCGGCAGCAGGATCAGCCCGCCGGCCAGCCCGTCGCCGTGCCGCTCCAGCCAGCGCCGCGCCAGCGTGTCCAGGAACGGCGCGGTGACCGGGATGCTGGCGAGGTTCATGCGCCCACCCCCGCCAGCCGGTCCGCCCAGCCGGCGAGCACGGCCTCGCGCGCCTCGCCGCCGGCGGGGGCGAGCGTGATGGTCAGCGCGTCTGCCGGCCGCAGGTAGCCCAGCCGGTCCGGCCATTCCACCAGCACGATGTCGCCCGACAGCTCGTCCCAGCCCAGCTCCGCCAACGCCCCCGGCCCGTCCAGCCGCCACAGGTCGAAATGGTGCACCGGGCCGCGCCGCGTCTCGTAGCTCTGCACCAGCGTGAAGGTGGGGCTGGGCACCTCCAGCCCCGCATCGCCGCTGGCCGCGCGCAGGAAAGCGCGGGCGAACGCGGTCTTGCCGGCGCCCAGCGGCCCTTCCAGCAATATCGCGTCGCCCGGCCGCGCGCGGGCGGCCAGGCCGGCGGCTAGGCGGGCGAGGGCGGCGAGGTCGGGAATCGGCACATGCATGCCGGCAATCTGCCGCAGCCGCCGCCATCTGGCGACAGGCAAGCTTGTGTCGCGCGCGCACCCGTCCTAGTTGGCGGACATGACACAGCAAATCGAAACCGATGTCGCGATCATCGGCGCCGGCCCCGTGGGCATGTTCGCCGCGTTCGAACTGGGCATGCTGAAGCTGCGCTGCGTGCTGATCGACGCGCTGGCCGAGCTGGGCGGGCAATGCACCGCGCTGTACCCGGAAAAGCCGATCTACGACATCCCGGCCCACCCGGCGATCGAGGCGGGCGAGCTGATCGCCCAGCTGGAACGCCAGATCGCCCCCTTCGCGCCGGCCATGCTGCTGGGCCGGCGGGTGGAGCGGCTGGAGGGCGCGGTGGGCGGCTTCACCCTGACCACCGACCATGGCGACACGGTGCGCGCCAAGGCGGTGATCCTGGCCGCCGGCGCCGGCGCCTTCGGGCCGAACCGGCCGCCGCTGGAGGGGCTGGCGGCGTACGAGGCGAGCGGGGCGGTGCAGTACTACGTCCGCCGGCGCGAGGACCTGCGCGGCAAGCGGGTGGTGATCGCCGGCGGCGGCGATTCGGCGGTGGACTGGGCGCTGGCGCTGCGCGGCATCGCCGGCTCCATCCAGGTGGTGCACCGCCGGGCGAAGTTCCGGGCGGCCCCGGAAAGCGCCGCGCAGCTCGATGCGGCAACGGCTCGTGGCGAGGTCGAGATGGTTATACCCTATCAGCTTCTCGCCCTGCACGGCGCCGAGGGGCGGCTGGAAAGCGTCGAGGTCGCCGATCTGGACGGCGGAAAAAGGCAGCTTCCGGCCGATATTCTGCTACCTTTTTTCGGGCTTTCGATGGATTTGGGGCCGATTTCCGCCTGGAATCTGGCGCTTGAGCGCAACCACGTGGCGATCGACCCGGCCACCTGCCAGACCAGCATCCCCGGCGTATTCGCCATCGGCGACGTGGCGACCTATCCGGGCAAGCTGAAACTGATCCTGCAAGGCTTCAGTGAAGCGGCAATGGCGGCGCACGCCATCCACCCGATCGTCTTCCCGGACACGGCGCTGCACTTCGAGTATTCCACCAGCAAGGGCGTGCCGGGCGCGGCGGAATGAAGACTCTGCTGGTCGTCTACCACTCGATGACCGGCGGCACCGCCCAAATGGCCCAAGCCGCCGCCGGGGCCGCTGCCGAGGTGAAAACCCGCCTGCTGCGCGCGGAATCGGCCGGGCCGGACGACCTGCTGGCGGCCGATGGCTACATTTTCGCCACCCCGGAAAACCTCGCCGCCATCGCCGGGGGGATGAAGGAATTCCTTGATCGCAGCTACTATCCGGCGCTCGGCCGTATCGAGGGGCGGCCCTACGCCGCGCTCATCTGCGCCGGCAGCGACGGCAGCAACGCCGCCCGCCAGCTCGCCCGCATCGCCACCGGCTGGCGCCTGCGGCCGGTGGCCAACCCGCTGATAATATGCACGAATGCCCAGACGCCTGAGGCGATCCTGGCGCCCAAGACCATCGCCCCCGCCGACCTCGCCGCCTGCGCCGCACTCGGCGGCGCGCTGGCGGCGGGGCTGGCGATGGGGATCTTCTAGCCCAGCGCCGCGACCAGCGCCTCCGCGCTGCGGCCATTGGCGATCACCGCCGAGCGGCCGTCCCAGTGCACGCCGCCGACGCGGGCGAAGGCGTGGTCGGCGTTGGGGTAGACATGGGTCTGCACATGCGGGTTGCCCTTGGCCGCCTCCACCACCCGGGCGCGCGCCTCGGCGGGGAAGAACGCATCCTTGTCGGCGATATGGACCAGCAGCGGCTTGCTGACCTTGGGCAGATCGCCCAGCAGCCCGTCCAGGCCGACGCCGTAATAGGAGATGTTGACATCGGCGTCCGACTGCTCGGCCATCATGAAGGCGAGCCGGCCGCCGAGGCAGTAGCCCATGGTGCCGGCGCGGCCGTTGCAGCCGGGCAGCACGCGGGCCGCGGCCAGGGTGGCCTTGAGGTCCTCGATGCCCTTCGCCGCGTCGAACGCCTTCATCAGCGCGAACGCCTTGTCCCATTCCGGCTGCGACTTGTCGGTGATGTCCACGTTGCGCTCGATGCGCCAGAACAGGTCGGGGACGACGACGAGGAAGCCGAGATCGGCCACCTGGGCCGCGGTTTCCTTCATCGACTGGTTGACACCGAAGATTTCCTGGATGAGCACCACGGCGCCGGCGGGCTTGTTGGCCGGTTCGACCAGCCAGGCGTCGAAGCTGCCGGCGCCGTCGGTGGCGGCGATCTGGATGTTGGCCATGGCGTCTGCTCCCGCGAGAGGTATGGAGCCTGAAGATAGCGCCGGCCGGGGGATGCGCCAGCCCCCGGCCGGTTCGGGCGTGTCAGATGTAGTGCTCGGCCAGCGGGGCGAAGCCGTTGAAACGCTGGCTGGCATAGGTGGTGACATAGGCCCCGGTGGCCTGGATCTCCACCCGGTCGCCGGATTGCAGCGCCAGCGGCAGGCGGTAGGGGGTGCGCTCGTACAGGATGTCCGCGCCGTCGCAGGTGGGGCCGGCGATGGCCACTGGGCCGGTGGCGCCGCCGTCATGCGCGGTGGTGAAGCGGTACTTGATCGCCTCGCCCTCGGTCTCCGCCAGGCCGCCGAAGCGGCCGATGTCCAGGTACACCCAGCGCACAGGGTCGCTGCCCTTGCGGCAGACCAGCACCACCTCGGCGCTGACCACGCCCGCGTCGCCGGCGATGAAGCGGCCGGGCTCGACCAGCATTTCCGGCAGGGCGTTGCCGAAATGCTCGGTCATCGCGGCCATGATGGCGTCGGCGAAGCGGTCGATGCCGGGCACCTCGTCGCGGTAGCGCACCGGGAAGCCGCCGCCCAGGTTGACCATGCGCAGGTTGACGCCGGCATCGCGCAGGTCGGTGAACAGCATGGCGACGCGGCCGATCGCCGCCTCGTAGCTGGCGGTGCTGGTCTGCTGGCTGCCGACATGGAAGGACAGGCCGTACGGGTCCAGCCCCAGCGCGCCGGCGCGGCGCATCAGCTCGCCCGCGTGTTCCAGCGTGGTGCCGAATTTGCGCGACAGCGGCCAGTCGGCCCCCGCGTTCTCCACCAGGATGCGGCAATAGACGCGGCTGCCCGGGGCATGGCGGGCGAGCTTCTCCAGCTCCTCCGCCGAGTCGAAGGCGAACATGTCCACCCCGGCCGCGTGGGCGCGGGCGATGGCGCTGGCCTTTTTGATGGTGTTGCCGAAGCTGATGCTGCGCGCGGCGGCGCCGGCGGCAAGGCACGCCTCCACCTCCTCGATGCCGGCGGCGTCGAAGCTGCTGCCCAGGCCGGCCAGCCGCTCCAGGATCTGGGGCGCCGGGTTGGCCTTGACGGCGTAGTACACCCGCGCCAGCGGCAGGGCCGTGCGCAGCGCGCGGAAGTTCTCCTCCACGCGGTCCACGTCGAGCACCAGGCACGGCGTTGCCGGCTGGTGGACAGCAAGGTACCGGGCGATTTTTGGCGTCATCGCGCGCAGTCTCCCCTGATTGGACGCCCGCCTGATGCGGCGACGGGCGTAGATTGCGAAACGGTCGAACGTACCAGCGACCAGACGGGATAGGCCCGTGCGCTTTCGCGTCGGGACCCGGAGTGCCAGAACGCTTGACGTCGTTGCGTAACCCGAGGGGAAAACCCGCTTGGGGGTCAGAGGCACGTGCGTTGCTGCGTGGAGGGGCACATAAGACCCCTACTCCCCCCGCGCAAGCGGTTTTTTGGCGCCGGGGCCGTGTCGGGCGGCTGTCGTGGACGGAACGGTTTCGGGTTGGTCTTTCAAGGGGTTGCCAATGGCGGCGGAGAAGGACGAGGTTGCGGCGCCGCGGCGCCGGTGGGGGCTGGCGACGGGGTGGCGCCTGCTGGTCCGCACGCTGAGCCAGATGCAGCGGCACAACACCTCCCAGGTGGCGGCCGGCTGCGCCTTCTATGCCACGCTGGCGCTGTTCCCGGCGCTGAGCACGCTGGTCTCGGTGTACGGCCTGGCGTTCGACCCCGCCAGCGTGGAGCGGCAGATGGAGCTGCTGCGCGGCCTGCTGCCGCCCGACGCCTTCACGCTGATCGCCGACCAGGTGCGCGCGCTGGTGGCCCGCCCGCCCGGGGCGCTGGGGCTGCGGCTGACGGTGGGGCTGGCGGTGGCGCTGTGGTCGGCCTCGGCCGGCACCAAGGCGATGCTGTCCTCGCTCAACACCGCCTATGGCGCGGCCGAGCGGCGCGGCACGCTGCGCTTCGAGGCGACCGGGCTGGTGATCACCCTGGCCGGCATACTGGGGGCGGTGCTGGCGCTGGCGCTGCTGGTGGCGCTGCCGGCGGTGGCGGCGTTCCTGCGCGTGGCCGGGGCGGCGCAGGTGGTGATCCACACCGCCTCGCTGCTGGTGCTGGTGCTGTACGTGGCGGTGCTGCTGGGCTCGCTGTACCGCTTCGGGCCGTCGCCGCGCGGGCTGGCGCATGGCACCACCCCGGGCCGGCTGGTGCTGCCCGGCGTGGTGCTGGCGACGCTGCTGTGGCTCAGCACGGCCGCCGCGGTGTCGTACTACGTGGCGGATTTCGCCGGCTTCGATGTCACCTATGGCTCGCTGGCGGCGGTGGCCGGGGTGATGCTGTGGTTCTGGGCCTCGTGCTACGTCGTGCTGGCGGGGGCGGAGTTCAACGCGGTGCTAGGGGCGCGGCACCGGTGGCCGGAGGGGTGAAGGCAAGGCGGGGCGCTGCCCCGGACCCTGGCCATGTGACCTTGGCCATGTCCTGAAGCATCAGCCGGCGAACCGGACCTCGACCCCGTTCACCGAAACCGCCAACCCGCCCGCCAGCCCGCCCGCCATTGGCACGGCGCCGGCGGCCAGCCGCCCGGCCGCCGCGTTGCCATCCTCCGTCCGGACCACGATCCCCGTCACCCGTGCCGCGCCCTCGCCCGGCAGCACCCGCACCCGGCCCTGTGCCAGCGCCAGCGCGAAGCCCCCCGCCGGGTCCGGCACCACCGGCACCCCGGCGGCGCGGGACAGCCGGGCGGCCATGGCGGCGGGGTCGGCGGCGGTGAGCCTCACCGCCGCCAGCGCCACCGCGCGGTTGGGGTGGGCGAGGAAGCGCTCCTGCCAGACCAGGTCCGGGGTTTCGTGGCGGATCAATTGCAGGCGCGGATCGGCGTCGGTGAGCGGGATGCGCAGGAAGCGGGCGCGCGGGCCGTCCGGCCGCGCGGGGTCGGCGGGGCGGTCGGCGCGGACGAGTTCGGCGGTGAAGCCGGCGCGGGCCAGCCGGGCGGCGGCGGCCCCGGCGTCGTCCACCCGCAGCGTCAGCACATGGATGCCCTCGTGGCGGGCCAGGAAGCGCGCCAGGGTGGCGCTGGGCTGGGCCGGGTCCTGGGCGAGCAGCTCGATATAGCCCTGCCGCAGCATCACCCGCCGGTCGGCGGGCGCGAAGCCCAGCGCCGCCCAGGCCGCGACGGCCGCACCCAGGTCGCGCACCACCACGCCGACATGGTCGATGCCGGTGGCGATGCCCCACCCGGTTGTCATGGCCCGGTCGTCATGGACCGGTCGTCATGGACCGGTTGTCATCGGGCAGCCGTCACGGCGCGGTTTCGTAGCGGGGCAGGTGCCACGCGGCCGGCTCGGCCGCCGCCTCGTCATACCAGGTGGACACCAGCGGATGCGTCCGCACCGCCGCGCAATAGGCCAGCGCCTCGGCCGACAGCTCCGGGCGATAGGTCAGGAAGCGCGCCACCACCGGGGCGAACATCACATCCGCGTTGCCGAACTGCGCGCCGAACAGGAAGGGGCCGCCGGACTTGCCCAGCGCCTCGCGCCAGATCGCGTCGATGCGGGCGATGTCGGCCAGCGCGCCCTCGGTCCGTCCGGCGCCGGCGCAGCCGGGGCGGAACAGGCTCATCGGCATGGCCATGCGCAATTCGCGGAACCCCGCGTGCATCTCGCCGGCGATCGAGCGGGCATGCGCGCGCGCCGCCGGGTCGGCCGGCCACAGGGCGGGGAAATACTCGGCGCAGTATTCGCAGATGGCCAGGCTTTCCCACACCCGCGCGCCGCGATGCTCCAGATAGGGCACGGTGCCGCCGGGGGCCACCGCCTTCACCGCCGGGGTGGCGCCGCCAGCCAGCGGGATCACCACCTCCTCCACGTCCAGCCGCGCCAGGCGCACCGGCAGCCAGCCGCGCAGCGACCAGGACGAATACCTCTTGGTGCCGATGTAAAGCCGCCCGTCCGCCATGCCATCCTCCTGTGCTTTCGCGCACACTGCCACGGCGGCGGCTTGCCCTGAAGGGGCGGACGCGCAAATCTGCGCCGCTTCGCAGGAGCCGCACATGAACGAGATCCCCGCCCGCCCCAACAACCTGGACGCCTACTGGATGCCGTTCTCGGCCAACCGGGCGTTCAAGCAGGCCCCGCGCATGCTCGCCCGCGCCGAGGGCATGCATTATTACACCGCCGACGGGCAGGAGATCATCGACGGCACCGCCGGGCTGTGGTGCGTCAACGCCGGCCATGGGCGGCGGGAGATCACCGAGGCGATCCAGAAGCAGGCCGCGGTGATGGACTACGCGCCCACCTTCCAGATGGGCCACCCGATCGCCTTCCAGGCCGCCGCCAAGATCGCGGAGCTGACGCCGGAGGGGCTGGACCACGTGTTTTTCACCAATTCGGGCAGCGAATCGGCCGATACGGCGCTGAAAATCGCCCTTGCCTACCAGCGCGCGCGCGGCCAGGCGCAGCGGGTGCGGCTGGTCGGGCGGGAGCGCGGGTACCATGGCGTGGGGTTCGGCGGCATGTCGGTGGGCGGCATCGGGCCGAACCGCAAGCAGTTCGGGGCGCTGCTGCCCTATGTGGACCACCTGCCGCACACCCATGCGCCGGAGCACAACGCCTTCACCCGCGGCCTGCCCGCCTGGGGGGCGCACCTGGCCGACGCGCTGGAAAGCCTGGTGGCGCTGCATGGCGACACCATCGCCGCCGTGATGGTGGAGCCGCTGGCCGGCTCCACCGGCGTGCTGCTGCCGCCCGCCGGCTACCTGCGGCGGCTGCGCGAGCTGTGCGACAAGCACGGCATCCTGCTGATCTACGACGAGGTCATCACCGGCTTTGGGCGCATCGGCACGCCGTTCGGCGCCGAGCGGCTGGGAGTGGCGCCGGACATCATGACCATGGCCAAGGGGCTGACCAACGCGGCGGTGCCGATGGGCGCAGTGGCGGTGCACGAGCGCATCTACCAGGCCATCGTGGAGGGGGCGCCGGCCGGTATCGAGCTGTTCCACGGCTACACCTATTCCGGCCATCCGCTGGCCTCGGCCGCCGCCATCGCCGCCATCGACCTGCACCGCAGCGACGACCTGCCCGGCCGCGCGCGGGCCATCGAGGGGTATTTCGAGGACGCGGCGCACAGCCTGAAGGGCCTGCCCAACGTCATCGACATCCGCAATTTCGGGCTGGTGGCGGGCATCGAGCTGCAAGGCCGGCAGGACAAGCCGACCGACCGGGCGGTGCGGGTGTTCCAGCGCTGCTTCGAGGCCGGCGTGCTGATCCGGACCACCGGGGACATCATCGCGCTGTCGCCGCCGCTGATCGTGGAGAAGCCGCATGTGGACCGCATTTTCGGCGTGCTGGGCGAGGCGATCCGGGCGGAGGCGGCCTGAGCGCGGCCGCAGCCACGAAACGATCGTTTGATTCACCGCAAGGACCGGGCTACTCCGCCTGCTAAAGCATGATCGCGCCACAGGCGTGAATCGTACGATCAAACCCAAGGCTGCGCGCAGGCCACACGTCCAGAGGGGACCACGGACCACCATGTTCGAGACAAGCAACCTGACCGCCGGCGATGTGATGACAACCGCGGTGATCACCGTCGGGCCGGACACCACCTTGCGCCAGGCGGCGCGGCTGATGGCCGGCAAGGATGTCAGCGCCCTGCCGGTGGTCGATGCCGCCGGCGCCGTGCTGGGCCTGGTGAGCGACACCGACCTGGTTCGCCGCGACGAGGCGGCCGAGCGCCGGCGGGACTGGTGGCTGGCGATGCTGGCCGACGGCCAGGACCTGGCGCCCGAATTCCTGGCCGCCATCGCCGCCAACGACCGCCCGGTGGCGCAGGTGATGCAGCGCGACGTGGTGAGCGTGGCGGCGACCGCGCCGCTGGCCGAGGTGGCCGGCCTGATCTCCGGCAAGCATGTGCGCCGGGTGCTGGTGGTGACGGACGGCAAGCTGGCCGGCGTCGTCAGTCGCGCCGACCTCATCAAGGCGCTCGCCCGCAGCGGCGGCTGAGCGGTCCGGCGCGCCGTGGCCCCGCCGGACGGGGCCGCGGCGTTCGGCGTTACGCCTGGGCCGGCGTCGGCTGGCCGCGGCGGGACTGCCACAGCGCCAGGAAGTCGATCGGCTGCATCAGCACGGGCGGGAAGCCGCCGTCGCGGGTGACCTCGGCCAGGATGTTGCGGGCGAACGGGAACAGGATGCGCGGGCATTCCACCAGCAGCACCGGCTCCATCGTGTTCTCCGGGATGCCGGTGAGGGTGAACACGCCGGCATACGCCAGTTCGGCCAGGAAGACGCGCGATGCCGCCTCGGCGCCGTTGGCCGGGGCGTTCGGGTCGGTGGCGTCGGCGCGGATCGCCAGGATCACCTCGAACACGTCCTGCCCGTCGGTCACGCGGCGGGCCTGCACGTCCAGGTTCAGGTCCACCCGCGGCGCGGCGCGCAGCGTGGTGAAGACGGCCGGCGCGCCCGGCACCTCGAACGACAGGTCCTTGATGTACTGGATGTTCACCACCAGCGGCGCCGCCGGGGCGGTCTGCGGGGTCGGCGCGGTTTCGGACATCGTGTTGCTCTCCATCATGGCGGCGAAACGGCCGTGCGGCCACGGCCTGCCACCGGGCGGTAGCACAGAGCCGGGGGCGGCGAAAGCACGCCGGCCAGAACGAAACCGAAGCCGGCCTGAGCCTCAGTGCCCGCCCGAGCCTCAGTGATGGCGCCAGGTGATCTCGGCCGGCGGCGGCACGGTGGGGTCGCAGCGCAGCCACTCACCATTGCCCAGGCTGCGCCCGGTCATCGCCAGGATGAACCCCCAATGGCTGACCACCAGCGTGTCCGACCAGTCGGGCAGGGCGGCGATCTCGGCGCGGAACAGCGCCGCGCGGCCGACGATCGACTCGGTCGGCTCCTCCACCGGCGGCCACCAGACCTCCTCGATGGTCGAGAAATCGTGCTCGGGCCAGGCGCGGCCCAGCTCGGTGCGCGGCGAGCCGACATCGCAGGCGAAGGCGTAGCGCTCGCGCACGATCGGGTTGACCACCACCGGCACCCCCAGCGCGCCGGCGATCGGCGCCGCCGTCTCCAGCGCCCGCCAGTAGGGCGAGGCGATCACCCGGCTGATCCGCTCGCCCTTCAGCGCCTCGGCCGCCGCGCGCGCCTGATCGTGGCCCAGCGGCGTCAGACGCGGGTCGATAATGCCCGGATCGCGGCGGGTGACCGAGAAATGCAGGTTGAATTCGCTCTGGCCATGGCGCAACAGGATCATGAATTCGGGGATAGCCGCCCTGTAAGCCGGGCGCAATGGGGCGCAATCGGCATCCCGCCGCACCACATTACATTGTGCGGGAGCGGTTGTTTCCCTACATGATGACAGCCCGCGCGTTGCGGGGATGGCGGAGAGAGTAGATGGGTGCCAGCGGCAGCTTCCCGATCGACATTGTCCTGTTCGGCATGGTGGCCGCCTTCCTGGTGCTGCGGCTGCGCAGCATCCTGGGCCGGCGCCAGGGCTTCGAGCGGCCGGCCGACGCGCCGGTGCCGCAGGCGCCCGGCCAGGCGGGCGGGCGCGTGATCGACGCGGTGGCCGAGCCGGTTCCCCAGCGGCTGGTGCCCGAGCCGGCCAGCGCCGTGGGGCAGGTGCTCTCGCGCATCGTCCAGGCCGACCCCGGCTTCCAGCCCGCTGCCTTCCTGGCCGGGGCCGAGGGCGCCTTCCGCATGATCGTCACCGCCTTCGCCGCCGGCGACCGCGTGACCCTGCGCGGCCTGCTGTCCGACGACACCTATCGCGCCTTCGAGGGCGCGATTTCCGCGCGCGAGGCGGCCGGCGAGACCCAGCGCACCGAAATCCGCGCCATCGCCACGGCCGCCATCGAGCAGGCGGAGTTGCGGCCGCAGCCGCCCGGGCCCGGCATCGCCGCCGTCACCGTGCGCTTCGTGTCCGACCAGGTGAGCCTGACCCTAGGGCATGACGGCGCGCCGGTCGCCGGCACCGACGCGATCACCGAGATCACCGATATGTGGACCTTCGAGCGCGAGTGCGGCTCCGCCGACCCGACCTGGCGGCTGGTGGCCGCGCGCAGCGCCTGATGCGGTTCGTCGATTTTCGCCTGCCGCGCGCCAGCCGCGCCGCCGGCGCCGTGTGCGCGGCCCTGGTGCTGGCCCTGGCCGGCTGCGCCCGCCCGCCGACCGTCGCCGGACCGGCCGGCGCGCCCGAGCCGCCGGCCGGCGTGGCGGTGCCGCCCGGCCCCGGCGCCGCCTTCACGCCGCTGCGCTTCGACCAGATTCCCGGCTGGCGCACCGACCACCCCGCCCAGGCGATGCCCGCCTTCCTGGCCAGTTGCGTGCAGTTCGCCGCCCTGCCGGGCCAGCCGCTGGGCGGGGAGGGGGAGACCGCCCTCGCCGGCGGCATGACCAACCAATGGGCCAGCGCCTGCGCCGCCGCCCGGCTGGTGCCGCCCGGCCAGGACGACGACGCCCGCGCCTTCTTCGAGGCGAATTTCCAGCCCTATCTGATCTCCAGCGACGGCCAGGCGCGCGGCCTGTTCACCGGCTACTACGAGCCGGAAGTGAACGGCTCCCGCCACCGTGACGCCACCCACCAGGTGCCGATCTACCGCCGCCCCGAAGACCTGGGGAAGCGCTCGCCCTATTTCAGCCGCACGCAGATCGAGCATGGCGCGCTGGCCGGGCGGCGGCTGGAGCTGCTGTGGCTGACCAACCCGATCGACGCCTTTTTCCTGCAGATCCAGGCCGCCGGCCGGGTGCGGCTGCCGGACGGCACCACAGTGCGGGTCTCGTATGACGGCCAGAACGGCCAGCCCTATATGCCGATCGGCCGGGTGCTGGTGGATCGCGGCGACATGACGCTGAACCAGGTGTCGATGCAGAGCATCCGAGCCTGGCTCACCGCCCACCCGGACCAGGCGCAGGCGGTGATGGAGCAGAACCCGTCCTACGTGTTCTTCAAGGAAATCCCGGGCCTCGCCTCCGATGTCGGCCCCCCCGGCGTGCTTGGCGCGCCGCTCACGCCCGGCCGGTCGCTGGCGGTCGACAAGTCCTACATCCCGCTCGGCGCGCCCGTGTGGGTGGACACGCGCGACCCGGTGGACGGCCGCCCGATCCGCCGGGTGATGCTGGCGCAGGACGTGGGCGGCGCCATCCGCGGGCCGGTGCGCGGCGACATCTTCTTCGGCTGGGGCCCCGCCGCCGAGGAGCATGCCGGCAAGATGAACCAGAAGGGCATCGCCTACGTGCTGCTGCCCAAGGTGGCCACCGCGGCCGCCCGCTAGTGCGCTGACCCATTCGGAAGATTCAGCATGAGTCAGCGCACTAGCTTGATTTGGTGGGCCGATTCAGCCAACGGGCTGAAGTGCCCGTTGGCATCGGACCACTAGCCCCGGTGGACGCCGCGCCGCCCGCCCCGCTGCTCCTGACGGGCGACTGCCTGGCGGTGATGGCCGGGCTGCCGGCGGCCAGCGTGGACGTGGTGGTGACCTCGCCGCCGTACAATCTCGACCTGCGTTACGGCGCCTACCAGGACCGCCGCGAGGAGGCCGAATACCTGGACTGGATGGTCCGCGTGGCCGAGGGCGTACGCCGGCTCATGCGGCCGGATGCCTCGTTTTTCCTCAACATCTCGGGCAGTTCCAGCCGGCCCTGGCTGCCCTTCGAGCTGATCGTGCGGCTGCGCCCGCTGTTCGTGCTGCAGAACCACATCACCTGGATCAAGTCGATCGCCACTGGCGCCGACTCGGTGGGCCACTACAAGCCGGTGGGCGGCAGTCGCTTCCTGAACCACGCGCACGAGCACATCTTTCACCTGACGCTGGACGGCGCGGTGAAGCTGGACCGGCTGGCGATCGGCGTGCCGTTCAAGGACAAGTCCAACATCGCCCGGCGCGGCCATGCGCGCGACCTGCGCTGCCGGGGCAACACCTGGTTCATCCCCTACGGCACGGTGCGCAGCAAGGCGCAGAAATTCCACCACCCCGGCACCTTCCCGGTGGACCTGCCGCGCTGGTGCATCCGCCTGCACGGCAAGCCGGGCGCGGTGGTGCTGGACCCGTTCATGGGCACCGGCACCACGCTGGTCGCGGCGCGGGAGGAAGGGTGCGCGGGGATCGGGATCGAGATGGACCCGGTTTATGTGGCGATTGCGCGGGAACGGGTGGCTTGAGGGAAGGTCTTCTTTTTGTGAACAAAAAGAAGCAAAAAACTCTATTCGTTTGCGGGGCACCCGGCCGCCGCGTGCTCGGTGCCCAAGCGAATAAAAGTTTTTTGGTTCTTTTTTTCAAAAAAGAACCCTTCTTCCTCCCTGCCCCTCCTCCCCCTAGAATACCCCCATGCCGCACACCCCGAAGCCCCGCGTCGCCCTGTTCGTCACCTGCCTGGTCGATCTGCATCGCCCCACCGTCGGCTTCGCCGCCATCCGCCTGCTGGAGCGGGCCGGCTGCCTGGTGGAGGTGCCGCGCGCCCAGACCTGCTGCGGCCAGCCGGCCTACAACGCCGGCGACACCGAGACGGCGCGCGACATCGCCATCGGCCTGCTGGAGGCGTTCGGCGGCTATGATTACGTGGTGGTGCCCTCCGGCTCCTGCGGCGGCATGCTGCGCCACCACCTGCCGCATCTGTTCGACGCCGACCCCAATTTGCGCGCCCGTGCCGACGCGCTGGGGGCCAGGACCTACGAACTGGTCAGCTTCCTCACCGACGTGATGGGGGTGGAGGGTGTGGAGGCCGCCTATGCCGGCACCGCCACCTACCACGACAGTTGCTCCGGCCTGCGCGAACTGGGGGTGAAGGCGCAGCCGCGCGCCCTGCTGGCCAGCGTGACGGGGCTGAAGCTGGCCGAGATGAAGGAGCCGGAGGTGTGCTGCGGCTTCGGCGGCACGTTCTGCGTGAAATACCCCGAGATTTCCGTTCGCATGGTCACCGACAAGACCGCCGACATCGCCGCCACCGGGGCCGACACGCTGCTGGCGGGCGATATGGGCTGCCTGCTGAACATGGCCGGGCGGCTGAAGCGCGAGGGCAGCAGCGTGCGGGTGCGCCATGTGGCCGAGGTGCTGGCCGGCATGACCGGGGATGTGCCCCCCATCGGCGAAGGCAGGGGCTGACCGCCATGCAATCCACCTCCGCCTCCTTCAAGGCCAACGCGCATGACGCGCTGGGCGATGCCGGACTGCAGAAGGCGCTGGCCTTCACCCGCCCGGCCTTCCCGGCCCGCCGTGCCGCCGCCGTCGCCGCCCTGCCGGAATTCGAGCGGCTGCGCGACATCGGCCGCGACATCAAGAACCACACCCTGGCCAACCTGGATTTCTACCTGGAAAGCTGGGCCGGCAACGTGGAGCGTGCCGGCGGCCGGGTGCACTGGTGCCCCACCGCCGCCGATGCCCGCGCCGCCATCCTGGCGATCTGCCAGCAGGCCGGCGCCCGCACGGTGACCAAGGGCAAGTCGATGATCTCCGAGGAGATCGGCATCAACGACCATCTTGAGGCGCATGGCATCGAGCCGGTGGAAACCGACCTCGGCGAATACATCCTGCAACTGCGCAAGGAACCGCCGAGCCATATCATCGCCCCGGCCTTCCACCTCAACCGCGAGGACTGGGAGGAGAGCTTCCGCGCCTCGCACACCGACCTGCCGGCCGACCGGGTGTTCAACGAGCGGCGCGACATCCTCACCGAGGCGCGGCGCAAGCTGCGGGAAAAGTTCCTGGCCGCCGACGTGGGCATCACCGGCGCCAATTTCCTGATCGCCGAGAGCGGCAGCAGCGTCATCGTCACCAACGAGGGCAATGGCGACCTGACGCAGACGCTGCCGCGCGTGCATATCGTGCTGGCCAGCATCGAGAAGGTGGTGCCGACGCTGGAGGACGCCACCAGCCTGCTGCGGCTGTTGGCGCGCTCGGCCACCGGGCAGGACATGTCGGTCTACACCACCTTCTCCACCGGCGCGCGCCGGCCCGGCGACCTGGACGGGCCGGAGGAATACCACGTGGTGCTGCTCGACAACGGCCGCTCCGGCATGATCGGCACCGAGTTCCAGGAGATGCTGCGCTGCATCCGCTGCGCGGCCTGCATGAACCATTGCCCGGTGTATTTCGCGGTCGGCGGCCACTCCTATGGCTGGGTCTATCCCGGCCCGATGGGCAGCGTGCTGACGCCGGCGCTGACCGGGGTGGACAAGGCCGGGCACCTGCCCAATGCCAGCACCTTCTGCGGCAAGTGCGAGAGCGTCTGCCCGGTGAAGATCCCGCTGCCCAAGCTGATGCGCCACTGGCGGGAGCGCGAATTCGAGCGGCACCTGACGCCAAGTGCCATGCGCACCAACCTGGGCGTATGGGCTTGGTTCGCGCGGCGGCCGGCGATGTACCGCGCGGTGACGCGGGTGGCGGCCTGGGGGCTGGGGCTGCTGGGGCGCAAGCGCGGCCGGTTTACCAGCCTGCCCTTCGCCGGCGGCTGGACCGACGGGCGCGACCTGCCGGCGCCGGAGGGCGAGACCTTCTTCGCCCGTTATGCGCGCGAGCAACGGGCGGGGCGGGTGTGATGCGCGAGACTGGATTTCCGCGATGAGCAAGGACCAGATGCTGGCCGCCATTCGCCGCGGCCTGAAGCGCGGCGCCTTGCCCGAGGACCAGGCGATGGCCCTGCGCGCCCGCATGGCCGCCCATCCGCGCCACTTGGTGCCCGCCCGCTCGCGTGTGGCGCGGCCGGCGCAGGTGGCGCTGTTCATTGCCAATGTGGAGAAGGAGTTCGGCAGCGTCGCGCGCGTGGCCTCCCTGGCCGAGGTGCCGGCGGCGGTGGCCGACTATCTCTCGGGGCAGAACCTGCCGACCGACTTCGCCATGGCGCCGCATCCCGAACTGACCGATGCCGTGCCCTGGTCCGAGCGCCCGATGCTGCAAATCCGCGTCGGCCGGGCGCAGGCCAGCGACCTGGTGTGCGTGCAGCACGGCTACGCGGCGGTGGCCGAGACCGGCACGCTGATGCTGCCCGCCGCGCCGGAGCGGCCGACCACGCTGAACCTGCTGGGCGACACGGCCATCGTGGTGCTGCGCGCCAGCCGGGTGGTCGGCGCGTTCGAGGAGGCGTGGGACCTGCTGCGCGCCGAGCGGCATGACGCGCTGACCGGCGGCTTCATGCCGCGCAACGTCATGCTGGTCACCGGGCCGTCGCGCTCGGCGGACATCGAATCCACGCTGGAGCTGGGCGCGCATGGCCCGCGCCGGCTGCATGTGGTGCTGGTGGACGACGACCCCGCGGCGCTGGCGGCGGCCTGATGTGGCTATGGCGCGCCGGAAGGGGCTGAGCGAGGCGGATCGCGCCACCTGGGCCCTGTTCGCCCGCCAGGTGCATGTGCTGCCCGGCCGCGCCGTGCCCGAGCTGCCCGCCGAGTTGCCGCCGCCCGACCCTGCGCCGCGCCCGGCCCTGCCGGCGCCGTCACGGGCATCGGCGGCGATGCCGGCCACGCTGGCGGTCGGCAACCAGCCGGGTGGGCTGGACAATTCCACATGGAACAGGTTCCGCGCCGGCAAGCTGGCGCCCAGCCGCACGCTGGACCTGCACGGCCGCACCGCGCAGCGCGCCTTCCATGCCCTGCACCACTTCCTGCACACGGCCCATGCCGACCATGTGCGCTGCGTGGAGGTGATCACCGGCCGCGGCAGCGGCGAGGGCGGCGGCGTGCTGCGGCGGGAGTTCCCGCTGTGGCTGAACCTGCCGGCGTTGCGCCCGCTGGTGCTGGCAGCCAGCCATCCGCACGCGGCCAATCCGGGGTCGGTGCGGTTGTTGTTGCGGCGGGTCAGGTGAAGGAGGTTCTTTTTTGAAAAAAAGAACCAAAAAACTTTCATTCGTTTTGGTGCAGAGGGGTGGAAAACGGGTACCACCCCAAACGAATAAAGTTTTTTTGCTTGTTTTTGTTCACAAAAAGAAGACCTTTCTGTCTTCCGGCTGTCCTCCCCGATGACCCCCTTCGGCGCCCGCCTGCGCGCCCTGCGGGCCGATCGCGGCATGACGCTGACCCAGCTTGCCGCGCAGTTGCAGGTTTCGCCCGCCTATCTCTCGGCGCTGGAGCATGGCAAGCGCGGCGCGCCGAGCACCGGGCTGGTGCATCAGGTCTGCGACATGTTCGGCCTGATCTGGGACCAGGCGGAGGAGCTGGCGCACCTCGCCCGTCTGTCGCATCCGCGCGTGGTGGTGGACACCGCCGGCCTGACGCCGGAGCAGACCGCCCTGGCCAACCGCCTCGCCCAGACCATCCACCGCCTACCGCCCGAGACGGTGGCCGGGCTGCACGCCTTGCTGGACGCCACCACCCCGCCGCCCAAACCTCGGCTGCGGCGAAGCGCCGGGCGCGGCGTCAAGTAAACGGCGTGGCCGGCGGAAGTTGGTCGGCGGTGGCGTAGCGGTCGGGTTGCGGCGCCCCGGCGGCCAGATGCACCGGCAGCACGCCGCCCCAGATCGGCCAGGTCTCGTCGCCGGGGTCGTCGCCCGGCGGGGCGTCGCGCAGCTTGGCCGATGCCTCGGAAATGGTCAGCGCCAGCACCGAGGTCGCCTTCAGCTCCTGCGCGGTGATCGGGCGCAGCCCATCCCAGCGGCCGGGGAACAGCCGCTCCATGAAGCCCTTCAGCGCGCCCAGCTTCTCCGCGGTGTCGGTCACCAGCCGCGGCACGCCGAAGCACATCGCCGCGCGGTAATTGACCGAATGATGGAACCCCGAGCGGGCGAGCACGAAGCCGTCGAGCAGGGTCGCGGTCAGGCACACCTCCTCGCCCCGCGCATTGGCGCGCAGCATCCGGCTGGCGGCGCTGCCGTGCCAGTATACGACATCACCATCACGCCAGTGGAACGTTGGGATCACCACCGGCCGCCCGTCGATCAGGTGGCCGACATGGCAGACCGGCGCGGCATCGAGCACCGCGTGGATGGTGGCCTCGTCATACCGGCCCCGCTCATGCATGCGGCGGGCGCGGACGAAATCGGTTTGGGGCTTTGTTTCCATAAGATGCGTATGACGCATCATTGGATTGATGAAAAAGGCCGATTCAGCCTAATCCAATAGTACCATTCGTCAGTGCGCCTGCGCCCAGTTGCGGCCGGTGCCGGTTTCCACCACCAGCGGCACCGAGAGCGTGGCCGCCGCCTCCATCACCTCGCGGGCCACGGCGGCGGTGCGTTCGGCCTCGGCCTCCGCCACCTCGAACAGCAATTCGTCGTGCACCTGCAACAGCATGCGGCCGGTCAGCCCGGCGTCGCGCAGGGCGGCGGGCAGGCGGATCATGGCGCGCTTGATGATGTCGGCGGCGCCGCCCTGCAATGGCGCGTTGATGGCCTGGCGCTCGGCATAGCCGCGCCGGGCCGGGTTCTTGTCGGCGATGCCCGCGATCCAGCAGCGCCGGCCGAACGGGGTCAGCACATAGCCGGCGATGCGCGCCTCCTCGCGGGTGCGCTCCATGTAGGTGCGGATGGCGGGGTAGCGCTGGAAATAGGCATCGATATAGGCGCGCGCCTCACCGGGCTCGATCTGCAACTGGCGGGCCAGTCCGAAGGCGGAAATGCCATAGATGATGCCGAAATTGATCGCTTTCGCCCGCCGCCGCGTCATCGGGTCCATGCCGGCCATCGGCACGCCGAACACCTCGCTGGCGGTGCGGGCATGGATGTCCTCGCCGGCCGCGAAGCTGGCCTTCAGCGCCGGGATGTCGGCCACATGGGCCAGCAGCCGCAGTTCGATCTGCGAGTAGTCGGCGCTGACCAGCACATGGCCGGGCTCGGCGATGAAGGCGCGGCGGATGCGGCTGCCTTCCTCGGTGCGGATCGGGATGTTCTGCAAATTCGGATCGGTGGAGGAAAGCCGTCCGGTGCTGGCCACCGCCATGGCGAAGCTGGTGTGCACGCGGTGGGTCTCGGGGTTGATCTGGCTCACCAGCGCGTCGGCATAGGTGGATTTCAGCTTGGCGAGCTGCCGCCATTCCAGCACCCGCGCCGGCAGTTCCTGCCCCTGGTCGGCGAGGGTTTGCAGCACCGAGGCGTCGGTGCCCCAGGCGCCGGTTTTCATCCGCTTGCCGCCGGGCAGGCCCATCCGGTCGAACAGCACCTCGCCCAGCTGCTTGGCGCTGGCGACGTTGAAGGGCTCGCCGGCCAGGCGGTGGATGTCCTGCTCGATCACCGCCATCCGCGCCTCGAAATCGGCCGACATGGCGCGCAGATCGTCGGCGTCCACCTTCACGCCGGCGCGTTCCATGTCCAGCAGCACCGGGATCAGCCGGCGATCGACGTTCTCATACAGTGTCAGCGCCTTGGCCTCGCGCAGCCGCGGGCGCAGCGCCTGCCACAGCCGCAGGGTCACGTCCGCATCCTCGGCGGCATAGTTGGTGGCGCGGTCCAGCGGCACCTGCGCGAAGGGCAGCCGGGCGCGGCCGGTGCCGGTGACGCTGTCGTAGCTGACCGGCGTGTGGCCCAGATGCAGGGCGGACAACTCGTCCATGCCGTGGCCGTGCAACCCGGCCTCCATGGCGAAGGAGATCACCATGGTGTCGTCCAGCGGCGTGGCCTGCGGCGCCCCGGCGCGGGTCAGGATCAGCAGGTCGAACTTGGCGTTCTGGAACACCTTCAGCACGCCGGGGTCGGCCAGCAGCGGCGCGAGCGCCGCCACCGCCGCGTCCGGCGCGATCTGTTCGCCTGCCGCCTCGTGGCGCAGCGGCACGTAGCAGGCACGGCCGGCGGCGGTGGCGAGCGACAGGCCGACCAGGTTGGCGCGCATGGCGTCCAGCCCGTCGGTCTCGGTGTCCACCGCCACCACGCCGGCGCGGCTCGCCTCGGCGATCCATTCGGCCAGCGCGGCCTCGGTGGTGACGCAGGCGTAGGGGCCGAACGCGGTCCCGCTGGCCTGCGGCGCCGGCGCAGCCTGGGGAGCCGCGGCCGGGGGGGCGAAGGCCAACTGTCCTTGAAGCCCGATCGGGGCTGCATGCGGGCGCGGCGCCTCGCCCGGCCCGTCCAGCCCCAGCCGGGCGATGGTGCTGCGGAAGCCCTGCTCGGTCAGCCAGGTGGACAGCGCGGCGCGGTCCGGCTCGCGCGCGGCCAGCGCCTCCAGCGGCTCGGGCAGCGGCGCGTCCTCGCGCAGGGTGACCAGCACGCGAGACAGCCGGGCGGCCTCGGCATGCTCGATCAGCAGATCCCGCCGCTTGGAGGGCTTCATGGCCGGGGCGGCGGCCAGGATACCCTCCAGGTCGCCAAATTCGCCGATCAACTGCGCCGCCGTCTTGGGGCCGATGCCGGGCACGCCGGGCACGTTGTCCACCGCGTCGCCGATCAGCGCCTGGGCGTCGATCAGCTTTTCGGGCGGCACGCCGAACTTCTCCACCACCTCGGCCGGGCCGATCGGCTTCTGCTTGATCGGGTCCTGCATCTCCACGCCCGGGCGGACCAGCTGCATCAGGTCCTTGTCGGAAGAGATGATGATCGCCCGCCCGCCCGCCTGGGTGGCGGCGAGGGCGTAGCTGGCGATCAGGTCGTCGGCCTCCCAGTCCGCCAGCTCGATCGAGGCGACGCCGAACGCCGCGGTGGCCGCGCGCACCAGGGCGAATTGCGGCACCAGCTCGGGCGGCGGTTCGGGCCGATGGGCCTTGTACTGGTCGTACAGCCGGTTGCGGAAGGTGTGGCGCCCGGCGTCGAAGATCACCGCGATATGGGTGCCGGTATGCTCCTTCAGCAGCCGCGCCAGCATGTTGGTGAAGCCGAACACCGCGTTCACCGGCGTGCCGTCCGGCCGCGTCATCGGCGGCAGGGCGTGGAAGGCGCGGAAAATGAAGCCTGACCCGTCGATCAGGACCAGGCGCATGTCCGACCCCGCCGGCGCGGCGGTCACCTCAATGGCCCGCGCCGTCGCCCGCGCCCTCGTTCAGCACGTACAGGCGCGAGCAATAGGGGCACATCACCTGCCGGTCGGCGATGCGCAGGAACACGCGCGGATGCCCCAGCGCCCCGTCCCCGCCGTCGCAGGCGACCGTGCGGTCGTCGACATGGATGATTTCGGTCGGTTTGGCGGCGCCGTCCGGCATTTGCTGTCCTTAGATGGAGCAAGATCGAGGGCCCGCATCTGGAGCGATGGGGGCCGCGTATGATAGCCATGCCGCGCATGGTTTCAACCTCGCCCGCGCCCGCGCCGCCCACCAGCCCTGCTTTGGGCCGGCGCGCGCTGCTGCTGGGTGGGGTGGCGCTGGGGCTGGCCGGCTGCGTCAGCGCCATGGCCCCGGTGGGGCCGCGCGCCGGGCCGACCGCGCTGGCCGACGGGTTCTTCACCGTCTCGGACGGCGCGCGCCTGCCCTATCGCGCCTGGCTGCCGGACGGGCCGGTGCGGACGGTGGTGCTGGCGCTGCACGGCTTCAACGACAGCCGCGACGCCTGGGCGCTGCCGGCCCCGGTGTTCGCCGCCGCCGGCCTCGCGGTCTACGCCCCCGACCAGCGCGGCTTCGGCATCGCCCCCGGCCGCGGGCTGTGGCCCGGCAGCGCGGCGCTGGTGGACGACGCCGCCGAGATGGCCCGTCTGCTGCGGCGGCGCCACCCCGGCGCCAAGCTGGTGCTGATGGGCGAGAGCATGGGCGGCGCGGTGCTGATGCGCCTTGCCACCACCGCGCGGGCGCCGGCCGGCGCCGCCTATGTGCTGGTCGCGCCGGCGGTATGGGGGCGGGCGTGGATGAATCTGTTCCTGCGCGTGGGGTTGTGGGCGGCGGCCACCTTCGTGCCGGGGCTGACCGCCGCCCGCCCGCCGCCGCCGCTGCGCATCCTGGCCAGCGACAACCGCGAGGCACTGATCGCGCTGGGCCGCAACCCGCTGACCATCAAGGACACCCGCTTCGACACGATTCGCGGGCTGGTGGACCTGATGGACCTGGCCCAGGCGGCGGCGCCGCGTTTCACCGCCCCCGGCCTGTTCATGTATGGCGGCCACGACCAGCTGATCCCGCCGGACGCCACCCGCGCCATGTGGCGCCACCTGCCCCCCGGCCCGGCGCGCCGTGCCTTCTACCCCGCCGGCTACCACATGCTGCTGCGCGACCTGGAGCGCGCCGTGCCGATCGGCGACATCATCGCCTGGATCGCCAACCCGGCCGCGCCGCTCCCCTCGGGCGCCGAAGCCGCCGCCGCCGCATGGCTGCACGGCACCGCCTGAACCGCACTTTCACTCGCCGCGCTTTCGCGCTATGAGGGCGGCGTTGGACCCGTAGCTCAGCTGGATAGAGCGTCGCCCTCCGAAGGCAAAGGTCAAGAGATTTTTGGACACGAAGGAGTTAGAGACCACTAAGAAAATCA
>MKWE01000052.1:0-4172 GCA_001899585.1 Rhodospirillales bacterium 70-18
CTTTTTCTCGTCGTCCGTTCCCTGGGGTTTGAAGTCGGCTATTACCTTCTTCCAGGCATCAAGCTGGATGTGATCGTATTTGAGATCAAATGCGATCGATTGCAGGGGAAATTCCGCCTCGAAGTACGCCTGCTTGTATATGTCGGCGGACACGCTCTGCACGAACATATTGAGCCAGTCATTGTCTGTGAAATACACCTTTGCGTTGTATCGTGTGGTTGCATCCTCCGGTGTGATTCGTTTGATCGCATTCCACTCTGCGAGCTTCTCAGCGTAGAGAGCATTTGCGCGAAAATACGGATGAAACAACATCCACGCGCCAACGATGGCGAGAAGTACCAGCCACCATATGACAAGGTAGGTCACTGGTATCATGCTCAGATAAAAAAGCGGGAAAACAAACTGCACACCTACGAACAAGTAGAAGAGGCGGACTCGTTCACCTTCTTTGAATTCATGCCGAGTAGTAAACAGCCAGTACATTCCCCATATCGGCAGAATCAACGGGAGAACCATAGCGACGGCGATGCCGCCGGTGATGACCAGAGGTGCGATGACAATTATCGCAAGGAGAACTCCTATGGCATTCACGGCAACCTCCCGATGCAAACGTGAAGGCCCAAGCGTCAACGAGTCAATAGTTTCCTTGCATATCTCGCACGAGTTCGGTTTCGAACCTTCTGCAAGCGTCCTAGTGGCGCCGCGGGAGGGCAGGTAACAATCTGTGTCGTGTTCCCGGGCGCATCACCCTCGATCGTGCGCACCAGTGCTTGGTAGTTGGGCAGGTTCTTCAATCGTCGAGGTTGGTCCATGTCCAGCTCCGACGCCAACAACGACGCGTCGTTCGCGCCACACCGGAAGACGATGGTTGTGTTCGCCGTGCCGATCACCGCGTCCTGTAGGAAATCCGGCACCTGCGACATGAACTGGTGGGCCACTACCAGGTTGAGGCGGTACTTGCGGGCCTCCGAGAGGATTTGCGCGAAAGCGGTGGTGGTGAAGTTTTGAAATTCATCGATCACCAACGCGAAGTCGCGCCGCTTCTCCTCCGCCATGGCGGCCCTCCCGTGGGCCGCCTGTGCGAAAGCGGTCGCCAACAAGGCCCCGAGCAGCGCACTGCTCTCCTCCCCCATCCTCCCCTTGCTGAGGTTCACTATCAGCACCTTTCCGGTGTTCATGATCCGGTCGGGGTGGAGCTTGCTCTCGCTGCCGAGGATGTTGCGCATGGCTGGGTTGGAGACCAAAGCGCCGACCTTGTTCTAAAGGGAGGCGATGTACTCTCCTCTCTGCCGGTCATTCCAGCCGGCAAACTCGTCCTCCCAAAATGTGCGAACGGTCGCGTCCTCGCACTGTCTGAGTAACTCTGTCCTAAAGCGCTTGTCCGTGAGAAGTCTTTGAATGTCGATCAGGGACGTGCCTGGGTTGTCCAATAGGAGACGTAGGCAGTTGCGCAGAATGTGGAGCAACCGCGGCGTGTGCTGGTTGGACAGCCCCCACACATGGGAGAACGCTGATAGGACATTCTCAGAGACAAGCGGTCTCATGTCCTTGGCAATGTCCGATAGGGGATTGTATCCGATCGTGTGGGTGAGGTCGAAGGGCTCCCAGTAGATGGCGTCGTCGGTCCGTCGTTGGGGTATGGCGTCTGCTACGCTCTCGGCCAGGTCCCCGTGAGGGTCCAGCAGCGCCACGCCGTAGCCCTCGGTGATGAGGTCGACCAGCATGTTGCGCAGCAGCGCACTCTTCCCGACGCCAGACTTTCCGATAATGTAAATGTGGCGTCGCAGCGCATCGGTCGAAATTTCGAGCGGTTGCTTTGTTAAAATGTCGATTCCGATTTTCATGTTGGGTCGGCGGCCGGCCGAAAGTTCGTCGTGCGTTTTGCAACTCGCAAACGGATGCGGACCGCCGACCGCGAAAGAAAGAACGGTCCAAGGTCATTGTACATTGTTCAAGTCGCGCAGGGTGGACGGTGCGCGGCAATCGGGTGGGCGAGCGGTCCCCGCATCAAACAGTGGTCCGCCGCAAGGCGTGACCTCTTATGCGATCCCCAACGGGAGGGAAGGGATAGCTTGTAGTTGTACTAACTCAAGATATCCCGCCCCCTCATAGGGGGTGGTAAGTGGAAGGACGATAGGAGAGGAACGCAAGCATAAGAGGTCACGCGTTAGCGGGGCCACTGTTTGTGCGGGAACGGTTGAGAAAGGTGGCCTATATCAAGGCGTTCCTCGCCGCATGTGCTTGCTTCGCTCCATATGTGGATTACCATACTAGGTGGTATCGGTGTGGTAGCTCGGTATGGTAGCGGTTCGGCACAAAGAAACCCCCACCTGGTGAGGGTGGGGGCTGTCCCGCTAGCTAGGCGGGGTAGGGCGCTCCCCATCAGAGTCATCGTGAGGAGGCAGCCTAGTCGGACGGCGCGGCCGGTTCCTGCACCATTCTAGTACCTCGGCCTTGATATACGCGACTCTGGCTTGTGGGTCGTTCGCGTTGTCGCTCAACACGATCAACTGCGGAAACGTCCCGGCACGCCTCTTTCGCTCCTGCTCGGCTTCGGACAGTCCGGTAACAGCTCGTACCTTCGCCTTGCTCCAGAAAATAGCGTCTGGGTCGTCCATCATAACGATCTCCTTGGAAGGAGCCGTCATGACGGCCCGGGTTTTACCGGCTCGGAGACGCTACTCTTTGGGAAGAAGCGATTGCAAATGGTTTTCCCACAGCCTCAAGGCCGCCCGCATCTCGGGCATCCAGTTGTAGCGCTGATACACCCCTGCGATGCCGCCCTTGGTGCCACTCACATGATTGAGGAGTGCTTCAGTCACTTCCAACCGAACACCAAGCCGCTGTAGCCCGGTGGCAAAAGTGCGGCGCAGATCGTGCAGGGTCCAAGGCGCAATCTTGGCGTCCTTGTCGAGCGCCACCTTGGCTTTGCTCCAGCCGTTGAACGGTGCAAGCAGCGGCACGATCGCCTTGGCACTTTCCGTGATTGGTATCGAGTGCTCCCGGCGGTTCTTCGTCACGTCCTTCGGTATCGTTAGGATGTCGTCCTTCACCCAAATGGGAACTATGCTTGCAGTCTCAGTCCTCCGCTGCCCAAGGTGAATGAGCAAACGGACTATGCTGCTGAACCTATCATCACCAAGAGCCTTGAAGATTGCTCTCAGTTCCTC
This sequence comes from Rhodospirillales bacterium 70-18, assembly GCA_001899585.1. Taxonomy (GTDB): domain Bacteria; phylum Pseudomonadota; class Alphaproteobacteria; order Acetobacterales; family Acetobacteraceae; genus 70-18. The sequence goes on from MKWE01000052.1 coordinate 3,171, forward strand.
GTCGCTCAATACCCGCTCTCTCGGTGTCCACTTTGAAGGAGGGCGAATGCCCTCTAGCGGCGAGTGAGGGATCATCCGCCGCGCTACACACCATCTGAAGAATGTCTTCGTGGCGCGATGAAGGTGCTCCCCCTCTGAGGGAGCCAGCTTCGCAGTGATCTTGGTGAAATCCTGCGTCGATACGTCGTCCAGCTTCACTGCCCGCAGCTTCGCGAGGTGTTTGGTAAAAAGCCGTTCAATCTCACTCTTCGTGCTTTGGGCGAGCTTCGAGACGTGCTCTTCAGTGAACTGGTCCAGGGCAGCACCCATCGTCGTATTGCGCGCCTGGTGCCGACCAAGCGTGCGCTCTGCCATCAGCTTCTTGGCAACATCGCGCGCCTCGGCCAAGGAGATAGTCGGGTAGCGGCCTATGGTGGTGCGGTCCCGGTTCTTCCCGGTGGCCAGGATGAATGCCTTGGTGCCGGCATTCGATACCCGGACGCCGAACCCCTTCAGCGTGTCATCGTAATAGACCTTTGACCCCTTTTCGGGAGCCGGAAGGTTGCGCACCTGGATGTCAGTGATACGCATAATTTATCCCGCCTTTATCCCGCCAGGAGGCAGGATAGCAGGGGGTTAGGGTGGGCAGCTATTGGTATCTTTCGGCGGAAACAATAAGTGTTTTCTGGTCGTTAGAAGAGCCATGGTTTGCGGTGAGAAACGCCAAATTCCGCTTAGAAGGCTGTTGCTCTATCCATCTGAGCTAAGGGCGCCCACGGATGGACCAACCGGCGCCCGGGTCAGTGGGTCCAGTTTTCGGTCCGGCCGAATTTGAAATTGTCGGCATAGGCCTTGGGCTTCATCTTTCGCTCCCGCGGCAGTTCCACATCGTAGGGCACGCCCTGCCGCTCGGCATAGGCGACGGCCTCATCGCGGGTCGGGAATGTCAGGCGGACCTGGGTCTGCGTGTCGGCACCACCGATCCAGCCCATCAGGGGGTCCGCGCGCCGTGGCTCGGACGAC
>MKWE01000052.1:4233-9704 GCA_001899585.1 Rhodospirillales bacterium 70-18
GCCGGAAAATCCGCGCCTTCATCGTCCACTCCATATTGTGCCGCCGTAGCGGACCGTCGCAGCGCCCGGTCACCGGCCGGGGATGTGGTCGGGGCGGCCGGACTCGAACCGGCGGCCTCGTGTACCCAAAACACGCGCGCTACCAGGCTGCGCCACGCCCCGCCGGCCGTTCCCCGTTCGTCTATTCTCCCCCTCCCCCCTCGTCAACCATTCCGGCGGCACGCTCAGCCCGCGTCGGCCGAGGCGGAGGTGGCGCGCATGCGCTGGGCGTAGACGTTGATCACCAGCGCGACCAGCAGGATCACGCCGCGGATCAGTATCTTGAGGAAGCTGTCGATATTCACGTGGTCCAGCCCGTTGTTCAGCACCCCCAGCACGAACAGCCCGATGATGGTGTTGCCGATGCCGCCCTGGCCGCCGAACAGGCTGGTGCCGCCGACCACCACCGCCGAGATGGAGTCCAGCAGGTAGGTGTCGAACTCGTTCTGCTGCGCGCTGCCGAAATAGGCCACCCCCAGCATGCCGGCGACGCCCGAGCACACCGCCGAGATGACCATCACGGCCGAGATGATGAGCCGCACGTTCACGCCCGAATATTCCGCGGCCTCCCGGTTGCCGCCCACCATGTAGACGTAGCGGCCGAAGCGCGTGTAGGTCAGCACGAGGTGGCCGGCCAGCAGCACCAGGGCTGCGACGACCACGATCCAGGGCACCGGGCCGAGGGATTTGCTGCCCAGCGTCACGATCAGCGGCGGCACCGCATAGGCGATCTGCCCGCGCACCAGCAACGCGCAGATGCCGGCGCCGATCTGCAGCATCGCCAGCGTCATGATGAACGACGGGATGCCGATGCGGGTGATGCCGAAGGCGTTGACCAAGCCAAGCCCGGCACACGCCGCCAGCGCGATGGCGATGGCCAGCCAGCCCGCCACCGGCACGTTGGCGATACTGACGCTGGCATCCTGCAAGGTGAAAAAGGCGACCACGATGCCGGTGGCGTTGGCTACGCTGGCCACGCTCAGGTCGATCTCCGCGCACAGGATCACGAAGGTGAGGCCGACCGCCATGATGCCGGTGACCGAAACCTGGGTGAGAATGTTGGCGACATTGCCCGTGGAGACGAAGGACGGGCTGGCGAGCGAGAAGAACACCACCAGGAAGATCAGGGTGGCGAACGGTGCGATATTGCGCAGCCGCGCACGGGTCCAGGCCAGCGCTCCAGCCGGCCGGCGGGCACGCATCGCGTCGTCGGCGCCATGGGGCATCGTGGGGTTCCTATGCGGCCGCCAGCAGGCGGTCCTTGCTGACGGCCACGCCGGCGAATTCGTGCACCACGCGGCCTTTCTTCATCACCAGGATGCGGTCGGCCAGCGACAGCACCGTCTCCGGCTCGGCCGAGACGACGATGATGCCGATGCCGTGCGCCCGCAGCGCGCGGATGATGCGCACCACGTCGTCCTTGGCGCCGACATCCATGCCGCGGGTCGGCTCGCTCAGCACCAGCACGCGCGGCAGGTGGGTGAGCCAGCGGGCAAGCGCCACCTTCTGCTGGTTGCCGCCCGATAGGGAGCCGAGCGGACGGTCCACCTGCGGCGGACGGATGTTCAGGCTGGCGGCATGCCTCTCGGCGATGGCGCGCTCGGCGGCGGGGCGCAGCAGCAGGCGGGCGATCCGCCGCAAGATGCTGATGCTGATGTTCTTGAACACCGGCTCCTGCGCGAACAGCATGCTGCGGCGGCTTTCCGGCACGAACGCCATGCCGGCCGCGCGGGCGCGCGCGGTGCTGGTCAGCGCCACCTGGCGACCGTCGATGCTGATGCGGCCGCGCTGGGCCGGCACCTTGCCGAACAGGGCGCGCGCGAGGTCGAGTTGCCCGGCGCCGAGATAGCCGTAGATGCCGAGCACCTCGCCGGCGCGCACCCGCAGCGAGATGTCCTGATACGCGCCGGTGCGGCCAAGCCCCTCGGTGGCCAGCACCACCGCCGCCTCCGGCCGGCTGTCCAGCACTACCTCCCCGGTATAGCCGCCGCTGATCTCGCCGTGCGCGCCGCCGATCATGCGGTCGATCAGCCAGTGCTTGTCCACCTCCGCGGCGGCAGCCTCGGCCACCTTGCTGCCGTTGCGGAACACGGTGACGCGGTCGCAGATGGCAAGCACGTCGTCCAGGAAGTGGGAAATGAAGATCAGGCTGCGGCCATCGTCGCGCAGCCGGCGCAGCACGCCGAACAGCCGCTCCACCTCCGGCGGCGACAGGGCGGAGGTCGGCTCGTCGAGGATGATGATGCGCGCGCCCGAGAACAGCACGCGGCTGAGCTCGATGAGCTGCTGCACGCCGAGCGACAGCGAGCCCATCTCGGCGCGCGGATCGACATCGATGCCGAGGCTGTCGAGTTGCGCGCGCGCACCACGCAGCATCGCCTTCCAATCGACCAGCCCGAAGCGGTTGGTCGGCTGGACGCCGAGATAGACGTTCTCCGCCACGGTGAGCGAACCGACGGCCGACAACTCCTGATGCACCATGCCGATGCCGGCGGCCAGCGCATCGGCTGGCGAGGCGAAGCGCACGGGCTGGCCGCCCATGCGCATCGTGCCGCCGAAGCCGTGATGAACGCCGGCGATGATCTTCATGAGCGTGGACTTGCCGGCGCCATTCTCGCCGACAAGCCCATGGATCTCCCCAGGTTCGAGGACGAAGTCGATCCCCCGCAGGGCGACCGCGCCGCCGAACGCCTTGGAGATCCCGGACAGCTCAAGCAGCGGGGCCACGGGCAACCGCCTCAGATCAGGAAGTGATCCTCCATCCACATCATGCCGGGGGCGTTGTCCTTGGTGACCACCGGCCCGTCGGCGACGATGTTCTTCGGAATCCCACCGGTACCCGTCTTCTCGCCCGACACCACCGCGGCGACGCCGGCGATGATGGCGCCGCCATGGATGCGGCAGGACGGGTTGCGCACGGTGGCGTGCATCCGCCCGTCCTGCACGGCGGCCAGCGCCGGGGGCATGGCATCGCAGCCGCCGATCAGGATGCCGGTGCGGTTATGCGCCTTCATCACGTTGTACGCGGCCAGCGCCATGTCGTCGTTGTGGAAATAGGCAGCGTCGATCTTGGGGTACTTGTTCAGCAGCGTCTCCCAGATGCGCGCCACCTTGGTCACGTCCCAATCCGCGGGCTGGGTGTCCAGCACCTTGATGTTGGGGAATTTCTTCACCACCGACTCGAAGCCGCGGGCACGGCCCTGCGCGCCGGTGTGGCCCAGCGCCCCCTGGGTCATGACGATGTTGCCGGTGCCGTTCATCGCATCGACCAGCGACTGGGTGACCGAGGCGCCCATGAACTCGTTGTCCGGCGAGATGAAACTATGGACGTTGATGCCGGCCAGCGGCGCGATCAGCGTGTCCATATCGATCACCGGGATGCCGGCATCGATCATCTTGTTGACCGGTGCGGTCAGCGTGCCGATGCCGAACGCCTGGATCGCCACGAAATCCCATTTCTGCGAGGCCATGTTGTCGATCGCCGCGCGCTGCTTGGGGGCGGAGAGTTCACCGTCGAACCAGGTGACCTCGACGTTGTACAGCTTGCCCCAGTACTCGGCGGCGCGCTTGCCCTGAGCGCACCAGGTGGCCTGCAGGCCGGCGTTGGAGAAGGCGGCCTTCAGTGGCTTGCCGGAACGGCCGGCAACCTCGCCCGCCAGCGCGGGACTGATGCCGAAGCCTCCCAGCGCGGCGGTCGCTGCGCCAGCGGAAAGCCCGGCGAGCTGAAGAAAGCGCCGCCGCTCGGACGTGGTACGCACTCTGTCATCGGTCATGGCCGTTCCCTTCGGAGTGCCGGTGTGCCGCGTGAGCCACCGTGCGTTTTTGTCGGCCCTGCGGGCCCTTTCGTTGTGCATAGGCGACAGAGTCGCCGGGCACGTGCGACGCTAGCGCAGCCGGCAGGCACCGCACAATGACGACATCGTGTCCGCGAACCGGGCGCAGCGGACAGGCCCGGAACTGCGTCGAACTGATCCGATCTACATTCGACCCGTCTTCGTGACAATATCAGCGCCGCACATCGAATTCTCGAAAATCCTCCGGCAATTCGCCCGTTTGGGTCACACCCCGCGTTGCCATCCGCCTGCATGCGTGTGACACTGTGTAAATGCCGTTGCGAGCAACGCGGCCTCGCCGCAGTTCGCGACCATGGCAAATCAACCAAAATCAAACGGGGTCAAAAGGGATGAGGCAACCTATCGAAACAACTATGCGCGGCGGCTTGCTGGGCGCGTTGCTTGCCGCCGGGTTGTGCCTGCCGGCTACGGCACGCGCGGCCGACCCGATCAAGTTCGGCGTCATCGCCGAGACCTCGGCGATCGGCGGCGCCTCGATTCCCAAGGCCGCCCAGCTTGCCGCGGACGAGATCAACGCCGCCGGCGGCGTGAACGGCCGCAAGATCGAAATCGTCGTGTACGACGACCACAACTCCGCTGCCGACGCCGTGCGCGCCTTCCAGCGCGCGCATAGCGAAGACAAGGTATCGGCCGTGATCGCCAGCTATATCAGCGAGGTGGTGCTGGCCCTGGAGCCGTGGGCCGGGCGGCTCAAGATGCCGATGATCACACCTGGTGCCGCCAGCGACGACATCACCAAGCGCGTGCACAACGACTACGACCATCTGAAATACGTCTTCCACGGCTATCTCGCCTCCACCCAGATCGCCGACTCGGTGTGCGAGGCCGGCAAGCAGTTGCTGGTCAAGGACATGAAGGCCAAGACCGCGGTGGTGATGAGCGAGGACGCCGCCTGGACCCTGCCGCTGGACAACGAATATCTGAAGTGCCTGCCGCAGATCGGCGTCAAGGTGATCGACCATATCCGCCTGTCGCCGGACACCACCGACTTCACCCCGATCTTCAACAAGATCGAAGGCGAGAAGCCGGATGTCATCGTCACCGGCATCAGCCATGTGGGCGTGCAGCCGACCGTGCAATGGCAGCAGCAGCAGGTGCCGATCCCGATGTTCGGCGTCTCCAGCCAGGCCACCAGCAGCACCTTCTGGAAAGACACCAACGGCGCCGCCAATGGCGTGGTGTTCCAGATGGCCTCCGCGCCGGACGTGGCTGTCTCGCCCAAGACCATCCCGTTCGCCAAGAAGTATACTGCGAAATATGGTGTCACCCCGGCCTATTCCGGCTACACTGCCTATGACGATGTCTACATGTTCGCCGACGCCATCAAGCGAGCCGGCAGCACCGACGCGGACAAGATCGTCGCCGAGATGGAAAAGACCGACTATGTCGGCACGCTCGGGCGCATCGTGTTCCTCGGCCGCGACAGCCAGTTCACCCACGGCATGAAAGTTGCCCCCGGCTACATCACCGGGCTGATGGAGCAGTGGCAGGACGGCAAGCAGGTCACGGTGTGGCCGAGCTCGGCGGGCACCGCCAAGCTGGCGTTCCCGAAGTTCGTGAAGCTGGGCCAGTAACCGG
>MKWE01000052.1:9727-23907 GCA_001899585.1 Rhodospirillales bacterium 70-18
CCCCGCCGGCATCGCACGGGCTGGCCCAATCCGGCGGGATATTTTCGGGATCATGAAAACCTGATGCTTGGACTGCAAATTCTTATCGACGGGTTTGCGATCAGCAGCCTGTACGCGCTGGGTGCGATCGGTTTTACGCTGATGTTCGGCGTCTCCGGCGTGCTGAACCTCTCGCATGGCGCCATCATGGTGGTTGCCGCCGTGGTCGCCTGGCTGTTCGCCGGCAGCTATGGCGCCGGGCCCTATGGCGGGGCGCTGGTTGGCGTGCTCGCCGGGGTGGTCACCGCGTTCGCCACCTACCTGCTGGTGGTGCGCCCGATCCAGACCTCGCGCAGCATTCCGGGCGAGGAGAAGGAAATCTTCGTCCTCACCGGCACGCTGCTATGGGGGATCATGCTGCAGGAGGCGGTGGCCTACCTGTTCACCAACAACCCCAAGACCGTGCGCCCGCTGCTGCCGGGCGTGGTCAACCTGCTCGGTGTGCGCACCCCGACCAACGAGATCGTCACCGCGGCCATCTCCTGGGCCGCGATCGGGCTGCTGTGGCTGCTGGTCAACCGCACGCGCACCGGCAAGACCCTGCTGGCGGCGTCGATCAACCCGCGCGGCCTGACCCTGCTGGGCTTCGAGCTGTCTCGTATCTACATCCTCGTCTGGGCCATCTACGGCGTGCTGGCCGGCCTCGCCGGCGTGCTGCTGGGCGCCTTCCTTGGCGTCAGCTCGGACAATGCCGGCACGCTGACCGCCAGCGCCTTCTCGATCGTCGTGCTCGGCGGGCTGGGCAGCGTCTCCGGCTCCCTGGTTGCGGCCTACGTGGTCGGCTACCTCGAAACCCTCACCGCCTATCTGATCTCGCCGTCCATCCGCACCGTGCCGGTGCTGCTGCTGCTGGTGGTCGTGGTGTATCTGCGCCCCCAGGGGCTGCTCGGGCGCCGATAATGATGATGATGCTTCTGCCGTTTAGGGCCGTTTGATGCTGAAATCCCCGAAATTCATCGCCACCATGGTCATATTGGTGGTCATGGCGCTGCTGCCGCTCGGCGTTGGTGGCTATATCCTCGGCCTGTTGACCCTGGCCTACTATTACGGCGTCATCGCCATGGCATGGGACCTGCTGTTCGGCTTCGCCGGCGAGGTCAATTTCGGACCGACCTTCCTGGTCGGCACCGGCGCCTACACCGCCGCCATGCTGAACCACTACGCCGGCTGGCCGATCCCCGTATGCCTGTTTGTCGGCGCGGTGGCGGCCGTGGTCGGCGGCGCCATCCTGGCCGTTCCCGCGCTGCGGTTGAGCGGCCCCTATTTCGGCCTTGTGACGCTGGTCGCCGTGCTGTTGCTACAGAACTTCATCGTTCTGTTCGCCGGCACCACCGGCGGCGAGATCGGGCTCGACATCCCCGACGTGCTGGCGATCGATGCCGCCCCCAACTACTGGTACGCATTCGGATTCATGGTGGTCAGCGGCGGATTGCTGTACGGCCTGGCCAACTCGCCGGTCGGGCTGATCCTGCAGGCCAGCGGCCAGGATGCCATCGAGGCCTCGGCGCTGGGGTTCAATGTCACCAAGCACAAGCTGGCGGCGTTCTGCGTCAGCGCGCTGTTCTCAGGCCTGGCCGGCGGCATGCTGATTTTTTACCTCGGCACCGTCTCGGTCGGCACCGTCGTGGATCTCACCATCGGCGTGCAGGTCATCATCGCCGCGGTGCTGGGCGGCCGGCGCACCATCCTGGGGGCCGCGATCGGCTCGATCTTCCTGATCGTCGCCGGCGAGATCCTCCGCCCGCTCGGCCAGTTGTCCACCTTCGTGGTGTCGGCGATCGCCCTGGTGGTGATCCTGTTCTTCCCCGGCGGCTTCCTCGGAATCCTCCAGCGCGGCGAGGGCCGGTCATGAGCGCGATGCTGGAAGTCTCCGGCCTGATCAAGCGGTTCGGCGGGCTGGTGGCGGTGAAGGATATCGGCTTCTCGATCAAAGGCGGCGAGATCCTCGGCCTGATCGGGCCGAACGGCTCGGGCAAGTCCACCGTGATGAAGTGCATCATGGGCATCGAGAAACCGAACGCCGGCTCGGTTAAGCTGGACGGGGTCGATGTCGCCGGCTGGCCGGCCCACCGCATCGCCCGCGCCGGCATCGGGCTGGTGTTCCAGCACGCCCGCCCGTTGCACCGCCAGACGGTGCTGGAACATATCATTCTCGCCCTGTTGCCCGACAACCTGCTGATGCTGGTCGCCGACCTGCACGTCCGCCGCCGCGCCGAGGAGATCGCCGCGCGCGTCGGCCTGGCCGGGGTGATGCACCGCCTGCCGCGCACCCTGCCCTTCGCCGACCTGCGCCGGCTGGAACTGGCCAAGGCGGTCGCGCGCAACCCGAAGGTGGTGCTGGTGGACGAGCCGTTCGCCGGCCTGACCGCCGCCGAAGTGGCCGATTTCTCGTCACTTATCGCCAGTTTCCGCTCCGAGGGGCATGCGGTGCTTCTGGTCGACCACAACGTTAAGGGCGTGGCCGCCCTGGTGGACCGGGTGCTGGCGATGTACCTCGGCGAATACGTGGCCGAAGGCTCCGCCGAGGAGGTGATGCGCAACGAGACCGTCCGGCGGGTCTATCTCGGCGGCAAGATCGAAACCGCCTCCCGCCCGGCCCGCGAGGGCAAGGGCCGCACGCCCCTGCTGGATGTGCGCGGCCTCAGCGTACTCTACGGCAAGGCGCAGGCGCTGGAAGATGTGTCGATCCACGTCGGCGAGGGCGAATTCGTCTCCGTCGTCGGCCTCAACGGCGCCGGCAAGACCACGCTGTTCAACGCCATCTCCGGCCTGGTGCCCAGCACCGGCACCGTAAGCTGGCGCGGCGAGTCCCTGGGCGGGCGCACCCCCGCGCAGATCGCCCGCGGTGGCATCGTGCAATGCCCGGAAAGCCGCGAGTTGTTCGGCGACATGACCGTCCGCGAGAATCTCGACCTCGGCGGCCAGCACAACCCGCCCGCCGAAGCGACGCGGCTGATCGCCTGGCTGTTCGAGCTGTTCCCCATCCTGCAGGAACGCCAGGGCCAGGCCGCCCGCACGCTGTCGGGCGGCGAGCAGCAGATGCTGGCGATCGGCCGGGCGCTGATGATGCAGCCCAAGCTGCTGATCCTGGACGAGCCGACGCTGGGCCTCGCGCCCGTCATCCTGGAACTGCTCTCCAAGACGCTGGAGCGGCTGCGCCAGACCACCGACATCACCGTCCTGCTGGGCGAGCAGAACGTCACCTTCGCCCTGCCGCACGCCGACCGCGTCTATGTGCTGGAGCACGCCCGCGTCGTCTGGGAAGGCGACCCGGCACGCTTCGCCGAGGAGGCGGGCAGCGGCTACCTGTAACCGGCGGCCGCGGCCCGGATTGGTCTATCCCGGCTGCGGCCCGTCATACCCCTCGATGATGATCAGCTCCGACCGTGCCACGGCGGTGCGGATGTCCAGCGCCACCTTGTACTCGGCGGAATGGTAACAGTCCCGCGCGGCCTGCAGGCTCGGGAATTCGAGCACCACGTTGCGCGCCCGCGCCACCCCCTCCGGGGCGTCGAACGGGCCGCCGCGCACGATGAAGCGGGCGCCGTATTTAGCGAAGACCGCCGCGTTGGCGGCGATGTAGTCGCGGTAGCGGACCTCGTCGTCGACATCCACGCGGGCGATCCAATAGGCTTTCGGCATGCGGCACCTCCGCCGTCAGCATCGCCGCGCCGTTGCCGCCACGCAAGATGCACATCGCCGGCCGCCGGCCCTTGGCAAGACCCCACCGGGCGGCAATGCTGGCGCCAGGAGACCCCATGATGCCAGCGACTCTCGTGCTCGCCCTCGACCAGGGCACCACCTCGACCCGTGCGATCGCCTTCCGCGCTCCCGGCCTGGCGCCGGCGGCGATCGCCCGGCGCGACCTCACCCAGCACTTCCCCGCCAGCGGCTGGGTGGAGCACGCGCCCGAGGACCTGTTCACCGCCAGCGTGGCGGTGCTGCGCGAGGCGCTGGCCGGCGCCGGCGGCACCGCGGCCGATGTGGCGGCGATCGGCATCACCAACCAGCGCGAAACCACGCTGGTGTGGCGGCGCGACACCGGCGAGCCGATCCATCGCGCCATCGTCTGGCAGGACCGCCGCACCGCGCCCCTCTGCGCCGCCCTGCGCGAGGCGGGGCACGAGGCGCTGGTGACGGCCCGCACCGGCCTGCTGATCGACCCCTATTTCTGCGCCACCAAGCTGGCCTGGCTGCTCGACAACGTGCCCGGCGCGCGGGCGGATGCCGAGGCCGGCCGGCTGGCCTTCGGCACCGTGGACACCTGGCTGCTGTGGCGGCTCACCGGCGGGCGCGTGCATGCCACCGACGCCACCAACGCCAGCCGCACGATGCTGTACGACATCCATCGCGGCACCTGGGATGACGAGTTGCTGGACCTGTTCCGCATCCCCGCCAGCCTGCTGCCCGAGGTGCGCGACTGCGCCGGGCCGTTCGGCCACGCGACGATGGACATACTGGGCGCCCCGGTGCCGGTGATGGGCATTGCCGGCGACCAGCAGGCCGCCAGCATCGGGCAGGCCTGCTTCCGGCCGGGCATGGTGAAGTCCACCTACGGCACCGGCTGCTTCCTGCTGCTCAACACCGGCGCCGTCGCGGTCCCCTCGCGCACCCGCATGCTGACCACCGTGGCCTGGCAACTCGGCGGGCGGCGGGCCTATGCGCTGGAAGGCGCGATCTTCGTGGCCGGCGCCGCGGTGCAGTGGCTGCGCGACGGCCTGGGCGTGCTGCCCGACGCGGCGCAGAGCGGCACGCTGGCGGAGCAGGCCGATCCGGGGCAGGACGTGGTCATGGTGCCCGCCTTCACCGGCCTGGGCGCGCCGCACTGGGACGCCGAGGCCCGCGGCGCCATCTTCGGCCTCACCCGCGCCACCGGCCCGGCCGAACTGGCGCGCGCCGCGCTGGAGAGCGTGGCCTTCCAGACCCGCGACCTGATCGAGGCGATGCGCGCCGACTGGCAGGGCACCGCCGAGACCGTGCTGCGCGTCGATGGCGGCATGGTCGCCTCTGACTGGACCATGCAGTTCCTCGCCGACACGCTGGACGCGCCGGTGGACCGGCCGGTGGTGCTGGAAACCACCGCCCTGGGCGCCGCCTACTTGGCCGGCTACGCCGCCGGCGTGTGCCCGGCGCCCGGCGAGTTCGCCAAGAGCTGGGCCTTGCAGCGGCGCTTTATGCCTGGCATGGCCCCCGCCGAACGGACCCGGCGCTACGCCGCCTGGCAGGACGCGGTACGGCGAACGCTGTCGCGCGCATGACCATCGCGCGTATCCAGAGCTTCGCCTTCGCCGGCATCGAGGCGGTTCCGGTGGAGGTGCAGGTGCAGATTTCCTCCGGCCTGCCCGCCTTCCTGGTGGTTGGCCTGCCCGACAAGGCCGTGGGCGAGGCGCGCGAGCGGGTGCGCGCGGCGCTGACGGCGATGGGCCTGTCGCTGCCACCCAAGCGTGTGCTGATCAACCTCGCCCCCGCCGACCTGCTGAAGGAGGGCAGCCATTTCGACCTGCCGATCGCTCTGGCGGTCCTGGCCGCGATGGACGTGATCCCGCGTGAGGACCTGGCGGAACTGGCGGCCCTGGGGGAGCTGTCGCTGGACGGCACGCTGAACCCGGTCAGCGGCGTGCTGCCGGCCGCCATCGGCGCCTCGGCGCGCGAACTGGGGCTGATCTGCCCGCAGGGCCAGGGCGGTGAGGCCGCCTGGGCCGGACAGATCGACGTGCTGGCGGCGCCCGACCTGCTGTCGCTGGTCAACCATTTCCGCGGCACCCAGGTGCTGACCCCGCCCGAGCCGGCCGGCCTCGCCATCGGCGCCGCGCCACCCGACCTGGCGGACGTCCGCGGCATGGAGACGGCCCGGCGAGCATTGGAAATCGCCGCGGCCGGCAGCCACAACCTGCTGCTGATCGGCCCGCCCGGCGCCGGCAAGTCGATGCTGGCCGCCCGGCTGCCCGGGCTGCTGCCCGATCTCGACCCGCGCGCGGCGCTGGAAGTCAGCATGATCCACTCGGTCGCCGGCATGCTGGATGGCGGGCGGCTGGTGATGCGCCCGCCCTTCCGCGAGCCGCACCATAGCGCCTCGCAGGCGGCGCTGACCGGCGGCGGGCAGCGGGCGCGGCCGGGCGAGGTGTCGCTGGCGCATCGCGGCGTGCTGTTCCTGGATGAATTGCCGGAATTCCCCAAGCCGGCGCTGGAGGCGCTGCGCCAGCCGATGGAATCCGGCCGTACCACGGTGGCGCGGGCGGCGGCGCACATCACCTACCCGTCCCGCTTCCAGCTGGTCGCGGCGATGAACCCCTGCCGCTGCGGCTACCTCGGCGATGGCGGGCGCGAATGCGGCCGTGCCCCGCGCTGCGGCGAGGACTACCAGAACCGCATCAGCGGCCCGCTGCTGGACCGCGTGGACCTCACGGTGGAAGTGCAGCCCGCCACGGCGGCCGAACTCTCCCGCGCCCCGCCCGGCGAAGCCACGGCGACCGTCGCCGCGCGGGTGGCGCGCGCCCGGCTGCTGCAACTCTCCCGCTATGGCGAGGGCGGACCGGCCACCAATGCCGAGGCCGATCCTCAAAGCCTGGAACAGACGCCGGACGCCCGCGCCCTGCTGGAGCAGGCCGCCGAAAAACTGCGCCTGTCGCCGCGCGGCTATTCACGCACCCTGCGCGTCGCCCGCAGCATCGCCGACCTGGGCGGCGCCGCGTCGATCCGCCGGCAAGACGTGGCCGAGGCGCTGGCCTTCCGCCACCGGATGCCGGGGCGCCGCGCCTGAGCCGGCTATTTCACCGGCTCGGCAAGCTCCGGATTCTGCAACGCCTCGTCGATCTTCGCCAGCGCGCCGGCCCGGTCGCCCATGCCCAGGGCCTGCCGCGCCGCCGCGATCTGCTGGATGACCGTCTGGCCGCTCGGCGTATTGGCCCGCGATGGCGGCACCGAGCGGACCAGCAGCCGGCTCTCGGCCCGCTCCAGCGCCTCCTGCGCCTCGCCGGTCCGGTTGGCCGCCAGCGCCTGGCGCGCCGCGGTCAGGAAGGCGTGCGGATCGGTATTCTCGCCCACGCCGGGGTCGGGCAGGCGGGCGGCATAGGGCGTATGGGTGTCGGTCGGCCCGATATTGCCGGCCTTGTCGGACATCGGCAGCGACTGGCCGGTGCCGATCACGTTGCCCGGCCGGGCGATCGGCGCCGTGTCGGCCGCGAGCGGCATGGCGGCGGGCGGGGTTGTGGTGGCCTGCCCGACAACCGTCGGCACGGTGCCCAGGTTGCGCGGCGGCGGCGACATCTGGGCGAAAGCAGGGCCGGCGGCGATGGCAAGCAGCACGGCAGACAGCAGAACCGGTCGCATCTGGCTTCTCCTCAGGCAGTCAACGATACGTCCATGTAGTCACCGGGCCGCACCGGGGCCATCCCTGGAAACATGAACCATTCGCCATGCGGCGCCTCAGCCCTCGTCGCGGAAGGCGTCGGCGATACGGCGCACCGCCCCGGCGGCATCCACCAGCAGCAGGTCGAAGCGCACGCCGGCCTGGCCCCAGCCGGGATTGGCGGCCAGCAGGATTTCGGCCGCCGCCAGCAGGCGGGCGCGCTGGCGCGGCGCCAGCGCCTGGGCGGCCCCGGCCAGGGTGGCGCGGCGCTTCACCTCGATGAACGCCACCAGCCCGTCGCGCTCGGCCACCGCATCCACCTCGCCCGCCGGGGTGCGGGCACGGCGGGCCAGCACCGTCCAGCCCTCTCGGGCCAGCGCGTCGCAGGCGGCCGCCTCCGCCGCCAGGCCGCCGGCATGGGCACGCCGTCCGGATGCCTGCCGCACCAACGCGCGCGCGACCGGCGCCGGGCCGGTCATGACGCCGGCGGGCCTGCGAGCTGCATCTGGTCGGCCGGGCCGGGGCGCAGGCGCAGCGACTCGAAGCCCGGCATCTCGGTGTTGCACCCCAGCGCGATCGGCGGCTGCTGCGCCAGGTCGGCACGCAACACGACGGTCTGCAACAGGCCCAGCCGCACATCGCCCGGCTGCCGCCGACGGGTGACCAGCAGGTGGAACATTGCGCCATCGGCATTGCGGAAGCCGGGAAATATCAAGTCCAGGATGGCGTGCCGCTCGGCGCTCGCCGGATCCACGGTCAGCCGCCGCCACGTCCCATCCCCCGCGCAGACCAGGAAAACCCGGAACGTCTCCCCTGCCCCCATGTCGCGCCCGCGCAGCGTATCGGTGGGCAGCCGCAGCGCCATCAGGCCGGCGGGCGCGCGGAACCGCTCCGCCACGACGATATGGCCGCACCCCGCGGTGCCGGCGTGCAGCAGGCGGCGGGTCAGGCGCGGCAGCAGGCCGGTCGGGCGGGCATTTTCGGTCATGCCGCCAGCATCGCGGATGCGCGGCGGGAAATCCAGGCCGGCCGGCCCAGGACCGCCGCGCTACGCCGGAATCCGGGCCCGATCCCGCCCGATCAGCGCCAGCCCCTCGGCGACCGAGACGAACTCGCCCCCCGCCACCACGCGCGCCGCCCCGAACCGGCGGTCGAACAACGCCCGCACCGCCGGCACGAACGAGGTGCCGCCGGTCAGGAACACATGGTCCACCGCATCGTCCGACAGCCCGGCCTGCTCGAGCACACGGCCGATCGTCCCGTCGAGCTGCGCCAGGTCGTCGGCGATCCACGACTCGAATTCCGTCCGCGTCACCTCCGCCTCGATCGCCAGGCCCGCGTGATGGAACGACAGCACCGCCGAATCCTGCCCCGACAACGCCGCCTTCACTGATGAGACGGTCTGGTAAAGCTGGTAGCCAAGCTCCTGATCTATCAGTTGAACAAGACCGCGCAGCCGCTCCGGATGGGCACTGGCGCGGGCCACCTCCTCAATGGCGCGCAAGGTCCGTGGCGTGCGCATCAGCGACAGCCGGTGCCAGCGGGCGAAGGCGGAGAAATACTCCGGCGGCACCGGCAGTTCGGTGCCCATCACCCGGTAGACATCGCCTTTGCCGAGCAGCGGCGAGATCACCCGGTCGATGATGCGATAGTCGAACACGTCGCCGGCGATGCCGATGCCCGAATGGCCGAGCGGCGCCACCCCGCCACCCGCGCCCGGGGTGAAGCGCAGCAGCGAGAAATCGCTCGTCCCGCCGCCGAAATCGCCGATCAGCACGGTGGCCGGCCGGGTCAGCGTGCGGGCGAAGCGATAGCCCGCCCCTTCCGGTTCCAGCGCCATCTCCACCTCCGGCAGCCCCGCCTCGGCGAAGGCGGCGCGCAACCGGGTCTCGCCCAGTTCGTGGTCGGGGAATTCGCCGGCGAAGCGCACCGGCCGGCCGGCGACGATCCGCGCCCCCGCCGGGTCCAGCCCGGAGGCCGCCAGCAGGGCGCGCAGGAAGGTAGCGATCAGCATCTCCAGCGTGAAGCGTCGCCCGAAGATGCGCGTTTCGGTGAAGCTGCGCTGCGCCAGGTAGGTCTTCATGGACATGATCAGCCGGCTGTCCAGCGGATCGTCCAGATAGGCCCCGATCGCCGCCGGCCCGGCCGCATGGTGCAGCTTGCTGCCGACCCCCTGCTGCTCGGCCCAGAAGCACAGCACGGAGCGGAACACGTCATCCGTGCCGAACCGCAGGCTGTGGGAGCGCCCCTGCCCGTCCAGCACGGCCAGCACGCTGTTGGTGGTGCCGAAATCGATGCCGATCGTCGCCGCCATGGTCCCACCCCCGTGCCGCAAAAGGGCGCGGGTTCAAGCGCAGTTGGCGGGAAAAGGCAACCCCGCCACGCGCTCGCGTGCCGTCAGAATGGGATTTCGTCGTCCAGGTCGCCGCCGCCCTTCGGCGCGTCCCAGGACGGGCCACCACCGCCGCCGCCGGCGGCACGCGCCGGGCGATCGCCGCCGCCGCTGCGGGCCGGCGCGCGCTCACGCGAGTAGCTGCCGCCCTCGGCCATGCCGCCCTCGCCGCCGGCGCGGGTATCCAGCATGGTCAACTCACCCTTGAAGCGGCCGATCACCACCTCGGTGGTGTATTTCTCCTGGCCGGACTGGTCGGTCCATTTGCGGGTCTGCAGGCTGCCCTCGACATAGACCTTGCTGCCTTTGCGCAGGTATTTCTCCACCACGTCGGCGATGCGGTCGTTGAACACCACCACGCGGTGCCACTCCGTGCGCTCCTTGCGCTCGCCGGACGCGCGGTCGTTCCAGGTCTCGCTGGTGGCCATCGTGAAGTTCACGATCTTGGTGCCGTCCTGGCTGGTCCGCACCTCCGGGTCCTTCCCGAGGTTTCCGACCAGAATCACCTTGTTCACGCTGCCAGCCATGCCGCTTCATCCCGTTGCTCGGCCCACCGGGCCATCAAGTCGGCCACCATAGCGCCCGCCGCGACCGTCGCAACCTCGTCGTGCAGGGGCTTCCCATCGGCGGCCACGACGCCATATAAGCAGAACAACACGAGAACACAACCCGAGTCCCTCCCCACCCCCGAGGTTTTGCATGGCCGGCTCCATCCGTGTCCGCGGCGCGCGCGAGCACAACCTGAAGAATGTCGATGTCGATATCCCGCGCGACAGCCTGACCGTGATCACCGGCCTGTCCGGCTCGGGCAAGTCGTCGCTGGCGTTCGACACCATCTACGCCGAGGGCCAGCGCCGCTACGTCGAGAGCCTGTCGGCCTATGCGCGCCAGTTCCTGGAACTGATGGGCAAGCCCGATGTGGACTCCATCGAGGGCCTTTCGCCGGCCATCTCCATCGAGCAGAAAACCACCAGCCGCAACCCGCGCTCCACCGTCGGCACGGTGACGGAAATCCACGACTACATGCGCCTGCTCTGGGCGCGCGTCGGCGTGCCCTATTCGCCCGCCACCGGCCTGCCAATCGAGGCGCAGACGGTCAGCCAGATGGTCGACCGCGTGATGGCGATGGAGGAAGGCACCCGGCTGCTGCTGCTGGCCCCGGTGGTGCGCGACCGCAAGGGCGAATACCGCAAGGAGCTGGCCGAGTTGCAGCGCCGCGGCTTCACCCGCGTCAAGGTGGACGGCACGCTGTACGACATCGCCGAGGTGCCGGCGCTGAACCGCAAGACCAAGCATGAGATCGAGGCGGTGGTGGACCGCGTGGTAGTGCGCGAGGGCATCGCCCCCCGCCTGGCCGACAGCTTCGAAACCGCGCTGGGCCTCTCGGATGGCGTGGTCTATGCCGAGCGGGCCGATGGCGGCGAGCGCACCGTGTTCAGCTCCAAATTCGCCTGCCCGGTCAGCGGCTTCTCCATCGAGGAGATCGAGCCGCGGCTGTTCAGCTTCAACTCCCCCCACGGCGCCTGCCCGGCCTGCGACGGGCTGGGCCGCGAGATGTTCTTCGACCCCGCCCTGGTGGTGCCCGACGAGCGCCGCCCCCTGGGCGACGGCGCGGTGGCGCCCTGGACCGGCAGCCAGAGCCCCTATTACGACCAGACGCTGCAAAGCCTGGCCCGCCACTTCAAGGCGACCACCCGCACCCCCTGGCAGGACCTGCCGGAGCGGGTGCGCCACGCCATCCTGTTCGGCACCGGCGAGGAGCAGGTGGCCTTCACTTACAAGGACGGGGTGCGGCAATACACCGTCGCCAAACCGTTCGAGGGCGTCATCCACAACCTGCAACGCCGCTGGCAGGAGACCGACAGCGCCTGGGTGCGCGAGGAGATGAGCCGCTACCAGGCGGAAAAACCCTGCAAGGTCTGCCTCGGCGCGCGGCTGAAGCCGGAGGCGCTGGCGGTGAAGGTGGCTGGCAGCAACATCGCCGAAGCCTCTGAATTATCGATCGTCCGCGCGCTCGGCTGGTTCGCGGCCGTCATGCCCACCCTCACGCCGCAGCGCCAGGAGATCGCGCGGCGCATCCTGCGCGAGATCGTCGATCGCCTGCAGTTCCTGGTCGATGTCGGGCTGGACTACCTCACCCTGGCGCGCGGCTCGGCCACGCTGTCGGGCGGCGAGAGCCAGCGCATCCGGCTGGCCAGCCAGATCGGCTCCGGCCTCACCGGCGTGCTGTATGTGCTCGACGAGCCCTCCATCGGCCTGCACCAGCGCGACAACGAGCGGCTGCTGGGCACGCTGCGGCGGCTGAAAAGCCTGGGCAACACCGTGCTGGTGGTGGAGCACGACGAGGACGCGATCCGCGCCGCCGACTACCTGATCGACATGGGCCCGGCCGCGGGCGTCCATGGCGGCCACGTGGTCGCGCACGGCACCGCCGCCGAGGTGATGGCGCACCCCGATTCGCTCACCGGCGCCTATCTCTCCGGCCGCCGGCGGATCGAGGTGCCGGCGCTGCGCCGCCCGATCCAGAAGGACCGGGCGATCCGGGTGATCGAGGCGCGCGGCAACAACCTCAAGGACGTGAGCGCCTCCTTCCCGCTCGGCACCTTCACCTGCGTCACCGGGGTGTCGGGCGGCGGCAAGTCCACGCTGGTGGTGGACACGCTCTACAAGGCGGCCAGCCGCAAGCTGATGGGCTCCGGCGAGGTGCCGGCGCCGCATACCCGCATCGACGGGCTGGAGTTGCTGGACAAGATCATCGACATCGACCAGTCGCCGATCGGCCGCACGCCGCGCAGCAACCCCGCCACCTACACCGACCTGTTCGCCCCCATCCGCGACTGGTTCGCCGAACTGCCGGAAAGCCGGGCGCGCGGCTACAAGGCCGGCCGTTTCAGCTTCAACGTCAAGGGCGGCCGCTGCGAGGCGTGCCAGGGCGACGGCGTGCTGAAGATCGAGATGCACTTCCTGCCCGACGTGTTCGTCACCTGCGACACCTGCAAGGGCCGCCGCTACAACCGCGAGACGCTGGAGGTGAAGTTCCGCGACAAGTCGATAGCCGACGTGCTGGCGATGACGGTGGACGAGGCCGTGCCCTATTTCTCCGCCGTCAACCGCATCCACGACCGGCTGAAGATCCTCCAGCAGGTCGGGCTGGGCTACGTGGCGCTCGGCCAGCAGGCCACCACGCTGTCGGGCGGCGAGGCGCAGCGGGTGAAGCTGTCCAAGGAACTGGCCCGCCGCGCCACCGGCCGCACGCTGTATATCCTCGACGAACCCACCACCGGCCTGCATTTCGAGGATGTGCGCAAGCTGCTCGAAGTGCTGCACGCGCTGGTGGACCAGGGCAACACGGTGGTGGTGATCGAGCACAACCTGGAAGTGATCAAGACCGCCGACTGGATCCTCGACCTCGGCCCCGAGGGCGGCGACGGCGGTGGGCGGATCGTGGCGCAGGGCACGCCCGAGGATATCGCCGCCAGCGCCGAAAGCCATACCGGCCGCTTCCTCGCCCCGCTGCTGCCGGCCCCCAGCCCGGCTCCGTCCCCCGCCCCGGCCAAGGCCCGGAAGCGGGTTTCAGTGTCGTGATGCAACATTATCGCGGACGATGATACGCAGTTGTCATTTGACCCGGCGCGGCCACGGGCGTTTATCCCCTGGCAACACGTCGCGTGTAGACGAGCGTGTAGCTGGAGGAACGAGAATGTCCGAGCCAAGCTGGAGCCGGGCGGATTGGTCGCCCAGGCCAGAGCGAAGCTGACCCCACGGATCGCTCGCCCGATCTTCGCCTGACCACCCTCACATGTCGAAAGGCGCCGCCCGGACCCCGGGCAGCGAGGTTGAAACATGCTGAAATCGCACATTATCGAAGTCAACGGAACGTTCCTGGGCGCCGCCGTCCGGCTGCCGCGGGGCTACCGCCTGGTGGCCGTGTCCGAACCCGTGAAGCCGCTCGACGGCAGCCTGTGGCCGACGCTGGACGCCGCCCGCCACGCCGCCGCACGCGCCTTCCTCGCCGCCGCCCAACCACCTGCCGCCCTCACGCCGGCCGCCCTCGCCCCAGCCGCGCGAGGCTGACGCCGCCGGGATGCCGACGATCAGACCGGCCGGTCGCCCTTCACGGTAACCCGGTTGCCCGAGCGGGTATGCGGCCAGTAGTCCCACATCGCCCGATGCTGGGTGCAGCGGTTGTCCCAGAAGGCGATCGCGTTCTCGCTCCAGCGGAAGCGGCACTGGAACAGCGGGTTCTCCATGTGCTCGTACAGGTAGCGCAGCACCCCGTCGCTCTCGTCCCTGGGCACGCCCAGCAGCCCACGGGTGAAGCCGCGGTTGACGTAGAGCGCCCGCTTGCCGGTCACCGGATGGGTGCGCACCACCGGATGCTCGGCGCGCGGATAGGCGGGG
>MKWE01000052.1:23917-78224 GCA_001899585.1 Rhodospirillales bacterium 70-18
CGCCATAATTGGCGTACAGGCCGCGATACACGTCCTCGCCGTCATGCACCGCGACCATCCCGTCCAGATACGCCTTCATGCGGTCCGACAGCGCGTCGTAAGCCGCGTACATGTTGGCGAACAGCGTGTCGCCGCCGTTCGGCGGACAGGTGCGGATATACAGGATGCTGCCCATCGGCGGCTCGGCGTCGCACGACACGTCGCTGTGCCAGCCCTCGCCATTGGCGCGCGGGCTGTCCTTGTCGGCATGGATCACCATCAGCGCCGGCTCGCCCGGCGCGTGCGGGGCGGCGGGGTGGATGTGCAGCTCGCCGAACAGCCGGCCGAACGCCAGATGCTGCTGCGGGGTGATGTGCTGGTCGCGGAAAAAGATCACCAGGTTCTCGGCCAGCGCCCGGTGGATCTCCTCGCGCTGCCGGTTGGCCAGCGGCTGCGACAGGTCCACGCCGCCGATCTCGGCGCCGATGATCGGCGTCAGCCGGTCGAGCGTGATCGTTTCGTACGGCGCGGCGGCCGCGTCGCTGTGCCGGATGCGGGGACCCTGGTTGCCGCGCAGACTGCTCATGGCGTTCGCCCTCCCGTTGGCGTTATCGCCGGATACTAGCCGGGGACCGCCGCCCCGTCACTGCCGCGCCCGTCACTGCCGCGCCCATCACTGCCGCCCGCATCGTGGATCGCCGACAGCGCGCCGAGTGCCGCCGCCGCATGGTCCAGGAACCGCCGCAGCCGCAGCGGCATCAGCCGGGCGCTGGAAACCACCAGCTGCACCGGCAGCGGCGCCGGCTCGAACTCCGGCAGCAGCCGCACCAGGCGGCCGGCGGCGAGGTCCCCGGCCGCCTGGTAGGACAGGCAGGCGGCGATGCCGTGGCCGGCGCGGGCGGCGGCCAGCGCGGCCTCCACGTCGTTCACCAGCAGCCGCGGCGCCAGCCGGGCCACGCGGATGCGCCCGTCCTGGCGAAACCGCCATTCCGGCGGCGCCGCGCGGCCGGAGGTCTGGATCAGCTCATGCGCCGCCAGCTCCGCCGGATCGGCGGGCGTGCCGTGCCGGGCCAGATAGGCCGGGCTGGCGACCACCTGGCGTGTCACCTGCCCCACCCGGCGGACGACCAGGCCGGAATCGTCGAGCGGGCCGATGCGGATGGCGGCGTCCAGCTCCTCCTCCAGCAGGTCCAGGTTGCGGTCGGCCAGCAGCAGTTCCACCCGCAGGCCCGGATAGGCCGCCAGGAACCCGGCCACCATCGGCGTCACGTGCAGCCGGCCGAACACCACCGGGGCGGTCACCCGCAGCGTGCCGCGCAGGGCGTCGCGCGCCCCGGCCGCGGCCTGCACCACCTCGTCGTACTGGGCCAGCAGGGCGCGAGCGCGCTCGGCCAACAGCCGCCCGGCCTCGGTGGGGGCCAGCCGGCGGGTGGTGCGCTCCACCAGCCGCGCGCCCAGCCGCTCCTCCAGCGCCGCCAGGGTGCGGGTGACGGCGGGCGGGGAGCGGCGCAGCCGGCGCGCGGCGGCGGCAAGGCTGCCGGCCTCCAGCACCGCGACGAAGGTGGCGAGTTCGTTCAGCCGGTCCATGACAGTCTTCCATCAATCGGAAGGTTATGTTTCATACATCGCGCATTCCGCCGATCCCGATCAAGAATTACCTGTGCGCCACCCTAACCGGAGACCGGCCATGCGCACATCCGACCAAACCCAGTCCAATCCCTTCCACGAAGGCGAACGCGCGGCGCAGTTGCTGGCCGGCGTGGTACGGCAGGGCGCGCCGATCCGCCCCTACATGCCCGCGCAGCACCGCGAGTTCTTCGCCGGCCTGTCCTACCTGCCGGCCGCCGTACTGGACGCGCAGGCCGGGCCGGTCGCCACGCTGTTGAGCGGCGCGCCCGGGTTCGTCGCCAGCCCGGACGACACCACCCTGTCCATTGCCGCCAACGCTGCCGACGACGACCCGTTCGCCGCGGCGCTGCGCCCCGGCGCGGCTATGGCGGTGCTGGGGATCGACCTGGCGACGCGGCGGCGCAACCGGGCAAACGGGCGCATAATCGCCCTGCCAGCGGGCGAAATCGTGCTGAAAGTGGCCGAAAGCTTCGGGAATTGCCCGCAATACATCCAGGCCCGGCCGGTGGCGCCGATAGTGCGGGACGCCGCGGCGGTGGAGCACCTGCCGGCGCTGGACGCGGCGGCGCGGGCGCAGATCGGCGCGGCGGATACGTTCTTCATCGCCACGGTCGCGCCGCGCGGGATGGACATCTCCCATCGCGGCGGCCGGCCCGGCTTCGTGCGATTGGAGGGCGCGCGCCTGAGCGTGCCGGATTTCGCCGGCAACCGCTATTTCAACACGCTCGGCAACCTGCTGCTGGACCCGCGCGCGGCGCTGCTTTTCGTCGATTTCGCCAGCGGCGACCTGCTGCACGTGAGCGGCCGGGTCGAGATCGACTGGGCGCCCGCCGCGTTCGAGGGCGCGGAGCGGGTATGGCACCTGGACATCGCCGCCGCCTGGCGCCGCCGCACGGCGGTGCCGCTGCGCTGGGGCGCCGCCCAGCCGGCGCCGACGACGCTGCAGACGGGCGTCTGGCCCGCCTACGATTCCCACACGGCCTAGACCCGCCCCAGCACCGCGGCCGCCAGCACCGCGAGGCGGTCGCCCAGGCCGCGTGGGCTGGTCTGGCCGGGGTGGCGCAGGTCGCGCCGGGCCAGCACCGCCGGCAGGGCGGCGGCGAGCACGGCGCGGGGCAGCCTGCCGCCGGCCGCGCGCAGACGGGCCTGGCCCTCCATGGCCAGGGCGGCGATGGCGGCGCGCAGCGGTACCTCGTCGCGGCCGGCGGTGATGGCATGGATGCTGGTGCCATGGGCCGCCAGCACCTCCTCCGGCAGCAGGCAGCGGCCCTGGCGGGCCAGGGCGGCCACGTTGCGCAACTGCCCAGCCACGCCATAGGCAACACCCAGGGCGTGCAGCCGTTCGGCGGGGGCATCGGGACCCGCCAGCGCGAAGCCGGCCGCCTCGGCCAGGGCGCCGGCGGTGGCGTCCAGGTAGGCGAGCCAGGCCGCCAGCGTGGGGATCGACGGGTCGGCCTCCGCCTCGCGGCCGGCGATCATCGCCAGCAGGGCCGCGCGCGGCAGCCGGCCGGCGTGCAGTTCGGCGGCGAGCGGGGTGGCGACCTCGTGGCGCCTGGCCGTGCCCTCCACCACCTCGCGCCACCATTGCAGGCGGATCAGCCCCAGCATCGGCTCGCTGGCCACCGCGCGGGCGCGCGCCAGCTCGTTGTTGAAGGCGTACAGCACAAACAGCGCCTCGCGCCGCTCCGGCGGCGCGAATAGGGCGGTCAGGAAGCGGTCGGGGTCGTGGCGACGGACCAGCTCAGCCGCCGGGGAGAGCGTCACCATGGGCATATCCCGCACTTGCCGCCGATTGCCCGGGCGCGCAAGGTTGACGCCCGGGCGGTGCGGTCATAGGTACGCAGAGCTTCGCGGACCAGTCCGCTTACGTCCAGAAACAGCCGGAGAACGCTTCCATGGCCTTCGAACTCCCCCCCCTTCCCTATTCGGCCACGGCGCTGGCCGAGCGCGGCATGTGCCAGGAGACGCTGGAGCTGCATCACGGCAAGCACCACCAGGCCTATGTCACGGCGCTGAACGGCTTCGTCGCCGGCAACGCCGCCCTGGCCGGCAAGTCGCTGGACGAGATCGTGAAGCTCGCCAACGGCGACGCGGCGATGGCCGGCGTGTTCAACAACGCGGGCCAGCACTGGAACCACATCATCTTCTGGCAGGCCATGTCGCCCACCGGCGGCGGCATTCCGGGCAAGCTGGAAGCCAAGATCACCGCCGATTTCGGCAGCGTGCAGGCCTTCAAGGACGCCTTCAAGACCGCCGCCACCACGCAGTTCGGCTCCGGCTGGGCGTGGCTGGTGCTGGGCAGCGACGGCAAGCTGAAATGCACCAAGACGCCGAACGGCTCCAACCCGCTCGCCACCGGCGAGGGCAAGGTGCTGCTGGGCTGCGACGTGTGGGAGCACAGCTACTACCTGGATTTCCGCAACCGCCGCCCGGACTACGTGGCCAACTGGCTGGACAAGCTGGCCAACTACGAATACGCCGCCGCTCAGCTCTGAGCGGCGAGAAGGGGGCCGGGGACATTGTCCCTGGCCCTTTTTTTATCGAAGGAAGCGGTTCCTTTTTGAAAAAAAGAACCAAAAAACTTTTATTCGTTGGTCTCGTGCCGTCGGATGGGGCGGAGACTCCAGCGGATAAAGTTTTTTTGCTTCTTTTTGTTCACAAAAAGAAGACCTTCCTTACCCCTTCGCAGGCTTGGCATCATTCGCCGCCGCCGGGGTGAGCACCGCGGTCACCGTCTCGCGCAGCACCACCACGCGCACGTTCGGGGCGATATCGACCTCGATCTCGTTGGAGCCTTCCTTGGTCTTCTGCACCACGCCGACGATGCCGCCGCCGGTCACCACCCGGTCGCCGCGCTTCAGTTCGGACAGCTTGCGCTTCAGTTCCTTCTGGGACTGCTGCTGCGGGCGGATCAGCAGGAAATAGAAGACGCCGAATATCAGCACAATCGGCAGGAACTGGCCGGCATTGGCCATGATTCCCGAGAGATCCTGCGCGTAGGCGGGCGAGATGAGCATTCTGGGTCTTCCCTGTGGGGCGTGCCGGCTTGCGGCGGGTCGGCCGGGACCATAGTTTCCGCCCCCCGCACGTCAAGTTCTCTCCCATTCGTTCCACACGACCAGCCGAAAGACCCGCATGATGGACCAGCCCCTGCTCGACGCCGTCACCCGCATCGCCGAAGCGCTGGAGCGGCTGGCCCCGCCGCCCGCCGGCAAGATCGACCTCTCGGCGGCCGACGCCTTCGTGTGGCATCCGCGCAGCCAGCATGCCAGCGCGCACCTGGCGCCGGTGCCGGCGGTCTCGCGGGTGGAGATCGGGCTGCTGATGGGCGTGCAGCGGCAGAAGGCGATCCTGCTGGACAACACGCTGCGCTTCGCCCGCGGCTTTCCCGCCAACAACGCCATGCTGTGGGGCGCGCGCGGCATGGGCAAATCCTCGCTGGTGAAGGCCGCGCACGCCCAGGCCAACGCCGAAATGCCGGGCAGCCTGGTGCTGATCGAAATCCACCGCGAGGACATCGTCACCCTGCCCGACCTGCTGCGGGCGCTGCGGGGCGAGCAGCGACGCTGCCTGATTTTCTGCGACGATCTCAGCTTCGAGCGGGAAGATGCTGATTACAAGGCATTGAAGTCGGTTCTCGACGGCGGCATCGAGGGGCGGCCGGAGAACGTGCTGTTCTACGCCACCTCCAACCGCCGCCATCTGATGCCGCGCGACATGATCGAGAACGAGCGCTCCACCGCGATCAACCCCTCCGAGGCGACGGAGGAGAAGGTGTCGCTGTCCGACCGCTTCGGCCTGTGGATCGGCTTCCACAACTGCGACCAAGACACGTTCTTCGCCATGATCGACGGCTACGCCGGGGCGTTCGGCCTGACGCTCGGCCAGGAGGCGCTGCACGCCGCCGCGGTGGAGTGGTCGGTGACGCGCGGCGGGCGGTCGGGGCGGGTGGCGTGGCAGTTCATTCAGGACATGGTTGGGCGGCAGGGGTAGGGAAGGAAGTCTTCTTTTTGTGAACAAAAAGAAGCAAAAAAACTTTATTCGCTGGAGCTTCCGCGGAGACTCCAACGAATAAAAGTTTTTTGGGTCTTTTTTCCAAAAAAGAACCGCTTCCCTTTTTCTAGCGAGGCAGCTCCCCGGTCGCCAGCCAATGGGCGCATTCCTCGCCCAGTTCCTTGCGCGCCATCGCCTCGTAACGTTGGTTGTCCTCGGCCGTCAGTGTGTCGCGCCAGCGGCCGTTGACGCCCTTGTGCACGAAGGTCTCGGCGCCACCATCCCATGGCGCCCCGCCCAGCGGCACCGTCTGGCTGCCGTGCGCGCGCATATAGTCGAAGCCGCAATGCGCGACGATCGCCTGCAAAGCCGTCGCGTCCGGTTGGATGCCGAGAAAATCGCCTATGGCGCGGATCTGGCCGGGCATATCGGCCTTCAGCGAGGCGAAATGCAGCATGCGCAGGTTCGGCAGGGTCCGGATGGCCCACCAGGAGCGGACGTTCTCCCAGAACGACCAGAACGGGTAGCCATCGCCCTCCAGCCAGTCGAGGAAGTAGCGGCGGATATCCTCGGGCGGCTTGCCGATCGGCGGGCCGACCCGGCCGGGGCTGTCGTTGATCGCGCCGTACCACATGGCGTTGGCGCGGGCGTGGTGGTTGTACATGCTCCACACCACATCCCGCCCGTCGCGGGCGACGTAGAGGTATCTGGCGGCGGGGGAATAGACCAGCGCATCCACCGGCAGATGGGTCTTGATGAAGCGCCGGCTGGTCTGCGCCTCCATCGCCGCCAGCTTCACCGGCGCGGGCGGTACCCGCAGGTCCAGCCACGGCGACAACTCGGCCACCGCCACGTCGGCCGAGCCGTTGAACACCAGTTGCCCCACGATCTGCTGCAGCCAGGTGGTGCCGGATTTGCCGTAGGTGGCGATGATGATGTCGTCGTCGCGAAACCGGAAATCATTCCAGATCGCTGAATCCATGTGATGATTGTACAGCTCGCGCGTCTTGCGCGGCCAGGTGACGCCCTGGTCCATATGATCCTCCGATTCGGCAGAGGCGGGTTATGCTACGGGATCGTAGGGATTTCCAGGGCGGAACCATCTGACAAAATCGTCAGATGCGGCGGGCGGCCATGCGGCACCTGACCGAAATTATCCGTATCGGCGCAGGCGATCGCCAGCCGGATGCGGTGGCCGGCGGCGAAGCGCCAGGAGGTGGGCAGCAGCGCCACGCGCAGCGTCGCCGCCTCACCAGGAACCAGCGGCCGGGCGGCGGCGCGGGTGAAGCCGCGCGACGGGCCGACCACCTGCTCCAGCGCCGGCGCCGGCGCCTCGGCCCGGTGCAGGGCGCGCAGCATACCCTCGGTGACGTAGCTGGTGGTGCCGTCCGGGGCGACATCCTCCAGATAGACATGGATCGCCGCATCCGGCTCGCTGCTGGCGAAGCGGAGCGTCAGCACCGGATGGCCGGTCGCCGTCACGTCGTGGGCCAGCGGCGCGGAGGTGCTGCAATGCATGCGGGCGTCGCGGCCGTGCCAGTCGGGGTAGTAGTCGCGCACGTCGAAGGCGGCCAGCCGGCCGTAGCGGGTGTTGGCGCCGGTGCCGAGGCTGAAGTCGCCCTGGTACTCGCCGGCGGCGATCGGCAGCGTGAAGGTGCCAGCGGCGGGCGGCCAGGTGTCGGCGGCGTGCCAGGCTTCCTCGCCCATGGTGAACCAGTGCACCGGCCGCTCGTGCTGCAGCCCGGTGTCGCGCCCGGCCAGATAATGGTCGAAGAAGCGCAGCACCTCGGCCAGCAGCGGGAAATCCGGCGTGGCGTCGGCGCGCCAGGGGCTGACATTGGCGCGCGCGCCGTGGTCCCACGGCCCGATCAGCAGGTGCCGGCGCGGGTTGGGCAGCGAGAGGAAGCGCCCGATGGCGCCGTTGGTGAAGCCGGCGCCGTCCATCCAGCCGGAAACCGACAGTACCGCCACGTCCGGCCGCGTGCCGGCGGCGTAGCGGCAGGGGCTGAAGCTGGTGCCGGTGAAGCCGGGGTCGTAGGGCAGCGCATCGTCGCGGCAGGGGAATTCGCGGATGAAATCCACCATGCGGAAATTGGCGAGGTGCCCGGCCACCGCCGCGCGCAGGTCGGCGCCGTTGTCGCCGTCCACCGGCATCGGGCCGGCGAAGGCCGGGTTGCCGAAATAGGCGGTGCCGGCCAGCACGTCGCGGCGGTCATGGTCCAGGCCGACCATCAGCTCGTCGTAGTTCTCGGCCAGCCGGTTCATCAGCAGGCCGCCGGGGTAGTAGTGGTTGGCCCAGGTGTCCCACACCGCGAACAGCGGCGCGACGGCGCGCACCGCCGGATGGCCGGTGCTGGCCAGGAAGTCGGCGGCGGCGCCCACGTAGGAGATGCCGGTCGCCCCCACCGCGCCGTTCGACCAGGACTGGCGGGTGATCCATTCCGCCACCTCGCCATGGTCGTCGCGCTCGCGGGGGGAGCGGAAGGAGTCGCGGGTGCCGAAGCTGGCGCCGGTGCCGCGCACGTCCACCACCACCAGCGCGTAGCCGCGCGGCACGAAGAAGTCGCGGAATTTCGCCGCGCCGGGCGCCGCCTCGGTCCCGGCCCGCGCGTCCGGGGCGAGGGCGAAGCGGCGGTAATAGGGCGTCAGGATCAGGATCGCCGGCACCTGCCCGGCACCCTCGGGCAGGTAGACATCCACCGCGATGCGCACGCCGTCACGCATCGCCACGTAGGCCGAGGCCGGCGGCGCCACCGCGTGGGCCGCCGGCCGGCTTGCGGCATAGGCCGCCGGGGGGACGACCCAGGCCGCGTCCGCCACGCTCAGCGGCCCACCGCGTAGCCCTGCATGCCGCGCGGGTTGGCGCCGGCGAACATCTGGCCGTCATCCTCCAGCCGCGCCGCCGACAGCCGGCCCTCGCTCCAGTCCGCGCCGAATTCGGCCAGGTGGCCGCGGGCCTTCAGGTTGTCGAGCACGGCGGGGGCGAAGCGGCTTTCCAGCACCAGCTTGCCGGGCCGGGCGACGCGCGGCCAGAAGCTGCTGGGCCAATGCTCGGCATGGAAGCTGGGGGCGTCGATCGACTGCTGGATGGTCATGGCGTGGTGCACCATGCGCAGGAACATGATCGGCTGCCACTGGTCCTGCTGGTCGCCGCCGGGGGTGCCGAAGCTCATCCACGCCTTTCCGTCGCGCAGCGCCATGCTGGGCGAGAGCGTGGTGCGCGGGCGCTTGCGCGGCGCGATGCTGTTGGGGTGGCCCTTATGGGTCCAGAACATCTGGCCGCGCGTGCTGAGCGGGAAGCCGAGTTCCGGGATCACCGGGCTGGATTGCAGCCAGCCGCCGGAGGGGGTGGCGCTGACCATGTTGCCCCAGCGGTCGATGATGTCCACGTGGCAGGTGTCGCCGCCCATGGCGCCCAGCCGCGCCACGGTCGGCTCGCCCACGCCCGGTGCGCGGGTGAGCAGCGCCGCCCGCGCCTCGCCGCCACGATCGACCTGCGGGGTGAAGCCGGGCACGCTGCCGGGCCGCAATTCCATGCTCGCGGTGCCGGTGATCAGCTTGCGCCGGGCGTCGTTGTAGCTGTCGGACAGCAGGTGCGCCATCGGCACCTGGGCGAATTCGGGGTCGCCGTAATAGGCCTCGCGGTCGGCGAAGGCTAGCTTGGCGGCCTCGGCGACGGTGTGCACGAACTCCGGCCCCTCGGGGTCCATCGCCGCCAGGTCGAAGCCCTTGAGCAGGGCGAGCTGTTGCAGCATGGCCGGCCCCTGGCTCCACGGCCCGACCTTCAGGACGGTGTGGCCGTGGTAGTCGTAGCCCAGCGGCGCCTCCACGCTGGCCGCCCAGCGGGCCATGTCGTCGGCGGTGAGCAGGCCCTTGTTGCGGCGGCCGGTGGAGTCGAGGATTTCTTGGGTGCCGTAGAACCGGCCGATCGCCTCGGCGACGAAGCCGCGGTACCAGGCGTTGCGGGCGGCGTCGATCCGCGCCTCGCGGCTGGCGCCGACGGACTCGCGGCACAGCCGCTCCCAGGTGTCGGCCAGGGCGGGGCGGGCGAACAGGCGGCCGGGCTCGGGCACCTTGCCGTCGGGCAGGAACACGGCGGCGGAGGTCTTCCACTCCTCCTCGAACATCGGGCGCATCTGCTCGATGGCGGCGGGGATGCGCGGCACCAGGTGGATGCCGTTGCGGGCGTAGCCGATGGCGTAGGCCAGCACGTCGTGCAGTTCCATCGTGCCCCAGTCGCGCAGCATCAGCGCCCAGGCGTCGAACGCGCCCGGCACCACGGCGGGGAGCAGGCCGGTGCCGGGGACGAGGTCCAGCCCGAGTTCGGCGAATTTCTCCGGAGTCGCCGCGTCTGGCGCGCCGCCCTGGCCGCAGATGACGTGCTGGGTGGCGGTGCGCGCGTCGTGGATGATGATCGGCACGTCGCCGCCCGGGCCGTTCAGGTGTGGCTCGGCCACGTTCAGCACGAAGGCGGCGGCCACCGCGGCGTCGAACGCGTTGCCGCCACGCTCCAGCACCGCCATGCCGACGCTGCTGGCGATCCAGTGCGTGGTGGCGACGACGCCGAAGGTGCCGGCGATCTCGGGCCGAGTGGTGAACATTTCTGCGCGTCCCCTGGTTGCGGAGCGGGCAGCCTAACGGCTACAGCCGGTGGCGCAAAGAAGGGTCAGCCATGCTCATTCTGGTGGTCGGGCCATCGGGCGCCGGCAAGGACACGCTGATGGACGCGGCGCGGGCCGCGCTGGCGGGCGATGCGCGATTCCGCTTCGTGCGGCGCGAGATCACCCGGCCAGCCGGGGCGGGCGGCGAGGACCATGTGGCGGTGGACGAGGCGACCTTCGCCGCGCGCGCGGCCGGCGGCGGCTACGCGTTGTGGTGGCGGGCGCACGGGCTGGGCTACGGCATTCCGGCCGACATC
This sequence comes from Rhodospirillales bacterium 70-18, assembly GCA_001899585.1. GTDB lineage: Bacteria > Pseudomonadota > Alphaproteobacteria > Acetobacterales > Acetobacteraceae > 70-18. The sequence goes on from MKWE01000052.1 coordinate 34,437, forward strand.
GCCGAGGACCTGGCCAAGGGGCGCGTGGTGGTGGCCAACGTCTCGCGCGCGGTGCTGACCGAGGCGGCGGCGCGCTTCCCGGTCCGGGTGCTGGAGATCACCGCGCCGCCCGAGGTGCTGGCCGCCCGGCTGGCCGCGCGCGGGCGCGAAACCGCGGCCGACATCGCCGAGCGGCTGCGCCGGGCGGTGCCGCTGCCGGAGGGGCTGGATGTCGCCACCGTGCAGAACGACGCCACGCCCGAACAGGGGGCGCAGGCGGTGCTGGCGGTGCTGCGCGCGGCGTTGGGCTAACTCTAGCCAGCCAAAGGCAGCCGCTGCGCCAGCACGAAGGGCGCCTCCGGGTCGGCCTGGGTAAACAGGCATAGGTCGCGCACGCGGCGCGGCTGGGCCAGGGCGGCGGCGAAATACGCCTCGGCCGCGGGGCGGTAGATGTCGTGCTCCGGCGGGGCCAGCCGGCGGGTCAGCGTCATGTGGAAGCGCCAGGTGGCGAAGGCGTACATGTAGCCCCAGCGTTGCAGCGTCGCCTCCTCCGCCGGCGGCAACGGGCCGCCCTTGCGCCTGCGGGCCAGTTCGGCCTCGCTGGCCGGCGCGCGCAGATGGTCCAGCCCGGCGACGCAGGCATCGGCGGCGGCCTGCAAGGCGGCGCTGGGGGCGGCTTCGCACAGCGCCAGGAAGCCGCCGAGATTGGTCACCGCCAGCGCCGGCAGGTCGAATGCCGGCACCGAGGCTGCGACCGCCTCGGCGGCGGCCAGCACGTCGCTCCAGCCGCAGCCCTCGCGCAGCCGCATCGGCGCCTTCAGCGTGGCGTGGAAGCCGTAGCCGCGCGCATCGGCGGTGACCCGGGCGATGTCGGGCAGGTCGGGCTGGGCGCAGGGCGCATTGGTCTTGGGGTCGCGGCCGAGCCAGGCGGTGCCGCAGCGCCAGAGCGGATCGTCGGCGGCCGGGGCGTAATACAGGCCGACCCGGGCATCCGCCCGCATCAGGCCACGCGCTCGCCGGCGCGCCACACCTGGCGCACCACCGGCTGGCCCTGGTGCAGCCGCACCCGCACCAGGTCGGCGCGCTGGCCCTCGGCGATGCGGCCGCGATCGGCCAGCCGGGCCATGCGCGCCGGGCGGTCGGTAACCAGCGCCACCGCCTCCGGCAGGGTGATCCCGGCCTGCTCGGCGCAGATGAAGGCCGCCTCCACCAGCGAGGCGGGCACGTAGTCGGAGGCGAAGGCGTCCACCGTGCCGGCCCGCACCAGCTCGGCCGCCGACACGTTGCCCGAGTGGCTGCCGCCGCGCACGATGTTGGGGGCGCCGGCGATCACCTCCATGCCGCGCGCCCGCGCCGCCTGGGCGGCCAGCATGGTGACCGGGAACTCGCTGATGCGGATGCCGTCGGCGGCGTTCTCGGCGATCTCCTCCTCGGTGCGGTCGTCGTGGCTGGCCAGCGCCACGTCCAGGCCGGCCACGCGCGCCAGCAGGGCGCGGCGGTTGGGGTCGCGCATGCGGGCACGCTGGTCGGCCAGCTCGTGGATGCGGCGCTCGATGAACGCCTCGTTCGCGCCCTCCTTGCGGCGCAGCTTGCGATACGCCTCCAGGTTCGCGTACTGGCCGACGCCGGGGCTGTGGTCCATCAGGCTGATCATCCGCACCAGCGGGTGGTCGGCCACCGGGTCGAGCAGCTCCATCATGTCGCTGGCCGGCAACTCGCAGCGCAGATGCAGGAAATGCTCGCTTTTCAGCAGCCCGGTATGGGCCAGCGCATCCAGGTCGGCGACGCCGTCGTGGAAGGTCTTGATGCGCTCCTTGTCGAAGCCGAGATCGCCCAGGCACAGCGCGTCCAGCACCGTGGTGACGCCGGCGGCCGCGCATTGGGCGTCATGCGCCAGCATCGCCGAGCGCGAGGGCCAGCGGGCGGAGGCGCGCGGCTGCACCTGGCGCTCCAGGTTGTCGGTATGCACATCGACCACGCCGGGCATCAGGTAGTCGCCGTCCATGTCCACCGCGCCGGCCTCGGTGCTGCGTCCGGGCTGCACCGCCACGATGGCGCCGCCGCGCAGCACCACGGTGCCGGGCAGCAGCGCGTCCGGCAGGATCAGCGTGGCGTTGGTCAGGATGGTCTCGGTGGGGGTCATGCGGCGTCCTGCAGGGGAGTGACGTGGTGAAGGCGGTCGGCGACCCGGTCGCGCACGGCGACGTCGTGGAAGATGCCGACGATGGCGGCGCCGTTCTGCTTCGCCTCGGCGATCATGTCCACGACGATGTCGGCGCGGGCGGCATCCAGGCTGGCGGTCGGCTCGTCCAGCAGCAGCACCGGATGGCCGCCGATGAAGCCGCGCGCCAGGTTCACCCGCTGCTGCTCGCCGCCCGAGAAGGTGGCGGGCGGCAGCGCGTGCATGCGGGCGGGAATGTGCAGCCGCAGCAGCAGCGCGGCTGCCATCTCGCGGGCCTGCTCGCGCGATACGCCGCGGGCGGCGTCGGCCACGATGTCCAGCGCCGGCACGCGCGGCACCACGCGCAGGAACTGGCTGACATAGCCCAGCGTGTCGGCCCGCACCCGCACCACGGTGCGCGGCGCGGCGGCGGCGATGTCGACCAGCGCGCCCTCGTGGCGCACCAGGATGCGGCCGGCATCGGCGTGGTAATTGCCGTACAGCGCGCGCAGCAGCGTCGATTTGCCGGCGCCCGAGGGGCCGACCAGCGCCACGCACTCGCCGGCGGCGACATGCAGGTCCACATGCGCCAGCACCGGCAGGCGCAGCCCGCCGCGCAGGTGCAGCACGAACTGCTTCTCCAGCCCCTCGGTCCGCAACATCGTGGTCGTGCTCATGCCTGCAACACCGAACTGACGAGAAGCTGCGTGTAGGGGTGCTGCGGGTCGTCCAGCACCTGGTCGGTAAGCCCGGTCTCCACCACCACGCCGCGCTGCATCACCATGATGCGATGCGCCAGCAGCCGCGCCACCGCGAGGTCGTGGGTCACCAGCACCACCGCGATGTCCAGCCGCGCCACCAGCCCGCGGATCAGGTCCAGCAGGCGGGCCTGCACCGAGACATCCAGCCCCCCTGTCGGCTCGTCCATGAACACCAGTCGCGGATGCGTCACCAGCGTGCGGGCGATCTGCAGGCGTTGCAGCATGCCGCCCGAGAAGGTGCGCGGCAGATGGTCCACCCGGTCGGCGTCGATCTCCACCTGGCGCAGCCAGTCGATCGCCTCGGCGCGGATGCGGCCGTAATGGCGCATGCCCTGGGCCATCAGCCGCTCGCCGACATTGCCGCCGGCGGTGACGCCCATGCGCAGGCTGTCGCGCGGGTTCTGGTGCACGAAGCCCCAGTCCGAGCGGTGCAGCGCCCGCAGCGCCGGCATCGGCATGGCATGCACGTCGTGCAGCACGCCCTCGGGGTCGCGGTACCAGGTAACGCCGGAGTGCGGCGCCATCCGCCCGGACAACACGTTCAGCAGCGTGGTCTTGCCGGAGCCGGATTCGCCGACCACCGCCAGCACCTCGCCGGGCCAGAGGTCGGCGTCCACCCCCACCAGCGCCGGGATGGCGCCGAAGGAGAGCGACAGGCCGCGCGCGGAGAGCAGGGTTTCGTCGGCCATCGCGCTCACTCCGCCGCCATGTCGGTACCGGTCTCGGCACCGGCCTCGCTGCCGAGATGCCCCGCCGCCCGCCGGCCCTCGCAGAAATCGGTGTCCGAGCAGACGAACAGCCGCCCGCCGCGATCGTCGGTCACCACCTCGTCCAGATAGGAGTCCGCCGCGCCGCACAGCCCGCAGGCATGCGGCGCGCGGGTGGTGCGGAAGGGGTGGTCCTCGAAATCCAGGCTGCGTACCGCCGTCCAGGGCGGCACCGCGTAGATGCGCTGCTCCCGCCCGGCGCCGAACAGTTGCAGCGCCGGCATCATGTGCATCTTCGGATTGTCGAAGGCCGGGATCGGGCTGGGCGCCATCAGGTAGCGGCCGTTGACCATCACCGGGTAGTCGTAGCTGATCGCCACGTGGCCGAAGCGGGTGATGTCCTCGTACAGCTTCACATGCATCGCGCCGTATTCGGCCAGCCCGTGCATCCGCCGCGTCTCCGCCCGGCTGGGCTCCAGCTTGGACAGCGGCTCCGGCTGCGGCACCTGGTAGACGATGATCTGGTCCTCGCGCAACGCCACCTCGGGGATGCGGTGGCGGGTCTGGATCACCGTCGCCTCGGTGGTGTGGGTGGTGGTCGCCACGCCGGCGGTGCGGCCGAAGAAGCGGCGGATGGAGACGGCGTTGGTGGTGTCGTCCGCCCCCTGGTCGATCACCTTCAGCACATCGGCCTCGCCCAGCACGGCGGCGGTCACCTGGATGCCGCCGGTGCCCCAGCCATAGGGCAGCGGCATCTCGCGCGAGCCGAACGGCACCTGGTGGCCGGGGATCGCCACCGCCTTCAGCAGCGCCCGGCGGATCATCCGCTTGGTCTGCTCGTCCAGATAGGCGAAGTTGTAGCCCTTCATTCCGCCGCCTCCTTCACTGCCACGGCCTCGGCGCGCATCCGGCGGACGGTTTCCAGCTCGCTCTGGAAGTCCACGTAATGCGGCAGCTTGAGGTGCTCCACGAAGCCGGTCGCCTCGATATTGTCGGCGTGGTACAGCACGAACTCGATGTTCTGCGCCGGCGCCGTCACCTCCTCGCCCAGTTCCTCGGCGCGCATGGCGCGATCGACCAGCGCCATCGCCATCGCCTTGCGCTCGGCATGGCCGAACACCAGGCCGTAGCCGCGGGTGAACTGCGGCGGCGCCGTCTTGCTGCCCTTGAACTGGTTGACCATCTGGCATTCGGTGACCGCCACGTCGCCGATATCGATCTCGAACCCCAGTTCCGGGGGGGTGATCGCCACCGCCGCCTCGCCGACGCGGATCTCGCCCACGAACGGGTGGCTGCCGCCCCAGCCGCGCTGGGTGGAGTAGCCGAGCGCCAGCAGGAACCCCTCGTCGCCACGCGCCAGCGTCTGCAGCCGCACGTCCCGCCCGGCCGGAAAGGCGAGCGGGGTGCGGGTCAGGTCGCCCGGCTCGGCATCGGTGGTGGCGTCGCCCTCGACCAGCCCTTCCTGCGCCAATATGGCGTTGACCGGCGGGATTTCGGCCCCATCAGCCGGCATTTCCGGGGCGGAAGGCGGGGAAAACCCGGCTTCCAGGGCGAAATCCAGCAGCCGGTGGGTGTAGTCGTAGGTCGGGCCGAGTATCTGCCCGCCGGGCATGTCCTTGTAGATCGCCGAGACGCGCCGGCGCACCAGCATCGCCGCCGTGTCCAGCGGCGCCGCGTAGCCGAAGCGCGGCAGGGTGGTACGGTAGGCGCGCAACAGGAACGCCGCCTCGATCACGTCGCCCTGCGCCTGTTTCAGCGCCAGCGCCGCCAGCGCCGGGTCGTACAGCGAGCCTTCCGCCATCACCCGGTCCACCGCGCGGCCGAGCTGGGCGGCGATCTGCGCCGTGGTCAGCTCGGGCACCGCCGTGTCGCCGCGCCGCGCTTCGGCCAGCCAGGCATGGGCGTTGTCGATCGCCCGCTCGCCGCCCTTGACCGCCACATAGGCCATTACGATGCCTCCTCGGTGATCGCCACGCTGCGCGGCAGGGCGGCCAGCTGGTCGCCGGCGCACAGGATGATGTCCACGCCGCGCGGGAACAGCGCGTGGTTGCGTGCCCAGGCCGACGCGAAGCCCTCCGGCAGGCCCTCCACGCGCAGGGTCGCCGGCGTGCGCAGCCCCGGCCCGGCCAGGCGCAGGGCGGCGCCACGGCCGAGGGCGGCGACTTGCAGCACCAGCGTCGCCGCCTCCTCCGGCCCCTCGTCGGTGCCGGCGCGCAGGGTGGCGAGGTCCGGCAGGGCGGTGGCCAGCACGAAGGCGGCGGCGGCGGGGTCGGCGGCCAGCGGCGCGCCGCAATGGAACACCAGCCAGTCACGCGCCGGGGCGCAGGCGGCGTCGGTCGCGAGCGTGGTGTCGGCGTCCACCAGGGTCAGCAGCACGGCGGCGGTGGCCGGGTCCAGCGGCGCCGGCGGGGTCAGCCCCTGCCCTGCCGCGTGCAGGCTGCCGGGGCGGGCCATGGCGTCCAGCACGGCGCGGAAGCAGGTTTGCGCGCCGGAGACGGGGTCGGCGAAGCCGGGGAGGTCGATGCTCATTGCCAGCGCCTCACGACCGCATGGTCGCCATGGTGAAGAACTGCACCCGCGTCGCCGCCGCCTTGCGGGTGGTCTCGGCGCGCGCCGCCGCCTGGGCTTCGGCCAGCGGGGCGATCACGGCGGCCTGGATGGCGTCGTGCCGCGCCGGGTCCTGCAAGGCCGCGTCCAGCCGCGCCGCCAGTTCCGCCTGCCGGCCGTCGCGCCCGGACACGTAGGCGTGCCCCACCTGCCCGCCCGTGCTGCGCACCGTGCAGCGGGTCACTGTCATCTCGCCCATGTTGAAGCGCGTGCCGGCGCCGCCGGCCCGGCCGCGCAGCATCACCAGCCCCGCCTCCGGCCCGCGCAGCACCACGCAGTCCGGCAAAGGCGGCACCGCTTCCAGCAGCGCCTCGATCTGCGTCGCGGCGGCACGGGCCAGCACCGCCATCCAGCGCTGGCGCGCGGCGATATTGGGATCGGGATCAGGGATGGGCATGGCGCGATCCGTCGTTGTTTAGATGTCTAGACAGCTAGACCACGAACCGGCTACCGTCAAGCCAACGTCGCACAGCAAGGCCGCCGGATGGATGAATTCCCGATGACGCCCGATCCGCTCAACCCGGCCCGCGAGGACGGCGTCGCCCTGTGGCGCCAGATCGTGCGCGTGCTGGAAAGCGAGATCGCCGACGCCACCCATCCCCCCGGCGCCCGCCTGCCGACCGAGGCACAGCTCTCCCAGCGTTTCGCCGTCAACCGCCACACCGTCCGCCGCGCGCTGGAGGAGATGTCGCGCAACGGGCTGGTGCGGGTGGAGCAGGGCCGCGGCAGCTTCGTCGCCGAGGACGTGCTGGACTACACGATCGGCCCGCGCACCCGCTTCAGCGAATGGGTGCGCCGGCACAACAAGGAGCCCTCCGGCCAAGTGCTGGACCTGCGCGAGACCCCGGCGGACGCCACCATCGCCGCCGGGCTCGGCCTGCGCGCCGGCGCCCGCGTGGTGCGGCTGGAGCGGCTGGGGCTGGCCGATGGCCGGCCGGTCAGCCTGGGCAGCCACCACTTCCCCGCCGCCCGCTTCCCCGGCCTGCTGGCCGCCCTGCGCGGCGCGCCCACCATCACCGAGGCGCTGGCCACCTGCGGCGTCTCCGACTACCGCCGCCAGGTCACCCGCGTCACCGCCCGCATGCCGCAGCCGCAGGAGGCGGAGCTGCTGCGCATGCCGCGCAACCGGCCGCTGCTGGTCACCGAGAACGTCAACGTGGACCAGGCCGGCGTGGTGGTGGAGTTCGGCATCGCCCGCTACCCCACGCCGCGCGTGCAGATCGTCTTCGAACCCTGAATGCCCCCCTGAGGAACCCCCCATGCGTCCCTTGCGATTGAATGGCGGCCGCGCGCTCGTCGGCGGCGAACTCGTGCAGGCCGACCTGCTGCTGGAGGAGGGCCGCATCGCCGCCCTCGACCCCTCGGGCGACGCCGCCGCGTTCGACGCCTGTGGCCTGCTGGTGCTGCCCGGCATCGTGGATATCCACGGCGACGCCTTCGAGCGGCAGTTGCAGCCGCGCCCGGGGGTGGACTTCCCCGCCCCGCTGGGGCTGGCGGAGACCGAGCGGCAATTGCTCGCCAACGGCATCACCACCGCCTTCCACGGCGTCACCCTCTCCTGGGAGCCCGGGCTGCGCAGCCTGGAGTCCTGGCGCACCCTGCTGGACGCGCTGGCCGCCGGCGCCTGGACCTGCGACATGCGCGTGCATCTGCGCTGGGAGGCCTACAACCTCGACGCGCTGGACACCGCGCTGGCTGACATCGCCGCCGGGCGCGTGCACCTGCTGGCCTTCAACGACCACACTCCCTCGATCCTGAAGAAGCTCGCCGACCCGGTGACCGGCGCCAAATACAGCGACCGCGCCGGCATGGGGCTGGCCGAGTTCCGCGCCCTGGCCGACCGCGTCGCCGGCCGCGCGCCGGAGGTCGGCCCGGCGCTGGCGCGCATCGCCGCCGCCGCCCGGGCCGCCGGCCTGCCGATGGCCAGCCACGACGACGACACCATCGCCGCGCGCGACGGCTTCCGCGCCATGGGCGCCGGCATCTGCGAGTTTCCGATGGCCGAGGCGGTCGGCCAGGCGGCGCGCGCGGCCGGCGACGCGGTGGTGATGGGCAGCCCCAACGTGGTGCGCGGCCGCTCGCATCTCGGCTGGGCCTCGGCGGCGCGGCTGGCCGAGGCCGGGGTCTGCTCGGTGCTGTCCTCGGACTACTACTACCCCTGCCTGCTGGGCGCCGCCTTCATCCTGGCCGGGCGCGGCGTGCTGGACCTGCCCGCCGCCTGGGCGCTGGTCTCGGCCAACCCTGCCGCCGCGGCCGGCCTGCATGATCGCGGCACGATCGCGCCGGGCCAACGGGCGGACCTGGTGCTGGTGGACCCGCGACCCGGCGCGCCGCGCGCGGTGGCCACCATCGCGGGCGGGCGGGTGGCGCATCTGGATGCGGCGGGGTTTGGGCGGTTGGGGTAAGGGAGGTCTTCTTTTTGCGCGCAAAAAGAAGCGAAAAAACTTTACCCGTTAGAGGCTGTCTGAGAATGATGATGCAACAATCATAAATCGTTGATTTTCTAGAATTCTGCCTCTGTCAGCGATGGCGGGCGACTCGTTCGCGCCCCCAAAGCCAGCCGCTTTTCTCGTTCCGGAATCATTCAGAGGCAGACTCTTAGAATCCCGACGGAGAGATCGTGCCTCATCTTAACGAATGGAAGTTTTTTGGTTCTTTTTTCCAAAAAAAGGAGCACCCTTCTTCCTTCCTCAGCTCCGCCACAACAATTTATTGACCATTCGGCAGGACTCTGGGGCGGCACCGCAACCCGGGAGTCTCCGCCATGGCCCTGACCTACGCCACCGTCACCACCGCCGCCGAGCTGGCGCAGGACATCACCGACCTCTCCGGGCAGACCGGCAGCTTCACCATCACCATTGGCGCCGACTTCACGCTGGACCGCGCGCTGTCGCCGCTGGTGATGGGCAGCGGCGGCACGGTGAGCATCCTGGGCGGCGGCCACACGATCAGCGGGGCCAATACCTATCAGGGCCTGTTCGTGGCCACCGGCACGGTCGCGCTGGACAGCCTGACGCTGGCCAATATGAAGGCCCATGGCGGCAATGCCCCGGCGGCGTATTACTCCGGTGGCGGCGGCATGGGGGCGGGCGGTGCGCTGTTCGTCGGCAGCGGCGGCAATGTCACGCTGCAAGGCGTCAGCTTCAGCGGCAACGCGGCCGTCGGGGGCAATGGCGGCAACTACGTATCCGCCCTCCGCACCCCGGGCGCGGGTGGCAGCCTGAGCGGCTCGGGTGGCCTCCCGGCCTATGCCGGCGGTGGCGGCGGGGCGACCGGCGGCTTTGGCGGCGGCGGCGGCGGCTATGCCAGCGGCGGGTTCGGCGGCGGCGGCGGCGGCCGGTCAGGGAGCGGCGGCTTCGGCGCGGGCAGCAGCAGCTGGTATTCCGGCGGCGGCGGCCTCGGCGCCGGCGGCGCGATCTTCGTGCGCCAGGGCGGCGTGCTCAGCATCGGCGCCGGCGGCATCAGCGGCGGCTCGGTCACCGCCGGCTCGGGCGGCAACAGCGGCGGCAGCGGCGGCTCGGCGTTCGGCAGCGGCCTGTTCATCCAGGGCAACACCACCCTCACCCTGGCGCCCGGCGCCGCCGGCACGCTGGCCATCAGCGATGTCATCGCCGACCAGACCGGCAACGGCGGCACCGGCGGCAATGCCGGGGCCGGCGCGCTGTCGCTGGCCAGCGGCACCGCGCATCTCTCGGCCGCCAACACCTTCACCGGCGGGATCACCGTGGCCAGCGGCGCCACGCTGGACCTCGGCGCCGCCACCGCGGCGGGCAGCGGCGCCATCACCCTGGCCGGCGACGGCGCGGCGCTGCTGCTGGACAGCGGCATCACCGTCACCAACACCCTGGCCGCGCTGAGCCACCTGGACAGCATCACCCTGGCCGGCCTCACCGGCACCGGGGTGTCGGTGGTCGGCAGTTCGCTGCGGGTCGCCACCAGCGGCGCCACCATCAGCTTCGCACTGGATTCCTCGGCCTATTCCACCAGCGACTTCACCCTCACCCAGAGCGGCGGCGACGCGGTGGTGGCCTATACCGCCTGCTACGCCGCCGGCACCCGCATCGCCACGCCCGATGGCGAGGTGGCGGTGGAACATCTGCGCGCGGGCGATCTGGTCAGCACCGCCGATGGCGGCGCCCGCCCGGTGCGCTGGCTCGGCTGGCGCAGCATCGACTGCGCCGCCCATCCCCGCCCGGCCGACGTGCTGCCGGTGCGGGTACGCGCCGGCGCGGTGCTGCCCGGCCTGCCTGCCCGCGACCTGGTGCTCAGCCCCGACCACGCGCTCGCACTCGATGGCGTGCTGATCCCCGTCCGCTACCTGCTCAACGGCGCCACCGTGGCGCAGGAGCCGGCCGGGCGGATCAGCTACTACCATGTGGAACTGGCCGGCCCGGACGGCGCGGCGGTGCATGACGTGCTGCTGGCCGAGGGACTGCCGGCCGAGTCCTACCTCGACACCGGCAACCGCGCCGCCTTCGCCAATGGCGGCCCGGCGACGCAGATGCACCCGGATTTCGCCGCCGGCCGCGCGCTGGCGGTCTGGGCCGCCAATGCCTGCGCCGAACTGGCGTTGGATGGCCCGGCCGTCGCCGCAGTGCGCGCGCTGTTGGACAGCCGGGCGCTGGACCTCGGCTGGCGGCGCGACGCCACCGTCCTGCCGACGCTGGAGGTGGACGGCGCGGTGCTGCATCCGGGGGCGCATGGGCTGTGTTTCGACCTGCCGGAAGGCGCGACGCGGGCGGTGCTGCGCTCGGCCAGCTTCGTGCCGGCCCAGATGCACGCCGACCGCGACGACCACCGCAGCCTGGGCGTGGCGGTGCGATGGCTGGCGCTGGACGGGCGGGCGGTGCGGCTGGAGGGGCTGGCGGAAGGCTGGCACGCGCCGGAGCCGGGCCTGCGCTGGACCGATGGCGCCGGCCGCATCGACCTGCACGGCGCACGCCGGCTGGAACTGCATCTGGCTGCGCTGGGCGACCACTGGGTGGCCCCAGCCGCGCGGCGGCTTGCCGCCTGAGCCGGGCGGGCATCGGCGGCCGGACAACAAGGAAGGTCACACGGAGACGGGGAGGCGGGGAGAAGGGAGGCCGAAGCGCTTTCCTTCTCCCCGCCTCCCCGTCTCCATCTGACCCTGGCTTTCTACACCACCCGCAGCCCCTCCGGCCGCGTGGCCGGGTTGCGCCAGAACGAATCCGGCTCGTATCGCGCGAACAGGTCCGGCGGCAGGATGCTGCGCCGCACCGGCGCCTGCACCACCGGCCCCACCCGGTGCAGCCCGGGCGTGCCCAGCCGGGCGTCGAACTCGGTCGCGTCGTCGAAGCGCAGATTGGCCGGGTCGTGGGTGAAACTGGGCTCGCCGATGAACTCGTACACCGCGTCCAGCACGCGCTGCGGCGCGGCGGTCAGGCTCTCATAGGTGACGAACAGCAGCCGGTCAGCCTGCCCGCCCCAGGCGGCCTCGCGCAGCGCGTTCCAGGCATAGCCGACCAGCCCGGCGCCGCTGCCCAGCCCCTCGACGCGGGAATACACCGTGCCGCCGGGGTCGAAGTTGAAGATGCGGGAAAGCTGCAGCGGATTGCCGCGGATCAGCCGCTCGATACTGTCCAGCACCCAGGGCACGTGGCGCACGCAGCACACCACCTTGGCCCGCGGGAACAGCGTGGCCAGCAGCGGCAGGCGGGCGCACCACATGCGGTTGGTGTCGAACACCAGCGGCCGGCCGCCGGCGTAATAGGCGGCGAACACCGCGCGCAGCACGGCGGCGCGCTGGGCGTCATCGATGAACACCGCGGATTCGTTGCCCTGGCTCATCTCGCGCAGCAGGGCGGCGGTGAGGCTGCCGACCGGGCTGGTCATGCCCGCCTGGATGCGCGGATTCTGCCGCAGCAGGGCGGCCAGCAGGGTGGAGCCGGCGCGTGGCAGGCCGGAAATGAAATGCAGTCCGCCGTCCATGATTGCCGCCCCCAGAAAGCCGCTGCCCCGAATGCACATGAAAATGGGCCAGATCGCCGGCAAAAACCGCTGCCAAACGAAGCTGACCCATTGATTCAGTGGCTCGGGCGGTAGGATTCGAACCTACGACCAACCGGTTAACAGCCGGTTGCTCTACCGCTGAGCTACGCCCGATCAGCCGCTCTGTGGTGGAGGCGGTTCTTAGAGTCCCTGCCCGGCGCGGTCAACCGGGTATTCGCGGCGGCAGGCCGGCCCGGCGCGCAAGGCTGTGGCGCGGCCCATGCCGGCCGAGCAACGCGGCCGGGTCAGACCACCTTGCGCGTCCGCAGCCCGGCGATCGCCGCCGCGTCGAACCCCAGCTCACCCAGCACCGCGTCGGTATGCTCGCCGGCTTCCGGGGTGGCGGTGCGGATCTCCCATTTGGACCGGCTGAGGTCGATCGGCTGGCCCACCACCTCAACCTCGCCGAGCACTTTGTGCTTCACTTTCCGGGTGATGTTGAGGTGGCGCACCTGCGGGTCGGCGAACACCTCGTCCATCTTGTAGATCGGCCCGCCGGGCACGCCGGCCTTGTTGAGCAGGTCGATCCATTCCGCCGATGTCCGGGTCTTGGTCACCGCCTCGATCGCCGCGTTCAGGGCGCGGCGGTTGTCCGAGCGGGCCTTGTCGGTGGCGTAGGCCGGGTCGGTGGCCAGATGCTCGGCGCCGAGCGCGGTGCAGAGGCGGCGATAGATGGCCGAACCGGCGGCGGCGATGTTGATGTGGCCGTCGGCGGTGGCGAACACGCCGGTGGGGATGGAGGTCGGGTGGTCGTTGCCGGCCTGGCCGGGCACCTCGTGCCCGATGGTCCAGCGCGCCGCCTGGAAGTCCAGCATGGAGATCTGGGAGGCCAGCAGCGAGCTTTGCACCCACTGCCCCTGCCCCGACTGCTCGCGCTCCAGCAGCGCCACCAGGATGCCCTGGGCGGCGAAGATGCCGGCGGTGAGGTCGGCGACCGGGATGCCGACGCGCACCGGCCCCTGCCCCGGCAGGCCGGTGATCGACATCAGCCCGCCCATGCCCTGGGCGATCTGGTCGAAGCCGGGGCGGTCGCGGTACGGCCCGTCCTGGCCGAAGCCGGAGATGGAGGCGTAGACGATGCGCGGGTTCAGCGCCGCCAGGGTGGCGTAGTCGATCTTCAGGCGGTCCTTCACGTCCGGGCGGTAGTTCTCCACCACCACGTCGGCCGTGCGCACCAGGCGGTACATGATGTCCAGCCCCTCGGGGCTTTTCAGGTCCAGCGTCAGGCTGCGCTTGTTGCGGTGCAGGTTCTGGAAATCCGGTCCGTGGCGCGCGCCGCCAAGGCCGGAATCGCCCTCCGGCGCCTCGATCTTGATGACATCCGCCCCCCAGTCGGCGAGCTGGCGCACGCAGGTGGGGCCGGCGCGGACCCGGGTGAGGTCGATGACCTTGAAGCGCGACAGCGGGCCGTTGCCCATGGACATCTCCTTGCGCCCGGAGCCGGGCGGCGAGCGTTGCGGTGGGGCGAATCCTACGCCAGGGGTGTGCGCTTGCCCACCCGGCGGCGGGTCAGGGGCCGTCCCCGCCCGGCGGCGGCGGGGGCGTGGCCAGGCCGGCATGGAGCGCCGGCTCGGCCATCGCCGGCACGAAGGCGCCGCGCAGGTCGCGCGGCACCTCGCCGCGCAGGCGGATGCGCAGGCCGGTGAACAGGCTGATCCCGCCCAGCACCACGGCCAGGTAGATGAACAGGCCGCCTGGCCCTAGCAGCCCCATGACCGCGCCGGCCAGCGCCGGGCCGACCGTGGCCCCCATCGCCCAGACGAACAGCAGCCCGCCGCTGGCCGCCACCGCATCGCCACGCGCCAGCCGGTCGTTGGTCTGGCCGGCGCCAAGGCCGTACAGCGGCGCCGCGACGCCGGCGAAGGCGCAGCCCAGCACCAGCAGCACCGGCATGCCCGCCCGTCCGGCCAGCACGAACAGCAGCGCCAACGCCAGCCCCAGCGCCAGCACCGCCACGGCCATCGGCCGCCGGCCCAGCCGGTCCGACAGCAGGCCGATCGGCCACTGCACCGCCAGCCCGGCGACGTTGGCGGCCGAGACGAAGGCGGCGACCTGGGTCGGGTGGTAACCGAAGCGGGAGAGATAGACCGGCGCCAGCGCGTAGAACACGCCGTTCACCAGCCCGGCCGCCAGGCAGCAGGCCAGCCCGACCGGCGAGACGCGGTACAGCGCCGCCAGCCCCATGCGCGCCTGCCGGCCGATCGCCGGGTTGGGCTGGCGGGTCAGCGCCAGCGGCAGCAACGCGGTGGTGAACGCGATGCCGGCCGGCACGAACAGCCAGGCCGAGGCGGGCACCGCGTTCAGCGCCACCGGCCCCAGCGCGCCGCCGCCCCAGGAGGCGACCAGGTAGGCGCCGAAGATCCGCCCCCGGCTGGCGTTGTCGGCCGATCCGTTCAGCCAGCTTTCCGCCACCAGGCACAGCCCGGCCGCACTCAGCCCGACCACCGCCCGCAGCGCCGCCCAGGCGAGCGGCTGGCCGACCACCGCCATCAGCAGCGTGGCGTTGGCGGCCAGCGCGGCGAAGGCGGCGAAGGCGCGGATATGGCCGACCCGGATCACCAGCCGCTCGGCGGTCATCGCGCCGGCCATGAAGCCGAGCGAATAGGCCGAGGCGATCAGCCCGATCTGCGGCGCCGTGCTGCCGCCGCCGACCAGCAACAGCGGCACCAGCGGGGCCATCAGCCCCAGCGCCACCTGCGCGCTGAGCACGCCCAGCAGCACCGGCACGACAGGCGAGAGGGGCGCGACGGGCGAGAGGGGGGAGGCCATCAGCCGACGAACGTGACCTCGACGCCCGCGCGACGGCGCAGTTCGTCGTCGCGGATGCTGCATTCGCCGCCGGGGACATCGGCGGCCTCCGGCGTGCACAGCCAGGCGATCACCCCGGCCGGGGCGGCGGGCGGGATCAGCGCCTCGATCGGCAACTGGCTCACCGGGTTCATACCGGCCGCGCGCACCGCCACCTGCATGTCGGTGCGCACGGTGCCCGGGGAGAAGCCGTAGGCGCGGATGCCGCGTTCGCCGTATTCCAGCAGCAGCGCGCGGGTGAGCATCACCATGCCGGCCTTGGAGCTGCAATAGGCGCTCCAGCCCTCCAGCGGCCGGTGGCCGGCGCCGGAGCTGACATTGACGATAGTGCCGCCGCGTTCCAGCAGATGCGGCAGGGCGGCGTGGCAGGCGAAGAAGGCGCCGGTCAGGTTGACCTGGATGCAGCGCGCCCATTCGGCCGGGTCGGTCTCGTGCAGGTGGCCGATCGGCTGGATGACGCCGGCGTTGTTGATGAGGTGGTCCAGCCGGCCGAACCGGGCCACGGTGGCGGCGACGGCGGCGGCCACCGCCGCCTGGTCGGCCACGTCACAGGTGAGCGGCAGCACGTTCGGGCCGAGCCGCTCGGCCAGCGCATCAAGCGGCGCGCGCCGGCGGGCGGCGATGGCCAGCATGGCGCCGCGCGCGGCCAGCGCCTCGGCCAGGGCGGCGCCGATGCCGGCGCTGGCCCCCATCACCAGGGCGACGGTGCCGGCGAGATCCTGTGTGCTCATGCTGCGGTCCTTCAGGGTTGCCGGGGGATGCTACGTCCGGATCGGTTCGCAGGACAGGCGGGGATTGTTGACGCTGGCCGGAGCGACTCTTTAGGCTTCAACTATTCCGGGGCAACCGGCGTGGGGAGCCATGATGACCGACGCGCAGGCCAGCGACCGCTTCGTGCTCGACCGGCTGCCGCCGCGCGCCGATTGGCCGGAACGGCGGTTCACCCTGGCGGCGCTGAACTACCCCGACCGGCTGAACTGCGTGGCCGTGCTGCTGGACGCGCGGGCGGCGCGGGCGCCGGAACGGCCCTGCCTGATCGCCCCGGACGAGCGGCTGAGCTATGGCGCGCTGCGGGCACGGGTGGACCGGATCGCGCATCTGCTGACCCGTGAGCTGGGGTTGGCGCCAGGCGGGCGGGTACTGCTGCGCGCCGCCAACACGCCGATGATGGTGGCCTGCTACCTGGCGGTGATGAAGGCCGGCGGCGTGGTGGTGGCGACCATGCCGATGCTGCGGGCGCGCGAACTGGCCTATCCGATCGAGAAGGCCCGCATCGCGCTGGCGCTGTGCGACGCGCGGCTGGCCGGCGAGATGGAGGCGGCGCGCGCCCTGGCGCCGGCGCTGCGGCAGGTGGTGTATTTCAACACCGCCGCGCCGGACGGGCTGGAGGCGCGCATCGCGGACATGCCGGACCGCTTCGACGCGGTGGATACCGCCGCAGAGGACCCGGCGCTGATCGGCTTCACCTCCGGCACCACCGGCGAACCGAAGGGCACGGTGCATTTCCATCGCGACGTGCTGGCGGTGTGCGACAGCTATTCCCGCCACGTGCTGCGCCCAACCGCCGAGGACCGCTTCATCGGCTCGCCGCCGCTGGCCTTCACCTTCGGCCTGGGCGGGCTGGTGCTGTTTCCGCTGCACGCCGGGGCCAGTACGGTGCTGCTGGAACGGGCCGGGCCGGACGAACTGCTGGAGGCGATCCCGCGCTTCGGCGCCACCATCTGCTTCACCGCACCCACCGCCTATCGCGCCATGCTGGGCAGGCTGGGCAGGCCGGCCGGCCACGACCTGTCCGGCCTGCGGCGCTGCGTGTCGGCCGGGGAGACGCTGCCCAAGGCCACCTGGGACGCCTGGTTCGCGGCCACCGGGTTGC
Source organism: Rhodospirillales bacterium 70-18 (assembly GCA_001899585.1). GTDB lineage: Bacteria > Pseudomonadota > Alphaproteobacteria > Acetobacterales > Acetobacteraceae > 70-18. Next base: position 51,342 of record MKWE01000052.1, read on the forward strand.
GGCTGATGGACGGCATCGGCGCCACCGAGATGCTGCACATCTTCATCGCGGCGCGCGAGGAGGAGATCCGCCCCGGCGCCACCGGCCGGCCGGTGCCGGGCTACGAGGCGCGGGTGGTGGATGCCGGGATGCGCGAGGTGGCGGACGGCACGCCGGGCCTTCTGGCGGTGCGCGGGCCGACCGGCTGCCGGTACCTGGATGACGCCCGCCAGCGCCGCTATGTGCGCGACGGTTGGAACCTGACCGGCGACACCTTCGTGCGCGACGCGGACGGGTATTTCTGGTTCCAGGCGCGGGCCGACGACATGATCGTCTCGGCCGGCTACAACATTGCCGGGCCGGAGGTGGAAGCGGCACTGCTGCTGCACCCGGCGGTGGCGGAATGCGCGGTGATCGGGACAGCGGATGCCGAACGGGGGCAGGTGGTGCGGGCCTTCGTGGTGCTGAAGCCGGGCCATGCCGGGGATGCGGCAATGACGCGGGCGCTGCAGGATTTCGTGAAGGCGACGATCGCGCCGTACAAATATCCGCGGGCGATCGAATACCGCGACCAGTTGCCGAAGACGCAGACGGGGAAGCTGCAACGATTCCGGCTGCGCGAGGGCTGAGCGGGACCGCCGCCCTACGACGCCTGCCCTGCCGGGTTATGCGATTTCGGCCGGGTTTTCAGCTTCAGCTCCTCCAGCTCCGCGCGGGTCTGCTCGGCCAGGCGGAAAAGCTGCGCCCGGCCCGGCTCGTATTGCGGCGCCGCGGCCGGCAGCTTCACGCCGTACTGGGCGGCGGCGTGCAGGGTGAAATAGGGGTTGGCGAGGTGCGGGCGGGCGAGCGCCACCAGGTCCGCCCGGCCGGCGGCCAGGATGGTGTTGACCTGGTCGGCGGTGGTGATATTGCCGACGCACATGGTCGCCATGCCGCCGTCGTTGCGGATGGCGTCGCTGAACGGGGTCTGGAACATGCGGCCGTAGACGGGCTGGCCCTCCGGCACGGTCTGGCCGGTGGAGACGTCGATCAGGTCGCAGCCGTGGCGGGCGAATTCGCGGGCGATCTCCAGCGCGTCGGCGGCGGTGATGCCGCCCTCCAGCCAGTCGGTGGCGGAGATGCGCACCGACATCGGCTTATGGGCGGGCCAGGCGGCGCGCACCGCGTCGAACACCTCCAGCGGGAAGCGCAGCCGGTCGTCCAGGCCGCCGCCGTATTCGTCGGTACGGTGGTTGGTCAGGGGCGAGATGAAGCTGGCCAGCAGGTAGCCGTGGGCGCAGTGCAACTCGACCATGTCGAAGCCGGCGCGGGCGGCGCGGGCGGTGGCGGCGACGAAATCGTCGCGCACGCGGTCCATGTCGGCGCGGGTCATGGCGCGCGGCACCTGGCTGTCTGGGTAGTAAGGCAGCGGCGACGGGGCCAGGATGGGCCAGCCGCCATCCGGCAGCGGGCGGTCCATGCCCTGCCACATCAGCCGGGTGGCGCCCTTGCGGCCGGCGTGGCCGAGTTGCAGGCAGATCTTCGCCGGGCCGGCGGCGTGCACGAAATCGACGATGCGCGTCCAGGCCGCCTCCTGCGCGTCGGTATACAGGCCGGCGCAGCCCGGGGTGATGCGGGCCTCGGCGGAGACATCGGTCATCTCGGTGAAGATCAGCCCGGCGCCGCCCATCGCGCGGGCGCCGTAATGCACCATGTGCCAGTCGCCGGGCACGCCGTCGGTGGCCGAATACATGCACATCGGCGAGACCACGACGCGGTTGGCCAGCGCCATGTCGCGCAGGGCGAAGGGCTGGAACATCGGCGGCGCCGGCGCCTCCACCGCCGTGGCGAGGCCGCGCTCGGCGGTCTGGCGGGCGAACATGCGGTCGGTGGCGGCGACGAAGCTGGGCGCGCGCAGGCGGAGGTTATCGTAGGTGATGGCGCGCGAGCGGGTCATCAGGCCGAAGGCGAACTGGGTCGGCTCCATGTGCCAGAAGCGGCGAACATGCTCGAACCAGACCAGCGAGATGTCGGCGGCGTGCTGGATGCGCTCGACATCGGCGCGGCGGCTGGCCTCGAAATGCGCCAGCGCCTCGGGGATGCCTGTGGTGGCACGGACGCTCTCGAACAGGGCGATCGCGTCCTCCATGGCCAGCTTGGTGCCCGAGCCGATGGAGAAATGCGCGGTGGACTTGGCGTCACCCAGCAGCACCACGTTGCCCATGGTGCTGCGGCGGTTGCGGATCATCGGGAAGCGGCGCCACAGCGAGCGGTTGGTGACCAGCTTGTGGCCGTCGAGGTCGTCGGCGAACACGCCCTCCAGGAACCGGGCGGACTCCGTCTCGTCCATGTCGGCGAGGCCGGCATAGGCGTGGGTATCGGCGCTGGTTTCCATCACCCAGGTGGAGTGGCCGGGCTCGTACTGGTAGGCGTGGGCGATGAAGACGCCGAACTCGGTCTCGCGGAAGCTGAAGGTGAAGGCGTCGAGCGGCCGGGTGGAGCCCATCCAGGCGAAGCGGTTGGGGCGCAGATCGACCTCGGTGCCGAAATGGGCGCGGAACTGCTCGCGGACGAAGGAGTTGATGCCGTCGGCAGCCACCACCAGGTCGGCATCGGCGACATCGGCCAGGCTGGTGATCTCGGAGCCGAAAACGAGCTTCACGCCCAGGGCGCGGGCACGCTCCTGCAGCAGCAGCAGCAAGGTGCGGCGCGAGCAGCCGCAGAAGCCGTTGCCGCCGATGCGGTGGCTGGTGCCCTTGAAGCGGATCTCGATATCGTCCCAGTAGGCGAAGTTCCGGGTGATCGCGCGGTAGCTCTCGGGATCGTAGGCGGCGAAGGTGTCCAGCGTGGCGTCGGAGAAGACGACGCCGAAGCCGAAGGTGTCGTCGGCGCGGTTGCGCTCGTGCACCGTGATGTCGGCCTGCGGGCGGGCCTTCTTCATCAGGATCGCGAAATACAGACCGGCCGGACCGCCACCCAGAATCGCAATCCGCATCGTCGCATCTCCTGCTTGGCCGGCTGCACGCGCGCAAACATTTTAGGCTTGAAAGATCGGCCGTGCAATGTTGGGATGCTCCCACGGTTGAGCCGACAACAGGCAGAGCAGGGAACGCAGATGGATCCGGCCGGACGGCACGCGCTGGTCACCGGCGGCGGGCGCGGCATCGGCGCCGCGACGGCGCGCGCGCTGAGCGAGGCCGGGGCGCGGGTGACCGTGCTGGGGCGCGATGCGGCGCGGCTGCGGGCGATGGTGGAGAGCGGCGGGGCGGAAGGCTTCGCGCAGGCCGATGTCACCGATGCCGCCGCGGTCGCCGCGGCGGTGGCGCGGGCCGAGGCGGCGCTGGGGCCGATCGGCATCCTGGTCAACAACGCGGGGGCGGCGGAAAGTGCCTCGTTCGCCCGCACCGACCGTGGGCTGTGGGACCGCATGCTGGCGGTGAACCTGACGGCTGTGTTCGAGACCACCCAGACGGTGCTGCCGGGCATGCTGCGCGCCGGCTGGGGCCGGGTGGTGACGATCGCCTCCACCGCCGGGCTGGCCGGATATCCCTATGTCGCCGCCTATGTCGCGGCCAAGCACGGCGTGGTCGGGCTGACCCGCGCGCTGGCGCTGGAATGCGCGCGCGGCGGGGTGACGGTGAACGCGGTCTGCCCGGGCTTCACGGAGACGGACCTGCTGGCCGGCAGCATCGCCACCGTGATGGCCGCCACCGGGCGCAGCGAGGCGCAGACGCGCGACAGCCTGCTGCGCGGCAACCCCCAGGGCCGGTTCGTGACGCCGGAGGAGGTCGCGGCGGCCGTGCTTTACCTGTGCGAGCCGGGCGCGGCGGCGATGACCGGGCAGGCGCTGGCGGTGGCCGGCGGCGAGGTGATGTGATGCCGCCTGAGGACGATGCCGCCCCGGCCCTGGACGCCGAGACGCGGGTGCACGAACGACCGGGCGACCACCAGGACGAGTTGCGGCTGTGGCTGCGCCTGCTGACCTGCACCACGCTGATCGAGGGCGAGGTGCGCACCCGCCTGCGCGAGCGCTTCGACGTGACCCTGCCGCGCTTCGACCTGATGGCGCAGTTGGTGAAGGAGCCGGCCAGCGCGGATGCCGGCATGACGTTGGGCGAGCTGTCTCGGCGCATGATGGTCTCCAACGGCAACATCACCGGGCTGGTGGAGCGGCTGCTGGAACAGGGGCTGGTGGAGCGGGTGCCGCATCCGTCGGACCGGCGCGCGGCCTATGTGCGGCTGACCGCGGCCGGCCATGCTAGTTTCGCCGAGATGGCCGCGGCGCACGCCGACTGGATCGCCTCCGTGTTCGAGGGGGTGGCGCCGGACGAGATGCGCGCGCTGATGCACCTGCTCGGACGGCTGAAACGCTCGGCGCAGACGGCGATCGAGGTGCGCAAGAACGGCGGAAGGACAGACGGATGAGCGAGACGCACGACACCGGGCTGGCGACCCTGCAACCGCCCGGCTGGCCGCGCCCGAAGGGCTACGCCAACGGCATGGTGGGGCGCGGGCGGCTGGTGGTGCTGGCCGGGCAGATCGGCTGGGACGCGCAGGGCGCCTTCGCCGAGGGCTTCGCCGCCCAGACCGGCCAGGCGCTGTCCAACATCCTGGCGGTGCTGGCCGAGGCCGGTGGCGGGCCGGAGCACATCGCCCGGCTGACCTGGTACGTCACCGACATCGCCGCCTATCGCGCCCAGGCCGCGGCACTAGGGCCGGTGTGGCGGGCGGTGATGGGGCGGCATTTCCCGGCGATGTCGGTGGTCGGCGTCACCGCCCTGGTGGAGCCGGCGGCCCTGGTGGAGATCGAGGCGACCGCGATCCTGCCGGACTGAGAGTTGCCCCGGGAACGGGGTTCTCCCGCCGCGCCGCCCATGCTCTGATGGCCATGGCAAGGGCGGGAAGCGGAGCGAGACGGACATGACGGATCGGATCGATGCGGCGCTGCAGGAGGCCACGCGGCGCGGCGATGTCGCCGGGGTGGTGGCGATGGCGGCATCCGCGGACGGTGTGCTCTACCAGGGCGCGGCGGGCCTGCGCGAAGCCGGCGGCAGCGCCGCGATGACGACCGACACGGTGTTCTGGATCGCCTCCATGACCAAGGCGATCACTTCGGTGGCCGCCATGATGCTGGTGGAGCAGGGCAGGCTGTCGCTGGACGCGCCGTTGGGCGCGCTGCTGCCGGCGCTGGCGGCGCCGCGCGTGCTGGAGGGCTTCGCACCCGATGGCAGCCCGCTGCTGCGCCCGGCACGCACCGCGGTCACGCTGCGCCACCTGCTGACCCACACCTCCGGCTACAGCTATGAACGCTGGAGCGCCGACCTGCTGGCGGCGCACCAGAAACTGGGCCTGTCGCGGGTGCCGCGCGACTGGGACGAACTGGCGCGCGAGCCGCTGCTGTTCGACCCCGGAACCGGCTGGAGCTATTCGATCGCCACGGATCTGGTCGGCAAGGCGGTGGAAGCGGCCAGCGGCCAGGCGCTCGATGCGTTCATGCAGGCGCATATCTTCGCGCCGCTGGGCATGCGTGACAGCGGGTTCACGCTGGACGCCGCGCGGGCGGCGCGGCTGGCGCGGGTGCATGCGCGCCAGCCGGATGGCGGGCTGGCGCCGATGGAGTTCCCGGTCGGCCAGGGCCTGGGGTTCCTGGCCGGCGGTGGCGGGCTGTGCAGCACGGCGGGCGACTACCTGCGCTTCCTGCGCATGCTGCTGGGCGGCGGCGCGCTGGATGGCGTGCGGCTGCTGACGCCGGAGTCGGTGGCGGAGATGGGGCGCAACCAGATCGGCGAGCTGGCATTCCAGACCATGCGCACCACCTCGCCGGCAACCAGCTACGACGCCAATTTCTTCCCCGGCATGGTGCAGAAATGGGGGCTCGGCTTCCTGATCAACACCGAGCGCACACCATCCGGCCGCAGCCCCGGCGGGTTGGCCTGGGCCGGGCTGGGCAACACCTATTACTGGCTGGACCCCGCGAGGGGCGTGGCCGGCGTGCTGATGACGCAGTCCCTGCCCTTCGCCGACCCGCGCACGCTGGACCTGCTATGGACGTTCGAGCGCGAGGTCTACCGGCTGGCCGACGCCTGAGCGTCGCCTATCGCCCGCGCGGCTTGGGGGTGGCGACCGCCGGCAGATCCTCGTCGAGGATGGTGATGTGCAGCGAGAACGACACCTCGCCATCCTCGTCGTCGCGGTGCACGGTGCCCAGGAACTCCTCGCCCACGAACACTTCCACGGTAGCGCCGCGCTTCTTGGGCACGTCGATACGGATGCGGTCGTTGCCCAGGGTCGCGCGCAGATAGGCCTGCACGCGGGCAATGTCGGTCTCTTTCACGAATAGTCCTCCAGGCAAGCCGCGCACGGCGTAAGGGCATAGTCTAGGGGGTCGCCACCGCCGCGCCCACCCCCGCGCTTCGCATGGGCCCCCTGCCCTGCCGCCGCTTCAGGCGCCCGGCTGAAGATGGCAGGACACCAGGTGGCCGCCGCCGACATCGCGCAGGCTCGGCGCCTCGACCTTGCAATGCGCCTCCACCAACGGGCACCGGGTATGGAAGGCGCAGCCGGAGGGCGGGTTGACCGGGCTGGGCACGTCGCCCTGCAACAGCCGCTTGGTGCGCTTCACGGTGGGGTCGGGCACCGGCACGGCGGACAGCAGCGCCTCGGTATATGGGTGCCGCGGGTCGCGAAACAGGGTCTTTTTGTCCGCGTATTCGACGATTTTGCCGAGATACATCACGGCGACCCGGTGGCTGATGTGCTCCACCACCGCCAGGTCGTGGGCGATGAACAGGTAGGACAGCCGCTTTTCCCGCTGCAGGTCCATCAACAGGTTGATGACCTGCGCCTGGATCGACACATCCAGCGCCGAAACCGGCTCGTCCCCCACGATCAACCGCGGGTTGAGCGCCAGCGCACGGGCGATGCTGATGCGCTGGCGCTGGCCGCCGCTGAACTGGTGCGGAAAGTTGCGCATCTGGCCGGCGCGCAGGCCGACCTGCTCGAACAACTCGGCCGTGCGCTCCTCCGCGGCACGCCCGGTGGCCACGCGGTGCACCTCCAGCGGCTCGCGCACGATGGCGCCGGCGGTCATGCGGGGGTTCAGCGAGGAGAACGGGTCCTGGAAGACCATCTGCATCTGCCGGCGGTAGGTTCGCAGTTCGGCCTTGGACAGCCGGGTGATGTCGGTTCCGTCCACATGGATGCTGCCGGCGGTGGGCTCCACCAGACGCAGCACGGCGCGGGCGACAGTTGACTTGCCGCAGCCGCTTTCGCCCACCAGGCCCAGCGTCTCGCCCTCGGCCACGCTGAAGCTCACCCCATCGACGGCGTAGACGAAGCCGGCGGCGCGGCGCAGCAGGCCCTTGCGGATGGGGAAATGCTTCTTCAGCCCGGCAACCTCGATCACCGGCGGGGTGGCGCCGGTCATGCGGCACCTCCGTAGAGGCGTTCGGCATGCCAGCAGGCCACGAAATGGCCGGGCCGGCGTTCGTCGTAGCTCGGGTAGGCGGCGCGGCATTGGGCGTCGGCGTGCGCGCAGCGGGGGGCGAAGACGCAGCCCTGCGGCAGGTTGGTCAGCGGCGGCACCATGCCGGGGATCTCCTGCAACCGGTCGGCCTCGGCGGCCGGATCGGCGGACAGGCTCGCCAGCCTCGGCACGGAGGCGAGCAGGCCGTGGGTGTAGGGGTGCATCGGCTGGGCGAACAGGTCGGTGACGCTCGCCTCCTCGATCTTGCGGCCGGCATACATCACGACGACGCGATGGGCGGTTTCGGCCACCACGCCGAGGTCGTGGGTGATCAGCATGATCGCGGTGCCGAGGTCCTGTTGCAGCTTGAGCAGCAGGTCCAGGATCTGCGCCTGGATGGTCACGTCAAGCGCCGTGGTCGGCTCGTCGGCGATCAGCACCTTGGGGTTGCAGGCGACCGCCATGGCAATCATGGCGCGCTGGCGCATGCCGCCGGAGAGCTGGTGCGGGTATTCGCGGGCGCGCTGGGCCGGCTCCGGGATTTTGACCAGGCGCAGCATCTCCACAGCCTTCTCCATGGCGGCGTGGCGCGAGAGGTCCTGATGCAGGCGGATCGCCTCGCTGATCTGGTTGCCGATGGTCAGCACCGGGTTGAGGCTGGTCATCGGCTCCTGGAAGATCATCGAGATGTCGTTGCCGCGCACGCGGCGCATCTCGGCCTCGCTGAGTTGCAGCAGGTCGCGGCCTTCCAGCGTGACCGAACCGCCGACGATGCGGCCCGGCGGGCTGGGGATGAGGCGCATCAGCGAGAGCGCGGTGATCGACTTACCGCAACCGGACTCGCCGACTACGGCCAGCACCTCGCCGCGGTTGACCGAGAACGACACGTCGTTGACCGCCCGCACCAGCCCGGCGCGGGTGAAGAACACGGTGCGCAGCCCCTGCACATCCAGCACGGGCGCAGCCTGCACGGGCGCCGCCGGCGCCCGGGTTGCGGTGGCGCTCATCAGCCGCGCTGCCGCGGGTCGAGGATGTCGCGCAGCGCGTCGCCCAACAGGTTGGTGCCGAACACCACCACGCTGATGGCGATGCCGGGGAAGATCACCAGCCAGGGCGCGGTGCGCACATATTCCGCCGCCGAGGCGGAGAGCATGCGCCCCCAGGACGGGTAGGGCTCGGGAATGCCAAGGCCAAGGAAGGACAGCGACGCCTCCGTGAGGATCGCCGAACCGAGCTGGGCGGTGCCGAGCACGATCAGCGGCGCGATGGTGTTGGGCAGGATGTGGCGCACCGCGATGCGGAACTCGCTCATGCCGATCGCATGCGCCGCCTCCACGAAGGCCAACTCGCGCAGGGCCAGCGTGTTGGAACGGATGACGCGGGCCACATAGGGGATCAGCGGGATCGAGATCGACAGAATCGTGTTCTGCAACGACGGGCCGAGGGCGGCGGCCATCACCAGCGCGAGCACCAGCAGCGGCAGCGCCTGAAGGATATCGATCAACCGCTGTGTCACCAGATCCACCCAGCCGCCGAGATAGCCGGACAGCAGCCCGAGGACGACGCCGAAGAAGCAGCCCAGCGCGGTGGAGCCGATGCCGACCGCCAGCGAGATGCGCGCGCCGTAGACAATGCGGCTGTAGATGTCGCGCCCCATATAGTCCGAACCGAACCAGTGCGCCCCCCCGGGGGGCGCCAGCGACAGCGCGGCGTTGGTGGTGAGCGGCGACCACGGGGTGATGAAATCGGCAAACACCGCCGACAGCACGAACACCGCCATGATCACCGCGCCGATCGCACCCAGCGGGTACTGGCGGGCGAAGAACACGGTCTTGCGCCACAGCGTGTCGGTCCGCGCGCCGGCGCGGGTAAGTTCGGATTCGAATTCAACAGCGGTCATTGCGGGGTCTTCCGTGTGCGCATCGCGGCCTAGTCCGAATACTTGATGCGGGGGTCGAGCACCGCGTACAGCATGTCGACGATGAAGTTGATCACCACCACTACCACGGCGATCAGCATCACCAGGTTCTGCACGATCGGGTAGTCGCGCACCCGGATGGACTCCACCAGGAAGCGGGCCACGCCGGGGATATTGAACACCGTCTCGGTGACGATCAGGCCGCCGATCAGGAAGGCGGCCTCAATGCCGATCACCGTGACCACCGGCAACATGGCGTTGCGCAGGGCGTGGTTGTAGTTGACGCTCTGCACCGAGGCGCCCTTGGCGCGCGCCGTGCGGATATAGTCCTGCCGCATCACCTCCAGCATCGAGGAGCGGGTGAGCCGCATCACCAGCGAGGAACTGCGGAAGCCGACGGCGGCGGCGGGGATCGCGTACAACCCCAGTTGCTGCCAGAAGCCACTGGGCATGTCGGTATACATCGGCATGTCGCCGAACCAGGAGACAATGGCCATCAGGATCAGCAATCCCAGCCAGAACGCCGGCATGGACAGACCGGTGAGGCTGGCGATCCGGAGCATATAGTCGGTCAACGTGTTCTGCCGCACCGCGCTGATCACTCCCAGCGGTACGCCCAGCGCCACCGAGAACAGCAAGGCCAGCCCCGCCAGTTCGGCGGTAACCGGGATGCGCGGCAGGATCTCGCCAAGCGTCGGCTTCTCGGAGATGTAGGAATAGCCGAGGTCGCCGCGCGCCAATCCGCCGATCCACTGCGCGTATTGCACCGGGATCGGCTTATCCAGACCCAATTCCTTCTGGATCTGCAGCTTGCCGGCCGGATCGACCATGCCGGCGGAATCGAACAGGATGTCGACGATATCGCCCGGCACCACGCGCAGCAGGCCGAAAATGATCACTGAGATGCCGAACAGCGTCAGCAGCATCAGCAGGAAACGGCGGACCAGATAGGCTGCCAAGTATCGGCTCCTTCAGGGCGGCGGAGTGTGGCAAGGCGGGTCCCGAACCACAGGACGGCGGCTGGCACGGGGCCGGCCGCCGTCCCGGTTCAGGCCGGTCGGGCGAGCCTTACTTGTCGACCCAGAGATCCTCGAACCGGAACCCGTTGTAGGAACTGTTCACCATCGGGCTGAAGCCGTGAACATAAGGTTTCCAGCAGGTCGCCTGGGTGCTGTGGAAGATGATCGGGCGGGCCACGTCTTCCTGCAGCTTGAAGTCGATGTCCCACACCATCTGCTTGCGCTTCGCCTGGTCCAGCTCCTGCGACTGCGCCTCGAACAGCTTCTCCAGCGCCGGGTTGCAGTAGCCGGTGTAGTTGCGTTCGGACTTGCAGGAGTAGTTCTCGAAGAACGCCTGGTCGGGGTCGTCCACCGCGTTGCCGGTCAGGTTCAGGCCGACCGCGTAGTCCTTGCGGGCCACCTTGGCGAACCAGTTGCTGGACTCGACCTCTTCCAGTTCACCATCCATCCAGATGGTCTTGAGGTGGTCGATCAGGATCACCGCAGCATCGCGATACTGCGCGATGTTGCGGGTCGATACCTTCACCTTCAGATGCTTGTCCGGCCCGTAGCCGTGCTTGGCCATGAGCGCGCGCGCCTGTTCGCGGTTCTTGGCCACGTCCGGGTCATAGCCAGGCATCTTGCGCAGCATGTCGTCGGGCATGCCCCACACGCCATCCGGCGCGGGCAGCATGGTGCCGCCGATCTTGTTCTGGCCTTCCGAAAGGATGTCGACAAACGCCTTGCGGTCGATCGCCAGCGCCATCGCCATGCGAATATCCGGCTCGTTGAACGGCGCCGCGTCGCGGTTGACGATCAGGTTGGTCGACACGTTGGTCGGTGCGCTGACGCAGACCGCCGTGGGGTCCTGCTTGGCGATGTCCCGCTGGATCGGCGGCGTCACCTCGGTCGGGAAGGTCATGTCCACCTTGCCGGCGACGAAGGCGAGCATGGCGGTCGAGCGGTTGGTGATGATCGGGTATTCGATCGCGTCCAGGTAGGGACGGTCCTTCTTCCAGTAATCCCTGTTGCGGACCAGCTTGATGTCTTCGTTCTGCTTGAACTCGACGAACTTGAACGGGCCGGTGCCGATCGGGTGTACCCGCATGTCGCGCGCCGAGACATGGCACGGATAGATCGGCGAATAGCCCGAGGCGAGTAGCGCCAGCATTGCCGGCTGCGGGTGGCCGAGGTGGAAGGTCGCCTGGAAATCGTTCTCGACGGAGACGTTCTCGAGGTTGTCGTACCACGCCTTGCGCGGGTTCTTGCGGAACTTGTTGGCGGACGTGCCCTTCAGCATGTCGAAGGTGCACTTCACGTCCTGCGCGGTGAACGGCTTGCCGTCGTGCCATTTCACACCCTTGCGCAGCATGAACGTCAGCGTCTTGTAGTCGCCGCTCCATTTCCAGCTCGTCGCCAGTTCAGGAACGATGTCGCTCATGCTGTTCTGCGGCACGTCCTGCTTGTACAGCACGAGGTTGTTGAACACGGCCATGAACGGCACGTTGACCGAATAGGTCGCCTCCTCATGGATCGAGGCGCTGGGCGGATTGTCGCGCTGGTAGATCTTGATGGTGCCGCCGTGCTTGGGCTCGGCCGCCATTGCCGCCACGCTGGCGGCAACACCGGTCACCACCGCGCACGCGGTTGCGAAACGTGTCAGATTGCCGAAAAAAGTCATTCACCTCCCCTTCCATTGTTCGAGGGGACATGGCCGCAACAGAGCGCGATTTATGCGCACCTTCCGACGACAACCCCCCTGTTTGCAGTCACTGTAGGGATCTTTTCGCGATCCACCGATGCAACGGCGGTCAGCGATCAGCCCTGCGACATGCAATTGGCCCACGTTATAACATGGCCGAACCGCTTTCGCCAGCCGCGCGCGCCTTCGCCGGCCGGTCGGTGGCCGTCCTGCGGACTGGTTGGCCGGCCTGCAAAGTGACAGAGGCGGAAGGACATGGTAGTGTTACCATGCTATCCAGAAACGAGCCCGATCGTCGGCAAACGACGGCAAGGGCAACAATGGGGAAACCGACATGATCGCATCGAAGGCCGGCAGAGTCGCCTCGGCGGTCGCCGGCGCCGCGCTGCTGCTGTTGTCCCACCAGGCCGCCGCCGCCGGTTGCGCCAGCCCGCAACAGATGGACGGCTTCAAGACCTGCGCCGATGTCGCCAAGGCGAAGCAGGAGGGCGCGGTGGTGATCTACACCACCGACCCGGAGCGCGGCACCGCCGAACTGCTGGGCGCCTTCAACAAGATGTTCCCGGAGATCAAGACCAGCTTCGTGCGCCTGCAAGCCGGCGCGCTCTACGCCAAGCTGATGGCCGAGCGGCGCGCCAACTCCCATCTGGTCGACGCGATGCAGATCTCCGACCTCGGCTTCGTGCTCGATCTGCAGAAGCGCGGCGGCTACATGCACTACGTCTCGCCGGAGATGGCCGCCTACAAGGATGGCTACAAAAGCTCGCCCGAGGGCTACTGGACCTGGGGCACCATCATCATGGCCGGCATCGCCTACAACCCCAAGACGGTCTCCGCCGCCGATGCGCCGAAGGACTGGAAGGACCTGCTCGACCCGAAATGGAAGGGCGAGATCAGCGTGAAGGTCTCCAATTCCGGCCTGCAGCATGTGGCGTGGTACGAGCTTCGCCGCCTGTATGGCCCGGAATACTGGACCAAGTTCGCCGAGCTGCAGCCCAAGGCGTACGACAGCTACGTACAGCAGTTCGACCGCATGGTGAACGGCCAGGGCAAGGTGATCCACACCGCGCAGTATTCCGGCTACCTGGAGTTCAAGGCCAAGGGCGCCCCGGTCGAATTCGTCTATCCGCCCGACGGCTTGCCGGCCGGCCCGGAGACCTGGGGCCTGATCGCCGAGGCGCCGCATCCCGCCGCAGCCCAGTTGTTCATGGACTGGCTGCTCGGCCTGCCCGGCCAGGTGGCGATCGGCAATGCCCTGCACCTGAACTCGCCGCGCGACGACGCACCGCCGCCTCCCGGCGGGGTGTCGGTCTCCAAGCTTAAGCTGATCTTCCCCTCCGACTGGGCCGACTTCATCAGCACCCGGCCGGCCTTCGCCAAGGAATGGGACAAGATGACCGGCCTGAAGTGAAGAACCGCCGAACCTTGGGAGCCGCGCAAGGGTGAGGTACCTCATTACGCCACTGGTGCTGCTGACCTGCGGCAGCCTGGTGCTCTACCCAGTGGTCTTCCTGGTCTCGGAATCCTTCAATGTCGGCGAGCCTGGGGTGTTCCCGCCCCAGGCCGTCGGCTGGTCCAACTACCTCAACCTCTATGACGACTCGCGCATCCTGGCCAACACGGCACTGGTCGCCTGCCTTGCCACCGTCATGGCCGTGGTGTTCGGCTTCACCCTGGCCTGGATCCTGACCCGCACCGCCATCCCCGGCCGCGCCATGCTGGAGCGGCTGCTGGAACTGCCGTACTACATGACGCCGCTGGTCGGGGCCATGGCCTGGGGCATCATCGCCGGGCCGAAGACCGGCATGGTCAACCAGGTGGTCACCTATTTCGGCGGCAGCGGCGACTTCATCGATGTCTACGGCCCCTACGGCATCGCCTGGGTGATGGCGCTGTTCGAGGGCACGGTGGCGTTCGTGATGATCTCGGCGGCCATGAAGTCGATGGACCCGTCGCTGGAGGAAAGCTCGCGCGTGATGGGCGCGAGCAAGCTGCAAACCGCGCTGCGCATCACCCTGCCGATGGTGGCGCCGGGCGTGGTCAGCGCCACCATCTTCGTCTTCGCCGAGATGCTCGGCAGCTTCGCGGCCGCCTTCGTGCTCGGCATTCCCGGCCGGTTCTACGTGGTGACCACGGCGATCTGGCAGGCCACCCTCTCCTACCCGCCCGAGTATGGACGCGCCGCCGCCATGGGCCTGTCGCTGTTCCTGGTGATGCTGGTCATGCTCGGACTGTCGCGGCTGATCCTGCGCCGCGGCAGCTACGCCACCATCACCGGCAAGGCATTCCGCCCGCGCCCGCTGGAGGTGGGCGGACTGCGCTACCTCCTGGCCGGCGTGTGCTGGCTGTACGTGGTACTCTCGGTGCTGCTGCCGCTCGCCGCCCTGCTGCTGACCAGCTTCCAGAAATTCGCCACCGTCCTGCTGGCGCAGAGCAGCTTCACGCTCGACAACTACCGCAGCGCGCTGGACATGGGGGCGCTCGGCTCGGCGCTGGAGAACAGCCTGTTCCTCGGCTTCGTGGTCGCCAGCATCGCGGTGCCGCTGGTCAGCGTGCTGGTCTGGCTGATCTACCGCGGCAACATCCCCGGCGGCCGGCTGGTGGAATCCGTGGTGATGTTCCCCCAGGCCGTCCCCCGCCTGGTATTCGGCCTCGGCCTGCTCTGGGCGTGGCTGACCATGCCGATCCCGATCTACGGAACGCTGTGGCTGCTCGGCATCGCCTACCTCACCGTGTTCCTGCCGCTCGGCATGCGCACCATGGCCGGCGTGGTGCTGCAGGTGGATCGAGGGCTGGAGGAATGCGCCCGGGTCTGCGGCGCCTCCTGGGCGCACCAGATGCGCACCGTCACCCTGCCGCTGCTGCGCCCGGGCATGGTCGCCGCCTGGCTGCTGATCTTCATCGCCGGCGTGCGGGAGCTCGGGGTGTCGATCTTCCTGATGGGCCCGAACGCCAAGGTGGTGGCGCCGGCCATCGTCAACTCCTGGCTCAGCAGCAGCAGCGAGCTGTCGGCGGCGATGGCGCTGTTGCAGACCCTCGCCGTCTTCGCCGCCGTGGCGGTCCTGTTCATCGCCGTCCGCCGCGTCGCCGGCGAGGAGAAAGCCTGATGCAAGCCGCCCCCACCCCCCCTCCGGTGATCGATGTCGATGGGCTGGAGGTGCGCTACGGCGAGGTGATGGCCGTCAAGGGCGTCAGCTTCAGCGTCGGCCATGGCGAGCTGGTCACCCTGCTCGGCCCCTCCGGCTGCGGCAAGACCACCACCCTGCGCGCCATCGCCGGCCTGGAGAAGCCCAGCGGCGGCAGCATCGCGCTCGGTGGCACGCCGGTTTACTCCGCCCCCCTGCGCCGCAACGTGCCCACCGAGAAGCGCGGCGTCTCGATGGTGTTCCAGTCCTACGCCATCTGGCCGCACATGAGCGTGTTCGAGAACGTCGCCTATGGTCTGCGCGTCCGCCGCCTGCCCAAGGCCGAGATCGCCCGCGAGGTGGCGCGCGCCCTGGCCCTGGTGCAGATGCAGGCCTACGCCGACCGCCCGGCCACCCGCCTGTCCGGCGGCCAGCAGCAGCGCGTGGCCGTCGCCCGCGCCATCGCCTTCTCGCCGGACGTGGTGCTGTTCGACGAGCCGCTCTCCAACCTGGACGCCAAGCTGCGCGCCGAGATGCGCGTCGAACTGCGCGAACTGCAACGCCAGCTCTCCTTCAGCGCCGTCTACGTCACCCACGACCAGGAGGAGGCGCTGGCGATCTCCGACCGTGTGATCGTCATGAACGGCGGGCGCATCGAGCAGATCGGCACCCCGCAGGACATCTACGACCGCCCGTGCAGCCGCTTCGTCGCCGATTTCGTGGGCTCGGCCAACCTGGTCGCCGGCCAGGTGCGCCCGGGCCCGGTCACCGACGGCACCGTGCTGTTCGTCACCGCCTCGGGGCTGGAGCTGCGCGTCACCGCCACTGCCCCGCCGACCGGCACGGAGAACACCGCGGCGCTGCGGGCCTCCTACATCAACCTCGCCCCCATCAACCTCGCCACGGGGAACGCGCCGGCGGGGGCGCGCAACGTCGCGCAGGGCCGCATCCAGCGGCGCCTGTTCCACGGCGACTTCAACGAATACGTGGTCGCCTGGCCGCCCGGCCAGCTGATCGTCCGCCGCCCGCCGACCGAAGTCCTGGCCGAGGGCGAGGCGGTGGCGATCTGGTTCGACCCCGGCCATTGCGTCCTGCTGGGCGATCCGCCGCATCCGTAGGCGGTCGTTAAACTTCTGCCGTCAGACTGCGGATGGAATTTCCATCTTCAGGTGAGGGCGTGGCATGAATTCGGGTTGGTTGTCGGGGTTTCGGCTGGGCAATTGGGGGCTGAGCCGCCGGCTGGGCATGCTGGTCGCGTTCACCACGCTGGTCTCGGTGCTGATCGGCGCGGGCGGCCTGGTGGTGCTGCGCCAGACCATGGACCGCGACCGCCTGATGGTGCCGCGCGCCGCCGTGGAGAATGTCGCCACCCTGGCCGGCGCGCTGGCCGCGCAGGTCAAAGCCGGCACGCTCACCAAGGACGCGGCGATGGCGCAATTGGCCGAATCGGTCATCGCCATGCGCTTCAACAACGGCAACGACTACGTCTCGCTCTACACCATGGACGGCGTCGCCCTGGCCACCCCCGACCGGAAGATGATCGGCACCAACCGGATGGACGTCGCGACCGGCGGCATCAAGATCATCCGCGTGGTGCACGATGCCCTGCTGAAGAACGACTGGACCACGCTCGATTACCGCTTCATGCGCCCGGGCGGCAAGGAACTGCTGTCCAAAACCGCCTACGCCGCCCGCTTCCGGCCCTGGGACCTCATCATCATCAGCGGCGTCTACACCGACGATATCGACGCCGCCTTCCGTCCGGTCGCGCTCACGGTCGGGCTGGTCCTGCTCGGCGTCTGCGCGGTCACCATGGCGCTGGCCATGCTGATCGGCCGCGGCATCACCCGCCCGCTGGCAGCCCTGCGGCAGAGCATGGCGGCGCTGGCCGAGGGCCGGCTGGACGTGGAGGTGCCGCATACCGGCCGGGGCGACGAGGTCGGCGTGATGGCCCGCGCCGTCCAGGTGTTCCGCGCCGCCGCCCAGGAGAATGCCGCCCTGCACACCCAGCAGCTCGCCCAGCGCGCCGCCGCCGAGGCGGAGAAGCGCGGCACCCTCACCCGCCTGGCCGACAGCTTCGAGGCGGAGATCGGCGCGGTGGTGAACGCCGTCGGCGCCGGCGCCGGCCGGGTGGAGGAAACCGCCGAAATCCTGGCCAAGGCCGTGGAGCGCCTCGGCATCGAGACCACCCGCGCCGCGGCCACCTCCGAGCAGGCATCGGCCAACGCCCAGATGGTGGCCGGCGCGGCCGAGGAGCTGGCCGCCTCCATCAGCAACGTCAACGACCAGGTGACCCAGTCCGCCGGCGTGGCGCGCGAGGCGACCGGCCTGGCCGCCGGGGCGGACCGCATCATCAAGGTGCTGGCCGCCGGCGCGCAGAAGATCGGCGACGTGGTGGCGCTGATCAACAGCATCGCCGGGCAGACCAACCTGCTGGCGCTGAACGCCACCATCGAGGCCGCCCGCGCCGGCGAGGCCGGCAAGGGCTTCGCGGTGGTCGCCTCGGAAGTGAAGCAACTGGCCAACCAGACCGCCAAGGCCACCGACGAGATCCGCGTCCAGATCGAGGCGATGCAGACCACCACCGACGAGGCGGTGGACGCGATCGGCAAGATCCTGGTGGTGATCCGCCGCAGCGACGACATCACCGGCTCGATCGCCAGCGTGGTCGAACAGCAGCACCAGGCGACGCAGGAGATCGCTCGCAACATCCAGCAGGCGGCCGACGGCACCCGCAACCTCACCGGCTTCGTCGCCGGCATCCGCGAGGTGACGGTGGAGACCGACACGGCCAGCGGCCAGACCATGGGTGTGGCCCGCGCCCTGGTCACCCAGTCGCAGGCGCTGCATCAGGCGGTGGAGGGCTTCCTGTCGCGGGTGAAGGCCGCCTGATACGGAGCGGTTCGGGCAAGCGGCGGGGGCGGTCCCCCGCCCTGCCCCCTCCGGCCGACCAATCGGCCGATCAATCAGCCGGCGGCACGGCCTTGGCCAGGGTGTCGAACGCCTTCAGCCGGGCGATCAGCGCCGGCATCTGCCGCAGCGGGATCATGTTCGGCCCGTCGCTGGGCGCATGGTCGGGGTCCGGATGCGCCTCGATGAACACCGCCGCCACGCCCACCGCCAGGGCCGCGCGCGCCAGCACCGGGGCGAACTCCCGCTGCCCGCCGGAGGAGGCGCCCTGCCCGCCCGGCTGCTGCACCGAATGGGTGGCATCGAACACCACCGGATAGCCGGTGCGCGCCATGATCGGCAGCGCGCGGAAATCGCTCACCAGCGTGTTGTAGCCGAAGCTCACCCCCCGCTCGGTCAGCAGGATACGGCGATTGCCGGTGCTGGCGATCTTGGCGGCGACATGCTCCATGTCCCACGGCGCCAGGAACTGCCCCTTCTTCACGTTCACTGCCCGCCCGGTGGCGCCAGCGGCCAGCAGCAGGTCGGTCTGGCGGCACAGGAAGGCGGGGATCTGCAGCACATCCACGGCCTCGCCGGCCGGGGCGCATTGCGCCTCGGCATGCACGTCGGTCAGCACCGGGCAGCCGAAGCGCTGGCGCACCGCGGCCAGGATATCCAGCCCGGCCGCCATGCCAACCCCGCGCGCGGCACCGGCGCTGGTGCGATTGGCCTTGTCGAAGCTGCTCTTGTAGATCAGCGGCACGCCCACCGCCGCGCACATCGCCACCAGCGCGTCGGCGACCTCCATCGCGTGGTCGCGGCTTTCGATCTGGCACGGCCCGGCGATCAGCACGAACGGCAGGTGGTTGCCCAGCGTCACATCGCCGATGCGCACCGCGGCCCCAACCCCTGCCTCGGCCCCTGGCTCAGACAAGGCGGGCCTGCTTCACGGCGGCGGCGATGAAGCCCTCGAACAGCGGATGCGGATCGAGCGGCTTGGATTTCAGCTCGGGATGGAACTGCACGCCGATGAACCACGGATGGTCCGGCAGTTCGATGATTTCCGGCAGCACCCCGTCCGGCGACATGCCGGAGAAGCGCAGCCCCGCCGCCTCCAGCGCCTGGCGGTAGGCTACGTTCACCTCGTAGCGGTGGCGGTGCCGCTCGGCGATGCTGGCCGCCCCGCCATAGATCGCGCGCACCAGCGAGCCCTCGGCCAGTTCGGCCGGATAGGCCCCCAGCCGCATCGTGCCGCCCAGGTCGCCGTCCTCGCGGCGCCGCTCCACCGAGTTGCCGCGGGTCCACTCGGTCAACAGGCCCACCACCGGCACCTCGCAGGGGCCGAACTCGCTGCTGGAGGCGGCCGGCATGCCGGCCAGGTGGCGGGCGGCCTCGATCACCGCCATCTGCATGCCGAAGCATATGCCCAGGAACGGCACGCCCCGCTCGCGGGCGAAGCGCACCGCCTCGATCTTGCCCTCGGTGCCGCGCTCGCCGAAGCCGCCGGGCACCAGGATGCCGTCCACCCCCTCCAGCCGGTTCACCGTGTCCGGCTGCTCGAAGATCTGGCTGTCCACCCAGTCCAGCTCCACCCGCACCCGGTTGGCGATGCCGCCATGCGCCAGCGCCTCGGCCAGGCTTTTGTAGCTGTCCAGCAGGTTGGTGTATTTGCCGACCACGGCGATGCGCACCGTGCCCTCGGGCGAGCGCACCACGTCCACGATGCGCTGCCAGCGCGACAGGTCGGGCGCGGTGTCGTATGGCAGGTCGAAATGGCGCAGCACCTCGCGGTCCATGCCCTCGGCGTGGTAGCTGATCGGCACCGCGTAGATGGTGTCCACATCCAAGGCGGTGATCACCGCGTCCGGCCGCACATTGCAGAACAGCGCGATCTTGCGCCGCTCGTTCTGCGGGATCGGCCGGTCGGAGCGGCAGATCAGCATGTCGGCCTTGATGCCGACGGTGAGCAGTTCCTTCACCGAATGCTGCGTCGGCTTGGTCTTCAGTTCGCCGGCCGACGGGATCCACGGCACCAGCGTCAGGTGCACGAACATCACCCCTTCCGGCCCCAGTTCGTTGCCAAGCTGGCGGATCGCCTCCAGGAACGGCAGGCTTTCGATGTCGCCGACGGTGCCGCCGATCTCGATCAGCGCGAAATCCACCTCCCGCCCCTGCGCGTCCATCGCCGGGCGGGTGATCACCGCCTTGATGGCGTCGGTGATGTGCGGGATCACCTGCACCGTGGCGCCCAGGTATTCGCCGCGCCGCTCGCGGGCGATCACCTCGGAATAGATGCGCCCGGTGGTGGCGTTGTCGGCGCGCGAGGCGGGCACGCCGGTGAAGCGCTCGTAATGGCCGAGGTCCAGGTCGGTTTCCGCCCCGTCATCGGTGACGAACACCTCGCCATGCTGCAACGGGCTCATCGTGCCCGGATCGACGTTCAGATAGGGGTCCAGCTTGCGCAGCCGCACGCTGTAGCCGCGTGCCTGCAACAGGGCGCCCAGGGCGGCCGAGGCGATCCCCTTGCCCAGGGACGACACCACGCCTCCGGTGATGAACACATACCGGGTCATGGGCGGCCAGCATAAGGCCAAGCCCGAGTCGCTGAAAGTCCGGCGAGCATGGGGGACGTCCTAAACGGTGGTGAGCGCCGGGGGCGGCCCATTCGGCCGCGCCGGCGCCCGGCGTGTCAGTTCGTGGGAACCTTCGGCGCGGTCGGCGCCGGGGCTGTGGCGCCCGGTGCTGTGGCGCCCGGTGCGGCAGGCCCCGAGGCCGGCGCGCCGGCACCCGTGGCGGGCGCGAGCGGCAGCGCCGGCAGCGTGCTGCTGCTGGCCGGGGGCGTGTCCAGCAGCGACCGGCCGGCGCCGGCGGTGCCGCGGTTCATCAGCGCCAGGGTGAGCGAGATGGCGAAAAAGATCGTGCCGAGGATCGCCGTGGTGCGGGTCAGCAGGTTGGCGGTGCCGCGCCCGGACATGAAGCCGCCCATGCCCTGCGACGAGCCGATGCCCAGCCCGCCGCCCTCGCTGCGCTGGATCAGCACAACGCCGATCAGCGCCAGGGTCACGAACAGGTGGACGATCAGGAGTACGGTGGTCATGGTGGTCCTCGGGGGCTCGGCGCGCCTTCTACAGCCCGCCGCCCATGATTGCAAAGGCCCTGGGATTGCAAAGGCCTGGGAGCGGCTCAGCGTGCCGCGCGGGCGATCGCCAGGAAGTCGGCCGCGTTCAGGCTGGCACCGCCCACCAGCGCGCCGCCGACCTCGGGCACCGCCAGCAATCCCGCGGCGTTATCCGGCTTCACCGAGCCGCCATAGAGAATCCGCACCCGCGCGCCCGCCGGCCCCAGCAGGGCCGTGAGCGTGGCGCGGATGTGCGCGTGCATGGCTGCCACGTCCGCCTCGGTGGCCGTGCGCCCGGTGCCGATCGCCCAGACCGGCTCATAGGCCACCACGCCCGGCGCCGCGCCATCGGCGAAGCCGTCCGACAGGCTGCCGGCAAGCTGCCCACCCACCACCTGCTCGGCGGCGCCGGCCACCCTCTGCGCCTCGGTCTCGCCGACGCAGACGATCGGCGCCAGCCCGGCGGCCCGCGCCGCCAGCACCTTGGCCCGCACCGTCGCATCGCTCTCGCCATGGTCGGAACGCCGCTCTGAATGGCCCAAAATGACCCAATTCGCCCCCGAATCGCGCAGCATAACGGCCGAAATATCGCCTGTATGGGCCCCGGATGCCTTCGCGTGGCAGTCCTGCCCCCCCACCGCGACGGCGGAGCCGACCAGGATATGCGCCACCGTGCCGATCATGGTCGCCGGCGGGCAGACCAGCAGGTCGCAGCCCAGCCCATCGGCGCCACGCCGCAGCGGGCCGGCGATCGCCGCGGCCTGCTCGGTCAGCCCGTTCATCTTCCAGTTGCCGGCGATCAGCTGGCGCATGACATTCCTCCGCAACGATGTCTGCTGCTCCTATAATACGCCGTCCCCGCTGGCAAACGCCGGCCCCTGCCCCTATGGTGCGCCGCCGCGCCGGTTTGCGCCCTTTTTTCGCGTCTGGATGACCTGATGATCTCCACCTTCCGCCACTTCCTCGGCACCTGGCCGGCTCGCGTGTTCTTCCTCCTCCTGGTCGGCGTGTTCGTCATCTGGGGCGTGGGCGACGTGATCCGCAACGCCGGCGTCGACACCTCGGTCGCCACCGTGGCCGGCCACAAGATCGAGCTGCCGGAGGCGTCTGAGGCCTATCGCCGCCAGCTTGCCCAGGTGACCCGCATGCTGGGCACCAGCATCGAGCCGACCCCCGAGATCCGCCGCAGCGTGGCCGCCCAGTCGCTGGAGGCGCTGATCACCCGCACCGCGGTCAGCGCCGCCGTCGCCGCCATGGGCGTGGTGGTGCCCGACGAGGCGCTGCGCCAGGCCACCTTCGGCATGGCCGCGTTCAAGGGGCCGGGCGGGGCGTTCGACAAGAACGTGTTCCTCTCCGTGCTGCGCAACAACGGCTACACCGAGCAGCATTTTCTCGATCTGCTGCGCATCGACATGGCGCAGCGCCAGCTGGTCAGCGCGCTGCGCGCCGGCACCGCCAGCCCGGACGTGCTGACCCGCCAGGTGTTCGCCTTCCAGCAGGAAAAGCGCGTGGCCGACGCGCTGAGCTTCCCCTTCGCCGCCGCCGCGGCCCCGCCGGCGCCGACCGACGCCGAGCTCACCCGCTGGTATGAGAACCACAAGGACCAGTACTCCACGCCCGAGCGCCGGCGCATCAAGGCCATCGTGCTGTCGCCCGAGACGGTGGCGCGCGACGTGCAGATCACCGAGGACGACCTCAAGGCCGCCTACGAGCAGCGCAAGGCCGATTTCATGCAGCCCGAGAAGCGCACCATCCAGGTCGTGCTGCTGCAGGACGAGGCCAAGGCCAAGGCGCTCGCCGAGGCGTGGCAGGCGGGCGCGGACTGGGCCAAGGTCGAGGCGCTGGCCAAGCAGGACGGCGGCGCCCCGGTGGAGCTGGACAATGCGGTCGAGACCGAGATTCCCGCCCCCGAACTGGCCAAGGCCGCCTTCGGCGCGGCGGTGAACACGGTGCTGCCGCCGGTCAAAAGCGCGCTGGGCTGGCACGTGCTGAAGGTCACCGCCATCACCCCGGCCGCCGACAAGACGCTGGACCAGGTGCGCCCCGAATTGCGCGCCCAGGTGCTGGCCGACAAGGCGGCGGACATCATCTACGACCGGGCGAACAAGATCGACGACATGCTGAGCGCCGGCACCAGGCTGGACGCGCTGCCCGGCGACCTCGGGGTTGCCGCGGTCTCCGGCACGCTGGATGCCCAGGGCATGGCGGCCGACGGCAAGCCCGCCCCGATCCCCGGCGACGACCAGTTGCGCGCGGCGCTGATCCAGACCGCATTCAAGATGAAGCAGGGCGACCCCGCGCACCTGATCGAGGCGCCGCGCGAGGCCAATGCCGCGCAGTCCTTCTATGCGGTTGAGGTCGACGACATCCAGCCGCCCGCCCCGCGCCCCTTCGCCGAGGTGAAGCCGGCGGTGCAGGCGGACTGGACGCACGACGCCGTGCGCCACACCCAGGAGGAAGCCGCCGCGCGCGCGCTGACCGCCATCAAGCAGGGCCAGACCGCCGCCGCCGCCGCCGCCATCGCCGGGGTGACGGTGCAGCGCCTGCCGCCGGTGGGCCGCGCGGCGCCGGCCGACGGCGTGCCGACCCAGTTGATCGACCCGCTGTTCAGCCTCAAGCAGGGCGAGCCGACCATGGTGGAGACGCCGGACGGCTTCACCGTGGCCGTGCTGGCCGAAATCCAGCGTGCGGACCCCAATGCCGACCCGATCGGCTTCGGCCAGGTGCGCGACGCCCTGGGGCGCGCCATCGCCGACGACATCCAGGCGGCGGCGACGGTTGCCATGCGCGATCGCGGCGACCCGCGCATCAACCGCGCCGTGGCCGACCGTATCGCCCAGGGCGAGTGAGTCCCACCCAGAGTGACCAGACGCGAGCGCATAGCATGAACGCAACGCCTCCCCCGGGTTTCGCGAAGTTCCGCGAGGAATATGAAGGCGGGCGCGGCCAGGTGCTGTGGCGGCGCGGCGTCGCCGACCTGGAGACGCCGGTCGCCGCCTTCCTGAAGCTGGCCAGCGGCAAGCCGAACGCCTTCCTGCTGGAGAGCGTCGAGGGCGGCGCCTCGCGCGGCCGGTATTCCATCATCGGGCTGGACCCGGACCTGATCTGGCGCTGCCGGGCGGGGGCGGCGGAACTGAACCGCGACGCCCATGCCGCGCCCTACGCCTTCGCCCCCGACCCGCGCCCGCCGCTGGACAGCCTGCGCGCGCTGATCGCCGAAAGCCGGATGGACCTGCCCGAGGGGCTGCCGCCGATGTGCGGCGGGCTGATCGGCTACCTCGGCTACGACATGGTCCGCCAGATGGAGCGGCTGCCGCAGAAGAACGCCGACGCGCTGGGCATTCCCGAGGCGATTCTCGGCCGCCCGCAGCTATTCGCCATCTTCGACAACGTGACCGACCTGCTGACGCTGGCGGCGCCGGTGTATCCGCGCGCCGGCATCACCGCCGTGCGCGCCTGGGAAGCGGCCCAGGCCCGCCTGGCGGAGGCGGAGGCCGCCCTCGCCCGCCCGTTGCCGCTAGCCGCCCCGCCGGTGGCGCTGCCGCCGCTGCAGGAGCCGAGTTCCAACTTCAGCCGCGACGAATTCATCGGCGTGGTGGAGCACGTCAAGGACTATATCCGCGCCGGCGACGCCTTCCAGGTGGTGCCCAGCCAGCGCTTTTCCGCGCCTTTCGCGCTGCCCCCCTTCTCGCTCTACCGGGCGCTGCGGCGGATCAATCCGGCGCCGTTCCTGGTGTTCATGGACCTGGGCGGCTTCTCGGTGGTGTGCAGCAGCCCGGAAATCCTGGTGCGGCTGCGCGACAACACGGTGACCATCCGCCCGCTGGCCGGCACCCGCCGCCGTGGCGCCACGCATGAGGAAGACCAGCGCCTGGAGCAGGAATTGCTGGCCGACCCCAAGGAGCGGGCCGAGCATCTGATGCTGCTCGACCTCGGCCGCAACGATGTCGGCCGGGTGGCGGAGATCGGCACCGTGAAGGTGACCGAGAGCTTCGCCATCGAACGGTTCAGCCATGTCATGCACATCATGTCCGACGTGCAGGGCCGCCTGCGCGACGGGCTGGACGCGCTGGACGCGCTGATGGCCGGCTTTCCCGCCGGCACGCTCTCGGGCGCGCCGAAGGTCCGCGCGATGGAGATCATCGAGGAGGTGGAGCCGGTGCGCCGGGGCATCTATGCGGGCTGCATCGGCTATTTCGCCGCCGACGGCACCATGGACACCTGCATCGGCCTGCGCACCGCCATCGTCAAGGACGGCGTGATGCACGTCCAGGCCGGCGCCGGCGTGGTTGCCGATTCCGACCCGGTCGCGGAATACGAGGAATGCCACCAGAAGGCCCGCGCCCTGTTTCGCGCCGCGGAAGAGGCGGTCCGCTTCGCGGCCGGCAACGGCGCCTAGAATGTGACGACCGCTGAAAGAAGCGGGCATCACGCTCTGGCAGCCCAAAGGAAGGAGAGCGGGGCTTTGCCCCGCTCCTTACCCTTCCCGGGTGGCGAGGCGCCCGGTCAATGCAGGCCCAGCGTGTCGTCGGACGGCGGCAGACCCAGCATGGAGTCGACACGCGCCACCACCGGGGCCGTCAGTTCCTTGTTCGACACCGTCGCCAGTTGCATCCGGGCGGCCGCGACGGCGGCATTGCGGGCGTCGATCTGGGCGGGTGTGAAGGCCGGCATCGCCAGGGCGGTCGTCATCGCACGCTCGTAGGTGGCGATCTGGCCGACGCGGGAGCCGGCGGAGGCATGGGCCAGCCCCTGCGGAGAAGCATGGGCGGCGTTGAGCGCGCCGACGGCGCTGGCCAGTGCGCCGTTGCCGGCATGGCCGGAAGCGCCATACGCGCCCGCCGAATGCGCATTGGCTGACGCGCCGGCCGCATGGCCTGCCCCACCCGCCGAGCCGTGATCGGCGGCGGCGCCACCACCAGCATTGCTGCCTTCATGGCCACCACCGTTACCGCCGCCATTGCCGCCGCCGTTACCGCCACCGTTACCGCCACCGCCACCACCGCCACCGCCGGAAGCCAGCGCCACCATTGTGGCGGGGCCGGAGACGAGGCTCAGCGTCATCGGTGCCGCCGCCAACAGGCAGCCAAGCCCAACGGCGCCAATGCTACGTGAGAGACTACGAGTATCCATGGCAAATCTCCTGATGTCCGTCGGCCCGTTGCATCCGTTCTGGCAAGTGCCAGTTGGTGTTGTATTTGGGATTGATGTTGTATTTTGGACGATCTACATTCTCTAAATCATAGACATGAAAAATGGCCGCAAATGGGCGGCACCTTCACAGCTTGGTGACCCATATCTCCTGCTGCCTCACCTGCGATGCAGGGCAGGCCAACGACAGGCAAAAGCACGACAGGCCGACCGCGGCGCGCATCCCACGTCCAACCCACTGATAACGCAGCCGTGAACAGACGGCTACTATATTGCCATATTCGCGTGCCCACATGAAGCAGAAGCAAAGACGACACAAACAATCCCCGCATCCCCGGGAAGTCCCGCCGGCTGCGTGATGAAATTTACTGGAGGCACCCATGCAAAGTTCACTCAGGGCCATTCTGGTCGCCACCGGCGTCGCCATCTCACTGGCGGCCTGCACCAACCCCTACGACCCGGGGCAGCGCGCGCTGGGCGGTGCGGCGATCGGCGCGGGCGCCGGTGCGGCGCTGGGCGGCATTGCCGGCGGTGGCAGCGGCGCGCTGACCGGCGC
>MKWE01000052.1:78244-140170 GCA_001899585.1 Rhodospirillales bacterium 70-18
GCGCGGTCGGCGGCGCGGTGACCACCCCGCGCCCGCCGCCGCCGCGCTACGAGCGCCAACCCGGCCCGCCGGTCTATGAGCGCCAGCCGGCCCCGCCGGGCTACTACCGCTACTGACCTCCCGCCCCTCGGGCAGCCGCCACAGGAGATATCGCATGACCCGCCCCACCCTGGCCCACCCCACCCTGGCCCCGGCGGCCCTGGCATATGCGGCCGGCGCGCTGGCCTGCTGCCTCGTGCTGGCCAGCCCGGCCCGCGCCGAGACCCGGCAGTTGCTCGCTGCCGGACATTGGACCGCCTATAGCGGCACCGACGACCAGCAGAAGCCGGTCTGCGGCATCGCCACCAGCGGGGCGGAGGGGCGGCGCATCGCCATCGAGCAGCCGCAGGGCGAGACCGGGCTGGTGATGCGGCTGGAAAAGACCAGCTGGGCCATCCCGGACAACACGCCGGTGGACATCGCCCTGCAGATCGACGCCAACCCGACCATACCACTGCAGGGCGAGGGCAGCGCCAACCACGTGGCGATCGGCGTCGGCTTCGCCCAGTCCGTCGAGCTGATGCGGGCGATCCGCGCCGGCCGGCAGATCCGGGTGTTCTTCCCCAGCGGCAACGAGCCGATGTGGAGCGGCGGGCTGGACGGCACCAGCGCGGTGATCAATGCCTTCAACGACTGCCGCGCGGCCATGATCCCGGCGGCACCGGCGACGCCGGCCCCGCCGACGCAGCCATTCCAGCCGCCTGCCGCCCAGCCGGCGCCCGCGCCGCAGGCACCCATCCAGCCGACTGCCCCAGGCCAGCCTGCCGGCCCCACGCCTCGCCTCTGACCCCCCGGACGGAGGCCGCCCGACCCGTGGCAATCGAGGCTTTCCGCCCCGATTGCCGCGGCGCGCCCGCGCGCGCTACAGTTGGATGATAAGGCAACCATCCGGGGAGCGAAAACGTCTTGTCCACCCGTCGCACCGGCTCGACCGGCGCCGTGAAGATCACCGACGTCGCCGCCGCAGCCGGCGTCGCGCCGATGACGGTTTCGCGCGTGCTGAACACCCCCGAGCGTGTGTCGGTGGAAACCCGTGAGCGGGTGCAGGCGACGATCGACCGGCTGGGCTATGTGCCCAACCTGATCGCCGGCGGCCTGTCGAGCCGGCGCAGCCGGATGATCGCCGCCATCGTGCCCACGATCGCCAGCCCGATGTTCAGCGACCCGGTGCAGGCCTTCACCGACACGCTCGACCATGCCGGCTACCGGGTGATCCTGGCGCTGTCCAACTACAACGACGCCGGTGAGGAGGCGCTGATCCGCGCCATGCTGACCCGCCGGCCGGACGGCCTGCTGCTGACCGGTGCGCAGCACACCCCGCGGGTGCAGCGCCTGCTGCGCGACGCGCATATCCCGGTGGTGGAGATCTGGGACGCGACGGAGCAGCCGGTCGACATGCTGGTGGGCTTCGACCATGCCGAGGTGGGCGCGGCCGTCGCCGATTTCTTTGCCGCCCAGGGCCACACCCATTTCGCCAGCCTGGCCGCCGGCGACCCGCGCGGGCTGGCGCGCCGGGCCGGCTTCGTCAGCCAGGTCGCCCGCCACGGAGGCACCGTGATCGAGGCGGCGGCCCTGCGCGCGCCCAGCGGCATCGCTGACGGCCGGCATGGGCTGCGCGAACTCGCCCCCGCCCTTGGCCCGCGCACCGCCCTGCTGTGCAGTTCCGACCTGGTCGCCTTCGGCGCGGTCACCGAGGCGCGGCAGATGGGCATCGCGGTGCCGGAGCGCCTGGCCATCTGCGGCTTCGGCGATTTCGACATCGGCCGCAACAGCGAGCCGCCGATCACCACCGTCAGCGTCGACGGCGCCGCCATGGGCCGCATCGCCGCCGAGAACCTGCTGGCCCGGATGGCCGGCGGCAGCCCCCCCTCGCGCATCCTGGTGCCGTTCCGCATCATCCCGCGTGCCACCACCTGAGGAGTTTCGCCATGCCCGGCTTTTCCGACGAATGCCTGGAGCGGATGCGCCGCGTCAGCACCGCCACGCTGACCACCCAGATGTTCAAGCGCGGCTTTCGCAACATATTCATGCAGGGCGTCCGCCCGCTTGGCCCCTTCCGCGCCAATCTCGTCGGCCCGGCCTTCACGATGCGCAACATTCCGGCGCGCGAGGACCTCGACCTGCTCTCCACCCTGGGCAACCCCGAGCACCCGCAGCGCAAGGCGGTGGAAACCACGCCGGCCGGCCATGTGCTGGTGATGGATTGCCGGCGCGACACCTCGGTGGCCTCCGGCGGCGAAATCCTGATGACCCGGCTGTCCAAGCGCGGCGCGGCGGGCATGGTCTCCGATGGCGGCGTGCGCGATTCCGGACCGATCTCGCAATTGCCGATGCCGGTGTACTGCGCGGCCCCCTCGGCGCCGCTGAACCTGGTCGCGCATCACGCCGTGGAGGTGAACACGCCGATCGGCTGCGGCGGCGTGGCGGTGTTCCCGGGCGACCTGATCGTGGCCGATGCCGACGGCGTGGTGGTGATCCCGGCGCATCTGGCCGAGGACGTCGCCCGCGACGCGGCCGAGCAGGAGGAACTGGAAGCCTTCGTGCTGTCGCGCATCGAGGCCGGCGCGCCGCTGCCCGGCACCTATCCGCCGAACGAGGCGACGCTCGCCGCCTACCAGGAATGGCGCAAGACGCGCGGCTGACCCGCGATCCATTTACGATCCTGATGGATAAATGAGTTCTCCTGACGGATCGATAATGGCTCTCGACATTCCGCGCCGCCGCGGCAAGAAACCCTCAGAGAACAACAAACGGGGGACCTGCCCGATGGATCACGTGCCGGCTGGCGAGCTCAAGGTCTCGCCGCTGCTCAAGGCGTTCGTGGAAACCGAGGCGCTGCCTGGCACCGGGCTGGATGCCGCCGGGTTCTGGGCGGGGCTGTCCAACCTCGTGCGCCTGTTCGCGCCGCGCAACCAGGCGCTGCTGGCGGTGCGCGACGCCATGCAGGCGCGCATCGACGAGTGGCACACCGCCCGGCGCGGCCAGCCGCACGATGCCGCCGCGTACGAGGAATTTCTGCGCGAAATCGGCTATAAATTGCCCGATCCTGGCGCTTTTCAGGTCGCCACGGCCGATGTGGACGCGGAAATCGCCAGCATCGCCGGCCCGCAGCTGGTGGTGCCGGTCAGCAACGCCCGCTATGCGCTGAATGCCGGCAACGCCCGCTGGGGCAGCCTGTACGACGCGCTCTACGGCACCGACGCCATCACCGAGGATGACGGCGCCGCGCGCGGCCGCGGCTACAACCCGGTGCGGGGCGCCCGCGTGGTCGCCCGCGCCAGCGCGGTGCTGGACCAGGCAGCGCCGCTGGCCGGCGCCACCCATGCCGAGGCCACCCTCTACAGCGTGGCGGCCGGCAGGCTGGCGGTGCGCACCGCCGCCGGCGCCACCGGACTGGCCGATCCGGCGCAGTTCGTCGGCTATCGCGGCGAGGCCGCCGCGCCCACCGCCATCCTGCTGCGCCATCACGGCCTGCATATCGAGCTGGTGATCGACCGCAGCCACCCGATCGGCCGCGACAGCGCCGCCGGGCTGGCCGATGTGGTCATGGAATCCGCCATCACCACCATCATGGACTGCGAGGATTCCATCGCCGCGGTGGACGCCGCCGACAAGGTGGAGGTGTATCGCAACTGGCTCGGCCTGATGCAGGGCACGCTGTCCGCCGCCTTCGAGAAGGGCGGCCAGACCCTGCATCGCCATCTCAACCCCGACCGGGTCTACACCGCGCCCGCCGGCGGCGAGGTCACCGTGCCGGGTCGCAGCCTCATGCTGATCCGCAATGTCGGCCATCACATGTTCACCGACGCCGTGCTGGACCAGGCCGGCCAGGAGATCCCCGAGACCATTCTCGACGCCGCGATCACCTCGCTGATCGCCGTGCACGACCTGAAAGGCGCCGGGCCGCTGCGCAACAGCCGCGCCGGCTCGGTCTATATCGTGAAGCCGAAGATGCACGGCCCGGACGAGGTCGCCTTCGCGTCCGACCTGTTCGCCGCCGTGGAGGACATGCTGCGCCTCGGCCGCAACACCCTCAAGATGGGCATCATGGACGAGGAGCGGCGCACCACGCTGAACCTGCGCGCCTGCATCCGCGCCGCCCGCGAGCGGGTGGTGTTCATCAACACCGGCTTCCTCGACCGCACCGGCGACGAGATCCATACCTCCATGCTGGCCGGGCCGATGATCCGCAAGAACGACATGCGCGGCGCCGCCTGGATCGCGGCCTATGAGAACAACAACGTCGATGCCGGCCTGGCCTGCGGCCTGCGCGGGCGGGCGCAGATCGGTAAGGGCATGTGGGCGGCGCCGGACCGGATGGCCGACATGCTGGCGCAGAAGATCGGCCACCCCATTGCCGGCGCCAACACCGCCTGGGTCCCCTCCCCCACCGCCGCCACGCTGCATGCGCTGCACTACCACATGGTCGACGTGGCCGCCCGGCAGACCGAGCTTGCCGCCCGCGCGCCGGCGAAACTGTCCGACATCCTGACCATCCCGCTGGCCGACCGGCCCAACTGGTCGCCGGAGGAGGTGCAGCAGGAGCTGGACAACAACGCCCAGGGCATCCTTGGCTACGTGGTCCGCTGGATCGACCAGGGCGTCGGCTGCTCCAAGGTGCCCGACATCCACGATGTCGGCCTGATGGAGGACCGCGCCACCCTGCGCATCTCCAGCCAGCACATCGCCAACTGGCTGCGCCACGGCATCGCCACCGAGGCGCAGGTGATGGCGACGATGAAGCGCATGGCCCTGGTGGTGGACCGCCAGAACGCCGGCGACCCGCTCTACCGCCCGATGGCCCCCGCCTATGACGGCGTCGCCTTCAAGGCCGCCTGCGACCTGGTGTTCGAGGGGCTGACCCAGCCCAACGGCTACACCGAGTTCATCCTGCACCGCCGCCGCCGCGAGGCGAAGGCGGCGCAGTGACGCCCGGCGGCTGAGATGCTGTACCTGGAGGACCTGGAGCTAGGCGCGGTCATCGACTGCGGCAGTTTCAGGCTCGGCCGCGACGAGATCGTGGCCTTCGCCGAACGCTATGACCCGCAGCCCTTCCACCTCGACGAGGATGCGGCGCGAGCCTCGTATTTCCAGGGCCTCTGCGCCTCCGGCCTGCACAGCCAGGGGGCGGCGATCGGGTTGATGGTGCGCCGCCTGCAAGGCATCGCCTTCGTCGCCGGCTGGTCGCTGCACGAGGCGCGCTTCTACGCCGCGGTGCGCCCGGATACCGAATACCGCGTGCGGGCCAGTTGGTCGGACATCTCGCCCTCGCCGCGCAACCCCGCGCGCGGCCGCGCCAGCATCGCCGGCGAGGCCCGCGACGCCGAGGGCGGGCTGGTGATGACCTTCGGCGTCACCTACGTGATCGCCCGCCGCCCGGCGCGGTAGCCGCTCTGGTCGCGCGGCGGGCCACGCTTTAGGCTGGCGGCAGAAGATCCCGGAGGAAACCATGCGCTTCATCATCGGCCCCGTGCTGGCCCTCGGCCTGTCCGCCGCCCTTGCCCCGGCCCGCGCCGCGGAGATCACCGTGGCGCTGTCCGCGGCGCCTACCTCGTCCGACCCGCATTTCCACGATCTCGGCCCCAACAATGCCCTGATGCACCAGCTCTACGGCACGCTGGTGCGCACCGACGCCACCCTGCATCCGGTGCCGGACCTGGCGCTGTCCTGGAAGCTGCTCGACGACCACACTTGGTCCTTCAGCCTCGACCCGGACGCGAAATTCAGCGACGGCACGCCGTTCACCGCCAACGACGTGGTGTTCAGCCTCTGCCGCACCATCAGGGGCGTCGGGCCCACGCACTCCTTCACCTCGGTGCCGCTGGCGATGGCGACCGTCGAGACGCCGGACGCGCATACCGTCATATTGCACACCAGGCAGCCCGAGCCGCTGATGCCCATCCAGCTCGCCGGTTTCGCCATCATCTCCGCCCATGCCGCCGGCGCCGGCCATATCGACTTCAACCCGGACAATCAGTGCGGCCTCGTCAACCTGCCGCCCTCGTCGGCCTTCGACACGCTCAAGCTGTCCGTCGGCACCGGCCGCTACCGGCTGGCGCGCTACACCAGCGGCGACACCATCGTGATGGAGCCGAACCAGTACCACCACGGCGCCCCGGCGCGCTGGAGCCGCGTGACCTTTAAGGCGGTGCCCAATTCCGGCGCCCGCGTGGCCGGCCTGCTTTCCGGCGATTTCGACCTGATCGAGAACCCCTCGGCCCAGGACCTGCCGGCACTGAAGGCGCATGGCGGCCTCGCCTGGACGGTCACGCCGTCCAACCGCCTCATCTTCCTGCAACCCGACATCGGCCGCGACAAGACCCCGCTGGTGCAGACCGCCGACGGCCGCAACCCGCTGCAGGACCCGCGCGTGCGCCAGGCGCTGTCGCTGGCGATCGACCGGCAGGCCATCACCACCCGGTTGATGGAGGGCCTCGCCACGCCGGCCGACCAGTTCGTCCCGCCGCCGCTGTTCGGCTTCCTGCCGAACCCGCCCAAGCTTGGCTACGATCCCGCCCGCGCCCGCGCGCTGCTGGCCGAGGCCGGCTATCCGAACGGGTTCGCGCTTACCCTCTCGGCCACCAACAACCGCTATATCGACGACAGCCAGGTGGCGCAGGCGATCGGCCAGTACCTCACCCGCATCGGCATCAAGACCACCGTCGATGCCATGACCCAGACGGTGTTCTTCCCCCGCCGCACCAAGCGCGAGTTCAGCCTGTCGATGGGCGGCTGGGGCTACGGCACCGGCGAGGCCTCCAACCTGCTGCGCTATTTCGTGGTCGGCCCGCTGCCGGCGCGCGGCCTCGGCCGCTCCAACTACGGCGGCTACCACAGCGCCGCCTTCGACGCCGTGTTCACCAAGGCGATCGACGAGATGAACGACGAGCGCCGCCGCGACGAGCTGTACCAGGCGCAGACCATCGCCCTGCACGACAACGCGCTGATCCCGCTCTACTGGGAAACCTCGCTCTGGGCCTACAAGGACCGCTACAGCTTCACCGGCCGGATGGACCAGCGGACGGATGTGGACGGGCTGAAGCCGAAGGCGAACTGAGCCGCCGCGGCGATCAGCCGCGCATCGCGCCGCTGATCGCCGCGTCCAGCAACTCCACCCCGAGGTCAATTTCCGCCTCGCTCACCGTCAGCGGCGGCGCGATCCGCATCGTGCCGCCCGCGGCGCCGCCGCGCACGATATTGGCCGACAGCCCGAGATCGAGTGCGAGGTCGGTCACCCGGTCGGAGATATCCGCGGCCGTCCGCCCGCCGGTGCCGGTGAACTCCAGCCCCAGCAGCAGGCCGCGCCCGCGCACGTCGCCCACGCATTCGTGCCGCTGCTGCAGCCCGCGCAGCCCGGCCGCCAGCCGTGCGCCCAGCCCCCCGGCACGCTCGGCCAGCCGGTCGCGCAGCACGATCTCCAGCACCTTCACGCCCACGGCGGCCGGCAGCGGGTCGTTGACATGGGTGGTGTAGAACAGGAACTCCCGCTCATCGGCCACCGCGGCGATCGCGTCCGAGGTCATCACCGCCGACAGCGGCAGCCCGGCGCCCAGCGTCTTGGACAGGGTCAGGATGTCCGGCACTACGCCGTCGCGCTCGAAGGCGAACATCCGCCCGGTGCGCCCGATGCCGGTCTGTGCCTCGTCCAGGATCAGCAACATGCCGCGCTCGGCGCATTTGGCCTTCAGCGCCGCGAGATAGCCCAGCGGCAGATCCAACACGCCGCCGGAGGACAGGATCGGCTCGGCGATGAAGGCGGCGAGATTGCCGGTCGACTGCTTGTCCAGCAGCTCGAAGGAATCGTCCAGCTCCTGCTGCCAGCTCACCCCCTGGAAGCGCGGGCGATAGGCGTTGGGCGCCGGAATGGCGAAGCTGCCCGGCGCCAGCGGGCCGATGCCGCGCCGCCCGGCCTTGTAGGTGGCCGCCGCCGCGCCGCCGGTCATGCCGTGCCAGGACTGCGCGAAGGCCACCACCTCCCACCGCCCGGTCACCAGCTTGGCCAGCCTTATCGCCGCCTCGTTGGCCTCGCCGCCGGTCGAGAGCAGCATCGTCTTCGGCAATTCCGGCACCAGCCCGGCCAGCGCCTCGGCCAGGTCCACCACCGGGGCGGACACCATCGAGGAGAACAGATGGTCCAGCACCCCCGCCTGCGCCCGCAGCGTGGCCACGATCTCGGGATGCGAGTGCCCGAGGATGGCGCTCATCTGCCCGGAGGTGAAATCCAGCACGCGCCGCCCGGCCGCGTCGTACAGGAACGCGCCCTCGGCCCGCGCCGGCACGAAGGGCACGAATTCGCCGCCGTAGCGCAGCAGATGCCGGTTCGCGCGGGTCCAGAAGGCGGCATCCTGCTGTGGGACAGCGTCATCCATGGCGGTGCTCCGGTGGCCTGTTCGGAGCGCAGGTTAGCCGATAGCATCACGGGAATGCCACAGCGGGATGCCCCGACATGACCGAACTTGCTGCCCTGTTCGCCCGCCCCGGCGCCAACGACCTGGACTGGGAGGACCCGCATCTGCCCGGCCGGCGCATCGTGCTGCGCAGCGCCCGCCCCGCCCATGTCTCGCCGCAGACCCCGGTGCTGTTCGTCCACCACGGCGTCAACCGCAACGGCGGCGACTACCGCGACTACTGGCTGCCGCTGGTGGACGAGGCCGACCTGATGGTGATCGCCCCGGAATTCCCCGCCGCCGATTTCCCGGGCTCGGCCTGGTACAATTTCGGCAACCGCAGCAGCGAGTCCGGTGCGCCCAACCCGCGCGACTCCTGGACCTACAACACCGACCAGCGCGTGTTCGATGCCCTGCGCGCCCAGGGCCTCACCGAGCATGGCCGCTACGGCGTGTGGGGCCATTCGGCGGGCGGGCAGTTCGTGCACCGGATGCTCTCGCTCGGCCTGCGCGCCGGGGTGGCCGCGGCCGTCACCGCCAATGCCGGCACCTATGCGATGCCCGACCCGGAGGTAGACTTCCCCTACGGCCTGGGCGGCACCGGCATGGACGAGAACGGCCTGGCCAGCCTGCTGTCCTTCCGCCTCACGGTCATGGCCGGCACCGCGGACACCGACTCCGGCGGCGAGCACTTCCCCCGGGAGCCGGAGGCGATGCGCCAGGGCACCAACCGCTACGAGCGCGCCCACGCCTATATCGCCACCGCCCGCCGGCAGGCGCGCCGGTTGGGCCTGCATTGCGCCTGGACCATCGTCGACGTGCCCGGCGTGGCGCATGATGGCGAATTGATGTCCGCCGCCGCCGCGCCCATCCTGTCCGCCGCCCTGCACGCCATCTGAAGGACCAGCCCCATGCAGAACACCGACCCCGTCTGGCAGCACGTCGATGCCAAGAAGGAACAGTTCATCGAACTCTCCGACAAGATCTGGGACAATCCCGAGATCGCCTACGACGAATACGGCGCCGTGGCCGACCACACCGAGATGCTGGAGCGCGAGGGCTTCCGCGTCAGCCGCAACGTCGGCGGCATCCCCACCGCCGTCATGGGCGAGGCCGGGGAGGAAGGGCCGGTGATCGCCATCCTCGGTGAGTACGACGCGCTGCCCGGCCTCAGCCAGGAGAACGGCGTCGCCGAGCCGCGCCCGCTGCCCGGCAGCGGCCTCGGCCATGGCTGCGGCCACAACCTGCTCGGCTCGGCCGCCATCCTGGCCGCCACCGCGGTGAAGGACTTCCTCGCCGAGCGCGGGCTGAAGGGGCGCGTGCGCTACTACGGCTGCCCGGCCGAGGAAGGCGGCGCCGCCAAATCCTTCATGGTGCGCGAGGGCGCGTTCAAGGACGTGGACATCGCCATCTCCTGGCATCCGGCGGCGTTCTCCGGCGTCAACGACGCAATGTCGCTGGCCAATACCCGCATCGACTTCACCTTCACCGGGCGCGCCAGCCATGCCGCCGCCGCCCCGCATCTCGGCCGCTCGGCACTGGATGCGGTCGAGCTGATGAATGTCGGCGTCAACTACATGCGCGAACACATGCCCAGCGACGCGCGCATCCATTACGCCTATCTCGACACCGGCGGCGTGGCGCCGAACGTGGTGCAGGGCAAAGCCAAGATCCGCTACGCCATCCGCGCCCGCGAGCTGCCCGAGCTCTGGCCGCTGATCGAGCGGGTGAAAAAGATCGCCGAGGGCGCCGCCCTGATGACCGAGACCAAGGTGGAGCACCAAGTCATCAGCGCCGTCTCCAACCTGCTCGGCAACACCCCGCTGGAGCACGCGATGTACGACGCCTTCGAGCGTCTCGGCCCGCCGCAATGGGACGACGCGGACCGCGACTTCGCCCGCAAGATTCAGGCGACGCTGAGCCAGGAGGATATCACCTCCGCCTTCCGCCGCGTCGGCCAGAAGGTGACGAAAGACCCGCTCTGCGAAGCCATCGTGCCGCTGGACGCCAAGGGCGCGCCGATGATGGGCTCCACCGACGTGGGCGACGTGTCCTGGGTGGTCCCCACCGTGCAGGCGCGCGGCGCCACCTACGCCATCGGCACGCCCGGCCATTCCTGGCAGCTCACCGCCCACGGCAAGACGCCGCTGGCGCATAAGGGCATGGTGCATGTCGCCAAGATCATGGCCTCCACCGCCACCGCGGCGCTGGAGAACCCGGCGCTGATCGCCCAGGCCAAGGCCGACTACGCGAAGCGGACCGACGGCAACCCCTATGTCTGCCCGCTGCCGACCAACATCAAGCCGCCGATCAAGCCGCGCGCCGCATAGGGGGGTAACGCCGTCCGCCTGGCCTGCGGCGGTTGATCTGGATCATGGCGCCACCCTCGCGGTCCGGCCAAAGGCTCGCGGGTATGGAACTTTACGAGTGTGCCATGATCCGCAACCCGCTTGCGTTCCTGCTGGCCGGCGTGCTGGCCGCCCTTCCGGCGGCCGCCGCCGAGCCTGCTTACCACCAGGGCCAAGACATCTTCATCGAAACCGGCGTCGAGGCGCCGGACCGCACGCCTACTTGGTATGCCTCCATGGCGGGCAAGCCCTATGCCCCGGTGTTCGAGATGCTCGCCACCCAGGGCACCCAGGGCCGCTACTACCCCTACACCTACCCGGTGACGCTGAAGGACATGATCCGCTTCCACGGGCATGACTGCGAGGGCACGATCCACGTGGCCAACGCCGCCTGGGTCGCGCTGCGCATCCTGTTCCCCGACGGCATCATCGATCGCAGCGTGCTGTGGGGCATCAGCGGCGACTCCCCCTGCTGGTCCGACGGCGTGGCCTTCCTCACCGGCGCCCGGCTGCAATACGGCAATCTCGGCTTCTTCAAGGACAAGCGCTACAGCCACGCGATCATCCTCTACCGCGAGGACACCAAGGTCGCGGTGCTGGCCACCTGGAAGCAGGGCATCAACACCATCCCCGGCGAGCCGGTGATGCTCCCCGGCGCCATCACCTGGACCCCGAAGGTCACGACCGCCGAGACCGAGGCGCTGAAGCAGGTGGTCAAGACCGCGGGCGGCACCCCCACCCCCTATCAGGTCGATCTGATGCGCTACCAGCAATGGGTGCACGTCAACGACATCCTCGAACACCCGTTGGAGGACAGCTACCAGGCCCAGGTGATCCCCGATTTCGCGTGGGCGGCCTGGATCGACCCCGCCCGCGCGGTGGCGCAGCCGATCGCGCGCAGCGACACCAGGCTGAAAAACTACCCCTACCGCGAGCGGCCGATCACCCCAGCCCCGCCCCGCTGACGCCCGCTGCTCCGACTGGACCCACCAGCACCAGCGCCGAGGTGAAGGCCTGCCTGATCCGCAGCGTCACCATCGCCCCGCGCAGCACCGCCGACGCCGCATCCGGCCCCGCCAGCGCCATGCCCGCCGCCAGCCCCGGCAGCCGGAACCGCCGGACCGCCCGCGCCCCCGCCAGCCGGAAGGCGAATAGCACGCCGGACCGCCCGTCCTTCGCCGCGTACCACAGCACCGCCCAGTCGCCATTGCCGTCGGCCGGCGGCGGCGCGGTCAGTTCATAGCGATCGCTGGACTGCACCAGCGCCCGGACATGGTCGCGATAGAGCGCCACATGCGCCGCCGCCGCCGCCAGATTGGCCTCGCTCCAGCGCTGCACCGGGGCGCTGATGCCGAAGCTGCCGAGCATCGCCACCCGCAGCCGGAACGCGAGGTCGCCGCGCGGGTCGGGCGCGGCCCCGCCATCCGCCGCCGGCACGCAGCCCGCCGGCCAGTCCACCAGCCAGTCGTTGCAGCACACCGCCGGATGGGCGCGCCCACTCCCGAAATGGATCGCCAGCTTCTCCAGCGCGCGCGGCTGGTCGCTGATCCAGTAGGTGTGCGCATGCGCCAGCACCGCCCCGTCCAGCCGCCCGCCGCCGCTGGCGCACATCTCCAGCACCAGGTCGGGAAACGCCGCGCGGATGGCGTCCTGCAGCGCATAGAGCCCCCGCACATGCGCCACCAGCGGGTCTTGCCGCACCATGTCCGGCGGCAGCCCGGGCGCCCAGCCGGGGCCGAACAGCGCCATGTTGAAGTCCCATTTCAGCCAGCCCGCCCGGGTGGCGCGCAGGATTCGTGCCATGGTGTCCAGGGCATAGGCGCGCGCCTCGGGAATCCCCAGATGCAGCACCGCCCGTGCCTCGGCCGCCGGCGCCCGGCCACCGGGATGGTGCAGCCATTCGGGATGCGACCGCCGGACCGGCGCGGCCGGCCCCACCGCCTCCGGCTCGAACCACAGCCCGAACGCCATGCCATGCGCCCGGCAGGACGCGGCCAGCGGCCCCAGCCCATGCGGGAAGGCGCAGGGGTTCACGTGCCAATCGCCGACCGCCGCCCACCAGTCGGCCGGATCGGTGTCCTCGCAGGTGGTGGACCACCCGGCATCCAGCACGAACGCCTCGCAGCCCAGCCGGGCCGCCAGCGGCACCACCTCCAGCAGCCGCGTCGCCTCCGGCTCGCCAGGAAACGGGAACCAGGTGTTGAACTGCACCGGCACGGCCCGATCCGGATCGGGCCGCAGCCGCCGCCGCGCGTCGTGCAGCCGCCTGGTCGCGGCCCCCAGCCCGTCCGCGCGCGCCAGCAGCAATTCCGGCAGCGCCAGCACCGCGCCATCCGCCAGGACATGGCAGAATCCGGCCGGCTCCAGCCCCGCGAGCACCGCCATCCCGTCGTCGTCCGGCCGCAGCTCCAGCCGCCAGTTGCCCGACCACAGCAGCTCGCACAGCAGCCATTCCTGCGCGCCCTCCAGCGCCACCCAGGGCTGGAAGGCGAACCCGGTCCGCCCGCTGCGGCTGCCCAGCACCAGCGGCGCCTGCGCCGCCGGCAGCACATGCGGCTGGGTTTCCAGCGCCCAGGCGCCGGTGAGCGTGTGGATGCGCGCCACCGGCCCCGGCATCGCCACCAGCGCGCTGCGCGCCGCGGTCACCGCCACGGCCGCGCCGCCGCGATGGCGCAGCGTGGTGCGCCACGCCACCACGCCCGCCGCCACCGCCAGCCGCGCCACCGCTTCGAGCGGCAGCCCGGCCGCCGCCAGCGTCACCTCCAGCGCCGCCCCATCCCGCCGCCAGCCCGCCAGCGCCCAGGCCACGGGCCGCCCCTCGGCCTCGACCATTGGGCCAGCGGGCACCCCGGCGGGCCTCGCCGCACCGGGATACCGCGCGGCCAGCCCGTCCGCGCCCAGTTCGACGTCCAGTCCGCCGCCCTCCCAGCGCAGCACCCAGCGCCGCCCCCCGGCGTCGAAGCGGACGCGCACCGGTGCCGGTCAGCCGGCGCGCAGCCGCGCCGCCAGCGCCGCCCCGGCCGCCTGCGTGCCGAGCCGCCCGCCGACATCCCCGGTCACCTCGCCGGCCGCCACCGCCGCCGCCACGCCTGCCTCGATCGCCGCGGCCGCCGCCAGGAAGCGCGGCTGCCCCCGTGTCCGCCCGTGCCAGTCCAGCAGCAGCGCCGCCGACAGCACCAGGCTGAACGGGTTGGCGATGTCCTTGCCGGCGATGTCCGGCGCGCTGCCATGCGCCGCCTGCGCCATCGCGTGCGCCGTGCCGGCATTCACCGACCCGCCCAGGCCGAGGCTGCCCGACAGCTCCGCCGTCAGGTCCGACAGGATGTCGCCGAACATGTTGGTCGAGACGATCACGTCGAACCGCCCCGGATTGCGCACCACATGCGCCATCATCGCGTCCACGATCACGTCGTCCATCGCCACCTCGGGGAACTCCGCCCCCACCTCGCGGCAGATGCGCAGGAACATGCCGTCCGTCAGGGTCAACGCGTTGGCCTTGTGCACCACCGTCACCTTCTTGCGGCGCCGCATCGCCAGTTCGCAGGCCGCCCGCGCGATCCGCTCGCAGCCCTTCCAGGTGATCTTGCGGATGGCGATCGCCACCTCGGGCGTGATCAGGATCTCGCCGCTGTTCTGCTCCATGTTGCGGTCGGCATAGAACCCCTCGGTGTTCTCCCGCACGATCACCAGGTCCATCTCGCCGCACCGCCCCGGCAGCCCGGGATAGGTCCGCGCCGGGCGGATATTGGCGAACAGGTCCAGCTCCTTGCGGAAAAACCGCGACGGCCCGACCTCGGTCGGATACTCGAAGGTCGCCGACGGCCCCATCATCAGCCCGTCGGCGGCTTTCACGATGTCCAGCAGTTCCGGCCGCACCGCGCGGCCATAGCGCGCGATGCTGGCGTGCCCCATCACGTCGTGCACCATCTCGATGCCAAGCTGGAACCGCTCCGAGGCGGCATCCAGCACATCCAGCGTTGCGGTGGTGATTTCCGGGCCGATGCCGTCGCCCGGCAGCACGATAAGCCGCATGCGAAACGCTCCATTCTGCGGTGAAGCCCGACCTTGGACGCCGAACGCCGCTCAGGCAAGATGCGCGGCGACCAGAATACACCAAGTTAAACTGTGATATTATTCCATTTGCTTGCCTACCCACGTGAAATGGGCTTCAACACCCCCACAAGACCGCAACCCGGCCCCGAGGAGGCACCATGTCCACCCATCCCGAGACGCTCGCCCTGCACGCCGGCTGGCGCCGCGACGAGGCCACCACCGCCGTCGCCGTGCCGATCTACCAGACCACCTCGTTCCAGTTCGACAGCACCGACCACGCCGCCGCCCTGTTCGGACTCAGCCAGCTCGGCAACATCTACACCCGCATCATGAACCCCACGACCGACGTGCTGGAAAAGCGCGTGGCCGCGCTGGAGGGCGGGGTCGCGGCACTCGCCGTCGCCTCCGGGCAGGCCGCCTCGGCCATGGCGGTGCAGAACCTGGCCCGCATCGGCGACAACATCGTCGCCTCCACCGACCTCTACGGCGGCACCTGGAACCTGTTCGCCAACACGCTGAAGGACCAGGGCATCGAGGTCCGCTTCGTCGATCCGGCCGACCCCGAGGGCTTCCGGCGCGCCACCGACGAGCGCACCCGCGCCTATTACGCCGAAACCCTGCCCAACCCGAAGCTGCGCGTCTTCCCCATCGCCGAGGTCGCCGCCATCGGCCGCGGCTTCGGCATCCCGCTGATCATGGACAACACCGCCGCCCCCCTGCTGGTGCGCCCGTTCGACCATGGCGCCGCGGTGGTGATGTATTCGCTGACCAAATACATGGGCGGCCACGGCACCTCGATCGGCGGCATCATCATCGACGGCGGCAATTTCGACTGGGAGGCGCACGCCGCCCGCCAGCCCGCCCTGAACACGCCGGACCCCAGCTACCACGGCGCGGTGTGGTCGCAGGCGGTCAAGCCCCTCGGCCCGATCGCCTATATCCTCAAGGCCCGCGTGACGCTGCTGCGCGACCTCGGCGCCGCGATCAGCCCGTTCAACGCCTTCCTGATCCTGCAGGGCATCGAGACGCTGGCCCTGCGCATGCGCGCGCACAGCGACAACGCGCTGGCGGTGGCCAAATATCTGGCCACCCGCAAGGGCGTCACCAAGGTGATCCACCCCTCCACCGCCACCGGGCAGGACGCCGTCCGGACGGCGAAATACCTCACCAAGGGCATGGGCGGCCTGCTCGGCTTCGAGCTGGCCGGCGGCGCTCCCGCCGGCAAGAAGTTCATCGACAGCCTCAAGCTGCTCTACCACGTCGCCAATATCGGCGACGCCCGCAGCCTGGCCATCCACCCCGCCAGCACGACCCACTCCCAGCTCAGCGAGGCCGAGCAGGCCGCCACCGGCGCCTCGCCCGGCTATGTGCGCCTGTCGATCGGCATCGAGCATATCGACGACATCATCGCCGACATCGCCCAGGCCCTGGACGCCGCCGGCGCCTGACGCAACCCGGCACATCCTGCCCGCACGGCAGGATGTGCCGGGAGGCAGCGAGAGCCAGGCGGGAAGCGAGAGCCAGGCAGGAAGCGAAAAGCAGGCTCCGGCCTCGCCCCTCCCCGCCTGCATCCGGGTCTCCCGCCGCCCGATGAGCCTGGCACGCGGCTTGCTTTGTCCCTCCGGCGTTCCCGCAATCCGGAGTGCCCGCCATGTCCGTCACCCAGGCCGCCCACAGCCTGTTCCAATCCGCCGCCGCCGTGCTGGCCACCCCCAGCGCGCAACTCTCCGGCTTCAGCCTGGCCGGAATCGACCCCGCCAAGGCCGCCCAACCCAATGCCGCCCAGCCGGCCCGGCACCTGCACGACC
Organism: Rhodospirillales bacterium 70-18; assembly: GCA_001899585.1. Classification (GTDB taxonomy): domain Bacteria; phylum Pseudomonadota; class Alphaproteobacteria; order Acetobacterales; family Acetobacteraceae; genus 70-18. The sequence goes on from MKWE01000052.1 coordinate 94,880, forward strand.
GCACCCATGCCGCCCTGCTCGGCCTGCAACAGGAGGCCGGCCAGGCCGGCGCCCTCGCCGGCGACCTCGGCGCCCTGATCCCGGGCGCCGGCTGAATCAGCCCGAATCGCCCGACATGGAGGCGGGAAGGCGGGGAGAAGAAGGGCAAAACGCCCCGGTCATCCTTCTCCCCGCCTCCCCGCCTCCATGTGGATCTTCCCGCCCGGCTAACCGCCCGCCGCCGCCGCCACCCGCTTGTCGCCGGCCTGCCGCTCCATGTCGGTCTCGGGATAGAGCCTGCCGCTGGCGCCCACCAGCGCCCGCTGCATCGCCTCCAGCCCGGCCACCTGCGGCAGTTCCGCCACCTTGCGCGCCAGCACCAGCGCGTGCCCATAGCCCGGATGCAGCGGCATCTCGCTGTGCGGCGCCTCGCGGTGCGGCGAGATGATGCGCATCGGCTCGATCATCGCGCTCTCGATGATCTCGAAGCCGAATTCCGGCCCGAACAGCACCCGCAGCCCCTCGTCCGAAAAGCGCCAGTAATCCGCCGGCATCTCATGCAGCGGCCAGGTCTGCGGCGCCACATGGAACGCCAGCCCGCCCATGCGCAGCGCCCGGTTCACCTCGGCGGCCACCAGCCAGGGCATGCGCAAATGCTCCAGCACGTCGCCCGACCACACCGCATCCAGGCTGCCCGGCGCCACCAGGGTCGACAGCGCATGCGCATCGCCCACCAGGTCCACATTCGCGTCGGGGTGGATGTCCATCCCGATATAGGCCGCCGCCCGCGCCATGTCGCCGCGCCACGACTGCGCGCCCGGCGCCACCAGCCGCGCGCCGATCTCCAGCACCCGCAACTGCTCCTCGTTGACCATGCGCATGAACCGCGCCATCAGCGCCGGCACCCGCGGCGGCGGCGGCGGCAGATTGGCCAGCCGCTCCGGCAGCACCACATCCACCACCCGCTCGCCCGCCGCCGTCACCACGCGCAACTGCAACGGCTCCCCGGGCGGCCCGGCCACCTGCCCGCTCCAGCGCACCGGCACCACCTCGCCGCAAGCCGGGTAATAGGCGATCACGTCGGGGAACGGGATCAGGGTCAGCTCGCTCTCCCGCGTGCCCAGCCGCAGGAACAGCCGCTGCACCGGCCATTCGGTGCAATGCACCCAGCCGGACAGGTAGGCGCCGAACTCGTCGCGCCAATGCGCGCCGTAATCGGCGGTCACCGGAAACCCCGCCGGCGCCCGGTTGCCGGCGGCCACCCGGCCCTCGGCGATCACGAAAATTCCCCGCGCCGGCCGCGCCGGCAACGCCACCTCCAGCTCCGGCGTGGCGATCGGGATCGGCGCCGACTCCACCGCCAGCAGCACATGCAGCCAGTCCGGCAGCACCGCCGTGGCCACGCCGGCCCCCGCCGTCACCACCACGTGGCAGATCGTGCCGGCCGGGCAGGCGAAGGCCGGAAACCCCAGCACCACATGCGCGCCACCCTTGTGCGCCCCTACCACCTGGCCATGCCGCCACTCTCCGCCATCGGGATCGACGATCCATACCTGCGCCACGCCGTCCGGGTCGGGCGACGCGGCAAGCTCTGCGGCCAGGACAAGCGAATGCAGCGCGGCGGGCGCCACGAAGCGTGCGGCGAAAATGACGGTCATGCGTCATGATACCGCAAAACGGAGCCCATACATATGCGTGAAACCCGAGATACCGCCGGAATCCAGCCATGACCGCCTTCGCCACGCTCGGCCGCCGCCTGCGCCTGGGCGTGCTCGGCGGCGGGCCCGGCAGCTTCATCGGCCCCACCCACCGCGCCGCCGCCCAGCTCGACGGCCGGTTCGAGATCGTCGCCGGCGTGCTCTCCTCCGCCCCCGCCCGCGCCCGCGCCGCCGCGGCCGAACTCGGCTTCGCCGGCCACGCCAGCGCCGCCGAGATGTTCGCCGCCGGCCACCGGCTGGACGCGGTGGCGATCATGACGCCGAACGACCGCCACCTGCCGGACTGCCTGGCCGCGCTGGACGCCGGGCTGGACGTGATCTGCGACAAGCCGCTGGCCAACACCCTGGCCGACGCCCGAACCATCGCCGCCCGCGCCGCCGGCCAGGTGTTCTGCCTCACCCATGTCTATGCCGGCTACCCGATGCTCCGCCAGGCCGCCGCCATGCTCGCCGCGGGCGCCATCGGCGACCTGCGCGCCATCCAGGTGGAATATCTCCAGGCCGGCATGAGCGCCCGCGTGGAGGACGGCCCCGCCACCCCCAAGCTGCGCTGGAAGCTGGACCCGGCGCGCGGCGGCCCTTCGCTGGTGCTGGGCGACATCGGCACCCACGCCTTCCACCTCGCCCGCATGGTCGGCGGCCGCCGGCTGGAGCGGCTGGCCGCCGACCTCGGCGCCCTGGTGCCAGGCCGCACGGTGGACGATTACGGCGCCTTCCTGCTCGGCTTCGCGGGCGGCGTGCGCGGCACCATGACGGTCTCGCAGGCGCTGGCCGGCACCGAGAACGCCATCACGCTGCGCGTCTTCGGCGCCGACGGCCACCTGGAATGGACGCACGCCCGCAACAACCACCTGACCTGCGCGCTGCAGGGCCGCCCGGTGCAGATCCTGGCGCGCGGCGACGCCGACCTGCTGCCGCCCGCCAAGCGGCTGGTCCGGATCGCGCGCGGCCATCCGGAGGGCTTCCTGGAAGCCTTCGCCAACCTCTACCGCGACGCCGCCGAGGCCATCGCCGCCCGCCTCACCGGCATCCCGGCCGACCCATTGGCGCTGGGCTTCCCCACCGCGGCCGATGGCGTGGAAGGGCTGGAATTCATCGAGGCGGCGCTGCGGTCGCGGGCGGCTGGTGGGGGATGGGTGGAGGTATAGGAAGCAAGGGGTTCTTTTTTGGAAAAAAGAACCAAAAAACGTCCATTCGTTGCGATTTCAACTTCAACGGATAAAGTTTTTTGCTTCTTTTTGTTCACAAAAAGAAGACCCACTTCCTCTTGGCTGCACGAGGCATCAGAAATAATGTATTATTTACAATATTTTAACCAGCCAAGCATTGCCCCACGCCAGGACCCCATGTGATGTTAATTATCGATAAAGACATTCACATTACGCTGCCGGGGATCTTTGGGGCATGCCAACAAGCGCCTCCCGCCGCCCGCATACCACCGCGCTCCGGCTCAGGTTGCGCCTTGCCGCCGTGTTCGCGCTGGCGCTCTGCACCGCCCAGGCCGCCCACGCCACCACCATCTCCACGAACTATGTCCGCCCCGACAACCTCACCAACGCGCAAACCCCGGGGCAGCAGGTCACCACCCCGGGCAGCGGCCCGTGGAACAATATCGCGATCAATTTCTACTATTCGTCCGACGGCACCCCCTATGCGGCCGGCGACCTGTATTTGCTGAGCCAGCAATACCTGGGCGTGCCCTCGGCGCTCTCCACCCTGACGACCGGCTATCTCGCCATGGCGACCGCCAGCGGCAACGCCTGGACCTTCGCCTCCGGCGTCACGCTCGCCGCGGATACCGGTTATTATTTCTACATGTCGTCCCATCCCGCCCAGGGCACCGTCTCGCTCATCGGCACCACCGCCACCGGCTACCAGGGCTACGGCTCGGCGAACGGCACCGGCAATTTCGCCACCCGGCCGTTCGAGGTGGAATACACCCTCTCCGGCACGGCACTGGCGATCCCCGAACCGGCCTCCCTCGCCATCCTGGCCGCCGGGCTCGGCGCGCTGACCCTGGCGCGCCGCCGCCGGCCCAACGCCGGCTAAGCCCTAATGGTGTAGCCGCCGTCGCAGGGAATGCCGGTGCCGGTCACGAAGTCCGACGCCGCCGAGCACAGGAACACCGCGATCCCGGCCAGGTCGGCCGGCTTGCCCCAGCGCCCGGCCGGCGTGCGCGCCAGCACGGACTCGTTCAGCCCCGGCACCTGCTCGCGCGCGCCCTCGGTCAGTTCCGTGTCGATCCAGCCCGGCAGCACCGCGTTGGCCTGGATGTTGTCCTTCGCCCAGGCGGTGGCGATGGCGCGGGTGTACTGCACGATGGCGCCCTTGCTGGCGGCATAGGGGGCGGCGTGCGGCGCGCCCATGATGCTCATCACCGAGCCGATATTGACGATCTTGCCGCCGCCCGCGCGCACCAGTTCCGGATGGGCCGCCTGGCACATCAGGAAGGCGCTGGTCATGTTGGTGTCCATCACCCGGTGCCACTCGGCCTCGGTATAGTCCTGCGGGTTCTTGCGGATGGCGATGCCGGCGTTGTTGACCACGATGTCCAGCCGCCCGAACTTCGCCACCGTATCGGCCACCAGCCGCGCGCAATCGGCCTTTTTCGTCACGTCGGCGGCCACGAACACGGCCTTGCCGCCCAGCCCCTTCGCCGCCGCCTCGCCCTTGGCGACGTTGCGCCCGGCCAGCACCACCGCGGCCCCGGCCTGCGCCAGCCCGGTCGCCATGCCCAGCCCGATGCCGCCATTGCCGCCGGTGACGATCGCCACCTTCCCCGTCAGATCGAACATACCCATCGCGATTTCCCTTTTGCGAAACATCTATCCACGCAGCACCGCGCCCAGCAAGGCCACCGACCGGCGCACCCCCTCCTCCGGCGAGCACGCCACGTCCTCATGCTCGATCGACAGCACGTCGTCATACCCCGCCGCCCGCAGCGCCACGCAGAAGCCGCGCCACCAATCCGCGCCATGCCCGTCGCCCAGCGTGACATAGGCCCAGGACCGCTCGGCCAGCCGCTCCATCGGGGTGGTGTCGATCGCCGAGTTTACCGCCAGGTTGGCCGCGATCATCCGCGTGTCCTTGGCATGCACATGATGGATCGCGCCGCCCAGCGCCGCCACCGCCGCCACCGGGTCGGCGCCCATCCAGAACAGGTGGCTCGGGTCGAAATTCGCCCCCACCACCGGCCCCACCGCCGCGCGCAGCCGCTTCAGCGTGGCGACGTTGTAGACGTTCTGCTGGCCGTGCAGTTCCAGGCACAGCCGCCCCACCCCATGCGCCGCCGCCTCCGCCGCCAGCCCGCGCCAGTACGGCACCAGCACCTCGTCCCACTGCCACGCCAGCACACGCGCCGTCTCCGGCGGCCAGGCGGTGGTGATCCAGTTGGCGTTGGCATCCCCCGGCCCGCCCGGGCAGCCGGACATCAGTACCACCCGCCCCACCCCCAGCAGCCCCGCCAACCGGATGGTCTTCGATGTCACTGCCCGGTGCCGCGCGCCCGACTCCCCCGGATGCAGCGGATTGCCCGAGCAGTTCAGCGCACTGATCGCCAGCCCATGCCCCGCCACCCGCGCCAGCAGGTCCGCCCGCGCCGCGGCATCCGCCAGCAGCCCGTCGAGATCCAGATGCGGCGCCGCCGACCAGTTGCCGCAGCCGAATTCCACCATGGCGATCCCCATGCCGGCGGCGGTCGCCAGCACATCGTCGAGCGGCAGATGCCCCAGGCTGTCGGTCACCAGGCCGATGCGCATCACCCCAGCCTCACGGCCATGCCGCCGCGCGCCGACTCGCTCGCCGCATCGGCCAGCAGCAGCGCCGCCAGCCCGTCCGCCCCGCCCGGCGCCGGCATCCCGCCCGAGGCCACCGCGGCCACGAACGCATCCAGCTCCGCCCGATACGCCGCCGCATAGCGCTCAAGGAAGAACGGCAGCGCCGGATCGGTCGAAAACCCCCGCGAATCGGCGAATTCCACCGTCGTCGCCGTCACATTCCCCGCCCGCAGCAGCCCGTTCGCGCCATGCGCCTCGATCCGCTGGTCGTAGCCGTAGGTCGCGCGCCGGGAATTGGTTATGACGCATAACCGTCCCGATGCCGTTTTGAGCGTCACCGTCGCGGTGTCCACATCCCCCGCCGCGCCGATGCCCGGGTCCACTTGGCACGACCCGGCGGCGAACAACTCCACCGGCTCCTCGCCCAGCAGGAAGCGCGCCATGTCCAGGTCATGGATCATCATGTCGCGGAACAACCCGCCCGACGCCGCCACATACGCGGGCGGCGGCGGCGAGGGGTCGCGGCTGATGATGGTCAGCAGCTCCAGCCGGCCGATCTCGCCCGCCTCCAGCCGGCGCTTCAGGGCCGAAAAATGCGGGTCGAACCGCCGGTTGAACCCCACCATCAGCGCGATTCCGGCCCGTTCCACCGCCCCCAGGCAGGCCCGCACCCGCGCCGCCGACAGATCCACCGGCTTCTCGCAGAACACCGCCCGCCTGGCCGCCGCCGCACGTTCGATATAATCGGCATGGGTCGGCGTGGGCGAGGCGATCAGCACCGCGTCGGCGGCGAAGGCGTCGTCCAGCCCGATCGCCGCCGTGCCGCACGCCGCCGCCAGCGCGCCGGCCGCCGCCGCGTCCGGGTCGGCGATGCCGGCCAGCCGCGCCCCCGGATGGGCGGCGATGTTGCCGGCATGGATGCGCCCGATCCGTCCGGCGCCGATCACGGCGATGCTCAGCATGGCGGTCCCCCCAAATCCAGGCGCATTTGTCACCCGCCCCCGCCGGGGTGACAATACGCCGCGCAGGAATCCCCGGGAGGGCCACGCCATGACCACCATCCGCCTCACCGCCGCCCAGGCGCTGGTCCGCTACCTGGCGGCCCAGCGCACCGAGATCGACGGGGCCGAACTGCCGATCTTCGCCGGCGTCTGGGCGATCTTCGGCCACGGCAACGTCGCCGCCATGGGCGAGGCGCTGCACGCCGCCGGCGATGCGCTGCCCACCTATCGCGGCCATAACGAGCAGGGCATGGCGCTGGCCGCCATCGCCTACGCCAAGGCGATGCGCCGCCGCCGCATGATGGCCTGCACCAGCTCGATCGGGCCGGGCGCCACCAACATGGTCACCGCCGCCGCCGTCGCCCACGTCAACCGCCTGCCGGTGCTGCTGCTGCCCGGCGACGTGTTCGCCGGCCGCGCGCCGGACCCGGTGCTGCAACAGGTGGAGGACTTCGCCGACGCCACCGTCTCGGCCAATGACTGCTTCCGCCCGGTCAGCCGGCAGTTCGACCGTATTTCCCGCCCCGAGCAGCTTCTCGCCGCCCTGCCCCGCGCCATGGCGGTGCTGACCGACCCGGCCGTCTGCGGCCCGGTGACGCTGGCGCTCTGCCAGGACACCCAGGCGGAGGCGTTCGACTGGCCGGAGGCCTTCTTCGCCCCTCGCCTCTGGCGCATCCGCCGCCCCGCGCCGGACAGCCTGGAACTGGCCGAGGCCGCCGCCCTGCTGCGCGCCGCCCGGGCGCCCCTGATCGTGGCCGGCGGCGGGGTGCACTATGCCGGGGCGGCCCAGGCCCTGGCCGATTTCGCCACCGCCCACGCCATCCCGGTCGCCGAGACCCAGGCCGGCAAGAGCGCGCTGGCGCATGACCACCCGCTCAACCTCGGCGCCATCGGCGTCACCGGCAGCAGCGCCGCCAACCAGGCCGCCGCCGAGGCCGACCTGGTGCTGGCGGTCGGCACCAGGCTGGCCGACTTCACCACCGGCTCCAACGCGCTGTTCGCCAACCCGGCGATGCGGCTGGTCAGCCTGAACGTGCAGCCGTTCGACGCCGCCAAACGCCACGCCGCACCGCTGGTGGCCGATGCCCTGGCCGGGCTGGCGGCGCTGGACGCGGCGCTGGCCGGCCACCGCGCCCCCGCCGCCTGGGCCGCCCGCACCCAGGCCGCCCTGCCGCCCTGGCGCGAGGCGGTGCGCGCCGCCACCGCCGCCGGCAACGCCGAGCGCCCCACCGACGCCCAGGTGATCGGAGCGGTGCAGCGCGCCCTGCCCGACAGCGCGGTGATCGTCGCCGCCGCCGGCGGGCTGCCGGGCGAGCTGCACAAGCTCTGGCAGGCCAAGGGGCCGGGCACCTACCACCTGGAATACGGCTATTCCTGCATGGGCTACGAGGTCGCCGGCGGGCTGGGCGTGAAGCTCGCCATGCCGGAGCGCGAGGTGGTGGTGCTGCTGGGCGACGGCAGCTGGCTGATGATGCACGCCGAACTGGCCAGCGCGGTGATGCTGGGGCTGAAGCTGGTCGTGGTGCTGCTGGACAATGGCGGCTTCGGCTGCATCGACCGGCTGCAACGCGCCACCGGCGGTGCCCGCTTCAACAACCTGCTGGCCGATGCCCGCCAGGCTGCCCCGCCGGCCTTCGACTTCGCCGCCCAGGCCGCCGGGCTGGGCGCCATCGCCCTCACCGTCACCGGCACCGCCGAGCTGGAAGCCGCCCTGGCCACCGCGCTGGCCGCCACCCGCAGCACGGTGATCGTGCTGCGCACCGACCCGGCCACCGGCACCGCGGCCGGCGGGCATTGGTGGGACGTGGCGGTGCCGGAAGTCTCGGCCCGGCCGGCGGTGCGCGCGGCGCGGGCCGAGTATGAACGGCGGGTGAGGAAGCAAGGCGGGGCGCTGCCCCGGACCCCGCCAGGGGCCGAGCCCCTGGACCCCTAATTTTTTAAAAACAACGCCATAATAGTCACTTCTCATGCGTTGGCCCGACATCCGTCTTGGGATGAGGTCCAGGGGCTCGGCCCCTGGCGGGGTCCGGGGCAGCGCCCCGCCTTGCTTCCTTGGGATGACGCGCCGCCCCACCTTTGCTAGAGCCCCCCGGCGCGGCCCGCCTCGCGGCAGCGGCCGGACGCGGCGTGGAAAGGATTGAGGGTGAGACAGGCGGAGCGGATCGCGGCGGGCAGCATCGCCGTCGGGCTGGCGGTGCTGGCGCTGAAGCTGGCCGCCTGGCTGGTCACCGGCAGCGCCGCGCTGTATTCCGACGCCGCCGAGTCGGTGGTCAACGTCGCCGCCTCCGGCATCGCGCTGCTGGCGCTGCGGCTGGCCGCCAAGCCGGCCGACGCCAACCACCCCTATGGCCACGACAAGGCCGAGTTTTTCGCCGCCGTCATCGAGGGCGTGCTGATCGTGGTCGCCGCCCTGACCATCCTGCAGCATGTGTGGGAGGTCTGGAGCCACCCCGCGCCGATCGAGGCGCCCCTGCTGGGCATCGGGCTGAACGCCGCCTCTACCGTACTGAACCTGGCGTGGGGCGTGCTGCTGGTGCGCAGCGGGCGCCGGCTGCGCTCGCCGGCGCTGGCGGCGGACGGGCGGCATCTGCTGGGCGACGTGGTCACCTCGGTGGGCGTGCTGGCCGGGCTGGCGCTGGCGGTGGCCACCGGGCTGACCTGGATCGACCCGCTGCTGGCCGGGCTCACCGCCGTCTATATCCTGGCCTCCGGCAGCATGGTGATCGGCGAGTCGGTGGGCGGGCTGATGGATGCCGCCCCGGCCGCCGAGATCGTCGCCCGCATCCGCGCCCTGGTCGGCCAGCACGCCCAGGGCGCGATCGAAGCGCACGACCTGCGCACCCGCCATGCCGGCCGGCTGACCTTCCTGGAATTCCACCTGGTGGTGCCCGGCGCCATGACGGTGGCCGACGCGCACGCCATCTGCGACCGGGTGGAGGCGGCGCTGAAGGCCGAGATGGAGGGGCTGATGATCACCATCCATGTGGAGCCGGAAGGCAAGGCCAAGCACCACGGCGTGATCGTGCTGTGAGGCGGGTCGCGGCCGCGCTGCTGGCCGCGCTGTTCCTCGTGACGCCGTACCTCGTCACGCCGGCCCGGGCCGAACGGGTCGTCTCGCTGAACCTGTGCACCGACCAGTACCTGGTGCTGCTGGCGCCGGAGCAGGTGGCCGGGCTGACCATGCTGGCGCGCGACCCCTCGCTGTCGGTGGTGGCCGCCGCCGCCGCGCGGCTGCCGGTGGTGCGCGCGGATGCCGAAGCGGTGCTGGCGCTGCGGCCAGACCTGGTGCTGGCCGCCCCCTGGGGCGCGCAGGCGACGCTGGCGGCACTGGAGCGGCAGGGCGTGCGGGTGGTGCGCAGCACCCTGCCGCGCGACTTCCCGGCGATCCGCGCCGAAACCGCGCGGCTGGCCGCCCTGCTCGGTGAACCGGCGCGCGGCGCGGCGCTGCTGGCCCGCATGGATGCGCGGCTGACGGCAGTGCCGGCGGGCACCCACACATCCGCCCTGTGGCTGGCCCCGCGCGGCTACACCCAGGGGCCGCGCTCGCTGGAAGCCGCGGCGCTGCGCGCCGCCGGGCTGGCCAGCGCCGGACAGGGCCGTCAGCTTGGGCTGGAGGCCCTGCTGGCGCATCCGCCCGCGCTGCTGGTGGTGGCGCGGGCGCCGCGCTACCCGTCGCTGGCCACCGACCTGCTGACCCATCCCGCGCTGGCCGCCCTGCCCCGCCGCACCGTGCCGCCGGCGCTGCTGGCCTGCGGCGGGCCATGGACGGCGCGGGCGGTCAGCCTGCTGGCGCGGCCGTGAGGCGGGTGCCGGTGATCGCCGGGCTGGCCATGCTGCTGGCGGTGCTGCTGGCGCTCGGGCTGCTGACCGGGGCGGCCGGGTTCGGGGTGCCGGATGCCACGATCCTGTGGCAGCTCCGCCTGCCGCGCACCGCGCTGGCGGCCCTGGTGGGCGCCGGGCTGGGGCTGTCCGGCGCGGTGCTGCAAGGCGCGCTGCGCAATCCGCTGGCCGATCCGGGGCTGCTCGGCATCGGCGGCTGCGCCTCGCTGGGGGCGGTGGCGGCGTTCTACTGGGGTATCTCGGCGGCCTTCGCGCCGGCGCTGCCGCTGGCCGGGCTGGCCGGGGCCGCGCTGGGCAGCGCCGCCCTGCTGGCCATGGCCGGGCGGGCGCCGGCCGGCCCCTCATTGATCCTCGCCGGGGTGGCGCTGTCGGCGCTGGCCGCCGCCCTGCTGGCGATGGCGCTGGCGCTGGCGCCCAACCCGTTCGCGCTGGCCGAGATCACCTTCTGGCTGATGGGCGGGCTGGCCGACCGCTCGCTGCTGCACCTGGCGCTGGCGGCGCCGCCGATCGCGCTGGGCTGCGCGCTGCTGCTGCGCCTGGGCGGGCGGCTGGACGCGCTGGCGCTGGGCGAGGAGGTGGCGGCCAGCCTGGGCGCGCCGGCCGGGCGCACCCTGCTGCTGGCGGCCGTGGGGGTGGCGCTGGTGGTGGGGGCGGGCACGGCGGTGGCCGGCGGCATCGGCTTCGTCGGCCTGGTGGTGCCGCATCTGCTGCGCCCCGCCCTGGGCGAGCGGCCCGGCGCCATCCTGGCCCCCTCGCTGCTGGCCGGCGCGGCGCTGCTGCTGGCCGCCGACCTGCTGGCGCGCAGCCTGCCGCTGCTGCTGCCGCTCTCGGCCGAGCCGCCGCTGGGGGTGCTGACCGCGCTGCTGGGCGCGCCGTTCCTGGTGCGCATCGCCCGGCGGATGGCGGCATGATCGCATCCGGTACGATCAAGCTGGCCCTGCCGCTGGTGGCGCTGGCCGGCCGGCCGGTGCTGCGCGATATCGACGTGGCCTTCGCGCCCGGCCAGCTCGCCGCGCTGATCGGCCCCAACGGCGCCGGCAAGACCACGCTGCTGCGGGCGCTGGCCGGCCTGCTGCCGGGCACGCCGCCGCGCGACCCGAAGCGCCTGGCCTATGTGCCGCAGGGCGCCCGCAGCGCCTGGGGGATGACGGTGGGGCAGGTCGCCGCCCTTGGCCGCATTCCGCATGGCGACCAGCGGGAGGCGCCGGTGGCGCGCGCCCTGGCGGCCTGCGGCATCGTCGGCTTGCGCGAGGCCCGCATCGACCGCATCTCCGGTGGGCAGGCCCGCCGCGCCATGCTGGCGCGCGCCTTCGCCACCGAGCCGGAGATGTTCCTGCTGGACGAACCCACCGCCGACCTGGACCCGGCCGCCGCCCACGCCATCATGGCGCTGCTGCGCGACACCGCCCGCGCCGGCGCCGGCGTGGTGGTGGTGGTGCACGCGCTGGACCTGGCGCGGCTGTATGCCGACCGGCTGCTGCTGCTGGTGGACGGGCGGATCACCGCCGACGGCCCGCCGGACACCGTGCTGCCGCGCGCCGCCGCCGCCTTCGGCCTGCCCTGGGGCATCGACCCGGCGCCGCGCCTGCTGCCGCCGGGAGCCGCCGCCCCGGCATGATCCCCGGCATGGCCAGAGGCCGCCCACGCCGCCGCCTGCTGCCGTTCCTGCTGGCCTCGCTGGCGCTGCACGCGCTGGTGGTGGCGGCCCTGGTGGCGCGGCACGCCATCACCCTTCCCGTCTCCCCGCCCCCCGAGCCGGAACAGCCGGCGGTGGTGGAGGTGATGGTCGGCGGCGGCGGCGACCAGGGCCGGCCGGCCCCGCCCCCCGCACCCGTTCCACCCACGCCCGCACCGCCACAGCCAGCGCCGCCACAATCAGCGCCGCCACAATCAGCACCGCCACAATCAGCACCGCCCAAGCCCGCGCCACCCGCGCCGACCTCGCCCGCGCCCGCGCCCACGGCGCCGGAACCGCCCGCGCCGCCCCCCACGCCGCCAGCCGTGCGGCTGAATGCCGGGCATCGCGGGCCGGCGGCGCAGCTGGAGCAGCGGAACGGGCAGGTCCGGGCGGCCAAGGCGGATTCACGCAACCTGCCGCCGGTCTACCCCGCCGAAGCGGCGCTGCGCCGCGAGCACGGCACCACGCTGGCGCGGCTGCATATCGATGCGCTGGGCGATGTGGTAGCGGTGGAGATCGTCAAGTCCTCCGGCTCGCCGCGGCTGGACGGCGCAGTGCGCGAGGCGGTGCGCACCTGGCACTTCACGCCGGCCGAGCGCGCAGGCCAGCCGGTGCCGGACAGCGTCGAGATCAACTTCGCCTTTGAACTTAAGTAGGAGTTTCAGATGGTTCGTATCGACCGGGTGATCACGCGCGGCGGCGATGGCGGGGAGACCTCGCTGGGCGACGGCAGCCGGGTGCCCAAGGACGCGCTGCGGGTGGAGGCGTACGGCACACTGGACGAGGCCAATGCGGCGATCGGCGTGCTGCGGCTGCACACGCTGGGCGATGCCGAGGCGGACGCGATGCTGGCACGCATCCAGAACGATCTGTTCGACGCCGGCGCCGATCTCTGCGTGCCCGGCGAGGCCGGGGAGCGGCTGCGGCTGGGCGACCTTCCCTCGGCGCGGCTGGAGGCGGAAGTGGCTGAACTGAATAAGGAATTGCCGACGTTGCGCAGCTTCGTGCTGCCCGGCGGACTGCCGGGGGCGGCGCATGCCCATGTCGCCCGCACCGTGGTCCGCCGCGCCGAGCGGCTGGTGGTGGGGCTGTCGCACATCGAGCCGGTGAACCCGGAAATCGTGAAGTTTCTCAACCGCTTGTCCGACCATCTGTTCGTGCTCGGCCGACGGCTGAACGGCAACGGCTCCGGGGACGTGCTGTGGGTCCCCGGAGCCAACCGCTAGTCTAGAATCGCGCCCTCACCCCGGCCAGAACCTGGGGCCCCGGGGTCTGGTAGCCGCTGGCCGGCTCGAAGCGGGAGCCGCCCAGATTCCGGCCGTCGAGGAACAGGGTGAGGCCCTGCCGGACCTGTTTGGTGACCGTCAGATTGGCGATCAAACCCGATTTCGCACGGCCGATTCCGGCCGGAAAGCCGGCATTATCGACCAAATAATCCTGAAAAGCGCCGGTGTAGACCAGCTCCGGCGCGATGGTCAGGCCCTGCATCGGGGTGATCCGGGCGTTCATGCTGGCCGCGTTGCGGGGGCGGCGGAGCAGCCGGGCGCCGGTGGAGGCGTCGCGCGCGTCGGTATAGGTATACGACATAACCATTTCGATCCACGACGCGGGCCGCAGCGTCAGGCTGGCCTCCACGCCGTGGCTGCGAGCGCGGTTGACGTTGGCGGAGGTGGCGGCGGTGTAGCTGCTGTTGAACACGGTGGTGATCAGGTCGCGGATGCGGTTGTCGAAATAGGTCACGTCCAGCGTCGCCAGGTCGCGCCGGCCCAACCCGGGCAGATCGACCGCCCAGCCGGCCTCCCACCCCGTGCTGCGCTCGGGGCGCAGGTTGCGGTTGCCGACATAGCCGGCGCTGTCCACCCCGAACAGGTCGAACAGCGAGGGGGCGCGGAAGGCGGTGCCGTAGGAGAATTTGAGGCGCGACCACGCCTCCGGCACCGCCAGCACGGCGCCGGTGCGCCAGGTGAAGGCGCCGCCGCCATAGGTGCCCTGTTCCTCGCGAGCATCGGCGGTGACGGTCAGGCGGCGGGCCAGGGTGGTTTGCAGGCCGACATGGCCGGCATCGGACTGCGCCGAGGCGTGCACGTCCGACTGGTAGGCGAAGCCGCCGGAGGTGCTGTTCAGCGCCGAGCGGGAGGAGTCCGCGCTATGCTCGTAGCCGAACAGCAGCGCGCTGTCGGTGGTGGCACCATAGTCGGGCAGATGCAGCGTGTTGTCCCATTGCAGCGTGGTGCGGCGGCCGTGGTAGCGGGTGTCGCCGGAGGCCTGGTTGGGGTCGGCGGCTTCCAGCGCCTGGCTGTAGCCGCGGTCCGATCGCAGGTGGCCGAGGGCGAGCCGCGTGTCGAGCCGGCCGTCGAACAACGTGCTGGCGACGGCGAGGCGGCCATAGGCGTTGGTGTCGGTGCCCACGTACTGGGTGGAATCGAAAGCCGGGTAACCGACATCGTCCAGCCCGAAGCGGGCCGAGCGAGCGCGCAGGTAGAGCGAGACGCGGGTGCCCTCCACCGGGGTCACCCCCAGCTCGATGCTGGCGGTGGTGGCGCGGTAGGGGTTGCGGGCGCCGGTGTGGACGCTCTCGCGCTGGGGCGTGGTGTCGAACCCGGCATCGTCGCGGTGGGCGACGTTGAGGTTGTAGTCGAACCTGCCCACCGCGCCGGCCAGGCCGATGGCGCCCCGCACCGCGCGCGGCAGGCCGAAGGCGAGTTCGGCGGTGGCGTGCGGCTTGCCCTCTCCGCGCCGGGTGATGATGTTGATGACGCCGCCGATGGCGCCGGAGCCGTAGAGGCTGGACATCGGGCCGCGCACCACCTCGATACGCTGCACGTCGTCCAGCGTGTCCACGCCGAAATTGAACTGGCCGCCGGGGTCGGAGGGGTCGTTGACCGGGATGCCGTCGCGCAGCACCAGCACGTGGCCGGAATTGGTGCCGCGCACGAACACGCTGGCCACCCCGCCGGAGCCGCCGGAGGGCACGATGTGCAGGCCGGGCACCGCGGAGAGCGCGTCGGCCAGGGTGGTGTAGCCGCGCGCCTCGATGGTGGCGCGGTCGATCACGCTGACGCCGGCGGGGATCTGCCCGATCAGCGTGGGGATGCGGGTGGCGGTGACCACCCGTTCGGGCAGGGTTGTTCCGGCGTCCTGGGCATGAACGTTCCAGGGCAGGCAGGCGAAGGCGAGGCCAAGCAGCATGGGCATGCGGGGCATGCGGGTCTCCGGCGGCAATGGGGCCGGACTCGCCGGCCCCGGTACAGGGACGATTGCCGCATGCGGGTCTCTCTCCCGCTGCCCCGGTGCACCCCGCCCGTCGCGCGCGCGCAGTCTCGATGCCGGCCGGTCTCCTGGCTCACGGCTGTCGGGGCGGTGCCCCGGCGCCCAGCCCCGCCTTCTCGCCCCGGTCGGGGGCAATGGCATTGGAGGCCGGACTCGCCGCCTACAGTTGCGGGGGCAGCCGCGGCCTGGCGCACCGCACGGCGCGCATTCCGCATTCCCGTTTCAGCCCTTGCGGGCCACCGTCATCTGCGGCCAGCCTACACGGAACATCACGGCATGCGAAGGAGCGGGCATGGACAATGTGGCGAATGGTTCCGGCGAAAATCCCGGCGCAGACCCCGGCAAGGATCCCCTGGCGCGGTTCGGGCGGCGGCTGCCGGCCTTTCCCACCTGGCTGGGCATCGCCTTGGTCTCGGTGGCGCCGGAGCGGCTGGTGGCGGAACTGACGGTGCGCGAGGAGATCGGCAACGGGCTGGGGGTGATGCATGGCGGCGCCATCATGTCCTTCGCCGACACGATGGGGGCGGTGGGCACGCTCATCAACCTGCCGAAGGGCATCGGCACCACCACGCTGGAGAGCAAGACCAACTTCATCGGCGCCGCGCCGATCGGCGCGCGGCTGGTGGGCGAGTGCACGCCGCTGCATCGCGGGCGGACCACGCAGATATGGCAGACCCGGATCAGCCGCGCCGACGGCAAGCTGGTCGCGATTGTGACGCAGACGCAATTGATACTTGCGGCGCCCTCCTTGCCGGGTGACGTGAAGCGGGAATAGGCTGCCGCCACAAGACCAAACCTGGGGAGCTCCACGATGCATCGCCGTACGCTGCTGAAGGCCACCGCCGCCTCGTTGCTGGCCGCACCTGGCTTGGCTGCATCGGGGCTGGCCGCGCCGGCGATCGCGCAGCCCGCCAAGGCCGCCACGCTGCGCTTCGTGCCGCAGGCCAACCTCACCCTGCTCGACCCGGTTTTCACCACCGCCACGGTGACCAGCAACCACGGCTACTACGTGTTCGACACGCTGTATTCGGTGGGGCCGGACGGGGTTTCGCACCCGCAGATGGCCGAGGGGCACACCATCTCGGACGACAAGCTGACCTGGAAGATCAGGCTGCGCGAGGGGCTGTTCTTCCATGACGGCAGCCCGGTGCGCGCGACGGACTGTATCGCCAGCATCCAGCGCTGGTCGGTGCGCGACCCGTTCGGCCAGTTGCTGGCGGCGGTGGTGGATAATTATTCCGCCGGCGACGACCGCACCATCGTGATCAAGCTGAAGCGGCCCTTCGCGCTGGTGGCCACCGCCCTGGGCAAGGCCGATTCGGCGGTGCCGTTCATCATGCCGGAGCGGCTGGCCAAGACGCCGGCCGACAAGCCGGTGACCGAGATGGTCGGCTCCGGACCGTACAAGTTCATGGCCGGCGAATACGTCACCGGCAGCAAGGTGGTGTACGAGAAGTTCGACAAATACGTCTCGCGCAAGGAACCCGCGGTGTGGGCGACCGGCGCCAAGCAGGCGTTCTATCCGCGCATCGTATGGAACATCATCCCCGATGCCGCCACCGCCAGCGCGGCGTTGCAGAACAACGAGATCGACTGGTGGGAGCAGCCGCTGGCCGACCTGCTGCCGCAGCTTGCCGGCGACAAGAACATCGCGCTGCAGGTGGACCAGCCCTGGGGGCGGATGTCCGAGCTGGTGATGAACCAGCTGCAGCCGCCGTTCAACGACGTGAAGGTGCGCCGCGCGGTGATGATGGCGGTCCGCCAGGACGACTACATGCGCGCCACCTTCGGCGACGACCAGTCGCTGTGGCGGGTGAGCAAGGACGTGTTCCCGTTCGGCACCGCCTACTACACCGGGGCCGACGCCGGGCTGATGAAGGGCGACCTGGCGCTGGCGGCCAAGATGTTGAAGGAGTCCGGCTATTCGGGGCAGAAGGTCGTGGTGATCAACCCGACCGACTTCGCGCAGATCCACCCGCTCGGGCTGGTGACCGCCGACGCGCTGAAGAAGATCGGCATGAACGTGGACCTGCAGGAGACCGACTGGGGCACCGTGGTGCAGCGGCGGTCGAGCATGGAGCCGGTGGAAAAGGGCGGGTGGAGCATCTTCCACACCTTCTCCTCCTCGGCGGTGCTGAGCACGCCGGCGACGCATCCGCTGCTGAACGGGCGCGGCAAGGATGGCTGGTTCGGCTGGTGGGACAATGCCGAGGCGCGGTCGCTGACCGACCAATGGCTGTATGCGCCGGACACCGCCGGGCAGATGAAGGCGGCCAAGGCGTTGTCGCATGTGGCGATGACCGATGTGGGCGCCACGATGGTGGGGCAGTGGTACGGCAAGACGGCGTTCCGCCGCAGCATCACCGGGGTGTTGCAGGGGGTGTCGCCGTATCCCTGGAACGTGCGGCCGGCCTGAGCGAGCCGCCCTTCGGGGCGGGGCGGTTCGTTGCCGGAGGGAGCGAAGGAAGGTTAACAAAGAGACGTAGAGGCGGAGAGGAGCACGGTTGCGCCTCTCTTTGCCTCTACGTCTCTTTGTGGGCCGGCTTGCCTTGTGGGGCGCGAGGTGGCGGACAGGGGCGGGATTGCACCTCCCCTCGCCTCCGCGTCGCTGTGAGCCGGCTTGTTACCGGCCCTGGAACTTCGGGCGGCGCTTTTCCATGAACGCTGTGCGGCCCTCCTTGTAGTCGGCGCTATCGAAGCAAGCGGCGACCGCGGCGTAGACGCTGGCAATATCGCGCTCGCTTTCCGGGCGGACGGTCTGGTTCACGGCGAACTTGGCGGCGCGGACCGAGAGGGGGGCGTTGTCGGCGATGGTGCGGGCCATCGCCAGCACGGTCTCGTTCAGTTCCTCGTCGGGCACCACGCGGTTGACCAGGCCGATGCGACCGGCCTCGGCGGAGTCCAGCCGTTCGCCGGTGAACAGCAGGGTGCGGGCATGCGCCTGGCCGACCAGGGAGACCAGGCGGCTGACCATGTCCCAGCCATAGGCAATGCCGAGGCGGGCGGCGGGGATGCCGAACTGGCTGTCCTCGGCGGCGATGCGCAGGTCGGCCTGCATGGCGATGCCGAGGCCGCCGCCGAGGCAGAAGCCGCGGATGCGGGCGATCACCGGCTTGGGGAAGGCGGCCAGCTTGGCGCGGCCGGCGCTGGTGACCTTGTCGTATTCCACCTGGGCGTTGCTGTCGGCGCGGTTCTGCTCGAACTGGCTGATGTCGGCGCCCGAGACGAACGCCTTGTGGCCGGCGCCGGTGAGGATGACCACGCGCACCGCGTCGTCGGCCTCGAACTCGGCGAGGATGTCGGTAAGGCCGTGCCACATGCCCACCGACATGGCGTTGCGCTTCTCGGGCTGGTTGAAGGTGATGAGGCCGACGCCGTCCTCCACCTCGGCCAGCATTTTTCCGTCGGCGTATTGCTTGGTCATAGGATGCCCTTGGCGCGCATATCGTGGATTTCGGGGTCGGAATAGCCGGCCCAGCGGAGCACCTCGTCGGTGTGCTGGCCGGCGTCCGGCGTGGGCAGGCGGATGTCGCGGCTCAGCCCCTGGAGGTTGATGGGGGAGGACACGACCTGCTCGTCGCCCAGCCGGGGGTGGTGCATGGTGCGGGCGAGGCCGAGATGCCGCACCTGCGGGTCGGCGAACACGCGGTCGATGGTGTTGATCGGGCCGCAGGGGATGCCGGCCTCCTCGAACAGGTCGATCCAGTGGGCGGCGGGTCTGGTGGCGGTGACCGCGCCGATGGCGGCGTTGACGGCGGCGCGGTCGCGCGAGCGGTCGGCCTGGTTCTTCCACTCCGGGCGGGCCTTCCACTCCGGGCGTTCCAGCGCGTCGCACAGGCGTTCCCACAGGCGGTTGGAGCTGGCGGCGATGTTGATGTGGCCGTCGCTGGACGGGAAGACGCCGGTGGGGATGCCGGTGGGGTGGTCGTTGCCAGCCTGGGGCGCGACCTCGCCGCCGATCAGCCAGCGGCTGGCCTGGAAATCGAGCATGAAGACCATGGCTTCGAGCAGGCTGGTATGGACCCAGCGGCCGACGCCGGTGGCCTCGCGCTCGAACAGCGCGGTCATGATGGCAAGCGCCAGCAGGTTGCCGGCGGTGAGGTCGGCGATGGGGATGCCGACGCGCACCGGGCCCTGGCCGGGCAGGCCGGTGATGGACATCAGCCCGCCCATGCCCTGGGCGATCTGGTCCACGCCGGCGCGCGGGCCGTAGGGGCCGTCCTGGCCGAAGCCGGAGATGCTGCCGTAGACGATGCGGGGGTTGACCGCGCGCACGTCGTCATAGGCGACATGCAGACGGTGCTTCACGGCCGCGCGCATGTTCTCCACCACCACGTCCGCCTTGGCGGCCATGCGCATGAAGGCGGCGTGGCCCTCGGGGGATTTCAGGTCGAGGCGGATGGCGCGCTTGTTGCGGTGCAGGTTCTGGAAGTCGAACCCGTCGCGGTTGCCGGTGACTTCCTCGCCGCTGCCGGGGGGCTCGATGCGGATGACGTTGGCGCCCCAGTCGGCCAGGTGGCGGACGCAGGTGGGGCCGGCGCGGGCGAGCGTGAGGTCGAGCACGGTGATGCGCGACAGCGGCAGCGCGGCGGCGGCCTTGGGTGGTGCGTCGTCGGCCATTGGTCCCCTCCGGGTCGGATTGCGGCTATGATCGGCGCTCGCGTGCTTTCCCTCAAGCCCACCCTGACGCGGATGGCCGATGTGACCACTGACCCCGTGCCGCCGTTGAACCTGCCACCCGTGAACCTGGCGCTGGTGCTGGCGCTGGACTGCTCGGCCAGCGTGGATTTCGACGAGTTCAACCTGCTGGCCAATGGCAGCGCGGCCGGGCTGCGCGACGGCGAGGTGGTGGCCGGGCTGCTGGCGCCGCCGTACGGGGCGAGCCTGCTGGCGCTGCTGCTGTGGTCGGGCACCGGGGCGCAGGAGGTGGTGGTGGAGTGGACGCGCGTGTCCAGCAGCGCCGAGGTGGAGGCGTTCGCGGCGCTGGTGGAGGGGGTGCCGCGCGCCGTTCCGGCCGGGGCGACGGCGATCGGCGACGCGCTGCTGGTGGCCGGGAAGCTGCTGGCGCTGGCCCCCGCCCCGGCGGCGCGGCAGGTGATCGACGTGGTGGGGGACGGGCGCTCCAACCAGGGGGCGGACCCGGGGCCGGTGCGCGACCGGCTGGCGGCGGCGGGCGTCACCATCAACGGGCTGTGCGTGCTGCACCAGGAGCCGGACCTGGTGGCGAGCTACACCGACGAGGTGATCGGCGGGCCCGGCGCCTTCGCGCTGCAATGCCAGGACTATCACGGGTTCGCGGTGGCGATGCGGCAGAAGCTGGCGCGCGAGATCGCCGCGGCGGGGCGGGTGTGGCTGGGGTGACGGTGGATCAGGGCAGCGTCGGGCAGTCACCGAGCGAGGATTGCAGGGCGCCGATGTCGTAGGGGGCGGTGCGCGGGCGGCCGCAGAAATCCCTGGTGACCGAGGGGTCGGCCGGGGCCGCGCCGAGCAGCGCCGCCGGGGTGGCTTTCAGCCGCAGGTCGCCGCCGTCCGGGTCGCGGTACCAGGCCTCCACGGTGGTGGAAAGCTGCGACACCAGGTTGCCGCCATCGGTGAAGCCGCCGCCGTCGCGGCCGCGGATGGTGTTGGCCAGCAGGTTGCCGCGCGCGACGCCGGTGGAGGACGGGAAGCGGAACTCCACCCCCCTGGTGCGCAGGATGGTGTTGAACAGCAGCTGCGTGCCGGCCGCGCGGTTGAGGTAGACGCCGACATCGGAGCAGTTGGCGATGATGTTGTTGCGCATCACGCCGCCGGTCACCTCCGGGTCGCAGGGGGTGGCGGCGTCCCAGTGCGGCGCGCAGAGGGCCGGGCCCATGCCGCCGCCGCCGAACGACATGCCGACGCGCGCGCCGCCCACCTCGTCCTTGCGGGCGCACAGGATCAGGTTGCGCTCGAACAGCGGCGCCTGGCTGCCGCCCTTGACGAAAACGCCGTAGCTGACGCCGTTGCCGCCGTCCTTGTGGAAATCATAGATGAAGTTGCGGCGCACCACCCAGTTGTCGGCGTTGTCGATGTTCAGCGGCTCGACCGGGTTGGCGGTGCGGCGGGGGTGGGGGTTGAAGATCTCGTTGCCGTCCACCAGCCCGGCCAGCGGCTTTTTATGCGTGAAGTCGGCGTTGACCTTGAGATGGGCGTTGAAGTCGGCCAGCCGGTTGCCCAGCAGGCTGAAATACGCGGCGCCGACAACGTGGAAGGCGTGCTCGCAATCCGAATCCCGGGCGCAGACGCCGCGGATATCCAGGTCGCGGAAGGTCCAGTGGGGGCCGGTGACCTCGAAGGCGATCACACCGGAGGCGCGCAGCTCGGCGCGCCAGCGATGCGCCGCGCGCACCGTGATGGGGGCGTCGGCGGTGCCGCGGGCCTCGGCGCGCAGCTTGCCGGCGATGGCGTAGACCCCGTCGGCCAGCACGATGTCGTCACCGGCGCGGGCGGCGGCGATGGCGCGGGACAGGGTGGCGGTGTCGTGCACCGGCACGGTACGGGCCTGGGCGGCGCCGGCGAGCAGCGGCAGGCAGGCCAGCAGCGCGGCGCAAAGCCGACGGACCGAACGCATCATCACGCCCCCATCGCGGGGACCGGCCCGCATGCCTGCGTATGTTAACAGGTCACGGCAGCGAGACGAAAGGGGGGGTCAGACGCGCAGGCGGTCCGGGATCACCAGCCCCAGCCGCACCGGCACGTCCCAGTCCTCATGCACCTGGCGGACGGTGCGGAAGCCGGCGCGCAGGTAGGTCGGCAGGGCGCGCGGGTGGTCGGCGGTGCAGGTGTTGACGGTCAGCGCCCGGGTGCCGCCCTGCCAAGCCGTGTCGATGGCGTGGCGCAGGAAGGCGAAGCCCATGCGGTGGCCCACCGCATGCGGCATCAGGCCGAAATAGCTGAGGTTGACCAGCGGCGTATTGCCGCGGTCCAGCTCGTAGAAGCCGGCCGGGCGGCCCTGGTGATACAGCACGTGGATCGAGATGCGGGGGTCGCGCAGCAGGGCGGCCAACTGGCGGTCGGGCATGGTGCGGCGCAGCCACCAGACATAGTCGGCGCCGACCGTGTCGTAGAGGAAGCGGTAGAAGGGCACGTCGCATTCCGGTTCCCGCCGCACCTCGGCGCCGTCCGGCAGGGCCGGGCCGGGCGTGGCGGGGGCCGCGTCCATGCGCAGGAAGGTCACCACCACGCCCACGCGCACCACCGGTTCGGCCGTCATCATCCCGCGCTACCCCCCTGCCCGCCCAATCGGTTCCGCTCAATCGTCCAGGAAGCTGCGCAGCTTGCGGCTGCGGCTGGGGTGCTTCAGCTTGCGCAGGGCCTTGGCCTCGATCTGGCGGATGCGCTCGCGGGTGACGTTGAACTGCTGGCCGACCTCCTCCAGCGTATGGTCGGTGTTCATGCCGATGCCGAAACGCATGCGCAGCACACGCTCCTCGCGGGGCGTGAGGCTGGAGAGCACGCGGGTGGTGGCCTCGCGCAGGTTGGCCTGGATGGCGGCGTCCAGCGGGATGACGGCGGCCTTGTCCTCGATGAAGTCGCCCAGGTGGCTGTCTTCCTCGTCACCGATCGGGGTCTCCAGGCTGATCGGTTCCTTGGCGATTTTCAGCACTTTCCGCACTTTTTCGAGCGGCATTCCGAGTTTTTCGGCCAGTTCCTCGGGCGCGGGCTCGCGGCCGATCTCGTGCAGCATCTGACGGCTGGTGCGCACCAGCTTGTTGATCGTCTCGATCATGTGCACCGGGATGCGGATGGTGCGGGCCTGGTCGGCGATGGAGCGGGTGATCGCCTGGCGGATCCACCAGGTGGCATAGGTGCTGAACTTGTAGCCGCGGCGGTACTCGAACTTGTCCACCGCCTTCATCAGGCCGATGTTGCCCTCCTGGATCAGGTCCAGGAACTGCAGGCCGCGATTGGTGTATTTTTTGGCGATCGAGATCACCAGGCGCAGATTGGCCTCGATCATCTCCTTCTTGGCGCGGGCGCTGTCGCGCTCGCCGCGGCTGACCGTCATGTAGACGCGGCGGAACTCGCCGATCGGCAGGCTGGCGTCGGTGGCGACGGCGGCGATCTGGGCGCGCACGGCGGCGATGTCGCCGGGGTGGCGGGTAGCGAAGGTCTTCCACGCCTTGCCCGGCAGCTTGCCGATGCGCTCCACCCAGTTCGGGTCCAGCTCATGGCCGCGATACTGGTTGAGGAAGTCGTCGCGGGCGACCTTGCAGCTCTCGGCCATGCGCAGCAACTGGCCTTCCAGGCCGGTCAGGCGCTGGTTGAGCTGCTTGAGCTGGGTGACCAGCTCCTCGATGCGGTTGTTGTGCAGGCGCACCTGCTCGACCGTGGCGACCAGCTCCTCGCGGGTCTTTTCGTAGGTTTTTTCGCTGCGGGCGTTGACCTCCTCGCCCGAGGTCATGGTCTCCAGGCGCTTGGACTGCATCTTGTGCAGCTTTTTGTAGAGCAGCTCGATCGCCTCGAAGTTGGCCAGCACCTCGGGCTTCAACTTCTCTTCCAGCGCAGAAAGCGACAGGCCGGCGCCTTCGCCCTCCTCGGCGTCCTCGTCGTCCGGCGGCGGCGGGGGGGCGGCGGTGAAGGCGACCGGCTCGGCGGGCTCGCCTTCCGCCTCGCCCTCGACCGCCGGGGCCGGCGGGCCGCCCTGGGTGGCCTCAAGGTCGATGATGTCGCGCAGCAGCATGCGGCCGGCCTTCAGCGCCTCGTGCCAGGCGATGATGGCGCGGAAGGTCAGCGGGCTTTCGCACAGCCCGCCGATCATCATGTCGCGGCCGGCTTCGATGCGCTTGGCGATGGCGATCTCGCCCTCGCGCGAGAGCAGCTCCACGCTGCCCATCTCGCGCAGGTACATGCGCACCGGGTCGTCGGTGCGGCCCAGGCTCTCGGCGTCGACGTTGCCGGTGGCCTCGGCCTCCTCCTCCTCCTCGCCCTTCTCGGCCTTGGCGGCCGGGGCCTCGCCGTCCTCGCTCTCCTCGCCCTCGACGACCTGGATGCCCATCTCGGACAGGTTGGCCATCACGTCCTCGATCTGCTCCGACGAGTTCTGGTCGGGCGGCAGCACCGCGTTCAGCTCATCGAAGGTGATGTGGCCACGCTCCTTGCCCTTCGCGATCAGCCGCTTGACGGAAGCGGACTGCACGTCGAGCAGGGTGGTGTCGGCGTCCTGCTCGGTGGTTGCGGCATCGGTGGTCACGCCCGGCTTGGTTGCCATCGCTCAGGACACTCCATGGAACTCAGTTGTCGCCGCGCAGGGGCTGGGCCGGCGGCGCGTGCGCATCAGGGTCGTCATGCTCGCCGCCATCCTCTTCCCCGCCATCCTGCTCTCCGCGGCGCAGCGCGTCGCGCGCGGTGCACAGCGCGATCAGCCGACGCTGGGCCGCGGCGTCGGCACGCAAAGCGAAGTCGCGGCCGGCGGCAGCGACTTCTTCCTCCAGACGGCCGGGGTTCATCAATCCGAAAAAATGCCACCAGCCCGCCTCGGCTTCCGCAGGCATGGCGTCGGGGGAGGCACAGGCCGGCAGCGGCACCGCCGCCGCCGACAGGGCCTGGGCTGCCTCCGCCGCCAAACCGAAGTGGTGCAGGTGGGACATGAGGGCTTCAGAGTCAAGGGTTTCTGCGCGCTGGCCCCATCGAAGAATCGCATCGCGGAGGCGCGCGAGGCCCTCCGGCAGGTCCAGCGTGGCGAAGGCTTCCTCGACATCACGCAGCAGGGCGGGATGGCGCAGCAGGATGGCGGCCAGGATGCGGGCGCGGTCGGCGGCGGCGGTTTCGGGGCCGGGGCGCGGGCGGGTGAAGGACGGCGGCGGCTTCGGCGCACCCTGGCGGCCGCGCGACTGGCCGGCGCGCGATTGACCGGTGCGCGATTGGCCGGCGCGGGACTGGCTGCCAGGGCGCTGCGGGCGGCTTTCGTAGAAGCGGTCCAGCAGCACCCGGCGGTATTCGGCGGCCAGCCCCTTGTCGGGGATGGCGGCGGCGGCCTCGATCAGCTTGGCGCGCAGGGCGGCGCGCTGCTCGGGGCTGGGGCCCACGCCCTCGGCGAGCAGGCCGAACAGCGCGTCCGACAGCGCGCGGGCGCCATCCAGCACGGCCCGGAAGGCGGGCGCGCCCTGGCGGCGGACCAGCGTGTCGGGGTCCTCGCCGGGCGGCAGGGTGGCCAGCGTCAGGCTGCGCTGCGGCCCCAGCATGGGCAGCACCAGGCTGGCCGCGCGGGCGGCGGCACGGGCGCCGGCGGCGTCGCCGTCAAAGCACAGCGTGGGGGTGGGCGACAGGCGCCAGAGCTCCTCCAGTTGCTCCTCGGTCAGCGCGGTACCGAGCGGGGCGACGGTGCCGGAGAAGCCGGCCTGGTGCAGGGCGATCACGTCCATATAGCCCTCGACGGCGACCACCCGCTGGCCGGCACGGGCGCCCTCGCGGGCGAAATCCAGCGCGTAGAGGGTGCGGCGCTTGGAGAACAGCGCGGTTTCCGGGCCATTGACGTATTTCGGCTGGCCGTCGCCCAGGATGCGGCCGCCGAAGCTGATGGTGCGGCCGCGGCGGTCGCGGATGGGGAACATCACGCGGTTGTAGAATAATTCGCGTGGCGCGCGGCCATCCTCGGTCTCGCGTAGCAGGCCGGCTTCCAGCAGCATGGCCGGCGGGATGTCCTGGCGGGCGAGGTCGGCGGGTAGCGCGCCACGCCCCTCGCCGGACCAGCCGAGGCCGAAGCGGGCGATGGTCTCGTCGGTGAGGCCGCGGGCGCGCAGGTAGTCGAGGCCGGCGCGGCCTTCCGGCAGGTGCAGGCGGCGCTGGAAGAAGGCGGCGGCGGCGTCCAGCACCCCGTGCAGGTCCAGCCGCCGGCGCTCGGCATCGGCGGCGGCGGGGGTGGGCTTGGGCACGTCCATGCCGGCCTCGCCGGCCAGGGACTCCACCGCCTCCATGAAGCCGAGGCCCTGGCTTTGCATGACGAAGCTGATGGCATCGCCATGGGCGCCGCAGCCGAAGCAGTGGTAGCCGTCGTCATAGACGTAGAAGCTGGGCGATTTCTCGTTGTGGAACGGGCAGTTGCCCTTCCAGTGCCGGCCGGACCGGGACAGCCGGACGCGCCGCCCCACCACCGCCGCGATGGGGGTTCGGGCACGCAGCTCGTCCAGGAAATTGGCCGGCAGGGACATATGGGGTCAGCCGCCCAGCCTGGCTTTCACGATCGGCCCGACCTTGCCCATGTCCATGCTGGCGGCGTGCTTCGCCTTCAGCGCGGCCATGACGCGGCCCATCTCCTTGATGCTGGCGGCGCCGGTCTCGGCGATGGCGGCGAGCACGGCGGCCTCGGTGGCGGCGTCGTCCATCTGCTGCGGCAGGAAGGACTCGATCACCGCGATCTCCGCCTCCTCCTTGGCGACCAGCTCGGCACGGTTGCCCTGGCGGTAGAGTTCGATGCTCTCGCGGCGGGACTTGGCCATGCCGCGCAGCATGGCGACGATCTCCTCGTCGGGCACGCGGTCGATGCCTTTCGGGCGGGCGGCGATGTCCACGTCTTTCAGCTTGGCGGTGATCATGCGCAGGGTGGAGACGCGCGCGGCGTCGTGAGCGAGCATCGCGGTTTTGAGGTGCGCGGTGAAGTCGTCACGCAGGGTCATGGCGGAGCCTCCGAAAAATCCCTCTATATACTGCAATGCGCCCGCGCGCGTGGTGGTAAGTGGTTTCCCACCCATGCCAAGAACGCATTGCGCTGGGAAACGCTTTCCCATATCTTCCGGCCATGCCCAATACCGTCGACGAGATCATCGAGCGCCTCGGTGGCGCGGACGCCACGGCCGCGCGGCTGGGAGTCGGCACCGAAGCCGTGCGCAAATGGCGCCAGGCACGTGCCATCCCGGCCCGGCACTGGCCGGCGCTGCTGGCCGCGACCGGGCTGGACCTCGCCGACCTGCCCGGCGCCCCCATCAGCGAGAAGGCTCCCGACATGCCCGACCCGAACGCCCCGCCCCCGGGCGCCACCGCCGTGCTGGTGCTTGCCGATGGCAGCGCCTTCTGGGGGCGCGGCTTCGGCGCCCACAGCGCCGCCACCGAGGCGGCCGAAATCTGCTTCAACACCGGGCTGACCGGCTACCAGGAGACGCTGACTGACCCGTCCTATGCCGGGCAGGTCATCACCTTCACCTTTCCGCATATCGGCAATGTGGGGGTGAACCCGCAGGATATCGAGGCCACCAGCATCGCCGCGCGCGGGCTGGTGGTGAAGCAGGACATCACCGAACCGAGCAACTGGCGCGCCGCCCAGACCCTGGATGCCTGGCTGCGCGCCCAGGGGGTGACCGGGCTGGCCGGGGTGGATACGCGGGCGATGACCATCCGCATCCGCGACGGCGGCGCGCCGAACGGCGTGCTGGCCTATCCGGCGGACGGGCGGTTCGACCTCGCCGCCCTCACCGCGCGCGCCAGGGCGTGGCCGGGGCTGGAGGGGATGGACCTCGCCAAGTCCGTCTCCTGCACCCAGTCCTACGCCTGGGACGAGACCGAATGGGCCTGGCCCGCGGGGTTCGGGCGGCAGACCGCGCCGACGCGCCATGTGGTGGCGGTGGATTACGGCGCCAAGCGCAACATCCTCCGCTGCCTCGCCGCCAGCGGCTGCCGGGTGACGGTGGTGCCGGCGACGGCCACCGCCGAGGAGATACTGGCGCACAGGCCGGACGGCGTGTTCCTCTCCAACGGCCCCGGCGACCCGGCGGCGACCGGCGAATACGCGGTGCCGGCAATCCGCGGCGTGCTGGCGGCCGGTACGCCGATCTTTGGCATCTGCCTGGGCCACCAGTTGCTGGCGATCGCGCTCGGCGCGCGCACCTACAAGCTGGAGCGCGGCCATCGCGGCGCCAACCAGCCGGTGCAGGACCTGGTGACCGGCCGGGTGGAGATCACCAGCCAGAACCACGGCTTCGCGGTGGACGAGGCGAGCCTGCCGGAGGGGGTGAGCGTCACCCACAAGAGCCTGTTCGACGGCAGCAACGAGGGCATCGCCGCCCCGGCCCGCCGCTGCTTCAGCGTGCAATACCATCCCGAGGCCAGCCCGGGGCCGAGCGACAGCCACTACTTGTTCGGCCGCTTCATGGACCTGATGGCGCAGCACGCCTGACATGGACATCGCGGCCCTGCTGCTGCGCACCGGGCTCACCGCGTTCATCGACGAACCGGGGGCGGATGCCGCGTTCGACCGCTTCCGGGCGCTGGCCGGCGGCACGCTGGACGCTGGCGCCTTCCACGATGCCGTCGCCGCCTGCGTGCGCGACGGACTGATCCGCGAGCCGCTGCGCCTGGACGACCACAGCCTGCATTGCCATTGGCGCCTGGTTCTCACGCCCGAAGGCGTGGCCAGGGCGCGCATTTTGACCGGAGCCTGAGATGCCCAAGCGCACCGACATCGCCTCGATCATGATCATCGGCGCCGGCCCGATCGTGATCGGCCAGGCCTGCGAGTTCGACTATTCCGGCGCCCAGGCCTGCAAGGCGCTGCGGGCGGAAGGCTACCGGGTGATCCTGGTGAACTCCAACCCGGCGACCATCATGACCGACCCCGGTCTGGCGGATGCGACCTACGTGGAGCCAATCACGCCCGAATTCGTCGAGAAGATCATCGCGCGCGAGAAGCCGGATGCGCTGCTGCCGACCATGGGCGGGCAGACCGCGCTGAACACCGCGATGACGCTGGCGGCCAACGGGGTGCTGGAGAAATACGGCGTGGAGCTGATCGGCGCCAAGGCCGACGTGATCGACCGCGCCGAGGACCGGCTGAAATTCCGCGACGCGATGGCCGAGATCGGCATCGAGAGCCCGAAAAGCGCCATCGCCCACTCCATGGAGGAGGCGCGCGCGGCACTCGCCCTGGTCGGGCTGCCGGCGGTGATCCGGCCGAGCTTCACGCTGGGCGGCACCGGCGGCGGCATCGCCTATAACCGCGAGGAGTTCGAGCAGATCGTCGGCGGCGGGCTGGACGCCTCGCCCACCAAGGAGGTGCTGATCGAGGAGTCGGTGCTGGGCTGGAAGGAATACGAGATGGAGGTGGTCCGCGACAGCGCGGACAACTGCATCATCGTCTGCTCGATCGAGAACATCGACCCGATGGGCGTGCATACCGGCGATTCCGTGACGGTGGCGCCGGCGCTGACGCTGACCGACCGCGAATACCAGATGATGCGCGACGCCTCGATCGCCTGCCTGCGCAAGATCGGTGTGGATACCGGCGGCTCGAACGTGCAGTTCGCGGTGAACCCCGCTGACGGGCGGCTGGTGGTGATCGAGATGAACCCGCGGGTGTCGCGCTCCTCCGCGCTGGCCTCCAAGGCGACCGGCTTCCCGATCGCCAAGATCGCCGCCAAGCTGGCGGTGGGCTACACGCTGGACGAGCTGACCAACGACATCACCCGCGTGACGCCGGCCAGCTTCGAGCCGACCATCGACTACGTGGTGGTGAAGATCCCGCGCTTCACCTTCGAGAAATTCCCCGGCACGCCGGCGATGCTGACCACCAGCATGAAGTCGGTGGGCGAGGCGATGGCGATCGGGCGCAGCTTCGCCGAGGCCCTGCAGAAGGGGCTGCGCAGCATGGAGACCGGCTATAACGGCCTGGACGCGATCGAGCCGCCCGGCGATGGCGGGCACGACGCCTTCCGCGCCGCGCTGTCGCAGCCCAAGCCGGACCGGCTGCTGATGGCCGGCCAGGCGCTGCGGGCCGGGCTGTCGGTGGAGGATATCCACGATGCCTGCAAGTTCGACCCGTGGTTCCTGCGCGAGCTGGAGCGCATCGTGCACGCCGAGCGCGGGCTGGAGGCCGGGCTGCCGCAGGAGGCGGGCGCGCTGCGCCGGCTGAAGGCGCTGGGCTTCTCGGATATCCGCCTGGGCCAGTTGGCCGGGGTGCCGGCCACGGAGGTCGCCGCCCTGCGCGCCCGGCTGGGGGTGCAGCCGGTGTACAAGCGCATCGACACCTGCGCAGCCGAATTCGCCTCCGCCACGCCTTACATGTATTCGACCTACGAGGGCGGCTTCGGCACGCCGGTGTGCGAAGCCGACCCGACCGCGCGCGAGAAGATCATCATCCTCGGCGGCGGGCCGAACCGCATCGGCCAGGGCATCGAGTTCGACTATTGCTGCGTCCATGCCGCCTATGCGCTGAAGGAAGCCGGTTTCGAGACCATCATGGTCAATTGCAATCCGGAAACGGTCAGCACCGACTACGACACCTCCGACCGGCTGTATTTCGAGCCGCTGACCGCCGAGGACGTGATCGCCCTGGTGCGGCGCGAGCAGATGGCCGGCACCGTGCTGGGCTGCATCGTGCAGTATGGCGGGCAGACGCCGCTGAAGCTGAGCCAGGCGCTGGAAAAGGCGGGCATCCCGATCCTGGGCACCAGTGCCGACGCGATCGACGTCGCCGAGGACCGCGAGCGTTTCCAGAAGCTGCTGCACAAGCTCGGCCTGCGCCAGCCGGAGAACGGCATCGCCCGCTCCGCCGAGGAGGCCGAGGCGATCACCGAGCGGATCGGCTACCCGGTGGTGATCCGCCCCAGCTACGTGCTGGGCGGGCGGGCGATGGAGATCGTCTACGACCGCAACGGCCTGCACCGCTACATGCGCGAGGCGGTGCGCGTGTCAGGCGACAATCCGGTGCTGATCGACCGTTATTTGAACGATGCGATCGAGGTGGATGTGGACTGCATCGCCGACGGGCAGAGCGTCTATGTCGCAGGGGTGATGGAGCATATCGAGGAGGCCGGCATCCACTCCGGCGACAGCGCCTGCGCCCTGCCGCCCTACACGCTCTCGCCCGCCACCGTCACCGAGCTGAAGGCCGAAACCGAGGCGATGGCCAAGGCGCTGGGCGTGGTCGGCCTGATGAACGTGCAATACGCCATCAAGGACAACGAGATTTTCGTCCTTGAGGTCAATCCCCGCGCCTCGCGCACGGTGCCGTTCGTGGCCAAGGCGACCGGGGTGCCGGTGGCCAAGATCGGTGCGCGGGTGATGGCCGGCGCCAGGCTGTCGGACTTCAAGCTGGACGACGACTCCATCGCTCCGCACGTGGCGGTGAAGGAGGCGGTGTTCCCGTTCAACCGCTTCCCGGAAGTGGACACCATCCTGGGGCCGGAGATGAAATCCACCGGCGAGGTGATGGGGCTGGATTCCAGCTTCGAGCGCGCCTTCGCCAAAAGCCAGCTTGGCGCCGGCGTGCGCCTGCCGCTCAGCGGCACGGTGTTCCTCTCGGTGCGCGACACCGACAAGTCGGCCGCCATCGGCGTGGCGCGCCGGCTGATCGAGAGCGGCTTCTCCATCATGGCCACTCGCGGCACCGCGCAGCGCCTGCGCGAGGCCGGGTTGGAAGTAGGCGTGGTCAACAAGGTTCTGGAAGGGCGGCCGCATTGCGTGGACGCGATCCGCTCGGGCGAGGTGCAGATGGTGATCAACACCGCCGCCGGCGCGCAGTCGGTGACCGACAGCTTCGACATCCGCCGCAGCGCGCTGACCCACGGGGTGCCGCACTACACCACCATCGCCGGCGCCCGCGCGGCGGCGCACGCCATCGTGGCGCTGAAATCCGGCACACTTGAAGTTGCGCCGCTACAGGCCTATTTTCGTGGTTCGTTCTGATGCATCGTCGCGGCAGGGTCTCCAATCTCTGCCGCGTCGCGTGTGTTTGAGGGGCGGGCCGGCCATCGCGGGGTTCGCCTCCGGTAGTCGCGCAGTGACGACAGGATCATCCTAACTAAACCTACGCCCGAGGTTCGCGCCGTGCAGAAGTTCCCGATGACCGCGCCTGGCCTGCAACGGTTGGAAGAAGAGTTGCGTGCGCTGAAATCCATGGAACGCCCGGCGGTGATCCGGGCGATCGCCGAGGCGCGCAGCCATGGCGACCTCAGCGAGAACGCCGAGTACCACGCCGCACGGGAGCGGCAATCCTTCATCGAGGGCCGCATCGCGGAGCTGGAGGAGATCGTCTCCGCCGTGGAGGTGATCGACCCTGCCGCGCTGTCGGGCGAGCACGTGATGTTCGGCGCGCATGTCCGCGTGGTGGACGAGGAAACCGACAAGGAAGCCACCTACCAGATCGTTGGCGTGCACGAGGCCGACATCAAGCTCGCCCGCCTGTCGATCTCCTCGCCGCTGGCCAAGGCGCTGATCGGCAAGAAGGTGGGCGACAGCATTTCCGTGCCCGCCCCGGGCGGCGACCGGACCTACGAGATCCTGTCCGTGCGCTTCGGCTGATCGCCGGACAATGCCGATGATCACCGTCGACGACGTGCGCGCGGCCGCCGCGCGCATCGCCGGGCGCGTGCTGCGCACCCCCGCCATCACCTGCGACGCCGTTTCGCGCGCCACCGGGGCGACGGTAACGCTGAAGCTGGAGAACCTGCAGGCGACCGGCGCGTTCAAGGAGCGCGGGGCGGCCAACCGGCTGGCCATGCTGAGCGAGGCCGAACGCCGGGCGGGGGTGATCGCCATGTCGGCGGGCAACCACGCCCAGGCGGTGGCGCGGCATGCCAGCCTGCTCGGCATCAACGCGGTGATCGTGATGCCGCGCCACACCCCCTCCACCAAGGTGACCCGCACCGCCGCCTGGGGCGCGCGCGTGGTGCTGCACGGCGACACGCTGGCCGAGTCGGCCGAGCACGCGCATGCGCTGGCCGCCGCCGAGGGCCTGGTGTTCGTGCACCCCTATGACGATCCCGGCGTGATGGCCGGCCAGGGCACGCTGGCGCTGGAACTGCTGGAGGACGCGCCGGACCTGGATACGCTGGTGATCCCGGTCGGCGGCGGCGGGCTGATCGCCGGCTGCGCGGTCGCCGCCACCGCCATCAAGCCGGGCATCGCGGTGATCGGCGTCGAGGTGGCGGCCTATGCGGCGCTGGCGCAGCGCCTGGCGGGGCAGCCGGTTTCGGTCGGCGGAGCCACCATCGCCGAGGGCATCGCGGTGCGCGACATCGGCGAGGCGCCGCTCGCCGTCATCCGCGCCCATGTGGCCGACGTGCTGGTGGTGCCCGAGCGCGCGGTGGAGGAAGCCATCGCCCTGCTGAGCGAAGGGGCGAAGCAGGTGGCGGAGGGCGCCGGCGCCGCCGGCATCGCCGCGCTGCTGGCTTTCCCCGAGCGCTTCGCCGGGCGACGGGTGGGCGTGCCGATCTGCGGCGGCAATATCGACCCGCGCATCCTGGCCAACGTGCTGCTGCGCAACCTGCTGCGCGACGGCCGGCTGGTCCGCCTGGTGGTGGAATGCCCCGACCGCCCGGGCGTATTGGCCGACATCGCCGGCTGCATCGGCGGCGCCGGCGGCAACATCATCGACGTGTCGCACCACCGCCTGTTCGCCTCCCCCAGCGTCCAGGCCGCCCAGCTTGAGGTGATGTTCGAGGCGCGCGACCCCGAGCACGGGGCGGCGATCGTGCGGGCGCTGGAGGCGATCTACACCGTCCGCCGCCTCTGAAGACGAGCGGTGCCGACAGGGCACCGATCATGCTCTGGCGCGCGGCCGCACGACTCATGCTCTGGCGCGCGGCCGCACGACGCGGCATCCTGACGTTATACGTCTCGGAGCCGCCATCGTGACCTTTTCCATGCTGGGCCGCTGCGCCCGCACCGGCCAGTTCGGCGTGGTGGTCACCACCTCCGCCATCGCGGTCGGCACACGCTGCCCGTTCGCCCGTGCGGGGGTAGGCGCCGCGCTGACGCAGCACCGCACCGATCCGCGCCTGGGCCCGCTGCTGCTGGACCTGCTGGCGCGCGGCTTCCCGGCGCGGCAGGCGATGGATGCCGTGGTCGCCGCCACGCCGGACCGTGACTGGCGGCAACTCGCGGTGATCGACCGCGGCGGCGCGACGGCGATCTTCACCGGCACGAATGTCCGCGCCACCGTCTCGACGGCCGAAGGGCCGGACTGCGCAGCGCTCGGCAACATCCTGCGCAACGCGGCGGTGGCCCCGGCCATGGTCGCCAGCTTCGCAGCGGACCCGGCACGGCCGCTGGCCGAACGGCTGGTGCGCGCCATCCTGGCCGGCGAGGCGGCCGGCGGCGAAACGGCGGCGGTGCAATCCGCCGCCCTGCTGGTCGTGGACCGCGAGAGCTTCCCCTATGTGGACCTGCGGGTGGACGACCACGCCGCGCCGCTCGACGAACTCGCCCGGCTCTGGGCGCGCTACGCCCCGCAGGCCGACGACTACGTGCTGCGCGCGGTCGCCCCCGGCCAGGCCGCCGCCTATGTCCCGCCGCCGGCGCGGCCGTGAATGTATCGACCCTGGAGGACCGCATGCCACCCAAAACCACCCCGGCCGATTTCGAGGCGCTGCTGCGCCGCGCCGGCCTGACCCTGACCGAGGCCCAGACCGCCGACCTCTACAGCGCCTGGCCGCATATCGAGCAGATGCTGGCCCGCCTGCGCAGCCCCGCCCGCGGGCGCGAGGCCGAGCCTGCGCACATCTTCGTGCCGGAGGGCCGGGCATGACCCCCTTCCCCACCATCGCCGAGGCCGCCGGGCTGCTGGCCGCGCGCAAGCTCTCGCCCGTCGAGCTGACCCGGCACTGCCTGGACCGCATCGAGGCGCTCGACCCGGCGCTCAACGCCTTCATCCTCAAAACCCCCGAGCGCGCCCTGGCCGACGCCCGCGCCGCCGAGGCGAGGTTCATGGCCGGCACGCCGCTCGGCCCGCTGGACGGCATCCCGATCGCCCACAAGGACATCTACAACACCGCCGGCATCCGTACCACCGCGCATTCCCGCCTGCTGATCGACAACGTGCCGGCCGAGGACGCCACCACCGTGGCCAAGCTCGCCGCCGCCGGCACGGTGATGCTGGGCAAGCTGGCGACGCATGAATTCGCCTTCGGCGGCCCCAGTTTCGACCTGCCCTGGCCGCCCGCGCGCAATCCGTGGAACCGCGACCACTTCACCTCCGGCTCCTCCTCCGGCACCGGCGCCGGCGTGGCGGCGGGCATGTTCCTGGGCGGCACCGGCTCGGACACCGGCGGCTCCATCCGCGGCCCGGCGGCGCTGTGCGGGGTCGCCGGCATCAAGCCGACCTACGGGCTGTGCAGCCGGACGGGCGTGCTGCCGCTCACCTACTCGATGGACCACACCGGCCCGCTGGCCTGGACGGTGGAGGATTGCGCGCTGCTGCTGCAGGCCATGGCCGGCCACGACCCAGCCGACCCGGCCAGTGCCGACCGCCCGGTGCCCAGCTTCACCGCCGACCTGAAAAAAGGCGTCGCCGGCCTGCGCATCGGCGTGATCCGCCATTTCCACGAGACCGACCACCCGGTGAACGCCACCGTTCAGGCCGCGATCGACAACGCGGTGGAACTGTTCAGACTCCAGGGCGCGCATGTCCGCGAGGTCACCCTGCCCTCGCTGTTCGACTTCCAGGCCTGCGGCTTCGTGATCCTGGTCACCGAGGCATTCGCCCTGCACGAACGCTGGATGCGCACACGGCGCGAGGAATATGGTGAATTGCTGCGCGACCGCATGGCATTCGGCGCCCTGGTCAGCGGCGCGGACTATGTGGAGGCGCTGCGCCGCCGCCGTGAGCTCTGCGCCGCGGTCACCGCCGCGATGGCCGATCTCGACCTGTTTATCACCGCCGGCGCACCGGCCGAGGCGCCGCCGATCGAGGGCATGCCGAAATGGGCGAGCCTGGAGAAACCCGGCTTCACCGTCCCGTTCAACGTCACCGGCCAGCCGGCGATGACGATCTGCGGCGGCTACGGCGCGGGCGGCCTGCCGGTCGGCATCCAGCTCGCCGCCAAGCCGTTCCAGGATGCACTGCTGCTGCGCGCCTGCCATGCCTACGAGGCGGCGACCCCCTGGCGCGACCGGCGGCCGGCCATCGCCGGAGGATGATCGCCGCCATCGGGCGGGGTTGATTTTGTTCCCTGTCTGTTCAACACTCCCCCGGTGCCGCCGACACGCCGGCGGCCCGGGGGAAGACAATGAGCGGATCTGACGCACTGACCTTCTATCACGCGCCGAACACCCGTTCCACGGGCGTGCGCATCCTGCTGGAGGAGCTGGGCGCGCCGCACACCTTGCACGTGCTCAACATGAAGGCCGGCGAGCAGCGCCAGCCCGCTTTCCTGGCGGTCAACCCGATGGGCAAGGTGCCGACGCTGACCCATGGCGACGCGCTGATCACCGAGCAGGTGGCGATCTACATCTACCTGGCCGACCTGTTTCCCGCCGCCGGCCTGGCCCCGGCCCTCGCCGACCGCCTGCGCGGCCCGTATCTCCGCTGGCTTGCCTTCTACGCCGCCTGCTTCGAACCGGCGATGGTCGACCGCGCCACCGACCGCGCGCCGGCGCCGCAGGCGATGAGCCCGTACGGCGATTTCGACACGGTGATGCGCACCATCAACGACCAGCTCGCGCGTGGCCCCTATTTGCTGGGCGAGCGGTTCTCGGCCGCCGATATCCTGTGGGGCACCGCACTGGGCTGGACCACCCTGTTCAAGCTGGTGCCGGAAACCCCGGAAATCATGGCCTACATCGCGCGCATCGCCGGCCGCCCGGCCTCGGTGAAGGTTCAGGCGCGGGACGCCGAACTGGCCGCCCGCCAGGAAGCGGCCGCCACCTGATGCCCACACCGCCATTGGGCGCCGCGATCCGCCCCGAATGGGGGCTGGACCCGGATTTCCTCACCGTCAACCACGGCTCCTTCGGCGCCACGCCGCTTCGCGTGCTGCGCGCCCAGGACGAGTGGCGCCGGCGGATGGAGGCGCAGCCGAGCCGCTTCATGCGCCTGGAACTGCCCGGCGCCCTGCGCGCCGCGGCGGCGCGGCTGGCGGCGTTCCTCGGCGCGCGGGGCGAAGACCTCGCCTTCGTGGCCAACGCCACCGAGGGCTGCAATGCGGTGCTGCGCTCCGTCCGCTTCCAGCCGGGCGACGAGATCCTGGTGCTGAGCCACGTCTACGGCGCCGTGCGCAACACCGTCCGCTACGTGGCCGAGCGCACCGGCGCGCGGCTGGTGGAGGCCGCCCTGCCCTTCCCGCGCCCGCACCCGGACGCCGTCGTGGCCAACATCGCCGCCGCCATCACGCCGCGCACCCGACTGGCGGTGATGGACCACATCACCTCCGGCAGCACGCTGGTGCTGCCGCTGCACCGCATCGTGGCCGCCTGCCACGACCAGGGCGTGCCCGTGCTGGTGGACGGCGCGCACGGGCCGGGCCAGGTGGACATCGACCTGACCGCCCTGGAGGCGGACTGGTATGTCGGAAATTGTCACAAATGGCTGATGGCCGCCAAGGGCTGCGGCTTCCTGTGGGCGCGGCCCGACCGCCAGGACGACCTGCACCCGGCGGTCATCTCGCACGGCTACGGCCAGGGCTTCCTGAAGGAATTCGACTGGACCGGCACCTGGGACCCCAGCGCCTATCTCTCGGTCACCGCGGCGCTAGACTTCCACGACCAACTCGGCGGCCCGGCCCTGCGCGCGCGCAACGCGGCGCTGGCATATGCGGCGGGCGCCCTCGTCGCCGCGCGTCTCGGCACGGAAACCGGAACCGGCGATGCCCCTGGCGGCGCGACCGCGAGCAATGCGCCGCTCGGCGCCATGGCCATGGTGCGCCTGAACCTGTCCGGGGCACCCTCCGCCGCGCGGGCCACCGTGCTGCGCGACCGGCTGCTGGCCGCGGGCACCGACGTTCCGCTGCATGCGCACGCCGATGGCATCTGGCTGCGGCTCTCGGCGCAGGCGTACAACGACATCTCCGATTATGCCCGCCTCGCCGAACTCGTGGCGGCCCTGCCGACGGACGCGGGCTGAACCCTCACCCTCCGGAGATCCGCCGCCCCACCGGTTCAAGGCGGCTACGCACGGCCGAATTGTTTGGTTATGTCTTTTAATGTCATATCAGCTATGACGAACGTAACATTGAGTTGCGCAAAGATGACGAAGCTGGTAATACATTACACTTGTTGATATTAGGTATACAGCATGAAGATGGATCCGGTACGCGCGCACCAGGGTTATCTGATTCTCGCCCTTGGCCCGGCCCAGTATCTCGACATGGCCGCCAACCTCGCGGCCTCCATCAAGGTCATGGACCCCAGCCGGCGCGTCTGCCTCGTGCATGACGAGACGGCGGTGCTGACCGACGAGCATTTCGCGCTGTTCGACGATACGGCGCTGCTGCGCGTCGATCC
Source organism: Rhodospirillales bacterium 70-18 (assembly GCA_001899585.1). GTDB lineage: Bacteria > Pseudomonadota > Alphaproteobacteria > Acetobacterales > Acetobacteraceae > 70-18. The sequence goes on from MKWE01000052.1 coordinate 133,311, forward strand.
AGACTATCCCGGCTTCATGTGCAAGATCCGCGTCTTCGATGTGTCGCCCTATCTGGAAACCATGCTGGTCGATGCCGACTGCCTCATGGTCAAAAATGACATCGATGTCTATTGGGACCGCGCGCGCACCCGCTTTTTCTCTATCACCGGCGAAAGGCGCACCGGAGGCATGTGGAAAGGTGCGGACATACAGGCGCTTCTGAAGCAGGAAGGCGCGCCATACCTCATCCAGATGAACTCCGGCGTGTTTTATTTCGACAAGAGCGCCAGGGCCCGCGATTTTTTCGTCTCTCTGAACGAGTTCTACAAGCGCCGCATGTCGTCGCTCGGCGTCGGCCTGCATCGCGGCCGCCCCGCACAGACCGATGAAATATATATTGGCCTGTTCATGGGCCTGTGCGGCATGGACGCCGCCAACATGGCGCGCACCGATGCGAACTCCTGGATGGTGTCGACCTGGCGCGGGCTCCTGATGCGGTTCCTGCCGCGCCTGGGGCGTGCGGCGATCTACAAGCCGCGCGGCAATCCGTTGAACCCCTTCGCCGGCTGGGATCGCCTCTCCCCCACATTCGCGCATTTCGTGGGGCTCAAGCCGGCCGGGCTGTATCGCCGCCTGGCCAGGCAGTTCCGCGCCCAGGCCCGCACCCAGGCCCGCGCCCGGCCGGCCGCGGACCTCCATGCCGGCGCCGCGTTGGCCCAGCACTGAGCCACGGCGAGGGCGGCACCTTTGCCGGGCCGCGCTTTCGTGCCCTGATGGCCCCGCATGGGCAGCCTGCTGCTCATGCCATGAGGGACATTTGGAAACGGAGCCAAAGATGGCAGATTCACCGCGCTGGACCCGCCGGCCGCCCGGCTCGACCTGGGGCGACTGGGGGCCGGACGACCAGCTCGGCCGCCTCAACCTACTCACCCGCGAAAAGGTGCTGCAAGGCATCGCCGAGGTGAAGGAGGGCCGCACCTTCTGCCTCTCCCTGCCGCTGGACTATCCCGGCGGCGCGGTGCTGAACCCCCGCCGCCAGCCGCCCGAGCTGATGCCCACCATGCGCGAGGGCCGGCCCAACATGGCGGTGCCGATGCGCTGCTACGACCCCACGGCGCTGGACGTGGTGTGCGACGACCGGGTGCTGCTGACTCTGCAATACTCCACCCAGTGGGACACCCTGGCCCATGTCGGCCAGATGTTCGACATCGACGGCGACGGCAAGCCGGAGGACGTGTTCTACAATGGCTGGCGCGCCGGCCCGGACATCGCCGGCCCCTTCACCTACCAGGGCACCCAGCCGCACGCCAACCCGGTGCCGCCGGGCGCGCACAAGCTCGGCGTGGAGAACATGGCCAAGGCCTGCATCCAGGGCCGCGCCGTGATGATCGACCTGGAGGCGCATTACGGCCGCTCCGGCCAGGTGGTCGGCTACGACGAGATGATGGCGGTGCTGGAAAAAGACCGCGTGGTGATCGAGCCGGGCGACATGGTCTGCCTGCGCACCGGCTTCGCGCAAATGCTGCTGGAGATGAACAAGCAGCCGGACGTGCCGAAGCTGTTCGCCAGCACCTGCGCGCTGGACGGGCGCGACACCAGGTTGCAGCAATGGATCACCGACAGCGGCATGGTCGCGCTGATCGCCGACAATTACGGCGTGGAATCCACCCCGGCCAAGCCCTGCATGGATGATTACTGCGCCATGCTGCCGTTGCACGCGCATTGCCTGTTCCGCCTCGGCGTCTACCTGGGCGAGATGTGGCAGCTGCACGAGTTGGCCGACTGGCTGCGCGCGCATGGCCGTTCCCGCTTCCTGCTCACCGCCCCGCCGCTGCGCCTGCCCGGCGCGGTCGGCTCGCCGGCGACCCCGGTGGCCACGGTCTGACGCCCACGCCCCGGCACAGGGCGGCTTGACGGCCTCCAGGGAGTCACTATCTTTATGATAGTGACTCCCTGGAGGCTGCCCCATGCAACGCACTAGCTTCGGCTCCATGTCGTGCCCGATCGCCCGCGGACTGGAGCGGGTGGGCGAATGGTGGAGCATCCTCATCCTGCGCGACGCCTTCGCCGGCCTGACCCGGTTCGAGGCGTTCCAGAAAAGCCTCGGCATCGCCCCCACCATGCTGACCCGCCGGCTCGACGCGCTGGTGGAGGCCGGCATGCTGGAGCGGCAGCTCTATTGCGAGAAGCCGCCCCGCCACGAATACCGGCTGACCCCGCGCGGCGTCGATTTCCGCCCGGTGCTGATCGCCATGCTGGCCTGGGGCAGCCGGCATTTCGCGCCGGAAGGCCCCTCCATCCGCATCGTGGACGCCGTCACGCTGGAAGACGCCGACCCGGTGCTGGTCGACCGCCGCACCGGCCGCCCCCTGCTGGCGCCCGATTTCAAGCTGGTCCCCGGCCCCGCCGCCACCGCGGCCACCCGCGCCCGGCTGGCCCATGGCGGCGGCCTGCTGGCCGACCCGCCGCCAAGCGCCGCGCGGCCGGAGGCCGCGCCATGAGCGCGCTGACCGGCGCCTTCCCAGCGGCCGCCATCGCCACCTCCTCCGACGCGCCGTCGATGAGCCCGCGCACCCGCCTGCTGCTGCATGGCCCGATCCTGCCGACGCTGGTGCGCCTAGCCTGGCCGAACATGCTGGTGATGCTGGCGCAGGCCTCCACCGGGCTGATCGAAACCTGGTGGGTCTCCCACCTGGGCACCGACGCCCTGGCCGGCATGGCGCTGGTGTTCCCCGGCTTCATGATGATGCAGATGCTCTCCGGCGGCGCGGTGGGCGGCGGCATCTCCTCGGCGATCGCCCGCGCCCTGGGCAGCGGCCGGCGCGGCGACGCCGATGCGCTGGTGCTGCACGCGCTCGTCATCAACGTGGTGCTGGGGCTGATCGCCTCGGCCGTGTTCCTGCTGTTCGGCGCGCGGATCTACAGCCTGATGGGCGGCCAGGGCGGCTCGCTGGAGGCGGCGCTGCGCTACTCCAACGTGGTGTTCGGCGCCAATGTGCTGGTGTGGGTGTTGAACGCCCTGGCCAGCACCATCCGCGGCACCGGCAACATGCTGGTGCCGTCGCTGGCGATCTGCGTCGGCGTGGTGATCCTGGTGCCGCTGTCGCCATTGCTGATCTTCGGCCTCGGCCCGGTTCCGGCGCTGGGCATCGCCGGCGGCGGCGTGGCGGTGGTGGTCTCCACCGCGCTGACCGCCGCCGTGCTCGCCGCCTACATCCTGGCCGGGCGCAGCCTGGTGCGGCTCCGCTGGGCGCGGCTGCAACGCCCCATGTTCACCGACATTCTGCGGGTAGGCGGCGTGGCGACGGTCAGCACGCTGCAAACCTCGCTGACGGTGGCGCTGACCACCGCCCTGGTGGGTGCCGCGGCCGGGCCGGACGCGGTGGCCGGCTACGGCACCGGCGCCCGGCTGGAATACCTGCTGATCCCACTGGTGTTCGGGCTGGGCGCGCCGCTGGTCGCCCTGGTCGGCACCAATATCGGCGCCGGCCAGCCGGCACGGGCGCTGCGCATCGCGCTCACCGGCGGCACGCTAGCCTTCGTGGTCACCGAGGCGGTCGGGCTGGCCGCCGCCATCTGGCCCTATGCCTGGCTCGGCCTGTTCGCGCGCGACCCGCGCATGCTGGAAACCGGTGCCGCCTACCTGCGCGCGGTCGGGCCGGCCTACGGCTTCTTCGGCCTCGGCCTGTCGCTGTATTTCGCCTCGCAGGGCGCCGGGCGGCTGCTATGGCCGCTGCTGGCCGGGTTCCTGCGGCTCGGCATCGCCGTCGGCGGCGGCTGGCTGGCGCTGCGGCTGACCGGCTCGCTGGGCTGGGCCTTCGTCGCCCTGGCGGTGGCGCTGGTCTGCTACGGCGCCACCGTGGCCGCCGCCGTCGCCTCGGGGGCCTGGTTCCGCCAGCCATCGGGCTAGCTGCCTGGACGGGTTGGATTCCATCGCCTAACGTTTCCGCAGGCCGCAACAGACCGCCGCAGGAAACGCCATGACCGAGACCCCGCTCGTCCGCCTGGAACGGCACGATTCCATCGGCGTCATCATCGTCGACAACCCGCCGGTCAACGCGCTCAGCCCTGGCGTGCCCGAGGGCATCATCGCCTGCCTGGCCGAAGGCAACGCCGACCCCGCCATCCGCGCCATGGTGCTGATCGGCGCCGGCCGCGCCTTCATCGCCGGCGCCGACATCCGCCAGTTCGGCCGCGGCCGTGTCCGCCCGCCGATCGGCAGCCGCAGCCACGACCTGCTGGACCGCAGCGAGAAGCCGGTGGTGGCCGCCATCCGCGGCTTCGCGCTGGGCGGCGGGCTCGAGAACGCGATGGGCTGCAACTACCGCATCGCCGTGCGCGGCGCCAAGGTCGGCCTGCCGGAGGTGCTGATCGGCATCCTGCCCGGCGGCGGCGGCACCCAGCGCCTGCCGCGCCTGGTCGGCCCCAAGGTCGCGCTGGAGATGATCGTAAGCGGCCGCCACGTGCCGGCCGAGGAGGCCCTGGCGCTCGGCATAATCGACGCCGTGGTAGACGACGATGCCGACCTGATGGCCGAAGCCATCGCCTTCGCCCGCCGCGTGGCCAACACCCGCCCCCTGCCGCGAATCAGCGCCGACGACCGCAAGCTGGCCGAGGCGAAGGCCGAGCCCGGCATGTTCGACGCCATGCGCAAATCCATCGCGCGCCGCGCCCGCAACCAGAAGGCCCCGTACAACTGCATCCTGGCCGTGGAGGCCGCCTGCACCCTGCCCTTCGCCGAGGGCCTGAAACGCGAAAGCGAGCTGTTCCAGGAACTTGAGAACGCCCCCGAGGCGCAGGCGCTGCGCTACGCCTTCTTCGCCGAGCGCGAGGTGGCGCGCGTGCCCTACATCGCCAAGGACACCTCGATCCGCCCCGTCGCCACCGCCGCCGTCGTCGGCGCCGGCACCATGGGCGGCGGCATCGCCATGAGTTTCGCCGATTCCGGCATCCCGGTGCGCATCCTGGAAGCCTCGCCGGACGCCATGGCCCGCGGCATGCAGCGCATCCGCGACAACTACGCCACCTCCGTCAAGCGCGGCAGCCTGGCCGCCGCCGAGATGGAGGCGCGGCTCGCCCGCATCCAGCCCGTCGATACCTACGCCGCAATCGCCGATTCCGACGTGGTAATCGAGGCGATTTTCGAGGAAATGGCCCCGAAAAAGCAGGTTTTTGCCCAGCTTGACGCCGTCATGAAGCCGGGCGCGCTGCTGCTGTCCAACACCTCGGCGCTCGACATCGACGAGATCGCCAGCGCCACCGGCCGCCCGCAGGACGTGGCCGGCGCGCATTTCTTCTCGCCGGCCAACGTGATGAAGCTGCTGGAAGTGGTGCGCGGCGCGAAAACCGCGCCCGACACCATCGCCTCGGTGATGAAGCTGGGCCGCGCCATCGGCAAGGTCAGCGTCGCCTGCGGCAATTGCGACGGCTTCGTCGCCAACCGCAGCCGCGCCCCTTTCAACACGGAAATGAGCATCCTGCTGGAGGAAGGCGCGTTGCCCGAGCAGGTGGACGCCGTGATGGTGGAATTCGGCTACCCGATGGGGCCCTTCGCGGTGGGCGACCTCGCGGGGCTGGACATCGGCCATGCCGGCCGCAAGCGCCGCGCCGCCGCCGACCCGAACTACCGCAAGCAGCCGATCGCCGACCGGCTGTTCGAAATGGGCCGCTACGGCCAGAAGACCGGCGCCGGCTGGTACCGCTACGAGAAGGGCGACCGCACCCCGCACCCCGACCCGGTGGTGGCCGAGGTGATCCGCGGCATCGCCGCCGAACTCGGCAACGCGCCCCGCGCCTTCACCGACGACGAGATCCTGCGCCGGCTGCTGTTCGCCTCGGTCAACGAGGCGTGCAAGATCCTGGAGGAAGGCATCGCCCACCGCGCCAGCGATATCGACATCATGTGGCTGCACGGCTTCGGCTTCCCGCGCTATCGCGGCGGGCTGATGTTCTGGGCCGACGGCATCGGCCCGCGCGCCGTCTACGATCAGATCGCCGCCTGGCACCAGCGCTACGGCGCGCGCTGGGCGCCCGCCCGCCTGCTGCGGGAGTTGGCCGACAGCGGCACCCCGTTCCGCGACGCCAGATCGGGCGGCGCGGCATGAGCGCGGCAGGGGCACGGACATGATCGACAAGACCGTCCGCTCCATGGCCGAGGCGATGGCGGACATCAAGGACGGCGCCACCGTGCTGGTGGCCGGTTTCGCCGGCGTGGGCGAGCCGCGCGACCTGCTGGAGGGCCTCGTCGAACAGGGCGCGCGCGACCTCACCATCGTCGCCAACACCGTCGGCCGCGCCGGCTCCGGCATCGGCCGGCTGGTGGAACTCGGCCGCGTCCGCCGGCTGATCGTCTCCTGGGCGCGCAGCAATCCGCCCGGCCCGTTCGAGGCGCTCTACAAGGAGGGCAAGGTCGAACTGGAGCTGGTGCCGCAGGGCACGCTGGCCGAGCGCATGCACGCCGCCGGCGCCGGGGTGCCCGCCTTCTTCACCGCCACCGCGGTCGGCACCCCGCTGGCCGCCGGCAAGGAGCACCGCCGCATCAAGGGGCGGACCTACGTGCTGGAGGAGTCGATCTTCGGCGATGTCGGATTGGTGGAAGCCTGGCAGGCCGATCGCTGGGGCAACCTGACCTATCGCCGCGCCGGCCGGAACTTCAACCCGGTGGTGGCGATGGCCTCCAGGCTGACCATCGCGCAAACCCAGCACATCGTGCCGCTGGGCGAGCTGGACCCCGACCACGTGGTGACATCCGGCGTGTTCGTGGACCGCGTGCTGCATGTGCCTTACGGCGATCCGCCGTTCTAGGCAGGAAACTGATAGATACACATGGAGACGGGGAGGCGGGGAGACGGGGAGACGGGGAGAAGGAAGACCTGTCACC
>MKWE01000052.1:140178-199353 GCA_001899585.1 Rhodospirillales bacterium 70-18
CCCCGCCTCCCCGTCTCCCCGCCTCCCCGTCTCCATGTGAACCTTCTTCGCCACTCCCTCCCCACCCGAAGGACCCCCGCATGAGCTGGCAACCCGAGCTGGATGAACTCCGGCGCCGCGAGCAGCTTGCCCACCGCATGGGCGGCGCCGACAAGGTGAAGCGCCAGCACGACGGCGGCCGGCTGACCGTGCGCGAGCGCATCGACGGGCTGCTGGACCAGGACAGCTTCCACGAGGTCGGCGCCATCGCCGGCCGCGCCAGCTACGCCCCGGACGGCAGCCTGGCCGATTTCACCCCGTCCAACTGCGTGTTCGGGCGCGGCATGGTCGATGGCCGCCCGGTGGTGGTCTGCGGCGACGACTTCACCGTGCGCGGCGGCTCGGCAGACGCCACCATCCGCGAAAAGCCGCAAATGGCCGAGCAGATGGCCGCCGAATTCCGCCTGCCGATCATCCGCATCATCGAGGGCTCCGGCGGCGGCGGCTCAGTCAAGACCATCGAGACCACCGGCCGCGCCAACCTGCCCGGCAAGGTGGGCGGCACGTTGTCCTACCAGTACACCACCGCCAATCTGGGCCTGGTGCCGGTGGTGGGCCTTGGCCTCGGCTCGGTCGCCGGCCTCGGCGCGGCGCGGCTGGCCGCCAGCCACTATTCGGTGATGACCAAGGCCACCTCCGCCATGTTCGTCGCCGGCCCGCCGGTGGTGGCCGGCACCGGCGAGCACCTCAGCAAGCAGGAGCTCGGCGGCTGGGAAATCCAGACCCGCAGCGGCGCCGTGGACCACGCGGTCGATACCGAGGAGGAAGCGTTCGCCTGCGCCCGCCGCTTCCTCTCCTACCTCCCCGCCTCGGTGCACGCCCTGCCGCCCACCCTGCCCGCCACCGACGACCCGAACCGGCGCGACGAGCGGCTGCTGTCCATCATCCCGCGCGAACGCCGCAAAGTGTACAAGATGCGCGCCGTGATCGACGCGGTGGTGGACCACGGCAGCTTCTTCGAGATGGGCCGCATGTTCGGCCGCTCCATCATCACCGGCCTGGCCCGGCTGGACGGCCGGGCGGTCGCGGTGATGGCCGGCGACCCGTATTTCTACGCCGGCGCCTGGACCGCCGAGGCCTGCCAGAAGATCGTCCGCTTCGTCGACCTTGCCGAGACCTTCCATCTGCCGGTGGTCTACCTGGCCGACTGCCCCGGCTTCCTGATCGGGCTGGAGGCGGAGAAGGCCGCCACCATCCGCCACGGCGTGCGCGCCATGGCCGCGGTGAACCAGACCACGGTGCCTTGGTGCACGATGATCGTGCGCAACGCCTTCGGCGTGGCCGGCGCGGTGAACGTGCCGCATGGCCGCCTCGCCCTGCGCTACGCCTGGCTCTCGGCCTATTGGGGGTCGCTGCCGCTGGAAGGCGGGATCGAGGCCGCCTACCGCGCCGAGATCGAAGCCTCCGCCGACCCGGCGGCGACGCTGCGCGAGATCGAGCAGCGGCTGAACCTGCTGCGCTCGCCGTTCCGCACAGCGGAAAGCTTCTGGGTGGAGGAAATCATCGACCCGCGCGATACCCGCAAGCTGCTGTGCGAATTCGCCCGGCTGGCGGAGCCGTTGGGCACGCCGGGGGCGCCCAGGTTCGGGCCTCGGCCGTAGAAGGAAGCGGTTCTTTTTTGAAAAAAAGAACCAAAAAACTTTTATCCGTTTCGCTTCAGACCAAACGAATAAAGTTTTTTTGCTTCTTTTTGTTCACAAAAAGAAGACTTCCCTTCCCTGTTGCCAAACAAAAACGCCGCCCACTTACGTCGGCGGCGTTGATGTGAACTCGAACCCGATCCCGTCAGCCGGCGACTTCCGGCTCCTTCTCGGTGCCGCCCTCGTCGCCGTCGCTTTCCGGCTTCGGCAGCGCGGGCACCGCGGCCTCGATGAATTCGAAGTCCAGCTTGTTGTCCTTCATCGTCACCTTCACCGCCCCGCCCTTCACCAGGCGGCCGAACAGCAACTCCTCGGCCAGCGGCTTCTTGATGTATTCCTGTATCACCCGGCCCAGCGGGCGGGCGCCATACAGCCGGTCGTAGCCGCGTTCGGCCAGCCACTCCTTGGCCGCCGAGGACAGCTCGATCGTCACGTTGCGGTCGGCGAGCTGCGCCTCAAGCTGCATGACGAACTTCTCGACCACGCGGCCGACGATCTCCGGGGTCAGCGCCGCGAACGGGATCACCGCGTCCAGCCGGTTGCGGAATTCCGGCGTGAACATCCGCTTGATCGCGTCCTCGTCCTCTCCCGCCCGGCCCTCGCGGCCGAAGCCGATGGCTTCCTTGGCCATGTCGGACGCGCCGGCATTGGTGGTCATGATCAGGATCACGTTGCGGAAATCGACCACCTTGGCGTTGTGGTCGGTCAGCTTGCCGTGGTCCATCACCTGCAACAGGATGTTGAACAGGTCCGGATGCGCCTTCTCGATCTCGTCCAGCAGCAGCACGCAATGCGGATGCTGGTCGATGGCGTCCGTCAGCATGCCGCCCTGGTCGAACCCGACATAGCCCGGGGGCGCCCCGATCAGCCGGCTGACGCTGTGGCGCTCCATGTATTCGCTCATGTCGAAGCGGATCAGCTCGATGCCCAGGGTGCTGGCGAGCTGGCGCGCCACCTCGGTCTTGCCCACGCCGGTCGGGCCGCTGAACAGGTAGTTACCGATCGGCTTCTCCGGCTCGCGCAGCCCGGCGCGGGACAGCTTGATCGCCGCCGCCAGCGCGTCGATCGCCTTGTCCTGGCCGAACACCATCGAGCGCAGGTCGCGCTCCAGGTTGCGCAGCGTCTCCTTGTCGTCGGCGGAGACCGACTTGGGGGGAATGCGGGCGATCTTGGCGACGATCTCCTCCACGTCGCGCAGGGTGACGGTCTTGCGGCGCTTGCCCTCGGGCAGCAGCATCCGGCTGGCGCCCACCTCGTCGATCACGTCGATCGCCTTGTCGGGCAGCTTGCGGTCGTGGATGTATTTGCTCGACAGCTCGACGGCGGCGCGGATCGCCTCCTCGGTGTAGCGCACCTTGTGGTGCTTCTCGTAGTTGGCCTTCAGCCCGCGCAGGATCTTCACCGCGTCTTCCAGGCTCGGCTCGTTCACGTCGATCTTCTGGAAGCGGCGGACCAGGGCGCGGTCCTTCTCGAAATAGTTGCGGAATTCCTTGTAGGTGGTGCTGCCGATGCAGCGCAGGTTGCCGCTGGCCAACGCCGGCTTCAGCAGGTTGGAGGCATCCATCGCCCCGCCGCTGGTCGCACCCGCGCCGATCACCGTGTGGATCTCGTCGATGAACAGGATGGCGGCGGTCTGCGCCTCCAACTCGGTCACCACCGCCTTCAGCCGCTCCTCGAAATCGCCGCGATAGCGGGTGCCGGCCAGCAGGCTGCCCATGTCCAGCGCGTAGATGGTGGACTTGGCCAGCACCTCAGGCACGTCGCCTTCCACGATGCGCTTGGCCAGGCCCTCGGCGATCGCGGTCTTGCCCACGCCGGGGTCGCCCACGTACAGCGGGTTGTTCTTGGTGCGGCGGCACAGGATCTGGATTGTCCGCTCGATCTCGCTTTCGCGGCCGATCAGCGGGTCGATCTTGCCGGCCATCGCCTTCTTGTTGAGGTTCACGCAGTAGTTGGACAGCGCGTCCTGGCCGCGGCCCTTGGGCTTGTCCTCCCGCTCGGACTCGCCGCCGGAGTCGCCGCTGCTGCCGCTGCCCTGCACCGGGCGCGACTGTGCGCGGCCGGGGGCCTTGGCGATGCCGTGGCTGATGAAGTTCACCGCGTCCAGCCGGGTCATGTCCTGCGTCTGCAGGAAATACACGGCATGGCTTTCCCGTTCGCTGAACAGGGCCACCAGCACGTTGGCGCCGGTCACCTCGTCCTTGCCGGAGGATTGCACATGGATGGCGGCACGCTGCACCACGCGCTGGAAGCCGGCGGTGGGCTTGGGGTCGCCCGGACGGTCGGTGGCCAGGCCCGCCAGGTCCTTGTCGAGGAACTCGGTCAGGTCGGTCCGCAGCTTGTCCAGGTCCACGCCACAGGCCCGCAGCACGGTGGCGGCGTCGCTGTCGCCGGTCAGCCCCAGCAGCAGGTGTTCCAGGGTGGCGTATTCATGGCGACGCTCGCTGGCCAGCGAGAGGGCGCGGTGGAGCGTCTGTTCTAGATTGCGCGAGAGCATGGCAGTCGACGCTCCTTCGGTCAGTGTTCGTCCCGGCTTTCGGCCTGCGGGACGCCAGGTGTCTCTCCCGTCATGGGGCCGGCCCCCATGGTGCGGTCCGGCTCCAAACGGGTCCGGCCCAAACGAGCCCGGCTACGAATATGGGGCCGATTGGACGATGATCCACCAATCTTTCTCGATTGTGCACCAGGGGGGCCAGGAAATTCGCGTGGCGCCGCTAAAATTTCGGCCATCTTGCCGGCCGGGCCGGCCCGCCGCCGCCGCGCTGCCCATAAAACCGGCATGGCAGCCGCGCGCCGGGCGACGGAACTAGCGGGCTATTCCTTCTCGATCGTGCATTGCAGCGGGTGCTGGTTCTGCCGCGCCAGGTCCATCACCTGGGTCACCTTGGTCTCGGCGACCTCGTAGGTGAACACGCCGCACACGCCCACGCCGCGGCGATGCACGTGCAGCATGATCTGCGTCGCCTCGTCGCGGTTTTTCTGGAAGAACCGCTCCAGCACGTGCACCACGAATTCCATCGGGGTGTAGTCGTCGTTGAGCATCAACACTTTGTACATGGCGGGCTTGCGGGTCTTCGGCCGAGCCTTGATCACCACGCCGGTGTTGGGCGTCTCGCCGCCGCCCTTGCGGCCGCCGTCGTCGTCTCGGCCGTCGCCCTTGCGCTTGTCGCCGTCACTCATCGTTCGCAACCGTCCGATCATGCCTGATCCCATCCCCCCGGGGGCGCCGAGGCCGGCGCAATCAGGTGGGACATGCGGGGCCAAAATGCCGCGCACCCGACACCATATCGGAAACCGCGGCCCGGTTAAAAGGGGCGCGCCATCGCCCGGCTGACCAGCGTACACGAAGAGAGGCCCGGGAGGGGGGGACCCCGGGCCTCTTCCGTCAACCCCCGCCCATCGGGCGAGGGGAGTCGACCGCCCGCCTCAGGCGGCGCGGCCGAACTTTTCCGCCGCCAGGGTGACGCGCGCGGTGATCGGCGCCAGCGCCTGCTCGGCGAGCTTCATCGAAGCGTCGGTCAGCTTGCCGGTCTCGGCCATCGCGGCCTCGACGGAGCTGCGGGTCAGGCTGGTCTGCAGCTCGACGGCGTCCTTCAGGGACTTCACGCCGGCCAGCGCCTTCATGGTGGACATCGCCGCGTCCATCTGCGCCTGGGCGGTCGCCGCCATCGCCTTGGACAGGTCCTGCACGCCCGCGGCCCAGATCTGGCTGGACTTCACGAACGCCTCGACATTGCCCTGGCCGAACGACACCATGTCTTCCGCCGACTTCATAACCTTGTCCATATTGGCTTTCACTTCCGTCTGGGTCTTCTCGAAACCGGCCATCGCGCCGGACACGCCGTCCTTCAGGGCGCCGACCGTGTGGTCGAAGCCCTTCTTTGCCGCCGCGCTGGCGGCCTGCACCGTCTCGTTGGCCGTCGCGGTGGCATCCACCAGCGGCTCGCCGTTCTTCTTCACAGCCATGGTCGAACTCCTTCTGATCATCCCGCACGCCGGCGCGGCTCGTCGTGCCGGCAGCCAGTCCGCCGCATCCGGGTCAAAATCCATGCTGCATTGCAGCAACGGTGATATAGGGCATCGGTTCGGGAGGGTCAAGCGATTATTGTGCAGTGCACAAAGATGATCGTCCGCGGCAACGTCCGGCGAAAATCCGGGCCAAACCCGGGCGGACCGCCCCAATCTCGTAGAAACACCGATTAACCCCTTATAACAACGGCATTCCGCCTGGACACTTCGGGGCCGCCGCCGCTACACTCCCTGCCGCTCGCCCATTCTCGCCTCGCTCACACCGGGAGACGTATTCGACATGGCCTCCGGACGGCCCCCGCTCCACTCCCGGCTGCCCGCCGGCCCGGCGCCGCTGCGCCGCCTGTATAGCTTGTCGGCTGTGCTGGCCTGCCTGCTGCTGGCACTCTCCACCGCCCCGGCCCACGCGCAGATCGGCTCGGACCGCTACGCCTCGATCGTGGTGGAGGCCGATAACGGCCGCGTGCTCTCCGCCGCCAATGCCGAGGAGCCGCGCCACCCGGCCAGCCTCACCAAGATGATGACCCTCTATATGGTGTTCGAGGCGCTGCGCGACCGCCGCATCACCCTGCACCAGAGCGTGCCGGTCAGCGCCCATGCCGCCTCCATGCCGCCCACCAAGCTGGGCCTCGTCCCTGGCGGGCGCATCACCGTGGAGCAAGGCATCCTCGGCCTGGTCACCAAATCCGCCAACGACGCCGCCGCGGCACTGGGCGAGCTGCTGGGCGGCGACGAGGCGCGCTTCGCCCAGATGATGACGCTGCGCGCCCGCGCCCTCGGCATGCGCCACACCCTGTTCCGCAACGCCTCCGGCCTACCCGATCCGGAGCAGGTCACCACCGCCTACGACCTGTCCCTGCTCGCCCGCCACCTGGTGCACGACTTCCCGCGGCAGTACCGCTATTTCAGTGTCCCCAGCTTCAGCTTCCACGGCCGCACCATCAACACCCATGACTATATGCTGGACCGCTACCCGGGCACCGACGGCATCAAGACCGGCTACACCAACGCCTCCGGCTTCAACTTGGTCACCTCCGTGGTGCGCAACAACGTCCGCCTGATCGGCGTGGTGATGGGCGCCGCCCGCCCCGGCGAGCGCGACCTGCACATGATCTCGCTGCTCAACCAGGCCTACGACAAGCTGGACGTGCCCGCCCCCGGCCGCATCCAGACCGCCAGCCGCATGGGCGCCATCGTGCCCGCCGCCCAGGCCGCCACGCTGCCCCATCCCGCCCCGCCCCGCGCCGCCGCCGGCTGGGCGGTGCAGGTGGGCGCCTATCTCAACCAGGCAGCCGCCCGGCGCGCCGCCGCCAACGCACGCAAGCTGGCCGATGTCGGCGAAATCCGTCTGGAATCCGTGGTGATCCGCCACCGCACCTACTGGCGCGCCCAGCTCGCCGGCCTGCGCCGGGCCGAGGCGTCCGGCGCCTGCACGGCGCTGGCCCGCCACAAACTCTCCTGCGCGCTGATCCGCCCGGAAAGCGGCGAGATCGCCAGCCGCTGAAGCGTGCCGCCCGCTTCTCTCAGCGGGCATCACGCTCCGGCGGCTACACCCCGGCCCGCACGGCGGCGAACGCCCGCAGCCAGTTGCCGGCGCACACCTTCTCCACCTCGTCCGCCCGCATGCCGCGCCCGCGCAGCGCCTCGGCCAGTTCGTGGTGGCGGGCGAAATCCGGCATCTCGGTCTCGGCCATCCCGGCCGGCATGTCGGTGCCGATGCCAACATGGTCCACCCCGATCGCGTCGATCAGGCGGAACATGTGGGTGATCATGCCCTGCATCCCCTCGTCCCACAGCACCGCGATCCAGGCGCCCACCACGCCGCCGCTCTCGGCCACCATGCGCGCATAATCGGAGCTGATGAACCGCTTGTGCCCGCCATCCGGCCGGTCCGGCCAGACCAGGTTGGCATGCGTGCACAGGAACGGCCGGCCGCTCGCCGCCGCCACCCCGCGCACCGTCGCCTCGGTGCAATGCGCCACGTCCACCATGATCCCCAGCCGGTCCATCCGCCGCACCGCCGCGGCGCCGAACGCCGTCAGCCCGCCATGCACCGGCGCCGCCGTCTGGATGTCGCCGGTCTCGTTGACCACGTAATGGGTGAGCTGGATGCTGCGCACCCCGCGCGCCGCCATCGCGTCCAGCCGGTCGAGGTCGCCTTCCAGGAAGTCGCACCCCTCCACCGCCAGCACGATCGACGGATCGTCGGCCCGGATCTCCCCCGGCTCACGCGCGATGCGCACGCCGCAGGCGTCATAGGCATCCAGCGCCGCCACCGTGGCGGCCAGGCACTCGCCGGGCGCGGCGTCGCGCACCTGCCGGATGGACTTGGTCGCCAGGTCGCGCCGGATGATCGGCGCGTCCGCCACCGCCGCCACCACGCAGGCCACCACCCCGCCGGGCCCCATGCTGTCCAGCACGGAACGATCGACACCTGGCTTGCTGGTACGCCCCGCATGGGTGTGCATATCGATGATCATGCGCCCAGGCTGACCCGGAACCGCCCGCCACGCAAGCACCCCGCCCTTGCGCCGCCACTCCCGCTTGCGCATGTTGCACCCAGCACAACGCCCGACACAGGCCGCCGGCGCCACCCCCCATTGGCCCGTGCCCAGACGGCACAGCGGAGAGACGGAGCATCACGATGGACGGCGGCAGCGAGAGTCGACGCATCACCATTCACCAGCCGGCGGATTTCGCCGGCATGCGCGCGGCCGGCCGCCTGGCCGCCGAGGCGCTGGACATGATCACCGAGCACGTCCGCCCCGGCATCTCCACCGCCGCGCTGGACACGCTCTGCCACGACTTCATCATCGCCCGCGGCGCGGTGCCGGCGCCGCTCAACTACCGCGGCTACCCGAAATCCATCTGCACCTCGATCAATCACGTCGTCTGCCACGGCATCCCGGGCGACCGCCTGTTGGAAGCCGGCGACATCGTGAACATCGACGTGACCGTCATCCTCGACGGCTGGCACGGCGACAGCAGCCGCATGTACTGCGCCGGCCCGCCCTCCACCAAGGCGCGCAACCTGATCGAGGTCACCCACGAGGCCCTGATGCTCGGCGTCGCCGCCGCCAAACCCGGGGCCACCCTGGGCGACATCGGCCACGCCATCCAGGTCTACGTGGAATCCCACCGCTTCACCGTGGTGCGCGACTTCTGCGGCCACGGCATCGGCCGCCGCTTCCACGAGGCGCCCAACGTGCTGCATTACGGCCGCCCCGGCGAGGGCGCGGTGCTGAAGCCCGGCATGTTCTTCACCATCGAACCGATGGTCAACGCCGGCCGCCCCGAGGTCAAAATCCTCGACGACGGCTGGACCGCCGTCACCCGCGACCGCAGCCTGTCGGCGCAGTTCGAGCACATGATCGGCATCACCGAGACCGGCGCGGAAATCTTCACCCTCTCCCCCGCCGGCATCTTCAAGCCCCCCTACCCCACCGCCTGATGCCGGCGCCCTACGTCACCGCGCAGAAACTCCGCTTCTGCGACACCGATGCCCTCGGCCACGTCAACAACGCCGTCTACTCGGTGATGCTGGAGGCTGGCCGTGCCGAAATGGTGCAACAGGCCGGCCTGCTGGTGCCGAACGGCCGCTTCGGCGTGGTCATCGCCCGGCTGGAGCTGGACTTCCTGCGCGAGATGAACTGGCCCGGCGACATCCGCATCGAAAGCGCCTTCCATGCGCTCGATGCCAAGCGCATGCACATGCGCCAGCGCCTGCACCAGGGCGAAACCCCGGTCGCCCGCGCCAGCAGCACGCTCGCCGTGATCGACACCGAAACCCGCCGCGCCGTGGCCCTCACCGACGAATGGCGGGCCGCCCTCGGGCAGTGGCTGGTGCCGGAGTTCTAGCGCGTGATGACCGCAGGTGGGCTCACCGGAGGTTTGAATCACGCGGCAGAACAAAGCGCCAGGGCGCGATGACCGCTGCTTTCGGCGGTCATCGCGCTCCAGGCAAGGCGGGGCGCCGCCCCGAACCCCGCCAAGGGCCGGGCCCTTGGAGCCCATGACCGCGGATGCGCCGATGAACCTTCCGAGGCCACTCGCCGCCATCGTCCTCGACATGGATGGCACGCTGCACGACACCGAGCGCGTCTATCATATGGCGCTGCAGGAAGCCGTGCGGGCCGTCGGCTTCGCGGTGACCGACGCATTCTGCCATTCGCTCATCGGCATTCCCGGCCCGGAGTCGGACGCCATGCTGCGGGAGCACCTGGGGCCGGAATTCCCGTTCGCCGAATACGACCGCCTTTACGAGGCGCACCGCGACCGCGCCCTCGCCATCGCGGTTCCGCTGAAGCCCGGCGCGATGGAGCTGCTGGATGCGCTTCGCCACCATGGGCTGAAGGTGGCGGTCGCCACCTCAGCCAGCCGGCGCGCCGCGGAACGCCACCTCGGCCGCTCCGGCCTGCGCCCGCATCTGCCTGTCGTCGTCACGCGCGACGATGTCGCGCACGGCAAGCCCCACCCCGACCTGTTCCTGCTCGCCGCCGAACGGCTGGGCGTGCCCTGCGGGGAATGTCTCGCGGTGGAGGATTCCTTCCACGGCATACACGCCGCGCATGCCGCCGGCATGATGCCGGTGCTGGTGCCCGACCTGCTTGCGCCGACCCAGGAAATCCGCGCCTTCTGCACCCGCGTCGCCCGCGACCTGCACGAGGTTCGCTCGCTCGTGGCCGCGCACGCCGTAGCCCGCCGCACCCAGGCGTAGGGCGGAAAAACGAAGCGCCTTCCGCCCCCGCCGCCCGCCCGCCGGAGGCCAGATGCACGCATCCCACACCCTCAGCATCGCCATCAACCGCCCCTGGCGCGAACTCTACGAAGCCATCTGGCGCCCCGAGGCCTTCCCCAACTGGGCATCGGGCCTCAGCAAATCCCGCCTGGAACCGGATGGCGACGCCTGGAAAGCCGACGGCCCGGAGGGCCCGATCCGCATCCGCTTCACCGCCCATAACCCGTTCGGCGTCATGGACCACTACGTGGACACCGGCAGCGGCCCGCCGATCTACATCCCGCTCCGTATCATCGCCAACGGCGACGGCACGGAGGTCCTGCTCACCCTGTTCCGCCAGCCCGGCATGACCGCGGTGCGGTTCCAGGCCGATATCGAATGGGTGCGGCGCGACCTGCTCGCCTTGCAGGCCCTCGCCGCCACCCTCTGACCGCCCGGCTACCCGGTGGCGCCCGGCTGTTCCTTGGCGCAGGACGATTCGGTCAGCACGCCCTCCAGGCCGTATTCCGCCAGGTACATCCCCTGCAGCTCGCGCCAGCGCGGCCAGGAGAGTGCCTGCGGCGCGCCCGCCAGATGCTGGCCCAGCAGCTCGTAGTAATGGTGCCAGCCGGGCAGCATCAGCCCGATCGCCTCGTAGCCGACGCCCGTCTGGGTGAACACCATCCGGGTCCCGGCGCCGTCGCGCGACAGTTCGTAGCGCGCCACCGAGTGCCGGTCGCTGCCCATCGTCCAGCTGAATTCCAGCACCGTGGGCGGCTCCCAGGCCAGGATGCGGCCGATCATCGGCTGCGCCCGGTCGGTCATCAGTTCGAAGGCGCCGCCGAGCCACGGCTCCACCCGCGCCGGCCCCATCCAGTCGGCCAGCCGCGCGGGGTCGGTCAGCGCCGCCCAGACGGTCTCGATCGGGCGCGGATAGCGGCGCTCGAAGCGCATGTCGGCAAGGTCGCCCCGGCGCGTATAGCTGCCCAGACGGTCGGTCACATTCGTATCCATGTCAGTCGCTCCTGTTCAGATGGTCGCCCAGGGCGTCGAGCTTGTCGGCCCAGAAGGCGCGATACGGCCGCAACCAGTCGTCCAGCGCGGCCAGGGGAGTGGGATCAAGCGAGTAGAGGCGGCGCGGCCCGTCGATGCGCACTCGCACCAAGCCGGCCGCCCGCAGCACCTTCAGATGCTTGGAAACGCTTGGCTGCGGCGCCGCCAGGGCATCCACCAGCGCGCCGGCCGGCTGCTCGCCCTGGCGCAGCAGGGCCAGGATGTCGCGGCGGATCGGTTCGGCAAGGGCGGTGAAACTGTCCATGAGTCATAATCTTCAATTGGCATATTCCTGTCAAGGCATATCATGCGCCCGCCCAGCCCTTCCGTCGCCGCCGGCCGCGTGGCAGGCTCGCCCGGCATGGCAAACGGCAGCACCCCCCTCCCCGACCAGCCCGATCTGCTGGCCCCCACCCCCACCCCCCCCCCTGGCCCTGGCCCTGGCCCGGGCCCGGGCCCGGGCGCCATCGGCGCCGAGGGCCACCGCGCCCGCATGCGCACCCGCCTGCTCACCGCCGGCCCTGAGGCCCTGGCCGATTACGAATTGCTGGAGATGGTGCTCTTCCTCGCCCTGCCGCGGCGCGACACCAAGCCGATCGCCCGCGCCCTGCTCGCCCGCTTCGGCAGCTTCGCCGGCGCCATCGCGGCCCCGCCCAACGACCTGCGCAACATCGAGGGCATGGGCGAGGCCGGCACCGCCGCGCTCAAGGTCGTCCAGGCCGCCGCCCTGCGCCTGGCCCGCGCCGAGATCAAGGACCGCCCCATCCTGTCCAATTGGGACCGGCTGATCGACTACCTCACCGCCGCCATGGCGCGCGAGACGGTGGAGCAGTTCCGCGTGCTGTTCCTGGACACCCGCAACCGCCTGCTGGCCGACGAGGCGCAAGCGCGCGGCACCGTCAACCACACCCCGGTCTACCCGCGCGAGGTGGTCCGCCGCGCCCTGGAACTGCAGGCGACCGCCCTGATCCTGGTGCACAACCACCCCAGCGGCGACCCCACCCCCTCGCGCGACGACATCGAGATGACGCAGGAAGTCGGCCGCGCCGCCGCCGCCCTGTCGATCGTGCTGCACGACCACATCATCGTCGGCAACGGCGCCTGGCTCAGCTTCCGCCGCGAAGGGCTGCTGAAGCCATGACCAGGCGCAACGTGCTGTTCATCATGTGCGACCAGCTCCGCTGGGATTACCTCGGCTGCTACGGCCACCCCAGCCTGCGCACCCCGAACATCGACGTCCTGGCCGCGCGCGGCGTGCGCTTCACCCGCGCCTATGTGCAGTCCCCGGTCTGCGGCCCCTCGCGCATGAGCTTCTACACCGGCCGCTACATGCGCAGCCACGGCAGCAACTGGAACCAGTTCCCGCTGCGCGTCGGCGAGCCGACCCTGGGCGACCACCTCAACGAACTCGGCGTGCGCAACGTGCTGGTCGGCAAGACCCATATGCGCGCCGACCTGGAGGGCATGCAGCGCCTGGGCATCCCACCCGATTCGCGCCTCGGCGTCCACGTCGCCCAATGCGGCTTCGAGCCGTACGAGCGCGACGACGGCCTGCACCCAGACCCAGCCCCCCGCCCCGCCTATGACCGCTACCTGCGCGACCTCGGCTACGACGCCGCCAACCCCTGGGAGCACTGGGCCAACTCGGGCGGTGACGACGAGGCGCTGCTGAACGGCTGGCTGCTCGCCCATGCCGACAAGCCCGCCCGCATCCCGGAGGAGCACTCCGAAACCCCCTACATGACCCGCCGCGCCATGGCCTTCATCGCCGAGGCGCAGGCCGACGCCCGCCCCTGGTGCCTGCACCTCTCCTACATCAAGCCGCACTGGCCCTATATCGTCCCCGCGCCCTACCACGCGATGTACGGCCATAACGACCTCGTCCCGGTGGTGCGCAGCGAGGCGGAGCGCGCCGACCCGCACCCGGTCTACCGCGCCTTCATGGATTTCCGGGTGGCCCGCAACTTCGCCCGCGAGGAGGTCCGCGCCCGCGTGCTGCCGGCCTATATGGGCCTCATCAAGCAGATCGACGACCAGATCGGCGTACTGATGGCCTTCCTCGACGCGCGCGGCCTCACCGAGACCACCACCGTCGTCTTCACCTCCGACCATGGCGACTACCTGGGCGACCACTGGCTGGGCGAGAAGGACCTGTTCCACGAATGCTCAGTGCGCGTGCCGCTGATCGTGGCCGACCCCAGCACCCCCGCCGCCCACGGCACCAGCTGCGGCGCGCTGGTGGAGGCGATCGACCTGGCGCCCACCTTCATCGAGATGTTCGGCGGCATCCCGAAGCCGAACGTGCTGGAGGGCCGCTCCCTGCTGCCGCTGCTGCGCGGCGAGCGGCCGGACTGGCGGGCCTGCGTGTTCAGCGAGTACGATTATTCCATGATGGACGCCCGCGCGGCGCTGGGCCGCAAGCCCGCGGACTGCCGGCTGTTCATGGTGTTCGACGGGCGCTGGAAATACATCCACGCCCCCGGCTTCCGCCCGATGCTGTTCGACCTCGCCACCGACCCGGACGAGTTCCACGACCTCGGCGCCAGCCCCGCCCACGCCCCGGAATGCGCCCGGCTGAAGGAGGCGCTGCTGGCCTGGGCGCTGCGCGACCACAACCGCATCACCATGCCGGACGCCCGAATCGAAGCCTATAGTCGCGCCGCCCAGCTCAAATCCGGTGTGCTGATCGGCTACTGGGACGAAGCAGAACTCGCACAAGCCCGCCGCGAGGCAGAATTAAACGAGTAAAAGTTTTTTGGTTCCTTTTTTCAAAAAAGAACAGTCTTCTTTTTGTTCACAAAAAGAAGCAAAAAAATTTATTCGTTTCGGGCTTTGTGGATGGGATCTACCCACAATACCGATTCCGGCTTTTCCACCGGCTCGATTTCCAGGTTCACCACCACCGCCTCGTTGTCGCTGCGCACCAGCACGCATTCCAGCGTCTCGTCGGTGGAGGCGTTGATCTCCTGGTGCGGCACATAGGGCGGCACGAAGATGAAATCCCCCGGCCCCGCCTCGGCCACATATTCCAGCTTCGCCCCCCAGCGCATCCGCGCCCGGCCCTTCAGCACATAGATCACGCTCTCCAGCGCGCCATGGTGATGCGCGCCGGTCTTGGCGTTGGGGTGGATATGCACCGTGCCGGCCCAGATCTTCTGCGCGCCGACACGGGCCAGGTTGATCGCCGCGGCCCGGTTCATGCCCGGCGTCTGCGCGGTGTTGGCGTCGAGCTGGTCGCCCGGGATCACCTTCACCCCATGCTCGCGCCAATCCACATCGGTGGGCGCGGGATCGTGCGAATGGGCGTGTCCGTCATGCGGCATGATACGATGCTCCAGGAGACCTACCTCATCAGATAGGTCATGCCTCATAACAGCGCAATCACGTCGTATGATATTTTAACCACCAATCTTCTGCGTGGATGCGCCGTTGAGGTGGAACATCACCTCGTGACCGCCATCCCAGATCATCTTCAGCGCCACATACAGCACGATCAGCAGCCCGATCCAGGCGATCCAGCGGTGTTTTTCCAGCAAACCGGCCACGTAATTGGCCGCGACACCCATCAAAACCACCGACATCGCCAGCCCCGTCACCAGCACCCACACATGCCCCTTGGCGGCGCCGGCCACCGCCAGCACATTGTCGAGGCTCATGGAAATATCGGCCAGCACGATCTGGAACATCGCCTGCCCCAACGACTTCGGCGCCGGCGCCACATGTTCCTTGCCACCGCTGCTGCGCAGTTCGCGGTACATTTTCCAGGTGACCCACAGCAGCAGCAGCCCGCCGGCGAGTAAAAGGCCCACGATTTCAAGCAGTTGAAGCGTCACCGCCCCCAGCGCGATGCGCGCCACGGTGGCGCCGATAATGCCGACCATGATCGCCATGCGCTTCTGCTGCGCCGGCAACCCGGCCACAGCGAGCCCGACCACCACCGCGTTGTCGCCGGCGAGGGTCAGGTCGATCAACAGCACCTGCAGCAGGGCCGTGAGTTCTTGCAGCAGGTAGCTGTCTTGCATCAGTCGATCCTTGCGATGATCTGCGACACTCCGTAGATGGGGGCGACCCCACCGGAAGTTGAGATAGCATGGTCCCCCGTTATACGCGCCCCGAAATGGCCGCCATCTGGGCGCCGGAAAACCGCTTCCGCATCTGGTTCGAGATCGAGGCGCTGGCCGCCGAGGCGATGGCCAAGCTGGGCGACATTCCGCCCGAGTCGGCGCGCGCCATCCGCGCCAAGGGCGGCGCCAAGCTGACTGCCATCGGGCCCGCCGACCTGGAGCGCATCGACGCGATCGAGCGCGAGACCCGCCATGACGTGATCGCCTTCCTGACCTGGCTGGCCGAGGCGATCGGCGAGGACAGCCGGTTCGTGCATCTGGGCATGACCAGCAGCGACGTGCTGGACACCTGCTTCTCCGTGCAACTCGTCCAGGCCACCGACATCCTGCTGGCCGATGTGGACGCGGTGATGGCGGCGCTGAAGGCCCGCGCCTTCGAGCACAAGCACACCCTGACCATCGGGCGCAGCCACGGCATCCATGCCGAACCGACCAGTTTCGGGCTGAAACTGGCCGGCCACTACGCCGAATTCGCCCGCAACCGCGCCCGCCTGGTGGCCGCGCGGGCCGAGATCGCCACCTGCGCGATCAGCGGCGCGGTCGGCACCTTCGCCCATCTTGACCCGTCGATCGAAGCGCATGTGGCGGAAAAGCTCGGGCTTTCGGTGGAGCCGGTATCCACCCAGGTGATCCCGCGCGACCGCCATGCCGCGTATTTCTGCGCCCTCGGCGTGGTCGCCACCGGCATCGAGCGGCTGGCGACCGAGGTGCGGCATCTGCAGCGCAGCGAGGTGCGCGAGGCGGAGGAGTTCTTCCATCCCGGGCAGAAGGGCAGCTCGGCGATGCCGCACAAGCGCAACCCGGTGCTGAGCGAGAACCTGACCGGCCTGGCCCGCATCGTGCGCGCCGCCGTCACCCCGGCGCTGGAGAACGTGGCGCTGTGGCACGAGCGCGACATCAGCCATTCCAGCGTGGAGCGCGCCATCGCGCCGGACGCCACGGTGACGCTGGATTTCGCCCTGGCCCGGCTGGCCGGGATGATGGAGAAGCTGACCATCTACCCCGAGCGCATGGAAGCCAACCTGGGCAGCCTGGGCGGGGTGGTGCATTCCGGCGAGGTGCTGCTGGCGCTGGCCCGCGCCGGCATCTTGCGCGAGGACGCCTATCGCATCGTCCAGCGCAGCGCCATGGCCACCTGGACCCAGCTTGGCCAGCCCGGCGGGCGCGATTTCCGCGCCAACCTGGAGGCCGACCCCGAGGTGGCCGGGCGGGTGCCGCCGGCGCTGCTGGATGCCGCGATGGAGTCGCGCCAGCATCTGCGGCAGCTCGATGCCATCTACAGCCGCGTGTTCGGTGAGCCCGGTCCCGCCGCCTGACCTGCCCGCGCCTGACCTGCGCCGCCGCCTGAGTTGCAACCGGGGCGTGGCACGCACTCTGCCGCGCTGCTATACCCTTCGCGTGTCGCCGGCTTGCGGCGGCGCAGCATGCCGGGGACCCACCCCCCAGAGGAACCGCACCATGGCCCGCCGCCGCCAGCTGTACGAAGGAAAAGCCAAGATCTTGTTCGAGGGTCCGGAGCCGGGAACGCTCGTCCAGTATTTCAAGGACGACGCCACCGCCTTCAACGCCCAGAAGAAGGGCGTCATCACCGGCAAGGGCGTGCTGAACAACCGCATCAGCGAATACCTGATGCTGCGGCTGGCCGAGATCGGCATTCCCACGCACTTCGTGCGCCGTCTCAACATGCGCGAGCAACTCATTCGCGAGGTTGAGATCATCCCGATCGAGGTGGTGGTGCGCAACGTCGCCGCCGGCAGCCTGTCCACGCGGCTGGGCATCGCCGAGGGCACCCGGCTGCCGCGCTCGATCATCGAATATTACTACAAGAACGACGCGCTGGGCGACCCGATGGTGAGCGAGGAGCACATCACCTGCTTCGGCTGGGCGGCCACCCAGGACATGGACGATATCGTGGCGTTGACCCTGCGCATCAACGACTTCCTGACCGGGCTGTTCCTGGGCGTCGGCATCACGCTGGTGGACTTCAAGGTGGAGTTCGGCCGGCTGTGGGAGAACGAGGACATGCGCATCGTCCTCGCCGACGAGATCAGCCCCGATAATTGCCGCCTGTGGGACGCCAAGACCAGCGAGAAGATGGACAAGGACCGCTTCCGCCGCGACCTGGGCAAGGTGGAGGAGGCGTATCAGGAAGTGGCGCGCCGCCTCGGCATCCTCCCGGAGGCCGGCGCTCGCGATATGAAGGGCCCGGAGGTCATGCAGTGACCAAGGCTGTGGTGACGGTGATGCTCAAGCAGGGCGTGCTGGACCCGCAGGGCAAGGCGATCGGCCACGCCCTGCACGGTCTCGGCTTCGAGGGCGTCGGCGAGGTGCGGATGGGCAAGCGGATCGAACTGGAACTGGCCGAGGCCGACCCCGCCAAGGCGCGGGCGCTGGCGGAGGACATGGCCCGCAAGCTGCTGGCCAACACCGTCATCGAGAGCTTCAAGGTCGAGGTCGCCTGACATGAAAGCGGGCATCGTCGTGTTCCCGGGGATCAACCGCGAACGCGACATGGCGATCGCGCTGGAGCTTGCCTCCGGCCACAAGCCGCGGATGATCTGGCACAAGGAGACCGATATCGCCGGGCTCGACCTGATCGTGATCCCCGGCGGCTTCTCCTACGGCGATTACCTGCGCTGCGGCGCCATGGCCGCGCAGTCGCCGGTGATGGCCGCGGTGCGGGCGCATGCCGCGCGCGGCGGGCATGTGCTGGGCGTGTGCAACGGCTTCCAGATCCTGACCGAAACCGGGCTGCTGCCGGGCGCGCTGCTGCGCAATGCCGGGCTGCGGTTCCTGTCGATGGACTGCCATCTGCGGGTGGAGCGGGCGGACACCGACTATACCCGCCACTATCAGGCCGGCCAGGTGTTCCGCGCGCCGCTGGCGCATGGCGACGGCAACTACTTCGCCGACGACGACACGCTCGACCGGCTGGAGGGCGAGGGCCTGGTGATCTTCCGCTACGCCACCCCCGAGGGCGCGATCACCCGCGAGGCCAACCTCAACGGCAGCGCGCGCAACATCGCCGGCATCGCCGCCCCCAACCTGCGGGTGCTGGGCCTGATGCCGCACCCCGAGGACCTGGTGGACCCGCTGATGGGCGGCACCGACGGCAAGCCGCTGTTCGACGGGCTGGTGGCGGCGCTGGCCGCCTGACAGTAAGACCTGCCAGTAAGACCTGACAGTAAGACAAGACCACATGGAGGCGGGGAGGCGGGGAGAAGAAAGGATGATACACGCTCCGCTTTCTTCTCCCCGCCTCCTCGCCTCCATGTGAATCACTTCCCTTTTCTACTTTTGCCCCCACAAGGAGCAAGCATGGCGCGTGACGTGAACCAGGCATTGGCCCGCGAATTCGGGCTGAGTGCCGACGAATACCAGCGCGTGCTGGACATCATGGGCCGCACGCCGTCGCTCACCGAGCTTGGCGTGTTCAGCGTGATGTGGTCGGAGCATTGCTCCTACAAATCCTCGCGGGTGTGGCTCAAGACGCTGCCGACCAAGGCGCCCTGGGTGATCCACGGGCCGGGCGAGAATGCCGGCGTGGTGGATATCGGCGAGGGGCTGGCCGCCATCTTCAAGATGGAAAGCCACAACCACCCGAGCTTCATCGAGCCCTACCAGGGGGCGGCGACCGGCGTGGGCGGCATATTGCGAGACGTGTTCACCATGGGCGCGCGGCCGGTGGCCAACCTCAACGCGCTGCGCTTCGGCGACCCCGCCCTGCCCCGCACCAAGCGGATCGTGGACGGGGTGGTGCGCGGCATCGGCGGCTACGGCAATTGCGTGGGCGTGCCGACGGTGGGCGGCGAGATCGACTTCCACCCCGCCTATAACGGCAACCCGCTGGTCAACGCCATGACCGTGGGCATCGCCGACCAGGGCAAGATCTTCCTCTCCGCCGCCGCCGGCATCGGCAACCCGGTGATCTATGTCGGCAGCAAGACCGGGCGCGACGGCATCCATGGCGCCACCATGGCCAGCGCCGAGTTCGGCGCCGACTCGGAGGAGAAGCGGCCGACCGTGCAGGTGGGCGACCCGTTCACCGAGAAGCTGCTAATCGAGGCGTGCCTGGAACTGATGGCCACCGACGCGATCGTGGCGATCCAGGACATGGGCGCGGCCGGGCTGACCAGCTCCTCCGTCGAGATGGCCGGCAAGGGCGGCGTGGGCATTGAGCTGGACCTGGACGCGGTGCCGCAGCGCGAGACCGCCATGAGCGCCTACGAGATGATGCTGTCGGAAAGCCAGGAGCGCATGCTGATGGTGCTGCGCCCCGACCGGCAGGAGGTGGCGCGCGCCATCTTCGAGAAGTGGGACCTGGATTTCGCGGTGATCGGCCACCTGACCGACACCGGCCGCATCGTGGTGCGGCACCGCGGCGTGGTGGAGGCCGACATCCCGCTGGACCCGCTGGCCGAGCAGGCGCCGCTGTATCACCGCCCCACCGAGGAGACGCCCCGCCCCGCCCCGCTCGGCCCGGTTGCCGACCCGGGCGGGCTGGCGGAGGCGCTGATGACCCTGGTCGGCTGCCCCGACCTGTGCTCGCGCGCCTGGGTGTGGGACCAGTACGACAGCACCGTGGGCGGCCAGACGGTGAAGCGCCCGGGCGCCGCGGATGCCGCCATCGTGCGCCTGGAAGGCCGCAGGCGGGCGCTGGCGCTGACCTCCGACTGCACCCCCCGCTACGTGTTGGCCGACCCCGAGGCGGGCGGCGCGCAAGCGGTAGCCGAGGCGTGGCGCAACATCACCGCCACCGGCGCGCTTCCGCTGGCGATCACCGACAACATGAACTTCGCCAACCCCGAAAAGCCGCGCATCATGGGCCAGTTCGCGGCCAGCATCCGCGGCATGGCGGCGGCCTGCGTGGCGCTGGATTTCCCGGTCGTGTCCGGCAATGTCAGCCTCTACAACGAGACCGAGGGCAAGCCGATCCTGCCGACTCCGGCGATCGGCGGCCTGGGCGTGCTGGAGGATGCGGCGCAGGCGGTGGGCTACGCGCTGGCGCCGGGGCTGGAGCTGGTGCTGCTGGGCGAGACCGCCGGCTGGCTGGGCCAGTCGCTGTGGCTGCGCGAGGTCGCCGGGCGGGAGGAAGGCGCGCCGCCGCCGGTGGACCTGGCGGCCGAGCGCCGCAACGGCGATTTCGTGCGCGGCCAGATCCTGGCAGGACGGGTGCGCGCCTGCCACGACGTGTCCGATGGCGGGCTGCTGGTGGCCCTCGCCGAGATGGCGCTGGCCGGCGATACCGGTGTCTCCCTGCGCCCCGGCCCCGAGGGCGTGGCCCCGCACGCCTTCTGGTTCGGCGAGGACCAGGCGCGCTATGTGGTGGCGGTGGCCGACGCGGCGGCGCTGCTGGCGGCGGCGGCGGCGGCCGGGGTGCCGGCGCGGCAGGTCGGGCGCAGCCATGGCGCGGATTTGACACTGCCGGACGGACACACCATGTCACTTGCCAGCGTGCGGGCGATGCACGAACGTTTCTTCCCGGCGTGGATGGGCGTGGAATCGGCCTGATCTCGCGGCCATTGAAGGAGTACCCCGGCATGGCGATGCCAGCAGGCGAGATAGAGGCGCTCATCAAGGCCGCCTTGCCCGATGCCCAGGTGACCATCGAGGACCTGGCCGGTGACGGCGACCACTACGCGGCCACCGTGGTCAGCGCCGCCTTCGCCGGCAAATCCCGCGTGCAGCAGCACCAGATTGTCTACGCGGCCCTGCGCGGCCGCATGGGGGGCGAGCTGCACGCCCTCGCGCTACAGACCTCCGCCCCTGTGTAAGGAACTGCGAACCATGACCGGCACCGTTACCGAGCGAATCCAGACCGAGATCACCGAGAACCCGGTGATGCTGTACATGAAAGGCACCGCGATGTTCCCGCAATGCGGGTTCTCGGCGCGGGTGGTGCAGATCCTCACCCACATGGGCGTGCCCTTCAAGACCGCCAACGTGCTGGAAGACCCCGCGCTGCGCGAGGGCATCAAGCAGTTCTCCAACTGGCCGACCGTGCCGCAGCTTTATGTGAAGGGCGAGTTCGTCGGCGGCTGCGACATCGTGACCGAGATGTTCCAGTCCGGCGAACTGGCGACGATGCTCACCGAGAAGGGCGTGCCGCACGAAGCCGCCGCCTGATCGCGGATATCGGGGTCGCGGCGATCGAGTGGATAGTCAGTCCACCCGGTCGCCGCCCATCTGGTCGCCGCCCATCTGGTCGCCGCCCATCTGGTCGCCGCCCACCTGATAGCCAATCGGGGCGGCGGCGGCGGCCAGCATGCCGGCCACGGCGCGGGCGTAGCTGCTGGCGACGATGATGTCGAAGCCCGGCGCGGCGCCGGTCTGATGGATCACGGCGGCGATCTCGGACAGCGGCGTCACCGCCACCCGGCCCGGGCCGAAGGCGCGCGGATGCAGGTCCACCCGGCACAGCCGCGCCAGCACCGCGCGGGCGTGGGCGCCCTCCAGGGTGAACACGCAGCGGCCATGGGTCTGCTCCACCACCGCGGCGGCGGGGCCGCAGGCATCGGCCAGCCGGCGGGCCAGCCCGGCGTCCGGCCCGGCCTGGATCAGCCAGCCGCGCGGCTGGGTCCATAGCGCGGCCATTCTCTCCCCCTGGGCGGCGTGGCCGGGCGGCGGCAGATCCGGCCCGCCGGCGGCGCGGATGGCGGCCTGAAGCGCGGCGTCGCCATCGCGGCGGGCCAGCACCTGCACCAGTTCGCAGGCGCGCGTGCCGAGGCGGACCGGCTCGCCGGCGGCGGCGCCGAAGCGGCCGGGCACCAGCGCGCCGGCCAGCCAGGGATGCGGTTCAGTCGCGGACACGCTGGTTCTCCGGGTCGAAGAAATGCGGGCTGACCACCTCCACCTCCACCGCCTCGCCCAGCAGCGGGAAGGCGGCGTGCAGCGGCGTGCCGGCGCGGCCGAGGCCGCCGCGCAGGAAACCGAGGCCGATCCAGCCCTCCAGCGCCACGCCGCGGGTCACGCTGCTGATCCAGCCGAGGCTGTCGCTGCCGCCGGGCAGCACGAGATGGGCGCCGGCGCGCAGCCGGTCGCTGCGGTGCAGCGGGCGCAGGCCGACCAGGGCGGGGCGGGCGGGGTCAGCCAGGCCCGGCCGCTGGGCGAGCGCCCGGCCGATATAATCGCCGCGCTTCTTGCACAGCCGCGCCAGCCCGAGATCGGCCGCCGTGGTCTGGCCGTTCAGCTCGGCGCCGGCGACGTGGCCCTTCTCGATGCGCAGCAGGCCCAGCGCCTCGGTGCCGTAGGGGATGATGCCGAACTCGGCGCCGGCGCGCAGGATGGCCTTCCACACCGCCTCGGCATGGCCGGCCGGGGTGGCGACCTCGTAGGCGAGCTCGCCTGAGAAGCTGATGCGGAACAGCCGCACCGGGCATATCTCGCCGCGGCCGTCATTCAGCACCGCGTCGGCCACCGCCATGAAGGGGAAGGCGTCGTTGGACAGGTCCAGCCCCTCGATCAGCGGCGCCAGCGTCTCGCGGCTGCGCGGGCCGGCCACCGACATCGCCGCCCACTGGTCGGTGACCGAGGCGAGCGCCACGTCGAGCTCCGGCCAGGCGGTCTGCAGGTGGAATTCCAGGTGGGCCAGCACGGCGGCGGCGTTGGCGGTGGTGGTGCTGAGCAGGAAGCGGTCCGGGGTGAGGCGGGCGACGGTGCCGTCGTCGAAGGCGATGCCGTCCTCGCGCAGCATCAGGCCGTAGCGGGCGCGGCCGGGCGGCAGGGTGGAGAGGGTGTTGGCGTAGACACGGTCGAGGAAATCGGCGGCGTCGGCGCCCTGCACGTCGATCTTGCCCAGGGTGGACACGTCGCAGATGCCCACGTCGCGGCGCACCGCGCGAGCCTCGCGCAGCACGCTGTCCCACACGTCGCCGTCGCTGGCGCCGGGGTAGTAGGCGGGGCGCAGCCAGTGCCCGGCCTCCACGAACTCGGCGGCGTGGCGCAGGTGCCAGTCGTGCAGCGGCGTGCGGCGCTCGGGGGCGTAGGCGCGGCCGACATGGTGGCCGGCGATGGCGCCCCAGGTGACCGGGGTGGCGAAGGGGCGGAAGGTCGGTAGGCCGACGCTCTCCACCGGCACGCCGCGCGCGGCGGCCAGCACCGCCGCGCCCACCAGCCCGCCGGTCTTGCCCTGGTCGGTGCCCATGGCGTGGGTGGTGTAGCGCTTGGCGTGCTCGATATGGCCGAAGCCCTCGCGATGGGCGAGGCGGATGTCGTCGGCGGTCACGTCGTCCTGCAGATCCACGAACGCCTTGCCGCGGCCGCGCACCTCCCAGATCGGCGCCACGGTGGCGTCCTGCGCCGGGCCGTCGGGCAGCGGGATGCCCCCTCCCCCGGCGCGCGCGCCATCGGCGGCGGCGGCGGCGATGCCGGTGACGCCGGCCGCCGCGCCCACCGAGAGCTGCGCCTGCACCGGCGCGCCGGGCACATGCGCGGCGAGGCGCTCGTTCCAGTGCAGCGGCGTGCCGGACTGGCTGGCCAGGTGCACCGCCGGATTGATGCCGCCCGAGATGCACAGCAGGTCGCACGCCAGCAGCGTATCGGTGCCGGTGCCGCCGCGATGGCGCACCCGCACGCCGCGCAGCGTGGCGCCGCCGGCCGTGCCGCACACCTCGGCGCCGGCCCAGACGGCGATGCCGCGTGCCCGCGCCGCCGCGATGCCGGCCGAATCGGGCCGGGCATCGACCACGCCGGGGACCGCCAGCCCGGCCGCCTGCAAGGCGAAAACGGCCTCGTAGGCGGCGTCGTTGTTGGCGAACAGCACCGCCCGGCGGCCCGGGCGCACGCCGAAGCGCCGCAGATAGGCCAGCGCCGCGCCGGCCAGCATCACCCCCGGGCGGTCGTTGCCGGGGAAGGCGATCAGCCGCTCATGCGCGCCGGTGGCCAGCACCACGCGGCCGGCGCGGATGGTCCAGTAGCGCTGGCGCGGCGTGTGCGGCGGCGGCTCGGCCAGGTGGTCGGCCAGCCGCTCCACCGCGCCCAGCACGTTGGCGTCATAATAGCCGAACACGGTGGTGCGCGGCAGCAGCGTCACCTCCGGCATCGTCGCCAGCGCCGCCAGGGTCTCGGCGCGCCACGCCTCCTGCGCCGGCTCCAGCAGCAGGCCGCCGCCGAACAGGAAATCCTGCTCGCACAGCATCACCCGCGCCCCGGCCGCCCCGGCGGCGCGGGCGGCGGCCAGGCCGGCGGGCCCGCCGCCCACCACCAGCACGTCGCAATGCACGTGCATCGCCTCGTAGTGATCCGGGTCGGGCGCGGTGGCGGGGCGGCCCAGCCCGGCGGCGGCGCGGATGCGCGGCTCGTACACCCGCTCCCAGAACGAGGCCGGCCACATGAAGGTCTTGTAGTAGAACCCGGCCGAGAGCACCGGGCCGAGCAGCCCGACCAGGCTCATCAGGTCCCAGCGCAGGGAGGGAAAGCGGTTCTGGCTGGCCGCTTCCAGCCCGGCATGCAGCTCGATCGCCGTCATGCGGGTGTTCGGCTCGCGCCGCGCGCCGGTGCGCAGCTCGGCCAGGGCGTTCGGCTCCTCCACCCCGGCGCTGAAGATGCCGCGCGGGCGGTGCAGCTTGAAGCTGCGGCCGACCAGCCGCACCCCGTTGGCCAGCAGGGCGGAGGCCAGGGTGTCGCCGGGATGGCCCTGCAGGGCGCGGCCGTCGAAGCGGAACTCCAGCGTGGCGGCGCGGTCGACATGGCCGCCGGCGGCGGTGCGGAAGGGCTGGCTCATGCGGATGGCGGCTCCGGCCGGTCGGCGGGCAGGCCGACGGCGCGGACCTCGTGGGTGGCGGTGTGGCGCAGCACCTTCAGCACGGCGCGGCAGCCGCCGGTATGGTGCCACCATTCCAGGTGCCAGCCGCGCGGGTTGGCGCGGGCGTAGACATAGTCGTGGAACCCGGCCTCCTCGGCCGGCCGATGCACGGTGGCATCGCCGCGATAGGCGAACTCGGCCTCGTCGCGCGGGCCGCAATAGGGGCAGGCGATCTGGATCATCCGGCCGCTCCCTACTGCGCCCAGGCGAACGGGCCGGCGCCGCGCTCGTCCAGCAGCCGGCCCTGGCGGAAGCGGTCCAACGTGAAGGCGGCGTTGAGCGGGTGCGGCTCGCCCTTGGCGATGGTCCAGGCGTGGCACCAGCCGGAGCCGGGCGTGGCCTTGAAGCCGCCATAGCACCAGCCGCCGGTCATGGTCAGGCCCTGGATCGGGGTCAGGCCGATGATCGGCGAGCCATCCGGCGTCATGTCCATCATGCCCCCCCAGGAGCGCAGCGCGCGCAGCCGCGACAGCGCGGGCATCATCGCCACCCCGGCGGCGAACACATGCTCCACCGCCGGCAGGTTGCCGCGCTGGGCGTAGGAGTTCCAGCCGTCCAGCCCGCCGCCGAACACCAGCCCGCCCTTGTCGGACTGGCTGATGTAGAAATGCCCGGCGCCGAAGGTGATGACGGCGTGGACCAGCGGCTTCACCGCCTCGGACACGAAGGCCTGCAGCACGTGGCTTTCGATCGGCACCTCGAACCCGGCCATGCCGGCCAGCAGCGAGGTGCTGCCGGCCACCGCCAGCCCCACCCGCCCGGCGCGGATGCGCCCGCGCGAGGTGCGCAGCGCGGTGACCCGCCCGCCCTCGGTCTCGATGCCCTGGACCTCGCACTCCTGGATGATGTCCACGCCGCGCCGGTCGGCGGCGCGCGCGAAGCCCCAGGCGACCGCGTCGTGCCGCGCGGTGCCGCCGCGCCGCTGCAACAGCCCGCCCATCACCGGGAAGCGGGCATTGTCCAGGTCGATCAGCGGGCAGAACTCGGCCACCTGGGCGCGGTCGAGCAATTCGGCGTCGATGCCGTCCAGCCGCATGGCGTTGCCGCGGCGCGCGGCCGCGTGGCGGGCGGCGTCGGAATGGAACAGGTTCAGCACGCCGCGCTGGCTGACCATGGCGTTGTAGTTGAGGTCCTGCTCCAGCCCTTCCCACAGCTTCAGCGACCACTCATAGAAATTATGGTTCTCTGGCAGCAGGTAGTTGGAGCGGATGATGGTGGTGTTGCGCCCGGTATTGCCCAGGCCGATGCGCCCGCGCTCCAGCACCGCGACGTTGGTGATGCCGTGCTCGCGCGCCAGGTAGTAGGCGGTGGCCAGCCCGTGTCCGCCGCCGCCGACGATCACCACGTCGTAGGACGATTTCGGAGCCGTATCGCGCCACGCGGGCTTCCAGCCGGTGTTGCCCGCGAACGCCTGCGTGAGAAGCCTCAGACCCGAATAGCGCATGCTTGCTCCGGGCCGGACTATGCGGGCGGCGGCGGCGCGGGGCAAGCCCGGCGGCGGGAGATCGTTCGATATCGGATCATCATGCCGCATCACCATCATGCCGCATTGGCCGCCACAGGGTGAACACCACCTGGCTCACCAGGGCCGCCGCCAGCATCACCGAGGCCGCGGTGATCGCTGGATTTGCCCCGAAAAGCCCCACCGCGAAGGTGCAAAACGCCCCGAATCCCATCTGGCAGAAGCCATACAGCCCCGACGCCGCGCCGATCGCCCCCGGCAGCACGCCGATGGCGCCCGACAGCGCCAGCGGGCTGGCGATGCCGCCGCCGGCGGTGAATAGCAGCATCGAGGCCATCACCGCCACCACGCTCAGGTGCCCGGTGGCCACCACGAGGAAGAACAGCGCAGCCCCCAGGGTGGCGATGCTGAAGCCGATATGCAGCAGCCGGTCCAGCCCCAGCCGGCCGACCAGCCGGTTGGCGAGCAGGCTGCCCAGCGAATAGCCCAGCATCGGCGGCATGAAATAGAAGCCGATCTCGGCCTGGTCGCGGTGCAGCATGTCGGTGAAGATGAACGGGGCGGCGGCCAGGAAGGCGTAGAAGCTGGTGGTGGCGCAGGCGCCGGCCAGGGCGTAGACGCGGAACGCCGGCATGCCCAGCAGCCGCAGGTTCACCCGCAGCAGCCCGGCGCCGGTGGAGCGGCCGACGGCGGGGTTGGTCTCCGGCAGGGTGGCGATGGCGGCCAGCAGGGTCAGCACGCCGATGGCCGCCAGCAGCGCGAAGATCGCCCGCCAGCTCACATAGGCCGCCAGCAGGCCGCCGGCGATGGAGGCCATGGCCGGGGCCATCGACATGAACATGTTGAGCCAGGCCAGCCGCGCCGCCGCCTCCCGCGGGGCGGAGACGTCGCGGATGACGGCGCGGCCGAGCACCAGGCCGCTGCACCCGCCCAGCGCCTGCACCACCCGGGCGGCGATCAGCGTGAGTGCGCCGGGGGCCAGCCCGGCGATGGTGCTGCCGAGGGCGTACAGCACCAGCCCTGCCATCAGCACCGGGCGGCGGCCGAAGCGGTCGGAGATCGGGCCGTAGATGAGCTGCCCGACGGCGAGGCCGAGCACATAGACGGTGAGCGTCCATTGGATGGTGGCGGACGACACGCCGAGGTCGCGCGCGGCGGCCGGCAGGGCCGGGACGAAGATGTGCAGCGACAGCGTGCCGCAGATGACGAAGGTGAAGATCAGCCACAGCGGCGGCCGGCCCGCCGCCGAGGCAAGCAGCGGCGCGCGCAGCAGGTTCATGCCCGGCTAGCCCGGCATGTCCCCCGCCAGCACATCCTTGTTGACCACGTTCTCGCGCTCCGGCCTGCCGTCCAGCACGCTCAGCAGGTTGCGCACGGTGTTGACGGCCATGCGGTCCAGCGCCTCCTGCGTCACCCCGGCCATGTGCGGGGCGGCGATGACGTTGGGCAGGCGCAGCAGCGGGTTGTCGGCGGGGGTCGGCTCCTGCTCGAACACGTCCAGCCCGGCGCCGGCCAGCCGGCCCGCCACCAGCGCGTCGTACAGCGCCGGCTCGTCGATGATGCCGCCGCGGGCGGTGTTGACCAGGAAGGCCGAGGACTTCATGCGGGCCAGCCGGGCGGCGTTGAACAGGCCGACCGTGTCGGGCTTTTTCGGGCAGTGGATGCTGACGAAATCGGCCCGGGCCAGCGCCGCGTCGAGGTCCGGCGCCGGGATGCAGCCGCGCGCCGCGATGCCGTCCTGGGCGGTGAAGGGGTCGTGCACCAGCACCGTCATCTCCAGCGCCAGGCAGCGGGCGGCGAGCCTGGTGCCGATGCGACCGAAGCCGACGATCAGCACGGTCTTGCCATACAGGTCGAAAATCCGGTGGACGTATTTGCGCGGCCAGTCGCCATCGCGCACCACGCGGTCCAGCGCGGCACCCTGCTTCGCCAGCCAGAACATGAAGAACAGCGCGTGCTCGGCCACGGTGACGGAATTGGCGGTGCCGGCGATCAGCAGCGGGATGGCGCGGGCGGTGAGCGCCGGCACGTCCACCGCGTCGTAGCCGACGCCGATGCGCCCGACGGCTTGCAGATGCGGGGCGGCGGCGACGTCGGCGGCGGTGAACGGGCGGCCCCACAGGGCGACGGCGCTGGCGGTGGCGAGTTCGCCCTGGAAGTCCGCGCCGCTCATCTCCGGGCCGAACGCCACCGGGGCGATGTCGTCGCGCCCCTCCAGCACGGCCCAGCCGGCGCGCGCCATCTCGGTGGGCAGCAGGATCTTCTTGCGGTTCGCGGTCATCGGGCGGCTCCTGGAATGCGCCCGCCCAGCCTGCCCCGCCGCGCCGATGGGATCAACGGGGCGGGAAGGCGAGCGCCACGTCGCGCCCGGTGCGGCAGGATTCCTCGGCGGCGAGGCACATCAGCACGGCGCGGCTGGCCTCCTCGGCCGGCAGCGGGCTGGTGCCGGCGCGGAAGCCGGCGATGCTGCCGCGCAGATGCTCGATCAGCTCGAAAATCTCGCCCGAGCGGGTAAAACCCTGCGTCTCGGGCGGCGCGGCGCCGCGCTGGAGGGACAGGCCGGCGACCGGCTCGGTGGTGCGGGCCTCGGCGGCCGACCACCAGGCCCGCAGCGCGCCGGCGCTGCCGCCGATATCCAGCGTGCAGTGATGCTCGAACCCGGTGAGTATCTGCGACACCGTGAAGAACGCGCCGGAGGCATAGCGGGCGGTGACGGCGAGGTTGGCGGTCAGCCCATCCGCGCCATTGGCCTGCGCGCGCAGCGAGACCGGGTTGCCGTGGCCGTCGAAATACCACAGCAGCAGGTCGAAGAAATGCACCGGCTCCTCCAATATCCAGGAGCCGACCCGCGCCGGGTCGTGCCGCCAGCCGGCCGCGCCGCCCCGGAACGGCCGGCGGAACAGCGTGTAGACGCCGGCCAGCGGGGTGCCGATGGCGCCGGCGGCGATCTCGCGCCGGATCAGCCCCCATTGGCTGGAGACGCGCAGCTCGTGGGTGACGCTGACGCAGCGGCCGGCGGCGCGGGCGGCCGCCGCGATGCGGGCGCACCCCTCGGCGGTCAGCGCCAGCGGCTTTTCCACCAGCACGTGCTTGCCGGCGGCGAGTGCTGCCAGCGCCACCGGCTCGTGCAGGTGGTTGGGGGCGACGATATCCACCGCCTCCACGCCGCTCGCCAGCAGGCCGGCGAGGTCGCGATGGACCGGCACGCCGGGGAATTCGGCGGCGGCGGCGGCGGCGCTGGCGTCGCCATGGGCGAGGATGCCGGCCAGAACCACGCCGGGTAGCCCGGCCAGCGCCCTGGCATGGCAGCGCCCCCAGGCGCCGAAACCGATCACCGCGACGCGCATCCGCCCCTCCCCCGGTCGTTACATCCACAGTGGCCAATCGCGGCGGGATATGCCAGCCTTCACGCCGGAGGGGGAACCATAGCCTTGGCCACGCTCTCGCTGCGCCGCCTGCGCAAGACCTTCGGGCCCGTCGAGGTGATCCCGGGCGTGGACCTGGACGTGGGCGACCGCGAATTCGTCGTGCTGGTCGGCCCCAGCGGCTGCGGCAAAAGCACCATCCTGCGCATGATCTCGGGCCTGGAGGAGAGCAGCGGCGGCGACATCCTGATCGACGGCGCCGTGGTCAACCAGCGCGAGCCGAAGGACCGGGACATCGCCATGGTGTTCCAGGACTACGCGCTGTACCCGCACATGACGGTGGCCGAGAACATGGCCTTCGCGCTGCGCTACCGCGGCGTGGCGCGCGCCGAAATCCGCAGCCGCGTGGCGCACGCCGCCGAGGTGCTGGACATCACGGCGCTGCTGGCGCGCACCCCCCGCCAGCTGTCCGGCGGCCAGCGCCAGCGCGTGGCGATGGGCCGGGCGATCGTGCGCGACCCCAAGATATTCCTGTTCGACGAGCCGCTCTCCAACCTGGACGCCAAGCTGCGGGTGCAGATGCGCACCGAAATCCGCAAGCTGCGCACCCGCGTGCCCACCACCACCGTCTACGTGACGCATGACCAGGTGGAGGCGATGACGCTGGCCGACCGCATCGTCATCCTCAACCGCGGCCGGGTGGAGCAGATCGGCACGCCGGAGGAGGTGTACGAGACGCCGGCCACCATCTTCGTCGCCGCCTTCATCGGGGCGCCGCCGATGAACCTGCTGCGCGCGCGGCTGGAGGGGGCGCGGGTGGTGCTGGACGACGGCACCGCCCTGCCCGCCCCCGCCCACCGCCACGCCAACCGCGCGGTGTGGCTGGGCGTGCGGCCGGAGGACCTGGTGTGGCGCCCCCCCGGCACGCCCGCGATTGGCCCGCTCCTGCACGGCACCGCGCTCACCGTGGAGCCGCTGGGCGCGGAGACGCTGGTGCTGCTGGAGGTGGCCGGCCAGGAGATCTCCGCCCGGCTGCCGCCCCGCAGCGTCCGCCGCGCCGGCGAGGCGGTGGCCCTGGCCGTGGACCCCGCCCGCCTGCATCTGTTCGACCATGAAACCGGGAGCCGGATTTGACCCTTCTCGACGATACGCTGGCCGCACTGGCCATTCCGCCCGACCGCCTCGGCCACGGCTCGCCGGTGCGCCTGGAGGTGGTGGACGACGCGCCGGCCCTGATCGGCCATTTCGCCGACAGCATGCTGGCCGAATACCACGCGGCCCTCGCCGCCGGCCGGCCGCACGCGGTGTTCATCGTGCCGGTCGGCCCGG
Organism: Rhodospirillales bacterium 70-18; assembly: GCA_001899585.1. GTDB lineage: Bacteria > Pseudomonadota > Alphaproteobacteria > Acetobacterales > Acetobacteraceae > 70-18. Next base: position 171,739 of record MKWE01000052.1, read on the forward strand.
TCGGCCAGTTCGACCTGCTGGCCCAGCGCTGCCGCGCCGCGCGCGCCGACCTGCGCCGGCTGGTGCTGCTGAACATGGACGAATACCTCGCCCCCGACGGCGGCTTCATCGACGCCGCCGACCCGCTGAGCTTCCGCGGCCACATGCAGCGGCATTTCTTCGACCAGCTCGACCCCGAACTGGCGCCGCCGCGCGAGGCGGTGATCTTCCCCGACCCGCGCGACCCGGCGGCCATGCAGCGCGCGATCGACCGGCTGGGCGGGGTGGACGTGGCCTATGGCGGCGTCGGCGTCACCGGCCACCTGGCGTTCAACGACCCGCCGGAGCCCGACGAGCCGGACGACCCGGACGCCTTCGCCGCCCTGCCCACCCGCGTGGTGACGCTGAGCCGCGAGACGGTGATGATCAACGCCGTCAACGCCGCGCGCGGCAACGTGCTGCGCATCCCGAAGCAGGCGGTGACGGTGGGGATGCGCGAGATCCTGGGGGCGCGCAAGGTGCGCATCTACATGAACCGCCCCTATGGCTGCACCATGCTGCGGCTGCTGATGCACGGGCCGGTGACGGCGCGGGTGCCGGCCTCGCTGCTGCAACGCCACGCCGACGCCGCTGCCATCGTCACCCGCGAGGTGACCCAGCTGCCGGAGCCGCAACTGCGCTGAGCCCCCCAACCGCCGGGCACAGGCCCTCACGCCGAGCAAAGGAAGGTAGAACGATCATGAAACGACGCACATTCCTCGCCGCCACCACCGCCGCCGCCACGCTGCAACTGGCCCGCCCGGCGCTCGCCCAATCCAGCCGGAAAATCAGCTTCCTCACCTGGAACATCGCCGACGCGGCGGACATCGTGAACAGCTGGATCGCCGATTTCACCAAGGCGCGGCCGGGGGTGGAGGTGGAATGGCTCGACAAGAAGGGCCCCGAGCTGCCGGCCTTCTACCAGACGCAGCTGGTCGCCGGCACGCCGCCGGACATCATCAACACCCAGGGCGCGCTGGGGCTGGAATACGCGGCCTCCGGCGCGCTGCTGGACCTCACCCCCCTGCTGGCCAGGCAGGCCGACGTGAAGGCGCGCTTCAACGCCGACTACCTGGACAACTGGGCGATGGAGGGGCGCAACTGGATGCTGCCCTTCTACATCTCCAAATCGTTGATGTTCTATAACAAGACCCTGTTCGCCAAGGCCGGGCTGGCCGGCCCGCCCACCAGCTTCGACGAGCTGATGAACGCCGCCGAAAAGATCGGCACCGGCGACAACACCGGCTTCATCACGCTGAACTTCGACTGGCTGTACTGGCCGCTATTCGCCATGAACGCGGTGCAGCTGCTCACGCCGGACCTCAAGGCGCCGGCCTTCAACACCGCCCAGGCGGCCGACGTGATGGCGCGGCTGGCGCGCGGCACCCAGGGACAGGCGGTGGACAAAATCTCCTGGACCGGCCGCTGGGTGGAGCCGCTGGGCGCCTTCGCCGCCGGGCGCATCGGCATGCTCCAGGCGCATTCGCCGGCCTATTACTTCGTCAAGGGCCAGGGCCCCTGGGTCAACGCCGACACGCTGGGCGCCGCCCAGATGCCCGGCAACTGGGCCACGCCGAACAGCCACGGCCTGGGCATCTCCAAGGGTTCCAAGCACCCCGAACTGGCGTGGGAGTTCATCACCTTCATCACCTCCACCCCGCAGGCGGCCAAGCTGGTCAACACGCGGCGCATCCTGTCGGCCAACAAGGAGCTGGACGCCGCCCTGCTCGCCCGGCTGGAGAAGGAGGAGCCGCTGGCCGCCGCCGTGCTGCGCACCCAGGTCGAACATACCGACCGGATGTGCGGCAACTGGCGGCTGGCGCATGACAGCCGGATCAAGGAGGCGTTCTACCCCGAGTTGCAGAACGTGATGCTCGGCCGCAAGGACGCCAAGACCGCGCTGGCCGACGCCGAGCGCAAGGTGGCCCGCGAGCTTCGCCGCGCGTGAAGGCGTTGCGGATGGCGCGCGCGTGAGCACGCTGCTCGGCCGGCAGGGGCGGCAGACGGCGATGGTCGCCTGCTTCCTGCTGCCCTCGCTGGCGGTGTTCCTGCTCTACCGCATCCTGCCGCTGGGCTGGAATGTCTGGCTGTCGTTCCAGTCCTGGTCACCGCTGCACCCGGCGCAGTTCATCGGGCTCGACAACTACGACGAGATGCTGCGCGACGACGACGTGTTCTGGACCGCGCTGCGCAACACGCTGGTGTTCATGTCCTCGGCGCCGATCGCCATCGTGCTGGCGCTGGGGATCGCGCTGCTGGTCAACAGCGACCTGCGCGGGGCGGCCATCTACCGCACCATCGTGTTCCTGTCCTACCCGCTGATGACGGTGGCGGTGGCGATCATCTGGCGCTGGATGTACGACGAGCGCGGCGGGCTGATCAATTTCGTGCTGCGCCGGCTGGGCCTGGTGGATAAGCCGCTGGCCTTCCTGCAATCCTTCGACCTGGCGATGCCGAGCGTGATCGCCGCCGATGTGTGGCAGGTGCTGGGCTTCCACATGATCATCCTGCTGACCGGGCTGCAAAGCATCCCGCCGCATCTGTACGAGGCGGCGCGGGTGGACGGCGCGCCGGCCTGGGCGCGGTTCTGGCGCATCACCGTGCCGATGCTGCGGCCCTCGCTGTTCCTGTGCGCGGTGATCGGCATCCTCAACTCGTTCTCCAGCTTCGACCTCGTCTACGTCATGACCAATGGCGGGCCGGGCCATGCGACGGAGCTGCTGATCACCTGGATCTACAAGACCGGCTTCGGCCAGTCGCGCTTCGACTACGCGGCGGCGCTGACGGTGGCGCAGTTCGCGCTGCTGCTGGTGCTGACCTTCCTGGCACACCTGGCCTCGGGCGGCAACGCGGGGGAGCGGGCATGAGGGCGCGCGGCATGTGGCCGCGCCACGCGGCGCTGCTGGTGGTGTGCGCCATCATGCTGGTGCCGTTCTACTGGGTGGTGAAGACCTCGCTGACCGGCGAGAACATCTACGCCTATCCGCCGCGCCTGCTGCCGCAGGCGCCGCATCTGTTCAACTACGTGGACGTTTGGTACCTGATCCCGTTCCCGCGCTATCTGCTCAACAGCGTCATCGTCTCGCTACTGGCGGTGGGCGGCAACATCGTGCTGAACGCGCTGGCGGCCTATGCGCTGACGCGGGCGTTCCCGGGGCGGCGCTGGGTGGTGCTGCTGCTGCTGTCCTGCATGCTGATCCCGTTCCAGGCCACCATCATCCCGGCCTACCTGATCACCGCGCGGCTGGGGCTGCTGAACTCCTGGCTGGGGCTGGCGCTGCCGATGCTGTCCACCATCGTCTGCATCTTCGTCTTCAAGGCGGCGTTCGAGGCGGTGCCGCGCTCGCTGATCGACGCGGCGCGGATGGACGGGCTGGGCGACCTGCGCATCCTGGCGCGGGTGCTGCTGCCACTGTGCAAGCCGGCGATCGCCACCAATGTCATCCTGTCGTTCATCTGGTCGTGGAACAACTTCATGTGGCCGCTGATCGTCACCCGCGACCCGCTGATGCAGACGCTGCCGCTGGGGCTGGCGCGCTTCCTCTCCTATGTGGAGGACACCACCGGGGCGCTGTACGCCTTCGTGGTGATGGTGCTGGTGCCCGGGCTGGCGGTGTTCCTGATGGCGCAGAAGGAGTTCATGCGCGGGCTCACCGCGGGCGCGACCAAAGGCTAGTGGTCCGATGCCAACGGGCACTTCAGCCCGTTGGCTGAATCGGCCCACCAAATCAAGAGAGTGCGCTGATTCATGCTGAACCTTCCAAATGTATCAGCGCACTAGGCCGGTGCGGCGCCTGCAAAACCGCTTCGTGCTGGTGCCGCTGGTCCTCGCGGTGCTGGTGGCGGCCTGGAACCTGTATGTGGCGCTGCACGCGCACGGCGTGGTCGCGGGCCGGGTGGTGGAGGCGGACGGGCGGCCGGCGGCGGGGGCGACGGTGATCCTCTACGAGCGCGACTTCATCACCCAGAACGAGCGCGGCCGCACCACCACCGGCCCGGATGGCGGCTTCCGCTTCAACGGCAACGCCTCCCACCTGGTGCAGCTCCAGGCGCGGCAGGGCGCGCTGCGCAGCGCCCGGGTGACGCTGCGGCTGTGGTTCCGCGCCCAGGATGCCCGGCTGGCGCAGCCGCTGCGGCTCGGCCCCGGTTGAGCGCGCTCCATCCACTCTGAGGCGCCCGCCGCCCCGTAAGGCTGCTGTCAGCTTGCCCGCCCTACCTTACCGCCCGAACACGGGGCGAGATGAGGCATGGTGCGATCCGGGGCGGCCTGGTGCCGATCGAGGCTGGCGGCGATGCGGCAGCGGGCCGAGGCCGGGGTGCCGGTGTGGGACCTGGGGGTGCGGCTGTTCCACTGGCTGCTGGTGCTCAGCGTCACGGTGGCGGCGGTCACAGGGTTTTTCGCACAGCGTAGCGCGCTGGACGTGCACCTGATCGCTGGCACCGCGATCGCCGGCCTGATCGGCTACCGGGTGGTGTGGGGGCTGCTGGGCGGGCGCTATGCCCGCTTCGCCAGCTTCGTCTTCAGCCCGCGCGCCACCCTCGCCTATGCCCGCTCGGTGCTGGCCGGGCGGTCGGGCCGCTATCTCGGGCATAATCCGCTGGGTGCGGCGATGGTGTTCGCGCTGCTGGCGGTGCTGGCGGCGATCGTGTTGACCGGCGTGGTGGTGCTGGGCGGCATGGTCAAGCAGGGGCCGCTGGCCCCCTTCACCCCGTTCGCCATCGGCACCGCCACGATCGGCGTGCACAAGCTGCTCTCGCTGCTGCTGGTGGCGATGGTGGCGGCGCATCTGGGCGGCGTGTGGTACGAAAGCCGGCGCGAGCGCGAGAATCTGGCCGAGGCGATGCTGACCGGGGCCAAGCACGGCCCCGCCGAGCCGGCCGCCGGGGTGCGGGCGCATATGCGCGCGGCGCTGGCCATCTGCCTCGTCGGCGGCGTGCTGGCGGCGGGCACGCTCACCGCGCTGGCCGACCTGCCCGGCCTGGGCGTGCCGACGACGCGGCTGGACCCGGATTATGCGCGCGAATGCGGCGCCTGCCACACCGCCTACTCGCCCGGCCTGCTGCCGGCCGCGTCCTGGACCGGGCTGATGGCGCATCTGGACCAGCATTTCGGCGAGGATGCCAGCCTGGATGCCGGGCTCGCCACGCGGTTGCGCAGCTGGCTGGTGGCCAACGCGGCCGAGCACTGGGACACGCTGCCGGCGGTGCGGATCCGCCAGAGCATCGACCCCAAGGACCCGGCGCGCATCACCGCCAGCGGCTTCTGGCAGCGGATGCACCGGCGCATCCCCGCCGCCACCTTCGCCAACAAGGAAGTGGGCAGCCGCGGCGCCTGCAACGCCTGCCACATGGACGCCGCCAGCGGCCGCTTCGCCCCCCAATCGATCGAAATCCCCGAGGACCTGCAATGATCCGACGCTCCGCGATGGCCTTCTCGCTCATGCTGCTCGCGGGCGGCACCGCGCTCGCCGCCACCGCCCCCGCGGCGCGACAATCAATCCTGGACCACTACGCCGCCGAGGCGCGCAAGACCGACGCCGGATTCAAGGGGTTCTCGGCGGCGGCCGGGCAGGCATTCTTCCTCGCCCATCCCGGCACCGGGCGGCCGGAAACCCCCTCGTGCAGCACCTGCCACACCAATTCGCCGCGCAACCAGGGCCGCACCCGTGCCGGCAAAACGCTGGCGCCGATGGCGGTGTCGCTCTCGCCCAGCCGCTTCACCGACCTGGCCAAGGTGCGCAAATGGTTCGCTCGCAACTGCCACACCGTCTATGGGCGGGTGTGCACGCCGGTCGAGAAGGGCAATTTCATCACCTTCATGGCGCACCAATGAAGCCGCTCCGCCTGCTGGCGCTGGGCGTGATGTGCGCGGCGCTGCCGGCCGCCTGCGGCCTGGCCGAAGGCGAGACGCCGCGGCCGGTGCCGGTGCGCGCCACCACCGGCGGCCCGGCGGGCGAGGCCGATTTCGCGCGGGAATGCAGCGCCTGCCACATGGCCTACCCCGCCGCCCTCCTGCCCGCCCGCTCCTGGCGGGCGCTGACCTCGCATCTGTCCACGCATTTCGGCGAGGATGCCAGCCTGGACGCGCCGACCACGCAGCGGATCACCGGCTACCTGGTGAGCCACGCCGCCGACTCGTCCGATGGCAGCCCCGGAGTGATGCGCGGGCTGCCCGCCGGGCAGACCCCGGAACGTATCACCGACATGCCGTTCTGGCGGCGCATTCACGACGACCTGCTGGAACCCGGCGTCGGCACCGGCCCCGGCCTGCGCAGCGCCGCGAACTGCATGCACTGCCACAACGGGAGCGGCGGGGACGACTGAAGGCGCGAAATACGGGCCCAAAATGGGGAAAAGCGGCCCCTGAATCGCGGATTTTCAGGTCGATTTCGGCGGTTGATCGCGCGGCGGCAGGTCGTCGTCGAACAGCACGCGGTTGGCCGCCCCCTCCATGTCGTCATACTGGCCGCTGCGCAGCGACCACAGGAACAGGGCCAACGCGCCGCCGCCGAGCGAGACGCTGATGCAGATCAGGTAGAGAATCGGGGTCATCGCACCGCCCTGCGCATGCGCAAGCTGTTCAGCATCACCAGCAGCGACGAGCTGGACATCGCCGCCGCCGCCAGCCAGGGGGTGACGTGGCCGGCCATCGCCAGCGGCACCATCAGCACGTTATAGCCCAGCGACAACGCGATGTTCTGCCGCATCGCCGCCTGCGAGCGCCGCGCCGTCAGCAGGGCGGTGACCACCGGCGCCAGCTTCGCGCCCTGGAACACCACGTCGGCCACCGTCTGGCTGAGGTCGGCGGCGGTGGAGGGGGACATCGAGACCAGGGCGGCGGCCAGGGAGGGGCCGTCGTTCAGCCCGTCACCGACCATCAGCACGTGGCGGCCCTCGGCGCGCAGCGCCTCGATGCGGGCGACCTTCTCGACCGGCGAGCAGCCGGCCTGCCAGGTGGCGATGCCCAGGGTTTCGGCCAGCCGCGCCACCGGGCCGGGGCGGTCGCCGGAGAGCAGGTGGATGTCCAAGCCCAGGCCGCGCAGCCGCGCCAGCACGGCGGCGGCATCGGCGCGCGCGGCCTCGGCAAAGGCGAAGCGGACCGGGGGCTGGCCGGGGCGGGCCAGCCAGAGCGCCGGGCTGTCGCCGTCGTCCGCGGCGGCAGCGGCGGCGAAGCGGGCGCTGCCCAGGCGGATTTCACCGGCGGCCGTGGCCAGCGCCAGCCCCTGCCCCGACACCTCGCGCACCCCCTCGGCGGCGGCGGCCGGGCCGGCGGCGGCCAGCAGGGCGCGGGAGAGCGGGTGGCGGCTGCTGGCGGCCAGGGTGGCGGCGGTGCGCAGCGCCTGGGGGTCGGCGTTGCCCACCAGAGCCAGGGCCGGCTCGGTGAGCGTGCCGGTCTTGTCGAACACCACGGTATCGACCTGGGCCAGCCGCTCCAGCGCGGTCGGCGATTTCAGCAGGATGCCGGCGCGGAACAACATGCCGGTGGCCAGCACCTGCACCGCCGGCACCGCCAGCGCCAGGGCGCAGGGGCAGGTGATGATCAGCACGGCGCTGGCGGTCAGCAGCGCCTCGGCGACGCCCACCCCCTGCACGCCCCACCACCACAGGAAGGTCAGCAGGGCGGCGGCGTGCACGGTGGGGGCGTAGCGGCGGGCCACCCGGTCGGCGAACACCACGAAGCGGCCGCGCCGGGCCTCGGCGGCCTCGATCAGGCGGACGCATTCGGCCAGCAGCGTGGCGCCGCCGGTGGCCGTGGCGCGCACGGTGACCGGGGCGCCCAGGTTGACGGTGCCGGCGAACACCGCCGTACCGGGGCCGGCCGCCACCGGCAGGCTTTCGCCGGTGACCAGGCTCGCATCCAACTGGCCCTGGCCGCGCGCGATCACGCCATCCACGCCCACGCGCTCGCCCATGCCGACCAGCACCAGGTCGCCCGGCGCCACGCTCTCCTGGCCCTGGCGCCGGGTGCTGCCGTCCGGCTGGAGCACGGCGACATCGACCATGCGCAGGGCCAGCAACTGCTCGGCGGTGGCGCGCGCCTGGGCGCGGGCGCGGTGGTCCAGCACCCGGCCGATCAACAGGAAGAACAGCAGCGAGACCGCCGAGTCGAAATAGGCGTGCGGGCCGCCGCGCATCGTTTCGGACAGGCTGATGCCGGTGACCAGCACCACGCCGACGCTGATCGGCACGTCCATGTTGGTGCGGCCCTGGCGCAGCGCGGCCCAGGCGGAGCGGAAGAACGGGCGGCCAGCATAGGCGATGGCCGGCATCGCCACCAGGGCGGACATCCAGTAGAGCAGCGCCCGCGTCGCCGGCCCCATGTCCTGCAGCAGCCCGGCCCAGACGGCCACCGAGAGCATCATCACGTTGCCGGCGGCGAAGCCGGCGACCGCCAGCGCGCGCAGCAATTCCCGCCCGGTGCGGTCCTGCGCCGCGGCGAGGCAGGAGGCGTCGAACGGCACCAGCCGGTAGCCCAGCCGCGCCACCAGGGCGACCAGGCGATCGCCCTCCTCCGCCGCCCCCCGCCAGCGCAGGCGCAGGCGGCGGGTGGTCATGTTGACCCGGCCCTGCACCACCGCCGGGTCGCGGCCCAGCACGGATTCGATCAGCCAGACGCAGGCGCCGCATTGCAGCCCGTCCACCGCCAGGGTCAGCGTGTGGATGCCGGCGGCGTCGGTGGCGATGTGGCGGGCGAGGTCGTGCCGCTCCACCGCCTCCTCCGGCCGGGGCGCGCGCAGGCTGGCGTCCAGCACGCGCTGCTCATAGTAGCGGCCGAGGCCCAGCCCCTCGATGGTGGCGCGGGCGGCGGCGCAGCCGGGGCAGCAGAAGCGGTGGCCGGCCGGAGCCGGGGCGCCGCAATGGGCGCAGACGGAGTCGGCCGCCGCGTACGGGGCGGCGGGCGCGATCGCCTGCGCCGCCGCGCCGCTCACCGCACCACGATCCGCCGCGTCGCGCGGAATTCATGGCCGTTGGCGGTGACCGCCAGCAGCAGGTCCCACTGGCCGGCTTCCGGCAACTCGGCATTGGCGACGTAGCGGCCCGGGCTGGCGGCGCGGAAGGCCAGGCGCTGGCCCGGCTCGGTGCCCAGCGGCCGCTGGGCCATGGCCACCACGCGCGCGCCCTCCAGCATCTGCCCGTCGCGGGTGTGCAGCACCACGGCGAGGCCCGGCCCGGTGGCGTCCACCGCCAGCGACCAGCCCAACTCCGCCTCCCGCCGGGCGGTTTCGAGCACCTTGTCGTAGTGGTTGCTGTCGTCGAACATCGTGTCGGTGGCGGTGCCGGGGAAGGTGTGCAGGGCGGCCCACATCATGCCGAAATTCACCGCCATGACGATGGCCATCACCACCGCCAGGATCCAGGGGAAATACAGCCAGGCCGAGCGGCGGCCGGAGGGCGGCATGGCGGGCGGCATGGCGGGCGTGGGGTAGCGCATCGGTTGCTCCTTATCGGTCAGTGGCCGCGGCCGCCGGGGCCCATGAACACGGAGTGGTAGACGGTGGTCTCGCCGGTGGTGGTGTTGCGCAGGTGGAAATCCACCGGCTGCGAGCCGTCCTCCAGCTTGGCCGGGCGGCCGAACAGCAGCACCCGGAAGGTGCCGACGCTGTCGGTCTCGACCGGCAGGGTCAGGGTCTCGGTGCGGCCCTCCGCCTCCTCGGCGACCGACAGGCCGGCCTGCTCCAGGCCGCTGATCGCCAGGGTGAATTCGGCGGGCTGGGCGGTCTTGTTGGAGATCTTCACCGTATAGGCGTTGCGGATGGCGCCGTCGCGCACCCTGACGAACAGCGGCGCGCGGTCGTGCTGCACCGACAGGTCGATATGCGCGCGGGTGGCCAATGCGGCGGCCATGACCGAAACCGCCAGCACCAGCGCGCCGAGATAGATGATGGTGCGCGGGCGCAGCAGGCGGATCGGCTCGTCGCGGCCTTCCGCGCGGGCCTTCTGGCGGGCCAGCGTGTCCCAGGTGATCAGCCAGGGCGGCTGGCCGGTCTTTTCCATGACCTGGTTGCAGGCATCGACGCAGAGGCCGCAATTGATGCACTCAAGCTGCACGCCGTCGCGGATGTCGATGCCGGTGGGGCAGACATGCACGCAGGCCTTGCAGTCGATGCAGTCGCCGAGTTTCTTGCCGGTGGCGGTCAGCCCCGCCGCGTCGCGCTTGCCGTGGCCGCGCGGCTCGCCGCGCCAGCCCTGGTAGGTGACGATGAAGCTCTGCTCGTCGAGCATGGAGGCCTGGAAGCGCGGCCAGGGGCACATATAGGTGCACACCTGCTCGCGCGCCCAGCCGGCCAGGACATAGGTGGTGACGGTGAACAGCCCGGTAAAGAAATACACCGATTTGGAGGCGGTGCCGGCCCAGAACTCCCACGTCACCGTCGGGGCATCGACGTAGTACATGATCCAGGCGCCGCCGGTCCAGAACGCGACGCCGATCCAGGCCGCGTGCTTCAGCGCCTTGCGCCACGCCTTGTCGAAGGTGAGCGGCCCGTGGTCGCGGCGCATGCGCTCGTTGCGGTCGCCCTCGATGCGGCGTTCGAACCACATGAACAGGTCGGTCCAGACCGTCTGCGGGCAGGCGTAGCCGCACCAGACGCGGCCGGCCAGGCTGGTGACCAGGAACAGGCTGACGGCGGCCAGGATGAGCGCGCCGGTCAGGTAGTAGATGTCCTGCGGCCAGAATTCGAGGTTGAAGAAGTGGAAGCGCTCATGCTGCATGTCCAGCAGCACCGCCTGGTTCGGCCGGCCCGGCCCGCGGTCCCAGCGGACCCAGGGCAGCGCGTAGTAGACCACCAGGCAGAACACCAGCACCGACCATTTGACCGAGCGCGCGATGCCCCAGACCGAGCGGGGATAGACGCGCACCCGCTCGGCATACAGGCTCGGCCCGGCGGCCTGCGGCTCGGCGGCCGGCTTGCCGGCGCCGGGCTTGCCGCCACCGGACCGGCCGGCGGCAGGTTGGCCGGCGGCAGGTTGGCCGGCGGCGGGTTGGCCGGCGGCGGGGGAGGCAACCTTGTCGATGCTGGCCATTCCCATCCGTCCCGGCTACTCGCCGCCACCCAGCGAGTGGACGTAGAGCGCCACGCTCTTGATGGTCGCGGGGTCGAGCCGGACGTTCCAGTTCGGCATCACGCCCTGGCGCGGGTTGGTGATCTGCGCCACCACGACGGCCCTGGTGTCGCCATACAGGTGCACCTGGGAGGCCAGCGCCGGGGCGCCGAACTCGCGGTTGCCCTGTCCCTTGTCGCCGTGGCAGGCGGCGCAGTTCTCGGCGAAGACGGTGGCGCCGGCCGCGGTGTCGGCCCCTGCGACGGGCTTGCCGTAGAGCGCCATCACATAGTCGGCGACCTGCTGGATCTGCGCCGGTTGCAGGATGGCGTCGGCGCCGAAGCGGGGCATCTGGCTCACCCGCGCGTCCGGATGGCCGCTGCGGATGCCGTAGGTGATGGTCTGCTGGATGTCGGCCAGCTTGCCGCCCCACAGCCACACGTCGTCGGCCAGCACCGGGTAGGCCGGCCGGCCCTCGCCGCCCGCGCCGTGGCAGGCCTGGCAGTTCTCGGCGAAGGTGATGCGCCCGGCGGTGAGCGCCACGGCCAGGAGTTGCGGGTTCTCGCGCACCTGCTCGATGGGCATGTCCTTGATCTTGTCCATCGAGACGCCGCGCTGGGCGGCCATGGCGCGCACGTCGGCGGCGACCTGGGTGCGGGTGGAATAGCCGAGCACGCCGTGGAAATAGCCGGTGATACCGGGCACCGAGGGGTACAGCACCGAGTAGACGATGGCGAACACAATGCTGGCATACAGCGTGTACAGCCACCATTTCGGCAGCGGCGTGTTCAGCTCCCGCAGGCCATCCCACTCGTGACCGGTCGTCTCGCGGCCGGTCACGGAGTCCTTTTCGATCTTGGTCGGCACAGTGGAAGGCTCCTTACCGGTCGTCTTCGAGGGGGATCATGCCGTGCCGCTCCATCCGCTCGCGGCGGCCGGGCCAGTAGGCGCCAACCACCACGGCGAGGAAGCCGACGCCGACAATCAGCACCGAGTAGTCGCGAAGAACGTGAATGATCGCCAGGATGCTCATCGGCCGCTCCTATTGCTGCAGCTTTTCGGTGCTGGTGTCGGCGAAGTCGACCATCGTGCCGAGCACCTGCAGGTAGGCCACCAGCGCGTCCAGCTCGGTCACCACGCGGCCGTCGCCGGAGGCCTGCACCGCCTTGGGGTAGCGCTTGGCCAGTTCGGCCGGGTCGGCCTGCGGGTTGGCCTGCGCCTCGGCATCGGCGCGGGCGTTGGCGATCTGCTCGTCGGTGTAGGGCACGCCGACGCGGCGCAGATCGCGCATGCGCATGGCCACCGTGTCGAGATCGGCGGGGGTTTCGGCGAGGAAGGCGTAGGTGGGCATCAGGCTTTCCGGCACCAGGGCGCGCGGATTGATGAGGTGGGCGTATTGCCAGTCGTTGGAATACTTGCCGCCGACGCGGGCGAGGTCTGGCCCGGTGCGCTTGCTGCCCCACTGGAACGGGTGGTCATACATGCTCTCGGCGGCCAGGCTGTAGTGGCCGTAGCGTTCCACCTCGTCCTTCAGCGCGCGGATCTGCTGGCTGTGGCAGAGGTAGCAGCCCTCGCGGACGTAGATGTCGCGGCCGAGCTCTTCCAGCGGGCTGTAGGGGCGCACGCCCTTGACGTGCTCCACGGTGGTTTCGATGGTGAACAGCGGCACGATCTCGACGATTCCGCCGACCGAGATGGTGATGAGGGTCATCACCAGCAGCAGGATCGCGTTGCGCTCGATCCATTCCTGACGGATGAACATGTCGTTACTCTCCCGCCACGGCCAGGCCGGCCGGCAGCGCCGCACCGTCGTCGCGCGCGGCCTTGGTGTCGGTGGAAGGCGAGCGCACCGTCATGACCAGGTTGAACACCATGATCAGCGCCCCGGTGAGGAACATCACGCCGCCCAGCATGCGGATGACGTAGTAGGGATGCATGGCGCTGACCGACTCCACGAAGGAATATTGCAGGAAGCCGAACTGGTCGTAGGCGCGCCACATGAGGCCCTGCATGATGCCGGCGACCCACATCGCGGTGATGTAGAAGACGATGCCGAGCGTGGCGATCCAGTAGTGCCAGGCCACCAGCTTGGTGGAATACAGCCCCGAACGGTTCCACAGCAGCGGCACCATGTAGTAGATCGCGCCGAAGCTGATGAAGGCGACCCAGCCGAGGGCGCCGGAGTGGACGTGGCCGATGGTCCAGTCGGTGTAGTGGCTGAGCGCGTTGACGTCGCGGATAGACATCATCGGGCCCTCGAAGGTGGACATGCCGTAGAAGCCGACGGCGGTGACCGAGAAGCGCAGGGCCGGGTCGGTGCGCAGCTTGTCCCAGGCGCCGGACAGGGTCATCAGGCCGTTGATCATGCCGCCCCAGCTGGGCATCCACAGGATCACCGAGAACACCATGCCGAGCGTCTGCGTCCAGTCGGGCAGCGAGGTGTAGTGCAGGTGGTGCGGGCCGGCCCAGATGTAGGTGAAGCTGAGCGCCCAGAAATGCACCACCGAGAGGCGGTAGGAATAGACTGGGCGGTTGGCCTGCTTGGGGATGAAGTAGTACATCATGCCCAGGAAGCCCGCGGTGAGGAAGAAGCCGACCGCGTTGTGGCCATACCACCACTGGATCAGCGCGTTCTGCACGCCGGAATAGACCGAGTAGCTCTTGGCCATGTAGATCGAAACCGGCACCGCCATGTTGTTGACGATGTGCAGCACGGCGATGGTCAGGATGAAGGCCAGGTAGAACCAGTTGGCGACGTAGATGTGCGATTCCTCGCGCTTCAGCAGCGTGCCGAGGAAGATGGCGGCGTAGGCCACCCAGACGAGGGTGAGGAACACGTCCAGGTGCCATTCCGGCTCGGCGTATTCCTGGCTCTGGCTGAAGCCCATCACGTAGCTGAGGGCGGCCATGACGATGAAGAACTGGTAGCCCCAGAACACGAAGTCGGCCAGCGCCTCGCCGCCCCACAGCCGCGCGCGGCAGGTGCGCTGGACCACGTAGAACGAGGTGCCGAACAGCGCCGAGCCGCCGAAGGCGAAGATCGCCGCCGAGGTGTGCACAGGGCGCAGGCGGCCGAAATTGGTGAAGGAATAGCCGAGGTTCAGGGCGGGCCAGGACAGTTCGGCGGCCAGGTAGACGCCGACCAGGAAGGCCACCACGCCCCAGAACATCGCGGCGATGGTGAACTTGCGCACCACCGCCATGTTGTAGTCGACCGGCGCGCGGACTGCCATGGCGCCGGGATGCAGCGCCGCGTCAGACATGGGCGCCGGCCTCCCCTGCCCGCTCGGCGGCGGCATGCACGCGCACGGCCTCCCGCCGGTCGAAATGGCGGCGGATCAGGCCCAGTTCGAACAGCGCCGCGAAGCCGGCCAGCGACAGGCCGAAGAGATACATCTCGTCGTCCAGCGCGCCGGATGCCAGGACCAGCCCTATCAATCCCAGGACCGCCACCAGCAACCCGACGACCAGGTCACCCACCTCGATGTCCATATTCGCACCCCGCTCGCGCTCGACTCCGCCCGGTTTGGCGGCCCGGAACGTTGTGCCTGTGAGTCGGGCGGCCAACATTGATTCAAATCAATGTCGCGGAAAGGTGGCCCTGCTGGGGTGCGGCATGAGCGCGCGACGGGCTTGCACGAGGTATGGGCGATGAGCGCGCATCTGGCGCTGCTGGCCGGGTTGTGCAGCCCGGCGGGGCCGGTGGCGGGGGCGGCGCTGCTGTCAGGCCTGCTGCTGGCCGGGCTTGTCGGCAGCGTGGTGCATTGCGGGCCGATGTGCGGGCCGTTCGTGCTGGGCCAGGTGGCCGACCGCATGGCCCGCCTGCCGGCGGCCCGGATGTGCGAGATGTCGCGCCTCGGCGGCGCCATGCTGCTGCCGTACCATATAGGGCGGCTTACGACGTATGCGGCGCTCGGGGCGCTGGCGGGAACACTGGGGGCTGGCGGGCTGCCCGCCAGGGCCGCCGGGGTGGTGTTGCTGCTGGCCGCATTGCTGTTCCTGGCGCATGCGCTGCGGCTGCTTTCACCCGGGCTGCGCCGCAGCCTGCCGGCGCTGGATGCCGCGCCGCCGGCCTGGACCTGGCTGGTCGGCCGGATGGCGGCGTGGGTGGGTCGGGCCCGGTGGGACCGCACGCATTGGGCCAGCGGGTTGCTGCTGGGACTGGTGCTAGGGTTCCTGCCCTGCGGGATGCTGTATGGGGCGCTGGCCGCGGCGGCCTCCACCGGGTCGCCGGCCGGCGGCGGCCTGGCGATGCTGGTGTTCGGGCTGGGGACGGTGCCGGGGCTGGTGGCGGTCGGGCTGGCCGGCCATGCCGCCGGGCGGCTGTGGGGCGCCGGCGTCGCCCGGGTGGCGCCAGTGGTGATGCTGCTGAACGCCGCCGTGCTGGCCGCAATGGCATGGCAGCGCCTGGCGGGCACCGCCTGACACCCTCGCCGGCGGGCGCCGCCTGAAACATTCTATTGCCGAGTCCTTCCGATAGACGCTGGCAGCCCCGCGCGGGTTGGTCTAGCGTAACGCTAACATCGCGCCGCCACCCTGGTGGACAAGGCGCGGCGAACACGAGGGAAGGAAGACATCATGTCCACCCGCAGGCGGTTCATGGCCGCGGCCTCCGCGATGGCGGCGGTTTCGGCGTCCTCGGCCCGGGCGCTTGCCCAGGCTGTGAACAACACCAGCCAGTTCAGCGCCTCCGGCCTGGTCGGCACCCTGCAGGGGCCGACGCAATCGGCCGCCATCCCCAAGACCTTCCAGGAGGCGCCACAACTGGCCGCCCTGGTCAAGGCCGGCAAGCTGCCGCCGGTGGAGCAGCGCCTGCCCTCCGAGCCGATGGTGCTGCAACCGCTGGAGAGCGTCGGCAGATACGGCGGCACCTGGCGGCGCGCCTTCATCGGCCCGTCCGACGGCGAGAACGGCAACCGCATCATGGCCTCGGACAAGCTGCTGTTCTGGGACTACACCGGCAGCAAGATCGTCCCCTGCGTCGCCAAGGCCTACGAGCTCAGCAAGGACGGCAAGACCACCACGCTGTTCCTGCGCAAGGGCATGAAATGGGGCGACGGCTCGCCCTTCACCGCCGATGATTTCGTGTTCTGGTACGAGGACATGTACCTCAACAAGGACATCGTGCCCTCGCCGATCGCCGAGATGAGCGCCGGCGGCAAGCAGGGTCGCCTGGTCAAGATCGACGAGACCACGGTGCAGTTCCAGTTCGACAATCCGTATTTCTTGTTTCCCTCCATGCTGGCCGGCGACACGCTGATCGGCGGCGGCCAGTCGGTCCGCCAGTCCGGCGGCAACAGCTACGGCGCCTATGCGCCCGCGCACTACCTCAAGCAGTTCATGCCGAAATACTCGTCCGAAGCGGCGGTGAACAAGCTCGCCAAGGATGCCGGCTACGCCACCTGGGTGCGCATGCTGCACGTCAAGAAAGACTGGCAGCTCAACCCCGAACTGCCCACCCTCGGCCCGTGGCGGACGGTGAAGCCGATCAACACGCCTACCTGGGCGATGGAGCGCAACCCGTACTATTACACGGTCGATACGGCGGGCAACCAGCTCCCCTATATCGACAACGTGGTGATGACCCTGGCCGAGGATATCGAGGTCATCAACCTGCGCGCCATGGCCGGCGAATACGACCTGCAGGAGCGCCATATCGACCTGTCCAAGCTGCCGGTCATCCTGGAGAACCGCGACCGCGGCAAATACGACGTGCATCTGGACCTCGCCTATAACGGCGCCGACACCGCGCTGCACATCAACATGGGCCACACCGCCGACCCGCTGGTGGGCAAGCTGCTGCGCACCGCCGATTTCCGCCGCGCGCTGGCCCTGGGCATCGACCGCGACCAGATGAACGAGACCTTCTGGCTCGGCCTCGGCACCCCCGGCTCCACCGCGCCCGCCGAGGCGATGCCGGAGAGCCCCGGCCCGGAATGGCGCAAGAAATGGTCGGTGCTGGACATCAAGCAGGCCAACGCCATGCTCGACAGCCTGGGCCTGACCAAGAAGGACGGCGACGGCTACCGCCTGCGCCCCGACAACGGCCAGCGCCTGGTGATCCAGTTGCTCGCCATCAAGGCGTTCATGGACTGGCCGAAGCACGCCGAGATGATCGCCCAGCACTGGCGCAAGATCGGCATCTACGGCGACGTGAAGGAGGCCGAGCGCGGCCTGGCGTTCCAGAAGATCGCCGCCGGCGAGCACCACATGCTGGTCTGGACCAATGGCGGCACCGAGCTGCTCTACCTCTACCCGAGCTGGGCGCTGCCGGTGGACGTGTCGCAGGGCGCCTATGGCCTGGACTACGCCAAGTGGTACGCCTCCAACGGCGCGCTGGGCAAGAAGCCGGAGGACCCGCTGCTGCTGGAGGCGCTGGAGAAGCTGCGCGCGGCGGCCGGCATGCAGGAGGCCGAGCGCAACAAGAACGCCCAGGAGATCTGGAAGATCATGGTGGACCAGCAGTTCCACATCGGCACCGTCGGCCAGTCGCCGGCGCTGATGGGGGTGCGGCTGGCCAGCCGCCGGCTGGCCAACATCCCCGGCCGCGCCTGCATCGCCCAGCACTGCCGCACCCCCGGCAGTTCGCATCCCGAAACCTGGTTCTACAAGTCCTGAACTGGGGAATGTGATGAGGGTGGGCCACCGATGATCGCATTCGTCGTCCGGCGGTTCCTGCTGGGGCTGTTCACGGTATGGCTGATTTCGGTGGCCTCCTTCACCATCATCCAGCTGCCGCCAGGTGATTTCGTCGATGCCTATATCGCGCAGCTGGCCGCCTCCGGCTCGCCGGTCTCGGCGACCGAGGCGGACATGCTGCGCAAGCTCTACGGCCTCGGTCAGCCGATGTATGTGCAGTACGGCAAATGGATCAGCCGTGTGGTCACCGGCGATTTCGGCGAATCGATGGAATGGCGCCGCCCGGTGACCGAGGTGATCGGTGACCGCATCTGGCTCACCTTGCTGCTGTCCTTCGCCGCCCTGCTCATCACCTGGGGGCTGGCGCTGCCGATCGGCATCTATTCGGCGGTGCGGCAATATTCCTTCGGCGACTACGCCTTCACCCTGCTCGGCTTCGTCGGCATCGCCGTGCCGAATTTCCTGCTGGCGCTGATCATCATGTATTTCTCGTTCAAGCTGTTCGGCGCCAATGTCGGCGGCCTGTTCTCCAGCGAGATGACCATCCAGCCCTGGAGCTGGGCCAAGGCATGGGACCTCGCCAAGCATTTGCCGCTGCCGGCGGTGATCCTCGCCCTTGCCGGCACCGCCCAGCTCATCCGCATCATGCGCGCCAACCTGCTGGACGAGCTGCGCAAGCCCTACGTGGTGACCGCCCGCGCCAAGGGGCTGTCGGAAACCCGGGTGATCCTGAAATACCCGGTGCGCGCCGCCCTCAACCCGTTCGCCAGCAACATCGCCTATCTGTTCCCGTTCCTGGTCTCGGGCAGCGTCATCATTTCCATCGTGCTCGGCCTGCCCACCGTCGGGCCGCTGCTGGTCAAGGCGCTGGTCGCGCAGGACATGTTCCTGGCCGGCACCATCGTGCTGCTGCTGGGCGTGATGACCGTGGTCGGCACCTTCATCTCCGACCTGGTGCTGATGTGGGTGGACCCGCGCATCCGCCATCAGATGGACTGACGCATGGCCGCACCGTCCGATTCCGAACGCTATGCGGTTGCCACGCAATGGCAGCTTACCTGGTGGCGCTTCCGCCGGCACAAGCTGGCGATGGTCAGCCTGGTGGTGGTGGTGCTGTTCTACCTGCTGGCGGTGAGTGCCGACTTCCTGGCCACCAGCGATCCGCATGAGACGGACGCCCGCACCAGCTACATCGCGCCGCAGCCGATCCATCTGTTCGACGACGGCGCCTTCCGCCCCTACACCTACGGGCTGAAGGGCGTGCGCGATGTGAAGACCTTCAAGCTGATCTACACGCTGGACACCAGCCGCAAGGTCTACGTGGAATTCTTCGCCCGCGGCTACCGCTACTCGTTCCTCGGCATCGAGACCGACCTGCATCTGCTCGGCCTAAAGGATGCGGGCAAGGGCGACGGCATCCACCTGCTGGGCACCGACCTGCTGGGGCGCGACCTGTGGTCCCGCCTGATGGTGGCCACCCGCGTCTCTTTGACCATCGGCCTGGTGGGCGTGTCGATCAGCCTGTTTCTCGGCGTGCTGCTGGGCGGCGTCTCGGCCATCTATGGCGGCTGGGTGGACACGGTGATCCAGCGCGGCATCGAGGTGGTGCGCTCCATGCCCACCATTCCGCTCTGGCTGGGCCTCGCCGCCGCCCTGCCGAACGACTGGAGCGTGACGCAGATCTATTTCGCCATCACCATCATCATCTCGCTGCTCGCCTGGACCGACCTCGCCCGCGTGGTGCGCGGCAAGTTCCTGAGCCTGCGCGAGGAGGAGTTCGTGATGGCCGCCGAACTGGCCGGCGCGGGGCAGACCCGCATCATCTTCCATCACATGCTGCCGAGCTTCGCCAGCCACATCATCGCCGCCGTCAGCCTCGCCCTGCCGGCGATGATCATCAGCGAGACGTCGCTGAGCTTCCTCGGCCTCGGCCTGCGGCCGCCGGCGATCAGCTGGGGCATCCTGTTGCAGGATGCCCAGAACATCCAGACGCTGGCGCTGGCCCCCTGGCTGCTGTTCTCCGCCGTGCCGGTGATCCTGGTGATCCTGGCGTTCAACTTCCTGGGTGACGGCCTGCGCGACGCGGCGGACCCTTATGGCTGACCCGATCCTGTCCGTCCGCGACCTGCATACCCAGTTCCATGGCCGCGAGGGCATCGTGCGCGCCGTGGATGGCGTCGATTTCGACGTGTTCGAGGGCCGCACCCTCGGCGTGGTTGGCGAGAGCGGCTGCGGCAAGAGCGTCACCGCCCGCTCCATCCTGGGCATCGTCGACCGCCCCGGCCGGGTGATGGGCGGGCAGATCCTGCTGCGCCCGCAAGGCGGCGGCCCGCCGGTCGACCTCGCGACCCTGCCGCAGGCGGCGATGCGCCGCATCCGCGGGCCGGAGATCGCACTGGTCTTCCAGGAGCCGATGGCCAGCTTCAGCCAGCATTACACCATCGGCAACCAGATCACCGAGGCGATCCTGCTGCACATGGGCCTGGGCAAGCGCGCCGCCCGCGCCCGCGCGATCGAACTGCTCGACATGGTCGGTGTGCCGCAGCCCGACCGCCGCATCGACGAATACCCGTTCCAGCTCTCCGGCGGCCTGCGCCAGCGGGTGATGATCGCCATGGCCCTGGCCTGCGACCCGCGGGTGCTGATCGCCGACGAACCCACCACGGCGCTCGATGTCACCACCCAGGCGCAAATCCTGGACCTGCTGCGCGACCTGCAGCAGAAGCGCGGCCTGGCGATCATCCTGATCACCCACGACATGGGAGTGATCGCCGAAATGGCGCACGACGTGGCGGTGATGTATCTCGGCCGCGCGGTGGAGACCGGGCCGGTGCAGGACATCTTCAACCGCCCGCGCCACCCCTACACCCGTGCCCTGCTGCGCTCCATCCCCACCGTGATGGCCCGCCCGCGCACCCGCCTGCCGACCATCGAGGGCTCCATCCCCCACCCGTTCGACCGCCCGCGCGGCTGCGCCTACCATCCCAGATGCAGCGAGAAGCTCGGCGCCGTCTGCGAGACCCACGAACCGCCGCCGATCGACACCGAACACCGGCAGGTGCGCTGCTTCCTGCACGGCGGCATCCCAGGGGCCCCGCCGGGGACGCAGCCATGAGCGGCTCCGACATCATCCTGGACGTGCGCGGCCTGAAGAAGCATTTCCCCATCCGCCGCGGCCTGCTGCGCCGGCTGTCGGGCCAGGTGCGCGCGGTGGACGGCGTCAGCTTCTCCATCCGCCGCGGCGAGACGCTGGCGCTGGTGGGCGAGAGCGGCTGCGGCAAAACCACGGCCGCGCGCTGCATCCTGCGGGCCATCCCGCCCAGCGCCGGCGCGGTCAACTTTACTATCGACGGCCGCACCGTCGATCTCGCCACCCTGCCCCGCCGCCAGTTGCGCCCACTGCGCCGGCACATGCAGATGGTGTTCCAGGACCCGTATTCCTCGCTCAATCCGCGCATGGTGGTGGGCGACATCATCGGCGAGCCGCTGCTGATCAACGGCATGGCCAACCGCGCGGAGCGCCGCGCCCGGGTCACTCAGTTGATGGAGCTGGTGCAGCTGCCATCGGCCTATTTCAACCGCTTTCCGCACGCCTTCTCCGGCGGCCAGCGCCAGCGCATCGGCATCGCCCGCGCGCTCGCCCTCAACCCCGGCCTGATCGTGGCCGACGAGCCGGTTTCCGCGCTGGATGTCTCCGTCCAGGCGCAGATCCTCAACCTGATGCTGGACCTGCAGGACCGGCTCGGCCTCACCTACCTGTTCGTCGCGCACGACCTCAGCGTGGTGAAGCATGTCAGCGACCGGGTGGCGGTGATGTATGTCGGCCGCATCGTCGAGCTGGCGGAAACCGAAACGCTCTACCGGCGCCCGCTGCATCCCTATACCGAGGCGCTGCTGTCGGCGGCGCCCACCCCGGTCCCCGGCGCGATCAGCAGCCGCATCGTGCTGGAGCGCGAGATCGCCGACCCCGCCAACCCGCCGCCCGGCTGCCCGTTCCACCCGCGCTGCCGCTACGCCACCGACATGTGCCGCAGCGAAGTGCCGCAGTTGCAGGAGGTGGAGCCGGGGCGGTGGGTGAGTTGCCACCGGGCGGGGGAGTTGGGGTTGGCGGGGGTAGGGTAGGAAGCGGTTCTTTTTTGGAAAAAAGAACCAAAAAACTTTTATTCACTGGAGTTCTTCCGCCCGAGCCGGGTCTCCAGCGAACAAAGTTTTTTTGCTTCTTTTTGTTCGCAAAAAGAAGCCTTACTTCCTCTGATCAATCAACTTCTGATAAACATCCACATAATCCCGCGCCATCCGCGCACTCGTCCACCGCTCGTCGAACCGCGCGCGGATCTTCTTGCGGTCCAGCCTCGGCAGCCGCGCCACCGCCGCAATCGCCTCCTCCACGTTCTCGACCACGAAGCCGGTCAACCCGTCCTCCATCACCTCGGGCACGCTGCCGCGGCGCATGGCGATCACCGGGGTGCCGCAACCCATGCTCTCGATCATCACCAGGCCGAACGGCTCCGGCCAGTCGATCGGGAACAGTGTCGCCTTGGCGCGGCCGAGGAAGTCCGGCTTCTGCACGTCGTTGATCTCGCCGATGAACTCCACATGGGCGAATTTCAGCAGCGGCTCGACCGACTCCTTGAAGTATTCGGCGTCCGCCTTGTCCACCTTCGCCGCCACCTTCAGCCTTGTATTGCAGGCCCCGGCGATCTGGATCGCCCGCTCGATGCCCTTCTCCGGCGAGATGCGGCCGAGGAAGGCGAAATACTCGCCCTTCTCGTCGCCCTGGCCGGCGGCTTCGGGCATGTGCAGGATATCGGCCGGCATGCCATGCAGCACGGTCGCCACCCAGCCCAGGTCCGGCACCGGCAGCCGCTGGCTGTCCGAGATCGAGACCAGCGGCGCGTCCGGGAACATCCGGTAGACGGCGGCGAACTCCGGCAGGTCCAGCCGCCCGTGCAGCGTGGTCACGAACGGCACCGGCTGCCGGCTGAACAGCGAGTTCGGAAAGTAGTCGATATGGAAATGCAGGATATCGAAATCATGCGCCCGGCGGAACACGTATTCGAGCATCAGGTGGTAGGTCGCCACCCAGTCGCGCACATCCGGGTCCAGCCGCAGTGCCCGCGGCCAGGGCGCGTCCAACTTCGCCGAGGTGACGGAGTCGCCGCTGGCGAACAGCGTCACGTCATGCCCAAGCGCCACCAGCGCCTCGGTCAGCGAGTAGACGACGCGCTCGGTGCCGCCATACAGCTTGGGCGGCACCGCCTCGAACAGCGGCGCGATCTGGGCGATACGCATGGCCTGGAGCCTCATGGAGCGGGAGGATGGGAAGGGCCGGCTAGCTAGGCAACGATGGTGGCGAAAACACGGCGCCTTCAGGCGCGTGCGGCGATCAGCCGTGCATACAGCGCGGCATAGTCCTGCGCCATGCGCCGCGCAGTCCAGCGTTCCTCGAAGCGGGCGCGCACCACGGCACGGTCCAGTTCCGGCAACCGGGCACAGGCCGCCACCGCCTCGTCCACCGTATCGACGATGAAGCCGGTCAACCCGTCCTCCACCACCTCCGGCACCGAGCCACGGCGGAACGCCACCACCGGGCAGCCGCAGGCCATCGCCTCGATCATCACCAGGCCGAACGGCTCCGGCCAGTCGATCGGGAACAGCAGCGCGCACGCGCCGGACAGGAAGGCCGGCTTCTGGTTGTCGTCGATCTCGCCAATGAATTCAACATTGTCGCCCTCCAGCAGCGGCGCCACCACCTCGGCATGGTACAGCGCATCCTCCTCGCCGATCTTCGCCGCCACCTTCAGCCTCACGCCGCAGGCCGAGGCGATGCGAATCGCATCCACGATCCCCTTTTCCGGCGAAATACGGCCGAGAAAGGCGAAATACGGCTCGCTTTCCGCCGCCACCGGCCGCAGCAGGTCGCGCGGCATGCCATGCAGCACCGTGCCAGCCCAGCCCAGCCCCGGCGCCGGCCGCCGCTGCCGGTCCGAGACCGAGACCAGCGGCACGTCCGGAAACAATCCGTAGATGCCATCCACCCAGTCCTGGTCCAGCCTGCCGTGCAAGGTGGTCAGGAACGGCGTGCCCTGGCGGCTGAACACAGAGAACGGGTGGAAGTCGATGTGGAAATGCAGCACATCGAATTCATCCGCCCGGCGCCGCACCAGCTCGATCATCCGCGCATAGGGCGCGTTGTTCTTCTCGAAATTGCGCGAGAACCGCTCCGCCACATCGCGCACCGGCACCAGGGTGGCGGAGGTCACGCTGTCCCCGGTGGCGAACAGGGTCACCTCGTGCCCCATCGCCACCAGTTCCTCGGTCAGCCAGTGCACCACCCGCTCGGTGCCCCCGTAGCGCAGCGGCGGCACAGCCTCGAACAGCGGCGCGATCTGGGCAATGCGCATGCAGGCGGAACCTTTGCGGAATAGGGGTCGAATCGGCGGAGAAACGGGCCAGCAATATGGCGCAATCACGGTGCTCCGGCCAGATACCGCCCGCTCCTCCCGATTTTTGCCGCCAAGTCTGGGCCGCCAAATTTGGGCCGCAATGCCCCGCTAGGTAGTTTCCCCATGTACACCGGAACGTCGACGCACATGACCGTGCCCATCACCGGCTACCAGGGACGCCCCATCGCATTCCTGCTCCATTACGTGATGCGCCACCGGCTCGGGCACGGCGTCGTGCTGGCCTCGGTGATGCTCGCCGTGGTCGCCTCCGTCTGCACCCAGTACGGCCTGAAATGGCTGATCGACGTGGTTTCCCGTGGCCCGCAGGCCGGCGGGCAGGAAGTCTGGATGGCCTTCGCCTTCCTCTGCGCCCTGATCGCCACCGATAATTTCATGTGGCGCGTCGGCGGCTGGATCGCCGCACACATCTTCGTGCGCGTCACCGGCGACGTGCGCAGCGATCTGTTCGTGCACCTCGCCGGCCACTCCCCCAGCTATTTCTCCGAGCGCCTGCCCGGCACGCTGGCCAGCCGCATCACCGCCACCTCCAACGCCGTGTTCCAGACCGAGAACAGCATGGCCTGGAACACCCTGCCGCCCTGCCTCGCGGTCGGCGTGGCGATCGTGCTGATCGGCACCGTCAACCCGGTGATGGCGCTGGCGTTGGCCGTCGTCGCCCTGCTGATGGCCGCCGTGGTGTTCCGCCTCGCCGCGCGCGGCACCCCCCTGCACCGCGACTTCGCCACCAAGGCCGCCGGCGTCGACGGCCAGCTGGTGGACGTGATCTCCAACATGCATGTCGTCCGCGCCTTCGGCGCCACCTGGCGCGAGCACGCCCGCATCAACGCCACCATCGACACCGAGATGGCCGCCCGCCGCCGCAGCCTGCTCTACCTGGAAAAGCTGCGCCTGCTGCACGCGCTGATGACCGCGCTGATCACCGCCGGCCTGCTCGCCTGGGGCGTGGTGATGTGGCAGCAGGGCCATGCCACCGCCGGCGACGTGGTGCTGATCTGCTCGCTCGGCTTCACCATCCTGCATGGCACCCGCGACCTCGCCGTCGCCCTGGTCGATGTCACCCAGTTCATCGCCCGGCTGGACGAGGCCATCACCTCCCTGCTGGTCCCGCACGAACTGCCCGACGCGCCCGCCGCCCAGACCATCCAGCCCGGCCCCGGCCGCGTGGTGTTCGACCATGTCCGCTTCGCCTACCCCGCCCGCGCCCCGGTGCTGCGCGCGCTCGACCTGGTGATCGAGCCGGGGCAGCGCGTCGGCCTGGTCGGCGCCTCGGGCGCCGGCAAGTCCACCGTGCTGGCCCTGCTGCAACGCTTCTACGACCCCCAGGCCGGCCGCATCCTGATCGACGGGCAGGACATCACCCAGGTCACCCAGGACAGCCTGCGCGACGTGATGGCCATCGTCCCGCAGGACATCAGCCTGTTTCACCGCACCGTCATGGAGAACATCCGCTACGCCCGGCCGGACGCCACCGAGGACGAGGTGCTGGCCGCCGCCTCCATCGCCCGCGTCCGCGACGTGATCGAGGGCCTGCCCGAGGGCTTTCACACCATGGTCGGCGATCGCGGCGTCAAGCTCTCCGGCGGCCAGCGCCAGCGCCTGGCCATCGCCCGCGCGCTGCTCAAGAACGCCCCCATCCTGCTGCTCGACGAGGCCACCAGCGCACTGGACAGCGAATCCGAGCACGCCATCCAGGAGGCGTTGAACCGGCTGATGCAGGGCCGCACCGTCATCGCCATCGCCCACCGCCTCTCCACGCTGCAGAACTTCGACCGCATCGTGGTGATGGACGCCGGCCGCGTGGTCGATGACGGCACCCCCGAGGAACTCGCCGCCCGCCCCGGCCCCTACCGCGACCTGCTGCGCAAGCAGTCGATGGAGCCGGTGCCGAAGGCGGCCTGAATGGTGAAGGAAGCGGTGGGGCTTTGCCCCACGCCCCACCAGGGGCCGAGCCCGTGGGCCCTCCTTTACCGAACTCAATAGCGTGGTGAGAACGCTTTGGGTATGGGCCTGCTCCTCCTTGGTCTTTGGGGTGAGTCCGGCGGTTTGGAGGAGAGCGCACAGGTCGCCGATCACCTCGATGTCCGGCGGATCGCCAGGGCCGGCAGGTGGCGTGATGACGATCTTGTCGATCAGGGCGCGGGCTGCCTCGCGGGCCTCGGCGTCCTCGGGGTCGGCCAGGGCGGCCGTCAGGTCGTCGATGGCGGCCTGGTAGACGCGGGCGAGGTCCGACGGGATCCTGGGCATCGCGAGCGGCGGCGCGGCGAGCTTCCCGGAGAGGGAGGTGCGGCGCTGCTCGAGGCCGGCCAGGTAGTCCTGCCCCGCGCGGGCGAAGCCGCGGCCACACAGGCCGCACCCACCTTGCCGGTGAGCAGATGGCGCGGCCGGCGGCGCTGCCAGAAGCCGGCACCGGTCGGGGGCGTGGCGGCGGCCGTGGGGTCGACGGCGGCTTCGCGTCGGAGACGGTTCTGGGCGACCTGCCAGAGGGGTGGGTCGATGATCGCGAGGTCGGGGACGGCATGGGTGACCAGTTCGGTTTCGGCGTTGGGCTTGCGCACGCGGCCGCCGGTGAACGGCTCCTTGGTGTTACGGCGGCAGTTCCAGACCAGCCTGCCGGCATAGAGGGGATTGCGCAGCAGGCCATCATTGCGGCCCGGCCTGCCGCGGATGGACGAATCATACCAGATCGCCCCGCCGGGGCTGGGGATGCCCTCCGCGTTGAGCGCCTGAGCGATGTGGCGCGGCGAGCGGCCGGCCAGGAACTCGGTGAAGATGCGGCGCACGATGGCGGCCATCAACGCCTGGTAGGCGGGGCGCTGGATGATCGTGCCAGAGATGGCGTGGTCGGTGAATTCCTCGATGACGGTCCAGCCCTCGCGCTCGGCGCGGGCGCGGCAGACGCGAAGCTGATCTTCGATCGAGGCATGGCGTTGGATATCGGAACTGAAGCGGGCGTAGATCACCGCGCGGGTCACGGCGGCAGCCTCCCTGGTGGGTGATGGGATGCCCCCAGCTAGGCACCGCCGGCGGGGTCGCGGCAAGATGGATTCCGCTTACGTGGAACATGCCGAAACACATGCTGATGCCACGACGCGCGAAGCCCCCCGCTTCGGGTGGAGCAGGTTCGGAGTCACCAAGATGCGATCGCGCGTCCCAGCGGCGCGGGGAACTCGTAGTCGAGGCGGTCGGGCGGCTGCCAGGTCGCCATGTGGATCTCGCAGGCGCCGCACGCGACGCGACCGTCGGACCACCTATTAAGGTCGCTGAAGGGCGCGCGCATTCATGCTGGCTGCCCATTTTGCTGAGGTGACACATCCGACCCAATGGCGGAAAAGCGAATTATCACTGACTGCCACGACGCCAGATCAAAGCGTTAGCACGCGGTTCGGCGCAAGAGCGCAGCGACGCGTTACATTCTAAGAGTCTTCTCTGATTGGGGTTGCCGGGGTCA
>MKWE01000053.1:0-55815 GCA_001899585.1 Rhodospirillales bacterium 70-18
CTGTCCGGCGTGGTGGATGCGACCTTGGCGGGGACGCTCGATCTGGCGGCGGGGTCCGGGGTGAACCAGAGCGGGGGCTCGATCACCGCCGGATTGCTGCGCAGCACGTCCGGAGTGACCGGCAACGTCACGCTGACGCAGGTGACGAATATGATCGGCACCATCGGCGGCTTCAGGGTCAACGTTGGCGATTTCACCCTGGCTGACAGCGTGGCGCTGAACGTGATCGGCGCGCTAAGCGCGGTGAACGTGACGCTTGCGGATAGCGCAGCGGGCACAGCGCTGACGGTAAGCGGGTCGGTGGTTGGCACCGGTACGATTGCCCTGGATACGAGCGCCGGAGGCATTTTGCTGCCCGGCGCGGTGGACGCGACGGCGACTGGGACGTTGGATGTAGTGGCGGCGACCGGGGTGAACCAGACTGGTGGCTCGATCACCGCCGGGCTGTTGCGCAGCACGTCCGGCGTAACTGGGGACGTGCTTCTGACGAGCTTGACCAACGCCATCGGCACGGTCGGAAGCCTGGTGGTAAGCGGCGGTGATCTGACGTTTGTCGATGCACAGGCCGTGACCTTCACTGGAACCGTCTCCGGGGCCGGCGTCCATCTGACCGACACGGCCAACGGGACGGCGATCACCTTGAACGGCGTGCTGAATGCCTCGACGTTCCTCACACTCGACACCCCCTCCGGCGGGATCGCGCAGGCAGCCTCCGCGGTCATAGCGACGTCCCTGCTGACCAGCGGCGGGGCTGGCGGAACGGTCGATCTGGCCGGAACGGCCAATGCCGTCGATACCGTTGGCGCGTTCGCCGTGTCCTCGGGCGACTTCAGACTGGTCGACTCGGCAGCGGTGACCCTTGCTGGCCCGTTGCTGGCCTCGGCAGGCAACGTGGCAGTGACCGACAGCGCCGGCGGCACGGCGATCACCGTCACCGGAAGCGTCTCCGCGGGCGGAACACTGACATTGAGCGCTGGTAGCGGCAGTGGGGCGGCGACGGTGCTGCCTGCCATCGCGCTGACTGGCGCCAGCAACCTCGCCGCCGCGAGGGTTGCCCTGTTCAGCACGGATACCGGCCATACGGTCGCGATCGACCAGACCGATGGCGCCGTGATCGGTGGCGTACCGCCAGGCGGTAGCGCTGTTATCCTCACCGGCAGGACCGCCAGCGGCGATGTGCGCCTGACCAGCTCCGCCAACACGATCGGCACGCTGGACGCTTTCGACGTGTCTGGCGGTGACCTCCTGTTGACCGACAGCGTGCCATTGACGATTGCCTCCGGTGGCGCCAGCACGGGCACGCCGCTGGTGCGGGCGGACAACGCCACCGTGCTGACCCTCGGCACCGCGGTCGGGCAGGATGTCGTCATCACCGGTGATATCGCCATACCCGGCACCCTGACCATCACCGCGAACGGGACCATCCAGAGAACCAACGACGCGGCCGCGTTCGTGGTCGGAACGCTGACCGGCAGCGCCATCAGGCTTGCTGATTTCGGCACTGGCCTGAACATCGCCACGCTTGGCCGCTTCACCGTCACGGGCAGCGAACTCGTCCTCTCGAACGCGCAGCCGCTGACCATTGCCGGCCCGATCTCTGCCGGCTTCCTCCGCATCACGGCGACGGGGTCGATGATCCTCGCTGGCGACATCCAGACCCTTGGCCTGACCCGGGTGGAGCAGGGGCTGGGCAATCTGCGGACAATCACCGAGGAGGCGCTGCGCACGCCGCTGCCCGATCCGGGTAGCTATCTGGCGGTAATGGCCGACGCGAGCGGTGCGCCCGCGAGCTTCACCCAGGTCGTCCCGGTCAACATCACCTCGACGACCAACGACGTGGCGACGCTGCGCATCCAATTGCTTTCCAACGGCGGGTCGATCGCGCTCGGCGACATCAATGCGCCGCGGGTGGACCTGATCCTGTTCCCTGGCGGCACCGGCACGGTCAGCGGCACCGGATTCGTCGATCTCTATGGGCTGCTGGTGGCAGGCAAGGGCGGCAAGGCGACGTTGAGCGGGCAGATCGCGACACTTGGTGGCCAGGCGGCGGCGAACAAGGCCAACATCACGCCAATACCCGACAACAACTACCGCTTCAACACCTGCCCGATTGGTTCGGTGAACTGCGTCCTCTCGTCGATCAACATCCTGCCGCCGGTCAATCCGCTGCAGAACTTCTCGATCGGTGAGGCACGCAACGATGACGAAGACCTGGACCTGATCCTGCCCAATGTGTCGGATGAGGATTACTGAGATGGCGCGCAGCATTGGGGTGTCGGTCATGCGTGGTTTGCTGGTCGCGTTTGCCGTTGCCGCGCTGGCGGGCTGCGCGGTGCCGCCGCCGGACTCGTACGTCTCGGGCGGCAAGAAAGACGTCGCCGGTCTCGCCCTGGGCAAGAACGCCACCGGCGAGGCCTGCACGCAGCAACAGAGCGGCGACGGCGCGGCGGATGTGTATTGCGGCACCTGGCAGCAGCCCAGCGCGCGGGTGCGCAGCGCCGGGCCCGCCGGTGCCGACGCGCTGATCGGGCTGGCAACCGCCAGCGCCTGGCGGCAAGGCCTGAACGACCGCTACAATTGCGGCACGCCATCGCGCAGTTCCATCCTTGGCGGCGAGCCGGCGGTGCTGATGAACTGCACGCAGCGGCTGGGCGGCTGGCCGCACGTGGCCATGGTGGCGACGGTCGGTGGGTCCGCCTGGTATGCCGATGGCGTGTTGCCGGCGCTGCCGGTGATGGAGCGGGCGATCGGCGTGCTGTCCGGCCGGGTGCGTGCCGAGGCAGCGAGCCAGAGCCAGACCAGCGCCGCGGATGCCCAATTGGCCAGCCGGCTGGCCGCGCAGGCATTCAGCTCCGGTGACGTGGGCGCCTACGAGCAATTGATGAAGGAAGCCGCCCGCGCCAACCAGGCGGAGAATTTCGCCGGCGCCGAAGATGCCTATCGCGCGGCGCTGGCGTTGCAGCAAAAGGCGCTCGGGCCGAACGACCCGAACACCGTCTCCACCCTGTTGAACCTGGCGCTGCAGATATCCAACCAGGGACGATGGAGCGAGGCGGACGCATTGTTCGCGCGGGCCGACCAGCTGGCGGCCGGTGCGGCCGACGGCACCCAACAGGCCAGGCTGCTGCATTACGAGGCGTTGCACGCGCTCAACCAGGGTAAGCGGACGGAGGCTCTGGCGCTGCTGGACCGGGCCGAGCCCGCCTATGCCGCGCTGCTGCCGCCGGAGGTGCTGAAGGCGCGGCCGGTGCAACTGGCGCGCGGCACCATCAACCGCCTCGGTTCGGGCGGGCCAGCCGACATGCTGGGCAACCGCAACCTGCTAACCGATGTCTCGACGCGCTCGGCGCTGATGGGGCTGATCGAGGTCCGTCGCTATCGCGCCATCGTGCTGCGCGGCCTGGACCGTCCGGCGGAGAGCGAGCAGGCGCTGGCCTCGGCGCGCACGCTGGCCGCGGCCAACGGGCTGAGCCAGCCGGTGCTGCGGGCGCGGATGGACCGTACCGCCGCCGCCATCGATGCGGCCGGCGGCGACCCGACGAAGGCGGCGGCGGCCTACGGCGCCGCGGTCAGCGCGTTCTCCAACGCATTGCCCGACAGCCGCCCGGTGGCGGAGACCGAGTTGCTGCGCGCCGGCCAGTTGCTGCAGTCCGGCCAGGCCGGGCCGGCCCTGGCGGTCTGCCAGCGCGGGGTGGGGCTGCTGCGCCAGTTGAAGATCGGCACGGAAGCGACGTTGCTGGACCCGTGCCTGGATGTCTTCGCCCAGGCCGCGCAGGCACGCAGCAAGGCGGGAGACAAGGCCGGCGAGCAGGCGCTGCTGGTGCAGATGTTCGAGGCCTCGCAACTGTCGCAGGGCGGCGTGACCAGCCAGCAGATCGCCCAGGCAACGGCCAGGCTGTCGGAGAATGCCCGCGACCCCCGCGTCGCCGAGGCCGTACGCGCGCGCCAGGACGCGACCAACAAGCTGGCTGACCTGTATCGCGAGCGTGACCGCCTGGACCAGCAGCGCAACCCCGGCGGTGCCGCCGCGCCCGAGGGGCCGGCGCCGGAGTCGGCGGCGCTGGATAAGCGGATCACCGAGGCGCAAGCGGCGGTCGCCAACGCCGATGCCGCGCTGCAGGCTGCCGCACCGAATTTCGGCCAGTTGGTGCAGCAGGTCGCACCCGCCTCGGCGATCGAGGCATCGCTGAGACCGAACGAGGGCTTCGTCTCGATCACCCTGTCCGATGCCGGCGGCTGGAGCTTCCTGCTGCGGAACGACAAGGTAACGGTCTCGCATATCGACGGCGGCACGCCGCGCATGGCCGAGCTGGTCAAGCGCATCCGCGGCAGCATCGAGAGCGACACTGGCATTCCGCCGCGCTTCGATGTCGCGGCGGCCCAGCAACTCTATATGGCCACCCTCGGCGGCTTGTCCGGCGCGATGGGCGGGATGCAGTCGCTGGTGGTGGCGCCGGCCGGCCCGCTGCTGTCGGTGCCGTTCGAACTGCTGCTGACCGGCCCCGGCGATGCCTCCAACCTGGCGGCGGCGCCGTGGCTGCTGCGCAAGATGGTGATCTCGCATGTGCCGGCCGCGGCGAACTTCGTCTCGCTGCGCAAGATCGCCGGCGGCTCGCGGGCGCAGCGCCCTTGGTTCGGCTTCGGCGACTTCCACCCGGTGACCCTGGCGCAGGCGCGCAAGACCTATGCCGGCGGCTGCTCGGACAGTGCCGCGCTGTTCGCCGGCCTGCCGCCGCTGCCATTCGCCACCCGCGAGTTGGAAGCGGCGCGTGCCCTGCTGGGCGCCTCTCCAACCGACGAGTTGCTCGGCAGCGCCTTCACCGCCGCGGCGGTGCTGAAGACGCCGCTGAAGAACTACCGCATCCTGCATTTCGCGACGCACGCGCTGCTGCCGACCGACCTGCATTGCCAGACCGAGTCGGCGATCGTCACCTCGGCGCCGCCCGGCGCGCCCGACGCCTCGGGCGCGCTGCTGACGGCATCCCAGGTGGTGGGGCTGGACCTCGATGCGGACGCGGTGATCCTCTCGGCCTGCAACTCCGGCGGTCCGGGCGGCGGCACGGCCGGTGAAAGCCTGTCCGGCCTGGCGCGCTCGTTCTTCTATGCCGGTGCGCGGGCGCTGCTGGTCACGCACTGGTCGGTGAACGACCAGGCGGCGGCGTATCTGGTCGCTGACACCTTGCGGCGTTACCGCCAGAGCCCGACATCGGGCATGGCCGCCGCCCTGCGGGACGCCCAACTCGGCATGCTCGACGACGCCGGCAAGGGTCTGCCGGCCGAAATCGCCCACCCGTTCTACTGGGCGCCGTTTGCCCTCATCGGTGATGGAACCGGCAAGAAGCTGACGGCGCAGGCCGCGACGAACCCGAAATCGTAGCCGCTACTCGTGGGCCGGCCGCTCCTTCGCCGCCCGCAGTAGGGCGGCGAAGCGGTAGAGGCCGTGCACGAACTTGCTGTAGGGCAGCAGCAGGAATAGGGCCAGAATGAAGCCCAGATGCACGGCCAGCGCGATGCCCATCGCCGGCGTCGCCCGCAGCGCCAGCAGCAGCAGGCCGGTGAGCGCCACCAGCAGCAGCAGGAACAGCAGCGCGTAATCGCCGCCAAGCACGCGCCGCGCCACCGGCTCGCTGTCGCCGACGATCTTCAGCCAGATCAGCCCGACCGTGCCGACCACCATACCGATCCCGCCCAGGGTGCCCAGCACCACCGGCAGGCTGAGCAGGGCATAGGGTGCGATCCAGCCGAACACGTGGTCGTAGACCGTCGCCACCGAGGTGGCGGCGAAGCACAGCAGGAACCCGTAGAACATGGTGTGATGCAGATGCCGCCGCGCGCCCGAGAAGCTGCCGTCGCGGTCGTTGCAGCCATGCCCGCCGCCGCTGAGGTTGCGCAGCGTCAGCGCATCGCGCACCGCCTGCCACAGCGCCTTGGGCCGCCCACCCGCCGCCGGCACGCCCGAGGCGCGCCAGAAATTGGCCACCGACATCCCCAGCGCCAGCAGCGCGAACAGGAAGGTGGCGCTGGCCACGGTGACCATCGCCGCGAATGGGATCACCCGGTAGAACGCTCCAGGCCCGGCATGCGCGCCGAACAGCACGCCGGCATCCTGCAGCAGCGCCGTCAGCACCAGCACCAGCGCCACGCCCAGCGCGGCCGCGACCGACACCACCGTGCCGTTGCGCCGGAACAGCCGCGCCAGCGGCTGCGGCCATGCGTAATGCTCGTATGACTCGGTGCGGATTTCGGCGAAGGCTTTCGGCAGGTTGATGCCGAACTCATGCGGCGGCGCGTATTGGCAGGCGTAGTAGCAGCCACGGCAGCCATGGCAGAGATTGGCCAGGTACCCCAGGTCGGGCGCGGTGAACTCCCGCTTCAGCTCCATCGCCGGGAACACCGCGCAATAGCCCTCGCAGTAGCGGCAGGCGTTGCAGATCTCCAGCGAGCGGCGGGCTTCGGCGATGCTGTCGGTCTCGTGCATGGTGTCAGTTCTTTGCGGTACGAGCGGCGTGCTCGCCGGCCAGGCGGCCGAACACGGTGCCGATGGTCATGCCAAAGCCGGCCAGATAGCCCTTGCCCAGGATATTGCCGGCCATGATCTCGCCGGAGGCGAACAGGTTGGCCGATGGCCTGCCGTCCTGCATCAGCACCTGCGCCCGCTCGTTCACCTTCACGCCGAGATAGGTGAAGGTGATGCCGGGCCGCAGCGGATAGCCGACGAACGGTGCCGTATCGATCCGCCGTGCCCAGTTGGTCTTGGGTGGGCTCAGCCCTTCGGTGTGGCACCCGTCCAGCGCGCGGTCGTTGAACTGGCCGGGTTGCACGGCGGTGTTGTACTCGGCCACGGTCGCTTCCACCGCCGCCGGGTCCAGCCCCATCTTGCCCGCCAGTTCGGCCAGCGATCCGGCGGTGAGCGCCGGGAAGACCGAGGGCAGGAACAGCGGCACGGATTTCGCGTCGCAGATCGAATAGGCGATCTGCCCCGGCTGCTGGGCGATCAGCCGCCCCCAGATGGCGTAGCGCTTCGGCCAGACATCCTCGCCCTCGTTGTAGAAGCGCTTGCCGTCGCGGTTGACCACGATGCTGAACGGCACGGAGTCCAGCCGCGTCGCCAACCCGCCATCGAATTGCGGCGCCCGCGCATCCAGCGCCACCGCATGGAACTGGGTCGGGTCGCCGGTCTGCGCCACCCCCTGCGCCAGCAGCGATTTCAGCACCCGCCCCTTGGCGTAGGGGGTGCCGCGAATGACGAAATTATCGACCGCATCGCCCCAATATTGGCGCATCCAGTCCAGATTCGCCTGGAATCCGCCCGAAGATGCCACCACGCATTTCGCCCGCACCGTCATCGGGAAGCCGTTGCTGGTGATGTCCACCGCGCGCACGAACCCGTCATCCACATGCAGGTCGCGCACCTCGCTGTCATAGGCGATCAGCACCCCGATCCGCTCGGCGGTGGCGTACAGCGCGTTCAGCAGCGCCTTGCCGCCGCCCAGGAAGAAGGCGTTGGTGCGCGACAGGCTGAGCGTGCCGGTGAGCGACGGCTGGAAATGCACCCCGCAGGCTTCCAGGAACGGCAGCGCCCGCTCCGACATGCGGATGGTCATGCGTGCCAGGCCCTCGTCGGTCTGCCCGCCGGTCACCCGCAGCAGGTCATCCCAGTACTCGTCCTCCAGGTAGGCGTCGGTCAGCACGGAGGTCGGCTTGGCGTGCATCGCCCGCAGGTTGCGGGTATGTCGGCTGTTGCCGCCGCGCATCGCCTTGGGCGCATGCTCCAGCACCAGCACACTGGCGCCGGCCTGGCGGGCGGTGATGGCGGCGCTCAGGGCGGCGTTGCCCCCGCCGATCACCAGCACATCGTAGAGCAGCTTCGGATCGACCATGACGGTCCCTGGCATTCCCTGGTTGTTCCGTCACGGTTTGCACACCGGCCCGGCGCGTGGCAAGCCCCCGGCCGGCGTGGTAACCAGCGATGAACCGGGGGGAACCGCGATGACCGAGCTGCTCTACGTATCCTGCGCCGATGCGCTGGCCATCGAGATCCTGGAGCTGGCGGCGGACGGCGCGCTGCATCGCCGCACCACCGTGCCGGTGCCGGTGCCGGGGTCGGCCGCCGCGGCCACCAGCGTGCCGCTGGCGCTGTCGCCCGACCGCACCCGCCTCTACGCCGCGGTCCGCGCGCCGCCCTATCCGCTGGCCAGCTTCGCGGTGGCGCCGGATGGCGGGCTGACGCTGCTGGGCATCACCGACCTGCCGCACGCCATGGCCTATATCACCGTGGCCGGCGGCCATCTGCTCAGCGCCTCCTATCCGGGCTCGCTGCTGGCCAGCCACCCCATCGGCGCGGACGGCGCGGCACATGGCCCGGCCAGCCAGGTTACCGCCACCCCCGAGAAGGCGCACTGCATCGTCGCCGACCCATCCGGCCGCTTCGTCTATGTCCCCTGCCTGGGCGGCGACGTCATCCTGCACCTCATTCTGGACCAGGCCACCGGCACGCTGCGCCCGGCGGGGGAGGGCGGGGTGCCGGTCCGCCCCGGCGCCGGCCCGCGCCATCTGCGCTTCGGCGCCGACGGCCGCTTCGCCTATGTGGTCAACGAGCTGGACGCCACCATCGACACGTATGCCTTCGAGCCGTCCACCGGTGCGCTTGCGCTGTGCCAGACCGTCGCCACCCTGCCGCCGGGCACCGAGGGCCGCATCGCCGCCGCCGATTTGCAGGTCACCCCGGACGGCCGCTTCCTCTACGCCAGCGAGCGGCTGACCAACATCCTCTCCGGCTGGCGCATCGATGCCGCCAGCGGCCTGCTCTCGCCGATCGGCACGGTGGCCAGCGAGGCGGGGCCGCGCGGCTTCGCCATCTCGCCGGACGGCCGCTTCCTGCTCTGCGCCGGCCAGGCCTCCCACCGCGTCGGCGTCTACGCGATCGATGCCGCGACGGGCATTCTGACGCCGCTCGGCGGGCTGGATGTGGCGGCCAACCCGAACTGGATCACCTTTCTCGGCGGCTAGCGTTCTGTTTTGTCGGGTGATTCGGCCCTTCGGTGATTCCACGCGCGGTCATCACGAGCTAGAACCAGTTCGCCTTGTCCACCACGTTGCGCATCGCGCCGCCGTCCAGCATGGCGCGGCAATTGTCGCGCAGGATGGCGTAGCGCCGCTCGTTCAGGTGCGGACCGTAGCCGGCCATATGCGGGGTGATCAGCACGCCCGGCAGCGTCCACAGCGGATGCCCGGCCGGCAGCGGCTCCTCCTCGAACACGTCCAGCCCGGCGCCGGCGATCTCGCCCGCGTGCAGGGCGGCCACTAGGTCGTCCAGCCTGGTGGTCTTCCCCCGCCCGATATTGATGAAGAACGCGCCGGGCCGCATCCGCTGGAACCGCGCGCGGTTGAAGAACCCCTCGGTCGCCGGCGTGTGCGGCACCGTCAGGATCACGAAATCGGCGCGCGGCAGCAGCGCGTCCAGCGCCTCCGGCGGGTGCATCTCGGCCACCCCCTCGGGCGCCGCGCTGCGCCTGGCGTCGGTGCCCAGCACCGTCATGCCGAACGCCGCGCATAGCCGTGCCGCCTCCGCGCCGATGCCGCCCAGGCCGACGATCAGCGCGGTCGCCCCGGGCAGCGCCACCACTCCCTCGTCCTCCGGCGGCTTGGCCCATTCGCGGCGCGTCTGCTGCGGGATGTAGTAGTGGAAGCCGCGCGCGAAACTCAGCACGAATGCCATGATATGGGCGCCGATGTGGTCGTTGAAGATCTCGCGGAAATTGGTCGCCACCAGGGGGTGGCGGGCCAGCGCGTCGTAATAGAAGCCGGCCGGTGGCGCCGCCTGGTTAGCCTGCAGCCAGCGCAACCGGGTCGTCACCGCCAGCAGGTCGGCCGGCAGCGGGCCGAACGCCCCGTCGGCGTCCACCAGCGCCGCCGCGGCGGCCTGGGTGTCCTCGGCCACCACCACCTCCACCTGCGGCAGTTCGCCCGCCAGCCGGCGCGCCCAGCCCCGGTAGATGTCGTTCTGCGGCGGCAGCATCACCAGCTTGAATGCCATGGCGTCCGGTTCCCCCTGTCTTCGCGCCCATTCTGCCCCGCCGGCCCGCCGGAGGAAACCGGCCCCGCCGTTGACGCCGCCCGCCCGCCGGCCGAAAGCTGCGTGCCATGAGCGAACCGCGCATCCTGACCCTCACCCTCAATCCGGCCGTGGACGTCGCCTTCACGGCCGATGCGGTGGTGCCCACCATCAAGATCCGCACCTATGGCGAGACCCACGACCCCGGCGGCGGCGGCGTCAACGTGGCCCGCGTGCTGCGCGAGATGGGGGCGGACGTGCAGGCGGTGGTGCTGGCCGGCGGGGTCACCGGCATGCATCTGGAGGAGTTGCTCGCCGCTGCCGGCGTGCCATGCCAGCGCGTGCGCATCGCCGGCCATACCCGCATCTGCACCACCGTGCAGGATCGCGCGACCGGCCAGGAATACCGCTTCGTGCCGGAAGGGCCGCTGGTCGACGAGGCGGAGCTCGATGCCTGCCTGCGCCTGCTGGACGCGCTGCCGGGTGACTGGCTGGTCGCCAGCGGCAGCCTGCCGCGTGGCGTGGCCGACGACACCTATCTCCGCTTCGCCTACGCCGCCACCCGCCGTGGCCGGCCGGTGGTCCTGGACACCTCCGGCGCCGCCCTGAAGGCGGCCCTGGGGCATAGCCTGGCGCTGATCAAGCCCAGCCTGCACGAGTTCCAGCACCTGCTCGGCCGCACCCTTCCCGACGCCGCCAGCCAGGACGAGGCCGCCCGCGCCCTGGTCGCGTCCGGCGGCGCCGAGCGGGTCGCCGTCTCGCTGGGCGACCAGGGCGCGCTGCTGGCCACGCGCGAGGGGGTGTGGCGGATGGCCGCCCTGCCGGTGCGGGTGCGCGGCGCGGTGGGCGCCGGTGACAGTTTCGTGGCCGCCATGGTGCTGGCCCTGGCGCGCGGCGCGCCCCCGCGCGAGGCGCTGGCCTGGGGCATGGCGGCCGGCGCGGCGGCGGTTACCAGCACCGGCACCGCCCACCCGACCCGCGCCACCATCGAGGAGCTGTTCCGCCTGGCGATGGCCGGATGATCGCGCCGACGCTGCCGCTCACCATCGTCGGCGGCTTCCTGGGCGCTGGCAAGACCGCCCTGGTGAACCACCTGCTGCGCACTACCATTGGCCGTATCGGCGTGCTGGTGAACGATTTCGGCGCGCTGGATGTCGATGCCGTGCTGCTCGCGGCCGGCGGCGGCGGGGTGGTGGCGCTCGGCAATGGCTGCCTGTGCTGCTGCCTGGGCGACGACCTCGCGACCGGGCTGGCCATGCTGGCGGCACGCGGCGCCGAGCGCCTGGTCGTCGAGGCCAGCGGCATCGCCGACCCCTGGCGGATAGCCCAGCTCGCCCTCATCGAGCCGGGATACGCCCTGGCGCCGCTGGTGGTGGTGGTGGACAGCGCCGCCTTCTGCGGCCAGCTTGCCGATCCCCACCTCGCGCCGACCTTGCGCCGCCAACTGGAATTCGCCGAGATCGTGCTGCTGAACAAAAGCGACCTTGCCGACCCCGCCGCCGCTGCCGCAGCCGTCGCGGCGATCCGGCCGCAGGCGCGGCTGCTGCCGGTCAGCCACGGACAGGCCCCGCCCGAGGCGCTCGACTTCCCGCCGCCGCGCCGATCCACCTCCCGGTTGCATGCTGACGATCCGGTGCATGGCTTCCGCACCTGGCTGTGGCCGGCCGCCGAGGTGCTGGACCGCGACCGCCTGCGCGCCCTGCTGGCCGCGTTGCCGCACGGCGTGCTGCGGGTGAAGGGCTTCTGCCGGCTCACCCCGGACGGGGCGCCGCATCTGCTGCAATACGCCGCCGAACGCTGGGCGTTCGCGCCGCTCGACGGTCCGCCGGGGCTGGTGGTGATCGGCACGCCCGACATGCCCGGCGCCGACGCCCTGGCCGCGCTGTTCGCCGCCACGCGGGCGGACGCCGCGTGAGCACGCTGGCCGCGCTGGGCCTGACCCCGGCCACCGCCGCCGGCGCCGCGGCGGCGATCGCCTTCGCGGCCGTGCTGCGCGGCTTCACCGGCTTCGGCTTCGCGCTGGCGGCGGTGCCGCTGGCCAGCATGTTCCTGCCGCCGTCGCATGTGGTGGCCACGGTGCTGGTGATGCAGGCGGCCATCGGCATGCGCGACTGCATCGTGGAATTCCGCCAGGCCGATTGGCGCGCGGTGCTGCTGATGGTGGGCGGCAGCCTGTTCGGTACGCCGCTGGGGGTGCTGGCGCTGGCGGCAGCACCGCTGCCGCTGGTGCGGCTGGCGCTGGGCGCGCTGGTCTGCCTCGCGGTGGTCGTCTCCTGGCGTCCGCGCCCGGTGGTCACGCGCGACGGCGGGCGCAAGGCGCTGCTGGCGGGGTTCTGCTCGGGCGTCAGCAACGGCCTGGCGGCGATGGCCGGGCCGCCGGCGATCATCTATTTCCTCGCCTTCCAGCCGCGCCTGGCGGTGATGCGCAGCTCGCTGATGGTGTTCTTTCCGCTGGCGGCGCTGCTGGCGCTGCCGATGGTGGCCTATTCCGGCCTGCTGGGCCTGGGTTCGGTCGTGCTGGCCATCTTCCTGCTGCCGGTGATGGTGCTGGGCGGCTGGCTCGGCGCCTGGGCGTTCCGCCGCTTCGGCCACCGTTCCTACCGCCCCTTCGCCAGTGCCGCCCTGCTGCTGACCGCGGCCGCCACCATCGCCAAGGGCATCGCCGAACTGCTGCCCTGAGCACGGCATCGTGCGTCGTCGCGGCACCGCCCCGGCACCTGACGTGGGAGGCCCAGGCATGAGCGGGGAAGATGAACCGCCTGCGCGTCGCGGTGGTGAGCGCCGGCATCGGCGCGCGGCATGTCGCCGGCTTCAACGCGGTGCCTGGGCTGTTCCAGGCCGCCGTGATCAACTCACTTGGTTGGCTGGTATGGAGCGGGCATCGAGCAGCTTCGCGTCTGCGATGACGACGGGCGTTCGCATCGCGGTGGCGACGGCAGCGATCGCCTTTTTCCCGTGCGCGCCCTCACTCCAACAGCCTCGGATACAAATCCCGCCATCCCGAATTGCCAGCCACGCTCTAGCGGCGCTTCCGCCCGGCCTGGCCGCGCCGGAGCCGAACCAGCGAAAGGAGCGCCACACCCAGCACCGACAAGGTTGTCGGTTCCGGCCCATAGATGTTGCCGCCGGTGACGTAGAGGCTCGAAGTCCAGACGTTGGTCGAGGACATCGAATACCAAGGTATCAGAGGTTCGCACAATGTACCGGAGCAGCCGGCATAGACATTGGGATCGGTCGCTCCGAGGTCCAAAAGAGCGGTCTGCAATGCCGTTTCGGCGGCCACGACCGTGGTGGTGTCGCTTGTGTTAGCGCCGCCGAACGTGAAATGCGCCGGATCGCAAGCGCCGTAAACCGCGGCACACGTCCCGTCCACGAACATCGGATTATAGGCCGTCGCCCCAACCTGCACCCCGGCGACACCTATGATGGTGCTGCCGGACATGATCAGCGAGGGGCTCGCGAATGCGCTGCCACATGGGAGAAGACACCAGCCTGGAACTGCAAAAAATGCTTGTTTTGAAATAGGATCGATTTCTTTCTGCTCGTCCGGCCGCTCCCATGCGCCCGGGCCATCCGAGCGCCATGCGAAACAGCCAGTCTTCTTCCGATGGGCGGCCCGTTCGACCATCTGCTGCACGGATCGTGTT
Organism: Rhodospirillales bacterium 70-18; assembly: GCA_001899585.1. GTDB lineage: Bacteria > Pseudomonadota > Alphaproteobacteria > Acetobacterales > Acetobacteraceae > 70-18. Next base: position 13,702 of record MKWE01000053.1, read on the forward strand.
TAGTGTAAAATTACCGGCATCGAAACCATAACGCTTCCATCAATCCCGCCGGGCATTCCCGGCTCGCCGCCGACATCGCAACCATCGGCGACATGGCTCGCCTGACCGTGACGCACGAGAACCTCGCCCCGGAAATGCACGCCAAATCTCTGGCGGCTGGCCACACGTCCTATGGAGCCTCAAATCCTTCCTCGAAACCGGCTGCCCCCTCCAACACGGGGCGGCCTGCGCCGACTCGGTGGCATAACCTCCATCGAATGCCAGGGAAGGTGGTGCGCCAACCCCGCAGCGCTACATCACCACCGGAATCGCGTCGGCCGGTATGAAGTATTTTGGCGCCACCTGCGCCAGCCAGTGCAGCAGCAGCGGCGTGAACAGCTCCCGCGCGTCCCAGTTCATCAGGTGGCGCGCATGCGGCACCACGTTCAGTTCCGCCTGCGCAATGCCGCCCACGATCAGCTGCGCGTCCTCCACCGTGGTGCCCGGGTCCTCCTCGCCGGCGATCACGCAGACCGGCCCCGCGAAGTCCCTCAGCTTGCCGCAGGCGTCCAGCCCGCCGATCGCCATGCAGCAGCCCACATAGCCCTCGATCGGGGTGGCGCGGATCATCTCGCGGATCAGCGCCGTGCCCGCGGGCTCGGCGCGGCGGAACCGGCGCGTCAGCCAGCGTTCCATCATCGGGGCTTCCACGTCGCGGTAGTCGCCGGTGCGCCGCACTTCCTCGGCCCGCGCCGCCCAGGCCGCCTGCGTGCCGAAGGGCGGCCGGCAGGTGGTCGCCACCAGGCACAGGCTGGCCACCAGCTCCGGCCGGCGCATCGCCAGCACCTGCGCGGTCATGCCGCCCAGCGACAGCCCCACCACATGCACCGGCCCGAGTTCCAACGTGCCGATCAGCCCGGCCAGGTCGTCGGCCAGCGTTTCGATGCTGTATGGCGCCGGCGTCACCGCCGATTTGCCGTGCCCGCGCGTGTCGTAGCGCAACACCCGATAGCGTGCCGCCAGCGCCGCCATTTGCGGCTGCCACATCCGCAGATCGGTGGACAGCGAGTTCGACAGCACTACCACCGGCGCCTCATCCGGCCCCTCGGTCTCGAAATGCAGCGTGGTGCCGTTCACCTGGGCCTCGGGCATGCGCCCCTCCTTCGTCTCGGCCGCAAGAAATACGCTTTCCTCCGCGGCGCCGCGAGGGACATGATCGCATAAAATCAAACGACAGGAGACCCAGGATGAGCGACCTTGCCGCCACCGACCCGAAATCCGCCGCCCCGTCGCCCGACGCTCCACCGTTGGGCGCCAGGCAGATCGCCGAGCTCGGCGGCCAGCTTGCCGACCTGCTGCGCCTGCGCACCCTGCCGATCGGCATGAAGCTGTTCGAAGACCTGGACGAGATGGCCGCCATCCCCGGCCTGCGCCGGCCGACCGCGGGCAAGAAATTCTCCACCTGCCAACTGGTCACCCAGGCCCGCCTCGCCGGCTTCACCCTGGGCATCACCCACGAGAACGTCCCCGGCTTCTCCAATTGCGGCGGCATCATCGGCCTCAACGAGCCGTCCGACCTGTATCTCTCCGGCCGCAAGATGGAGGGCGTGTGGTTCCAGAACCGCGAGGCCTCGGCCGCCCACCAGGCACAGATGCCCCGCGTGCCCGCCGGCCGCTACCACGGCCTGGTGGTCTCCCCCCTGCGCAGTGCGCGGCTGGACCCGCCGGACATCTGCCTGTTCTACGCCAACCCCGCGCAGATGATCCTGTTCATCAACGGGCTGCAATGGAAAACCTACCAGCGCTACGATTTCTCCATCACCGGCGAGAGCGCCTGCGCCGATTCCTGGGGCCACGCGCTGAAAACCCAAAGCGTCAGCCTCTCCATCCCCTGCTTCGCCGAGCGCCGCTACGGGGGCGTCGCCGACGACGAGATGCTGATGGCCCTGCCACCGGCCGACCTCGCCCGCGCCGTGGAGGGGCTGATCGGCCTCGGCAAGGCCGGGCTGCGCTATCCCATCATGCCGTATGGGCCGCAAGCCGATCCGGCCGACGGGATGGCCAAGAGCTACGGCGAGAAGAAGTAGGAACGGAGGACCGACCATGCAGATCACCCGGATCCACCCCAGCTTCGTCGCCGAGGTCAGCGGCCTGGACCTGCGCCAGCCACTCAACCCGGCCCAGGCCGCCGCGGTCCAGGACGCGATGGACCGCCACGCCGTGCTGGTGTTCCACGACCAGGCCATCACCGACGACCAGCAGAAGGCGTTCGCTCGCAATTTCGGCACGCTGGAATTCGCCACCGGCAACATCCAGACCTCCGACGAGCGCCGCCTGGCCTTCGACATGGCCGACATCTCCAACCTCGACCAGAACAACAAGCTGTTCGCCCGCGACGACCGCCGGCGCATGTTCAACTTGGGCAACCTGCTCTGGCACAGCGACAGCAGCTTCAAGGCAACGCCTGCCAAGTTCTCCGCCCTCTCGGCCCGCGCCATCCCCTCGGCCGGCGGCGACACCCAGTTCGCCGACATGCGCGCCGCCTACGACGCGCTGGACGACGCGACCAGGGCCGAGATCGCCGACATGGTCACCCACCACTCGCTGATCTACTCGCGCGGCCTGCTCGGCTTCGGCGAATTCACCCCCGACGAGCGCGAGAAATTCGCCCCGGTCCGCCAGCGCCTGGTCCGCCGCAACGCCGCCACCGGCCGGAAATCGATCTTCCTCTCGTCGCATATCGGCGAGATCGAGGGCATGCCCCGCCCGGAGGCGATGGCGCTGATCCGCGACCTGATGGAACACGCCACCCAGCCGCAGTTCGTCTACACCCATAAATGGCGCCTGCACGACCTGGTGATGTGGGACAACCGCCAGACCATGCACCGCGCCCGCCGCTACAACGACGTGGGCGAAATCCGCGACATGCGCCGCACCACGGTGGAGGACATCGCTCCCACCCTGCAACAGGCGGCGTGACGGCGCGCGCTACCCGTCGAGAGTCTTGGCCATGTAGAGGGTGATTCCGCCCATGAACGCCTCCCGCCGGTCGATCTGGTAGCCAGTCCGCTCGTAGAGCGCCACGTTCGCCGCGAAAGCGGCGTTGGTCAGCAGGCGGAGTTCCGCACGGCCGGCCGTGGCGGCCAGATGCTCGGCGTGTGCCAGCAGGCGCCGTCCCAGCCCCTTGTGCTGGTGTTCCGGCCGGATGGCGATATTCTCGATCCACAGATGGTCGGGCCGCAGCATCGTCTCGATCAGCCCGAGCATATGGCCATCGCGGCACAGCAGGTCGATCTGGTGCTCCCGGACGGCCTGCGCGTAATCGACGGTCATCGGCCGCGGTTCGCGCCCGATGGCAGGGATCCATCTGGCATAGGCCGCGCGCACGATCTCGCGAATCGTGCCAGCGTCCTGCGCATCGGCGGGCCGGAGTTCGATGACGGGTTCAGGGGACATGCCAGGTTCCTGCGTAACGGACACGAAAAACCCCGCCGACCGTGAGGTGGGCAGGGCTGCCGGGAGATCGGAAGGAGACGGGGCGGGCTAGTCGCCCGCGCAGCGTCGTCGGTCCGAAATCAGCGCGCCACGCCGCACCGTGCTGCGGCGTCGGCGTCGGATCGCGATTGCCGTGACGTGACTGCTCATCCGCCCATTCCGAGGGCAATCCGCGCGGCTGTCAATCGGGAAAGCCGCCCACCGCCCGCGCGATCGCCCGCGCCATCACTTGCGTCGCGGTGTGGTCGATCTCGGTCAATTCCCGGTCGCCCACCGGTTCGCCTTCGCCGGTGGCGGCGGCGAACACCGTGTCGCTATCCATCGGCGCATGCGCCGGCAGCACCGCGAAGGTCATGCGCATCGCCATTGCACTGTCGGTGACGCTGATCGGCATGATCATGCTGGTATAAAACAGCTGAAACTGGCCGGAGCAGCGGCTACGGATTTCCGGATATGCTGAAAAAAATCTTGATATTTGCATTTTTCCCAGTTTGACGGTAGCGAACATCCCTTGACCGTGAGATTGCTTGTCGTCAGCCAACAAGCGGGTCCTGCCACGCCATGACGATTGACGACCTTGGACCACGCATTTGCATCATGGGGCCGTCGAACAGCGGCAAATCCACCCTGGCCGAGGCCATCGGGCACGCGCGCGACCTGCCCTCAGTCCACCTCGATCAGCTTTACCATTTGCCAAACTCGGACTGGCAGCTGCGCCCGGAAGCGGAGTTCACCGCATTGCATGACGAGGCAATCCTGGCGCCGCGCTGGGTCATGGACGGCAACTATTCGCGGTGCCTGCCGCAGCGGCTGCAAAGGGCAACGGGCTTTATTCTCCTCGATATTCCGACGGTGACCGGCTTGTTGCGATATCTGCGACGTTCATGGTTCGAGCGCGATCGGCCCGGGGCGCTGGAAGGTAGCAGGGACAGCGTGAAATGGGAGATGATCCGCCACATCGCCATCGCCACACGCGCAAACCGCAAGCGCTACGAGGCAATGTTCGACCGTATCGCCTTACCCAAGGTGAAGCTGGCGACGGCGCGAGAACTGACCCGCTTCTATAATTCGGCAGGGCTCAGGCGCTGATACACCGTCCGGTAGCAACGCGTGCCGGCCGTATGGCGGGTCATGTCCGTTTCTGAAGTCTTGAGTTATGCGATGTCCGTATCGGCGATGGTAAGCCACGGCCACCGAGCCCGATAGGCCGCGGCCTTCTGTCGGAACAGGCCGGGCTGCCTGTTGCGCGGGTTCATGCGCAGGATGCCGTCATGCAGATCCTGCAACCCGTTCGGCGCGTAGAGTTCGCCACTTGCGACGTCGATCCCGACACAGGTGCAGGAAATCAGATACCGGTCGATCCCGTCCCGCGTGGAATGAAGCTTTGGGTACGGCGATCCAAATCGCTGCTCATACCAAAGATGGACGCGCGCTTGATTCTTGACCTCCACGGTCGCGCCAAGATCGTCCGACAACGCTCGGACGCGCTGAATCACCGCGTCTTCGGCCGCTCATGACAGGTCACGGTCGTCGAAATAGAAGACGTCATAATCCTTCACCCCCCAGCCGGCGGGTCGGCCGGACACGCGGTTCCATGCAGCCTGGAACAGGCAGCCGGCGGTCAGGTGGCACTGGTTCAAATCGAGCGAGGGAAGCCGCGACACAAGCGCGGCGTTGAAGGAGTCCAACGCCGCCCATTCACGGAACTCATCTGCCGAAAGAGACAAGGCCGGTGCCTTTCGTATTGATCCAGGTGCCCCAGGAAGGAGCGGTATTCGATTTCGCCCGCGGCCTCCCGGTCGGCCATCCCATCGCGGCGGTCGGGCGGGCCCGGCCAGGCACCTGCCTATCCCCCGAACCGCTCCCGCCACGCCCGTTGCGCCCCCGCCCACGGCAAGGCCGTCGCCTCGTACACCCCCCGCGCGATCGCCCGCGCCATCACCTGCGTCGCGGTGTGGCCGATCTCGGTCAGGTCCCGGTCGCTCACCGGCTCGCCGTCGCCGGTGGCGGCGGCGAAGATCGTGTCGCCGTCCATCGGCGCATGCGCCGGCAGCACCGCGCGGGCCAGCCCGTCATTGGCCATGGTCGCCAGCCGCTTGGCCTGCGCCTTGGTCAGCGTGGCGTCGGTCGCCACCAGCCCGATCGTGGTCGCGGTGGCCGGCGGCGGCGCGCCCTTCAGCCGCGCCTCCAGGTCGTGCGGGGTGAAACTGCGCGGCCAGCCCCGGCCGCCGAATTCGCGGTCCAGCTCGAACGGCGCCGCCCAGAAATGCGGCCCGTCGCCGATGGTGGCGCTGCCCACCGCGTTCACCGCGGCGATCGCGCCCACCACATGCCCGCCGCGCGCCACCGCGCTGGCCGAGCCGAGGCCGCCCTTCACCGTCGCCGTGGTCGCCCCGGTGCCCGCCCCCACGCTGCCCAGCGCGAAGCCCCCGTGCGACAGCGCCTGCATCGCGGCATGGCCCAGGTCGCGATAGGGCGAGAACACCCCCCAGTCCTTGTCGCCGCCGTTCAGCAGGTCGAACAGGATGGCCTGGCAGACGATCGGCACGTGGATGCCCCCGATCGCCAGCCCGCGCCCCTGCGCCCGCAGCACCGCCTGCACGCCGCCGCTGGCGTCCAGCCCGAACACCGAGCCACCTGAGAGCACGATGGCATCCACCCCGCGCACCGTCATCTCCGGCTCCAGCAGCGCCGTGTCCCGCCCGCCCGGCGCGCCGCCCAGCGTCACCACCGAGGCCACCGCCGGCGCGTCGAACACGATCGCGGTCACGCCGGACCCCAGCGCGAGGTCGGTCGCATGGCCCACTGCCAGCCCCGTCACGTCGGTCAACAGGTTGCGCATGCCATCCTCCCTACTTTCCCGCGAACAGCCGGAACCCCCACCACCAGCGGGTCAGCGTGGTGAGCAGGCACAGCCCGGCGAACCCCCAGGCCAGTACCGGGAACCATGCCGGCACCAGGCACATCGCCGCCAGGCAGGCGATCGTCTCGGTGCCCTCGGTCAGCCCGCCCAGATAGTAGATGCCTTTTTGCGGATAGGCGGTATTCACCCGCCCCCGCCGCGCGGCGATCACCGCGAAGGCCAGGAAACTGCTGGCCGTGCCCATGAAGGCGCACAGCAATGCCGCCGCCGCCAGCGCGTTGCGCCCGGGATCGGCCAGCGCGAAGCCGAACGGGATGGCGGCATAGACGAAAAAATCCAGCGCGATGTCCAGGAACGCCCCCCGGTCGGTCGCGCCGGACTGCCGCGCCACCGCCCCGTCCAGCCCATCCGCCATCCGGTTGGCCAGCAGCGCCGCCAGCCCCGCCAGCGGCGCCCCCACGGCGATCAGCCCCGCCGCCAGCACGCCCAGCGCAAAGCCGCCCAGCGTCACCGCGTCCGCCGCCACCCCGGCCCGCGCCAGCAGCCGCGCGGGCGGGCCGTAGAGCCGGCCGAGCAGCGGCAGCACGTGCCGGTCGATCATCTCAGGCGATCGCCAGCAGCACCACGCCCACCCCGATGAACCCGATCGCCGCGACATGCGTCGCGGTCAGCGGCTCGCCGAAGCCGTAATGCCCGATCAGGGCGGCGGCGATATACGACACCGCGGTGAACGGCAGCGCCACCGACATCGGGATGCGCCGCAGCGCCACGATGTACAGCAGCGCCGCCCCGCCATACAGCGCCAGCCCCAGCATGGTCCGCCAGTCGAACAGCTGCGCCATGAAGTCCGCCGCCCCGGCGCCCGCCTTCAGCAGCGTCTGGCCGACCATGCTGGTGGCGATGGCGGCCAGCAGCACCGCCCAGAACGCCGTCACGCGGCTTCGTCCGTGTGCACCGCATCCGCTCGTGCCGCCGCCCCGCCGCGCTCCACCAGCCGCACCGTCCCCTGCGGCTTGCCGTTGGCCGACAGGAAGGTGCGCCCGACATATTCGCCCAGCACGCCCAGGATCATCGACTGCACGCCCGCCACCAGCAGCACCACCGTCATGGTCGAGGCCCAGCCGGAGGGTGTGTCCTGCCGCAGCAACGCCTCCGCGATGGTCGCCACCGCGCCGACGGTGCCCAGCAGCGCCATGCCGGCGCCGGCGAAAATCGCCAGCCGCAGCGGCGCCAGCGAGAAGCTGGTGGCGAGATTCAGCCACAGCCGCACCAGCCGCCGCAGGTTGTAGTTCGATCGTCCCTCGGCGCGCGGCAGGTGCCGCACCTCGATGCTGTCGATGCGCTGGGTGATCTGCATAATCAGCCCGTCCACATAGGGGTAGGGGCCGCGATAGCGGGTGACGCTGCGCACCACCAGCGCCGACATGCAGCGGAACGAGGACAGGTACAGCCCCTTCGGCTTGTCCAGCAGCCAGTCCGCCACCTTGTTGGCGAAGCGGCTGCCCAGGTTGCGCCAGGGCGCGTGCTTCTTCTCGGCATAGCGGGTGTACACCACGTCCCAGCCGCCCAGCCGGGCATGGTCGTACAGCCGCACCACCTCCTCCGGCGGGTTCTGCAGATCGTCGTCCATGGTGATCACGTAGGCGCCGCGAGCATGGCGCAGCCCGGTCATCACCGCGTTGTGCTCGCCGTAGTTGCGCGCGTGCTCGATATAGGTGAGCGGCAGCGGGGCGGCGCGCACCAGGGCGCGGCATACCTCGGCGGAATTGTCCGGGCTGCCATCGTTGACCAGCACCACCTCCATCCCGCCCTCGGGCCGCAGCTTCGCCAGCTCGGCCACCAGGCCGGCGATGGTGGCCGCGCCGCGATAGACCGGGATCACGATGGACAGGCCGACGGCGTGGTGCGACCCCGATCCGGTGGCGGCTTGTAGCGCGGCGAGCGGAAGGGGCATCGGCGCAGGCTCCGGGTTGGTCATGATGGGGGGGGCGGCAGGCACAGGATCGAGGGGGCGTTCGGCGATGGCGAGCACCGAGCCGCCGGCCGGCAGCGCAAACGGCAGCCAGCGCTCCAGCACGGTGGCGGCGTGGAATATCGCATCGACAGATGGCGGAAACGCGGCGACATCGCTGGCCGCCGCGTCGCCGCTGGCCAGCAGCTTGCGCTGCACCACCATCAGCGGCAACAGCAGCGTGTTCCAGTAGCGCGTGCGGATGCGCGCGAACCCTGCCGCCGCCAGCCAGCCGCGCAGGCCCCGCGCGGTCACCCGGCGCGTGTTGTGCACCCGCCGGTCATGCGCGGAGAGCAGCCATTGATAGGCCGGCATGTTGAGCACCAGCCGCCCGCCCGGCCGCAGCACCCGGCGCAACTCCGCCAGGGCCACCGGCGGGTCGGCGCCGACGTGGCACAGCACGTCGGCGCTCAGCACGGCCGCGAAGCTGGCATCGGCGAAGGGCAGGGCGTTAATGCTGCCGCAGGCCACCGGCGCACCGGACTTCGCAGCCGCCCGCCGCGCCGCCCCGGCATCGTATTCCAGCCCGAACCGCGCATGCCCTCCCAGCCGGGCCAGCAGCCCGCCGGTGCCGCAGCCGGCATCCAGCACGGGTCCGGACACATCCGATATCGCATCGATCAACCGGGCATGCAGGGCGCGATACCACCACATCCGGGCCTCGGCATCGTCCATAAGCGCGTATTCGGCGGGTTCCATGCCTCTGTTTGACACGATTTGCCGCCATTTCGGCAATGTCAGGGCGGCGGCTTGCGCGTTTTCCGGCGGCGCGGCAGACAATGCGCCATGAGCACCCACGCCCGCGGTTCCGCAGCCCCCGCCACGCGCTGGCAGGCGCTGCGCCGCATGGCGCCCGCGCTGGCGCCGCCGCTGCTGTTCCTGCCCATCCTGTTCGCACCCCCGATCAACCACGACGTCGCCGCCGTGCTCAGCTTCAGCCAGCGCTGGCTGGCCGGCGAGCATCTGTATGTGGACCTGATCGACGTCAATCCGCCGCTGATCTACGTGCTGAACCTGATCCCGGCGGCGCTGGCGCGAGCCACCGGGATCGACGGCGTGCCGGCGTTGCAGCTCTGCCTGGTCGCGCTCGGGTTCTGGCTCTGGTACCTCGCCCTGCGGGTGCGCGATCGCGACCGGGAAGGGCCGGTGGAGCGGGTGCTGCTGGACGTGCTGCCCGGCCTGATGGTGTTCGCCGCCGGCTATGATATCGGCCAGCGCGAGACGCTGATGGTCGCCGCCGGCTTCCCCTACATCCTCGCCGCCGCCCGGCGCGAGGCCGGGGCGCGGCCGCGGGCCCGGCTGACCACCGCGGTGCTGGCCGGGCTGGGCTTCGCGCTGAAGCCGCATTTCCTGGGCATTCCGGCGGCGGTGGAACTGGCGCTGCTGGCCGGGCGCTGCCGCCGGCTGGGCTGGCGGGATGGCTGGCGCGAGACCTGGCGCGACCCGGTGCCGTGGCTGATGGCCGCCGTCTGGCTGGCCTACCTGGCCTCGCTGCCGCTGGTGTTCCCGCAATATCTGGGCGTGGTGGTGCCGCTGGTCTGGAGCCTGTACCTCGAACAGGGCGGGCTGACGCCGCTGGAGGTGCTGCTGGTGCCGCGGCTGGCCACCGCGGTGATCCTGCTGGCGCCGCTGCTGTGGATCGCCTTCCGCCCACCCTGGTCGGCGCCGCACGCGCTGCCGCGGCTGCTCGGGCTAGCGGCGCTGGGGGCGCTGGCCTCGGCGATGACGCAGCACAAGGGCTGGTCGTACCATATCGTCCCGGTGGAATTGCTGGCCTGCGCGCTGGCCACCGTGCTGGGCGCGCGCTGGCTGGACCGCGCCGAGGCGTGGCGCCAGCCGGGGGGCGCGCACCGGGCCGGGGCGGTGCTGGCCTGCCTGTTCGCGCTGTATTGCATCGAGGCCGGCGAGGCGCCGTGGAACGAGCTGGGCTATGGCAAAAGCGACATCGCGCGGCTGACCGGGCTGCTGGACGAATACGCCGAGGGCGCGCGCGTGCTGGTGCTGTCGCCCGGCATCTCGCCGGTCTACCCGGCGCTGAACTACGCTCATGCGCGCCTGACCCTGCGCACCATGAACATGTGGATGCTGGAGGGCGCCTATGCCACATGCCCAGCCAATGGCGAACGCTACCGCGAGCCCGCGGAGATGAGCCGGCCGGAATTCTTCGTCTACCGCACCGTGGCCGAGGATTTCGCCCGCGCCCCGCCGGCCGCGGTGGTGGTGGACAGCGTGCCCGGCATCCCCTGGTGCGGCGCGGAATTCAGCTTCATCGCCTATTTTTCCCGCCATCCGCTGTTCGCCGAGACCTGGTCGCACTACCGGCTGGCGGAGACCTGGGGGCGCTACAGCTTCTATGTCCGCAAGGATTAGAGCGTGATGACCGGAGGTCTGAATCACGCGACAAAACAAATTGCTCTAGTGATGCGGCATAACTGTCATGCGACATAACAATCTCCGGAAGGACGCGCCATGGCCCTGCTGACCGAACCCTTGCCCGAGCGCGGCGCGAAGCTGGAGGTGCTTGCCGGCATCGCCCGCGTGGTGGCGGCCAATCCAGGGCCGATGACCTATCACGGCACCAACACCTGGCTGATCGAGGCGGCGGACGGCTTCACCGTGCTGGACCCTGGCCCGGACGACCCGGCGCACCTGGCCGCCGTGCTGGCGGCGACCGGCGGGCGGGTGGCGCGCATCCTGCTCAGCCACACCCATATCGACCACCTGGCCGGGCTGCCGGCGCTGGTGGCGGCCACCGGCGCGCCGACCTGGGGCTTCCACACCCCGCAGGACCCGGCTTTCGTGCCCGACCACACGCTGTCGGACAACGACCGGGTGGGCGAATGGACGGCGCTGCACACGCCCGGCCATGCCAGCGACCATCTGTGCTTCGCGCGCGACGACGGGGTGGTGTTCAGCGCCGACCACGTGATGGGCTGGTCCTCCACCGTGGTCAGCCCGCCGCATGGCGACATGGTGGCGTATTTCGCCAGCCTGGACCGCATGCTGGCGCGCGAGGACCGCATCTACCTGCCAGGCCACGGCCCGGCGATCACCGACCCGCGCGGCCATGTGGCGTTCCTGCGCGACCATCGGCTGCAACGCGAGGCGGCGATCCTGGCGCAGCTCGCCGCCGGGCCGCAGACCACACTGGCGCTGGTGCGGGCGCTGTATTCCCAGGTGAATCCGGCCCTGCACCGCGCCGCCGAGCGCAACGTGACCGCCCATCTGGACAAGCTGCGGGCCGAGGGGCGCGCCGCGCCGGAAGGCGAGGTCTGGCGGCTGGCCGGCGGGTGATGTCGGGCACCGCGCCGAAAAGGGCTTCGGCCGGCACTAATGTTGACTTATGTATGATGGGATGAACGAGGCGACGGATAGCGGGACCGGGCAGGGCGCGCCATGGCGGGCCGGCGCGGTGGCACCCGCCACCGTGCTGGCCGTGTCGCTGGAGCGGATCGAACGGCTGGCGCGGGCGCTGCTGCGGGCGGAGGCGGCCGCCGTCGTGCTGGGCGATGGCGGCATGCCCGCCGCGGAGGGCGGGTTCCGGGCCGAGGCGCCGCTGCGGATGCCGGACGGCAGCCTGGCCGGGGTGCTACGGGTGCGGGACTGCGCCGCCCGCCCGCCGATGACGGCCGAGGAGGACGCCATCCTGGCGGATCTCGCGGCGATGGCGGTGGACGCGCTGGAGCGCCAGCGCGAGGACGCCGCCCGCCAGCAGGACATCGACCGGCTGGCGCTGCGCGAGCGGTTGCTGCGCATCGCGGCGGACGCGCCCAGTTTCGCCATCGCCATCGATATGGTGATGGCCGCGCTGCGCGAGGCGACGCAGAGCATGCTGTGCCTGTTCTTCCGCCTCGGCCCGGACGGCGAGCACCTGCACCTGGTGGCCGGCCAGGCCAGCACCCCGGCGCTCACCGCCGCCTACATGGACCATCTGCGCGAGATGGACGTGCGCACCGACAATTCCCTGGTCGGCGCCGTCGCGGTCACCGGCCAGCAGCAGGTGGTGTCGGGCATCGACCATACCGCGCTGCGGCGCTATCCGGCGATTCGCCTGTCGGTCATGCAGAGCATCGTCTCGCAGGTGGTGACGCCGATCTCGCTCGGCGCCGAGCGCTATTCCTTTAGCGTCGGCTTCGGGCCAGACGCGCCGGACCTCAATGCCACCGCCGATATGCTGCTGGGGCTGGCCGGCACGCTGCGCCCGCTGCTGCGCCGGCTGCGCGATGCCGAGGAGACCGAGCTGTTCCGCCGGGTGGTGGAGGCGAGCAGCGATTCGGTGATGATCAGCGAAATCGGGCCGACCGGCCCGGCGGACCCAAGGATCTGCTACGTGAACGCCGCCTTCAGCCGGCAGACCGGCTATCGGCGCGAGGAGGTGATCGGCCGGCCCTGCTGCATGCTGCAGGGGCCCGCGATAGCGGACGCGGCGGCCGAGGCGCTGGCCGCCGGGCAGCCGATCCGCCGCGACGTGCTGAACCATCGGCAGGACGGCTCGCGGTTCTGGGCCGACTCGACCATGGCCCCGGTGACCGGCATCGCCGGCGCGGTGACGCACTGGGTCGCCATCGAGCGCGACATCACCGAGCGCAAGCTGGCCCAGGAATCGGTGGCGTTGAACGAGCAGCGCTTCCGGCTGGTGGCGCGGGCGACCGCCGATGTGGTGTGGGACTGGGACCTGGCAGCCGGGACGATCTGGTGGAGCGAGGGCGTGCAGACCCAGTTCGGCTACCAGGACAGCGAGCTTGCCCCCGGATTCGACTGGTGGGCCGAGCGCGTCTGCCCGCCGGACCGCCAGCGCGTGGTGGCCGGCCGCCAGGCCGCCGCCACGGCCGACACCGGGACGCAGTGGCGCGACGAGTACCGGTTCCGCAAGGCGGATGGCAGCCTGGCGTTGGTGCGCGACCATGGCTTCGTGATCCACGACGCCGCCGGCGTGCCGGTGCGCATGGTGGGCAGCATGGTGGACATCACCCGCCAGCGGCAGTTGGAGGAACAGCTCCGCCAGTCGCAGCGGCTGGATGCCGTCGGCAAGCTCACCGGCGGGGTTGCGCATGATTTCAACAACCTGCTGGCGATCATCATCGGCAATGCCGAGATGCTGAAGGAGCTGGTCGCCCCCGAGCCGGCGCTGCTGGAGCCGGTGGAGATGATCTTCGCGGCGGCCGAGCGGGGCGCCGAGCTGACCAGCCGGCTGCTCAGCTTCGCGCGGCTGCATCCGCTCGACCCGAAGGTCACCGATGTCAACCGGCTGCTGGCCGGGATGGCAGGCCTGGTGCGGCGGCTGATCGGCGCGAATATCGACATCGCCTTCGTCGGCGGCGAGGCGCCGGCTCTGGCGGTGATCGACGCGCCGCAGCTTGAAAACGCGGTGCTCAACCTGTGCATCAACGCGCGCGACGCCATGCCGGAGGGCGGGCGGCTGCGGGTGGAGACCGGCCATGCCAGCCGGGCGGCGGGCGATGCGCCGCCGGGCGGCTATGTGACCATCGCCGTAACCGACACCGGCACCGGGATGACGCCGGAGGTGGCCTCGCGCGCCTTCGAGCCGTTCTTCACCACCAAGGCGTTCGGCAAGGGCAGCGGCCTGGGGCTCAGCATGGTGTTCGGCTTCGTCCACCAGTCCGGCGGGCAGGTGGAGATCGCCTCCGAGGTCGGCCGCGGCACCCGCGTCACCCTGCGTCTCCCCCGGGCGGCCGGTGCCGCGGCGCCGGCCGAGGTGGCTGCGGTGGCGCGGGATGCCCCGGGCGGCCAGGGCACGATCCTGCTGGTGGAGGATGACGAGGCGGTGCGCCGCGTGGTGGCCAACCAGCTCGAATGGCTGGGCTACCGGGTGATCGCGGTGCCGAACGGGCAGCAGGGGCTTGAGGTGATCCGGACAACACCCGGCGTGGACGTGCTGTTCACCGATATCGTCATGCCGGGCGGCGTGAGTGGCCACCAGCTCGCGCAACAGGCCCGCGCGTTGCGGCCGTCGCTGCGGGTACTGTTCACCTCGGGCTACCCGGATGACGCGGCGCCGCCCGGCGGCCAGGACAGCCGCATCGGGCTGTTGCAGAAACCCTACCGGCTGGTGGAACTCGCCAACAAGGTCAGCCAGCTGCTGGAGCCGGGCGGGGCAGGTTCACAAACGGGGCAGGTTCGCGACGAGACGTAGAGGCGACGAGGCGGGGTGTCTCCACGGCAGCCGGGCGCGGCGAACTGCCGCTCTTCTCGTCGCCTCTACGTCTCTCTGTGAAACCTTCCTGCGCTATTCGGCCAATGTCGTCATGGCGGCGGCGAAGCGGCGGGCCACCGCGGCCTCGGCGGCGTGGCGGAAATCGGCGACCACGTGGCGCCCGGCGGCCACCACATGGCGCACCAGCGGCGCGTTGCCGGCGAAGATCCAGCTGTCGAGCAGCGCGTCGCCGTCGCGCGCCAGCAGCAGCGGGTGGCTGGTGTCCAGCACCACGATGTCGGCGCGCCCGCCCGCCACCAGGCCGGCGGGGCCATGGCCGCTGGCCGCCGTGCCGCCGGCCAGCGCCGCGTCGAACAATGCCCGGCCGGTGGAACGGCCCGGTCCGCCGGCCAGCACGGCGCGGCGGCCGGTGGCCAGGCGCTGGGCGTATTCCAGCCAGCGCAGCTCCTCCACCGGGCTGACCGAGATGTGGCTGTCCGAGCCGATGCCGAAGCGCCCGCCGGCGGCCAGGAACGCCTCGGCGGGGAAGATGCCGTCGCCCAGGTTGGCCTCGGTGGTCGGGCACAGCCCGGCGACCGCGCCGCTGGCGGCCAGGGCGGCGGTTTCGGCCCCGGTCATGTGGGTGGCGTGCACCAGGCACCAGCGCGCATCCGGCCGCGCATGGGCCAGCAGCCATTCCACCGGGCGCTGGCCGGTCTGGGCGAGGCAGTCCGCCACCTCGCGCGGCTGTTCGGCGACATGGATATGCACCGGGCCGTCCGGGGCGGCGGCCAGCAGCGCCGCCAGGGCCTCCGGCGGCACCGCGCGCAGCGAGTGCGGCGCCACGCCCAGCACTACGCCCGGCAGCGCCCCATCCGGCTGCCCCCCCGCTGGCTGGGTCAACGCCCGCAGCCGCGCCAGCAGGCGCAGGAAGCCGTCGATGTCGTGCACGAAGCGGCGCTGGCCCGGCCCGGCCGGCGCGCCGCCGAAGCCGCCGGCGGCATACAGCACCGGCAGCAGGGTGAGCCCGATGCCCGCGGTGGCGGCGGCGGCGAGCACGCGCAGGCTCATCTCGGCGGGGTCGGCGTAGGGGCGGCCATCCGGGGCGTGGTGCAGGTAGTGGAACTCGGCGACCGTGGTGAAGCCGGATTTCAGCATCTCGACGTAGAGCTGGGCGGCCACCGCCTCGAACAGCGGCGGGTCCAGCGCCGCGACGGCGCGGTACATCGCCTCGCGCCAGCTCCAGAAGCTGTCGCCGGCGGCGCCCGGCCCCGCGTTGCCCGGCCCCGCGTTGCCAGGCCCCGCGGCCTCGCCCAGCCCGGCGATGGCGCGCTGGTGGGCGTGGCTGTGCAGGTTGGCCAGCCCCGGCAGCGCCGCGCCGGGCAGCCGCACCGCGCCCGGCGGGCAGGCCATGCCGGCGGCGACCGTGGCGATCCGCCCGTCGGGCCGGCAGGTGAGCAGCACGTCGCGCGCCCAGCCCTCGGCGAGCAGGGCGCGCGGCAGGAAATAGGCGGGGGGAAGGGGCGGGGCCATGCGCCAGCATAGCGGTGCGGCGCCCGGCCAGCCACGGGGAGGGGGCGGCCTGGGAAATCCGGCCATACCGGCCTATCCTGCGCCATCCCCCCCACAGGAGCCGCGCATGCGCAACGATGAAGAGATCTGGACCCTGGTTGATGCCAAGAAGGCGGCGTTCGAGGCGCTGTCGGACCGGATATGGGACAAGCCCGAGATCGCCTATACCGAGTTCGCCTCGGTGGCCGAGCATACCGACATGCTGCGCGCCCAGGGCTTCCGCGTCACCGAGGGCATCGCCGGCATCCCGACCGCGGTGATGGGCGAGGCTGGCGACGAGGGGCCGGTGATCGCCATCCTGGGCGAATACGACGCGCTGCCGGGGCTGAGCCAGGAGGCCGGCGTGGCCGAGCCGCGGCCGCTGCCGGGCAACGGGCTGGGGCATGGCTGTGGCCACAACCTGCTCGGCTCGGCCGCCTTGCTGGCCGCCACGGCGGTGAAGGACTGGCTGGACGCGAACGGCGTGAAGGGCCGGGTGCGCTATTACGGCTGCCCGGCCGAGGAGGGCGGGGCCGCCAAGGCGTTCATGGTGCGCGAGGGGGCGTTCAAGGACGTCGATATCGCCATCACCTGGCACCCGATGCATTTCAGCGCGGTGAACGACGCGCAGTCGCTGGCCAATACGCGGCTGGACTTCACCTTCACCGGCCGCGCCAGCCATGCCGCCGCCGCGCGGCATCTGGGCCGCTCGGCGCTGGACGCGGTGGAATTGATGAGCGTGGGGGTGAACTACCTGCGCGAGCACATGCCGAGCGACGCGCGCATCCACTACGCCTATCTGGATGCCGGCGGGGTGGCGCCGAACGTGGTGCAGGGCCGCGCCGTGGTGCGCTACGCCGTGCGGGCGCGCGACCTGGCGCAGATGCAGGCGCTGGTGGCCCGGGTGCGCAAGGTGGCCGAGGGCGCCGCGCTGATGACCGAGACCGCGGTGGACATCAAGGTGATCAGCGCCGTCTCCAACCTGATGGGCAACGCGCCGCTGGAGCGGGCGATGCAGGTGAATTTCGAGCGGCTGGGCCCGCCGCAATGGGACGATGCCGACCGCGCCTTCGCCCGCGCCATCCAGGCGACGCTGTCCGACGAGGACCTTGCCGCCCCCTACAAGAAGGCCGGCCTGCCGATGCGGCGCGACGAGCCGCTGGCCGAGGCGATCCTGCCGCTGGGCCAGACCGGGGTGCCGATGATCGGCTCGACGGATGTGGGCGACGTGTCCTGGGTGGTGCCGCTGGTGCAGGCGGACGGGGCGACCTGCGCGGTGGGCACACCGTTCCATTCCTGGCAGCTCACCGCCCAGGGCAAGACGCCGATGGCCAAGAAGGGCATGGTGCACGTGGCCAAGGTGATGGCGGCGACCGCGCTGGACGCCATCCGCGACCCGGCGCTGGTGGCCGCGGCCAAGGCCGATCTGGCGGAGCGCACGCGCGAGACCCCCTATGTCTGCCCGTTGCCGCCCGACGTGATGCCGCCGCTGCAGCCGCGCCCGGCGGGCTAGCACCGCACGGCGGCGGGTGGGCACTCGACCATCCGCCGCCGCTGGGGTACGCTTGGGGCCTGCGGGTTTGGGGGCAGCCCCTCCGGACCCGCCATAAAGCCACGCATGACCGCGAATTCGGGAGCACACATGTCCAGTTTAAGCTACGCCGCACCGGCGACGGTTGACGAGGCGATCGGCCTCCTGGCGGGTGCCTCGGGCCTCGCGAAGGTGCTGTCCGGCGGTACCGACCTGCTGGTCCAGCTCCGCTCCGGCCGCACCAGGCCGGCACTGATCGTCGATACCAAGAAGATCCCCGGCATCATCGGCATCCGCGAGGTGGATGGCGGGTTCGTGATCGGGGCCGCCACCTCCGGCGCCATGATCGGCGAGCATGCCGCGCTGGCCGCCGTCTATCCGGGCGTGGTGGAGGCCACCAACCTGATCGGCTCCACCCAGGTGCAGGGCCGCGCCTCGCTGGCCGGCAATCTGTGCAACGCCTCGCCGGCCGCCGACAGCGTGCCGGCGATGATCGCCGCCGGCGCCACCGCCGTGATCGCCGGCCCCAAAGGCCGCCGCACCGTGCCGGTGGAGCAGGTGGTCACCGGGCCGGGCCGCACCAGCCTGGCGCGCGACGAGTTCATCGTGGAGTTCCACCTGCCCAAGCGCGCGCCGCGCTCCGCCGATGCCTATCTGCGCTTCATCCCGCGCACTGAGATGGACATCGCCGTGGTCGGCGCCGGCGTGAACGTGACGCTGGATGCGGCGGGCGTGTGCACAGCCGCACGGGTGTCGCTGGGCGCGGTGGCGCCGACCGCGCTGCTGGTGGCCGATTGCGCCGCCGCGCTGGTGGGCAGCAAGCTGGACGAGCACGCGCTGGCCAAGCTGGACCTGGCGGCGCGCGACGCCTGCAAGCCGATCGACGACAAGCGCGGCACCATCGACTTCCGGATCAAGGTCGCCGGCGTGCTGGCCCGGCGGGCGGCGGCCATCGCGTTCGAGCGCGCAGCTGCGCGTTCTTGATGACATTGCGCGCAGGAGCACGATCAAGATGAGCAAGATTCACGTCACCACCACCGTCAACGGCGAACCCGCCGAGTTTCTCTGCCAGCCGGGCAACAGCCTGCTGGACGCGCTGCGCGACGACCTGAACCTGACCGGCAGCAAGGAAGGCTGCAGCAGCGGCGATTGCGGCGCCTGCAGCGTGATCGTCGACGGGCGGCTGGTCTGCTCCTGCCTGATGCTGGCCGTGGAGGCCGAAGGCAAGTCGATCACCACCATCGAGGGTATCGCCAACGGCGACGTGCTGCACCCGCTGCAGCGCAAGTTCCTGGAGCATGCCGCGCTGCAATGCGGCTTCTGCACCCCGGGCTTCCTGGTTGCGGCCAAGGCGCTGCTGGACCACAATCCGGACCCGACCGAAACCGAGGCACGCTATTGGCTGGCCGGCAATCTGTGCCGCTGCACCGGCTATGACAAGATCATCCGTGCCGTTCTCGATGCCGCCGCCGAGATGCGCGCCGGCGCACCCGCTGGGGAGTGACAGGCCATGACGTTCATCGGAAACAAATCTGATCTCAAGGTCGTCGGCACCCGCCCGGTCCGCCCCGACGGCGTGGACAAGGTGACCGGCCGCGCCACCTTCGGCGCCGACTACACCATGCCCGGCATGCTGATGGGGCGCGTGAAGCGCAGCCCGCACGCGCATGCCCGCATCGTGAGCATCGACGCCAGCAAGGCGCTCGCCCTGCCGGGCGTGAAAGGGGTGGTGACCGCCGCCGACTTCCCGGACATCCCCAGCGAGGAAGCCTTCGTCGGCGAGGGGCCGATGAACTTTCGTGACCTGTCGCTGAACTGCATCGCGCGCGGCAAGGTGCTCTATGAGGGCCACGCCGTGGCCGCAGTGTGCGCGATCAGCGACGAGGTGGCCGCGGCCGCCTGCGACCTGATCGACGTGACCTACGAGGTGCTGCCGCACGTGATCGATGTCGAGGCGGCGATGGCGCCCGATGCGCCGCTGCTGCACGCCGACATGTTCACCGCCAACGTGACGCCGAAGCCCGAGAAGCCGTCCAACATCGCCAAGAAGGTGCATTTCACGGTGGGCGACGTCGCCGCCGGGTTCGCGCAGGCCGATGTGATCGTCGAGGGCCATTACAGCACCCAGCCGGTGCACCAGGCCTATATCGAGCCGCATGCCTGCATCGCCTCGGCCGGCGCCGACGGGCAGTGCCACATCATCTCCAGCAGCCAGGGTCATTTCATGATCCGCGCGTACGTGGCCAAGCTGCTGGGCATGGAGATGTCCAACCTG
This sequence comes from Rhodospirillales bacterium 70-18, assembly GCA_001899585.1. Classification (GTDB taxonomy): domain Bacteria; phylum Pseudomonadota; class Alphaproteobacteria; order Acetobacterales; family Acetobacteraceae; genus 70-18. Next base: position 33,561 of record MKWE01000053.1, read on the forward strand.
AAGGTGACGCCGGCCGAGATCGGCGGCGGCTTCGGCGGCAAGACGGTGGTGTACCTGGAGCCGCTGGCGCTGGCGATGGCGCGCAAGACCGGCCGCCCGGTGAAGATGGTGATGACGCGCGAGGACGTGTTCCGCGCCACCGGCCCCACCTCCGGCGCGGTGATCGACGTGAAGCTGGGCGCCACCAAGGACGGCATCATCACCGCCGCCCAGGCGGTGCTGAAATACCAGGCGGGCGCCTTCGCCGGCTCCCCGGTGCAGCCGGGCTGCATGTGCGCCTTCGCCATGTATGACCTCAAGAACGTCGACGTGGTCGGCTACGACGTGGTCAGCAACCGACCGAAAGTGGCGGCCTACCGTGCCCCGGGCGCGCCGATCGCCTCGTTCGCGGCCGAGAGCGCCGTGGACGATCTGGCGCGCAAGCTGGGCATGGACCCGATCGCGCTGCGCGAGAAGAACGCGGCGAAGGCGGGCACCAAGACCGCCTATGGCGTGACCTTCGCCGAGATCGGCTACGAGCAGGTGCTGGCCGCCGCCAAGAACCATCCGCACTGGAAGGCGCCGCTGGGCCCGAACCAGGGGCGCGGCATCGCCACCGGCTTCTGGTTCAACATCGGCGGCGAAAGCTCCGCCTCGGTGTTCATCAACGAGGACGGCAGCGTCAACGTGGTGTCGGGCAGCCCGGATATCGGCGGTTCGCGCGCCTCGATGGCGATGATGGCGGCCGAGGTGCTGGGCATTCCGGTGGAGCATGTCCGCCCGATCGTGGCCGACACCGCCTCGATCGGCTTCACCCATGTGACCGGCGGCAGCCGCGTCACCTACGCTACCGGCATGGCGACCGTGCAGGCGGCCGAGAACGTGATCGAGCAGCTCAAGACCCGCGCGGCGATGATCTGGGACATCCCGCCCGAGGCGGTGGAGTGGAAGGACGGGCAGGCGGTGCCGGCCGGCGCCAATGCCGGCGGCTTCGACCCGCTGCCGCTGGCGGCGATCGCGCTGAAGGCCGCCAAGACCGGCGGGCCGATCGGCGCCGAGGTGTCGCTGAACGCCCAGGGCGCCGGCCCGGGCTTCGGCGCGCATATCTGCGACGTGGAAGTGGACAAGGAGACCGGCCACGTCACCGTGCTGCGCTACACTGCGGTGCAGGATGTCGGCCGGGCGATCCATCCCAGCTACGTGGAAGGGCAGATCCAGGGCGGCGCCGTGCAGGGCATCGGCTGGGCGCTGAACGAGGAATATGTCTATAACACCAAGGGCTTGATGGACAACGCCGGCTTCCTCGACTACCGCGTGCCGGTCGCCTCCGACCTGCCGATGATCGAGGCGGTGATGGTGGAAGTGCCGAACCCCCGCCACCCGTTCGGCGTGCGCGGCGTGGGCGAGGTGCCGATCGTGCCGCCGATGGCCGCGGTGGCCAACGCCATCCGCGGCGCGCTCGGCATCCGCATGCACGCGCTGCCGATGTCGCCGCCGAAGCTGCGCGCCGCGGTGGATAGCGGCGTCGGCTGATGCCGCATGTCGTCATCTCGGGCTCGGCCTGGCGCCAGTTCACCGGCGGCGAGAGCGAGTTCGAGGTGGCGGCGACGACCTTCCGCCGCCTGATCCTGGAACTCGACCAGCGCTTTCCCGGCCTGGGAAAGCAGGTCGAGGACGGGATGGCGGTGGCGATCGACGGTGAAATCTACCAGGATGCCTATGACGCGCCGCTGAACGAGGGCAGCGAGATCGTGCTGATCCCCAAGATCGGCGGCGGTTGAGTTTGGGTGGTGACGGGCCGGGATTGCGGCGATAGGGTTGCGCGATGAACGCGGGACGCGGTGCGCGATGACGAGTTCACGCCTCGGATGAGCCAGGTTATCAGCCTTCAGCGGACCAGTGACGATACGCTGTGGGCTGTGGTCGCGTCCATCGGGCGCCGCAACCGGGTGGCCGAAATCTTCCCCAGCCGGGCGGCCGCCCTGGCCGACCGCGCCTGGCGGGAGCAGCAGGTGCTGGCCTACCTCGCCTTCCTGAAAAGCTGCCAGCAGCCGCCGCCGCGCTACAGCGTGGCGCCGGTGCGCCGCGCCGACCTGCCGCGCGGCTGGAAGCCCCTGCCGGCGCTGGGCTTCCTCCGCGGCCAGTTCATCTGACTCTAAACGAGTAAAAGTTTTTTGGTTTTTTTCTTCAAAAAAGAACAATCCTCTTTTTGTGAACAAAAAGAAGCAAAAAAACTTTATTCGTTTGGAGTGTCCACTTCGCAGATCTCCAGGATGGTCAGCAGGTAGATGCGGATCATGTCCAGGTAGTCGCCGATATCCACCCGCTCGTCCGGCATGGTGTTGTAGCGCCCGCCCGGGCCGCAGACGATGCCTTCCATCCCCGCCCGCCGATACAGATGCGCCGCATCGGTGCCGTAGAAGCCAGGCGGGGTGATCGCCCCGGTCGGCTGTTCGCTGCCGCGCACCTGGCGATAGGCGGCGTTGATCGCCCGCACGATCCGGCTGTCCCGCGCGACCTCGAAGGAGGGCATCATCGGCCGGCCCATCTGGTCCTCCGGCGTCAGCACCGCCTTCAGGCCGGGAACGCGCGCCTCCAGCCGGTCCAGTTCGGCGCGCAGATCGTCCAGCGCGCCCTCGCGGGTCTGGCCGGGGGCGAAGCGGCCGGAGCCCTTGATGCGCACATAGTCGGCCACCTGCGGCGGGCGCCACTCGTGCAGGTCCCGCCCCAGCGCGCCATGCACCACGCCCACATGCACCCGGTTGATGCCGGCATGCTCGGGCGTGGCCGCGCCGGAGAAGGTCATGGCGTTCAGCCTGGGGATCAGGTCGCAGGCGGCGGCGATGGCATCCACCGCCTGCTCGCGCTTGGACATGTGGCGGGTGTTGCCGAACAGCTCGATGGTGAACACGAACGCCGCCGCGTGCATGGTCAGCGCCGCGAGGTCGGTCGGCTCCGAGTTCACGAAGTAATCCGCCCGCACCCCCTGGTCGATCAGCGCGATGGTGCCGACCCCGCCCTGCAGTTCGCCGACCACGTAGGTGAGGATCACGTCGCCCTTCAGCCGCACCCCGGCGTCGACCAGCGTCTTCACCGCGCAGAAATACGCGGCGTCGCCGGCCTTCATGTTGGAGACGCCGATGCCGTAGATGAAGCGGTCGTCCACCTTCCCGCCCCAGGGATCGACGGTCCAGCCCTCGCTCACCGGGTTGGTGTCGACATGGCCGTTGAACAGCAGGCTCTTGCCGCCGCCGGTGCCGCGCCAGGTGCCCAGCGCGTTGACGCGCTCGCCCTCCACCGAGGTGAGCCTGGCGTCCAGCCCCAGCTTGCGCATGGAATCGGCCATGAAGGCGGCCAGCTCGCGCTCGCCGGCGGTCTGGGTGTAGCTTTTGTGCCGCGCCATGGCGGACAGGAAATCGAGGCAGGCGCGCTCGTCGATGCGGGCCAGCAGGTCGGTCGGTGTCATCGTGGTCTCCTCAGCCGATGGGGGCGGGGCAGGCGTCCATGAGTTCGCGGGTATAGGGGTGGGTGCGGGCGGTGGGCAGGGCGGCGGCGGGCAGCAGGTCCACCAGCTCGCCGGCCCGCATCACGGCGATGCGGTGGACGATCTGGCGCACCAGGTTGAGGTCGTGGGTGATGAAAAGATAGGCAGTGCCGTGGGCGCGGCGCAGTTCCAGCAGCAGCTCGATCACCGCCGCCTGCACCGACACGTCCAGCGCCGCTGTGATCTCGTCGCAGATCACCAGCCGCGGCCGGGCGGCGAAGGCGCGGGCGATGGCGACGCGCTGCTTCTCGCCGCCGGAAAGCTGGTGCGGGTAGCGCCGGGCGTAGTCGGCGGGCAGGCGCACCTGCTCCAGCAGGCGCGGAATCTCGGCCAGGTCGCCGCCATACAGGCGCAGCGGCCGGGCCAGCAGCTGGGCCACGCTGTGGCGCGGGTTCAGCGAGGAATCCGGATGCTGGAACACGATCTGCACGGCGCGGCGATAGGCCCGGTCCATCGCCGCCACCGGCCGGCCATCCAGCGCCAGGCTGCCCTGGAAGGCCGCCAGCCCGGTGGCGGCGCGCGCGATGCTGGACTTGCCGGAGCCGGATTCGCCGACCAGCCCCAGGATCTCGCCCGCCCGCACCTCCAGGCTGACGCCGCGCACGGCGGCCGGGCGTCGGCGGGCGAACAGGCCGGCGCGGCCATAGCGCACGGTGATGCCGCGCAGGTCCAGCAGCGCGGCGCCGCCGGGCGCGTCCTCCACCAGCCGGCGGTCCGGGTGCGGCACGGCGGTGATCAGCCGGCGCGTATAGGCATCGCGCGGCGCGGTGAACAGCCGGGCGGGCGGTGCCTCCTCCACGATACGGCCCTGCTCCAGCACCGCCACCCGGTCCGCCACGCGGGCCACCAGCGACAGGTCGTGGGAGATATACAGCCCTGCCACCCCGGTCTCCCGCCGCAGCCGGGCGAACAGGTCGAGGATGCGCGCGCCGGTGATCACGTCCAGCGCCGTGGTCGGCTCGTCGAACAGGATCAGCTCGGGCCGGCAGGCGAAGGCGGTGGCGATCACCACGCGCTGCTTCTCGCCGCCGGAGACCTCGTGCGGATAGCGGCGCATCATCGCCGCCGGGTCGCGCAGCTCCACGCGGGCCAGCAGGCAGGTGCCGGCGCGCCAGGCATCGGCGCGCGACAGGCCCTGGTGGCGCTCCAGCACCTCGGTCAGTTGCCGGCCCAGGGTGAGGGTGGGGTTCAGCGAGGTGGCCGGGTCCTGGAACACCATGCCGATGCGCTTGCCGCGGATGGCGCGCAGCGCCGCGCCGCCCAGGCCGCGCAGGTCCTGCCCCGCCAGCCGGATGGCGCCGCCGCTCTCGCGGGCATTGCCGGGCAGGGCGCGCATGATCGCCCAGGCGAGCGAGGTCTTGCCCGAGCCGCTCTCGCCGACCAGCCCCAGCACCTCGCCGGCGGCGATGGACAGGCTCACCCCGTCCAGCACCCGGCGCGGGCCGGCGCGGGTGGCGTAGTCCAGCGAGTAGTCGTCGATCTGCAGGATCATCGCTCGTCCCGCGGGTTCAGCGCGTCGCGCAGCCCGTCGCCCAGCAGGTTGAAGCCGATCGCGGTCAGCGCGATGGCCCCGCCCGGGGCGGCGATCATCCACGGCGCCTGGTGCAGGAAGCGCCGCGCCTCGGCCACCATCAGCCCCCATTCGGAGGAGGGCGGCTGCGCGCCCAGGCCGAGGAAGCTCAGGGTCGCGAACAGCATCACCGCGAACGACACGCGGATGGTGGTCTCGATCACCACCGGGGCGGCCACGTTGGGCAGCATCTCGCGCAGCACGATCCAGGCGCCGCCCTCGCCGCGGGCGATCGCGGCGGCCACGTAGTCCTGCCGGCGTGCGGCCAGCGCCACGCTGCGGGTGACGCGGGTCATGCCCGGAACGAAGGCGACGGCGACGGCGATCATGGCGTTGCCGCCGCTCTTGCCCAGGGTGGAGGCGATCAGCAGCGCCAGCAGCAGGCCGGGCACCGCCATCACGGCATCGACGGTGCGCATGATCGCCTCGTCCCAGCGCCCGCCGAGATAGGCCGACAGCGTGCCCAGCACCGCGCCGGACAGGGTGCCGAGCAGGGTGGCCAGCAGCGCCAGCGGCACGGTGGTGCGCGCCCCCACCAGCAGCCGGCTGAGCACGTCGCGGCCAAGCTGGTCGGCGCCCAGCCAGTGGCCGGCGCCCGGCGGGTGGAACCGGCCGAGGAAATCCAGCGCCTCCGGGTCACGCGGGGCCAGCGCGGGGCCGAACACGCAGGCCAGCGCCACCAGCGCCAGCAGCACCACGCCGATGGCCCCCTGGGGCGTGCGGAGGAGCCGGCGGATCACGTGCAAGGTCCGGGGGCCAGGCCGCGCGGCCCGCCTGTGCTCTCAATCATAGCGAATCCGCCGGTCCAGCACCGCATAGGCCACGTCGGCCAGGAAATTCGCCACCGCATAGGTCGCCGCCATCACCAGCGCCCCGGCCTGGATCGAGGGCAGGTCGCGGTTCTGGATCGCCACGATCAGTTGCCGCCCGATGCCGGGGATGGCGAAGATCTCCTCCACCACGATGATCCCGCCCAGCAGGTAGCCCACGTCCAGCGCCACGATGGTCACCACCGGCAGCAGCGCGTTGCGCAGCACGTGGCGGAACAGCACGGTGGCCGGCGACAGGCCCTTCAGCCGGGCGGCGCGGGCGTAGTCGCTGTGCAGCACGTCGATGGTCTCCGAGCGCATCATGCGCGAGACATGCGCCACCAGGATCAGGCTGACCGTCACCACCGGCAGCACCAGGTGGCGCAGGCTGTCGGCAGGGTTCTCGGCCAGCGGCACGTAGCCGGTGGCCGGCAGCCAGTGCAGCATGTCGGCGAACAGGATCAGCAGCAGCGTGGCGGTGACGAACTCCGGCAGCGACACACCCAGATAGGCCACCAGCCCGGCCAGCAGGTCGATCGCGCCGCCGCGCCGCAGCGCCGCCAGCACGCCCAGCGGCACCGCCACCGCCAGCATCAGCCCGATCGACAGCACCGCCAGCAGCAGCGAGCGCGACAGCGCGGTCAGCATCACCGGCAGCACCGGCTGGCCGCTGCGCATGGAGGTGCCGAAATCCCCGTGCAGCAGCCCGCCCAGCCAATGCGCGTATTGCAGCCACACCGGGTCGTTCAGCCCCAGCTGCACGCGCACCGCCGCCAGCGCATCCGGCGTCGCGTTCTCGCCCAGCAGCGTCACCGCCGCGTCGGCCGGCAGCACCTGGGTGATGGCGAACACCAGCAGCGACACCACCAGCAGCGTGTAGCCGATCAGCAGCAGCCGCCGCAGCAGCCAGCGGGCGGACATCGCCTATCCTCGCTTCGGCGCGCCCTCGCCCAGCCAGACATGGTCCAGCCGGAACACCGCGCCGCGCGGGTGCAGCTTGTAGCCCTCCACCCAGCGGCGCCGGGCGGCCAGCAGGTCGAAGAACACCGGGATCACCGAGGGCACCTGCTGGTTCATCAGCAGCTGCGCCTGGCCGTACAGCGCGCGCCGCTTGCCCTCGTCCAGCGTCACCCGCGCCTGGTCCACCAGCTTGTCGAACGCGGCGTTGTTCCAGCGGGTTTCGTTCCAGGCGGCGTTGGAGGTGTAAAGCAGCGAGAAGATCGCGTCCGCGGTGGCCTGCATGTTGTAGAAGCCGACATAGAACGGCCCCTTCTTCCACACCTGCTCCAGATAGGTGGCGTGCGGCATGGTCTGCACGGTGATGCGGAACCCGGCCGGCTTGGCCATCTCGCGCAACGCCACGGCAAGCTGGGCACGGGTGCCCGGCCGGTCGGAGGCGATCAGCGTCAGGTCCAGTCCGTCGGCATGGCCGGCCTCGGCCAGCAGCTTTTTCGCCGCCGCGATGTCCGGCGCCTTGTGCGGCACGTCCTTGAAGAAGTGGTAGGCGGGGTTGATCGGCGAATCCTGCCCCGGTGTGCCGTAGCCCTCGGCGACGAAGCCGACCATCGCGGTGCGGTCCACCGTCAGCGCCAGCGCCTGGCGCACCCGCACGTCGCTGAACGGCTTCTGGTCGCAGCCCATGTTGACGTTGAGGAACTGGCCGGAGGGCGTGCGCAGCGGCGCCACCCCGTCCGCCATGGAGAGCCGGCCGAATTCCGAGGGCGCGGCGTTGGCCATCAGGTCGGTGTCGCCGGCCATCAGCGCGGAAGCCTCGGCGGTGGGGTCCGGGTAGACCACCATCTCGACGCGGTCCAGATAGGGGCGGGCGCGGTCGTAATAGGTGTCGTTGCGGGCCACCACCACCTGGCGGTCGGCCTCGTAGCTCACCAGCCGGAACGGTCCGGTGCCGATCGCCTCGCGCATCAGCCGGTCGAGCCCGCCGGCGATCACCTTGGCCGGGACGATCTTGGCATTGGTGTAGGCCAGCGCCACCGGCAGGTCGGCATAGGGCGCCTTCAGCTTGAACACCGCGGTGGTGGCGCCGGTGGCGGTCACGCTGTCCACCGGCCCGATATTGGTGCGCGCGGCGGAGGCGGTCTTGGGGTCGAGCATGGCGGCGAAGCTGGCCGCCACATCCTGCGCCGTGCAGGGGCTGCCGTCGTGGAACACCAGGCCGGGCCGCAGCGTGAAGGTCCATTCGGTGAGGTCGGGCGAGCTGGTCCAGGACAGCGCGAGGTCGGGCTCGGCGGTCATGTCCGGGGCGAGGCGGGTCAGGCCGCTGTACAGCAGCTCGCCCAGCAGGTATTCCGGGTTCACCCGCGCCTTCAGCGGGTTGAGCACGCTGGCGGCCTGGTCCACCGAGATGCGCAGCGTGCCGCCGCGCTTCGGCGCGCCTTGCGCCACGACAGGCGCGGGGGCGGCGGCCGCGAGCGGCAAGGCGGTGGCGGCGGTCAGGAACGCGCGGCGGTCCAGACGGATCGGTGTCATGCCAAGTCTCCCCGGTTTTGCTGCAGGCTAGTCTCGTGGCGGCTGCTTTGCCAAATACGCAAGCACGCTGCGCGCCAGGGCGATCAGGTCGGCCCCGGTGGTGAACTCGTCCGCGCCGTGCACGTTGTTGTCCGGCCGCGACAGCCCGCCGAGCAGGATCTCGCGGATGCCGGCCCGCTGCACCCAGCCCATGTCCGAACTGGTGGAGGAGCCCCAGGCGCGGAACGCCGCCGGCGCGAAGCCGAACCCGCGCGACAGCGCCGCCTGCCAGCGCGGCCAGTGCGGCCCGGTCGGGTCGGACACCGGCGCCAGATGGCCGACCAGTTCGACCGCGGCGCCCAGCGCCGGGCCGCCGCGCATCGCCGCCGCGATGGTCTCGTGAAGCTCGGCCAGCGCGGCCTCGAACGCCTCCTCGGGCGCGTAGCGGCGGTTGATCAGCACTTCGAAGCTGGCGGGCAGGGAGGAGCCCTTCTGCCCGCCATGCGCCGCCGCGATGGTCAGCAGGCCGTGCAGTGGGCGGCCCTGGTTGTGCGGCGGCGGCGGCAGCGCGGACACCCGCGCCTCCACGCGCGGCTTCAGCGCCAGCAGCGCCTCCAGTAGCGGCACCGCCGCCTCCACCGCGTTCACCCCGGCCCCGGGGTCGCCGGAATGGGCGGCGCGGCCGGTGACGGTCACGCGCAGGTCGAAGCTGCCGAAGCACCCGGCCCAGATGCGCGGCGCCGCCCCGCCGTTGAAGCTGAGCAGATGGCCCTCCACCAGCCCCTGCTCGGCCAGGTAGCGGATGCCGGGATACAGCCCGCCCTCCTCGTCGGTGCACAGCAGCAGCACCGGGTCGAACTCCAGCGCCACGCCATGGCGCTGCGCCGCGCGCAGGGCGGCCAGCACGGCGGCGATGCTGCCCTTCATGTCCGCCGTGCCGCGCCCGACCAGCCGGTCCCCCACCGGCGTCAGCACCAGCGGGTCGTGGGTCCAGCCATCGCCGGGCGGCACCGTGTCGGTGTGGAAATACAGGCTGCACACCGGCCGGCCGCGCCCCGCCCCGGCTATCAGGTTGACCCGCTCGCCGGCCGCCCCGCCGCCCCGCCACAGCGCCGGCGGCACCGTCACCCGCCGCGTCGGCAGCCCGAGCGGGCGCACCATCGCCTCCACCAGGTCGGCGAAGGCGGCATAGCCGTCGCCGGGCGGAAAGCTGGTGTCGCAGGCCACCAGGCGCGCCAATTCGTCCCGAATCGCTGGCAAATCCGCCGCGATCGCGTCAAAACCCGCCTCGAATGCCGCCAAAATCGCCTCCTTGCGGGCTGTCTGGCGGCATTTCGGTCCACCGCGCCCGCGCCGGTCAAGCGGCGAGGATGGACGTTGCGGTGAGACACCGTGTTACACGATCCGCTGCTATCATGCCGGCACCCCGCCCTGCGATTGATCGGGATCAAGGCGGCAGACCGGCTTATCGTCCAGGCAGGGCGCAGACAGGAGCGTGACGGTGGCGGCAACGGCGATGGTGCGACGGATCGGCGGCGTGGCGGTGGCGCTGGCCGTGCTCGGGGGCGTGGTCTGGCTGGCGGTGGTGCGGGCCAATTCCGAGCCGGCGCCGGGCACGCTGTTCGGCAACGTCGAGATCCGCCAGGTGGACCTCGCCTTCAACGCCGAGGGCACGCTGCAGAAAATGGCCAAACGCGAGGGCGACGCGGTGAAGCGCGGCGAGGTGCTGGCCGAGCTGGACGGCGCCACCTACCGCCACGCGGTCGATCTGATGGCGGCCCGGCGGGAGGCGGCGGCGGCGCAGCTCGACCTGCTGCTGGCCGGCACGCGGCGCGAGACCTTAGACCGCCTGCGCGCCGCCGTCGCCAGCGCCCAGGCGACGCTGGTCAACGCCCAGGCCACCTTCACCCGCCAGGAGGAGCTGGTGCGCACCAGCGCCACCTCCCGCGCCTCGTTCGACGAGGCGCGCATGGGGCTGGACGCTGCCCGCGCCGGGCTGGCGCAGGCCCAGGCCAGCCTGGCCGAGGCGGTGGCGGGGCCGCGCAAGGAGGATATCGAGGCCGCCCGCGCCAATCTGCGCGCCGCCGAGGCCGCCGAGCAGCTCGCCCGCACCCAGCTCGCCAACACGGTGCTGTCGGCGCCGGCCGACGGCACGGTGATGACGCGGGTGGTGGAGCCGGGCAGCGTGCTGCTGCCGGGGGCCGCCGTCTACTCCATGGCGATCGGCGGCGAGATCTGGGTGCGCAGCTTCGCGCCCGAGCCGCTGCTGGGCCGGGTGGCGCCGGGCACGGAGGTCACCATCGCCAGCGATGGCGGCGACTCCTGGCATGGCCGCATCGGCTACGTTGCCCCGGTGGCCGAGTTCACCCCCAAGACCGTCGAGACCGCCGAACTGCGCAGCCAGCTCGTCTATCGCCTGCGCATCCGCGTGGAGAACCCGGACGACCGGCTGCGCCAGGGCATGCCGGTGACCATCACGCTGCCGCCGGCCACCGCCCAAGCCCACCAAGCCGGCTGACCGATGGCCCTGCTGGCCGAAATCGACGGGCTGCGCCACGTGTTCCCCGGCGCGCGCGGCGGCCCCGGGCAGGTGGCGCTGGACGGCGTGTCGGCGCGGATCGAGGCCGGCATGATCACCGGCGTGGTCGGCCCGGACGCCGCCGGCAAGACCACGCTGCTGCGCCTGCTGGCCGGGCTGCTGCGCCCCACCGAGGGGCGGATCGCCGTGCTGGGCCACGACATGGCCACCGACGCCCAGGCCGCGCATGGCATGATCGGCTACATGCCGCAGCGTTTCGGCCTGTACGAGGATCTCAGCGTGGCCGAGAACCTCTCGCTGTTCGCCGACCTGCACACCATGCCGCGCGCGCTGCGGGCGGAGCGGATGGCGCTGCTGCTGCGCTTCACCGGGCTGGCGCCGTTCACCGCCCGGCTGGCCGGGCAGTTGTCGGGCGGCATGAAGCAGAAGCTGGGCCTGGCCTGCGCCCTGCTGGCCCGGCCGCGGCTGCTGCTGCTGGACGAACCGTCGGTGGGCGTGGACCCGGCCTCGCGGCGCGAATTATGGTCGATCGTGGCGCAGATGCTGGAGGAGGGGCACGCCGACGGCATGGGCGTGGTCTGGGCCACCGCCTATCTGGACGAGGCGGAGCGCTGCGGCCGCGTGCTGCTGTTGCATGAGGGGCGGATGCTGGCGGCCGGGCCGCCTGCCGAATTCCTGGCGCCGATGGCCGGGCGGGTGTTCCGCCTCGCGGTGCCGGCGGCCAGCCGCCGCGCGCTGGCGGTGCGCGCGGCGGCCCACCCGGCGGTGCTGGACGTGGCGATGCAAGGCGACACGCTGCGCCTGGTGCTGCACGAGGGCGCCGCGCCGCCCGACCCGGCGGCGCTGGGCGGCACCGCGCTGACCCCGGCGGCGCCGCGCTTCGAGGACGGGTTCGTCGCCCGCATCGCCGGCCCCGCGCAGGTGCCGCCCGCGGAGACCCCGCGCCCGGCCGGCGGCGACGGCCAGGTGATCGAGGTGGCCGATCTGACCCGCCGCTTCGGCGCCTTCACCGCGGTGGACCGGGTGAGCTTCAGCGTGGCGCGCGGCGAGATTTTCGGCCTGCTCGGTCCCAACGGCGCCGGCAAGTCCACCACCTTCCGCATGCTGTGCGGCCTGCTGGCGCCGAGTTCGGGGCGGGCGCGGGTGGCCGGCATGGACCTGATGCGCGCGCCCGCCGCCGCCCGCGCCCGGCTGGGCTACATGGCGCAGCGTTTCTCGCTGTACGGCGAGCTGAGCGTGCGCGACAACCTGACCTTCTTCGCCCGCGTCTACGGCCTGTCGCGCGCCGCCCGGGCGCGGGCCATCGCCGACGCGCTCGCCCGCTTCGATCTGGCGGAGGTGGCCGGTCAGCCGGCCGGGCTGCTGCCGCTGGGGGTGAAGCAGCGCCTGGCGCTGGCCGCCGCCCTGCTGCACGGGCCGGACATCCTGTTCCTGGACGAGCCGACCTCGGGCGTGGACCCGCTGGCCCGGCGCGCCTTCTGGGGGCGCATCGGCGCGCTGGCGCAGGCCGGGGTGACGGTGCTGGTGACCAGCCATTTCATGGACGAGGCGGAATACTGCGACCGCCTGGCCATCGTTTCCGCCGGCCGGATCATCGTCACCGGCACCCCGGCCGAGTTGCGCGCCATGGTGCGCGGCCCCGATCTGCCCGAGCCGTCGCTGGAGGACGCCTTCATCGCCCTGGTCGCCCGCGACCAGCCGAGCCGCGACCAGCCGAGCCGCGACCATCCCACCCTCGACCATCCCACCTTCGACCATCCCACCCTTGACCATCCCCCTGGCGAGCGCGCGGCATGAGCGCGCTGCGCGCCTCCCTCATTCGGCTGCGCGGGCTGGTGGGCAAGGAATTCCTGCAGATTCTGCGCGACCCCTCGGCGCTGATGATCGCCTTCCTGCTGCCGGTGGTGCTGCTGCTGATCAACGGCTTCGGCATCTCGCTGGACGCGCGGGACATGCGCGTGGCCGCCGTGATCGACGCGCCGGAGGAGAGCACGCGCGCGCTGTTGCAGGCGCTGTCCAACTCGCCGTACCTCGACGTGGTGCGCGTCAACGACACCCAGGAGGGGGCCGCCCTGATGGCCGACGGCTCGGTGCGGGGAATGCTGGTGCTGCGCGAGGATTTCAGCCAGCACCTGCAACGCCCCGCCCGCTGGCCGGCCCACGCGCAATTGCTGGTCAACGCCACCGACCCCAACACCGCGCGCATCCTGGAGGGCTACGTGCAGGGCGCGCTGGAAACCTGGCTGTCCGGCATCGCCATCGAGCGGCGGCTGGTGCCGGCCGGCGGCGTGAGCGTGGAGCACCGCTACTGGTTCAACCCGGAACTGCGCTCGGCCGATTTCATCATCCCCGGCATGGTCGCCTTCGTGATGTCAATGACCGGCACGCTGCTGACGGCACTGATCGTGGCGCGCGAATGGGAGCGCGGCACCATGGAGAGCATGCTGGCCAGCCCCGCCCGCATGGGCGAGCTGATCGCCGCCAAGCTCGGCTCGTATTTCGTGCTTGGCATGGCCGCGATGGCCAGCGGCGTGCTGATCGCCATCCTGCTGTTCGGCGTGCCGTTCCGCGGCAGCGTGCTGGTGCTGACGCTCGCCTCGGCGCTGTTCCTGGTGTTCGCGCTGTCGCTGGGGCTGTTCATCTCCACGCTGGCGCGCAACCAGTTCGTGGCGGCGCAGGTGTCGTTCCTGGTCACCATGATGCCGGCGCTGATGCTGTCGGGCATGGTGTACGACATCGCCTCCATGCCCGGCTGGCTGCAGGCGATCACCTTCGCGGTGCCGGCGCGCTATCTGGTGTCGATCCTGCAGACATTGTTCCTGGCCGGCACGGTCTGGCCGCTGCTGCTGCCCAACCTGGGCGCGCTGGCGCTGGCCGCCGCGGTGGCGCTCGGCGCCACCCTGGCGATAACCCGCAGGCGCCTGGACTGACCGCATGCGCACCCAAGCAAAACGGATAAAAGTTTTTTGGTTCTTTTTTTCAAAAAAGAACAAGTCTTCTTTGTTTGAAAACAAAGAAGCAAAAAAACTTTATTCGTTTTCGTGGTGGTGCGCCTGATGCTGGGGCGGATTCTGGCGCTGATCCTCAAGGAACTCGCGACGCTTTGGCAGGACCCCAAGACGCGCGCCGTGCTGCTGGTGCCGCCGGTGGTGCAGGTGCTGATCTTCGCCTACGCCGCCAGTTTCGACGTGACGCATGTGCGCCTCGCCGTGTGGAACGAGGATGCCGGCGCGCAATCGGCCGAGCTGGTGCGCCGCTTCGCCGCCTCGCCGGCCTTCGTGGTGGCCGCCACCCCGGCCGGCCCGCAGGCGGCGGCGGCGCTGCTGGATGCCCGGGACGTGGCGGCGGTGCTGCACGTGCCACAGGATTTCTCGGCCGATGTGCTGGGCGGGCGGACCGCGCGGGTGCAGCTGCTGCTGGATGCCCGGCGCTCCAACACCGCGCTGCTGATCAGCGGCTACGCCAGCGCCATCGCGCTGCGCTATGCCGCCGACCTGCACCCGACGCAGCCATCGCCGCTGGTGGTGGACACGCGCGACTGGTTCAACCCGACGCTGGACCCGCAATGGTTCATCCTGCCGGGGCTGGTGGCGGTGCTGTCGCTGCTGATGGCGATGCTGGTGGCCGCCCTGTCGCTGGCCCGCGAGCGCGAACTGGGCACCTTCGAGCAGATGATGGTCACGCCGCTGCGGCCGCTGGAAATCCTGGTCGGCAAGGCGGTGCCGGCGGTGCTGGTGGGCATGCTGGAGGCGCATATTGTGATCGCCGCCGCCCTGCTGTGGTTCGGCCTGCCCTTCGTCGGCAGCGTGGCGCTGCTGGAGGCGGCGCTGCTGGTCTACATGCTGGCCGGCGTGGGGGTGGGGCTGGCGATCTCGGCCGTCGCGCGCACCCAGCAGCAGGCGATGCTGGGGGTGTTCATCTACGCCTCGCCGGCGGTGGTGCTGTCGGGCTTCGCCTCGCCGGTGGAGAACATGCCGGCGGGGGTGGCCTGGCTCAGCGTGCTGGACCCGATCCGCTACATGCTGGTGATCGCGCGCGGGGTGTTTTTGCAGGACATCCCCTTCGCGGCGGCGGTGCATTCCATCTGGCCGATGGCGGCCATCGCGGCCGGGCTGATGCTGGCGGCGACGCTGGCGGTGCGGCGCGCCTTGGGATGATGCGCTTTTGGCTGACCGGCTGGGCCGTTTGGGGGCATGATCGGCAGGGGAGGGCGGCATATGCTGGCGGGCGAAGGCGTGATCGCGACCTGGAACGGCATCGCGCCCGGGGCGCGGGCTGAAATCGCGCCCGGGGCGCGGGCTGAAATCGCGCCCGAGGCGCGGGCCGAATTCCATGCCTGTGCGTTGGAATTCGCGCGCGGCACGACCGCCTGGAGCTGACCCGGATGGCGCGCGCACCCGCCCTGGTGGATGTGTGGGAGACCGATCCGGCGCCCGGCGTGGTGGTCGCCCGCCCGCTGCCGGATGCCGCGCGCCGGCCGCTGGCCTTCCGGCTGGACCACCGCAAGCCCCCCGCCCGCTGCGCCCCCGGCACGCCCGGCTTCCGCTACTGGGTGGCGGCCGAGGCGCTGCGCCGCACCGCCGACCTGTGGGCGCCCTGCCTGCCCGGCGGCCTCTGGCGCCTCGGGCCGGTGCTGCCGGTGAAGCTGAACGCCGGCGAGGCGTTCAACGCGATCTACAACCGCGAGGCGCTGACCTTCTTCCACGGCCCGGCGCCCCCCGGCACCGCGCCGCACGGCACCATCTACGCCTCCGAAAGTCCGGACATCGTCTGCCACGAGATGGGCCACGCGGTGCTGGACACGCTGAAGCCGGCGCTGTGGCAGGCGGCCAGCCATGAGGCGGCGGCGTTCCACGAGTCGTTCGGCGACATCAGCGCCATACTGGCGGCGTTGCAGGTGCCCGAATTGCGGGTGGCGGTGCTGGCCGAGACCGGCGGCGAACTGGCGCGCAACTCCCGCCTGAGCCGGCTGGGCGAGCAGATGGGGGCTGCCATCCGCGCCCGCGCGCCGGACGCGGTGGACCGCGACTGCCTGCGCAATGCCGCCAACGACTTCACCTATCGCGACCCGCTGCTGCTGCCGGCCAAGGCGCCGGCGGCGGAGTTGTCCGCCGAGCCGCATTCCTTCTCGCGCGTGTTCACCGCCGCCTTCCTGGAAGCGCTGGCCGGCGTGCCGCGGCTGCTGGCCCCCGCGCCCGACGAGGCCGCGCTGCTGGCCGCCAGCCACCTGATGCGCGACGTGCTGGCGCAGGCGGTGCGGGACGCCCCGGTGGCGCCGAATCTCTACGCCCAAGTGGCGCAGGCGATGGTGAACGCCGCCGCGGCGCGCCATCCCGGCCTGCCGCCGCTGCTGGCCGGGGTGTTCGCGCGCCGGGCGATCCTGCCGCCGGAGGGCGTGGCCAGCCCGGTGGCGGCCGGTCCGGCGGTGCTGGCAGTGCCGACCGGCCATCCGAGCCTGCCGTCGGTGCTGGTGCATGAAGCCGCGCCGGAGGCGGCGCGCGGCTTCGTGGCGGCGCTGTTCGAGGGCGGCCGGGTGGAGGCCGCCGGCGTGCCGGCCGGCGGGCGCCTGCGCACCCACCGGCTGCAGGCCGATGGCGGCGACATGGTGCTGCACCGCTGCCTGTTCGACTGCGGCCTGATGCATCTCTGACCGCTGGCGCTACGCCGCCGGCACCCGCTGGAAGGTGAGGCGGAACACCGTGCCCTCCGGCGTGTTGCGCGCGGTGATGCCGCCGCCCATCTCGCGCATCGCCGCGTGGCAGATCGAAAGCCCCAGCCCGGTGCCCTGGCCGGCCGCTTTTGTGGTGAAAAACGGCTCGAAAATGCGGGATAATATGGCTTCCGGCACGCCAGGACCGCTGTCCGCGACCTCCATGACGACCTGCCCGCCCTCCGCATGGGCGATCAGGCGCAGCCGGCGGGCATCCGGCGGGCGGCTGGCCATGGCATCGCGCGCGTTGGTGAACAGGTTGACCAGCACCTGCTCGATCGCCACCACCTGCCCCAGCACCGGCGGCAGGTCGGGCGGCAGCAGGTTTTCCACCGCCACATGCGCCTGGCGCAGCGCGCCGCCGGCCAGTGTCATCGCGCCCTCGACGGCGCTGCGCAGGCAGACCTGCTCCTGCGGCTCGTTGGTCGGCCGGCTCAGCGCCTGGAGGTGGTGGATGATGCGGTTGGCGCGCACGCCCTGCTCGCCGATCCGCTCCAGCCGGCCGCGCACGGTGCCGAGGTCGGGCTCGGGGTCCTCCAGCGCCGCCAGGGCGTTGTGCGCGGCCATCACCATCACCGCCAGCGGCCGGTTCAGCTCGTGGGCGATGCCGCCGGCCATCTCGCCGAGGCTGGCGAGCTGGGAGGAGATCGCCGCCTGGGCTCGCAGCGCCCGCTCCTCGGTGATGTCGGCGAGGCTGCCGATCACCTCGCCGCCCGCCTCGCCGTGGCGGGCCACCACGCGGGCGTGGTGGCGCAGCCAGACCCAGCTGCCGTCCGGGCGGGCCATGCGGTATTCCAGCGTGTCCGGCCCACCCTTCAGCAGGCCGGCGAAGAAGGCCGCGACCTCCTGGCCCAGACCGGGATCGACATGCGCCAGGAAGGTGTCGCGGGGCGGCAGCCGGTCGTGCGGCCAGCCGATCACCTGGGCGGCGTTGGCGGTGATGTAGCGGCTGGTCAGGGTGCCGTCCGCGGCCAGGTCGCCGTGGTAGACCATGGCCGGCAGGCTGGCGACCAGCCGCTCCAGCTCGGCGCGGGCGGCCTCGGTCGCCTGCTGGGCGCGCCGTGCCTGGGCCAGCGCCTCGGCGGTGCGGCGGCGGGCGCGCAGCAGCAGCAGGCCGCCGCCGCCCATGATGTCCAGCAGCGACAGGGCGGTGGCGACGGCGCGGATGATCGCCGCCTCCCGCCGCGTGTCGGCGAGCGCGGTGCCCGCGTCCAGCGCGATGGTGACCAGCAGCCCCGCCGGTTCCACCCCGCTCCACCCGGTCAGCAGCCAGCGCCCGGTGCCGGGGTTGCGCACCGGGGCCCTGCCTTCTGGCTCGGTGCGCGCCAGCGCCAGCACCGCCGCCACCGCCGCCGGCTCGGCCGCGCCGGCGCTGTCCGTGGCCGGGCTGCGCACCAGCACCTGGCCGTCGGCCGGGCGCACCAGCACCGCCAGGCCCTGCTGGCGCAGGTCCGGCCGGGCGATCTGGCGGGCCAGCGCCTGGGTATCCAGCCCCACCACGGAGATGCCGGCGAACTGGCCCTGGCGGTCGTACAGCTCGCGCGCCACCGGCAGGCCAGGGCGGTCGGCGAAGCGCAGCGTGCTGCGGGGCTGGCCGACCGCCAGCGTCGCCGGCGTATCGCGCAGCAGGCCGAAATACGGCAGGTCGGCCAGCGACACCGGCGCGTGCCCGCTGCCGCCGCCCTGGTTGTTGCCCTTCTGGCCGTTGCCCTTTTGGCCGTTAATCGTCCAGGTCACGACGCCCTGCCGGTCGGTGACGGCCATGCCGGAGATGCCGAACACCGGGCGCAGCGCCAGCGCCTGCAACTGGAACTGGATCGCCAGCGCCCCGGTCAGGTCGCCGCGCTCAAGCAGCGTGGCGCGCGCCTGGGCCAGGATGTGCAGCCCGGCGGTCGCCTCCAGCGTGCTTTCCAGGTCGGCCGCGGCGGCGCGGGCGCGCAGCATCGCGCCTTCCAGCGCGTTGGCGCGGGCCTGGTCCTCCTGGTGGCGGATGGTCGCCTCGGCGGAAACCCAAATCAATCCCGCCACCAGGGCGACGACCAGCCAGACGAACGCCGTGGCCTGCCTGCGGGGCCAGCGGGTCATGCTAGTGGCCCGACGCCGACGGGCGCTTCAGCCCGTTGGCTGAATCGGCCCACCCAATCAAGCCGGTGCACTGACGCATCCTGAACCGTCCCAATGTGTCAGAGCTCTAGCGGTCGGTCAGCCGCAATTCGATGCGGCGGTTCTTGGCGTAGGCCTCCGGGGTGTTCGCCGGGTCCAGCGGCTGGTTGTCGCCGAACGCGGTGGCGGCGAGGCGGTTGGCGGGCACGCCGGCGATGATCAGCAGCTTCACCACGTTGATCGCCCGCTCGGCCGACAATTCCCAGTTGGAGGCGAACTTGCCGCCCTGCACCGGCTGGCGGTCGGCATGCCCGTCCACCCGCAGCAGCCAGTTCACATCCGGCGGGATTTCCTTGGCCAGCGCGCGCACCGTGTCGGCGAGGCGGAACATCTGCTCCATGCCGCCCGGCGACAGCTCGGCGCTGCCGGAGGGGAACAGCACCTCGCTCTGGAACACGAAGCGGTCGCCGACCACCTGGATGCCCGGTCGCCCGGCCAGCACCTCGCGCAGCTTGCCGAAGAATTCGCTGCGATACCGCTGCAATTCCTCCACTTTCTGCGCCAGGGCGGCGTTCAGGCGTGAGCCGAGATTGGCGATCTGCACGTCCTTGTCGCGGCCGGACGCCTCGGCGGCGTCCAGCGCCTTGGCGACCTGGGCGAGCTGGGTCTTCATCTCGTCCATCTGCTGGTTCAACAGGGCGATCTGGGCGCGCGCGGAGTCGCCCAGCTTCTTCTCGTCGGCGAGCTGGGCGGCGACCGCCTCGCGCCGCTGCTGCTCGGTCAGCGTGCGGGCGGCGGCGTCCCGGGCCTGGCGTTCCAGCTCGTCGCGCAGGGCGGTCAGGGCGCGCACCTGCTCGGCCATCTTCGCCATGTCGGACAGCCTGGCCTCGATGGTGGCGCGGTCGGCCTGAACGGTTTTGTCCATCGCCTCGGCCTGGCGCTTCATCTCGGCGATCTGCGCCTGGGCGGCGTCGAGGTCCTTCTGCGCCTGGGCCTGCGCCAGCTTCAGCACGGCAAGCTGGCGGCCCTGCGCCTCCAGCTCGTCCTTGGTGGCCGAGAGGGTCTTGCCGGTTGCCTCCAGCGCCTGGGTGCGCTGCGCCAGCTGCACCGCGGCGGCCTCGGCCAGTCTGGCGTTCTGGTCGGCGCGCTGCTGGGCGGCGGCGAGCTGGCGCTGCGCCTCGGCCAGTTGCGCGGCGGCGGTGGCGGCGTCGGTGGCCACGCTGTCGCCGCGGCTGGCGGCGTCGGCCACCTGCTTCTGCAACTGCGCGGCGCGGGTTTGCAGCGATTGCAGTTGCAGCGCGCTGTCCGCCAGCTTGGCCGACAGGGTGTCGCGCTCGGCGCGCAGCGCGTCGCGGTCGGCCAGGGTTTTGGCCTGGTCGGCGCGCAAGGCCGCCAGTTGCTGCGCCAGCGTGTCGCGGGCGCCGGTGGCGGCCTGCAAATCGCGGTTGATCTGCGCCATCGACAGTCGCAACTCGGCGGTGCGGCCGCGTTCCAGCGACAGCATGTCGGACAATTCGGCCATCTGCCGGTTCACCCGGTCCAGCGCCCGGTCGCGCCCGGTCAGTGCCACCGACAGGAAGGCCTGGGCCAGCACGAACACCAGCAGCACGAAGATGATGACCATCAGCAGCGTGGACAGCGCGTCCACGTAGCCCGGCCAGGCATTCATTCCCTCGTCGCCGCCGCGGCGCCTGCGCAGTGCCATGGCCTAGCCCGGCCCGGCCGTCATGACCGTGGCTCACCTTCCGCGAGGGCGGCGATGGTGCGGGTCAGGATCTTGATTTCGTTGCGCAATTCGGCGGTGGTCTGGGCGCGGCCCTGCTCGCTTTCGGTCAGCAGGCGCTGCAGGTACAGCTCAATGTTGCGCAGATGGGCGCGCGCCGCCTCCTCGGTGCCGGTGTCGCGCCGCTCGCTCAGGCGTTGCAGCGCCGGCGCCAGCGCCTGCTGGTTCTCGGCGATATGCAGCATGAGCTGCTGGCTGGCGCGCATGGTGTCCGACAGCGCGCCCAGTCGCTCGGTGAGGCTCAGGATCGCCTGGGTGCCCTCGCGCCGGTCGTCCTCGCCGCGCGCCAGGGTGCGCTGCAGCCCCTCCATGTTCTCCGCCGTCTGCTCCAGCAGCGCCTGCACGTAGACCGGCACCGAGCCGCCCTCGCCGCCCTCGCCCAGCACGCCGGAGGACAGCCGGGTGAGGCCGGCCAGCCACTCCTCCAGCTCGTTGAAGAAGCGGTTCTGCGCCTGCCCGGCGGTGAGATCGAGGAAGCCCAGCACCAGCGCGCCGGACAGCCCGAGCATGGAGGAGGAGAACGCCGTGCCCATGCCGCGCAGCGGCCGCGCGAGGCCGGATTTCAGCTGCTCGAACAAGGCGTTGATGTCGCCCGAGCCGACCGACATGCCGGAAATCACGTCCGACACCGAGCTGACGGTGAGCAGCAGCCCCCAGAACGTGCCCAGCAGGCCGAGGAAGATCAGCAGCCCGGTCATGTAGCGCGACAATTCGCGGCTTTCGTCCAGGCGCGAGGCGATGGTATCCAGCATGGAACGGGTGGCCGGGGCCGACAGGGTGAACCGCTCCGTCCCGCTGCCGGGCTGGCCGTCGCCCTTCTTGCCGGCGCGGCTGGCCAGCATGCTGGCCATCGGCGCCAGCAGGCGGGGCGTGGGCAGGCTGGCCAGGCGCGGGCGGGCGCGCTGGAAGGTTTCCAGCCAGGTCACCTCCGGCGTCAGCCGCAGCACCTGGCGCACGTTCCAGCCGACGCCGAGCAGCAGCACCAGCACGATCAGGCTGTTCAGCAGCGGGTTGGCGCTGAACGCGGCCTCCAGCTTGGCGGAGAGCAGCACCACCAGCACGACGACGGCCAGCAGGAAGGCCAGCATGCGCAGAAGATAGGTGGTCGGACGGGTCATCGTGCCGCTCGCGTCATGGGTTCGCCCTTGCCGGCCGCTGCCACGCTCATTTGGCCGGCCGTGCGGTGGGGCCGGTGGTCACGTCCACCCGGTCGGCCGGTTCGCCGGCGGAGGCGGGCGCGCTGGCGCCCAGCGCGCGCACCAGGATGCGCGCCGAGGAAATCCCCTCGGCGATCAGGATACCGCGAACCGCCAGGGCGCGCGACAGCGACAGACGCCGCGCCGAGGAGGGATCATCGGCGGTGCCGGCGGCGTGGGCGGTGACGGTGATGTCCGCCTCCGCGGGCGCGGCCTTGGCCAGGGCGCGCAGAGCGTCCGCGCTGGCCGGGTTCAGCCGGACGTCGCCGGCGCCGAAGGTCAGGCGCAGCCCGCCGGCAATGGGCGTCGTGGTGCCGGGTGCGTCGGGGGCGACCTGCAGCGGGCCGGGCGGCGGCGGCGGACGGGTGGGCACCATGATCGGCGGCGGCACCGGCGGCACCGGCGGCACGCTGCCGATCGCCGGCAGCGGGGCGGCCGGTTGGGGGGGCGGGGGCGCGGACGGCGGGACGGGCGTGGGCGGCAGCACGGCGGCCGGCGGCGGGGCGTCCGGCATCACGGGCGGCGGCGCGGGCTGCTGCACCGGCGGTGGCGGCAC
>MKWE01000053.1:55841-95830 GCA_001899585.1 Rhodospirillales bacterium 70-18
GATGAGCAGGCCACAGAGCAGCAGCCGGGCGGGGGGCAGGACGGGGCGGAGGGTCATGTGCGGCGCACCCTACAAGACGCGCCGCCCCTGCTCAATCTAGAGTGTCGGAAAGCGGCTCAGCCCGCCGATTGCCGGCTGGCCGCCGCCGCCACGCCGTCGGCCACCGCGTCGCGCAGCATCGGGTGCATATGCGGGTTGGCCGCCACCACGTCGCCGTTCGCCATCGGGTCGCCGCCATGCGGGTCGGTGGCATAGCCGCCGGCCTCGCGCACGATCAGCAGCCCGGCCGCCATGTCCCACGGCTTCAGGCCAAGCTCCCAGAAGCCCTCGTAGCGCCCGGCGGCGACCCAGGCGAGGTCCAGCGCCGCCGCGCCGAAGCGGCGGATGCCGGCGACCTGCGGCATCAGCGTGCCGAGCGTGCGGGCGAAGGCTAGCCGCCGCCCGGCGCTGACGGCCGCGAACGGGATGCCGGTGGCGAACATCGCCTCCTTCGGGTCGCGCCGCGCGGAGACGCGCAGCCGCCGCTCGTTCAGGTAGGCGCCGGCGCCCTTTTCGGCCCAGAACATCTCGTCCACCGCCGGGGCGTAGACCAGGCCGGCGGCCAGCTCGGCGCTGCCATCGTCCAGCCGCCGCTCCAGCCCGATGCTGATCGCCCAGTGCGGGATGCCGTGCAGGAAGTTGCTGGTGCCGTCCAGCGGGTCCACCACCCAGCGCCAGGCCCAGTTGTCGCTGCCATGCGCGCCGGATTCCTCCATCAGCAGCGCATAGCCCGGCCGCGCCTTCACGAGGTCCTCGCGCAGCGACTGCTCGGCGCGCAAATCGGCCTGGCTGACGAAGTCGCCCGGGCCCTTCACGCTGACCTGGAGCTGCTCCACCTCGGCGAAGTCGCGCAGCAGCCGCTTGGCGGCCCGCTGGGCGGCGTTCTGCATCACCGTCATGTGGGGGGAGAGGCGCTGTGCCATGGGGCTAGCCCTTGAACCGCTCCACGTAGCTGGCGTCGTCGGTGCGCACGACGATCTTCTCGCCGGATTCCACGAAGGGCGGTACCGAGGTCTTGACGCCGTTGGACAGCATCGCCGGCTTGTAGGAGCTGGCGGCGGTCTGGCCCTTCACCACCGGATCGGCCTCCACCACTTCCAGCACCACGGTGGGCGGCAGGTGGATGCCCACCGGATCGCCCTCCACCAGGTCCACTTCCACGGTCATGTTGTCCTGCAGGAACGGCGCGAGCTCGCCCAGGATGTCCACCGGGATCATCGCCTGCTCGAAGGTCTCGGGATCCATCAGCACCAGGTTGTCGCCGTCGGTGTAGGAGTAGGTGTACTCCTTCTGGTCGGTCTGCAGCCGCTCCACCGTGTCGGCGGTGCGCCAGCGCTCGTTGGTCTTGTTGCCGGTCTTGAGGTTGCGCATCTCGACCTGGATGAACGCACCGCCCTTGCCGGGGGTGATGATCTGCTGCTTCAGCACGGTCCAGCGCTGGCCATCGTGCTCGATCACCTGGCCGGCACGGATCAGGTTCGCCTGCTGCTTCATCGGATTCTCGCGGGAAATTTCAAAGAGGGGTGGACGGAAGGGCCGGTGTCTAGACCGTGCGGGGCGGATCGGCAAGCGCGTGGCGCTCGCCCCAGGGGTCGCGGACGTGGCGGTCGCCGTCCAGGTAGTCCGGCCCGAGCGGCACCTTGCCGTGGCCGCCGGCGATGTCCAGCACATAGGTGGGCCAGGCGAGCCCGGTGACGCGCCCGCGCAGGGCGGCCAGCAGGCGGCGGCCTTCCGCGATCGGCACGTGGAAGCGGGCGGTGCCGGGGGCGGGGTCGAGCTGGTGCAGGTAGTAGGGTTTCACGCGGGCGGCGAGCATGGCGCGGAGCAGGTCTTCAAGGGCTTGGGCGCTGTCGTTCACGCCGCGCAGCAGCACGGACTGGCCCAGCACCGGCACCGCGCGGCGCTGCACGCGCAGCAGGGCGGCACGCGCGCCCTCGGTGAATTCGCGCGCGTGGTTGGCGTGCACCACCAGCCAGATCGGCGTCTGGCGTTCCAGCGTGGCGGCCAGTTCATCGGTCAGCCGGCCAGGGTCGGCCACGGGCACGCGGCTGTGCAGGCGGATGGTGTGCACATGCGGCATGCTGGCCAGCGCGTCCATGATGGCGCCGAGCCGGCGGGGCGAGAGCATCAGCGGGTCGCCGCCGGTCAGGATCACCTCGCCGATGGCCGGGTGGGCGCGCAGCCAGTCCAGTGCCGCGGCCAGTTCGGCGTCGTTCAGCAGGCCGCCATCGGGGCCGACATGCTCGCGGCGGAAGCAGAACCGGCAATAGACCGGGCAGACCAGCAGCGGCTTGAGCAGCGCGCGGTCGGGGTAGCGGTGCACGATGCCCTTCACCGGGCTCAGCGCGTCGTCGCCGATCGGGTCGGCCAGTTCGTGCGGGGCGGTGCGCAGTTCGGCGGGGTCGGGGATGAACTGGCGGCCGATCGGGTCGCCGGGGGTTTCGATCAGCGCCCGCATCGCCGGGGTGATGGCCACCGCGTAGCGCGACTCCACCGCGTCCAGCGCCGCGCGGGCCGCGGCGGGTGCGAGGCCGGCGGCGACCAGGGCGGCCCCGTCGCGCAGCGTGGCGGGGTGGTCGGGAGGGAGGGCGTCGGGCATGATGGGCGGTGTAGTCATCGCGCCCCCCGGCGGCAACCGGCGACCGGGAAGGGGAGCCATGCCCGGCCCCTGGTGGCCCGGCCGACGGCCTTGAACGGAGGGGACATGAACGCGGACCTGCGCCGGGTGGTGATTATCGTCGCGCTGCTCAACGCGGCCTATTTCGCGGTCGAGTTCACGGTCGCCCGCGCGATCGGCTCGGTGTCGCTGTTCGCCGACAGCGTGGACTTCCTGGAGGACGCCTCGGTGAACCTGCTGATCGCGGTGGCGCTCGGCTGGGGGGCGGCGAACCGGGCGCGCCTCGGCATGGCGCTGGCCGGCATCCTGCTGGTGCCAGGCATCGCCACGCTGTGGACCGCCTGGCAGAAGCTGCTGTCGCCGGTGCCGCCGGCGCATCTGGCACTATCGCTGACTGGCGCCGGCGCGTTGGCCGTCAACGTCGGCTGCGCCTTCATGCTGGCCCGGGTGCGCGCGCATAGCGGCAGCCTGACCCGCGCCGCGTTCCTCTCGGCGCGCAACGACGCGCTGGCCAATATCGCCATCATCGCCGCCGGTTTCGCCACCGCCTATGCCGGCTCGGCCTGGCCCGACCTGGCGGTGGGGCTGGGCATCGCGGTGCTCAACGCCGACGCCGCGCGCGAGGTCTGGTCCGCCGCGCGCGCCGAGCACGCCGCGGCACGGAGCTGAGCGCGCGCGCGGCGAGCTGCCCCGCCGGTCCGCCTGGGCTACCGGAGCGCCGGCCGCCCGCGGCGTCTCGCAAGGTTATGGGATGGTCAGGCAGGTGGGATGGTCAGGCAGGTGGGTGTCGGGCATGGTCCGCGCCGTCTGGCGCGACATGGTCACCGATAGAAGCGGCTATCTTGCCCCAGTTCATTGTTTGATCGCGTGATTCGGGCCTCCGGTGATCCTGCCGTCGGTCGTCACGCCCTGGCCGCCGCAGGGAAGGGGGAGCCATGCCCGACTACAGCTATATCCTCGCCGACGTGTTCACCAGCCGCGCCTATGGCGGCAATCCGCTCGCCGTGCTGCCCGACGCCGCCGGGCTGGACGGGGTGCAGATGCAGGCCATTACCCGCGAGTTCAACCTCTCGGAGACCACCTTCGTCACGCCCGGCAGCGCCGCCGGCCGTTTCGCGGTGCGTATCTTCACCCCTGGCGGCGAATTGCCCTTCGCCGGCCACCCCACTGTCGGCACCGCGCTGGTGCTGCGCTATCTTGGCCGCACCGCCGGGCCCGAGATCGTGCTGGAACTCGGCGTCGGCCCGGTGCGGGTCGAGTTCGGCGACGGCAACAACGCCACTTTCTTCCGCGAAGGCCCCGCCGAGGCCGAGATGCTGCCCGACCTGCGCGCCGGCATCGGCGAGGCGATCGGCCAGCCACTCGCCGGCGACCCGTGGCAGGCCAGCTACGGCACGCCCTTCGTGATGGTGCCGCTGGCCGACCGCGCCGCCGTCTCCGCCGCGCGGCTGCGCAGCGATCTGTGGGAGGCGCTGGCGCCGCGGATGTGGCGCCCCAACGCCTATGTCTTCGCGCCCACCGGCCCGGACAGCCTGCGCGCCCGCATGTTCTCCACCATCCTTGGCGTGCGCGAGGACCCGGCCACCGGCTCGGCCGCCGCCGCCCTGGTCGGCAGCCTGCCCCGGCCGGACGGCCATCACCGCGTCGCCATCGCCCAGGGGGTCGAGATGGGCCGCCCCAGCCTGATCCGCGCCAGCGTCACCCGGGCCGGTGGGGTCGTCACCGGCATTTCCATCGGCGGCGGCGCGGTGGTGGTGGGGGAGGGGCGCCTGCTGCGCCTGCCGGACACCGGGCAGTGAGCTGGCGGAACCTGCCGGACCGGCTGCCCTTCCTGCGGCGGCGCGGTCTTTTGACGGCAGGCACCCGCGCCTTCTTCACGGCGCGCGGCTACACCGAGGTGGAAACCCCCTACGCGGTGCCGGCGCCGGGCGAGGAGGTGCATCTGGCCAGCTTCCGCACCCGCCGGCTGCGCCCGGACGGCAGCGGCCAGGATCTGTGGCTGCACACCAGCCCGGAATTCGCCATGAAGAAGCTGCTGGCCGGCGGCGCCGGGCGGATTTTCCAGTTCGCCCGCGTTTGGCGCAACGGCGAGGGCAGCGACCTGCACGCCCCCGAGTTCACCATGCTGGAATGGTATCGCCCGGGCGGCACCCTGGCCGACCTGATGGACGAGACCGAGGCGCTGCTGCGCGCCGTGCTGCCGCCGGTGGTCACCTGTCGCGGCCTCACCGTGGACCTCGCGCGGTTCGAGCGGCTGACGGTGGCCGAGGCGTTCGCCCGCCATGTCGGCGCCGACCTGCTGGCCACCGCCGACGATGCGCCCGCCCTGGCCGCCCAGGCCGGGACAAGATTGCGTGAGGGCGAGGGCTGGGAGGACCTGTTCTTCCGCCTGCTGCTGGAGCGTGTGGAGCCGGCGATCGGCCGCACCCACCCCACCTTCCTGACCCACTGGCCGGCCGCCCAGGCCGCCCTGGCCCGCCGCGACCCGGCCGACCCGCGCGTGGCCGAGCGGTTCGAACTGTTCGCCTGCGGCATGGAACTGGCCAACGCTTTCGCCGAGCTCACGGATGCGGCCGAGCAGCGCAGCCGCTTCATCGCCGACCGCGCCCGCCGCCACGCGCTGTATGGCGGGCCGGACTGGGAAATGGACGAGGATTTCCTGGCCGCGCTGGCCGCCGGCCTGCCGGACTGCGCCGGCATCGCGCTGGGTTTCGACCGGCTGGCCATGCTGGCCGGCGGCGCCGACCGGATCGAGCAGGTGCTGTGGCTGCCTCCTCAAGATTGACATAATCACCATATAAAAGGCGCAAATCGGAGGTTCCCCGCATGCGCCCGATCATGATGCTGCTCGCCGCCCCGCTGCTGCTGGCGGCCTGTGCCACGAGCGGCGCTGCCGAGGCCAACGCCCGGCTCGCCGCCTATGTCGGCATGTCCGAGGCGGATCTGGTCCGTTCCGTCGGTGCCCCCACCAGCACGAGCGCCAGTGGCGAGCACAAATACCTCGCCTATAACCGCACCAAGTCGGAGTGGGAGCAGGCGTCGCCGTTCAACCGCAACCCGCCGCAGCTGCTCGGCCTGGACTATAACGGCCTGCCGCCGCGGCTGCTGGTGTGGTCGTGCGAGACCACGTTCGACATCGTCGGCGGCAAGGTCGCCGGCGCCAGCCAGCGCGGCAATTATTGCGCCGGTACCGTCTAGTGCGGCACGCAGCGTTCCGCCGCCCGCTGCTGGCGTTGCTGCTGGCCGTGCCGCTGCTGCTCGCCGGTTGCGCCGATTACGGCCGCGCCGAGCGCGAGGCCCGGATGGCCGCCTTCGTCGGCGTGAGCGAGACCGACTTGATACGCCAGCTCGGCGTGCCGACCCGCACCGTGGACTCAGGCGGCCACCGCTTCCTCGCCTATGTGAAAAGCCAGGTCGAACTGGTGCCGGCCACGCCATTTTACGGCTTCGGGCCCGGCGGCTTCTACCCCTGGGGCTATGGCGGCGGCTTCCCGGCACATGCGGTGGAATGGCGCTGCGAGACCACGTTCGAACTGGTGGACGGCAAGGTCTTCGCCTGGTCGCAGCGCGGCAATTACTGCTGAGGGGAAAATTCGACCGCTCCGCGCATCTGCGTTCCTGTCCGGCCCGTAACGCCGGGGCAAGGGGACGCGTGGTGCGCCCCGGCGGAACAAGGAAGTCCCCGATGAAGACCACAGTGATGATCCCGATGGCACTCTCGGCGCTGCTGCTGGCCGCCTGCTCGCAGGGCATGGCCGGCCAGGCCAGGATGGCGGACGGGAAAATGTCCGATTCCATGGCGATGGCCGACGCCAAGCCGGTGATGGTGGGCGGCCAGCCGATGTTTGCCGGCAAGGACATCGTCGACAACGCGGTGAACTCGGCCGATCACACCACCCTGGTCGCCGCCGTGAAGGCCGCCGGCCTGGTGGGCACGCTGAAGGGGCCGGGGCCGTTCACCGTGTTCGCGCCGACCAACGAGGCGTTCGGCGAACTGCCTGCCGGCACCGTGCCGACCCTACTGAAGCCGCAGAACAAGGCGACGCTGACCAAGGTGCTGACCTACCACGTGGTGCCCGGCAAGCTCACCTTTGATGCCCTGCGGCAGATGGTTATGGCTCATAATGGGACAGCAGAGCTGACCACTGTCGAAGGTGGCAAGCTGTTCGTGAAGATGAACGGTCCGCACAATATCGAGCTGGTCGACGCCAAGGGCGACGTGGCCCAGGTGACCACCTACGACGTGATCCAGTCCAACGGCGTGATCCAGGTGATCGACCGCGTGATGCTGCCGGGCTGATCGCCCGCCGCGCAGGCGGATGGCGTCCTTCCCCGCACCGGCGGGGAGGGACGCCTTGCATTCCGGGCGGCTACGCCCCGGTCGCCGCGTCGATCGCCGCGTTCATCGCCTGCACGCCGGCGGCGGGGCCCTCGGGGTGGTTCCACACCGCGCCCACCACGGCGAGGAAATTGGCCCCTGCCTGCACCAGCGGCGCGCAATTGGCCGCGGTGATGCCGCCGATGGCAACGCAAGGCAGTTCCATCAGCTCGGACCACCAGGCCAGCAACTCCGGCTCGGCGTGGTGCACCGTCTCCTTGGTGTCGGTGGGGAAGAAGGCGCCGAACGCCACGTAATCCGCCCCGTCCTCGCCCGCGCTCATCGCCAGGTCGCGGCTGTCGTGGCAGGTGACGCCCATGATCAGGTCGCCGAGCAGCTTGCGTGCCTGGGCCGCCGGCATGTCGGTCTGGCCGACATGCGCGCCGTCGCAGCCCAGCGCCACCGCCAGGTCCGGCCGGTCGTTGACCAGGAACGCCACGTCGCGCGACTGCACCACCGGGCGCAGCGCGTCGATGGCGCGTTTCAGCGTGTCGTCCTCGGCCTCCTTCAGCCGCAACTGCACCGAGGCGACATCGCCGGCATCGAGCGCCGATGCCAGCGTGTCGCGCCAGGCCAGCGGGTCGAAGGCGGGCGGGGTGACCAAATAGAGCCGACACCGCTCGCGCGGCATCGATTCCGCGAGCGGCTTCGGCTTGGCCTTCTTCGCCGCCTTCGCCACGGTTACGCCTTGCCCTGGTAGATCTCGATGATCTTGGCCAGCATCGCCAGCGCGTCGGCCTTCGGGCGCTGGAAGGTGTTGCGGCCGATGATGCTGCCGTTGGCGCCGCCGTCGCGCAGGCCGCGCACCTCGGTGTACAGCCCCTCCAGGTCCTTCGCCTCGCCGCCCGAGAACACCACGATGCGCCGGCCGGCGAAGGCGGACTGCATCACATGCTCGACCCGCTTGGACAGGGTGGAGATGTCGATCTTCTGGCTCTCGTAGGTCTTTTTGGCGGCCTCCAGGCTGACCACGCCGGTGGGCGGCTTCACCTTGATGATATGCGCGCCGAGCAAGGCTGCCATGTGGGCGGCATAGGCGCAGATATCCACCGCCGTCTCGCCGGCCTTGTCCAGCGCCGGGCCGCGCGGATAGGACCACAGCACCACGGCGAGGCCGGCGGACTTCGCCTCGTCGGCCAGCTCGCGGAACTCCTCCATCTGGTCGAAGGCGTATTCGCTGCCCGGATAGATGGTGAAGCCGATCGCCGAGCAGCCCAGGCGCAGCGCGTCGTTGACGCTGCCGGTGACCGCCTGGTCCTTGGTGGTGGCCAGCGAGTTGCTGCTGTTCAGCTTCAGGATGGTGGGGATGGCGCCGGCGAAGCTGTCCGCCCCGGCCTCGATCATGCCCAGCGGCGCGGCATAGGCCGACAGCCCGGCCTCGATGGCAAGCTGGAAGTGGTAATGCGGGTCATAGGCCGGCGGATTCGGCGCGAAGCTGCGGGCCGGGCCGTGCTCGAACCCCTGGTCCACCGGCAGGATCACCAGCTTGCCGGTGCCGCCGAGCTTGCCCTCCATCAGGATGCGGGCAAGGTTGGCCTTGGTGCCGGGATTGTCGCTCTCGTACCAGTCGAGGATTTTCTTGACGCGCTGGGTGATCCGCATTGGGGTATCCCTCTTTCTCAATCTTTGCCGCCTCTTAGACGAACGGACCTGATCTGTCACGATCGGACGTGGCGGCGTCGCCACGTAGCCATGCCCGCAGACTCCGTTCGGCGCCGGATCGGCCCAGGTCCAGTGCGGCAGGCGGATGTGGCAGTACGATGGCACCCAGGCCGGCCGCCGCTGCCACCACCCGCGGCCAGGCCGGGCAGGCGGGCGCCAGCACCAGCGCGCGGCAGCCCACCCGCAGCGCCGCCATCGCCCAGCCGGGCGCCTCGCCGCAGTCCAGGATGTCCGCCTCCACCAGCCCGGGCGCCTCGGCGGCGGCCATGTCGGCCAGCGCGCGCCACCACAGGCAGCCGGCATATCCCGCGGCACCTGGGGCGGAGAGCAGCACGAATGGCAGCCCAGCCGCCGCCGCGCGGCGCGCGTGGTCCAGCCCGTGGACGACCACGGCGGGAGATGTGAAGGGCGGATGCGAGAACATGCTTGACGTTCAAGCCGGTTGCACGGTGTAACTCAAGCTTCACCGGACCTGCCGGAGGGGTGTTTGGACAACGACGAGGACCAGGCCGAAGCGGCCGCCCGCCTGGAGAACGCCCTGGAGCGTATCGCCGAACTCGCCCGCCGGCGACCGGCGGAGGTAGCCACGCGCGGCGAATCCGTCGATACAGCCCAGATCGCCGGGCGGCTGGACACGCTGATCGCCCGTTTGCGCGGCGTGCTGGATTCCTGAAATCCGGCTTCCACAGATAGGGAGTTCGACGTGGCGCAGGTCACCGTCAAGATCAACGGCTAC
This sequence comes from Rhodospirillales bacterium 70-18, assembly GCA_001899585.1. Taxonomy (GTDB): domain Bacteria; phylum Pseudomonadota; class Alphaproteobacteria; order Acetobacterales; family Acetobacteraceae; genus 70-18. The sequence goes on from MKWE01000053.1 coordinate 65,274, forward strand.
AGCTATACCGTCGGCTGCGAGGACGGGCAGGAGCAGCATCTCGCCCGCATGGCCGAGCAGGTGGAGAGCCGCATCGACAGCATCAAGCAACTCGGCGGCCAGTCCGGCGAGGCGCGGCTGCTGGTCCTGGCCTCGCTGCTGATGGCCGATGAGCTGCACGACATGAAGGTGGAGATGGAGGCCGCCCGCGCCGCCACCCCGGCCCCGCGCGGCGCGCGCAAGGGGGGCGAGGGCGACTCCGCCCGCCGGCTGAGCAAGCTTGCCGCGCGTGCGGAACAGATTGCAGCGGACCTCGAACAGCCCTAAGTAAGGGCGGTGGAGCTGCTGGGTGCGTCAGGTACTATATCCCCAGGGCCAATAAGCACTCCCAGGGAACTGGCGCTGTCGTGATCTTGGTCACGGTATCTGGTGCCCACCTGCTCACGCAGGCCTTGGGAGGATATGACACCAACGGCTATGGCGGCTCCACACATGCCATCCCCTGACATCCTCGCGGCGAAACAGGCGGCCCGGGCCCGCGCGCTGGCCGCGCGCGCCGGCAGCGAGCCGGCGCTGGGCGCCGAACTGGCGCGCCATGTGCTGGCCGAAATGCCGCCGCCGGCCGGCGCTGTGGTCGCCGGGTTCTGGCCGATGGGCGAGGAGATCGACATCCGCCCGCTGCTGGTGGACCTTCACGCGCGCGGCCACGCAATCGTGCTGCCGGAAACACCGCCGCGCGGCAACCCGCTGATCTTTCGGCTTTGGCATCCCGGCATGACGATGGTGGCCGAACGCTTCGGCACCCAGCGCCCAACCGGCGAGGTGCTGCGGCCGGACGTGCTGTTCGTCCCGCTGCTGGCGTTCGACCGGGCCGGGCACCGGCTCGGCTACGGCGGCGGCTATTACGACCGCACCCTGGCCGGCCTGCCGCGCGCCACCGCCATCGGCTGCGCCTTCGCCGCCCAGGAACTGGACGCGGTGCCGGTCGCGGAGTACGACGCGCCCCTGCACGCCGTGGCCACCGAGCGCGGCGTGATCCGGTTTCGCTGATTTAGGACTCCCGCATGCGCATCCTGTTCCTCGGCGACGTGGTCGGCCGCGCCGGCCGCGACGCCCTGCTCGCCCATCTGCCCGGCCTGCGCGCCACGCTTCGCGCCGAACTGGTGGTGGTGAACGGCGAGAACGCCAGCCACGGCTTCGGCCTCGGCCCCGACATGGCGCGCGAATTCCTGGCCGCCGGCGCCGACGTGATCACGCTCGGCAACCACGCCTGGGACCGCAAGGAACTGATCCCCTTCATCGCCGAAACCCCGCGCCTGATCCGCCCGCTGAACTTCCCGCCGGGAACCCCCGGCGCCGGCAGCGTGACCGTGGAACTGGCCGATGGCCGCCGCGCCCTGGTGGTCAACGCCATGGGCCGGCTGTTCATGGACCCGCTGGACTGCCCGTTCCGCGGCACCGCCGTGGAGCTCGCGCGCTACAAGCTCGGCGCCTCGATCGCCGCCATCGTGATCGACTTCCACGCGGAGGCGACCAGCGAGAAAATGGCCTTCGCCCACAGCTTCGACGGCCAGGTGAGCCTGGTGGTCGGCACCCATACCCACTGCCCCAGCGCCGACCACCAGATCCTCCCGGGCGGCACCGCCTTCCAGTCCGACGCCGGCATGTGCGGCGACTACGACAGCGTGATCGGCATGGGCAAAGAGGTCGCGGCAACCCGGTTCTGGCGCAAAATGCCCGGCGAACGCCTCGCCCCGGCCGAAGGCGAGGCAACACTCTGCGGCCTCTACGTGGAAACCAGCGACACCACCGGCCTCGCCACCCGAATCGACCCCATCCGCCTCGGCGGCCGACTGTCACAGACCCTGCCCTCGGTGTAGAACCCCCGCTCTCGCCGGCCTCGGGGCGGGAAAGGAAGGAAGGCTGGGCTCCGCCCAGACCCGCCAGGGGCCGAGCCCCTGGACCTCGATCGTTTGGTTGCCTGTTGGCAGAGGGGGCCTAGGAGCGGTTGCATCCCGTGCCTTGGCCCTCTCTGCCAACAGGCAACAAATGGATGGGTTCCAAGGGCCCGGCCCTTGGTGGGGTCGAGGGGCGAAGCCCCCGCCTTTCTTCCTTTCCTGTCCCGATGCCGGCACGACCGAGGATTATGCATCAAGGAGCGGCCATGGCTGGGCATTCGCAGTTCAAGAACATCATGCATCGCAAGGGTGCGCAGGATGTGAAGCGTGCGCGGGCGTTTGCGAAGTTGATTCGCGAGATCACGGTATCGGCGCGGCAGGGTTTGCCGGACATGGCGGCCAATCCGCGGCTGCGGTCGGCGGTGCTGGCGGCGCGCAAGGAGAACATGCCGAAGGACACGATCGACCGCGCCATCAAGAAGGCGAGCGGGGCCGGCGGCGGCGATGATTATGCCGAGGTCCGGTATGAGGGCTATGGCCCGGCCGGGGTGGCGGTGATCGTGGAGGCGCTGACCGACAACCGCAATCGCACCGCGAGCGACGTGCGCAGCGCCTTCGCCAAGCATGGCGGGGCGTTGGGCGAGACCAACAGCGTTTCTTTTATGTTCTCCCGGCTCGGAGTCGTGCGCTATCCCGCTTCGGCGGCCAGCGAGGACGACATGCTGGAGGCGGCGGTCGAGGCGGGGGCCGAGAACGTGGTGAGCGGGCCGGAGGGGCACGAGGTGACGACGCCGGTGGAGGATTTCTTCGCCGTGCGCGATGCGCTGGAGGCGCGGTTCGGCGAGGCGGAGGAGGCCAAGCTGGACTGGCGGCCGAATGTGTCGGTGACGCTGGACGAGGACAAGGCCGCCGGGCTGCTGAAGCTGCTGGATGTGCTGGAGGAGAACGACGACGTGCAGAACGTCTACGCCAATTTCGACATCCCCGAGGCCGTGATGGCGAAGCTGTCGGCCTGAGGCATGGCGATGGTCCGCCTTCTGGGGATCGACCCGGGGCTGCGCTTCACCGGCTGGGGCCTGGTGGAGGCGGACGGCAACCGGCTGCGCCATCTGGCCGACGGGGTGATCGGGTCCGATGCCGAGGAGAGCGTGCCGGAGCGGCTGAAATTCCTGCACGACGCGCTGGCCGCCCTGCTCGCCGAGCACCGGCCGGACGAGGCGGCGGTTGAGGAGACCTATGTCAACCGCAACGGGGCGGCGACGCTGAAGCTGGGCTATGCGCGGGGCGTGGCACTGCTGGCGCCGACGCTGCGGGGGATTCCGGTGTCGGAATATGGCGCCAAGACGGTGAAGCTGGCGGTGGTCGGCACCGGGGGCGCCTCCAAGGAGCAGGTGCAGATGATGGTCCGCCGGCTGCTGCCGGGGGCGACGTTGCGGCGGGCGGATGCGGCGGATGCGCTGGCGGTGGCGATCTGCCATGCGCATCACCGTGCCAGCCGCACCCGCTGGAACGCCGGCGTGGTGATGGCATGATCGCGAAGCTCACCGGCCGGATCGAGGCGTTGGAGGCCGATCGCTGCGTGGTCGACGTGAACGGCGTCGGCTACCTGGTGCAGGCCTCCACCCGCACGCTGGCGGCGTTGCCGGCGGGGCAGGTCGCGAGCCTGTTGATCGAGATGCATGTGCGCGAGGATGCCATTGTTCTTTATGGTTTCTTCGATCCAGCCGAGCGCGAATGGTTCCGCCTGCTGACCACCGTGCAGGGCGTGGGCGCGAAGGTGGCGCTGAACATTCTCTCGGCGCTGAGTCCGCGCGACCTGATCGGCGCCATCCAGTCCGGCGACCGCGGCAGCCTGACCCGCGCGCCCGGGGTGGGGGCGAAGCTGGCGGTGCGGCTGCTGACGGAATTGCGCGAGAAGGCGGGGGCCATGCCCACCGGCATCGGCTTCTCCCCGGTGCTGCCGCCGCCGGTGGGCGGCGTGGAGACGGATGCGCTGTCGGCGCTGGTCAATCTCGGCTACCGCCGCCCGGAGGCGCAGGCCGCCGTCGCGCGGGTGCTGGCCCGCCTGGGCGAGGCGGCGGCGCTGGACGCGGTGATCCGTGACGGGCTGAAGGAGTTGGCGCGGTGAGCGAGCGGACGGTCTCGGCGGCCCGTGCGGACGAGGACGCCGCCGAGGCGAGCCTGCGGCCGCAGGTGCTGGCCGAGTTCATCGGCCAGAAGGCGAGCCGGGAGAATCTCTCGGTGTTCATCCAGGCCGCGCGCACCCGGTCGGAAGCCCTTGATCATGTGCTGCTTCATGGTCCGCCGGGGCTCGGCAAGACCACGCTGGCGCAGATCGTGGCGCGCGAGCTGGGGGTGGGGTTCCGTGCCACCTCCGGCCCGGTGATCCAGCGCGCCGGCGACCTGGCGGCCATCCTGACCAACCTGCAGCCGCGCGACGTGCTGTTCATCGACGAGATCCACCGCCTGCAGCCGGCCATCGAGGAGGTGCTGTATCCGGCGATGGAGGATTTCCAGCTCGACCTCATCATCGGCGAGGGGCCGGCGGCGCGCAGCGTGCGCATCGACCTCGCGCCCTTCACCCTGGTCGGCGCCACCACCCGCGCCGGGCTGCTGGCAACCCCGCTGCGCGACCGCTTCGGCATTCCGCTGCGCCTTGTGTTCTACACCCCGCAAGAGCTTGAACTTATTGTATCGCGCGGGGCCGAGAAGCTTGGCTTCCGGCTCACCGCGGCGGGCGCGCGGGAGATCGCCCGGCGCAGCCGCGGCACGCCGCGCATCGCCGGGCGGCTGCTGCGCCGGGTGCGGGACTTCGCGCTGGTGCAGGGGCACGACCCGGTGGACGAGACGATCGCCGATGCCTCGCTGCTGCGCCTGGAGGTGGACCGCATCGGGCTGGACGCGATGGACCGCCGCTACCTGCGCCGCATGGCCGAGCACCATGGCGGCGGCCCGGTGGGGGTGGAGACGCTGGCCGCGGCCTTGGCCGAGGCGCGCGACACGCTGGAAGACGTGATCGAGCCGTACCTGATCCAGGAGGGCCTGGTCCTGCGCACCAGCCGCGGCCGCATGCTGGGCGAGCGCGGCTGGCGCCATCTGGGCCTGACGCCCCCGGCCGGCGTGCAGCCGCTGCTCGACCTGTCCACGCCCGACCAACTGGCGCCCGACCAACTGGCGGAGGATGAATGATCGTTCATCCGCCGGCCGCATCGGCGCAGGGGCGGCACGCGTATGCGCTGCGCGTGTATTACGAGGATACCGACGCGGGCGGCGTGGTGTACCACGCCAACTACCTGCGCTTCGCCGAGCGGGCGCGCACCGAGGCATTGCGTGAGGCGGGGGCGCCGCACGCGGAAATGGCATCGCTGCACGGCCTAATGTTCATGGTGCGGCGCGTCAAAGTGGACTATCTGGCACCGGCCCGTCTTGACGATTCGCTGCTGGTGCTGACCGAAAGCCTCTCGATTCGCGCCGCCTCGGTCGAACTCCGGCAGAGCGTGCTGCGCGGGGAGGGGGTGCTGGCGGTGCTGGAGTTGCAGCTTGCCTGCGTGCGGCTGGCCGACGGGCGGCCGGGGCGCATTCCGCCGCGCTGGCGGCAGGCGCTGGCGTTGGGTTGGCAGGCGCCGGCGTTGGGTTGACGGAATGGCTTGCCTTACGGATGCCCGGAACCGGGCGTGATTGGGACACAGGCCGGCGGGATTGTCCGGCCGAGCGTTGAAGGGATACAGCAGTGGACCGTGCCGTCGAAGCGGCGAACCTGGGTGCCGCCGCGGGCGACCTGTCGCTCTGGGGCCTGTTCATGCAGGCGGACATCGTCGTCAAGCTGGTCATGCTCATGCTGATGGCGGCCAGCGTCTGGGTGTGGGCGATCGTCTACGAGAAAACCACCAGCCTGCGCCGCGCCAACCGCGCCGCCGATGCGTTCGAGGATCGGTTCTGGTCGGGCGGCAGCCTGGAGGAACTCTATGAGGAGGAGGGCGCCAAGCCTGCCCACCCGATGGCCGCCGTGTTCGGCGCGGCGATGACGGAGTGGCGGCGCAGCGCCCGCGTGGCCGGCGCCGACATCGCCCGCAGCGGCGTGCGCGACCGGGTGGAGCGCGCCATGGGCGTGACCATCCAGCGCGAGATGGACAGCCTGGAGCGCTGGATGGTGTTCCTGGCCTCGGTGGGCTCCACCGCGCCGTTCATCGGCCTGTTCGGCACGGTGTGGGGCATCATGCACAGTTTCTCGGCCATTGCCGCGATGCACAACACCAACCTGGCCGTGGTCGCCCCCGGCATCGCGGAGGCGCTGTTCGCCACCGCGATCGGCCTGGTGGCCGCCATCCCGGCGGTGCTGGCCTACAACAAGATCAGCACCGACATGTCGCGGCTGGCCGGCCGGCTGGAGGGTTTCGCCACCGAGTTCGGCGGCATCCTGTCCCGCCAGTCCGAGGAACGCGCCTGACATGGCCGGCGGTCTGGTAAACGGCGGCCAGCGCGGGGGCAGGGGAAGCCGCGGGCGCTACCGGCCGCTGGCCGAAATCAACGTCACGCCCCTGGTGGACGTGATGCTGGTGCTGCTGATCATCTTCATGGTGACGGCGCCGCTGATGAGCACGGCCGTCAATGTCGACCTGCCCAAGACCACCGCCAGCCCGGTCAGCCAGGACAGCGAGCCGCTGAACGTGTCGGTGGACGCGCAGGGCCAGGTGTTCCTGCAGAACGAGCAGCTGGAGCTGGCCGACCTGGTCACCAAGCTGACCGCAATCGCCAAGGAGCAGAAGGACCGCCGCATCTTCGTGCGCGGCGACAAATCCAACACCTACGGCAAGATGCTGGAGGTGATGGGCACCATCATCCAGGGCGGCTTCACCAAGGTGTCGCTGCTGACCGACCCCTCCGGCATGACCCCGCCGGCCGCGCCGCAGCCGGGCGCCGCCCAGCCGGCCGCGCCGCAATCCGCCGTGCCGCCCGCCGCCGCGCCGGCGCCGCGGCAGGGCCGCGGCTGACCCCGCCTGCGTGATGGACCCGAGGCTCAAGCGCGGGGCGGCGGTTTCGTTCGCCGTCCATGCCGTGGCGGTGCTGCTGCTGCTGGTCGGCATCAACATCACCCCGCCCGACGATAAACCGCCCGAAATGGAGGTGGAATTGGCGGTGGACCCTGGAAATCAGCCCCAGGCACCGCTGAAATCGGCCCAGGATTCGCCGAATGCGGCCTCGGTTGTGGCCCCCGACACGGTGGCGGCCCCGCCGGCCGAGCAGGCGCCCAAGGACCAGGCGATCGAGCCGCCACCCCCGCCGCCGCCGCCCCCGCCGCCGCCGATCCCCACCCCCGCGCCGCCGGTGGACGTGCCGCCGCCGCCCACGGTCGCGCCGCCCCCGCCGCCGCCCGACCCGGCGCCCTCGCCGGAGCCGCCGCCGCCGCCGCCCCCGCCCACGCCGCCACCGCCGACCCCGCCGCCGCCGGTGCCGCCGCCGCCCACGCCCCCGCCGCCGGCGCCCCCCGCGCCGGCGCCGCCGACGCCTGCGCCGCCCTTGCCGCTGCCACCGCCCCCGGCCCCGCCGCCGCCGGCGCCGCCGAGCAAGACGGCACAGCCCAACGAGACCAAGAACCCGGCGGCGGATAGTCGTGAGCTGTTGAACACCATCGAGAAGCTGCGCGCCCTGCAGGCCCAGCAGCAGGCGCCCAAGGCCCGCGCCAACCCGGACGCCTCGCGCGCCCCGGTGGCCGGCGGCCGGCGCGACGGCGACCTGACGGGCAAGCTGTCCGAGGCGCAGCGCGGCGCCATCGGCGACCGGGTGCGCGAGTGCTGGACCAAGGATGCCGGCGCGCTGGACATCGACAAGATGTCGGTCCAACTTGTGGTGACCGTGGACCCGTCTGGAACCGCCCGTGATGCGGTGGTGGGCGCGGAAGACACCGGCCGGCTTGGTGACCCGCGCTTCCGCGCCTTCGCCGAACGGGCCCGCCGGGCGGTGCTCAGCCCGCGCTGCGCCACCCTGCCGATCCCGCAGGGCGATCTGGGCCGCGAACAAAAACTGGTCTTCCGGTTCAAGCCATGAGCAGCGAACCGGACCGCAACACGCGCCGCGCCGCCTGTTTGGCGGCGCCGGCGGTGCGTGCGGCGCGCGTTTTCCCTCCAACCCTGAGGAAGCTGACAGTCCCATGAAGCATATCGGTGGCGACCGCCTGACCGGGGGCGAGATGATCCACAGCGAGACTCTGCCGGGCAGCCGGCCACGGCTGTTGCGGGTGGGCCGGCGCGGGCTGATCGCCGGCGCGGCCGGCCTGCTGGCGGCACCCTCCTTCGCGGGGGGGGCGTTCGCCCAGGCCACTCCCGCCCCCGCGGCACCGGCGCCGGCCGGCGGCCAGGCGACCGCCGAGATCACCGTCGATCGCGCCCGCACCGCGCCGATCCCGATCGCCATCCCCGACCTGGTGGCCGCCGGCGGCGATGCGGCGCAGCTCGGCCGCGACATCGCCGGCGTCATCACCAACAACCTGGCCCGGTGCGGCCTGTTCCGCCCGATCGACCCGGCCGCCTTCATCAAGTCCGGCAGCGCCGGCGACGTGCCGAACTTCGCCGACTGGAAGGTGATCGGCGCGCAGGCGCTGGTGACCGGCAAGGTGGACAGCCTGGGCGGCGACAAGGTGCGCGTGGAGTTCCGCCTGTGGGACGTGCTGCCGCAGGCGCAGATCCAGGGCACCGCCTACACCACCACCCTGTCCAACTGGCGCCGCATCGCCCACATCATCAGCGATGTGATCTATGAGCGGCTGCTGGGTGAGAAGGGGTATTTCGACACCCGCATCGTCTACATCGCCGGCAGCGGCCCGCGCGACCGGCGGGTGAAGCGGCTGGCGATCATGGACCAGGACGGCGAGCGCAACCAGTTCCTGACCGACGGGCGCTTCCTTGCCCTCAGCCCGCGCTACCACCCCACGCGCGACCAGATCGCCTTCATGAGCTACCTGGACAACAAGCCGCGGGTCTATCTGTTCGACCTCGGCACCGGGCGGCAGAGCATCCTGGGCAATTTCCAGGGCATCACCCTCTCGCCCCGCTTCGCGCCCGACGGCAACAGCGTCATCATGTCCGAGACCAATGGCCCCGGGGCGGATATCTGGACCGTCGGCCTGCATGGCGGGCGGGCGCGCAAGCTGACCGACACCGGGGGAGCGATCGACGTGTCGCCCTGCTACAGCCCGGACGGCACGCAGGTTGTGTTCAACTCCGACCGCGGCGGCGACCAGCAACTCTACGTGATGGGGGCGGACGGCTCCAACGTGCGCCGGATCAGCTTCGGCAAGGCGCGCTATGCCACGCCGGTGTGGTCGCCGCGCGGCGACCTGATCGCCTATACCCGCTTCGGCGGCAGCACGTTCCAGATCGGCGTCATGCGCCCGGACGGCTCGGGCGAGCGGGTGCTGTCGGAAAGCTATTATGTGGAAGGGCCTACCTTCGCGCCGAACGGGCGGGTGATCATGTTCTGGCGCGAGACGGCGGCCCGCGACTCGCGCGGCAACGGGTTCAGTTCGCGGCTGGTGTCGATCGATATCACCGGCTTCAACGAGCGGGTGGTGACCACGCCGACCGATGCTTCCGACCCGGCCTGGTCGCCGTTGCAGTCCTGAGACGGCCGCGCGGCCGCCGGGCAGCGATAAACCCGCGTCAACATGGATGATATGTGTCCGCGGGGTAACAAATGTCCTTGACCATCAACGGTTTGATGGGTTAATCGCTGGCCGTCTGCCGCGAACGGCTCCGGTTGAGCCGCCGCGGGACGTTTCCGACCGAATGCCCATTGGGGCACGTAACCGCTGCACATCCTCTTCCAGGGACGCAACTCGAATGAACACCAAGATTCTGGGCGCCTTCGCCGCCGTGGCGCTGCTGGCGGCGTGCTCCTCCCCCGAGACGGCCGCGCCGACCCCGGCCGCCCCGGTCACCGCCGGCCCGACGCCCGGCAGCCAGGAAGACCTGGTCGCCAATGTCGGCGACCGCGTGTTCTTCGACTTCGACAAGTCGGCGCTGAAGTCCGATGGCCAGGCCACGCTGGACCGCCAGGCAGCCTGGCTGGCCAAGTGGTCGCAGAACCGCGTGCAGGTCGCCGGCAACTGCGACGAGCGCGGCACCGAGGAATACAACATCGCCCTGGGCATGCGCCGCGCCACCGCCGCCGCCAACTACCTGATGGCCAAGGGCGTCGCCAAGGCCCGCATCGAGACCATCAGCTACGGCAAGGATCGCCCGGTGGCCCTGGGTTCGAACGAGCAGGCCTGGGCGCAGAACCGCAACGCCATCACCTCGGTGAAGTGAGGCGCCCGGCCGGCCGCTTCGCGCCGGCCAGGAGTGACGTTCGCCTGACCTGATACCGGCGCTGGCGCCGGACAGGAGAGGACTGCGTCGGAATACCAAAACCGGCAGCCGCGAGGCTGCCGGTTTCTCTTTGCCCGCGCTTCGCCTACATACAGGCCGTAATGCCGCCCCGCTGGCCCTGCGCGGGCGGATCGCAGACGGTCCGGACGCGGCCAGCCCGCGTGCCGGCGCACGAGGAGAGAAATCGATGCGGCGAGCCCTGTCACCCTTCCCGAACGCCCGGCCGCCTGGCCGCCCGACCGCAGTCGGGGTGGCGGCGCTGGTCGCTGTCCTGCTGCTGGCCGCACTCGCGCTGCCGCGCCCGGCGCTGGCCCAAATGGACAGCCGCGAGGGCATCCAGTTGCAGAACCAGATCCTAGAACTGCGCCGCGACATGCAGAACCTGCGCGACCAGATGGCCCAGGGTGGCGGCGGGGGCGGTTCGTCGCTCGGCGGCTATCGCCAGCCGGCACCGGCCGCGCCGTCCGGCTCATCGTCGTCCAACGACGTGGTGGCCAGCCTGGTCGACCGGGTGGCGCGGCTGGAGGACCAGGTGCGCGCGCTGCAAGGCCGTATCGACGAGGCCGACAACGCGCGCAAAAACATGCACGACGACCTGCAGAAGCAGATCGACGACATGAACTACAAGCTCGGCGGCGGCGTGGCCGCCCCCGGGGCCGCTCCGGCGGCCCCGCCCGCCGCCCCGGTGCTGCGCGCGCCCGAGGGCAAGCCGCCGCGCACGCCGGAAATGGCGATGCAGGAGGGCAATGCCGCCCTGGCCCGGCGCGACTACGCCACTGCCCAGGCCGCTGCGAAGGAGGTGCTGGCCGCCCCGCGGTCGCCGCGCGCGGCGGATGCGCAGTTCCTGCTGGCGCAGGCGCTGGCGGGCAAGAAGGACTATGCCGGCGCCGCCGTCGCCTATGACGACACCTACAACCGCGCCAAGACCGGCACGCATGCGCAGGACGCGCTGCTCGGCGTCGCGCATTCGCTGACCGCGATCGGCGAGAAGCGGGCGGCCTGCGTCACGCTCGATAAACTCCACACCGAGTTCCCCAACCCGCGGCCCGACCTCAAGGAGCCGATCCTGGCCGCCCGCCGCCAGGCGGGCTGCCGCTGACCGCTTGCGCTGCGGCGGAATTCGCCGCGCTGATGGTCCCGCTGGGGCCGTTCGAGCCGGCGCCGCATCTGGCGGTGGCGGTGTCGGGCGGCGCCGACAGCCTGGCGCTGGCGCTGCTGGCGCGGGACTGGGCGGGCGCGGCCGGCGGGATGGTGACCGGGCTGGTGGTCGATCATGGCCTGCGCCCCGCCTCGGCAGACGAGGCCCGCCTCACACTGAGGCGGCTGGCCGGCATCGGCATCGCGGCGCGGTTGCTGGTGCTGGAGGGGCTGGCGCGCGGGCCGGGGCTGGCGGCGCGGGCACGCACGGCGCGCTACGCGGCGCTGGAGGGCGCCTGCCGGCAGGCCGGCATCCTGCACCTGCTGCTGGGCCACCATGCCGCCGACCAGGCCGAGACGGTGGCCATGCGCCTGTTGGCGCGCAGCGGTCCGGCGGGACTCGCCGGCATGGCGGCGCTGGCGGAGACCGAGGCGGTGCGCCTGCTGCGGCCGCTGTTGACCGTGCCGCCTGCGCGCCTGCGCGCCACCCTGCGCGCCGCCGGGCTGGACTGGGTGGAAGACCCTTCCAACGCCGACCCCGCCGCCGCGCGAGCCCGGCTGCGATTGCTGCGCGCCGACCGTGGCGGCACCGGCCCGGCGACCAGGGCGCTGGTGGCCGCCGCCCGCCTGCGCGGCGCCGCGCGGGCAGGGGCGGAGTGCACGGCGGCGGGCGAACTGGCTGCCCGTGCGCGGCTGCATCCCGAAGGGTTTGCGGTGCTCACCCCCGGCCCGATCGGGGCGACGGCGCTGGGCGCGCTGCTGCGCATGCTGGGCGGGCAGGCGCATGCGCCGTCGCCCCGCCAGTTGGCCGTGCTGGCGGCCAACCCCCGGCCGGCCACGCTGGCGGGGGTTTACCTGTTGCCGGCGGGCCGGACCGGGCCGCCCGGCGCGTTGCTGCTGGTGCGCGAGCCGGCGGCGCTGGCCGCGCCGGTGGCGGCGCAACCGGGCGCGCGGTGGGATGGCCGGTTCGCCCTGGCGGCCGATGCCACGCCGCCGGCTTCGGCCATGCTCGGCGCGCTGGGGCGGGACGCGGCGCGTTTCGCCGATCGCCGCCACTGGCCGGCGGCCGTGCTGCGCGCGCTGCCGGCGCTGTGGGCCAACGCAAACCTGTTCGCGGTGCCGCAGATCGGCTATCCTGACGCCACGACGTGCCGCAGGGTGGCGTTGGCCTTCCGCCCGGCCGCGCCGGCCTGTGGCGCGCCGTTCGCCGCCGCCGGACAGCTTTGATGCGCGCCGCCGCGGCGATGGGGGTGCGAAAGCGTGGCCGGCACCCTATGTTAGGGCGGTTTGGTTGGCTTGGCATGCGATCGGCGTTGGCTGGCTTCCACTTTGGCTGGATCAGGCCGCGCCGGCAGTTCCGCCGGCTTGGTGCGCGGACGGTTCGCGATGGCGGGCCGTGGACGACAATCCGGGAAGGTGCCGCCGCCGCAGGCGGGCGCCTTTCCGCCACAGGACTGGATGGCCTGACAGGCCAGGGAATGGAATGAGCAATTTCGGCCGCAATCTGGCGCTTTGGGTCATCATCGCACTGCTTCTGGTGGTGCTGTTCAACCTGTTCCAGCCGGGCACCGGCCGCAACACGGCCACCCAGGTCGCCTATTCCGACTTCATCGGCGAGGTGAACAACGGCCGCGTGCGCGACGTGGTGATCCAGGGCCGCACCGTCACCGGCAACCTGACCGACGGGCGCAACTTCCAGACCTACACGCCCGAGGACCCGACGCTGGTCTCCCGCCTGACCGACAAAGGCGTGCGCGTCATCGCCAAGCCGGAAGACAGTGAGGTCAACCCGCTGCTGCACTACCTGCTGTCCTGGTTCCCGATGCTGCTGCTGATCGGCGTCTGGGTGTTCTTCATGCGCCAGATGCAGTCCGGCGGCGGCCGCGCCATGGGCTTCGGCAAGTCCCGCGCCCGGCTGCTGACCGAGAAGCAGGGCCGCGTGGTGTTCGACGACGTGGCCGGCATCGACGAGGCCAAGTCCGAACTTCAGGAAATCGTGGACTTCCTGAAGGATCCGCAGAAATTCCAGCGCCTCGGCGGCAAGATCCCCAAAGGCGTGCTGCTGATCGGCCCGCCCGGCACCGGCAAGACGCTGCTGGCGCGCGCCATCGCCGGCGAGGCCAACGTGCCGTTCTTCACCATCTCGGGCTCGGATTTCGTGGAGATGTTCGTCGGCGTCGGCGCCAGCCGCGTGCGCGACATGTTCGAGCAGGGCAAGAAGAACGCTCCCTGCATCATCTTCATCGACGAGATCGACGCGGTCGGCCGCCATCGCGGCGCCGGCCTGGGCGGCGGCAACGACGAGCGCGAGCAGACGCTGAACCAGATGCTCGTGGAAATGGACGGCTTCGAGAGCAACGAGGGCGTGATCCTGATCGCCGCCACCAACCGGCCGGACGTGCTGGACCCGGCGCTGCTGCGCCCTGGCCGGTTTGATCGCCAGGTGGTGGTGCCGAACCCGGACGTGAACGGGCGCGAGAAGATCCTGCGCGTGCACATGCGCAAGGTGCCGCTGGGCAGCGACGTGGACCCCAAGGTGATCGCCCGCGGCACCCCCGGCTTCTCTGGCGCAGACCTCGCCAACCTGGTGAACGAGGCCGCCCTGCTGGCCGCGCGTATCGGCAAGCGCGTGGTGGCGATGGCGGAGTTCGAGCACGCCAAGGACAAGGTGATGATGGGCGCCGAACGCCGCAGCCTGGTGATGTCGGACGCCGAGAAGAAGATGACCGCCTACCACGAGGCCGGCCACGCGCTGTGCGCCATGTACGAGCCGGAATGCGACCCGGTGCACAAGGCCACCATCATCCCGCGCGGCCGCGCGCTGGGCATGGTGATGAGCCTGCCGGAGGGCGACCGCTACTCCAAAAGCAAGTCCAAGCTGTTGGCCGAGCTGAACATGGCGATGGGCGGGCGTGCGGCGGAGGAAATCATCTTCGGCGCCGACAAGGTCTCCAACGGCGCGGGCGGCGACATCAAGATGGCCACCGACCAGGCGCGGCGCATGGTGTCCGAGTGGGGCATGAGCGACAAGCTCGGCATGATCGCCTATGGCGACAACAGCCAGGAGGTGTTCCTCGGCCACTCGGTCACTCAGAACAAGAACGTCTCGGAAGCCACGGCACGCGAGATCGACAGTGAGATCAAGGACATCATCGACGCCGCCTATGCCAACGCCAAACGGGTGCTGACCGAGCATATCGACCAGCTGCACGCCGTGGCGCGCGCCCTGCTGGAGCATGAGTCGCTCTCGGGCGACGAGATCCGCCAGGTGCTGCGCGGCGAGACGGTGGTGAAGAAGGTGGTCGATGAGCCGGCCTCGGAGAACCGCCGCGCCTCGGTGCCGCACTCCGGCCGCCCGCTGCCGCCGGCGCCCGGCGGGCTTGGCCCGGCGCCGCAGCCGGGCTAAGGCGGCTTGCCGCTGCTGGTCGAGCCGCTGGGACTGCTGCACGGCCCGGCGGCAACCCAGGCGATCGCCGAAGGACTGGCCCTTCCGCTTGCGGGAGGGCCTTCGGCGTTCGCGCTGGTGCGTCTGGTGGACGAAGGCGCGGCGCCGGGGCGGATCTGCCCGGTAGCTGCCGTGCCCGCCGCCTTCCGCGCCGCGCTGGTCCGGGTCAGTGCCGCACCGCCGCCCTGGGCCGGCATGCCGGCCGACCGGCCGCTGGTGATGGGCATCCTGAACGTCACCCCCGACAGCTTCAGCGACGGCGGCGCCCATGCCGACGCCGACCGCGCGATCGAGGCCGGCCTGGAGATGGCCGCCGAGGGTGCCGACCTGGTCGATGTCGGCGGCGAGAGCACCCGGCCGCGTGCCGCCCCCACGCCGCCCGACGAGGAATGCGCCCGCGTCGTGCCGGTGATCCGGGCGCTGGCGGCGCGCGGGGTCGCGGTGTCGGTGGACACCCGCAATGCCGCCACCATGCGGGCCGCCTTGGCGGCGGGCGCGCGCGTGGTCAACGACGTGTCGGCCCTGGCGCACGACCCCGACGCGGCGGGTGTGGTGGCCGAGGCCGCCTGCCCGGTGATCCTGATGCATATGCGCGGCGATCCGGCGACCATGCACACACAGGCGCGGTACGACGATGTGGCAGTGGAGGTGACGCGCGAGTTGGCGGCGCGCATCGCCGCGGCCGAGGCGGCCGGCATCCGGCGCGCCGCCATCGCGGTCGATCCCGGCATCGGCTTCGCCAAGGCAGCGGCGGAGAATCTCGCCCTGCTGCCGCGGCTTTCGCTTTTGCTCAACCTCGGCTGCCCTATTGTGGTGGGCGTGTCGCGCAAGGGCTTCATCGGCGGGCTGGCCGGCGAGCCGGTGGCGCGGCGGCGCGGGCCGGGCTCGCTGGCAGCCGGGCTGCATGCGGCGCTGCACGGGGCGGCCATGCTGCGCGTGCACGACGTGGCCGCCACCGCGCAGGCGGTGCGCGTCTGGCGGGGCCTGCTGGGCTTGGGCTAAACATCAAGGCTTGGGCGCGCGCCGGCGCCGCCCGCGCGCGCGAAGGACTCCCCCGCCATGGCCATTTCCCGCCGCCTGTTCGGCACCGACGGCATCCGCGGCACCGCCAACGCCGACCCGATGACCGCCGAGACCGCGCTGAAGCTGGGCCAGGCGGCCGGGCTGCTGTTCACCCGCGGCACCCATCGCCACCGCGTGCTGATCGGCAAGGATACCCGGCTGTCCGGCTACATGATCGAGCCGGCGCTGGTGGCCGGCTTCGTCGGCGCCGGGATGGACGTGGCGCTGGTCGGCCCGCTGCCGACGCCGGCGATCGCGCTGCTGGCGCGCAACCTGCGCTGCGACCTCGGCGTGATGATCTCGGCCTCGCACAACACCTTCGAGGACAACGGCATCAAGCTGTTCGGGCCCGACGGCTACAAGCTCTCCGACGCCACCGAGGCGGAGATCGAGGCGGTGATGGGCACCGACCTGTCCGGCCGGCTGGCCGCCCCCGCCAAGCTCGGCCGCGCCACCAGGTTGGAGGATGCCGGCGGCCGCTACATGGAGGCCGCCAAGGCGACCTTCCCGCGCGGCATGCGGCTGGACGGCATGAAGATCGTCGTCGATTGCGCCCACGGCGCCGCCTACAAGGTCGCGCCCAGCGTGCTGTGGGAGTTGGGCGCCGAGGTGGTCCGCGTCGGCGTCAGCCCGGACGGCTTCAACATCAACCAGGGCTGCGGCTCCACCGTGCCCGGCTTCCTGTGCGGCGAGGTGCGCCGGCATGGCGCCGACCTCGGGATCGCGCTGGACGGTGACGCCGACCGGCTGATCGTCTCGGACGAGCGCGGCAACCTGGTGGACGGCGACCAGATCCTCGCCCTGATCGCCCGCGCCTGGAACGAGGCGGGCCAGTTGCGCGGCGGCGGGGTGGTGGCGACCGTGATGTCCAACCTGGGGCTGGAGCGCTTCCTGGCCGGGCGCGGCCTGTCGCTGCTGCGCACCGATGTGGGCGACCGCTACGTGATGGAGCGGATGCGTGCCGAGGGGCTCAACCTGGGCGGCGAGCAATCCGGCCACATGATCCTGGCCGATTACGCCACCACCGGCGATGGGCTGCTGGCGGCGCTGCAGGTGCTGGCCGTGCTGGTGCAGGACGGGCGCCCGGCCAGCCAGGTCTGCACCGTGTTCACCGCCCTGCCGCAGACGCTGCGCAGCGTGCGCTTCACCGGCCCCTCGCCGCTGGAGGCGCCGCAGGTGGCCGCCGCGGTGGCCGAGGCGCATGCGCTGCTGGCCGGGCGTGGCCGGCTGCTGATCCGCAAGAGCGGCACCGAGCCGGTGATCCGCGTGATGGCGGAGGCCGAGGACGAGGCCATGGTGGACCAGGTGGTCACCGGCCTGTGCGACCTGATCGCTGAGGTGGCGCACGCCCAGTCCGACGAGGCGCAGCACGCCCGGGCCGGCCGCTGATGGACCTGCCGATGCCCCCGGTGCCGCCGATGCGCGGCCGCGTGCTGATCGTCGCCGGCTCCGATTCCGGCGGCGGCGCCGGCATCCAGGCCGACATCAAGGCGGTGACCGCGCTGGCCGGCTTCGCCATGACGGCGGTGACGGCGCTGACCGCGCAGGACACCCTGGGCGTGCACGCCGTGCATCCGGTGCCGCCGGCCTTCCTGCGCCTGCAGATGGAATGCGTGCTGGCCGATCTGGGGGCCGACGCCATCAAGACCGGCATGCTGGGCGACGCCGCCACGGTGGAACTGGTGGCAAGCGTGTTGGCCGAGCACGCCCGCGGCATCCCGGTGGTGGTCGATCCGGTGATGGTCGCCAAGGGCGGCGCCAGCCTGCTCAGCGCCGACGCCGTGGCGCATGTGAAGCGCGTGCTGCTGCCGCTGGCCGCACTGCTGACGCCGAACCTGCCGGAAGCCGAAATCCTCGCCGGCATGGCCATTCCCGACGAGGCGGCCATGCACCACGCCGCCGAGGCGCTGCTGACGCTGGGCGTGCCGGCGGTGCTGCTGAAGGGCGGCCACCTGCCCGGCGAGGAGGTGGTGGACC
This sequence comes from Rhodospirillales bacterium 70-18, assembly GCA_001899585.1. Classification (GTDB taxonomy): domain Bacteria; phylum Pseudomonadota; class Alphaproteobacteria; order Acetobacterales; family Acetobacteraceae; genus 70-18. Next base: position 83,135 of record MKWE01000053.1, read on the forward strand.
TGCTGGCGACCACCGAGGGCACGCTGGCCTTCCGCGCTCCGCGCATCGCCAGCCGCCACACCCACGGCACCGGCTGCACGCTGGCCAGCGCCGCCGCCGCCGGGCTGGCGCAGGGCATGGGGCTGCGCGACGCGGTGGCCCGGGCGCGTGCCTATGTGCGCGCCGCCATCGCCGCCGCGCCGGGCTACGGCGCCGGCCACGGCCCGCTGAACCATGCGGTGACGGTCGATCCGGCGCGGCTGGCGGCGCTGCTCGGATAAAGCGGCTGGCGGGGCGATCAGCCCAGCGCGAGCCGCATCGCGCAGCGCCGCGCCGGGTCTGCGCCGTGTCGGGCCTGGGTGCGCATCCGGCCAGCCAGCCAGGGCGGGCAGGCGGCGCCTTCCAGCATCTCGAAGCCCTGGCGGGCATAGAACGGGCGGTTCCAGGGCAGATCGCAGTCGGTGGTGAGCGTGACGGCGGCATAGCCTTGGGCGCGGCCATGCCCGGCGACGGCGGCCACCAGCGCACCCCCCAGCCCGCGCCGCTGGTACGACGGCACCACCGACAATTCCTGGATGTAGAGCGTGCCATGCGCCGGCGCCGCCACCAGGAAGCCGACCAGTGCCTGCCCGGCCGCTACCCAGAGCAGGCCGCGCCGGACGCCGTCGGCCAGCAGCCGGCGCGGCAGGGTCGGCCCGTCCGCCGCCCAGTCCATATGGGTGCCGCGAAACAGGGCTGCGGCGGCGCGCTCCACCGCCGCCAGGCCCGCAACGTCGTCCGGGGTTGCCGGGCGGATCGCCGCATCAACCTGCTTGGTCGGCATCGCCGCCGCCGGTAGGCTTGCCGCCATGTTCCTCACCGCCCTGCGCCGCCGTCCCGAGCATACCCCCGACCCGGCGCGCTTCCCATGGTCGCTGGCGCTGCTGCGCGGGCTGGAGGCGCTGGATTTCACCGCGCCGGTCACCTTTCTGGTCGGCGAGAACGGCGCCGGCAAGTCCACACTGCTGGAGGGCATGGCCGCCGGCATGAACGCTGTGGCGGTGGGCCGGCGCGACCTGGCGCGCGACCCGTCGCTGGCGGCGGCGCGGGCGATGGCGGCGGGGTTCCTGTTCACCCGCCGCCGCCATGCCCGGACCCGGCTGTTCCTGCGCGCCGAGGACGTGTTCGGCTTCACCCAGCGCGTCGCCGACGACATGGTCGGGCTGGAGCAGGAGGCTCGCGAGATCGAGGCCAGCATGGCCGAGGGGTTCGGGCGCCGGCTGGCGTTGGGGGTGGTGCGGGGCCAGCGCGGCGCGTTCGCCGGGGCTTACGGCGAAAACCCGGACGGGCGGTCGCATGGCGAAACCTTCCTGGCGCTGCTGCGCCGCCGCCTGGCGCCGGGCGGGCTGTATTTCCTCGACGAGCCGGAGACGCCGCTCTCGCCCACCCGCGTGCTGGCGCTGATGGCGATGCTGGCCGATGGCGTCCGCCAGGGCAGCCAGTTCATCATCGCCACCCATTCGCCCATCCTGATGGCGCTGCCGGGTGCCGCCATTCTGCTGGCCGGGGAGGACGGGCTGCACCCGGCCGCGTGGGACGACCTGGAGCATGTGCGGGTCACCCGCGCCTTTCTCAACGCGCCGGACCAGGTGCTGGCCCGGCTGCTGCGGCCGGAGGAGTAGAGCGTAATGACCGCAGGTGGAGTCACCGGAGGTCTGAATCACGCGACAAAACAAAGAGGTAGAGCGCAATGACCGCTTCTTTCAGCGGTCACTGCGCTCTGGGCCGCTACTCCTGGCCTTGCTCCAGCTCCCGCCGCGTCACCGCCACCCACCACGACACGCCGGCCGGGATCACCTCGTCGTTGAAGTTGTACAGCGGCGTATGGACATACGGCCCCTTGCCGTTGCCGAGGAAGATGTAGGCGCCGGGCCTGGCTTCCAGCATGTACGCGAAATCCTCCGAGCCCATCACCGGGGTCATGCCGGCATCGACCCGCGCGACCCCGGCCACCTCGGTGGCGGCGGCCACCGCCAGCGTGGTCTGCGCCGGGTGGTTCACCGTGGCGGGATAGCCGCGCACATACTCGCACACCCCCTCCACCCCCTGCGCCAGGCCGATGCCGTGCGCCAGTTCCACCAGCCGGCGCTCCAGCAGGTCGCGCACCTCGGGCGTGTAGCTGCGCACGGTACCGCGCACCACCATCTCGGCGGGGATGATGTTCGGGCTGCCCCAGGCGCCGCCGGCGACGTGGCCGACGCTGATCACCGCGCTGTCCAGCCCGGAGACGTTGCGCCCGACGATGCCCTGGGTGCCGAGGATGAAATGCGCCATCGCCATCGAGGGGTCGGTGCCCTTGTCGGGCGCCGAGCCGTGCCCGCCGGTGCCGCGGAACCGCGCGGTGAAGCTGTCCGAGGCCGCCATCATCGCGCCGGACGTGATCGCGAAGGCGCCGGCATCGAAGCCGGGAATGGCATGCATGCCGTAGACGGCATCGCAGGGGAAGCGCTCGAACAGCCCGTCCTTGATCATCTCGCGCGCGCCGTGCCCGCCTTCCTCGGCGGGCTGGAAGATGAAATGCACGGTGCCGGCGAAGTCGCGGTGCTCGGACAGGTAGCGCGCGGCGCCCAGCAGCATGGTGGTGTGCCCGTCATGGCCGCAGGCGTGCATCTTGCCGGCGACCTGGCTGGCATAGGGCAGGCCGGTCTGCTCCTCGATGAACAGTGCGTCCATGTCCGCCCGCAGGCCGACACTGCGCTGGCTGTTGCCGCTGGGCACGGTTTTGGTGCCGCGCAGCGTGCCGACCACGCCGGTCTTGCCCAGGCCGGTGTGGACCTCGATGCCCCATTCGCGCAGCTTGTCGGCCACCAGGGCGGCCGTGCGCACCTCCTCGAAGCGGGTTTCGGGGTGGGCGTGGATGTCGCGGCGGATGGCGACCAACTCGTCCTGGTACGGGCGGATGGCGTCGATCACGTCCTGGGTCATGCGGTGCGTCCTTTGGCTCGCGGCGTGTGGCTGGAAGGTGGCGGCAAAGGTGATGGACGGCAAGATGGCGGACGATCTGGCGGCGGACGGAACGATGGCGGCGGTGACGATCCGCCCGGCGGCGCGCGGCGATGCGGCGGCGCTGATCGGCGCGCACCTGGCAAGCCGGGCGATGCATGGCGGCTGGGTGGAGCCGTTCACCACGCGGGCGGGCTTCGATGCCTGGTTCGCGCCGACCCGGGGCACCGCCACGGCGCCGGCCCGCAAGGTGTCGCTGCTCGCCGAGTGCGAGGGCGCGCTCGTCGGCGTGGTCAACCTCAACGAGATCGTCCGCGGCGCGTTCCTGAGCTGCTACATGGGATATTACGGGCTGGCCGGGCCGGATGGCCGCAGCCTGGCCGGCGGCGGGCGCATGACGGCGGCGGTGCGCCTGGCGGTGGCGCACGCCTTCGGGGTGCTAGGGCTGCACCGGGTGGAGGCGAACATCCAGCCGGCGAACGCGCGCTCGATCGCGCTGGTCCGCCGGCTGGGGTTCCGCAAGGAAGGGTTCTCGCCGCGCTATCTGCGGATTGGTGGCACGTGGCGCGACCACGAACGCTGGGCGCTGCTGTCGGACGACCTGCCCGGCTGATCCCGCGGCGGCCCGTGCGGGCCGCCGCGAAAGCCGGTCAGGCTTTGGCGCCGGTCAGGACTTGCCGCGCGCGCCCGGCTGGCGGCGGAACAGCAGGTCGGCGGTGTGCTTCTGGCTGTCCGACATGGTGTCGTAGAGCGACTGGAAGGAGGTCGCCAGGCGCTGGATGTCCTGCGCATGGGCCACGGCGATGTCGGCGTAGGATTGCATGTTGGCGGCCGCGTTCATGGTGGCGAGGCTGGCGCCGCGCTTGTCGAAGGTCTTGGTCATGTTGGCGGCGTTGTCGCGCATCACCGTGGCGAAGGCGTCCCATTGCGGCTGCTGGGCGGCGGTGATGCCGAGCTGGGTGTGCAGGCGGGCGATGTGCTGCTCCACCCGCTGGGCGCGCTGCTCGGGCGTCAGCATCCGGTCGCGGTGGGGCTTGATCGGGGCGGCGGCGGGCGGCGGCGTGGCGGGGGCCTGCGCCGAGGCGCCGGTGGGCAGGGCCACGGCCGAGAGCATGAAGGCGGGCAGGGCGAGCGCGGCCAGCAGGGTCGCGGTCGGGCGGGTGAATGTCGGCTTGGCGAAGATTGGGCGCATAACAGGTCTCCGTTGTTGGGCCCGGCCGCCGCGGCGGCGGCCGGCCAAGGCAAGATTCAGCCGCCGTAGCCGTAGTAGACGGTCGGCGGCGGCGCGTAGTACGCGGGCGGCGGCGGCGCGTAATAGACCGGCGGCGGCGCGTAGTACGCCGGCGGCGGGGCGTAGTAGGCCGGCGGCTGGGAAACCATCGCGCCACCGATGATCGCGCCCACGCCGAGGCCCAGCAGGGCGCCGCCGATCAGCGCGCCGGAATTGTCGCGCCCGCCGCCGCGCCAGTTGTCGTGGCGTTCGTAACGCTGACGTTCGTAATGCTGGGGCCCGGGGCGGCCGTAGTGCTGCGGGCCGGGGCGACCCTGCCAGGAATCCTGGCGCTCGCCGGGGCGGCCATGCGGCTGCGCCATCGCCGGCGCGGCCAGCGGAACCACGAAGGCGGTGGCCAGCGCCAGGGCGGTGAGGGTTCGGACCAAGCTAGAGCGGGTCATCGTGTCTCTCCTTCAACTGGAAGCATTTGGCGCGGCGATTTCATCGGAAATATGGTGGTCGTGGCCATATTCCAAACACTCTTCCGGGTGTTTCGTGTTCACACGGGAAATTGAGTGAATGAACATAAATGGCACGTAATGTGCGATATACGGGGAGTTACGATATCCACGCCATGGCCGCAGAGTTGCCGTGGATCGCAGCGACATAACATCCCGTTTACATTGTGCTTCCGCGTCTTTGTTGCAGGCCGCCGAGCCTGGCCGGCCCCGGCAAATCGCTGTTGCAGCGGCCCTGCGAATTGGCTACCACGGCGCTGGGCCACGCTCCCCCACCGGAGCGCTTCTCTTCTGAAAGGGAGAGCCAACCATGGCACTCGCCTCCACGCCGCAATTGCGGCCGCGCAACCCCAATTTTTCCTCCGGTCCCTGTGCCAAGCGCCCCGGTTGGGCGCTGGACGCGCTGGGCGACGCTGCGCTCGGCCGGTCGCACCGGGCGAAGGGCCCCAAGGCCAAGCTCGCCGAGGTGATCACCCGCTCCGCCGCCATCCTGGGCCTGCCGGCGGACTGGCGCCTGGGCATCGTGCCGGCGTCGGATACCGGCGCCGTCGAAATGGCGCTGTGGTCGCTGCTCGGCGCCTGCCCGGTCGATATCCTGGCCTTCGAGAGCTTCTCGGCCACCTGGGCCACCGACATCGTCAAGCAGTTGAAGCTGGCCGATGCCACCGTGCTGGAGGCGCCCTACGGCAAGCTGCCCGACCTGGCGCGGGTGAACCCGGCGCACGACCTGGTGCTGGCCTGGAACGGCACCACCTCCGGCGTGCGCCTGCCGAACGCGGACTTCATCGCCGCCGACCGCGCGGGCCTGGTGATCTGCGACGCCACCTCGGCCGCCTTCGCCATGGACCTGCCGTGGGAGAAGCTGGATGTGGTCACCTGGTCCTGGCAGAAGGCGCTGGGCGGCGAGGCGGCGCACGGCATGCTCGCCCTCTCGCCGCGCGCCGTGGAGCGCCTGCTGACCCACAAGCCGGCCTGGCCGATGCCCAAGATCTTCCGCCTGACCTCCGGCGGCAAGCTCACCGAGGGCATCTTCAAGGGTGAGACCATCAACACCCCCTCGATGCTCTGCGCCGAGGATGCGCTGGACGGTCTGCGCTGGGCGGAGTCGATCGGCGGCCTGCCGGCGCTGAAGGCCCGCAGCGAGGCCAATCTCGCCGCCATCGCGGCCTTCGTCGCCGCCGGCGGCAATTTCGGCTTCCTGGCCGCGGACCCGGCCATCCGCTCCTGCACCTCGGTGTGCCTGACCATCACCGCGCCCTGGTTCACGGCGCTGGACGCCGCCGGCCAGGCCGAGGCCGCCAAGCAGATCGCCGCGCTGCTGGAGAAAGAGGGCGTCGCCTACGACATCGCCGGCTACCGCGACGCCCCCCCGGGCCTGCGCATCTGGGCCGGCGCCACGGTGGAACTGGCCGACATCCAGGCCCTGCTGCCGTGGCTCGACTGGGCGGCCCGGCAGATCGAGACCCAACGCGCGCAGAAGGTGGCCTGAGCCATGGTCAAAGTCCTCATCAGCGACAAGCTCTCCCCCGCCGCCGTCGAGATCTTCCGCGGCCGCGGCATCGAGGTCGATGTGAAGCCCGGCCTCAGCCCGGCCGAACTGCGCGCCATCATCGGCGAGTACGACGGTCTGGCCATCCGCTCCGCCACCAAGGCCACCAAGGAACTGCTGGACGCCGCCGGCAACCTCAAGGTGATCGGCCGCGCCGGCATCGGCGTGGACAATGTGGACGTGAAGTCGGCCACCGCCCGCGGCGTGGTGGTGATGAACACCCCCTACGGCAACGCCATCACCACCGCCGAGCACGCCATCGCCATGATGTTCGCCCTGGCCCGCCAGATCCCGGAGGCCAGCGCCTCCACCAAGGCCGGCAAGTGGGAAAAGAACCGCTTCATGGGCGTGGAGCTGACCGCCAAGACCCTCGGGCTGATCGGCTGCGGCAATATCGGCTCCATCGTCGCCGACCGCGCGCAGGGGCTGAAGATGCGCGTGGTCGCATTCGACCCCTACCTCACCGACAAGCGCGCCCTGGCGCTGGGGGTGGAGAAGGTGGAACTGGACGATCTGCTGGCGCGCGCCGACATCATCACCCTGCACACCCCGCTCACCGAGTCGACCAAGAACATCCTCTCCCGCGAAAACCTGGCGAAAACCAGGAAGGGCGTGCGCATCGTCAACTGCGCCCGCGGCGGCCTGGTGGACGAGGCGGCGCTGGCCGAGGCGCTGGCCAGCGGCCACGTGGCCGGCGCGGCGCTGGACGTGTTCGAGACCGAGCCGGCCACCGCAAGCCCGCTGTTCGCCTTCGAGAACGTCGTCTGCACCCCGCATCTGGGTGCCGCCACGGCGGAGGCGCAGGAGAACGTGGCCTTGCAGGTGGCGGAGCAGATGAGCGACTTCCTGCTCACCGGCGCGGTCGCCAACGCCATCAACATGCCCAGCGTCTCCGCCGAGGACGCGCCGCGCCTGAAGCCCTACATGGAGCTGTGCCGCCTGCTGGGTGCCTTCGCCGGGCAGATGACGCAGGCGCGCGAGGGGGTGATCCAGCGCGTGTCCATCGAATACGAGGGCGCCGCCGCCGGCCTCAACCACCGCCCGCTGACGGCCGCGGCCCTGGCCGGGCTGCTCGGCCCGATGATGGCCGGCGCCAACATGGTCAACGCCCCGGTGCTGGCGCGCGAGCGCGGCATCGACGTGGCGGAGACGGTGCATGACCGCCCCAGCGCCTACCAGACGCTGGTGCGCATCACCGTCACCACCCACGACCAGAAGGGCGGCGAGCAGAGCCGCGCGGTGGCCGGCACGCTGTTCGCCGGCTCCCGCCCGCGTATCGTCGAGATCAAGGACATCAAGATCGAGGCCGATTTCGCCCGCCACATGCTCTACGTCACCAACCAGGACAAGCCGGGCTTCATCGGCCGCTTCGGCGCCACCCTGGCCGGTGCCGGCATCAACATCGCCACCTTCCACCTCGGCCGCGCCGAGGCCGGCGGCGACGCGATCTGCCTGGTCTCGGTGGATGAGGCGGTGCCGGAAGAGGTGCTGGCGATGGTCCGCACCCTGCCGCTGGTGATGCAGGCGGCGCCGCTGTCGTTCTGAGGGGCAACGGCGGGCGCTCACCGGGCCGTCCGCCGTTGCTTCCCGGGAATGGTTGTGCTATCGTTTCTCGACGCATCCTGATTCACGACACGGGGGCCGTCGATGAAGCAGCGACCGCGCCAGCCGGCCGCAGTCACGCACCGCCTGGTCTGGCTGCTGCTCGCGGGGGTGGTTGGGTTTGCCGCGCTGCCCACCCTGGCCTTGCGGGCGCTGGGTGAGCCGAATGGGTTGTGGACCATCCCGGCCTGGCTGCGGATCGATGCCGGCGGCGATTCCTGGGGCGCCATCGAGCAGGCGCTCCGCCATCTCGACACCAAGGGCACCGTCGATTTCTACAAAGACCTGTATCACAGCGCCAGCCACCAGTTCATCTATTCGCCGCTGAGCCTCGTCTTCTACCGCCTGACGCAATACATCCCCGGCATCGACTGGTATTCGCAGGATGCGATGAACCGCGTGTCCTGGCCGATGGTGCCGGCAACCATCGTGGTGCTGGCGCTCACCATCGGGTATTCGCTGCCGCGGCTGGGCCGGCTGGCGGCGCCGCGGCCGATGGAGTGGGCGGCGATCGGGCTGGCCGCGGCGCTGGCGGTGCTGCTGTCCTGGCCGATCATGCGCGGCTGGCACAACGGCCAGATCCAGACTTGGCTGAACCTGCTCGGCATGCTGGCGCTGCTGTGCTGGCTGCTCGGGGGCCGGGCAGTGGTGGGGGTATTGCTGGGCCTGGCCTGCATCGTGAAGCCGCAACTTGGCGTGGTGGTGCTGTGGGCGGCGTTGCGTGGGCAATGGGCGGTGCTGGCGGGCTGCGCCGTCGTGGTTGCCGGGTTCGCGGTTGCCTCGCTGGCGGCCTACGGGCTTGGCATGCATCTGGACTATGTCGCCCTGATGGGGCTGCTGTCGCGGCGCGGCGAGTCCTTTGTCGACAACCAGTCGGTCAACGGCCTGCTCAATCGCCTGTGGCATCTCGGCCCCAACCTCACTTTCGACGGCACCCACCGCAGCATGGTGTTCGACCCCTGGGTCTACGGCCTCACCATGGCCTCCTCGGCGGCGATGCTGCTGGCGGCGCTGGCCTGGCGAACCCAGCAGACCGCGCTGTTGGGCACGCTCGACCTGGCCACGCTGCTGCTGGTCAGCACCATTGCCGCTCCGGTGGCCTATACCCATCACTACGGCGTCATCCTGCCGGTGTTCTGGCTGGCGCTGCTCGGGCTGGTCAGCGCCCGCGAGCGGCGGGTGCTGCCATATGCGTTGCTGGCCTGCGCCTACCTGCCCGTCTCCAACAGCACCGCGGTCACCGCTGCGTTGGCCGACACGGCATGGAACCCGTTGCAATCGCTTCCCTTCTTCGGCGCGCTGCTGCTGTTGGGCCTGCTGTTCTGGACCCGCGCGCGGCTGGAGGCCCAGGCCCACGCCCACGCCCACGCTTACGCCCACGCCTGACCACGCCTGATGACGCCGGCCTGCCCGGGCCTGCCCGGGTCTGGGCCGCCGGCCGCTCGCGGTTTGACCTGCATCAAGGGCGGGTGGCGGCCGGGGTGCCACAAGCCATGCGGCCCGCCAACCACGGAGTGCCCCGATGCAGCCCGACTCCCAGACACCCATGCCGGCGGGTGCCGACGCCCGCGATTCCTACGCCGCCACCGCCTTCGGCGAGATCGTCGACCGCTCCCTGCATGCCGCCGCGGCACGCTATACGCTTGGCCTGTCGCCGGCGGCGCTGGCCGCCGCCTATATGGACTGGGCCGTCCACCTGGCCAGCTCACCCGGCAAGCGGATGATCCTGGCCGACAAGGCGGCGCGCAAATGGCTGCGCCTGGCCAACTGGACCGCCCATTGCGCTGGCGCGGGCGGCAGCGCGCCCTGCATCGTGCCGCTGCCGCAGGACCGGCGCTTCCGCGATCCCGCCTGGAACACCTGGCCGTTCAACCTGTATTCGCAAGCGTTCCTGCTGCAGCAGCAATGGTGGCACAATGCCACCACCGACGTGCGCGGCGTGGAGCGCGAGCATGAGGACGTGGTGTCCTTCGTCGCCCGCCAGATGCTGGACATGGTGGCGCCCACCAATTTCCTCGCCACCAACCCGCGCCTGCTGCGCCGCACCGTCGAGAGCGGCGGGCTGAACCTCCTGCACGGCATGCAGGGCCTGTTCGAGGACTGGCAGCGCAACATCGCCGGCCGCAAACCGGAGGGCACCGAGGCGTTCGCCGTCGGCGAGACCGTCGCCGTCACCCCCGGCCGGGTGATCCTGCGCAACCGCCTGATCGAACTGATCCAGTATGCCCCCACCACGGCGCAGGTGCGGCCGGAGCCGGTGGTGATCGTGCCGGCCTGGATCATGAAATACTATATCCTCGACCTCTCGGCGCAGAACTCGCTGGTGAAATACCTCACCGGCCAGGGCTTCACCGTGTTCATGATCTCCTGGAAGAACCCCACCGCCGAAGACCGCGATCTCGACATGGAGGATTACCGTCTGCTCGGCGTGAATGCGGCAATCGATGCGGCATTGCGGGTCACCGGCGCCGCCAGGGCGCATGCGGTCGGCTACTGCATCGGCGGCACGCTGCTGGCCATCGCGGCCGCCGCCATGGCGCGCGACGGCGACGACCGCCTCGCCTCGCTCACCTTCTTCGCCACCCAGACCGACTTCACCGAGGCCGGCGAGCTGATGCTGTTCATCAACGAAAGCCAGCTCACCTTCCTGGAAGACATGATGTGGGAGCAGGGCTTCCTGGACGCCGCCCAGATGGCCGGCGCGTTCCAGATCCTGCGCTCCAACGACTTCGTCTGGTCGCGCATCATCGACCAGCGGATGATGGACGAGCCGACGCCGATGTCCGACCTGATGGCCTGGAACGCCGATTCCACGCGCATGCCCTACCGCATGCACAGCGTCTACCTGCGCCATCTGTTCCTGCACAACGACCTCGCCGAGGGCCGCTGGTTGGCCGGCGGGCGCCCGGTGGCACTGGCCGACATCCGCGCGCCGATCTTCGCCGTCGGCACCACCGCCGACCACGTCGCCCCCTGGCGCTCGGTGTTCAAGATCCACCTGCTGACCGAGACGGCGGTGACCTTCCTGCTGACCAGCGGCGGCCACAACGCCGGCATCGTCTCCGAGCCGGGCCACCCGCACCGCGAGTACCAGATCCGCGAGGGCAAGGCGGAGGCCCGCTACATCGATCCCGACACCTGGCAGCAGACCACGCCGAAGCACGAGGGCTCGTGGTGGCCGGCCTGGGCCGCCTGGCTGGCCGAACGCTCCGGCCCGCCCGGGCCGCCACCGCCGATGGGCGACGAGGCGCATGGCTTGGCGCCGCTGTATGACGCGCCGGGGCGCTACGTGCTGGAAGCCTGACCGGCTACTGCGTCAATGTGGGGCCCAGTTCCGGTTCCATGCCGTTTCCGCCCCCCGCTACCCGGCGATCAGGCCCCGCAAATCGTCCACCAGGGCCGCGAAGGACGGCTCGTGCAGGTACATCATGTGCCCGGCCTCGTGGTAGGTCATGCGCACCCGCGCCGCGTCGATGCCGTTGCCGGCGATGGTGCTTTCCACCGCGAAGAACGGGGTGGCGATGTCATACAGCCCGTTGGCCATCAGCACCCGCAGGCTCGGGTTCTCGCGCAGCAACTGCCCCAGCACCGGCGCCACGTTCACATAGCCGGGCCAGCCGGTGGGCTGGCCCTTGCGGCCGTCATGCCAGTCCCATTTCTCCAGCGCGGTACGGTTGAACACGGTGTACGGCCGGTCCCAGTCGACCGCCAGCGCCCGCGTCAGGTGGTCGTTCATCGCCGAGACGAAGGCCGAGTCGATGGCGTAGCTGGAGGGGTCGCTGTCCGGCTGCTCGCCCACGTCGTCGAAATCCGCCCCGGTGTAGCGGCTGTCGAACCGCCCCACGGTCAGCCCGCGCTCGCGCAGCATCTCCTTGCGGAAGCGCCCGGCCTCGATGCGCAGGCGGGTGCGCTCCAGCCATGCCTCCGACAGCCCAGTGTAGCGCGCCAGCTTGCGGCGCACCCGCGCGCGGGCCTCGCCGTCCAGCCGGTTGCCGGCGAACAGCGCCGGCAGGTATTCGGCGGTGGCGAACTGGCGCACCTCGCGCAGGAAGGCGTCGCGCCCGCCCTGGGGGGCCGCCACCAGCCCGTGATGCAGCGCGGTCGCGGCGTAGGTCGGCAGGAAGCAGGCGTCGGGCAGCGGGTTGCCGGTCTGGAACCGCGCGGTGTGGAAGTCGAGGATCACCGAGATCAGCCCGATGCCGTTGAACGCCACCCCGGCCAGCCCGCCCGACAGCTTGCCCGCCACCGCCACCGCCCGCGTGGTGCCGTAGCTCTCGCCGCACAGGAAGCGCGGCGCGGCCCAGCGCCGGTGCGCGGTCAGCCACGCCTTGATGAAGTCGGCCACCAGCTGCGCGTCCGCCTCCAGCCCCCAGGCCTCCTCCGGCGCCACCCCGCCGGCCATGCGGCTGTAGCCGGTGCCCGGCGGGTCGATGAACACGATGTCGGTCAGGTCCAGGTTGCACAACTCGTTGTCGGCCACCGTGTAGGGGGCGCCGCCGGGGTGGCTGGCATCGCCCGGCAGCACGATCCGGCGCGGCCCGAACACCCCCATATGCAGCCACAGCGAGGCCGAGCCCGGTCCGCCGTTGAACATGAAGGTCACCGGCCGGCTCGCCGCGTCCACCGGTTGCGCCCCCGCCTGCTCGGCCAGGTAGCTGAACGAGAACACCAGCGCGCGCGGCTTGCCGTCATCGTCGTTCAGCTGGGTCTCGCCGGCCAGGCAGCGATAGGCCACCTCCACGCCGTGAAACCGCCCGGCATGTCGCGACTCGAAACGGCGCGGAAGGGCGGCGGGGGGCGGGCCAGCGGAAGGCGGGGGCGCGGGCGGGGTGGCGGACGGTTCGGTCATGGCG
>MKWE01000053.1:95846-231906 GCA_001899585.1 Rhodospirillales bacterium 70-18
GGAACGGGCGGCGAGGGTGCGGCGGCCGCGCGTATCGCGCAAGCCGGCCTGCCGCATCCTTTCCGCCGCCGCAAGCTGGTGCTATACGCTCCCGCCAACCCGGACCGTCCGGCGCGGCGCCCCATGTACTGCCGCGAAGCGATGACCGACGATCCTCCTCCGAACCCCGCCCTGCTCCCCGCCGGCCTGCGCGACCTGCTGCCGCCCGAGGCCGAAACCGAGGCCGCGGCGGTGGAGGCGCTGATGGATGCCTTCGCCGCGCACGGCTACCAGCGGGTGAAGCCGCCATTGCTGGAGTTCGAGGATTCGCTGCTCGCCGGCTCCGGCGCCGCGGTGGCCGACCAGACCTTCCGCATGATGGACCCGGACACGCGCCGCATGATGGGCGTGCGGGCGGACATGACGCCGCAGGTGGCCCGCATCGCCACCACCCGTCTGGGCCATATGCCGCGCCCGCTGCGCCTGTCCTATGCCGGGCAATGCCTGCGCGTGCACGCCAGCCAGCTCGCCCCCGACCGCCAGCTGGCGCAGGCGGGCATCGAGTTGATCGGCCATGACAGCCCGGCCGCCGATGCCGAGATCGTGCTGGTCGCCGCCGAGGCGCTCGCCGCGATGGGCCTGCGCGCGCTGTCGATCGACCTCACCATGCCCAACCTGGTGCCCACCCTGCTGGACGAGGCGGGCATGGCTCCTGAGGCGCGGGCGCGGCTGGCCCGCGCACTGGACCGCAAGGACGCGGCCGCCGTGGCCGAGCGCGGCGGGCCGCTCGCCGGCACGCTGACCGACCTGCTGCTGGCCGCCGGCCCCGCCGAGCGCGCCCTGGCCGCCCTGGCCGCCGCGGCACTCAGCCCCGGCGCCCGCGTGCATGCCGACCGGCTGGCCCGCACGGTCGCGGCGATCCACGCCACCGCGCCCACGCTGAAGCTGACGGTGGACCCGGTGGAGTTCCGCGGCCTGCGTTACCACACCGGCGTCTGCATGACCCTCTACGCCCCTGGCCGGCACGAGGAATTGGGCCGCGGCGGCCGCTACATCTGCGGCGAGGCGGAGCCGGCCACCGGCCTGACCCTGTATCCCGACGCGGTGCTGCGCGCCGTCCCGGCACGGCAGGCCCGCCCGCGCGCCTACCTGCCCGCCGGCACCGGCGTGGCGCAGGCCGCGGCGTTGCGCGGGCAGGGTTTCGCCACCGTCGCCGCACTGGACGCCGCCGCCGATCCGCGCGCCGAAGCCCTGCGCCTTGGCTGCACGCATATCCTGGCCGCGAACGGCCGCGCCGCACCGCTTGAACCAACGGAGTAACGCTGATGGCCAATGTCGCCGTGATCGGCGCCCAGTGGGGCGACGAGGGCAAGGGCAAGGTCGTCGACTGGCTGGCCAGTCGCGCCGATATCGTGGTGCGCTTCCAGGGCGGCCATAACGCCGGCCATACCCTGGTGGTGGGCAACCAGACCTATAAACTCTCCTTGCTTCCCAGCGGGTTGGTGCGCGGCAAGCTGGGCATCATCGGCAACGGCGTGGTGGTGGACCCCGAGGCGCTGCTGGCCGAGATCGCCCGCGTGCGCACGCAGGGCCTGTCGGTCACCCCCGAGACGCTGCGCCTGGCCGACAACGCCACGCTGATCCTGCCGCTGCACTCGGCGATCGACCGCGCCCGCGAGACGGCGCGCGGCGACCGCAAGATCGGCACCACCGGGCGCGGCATCGGCCCGGCCTATGAGGACAAGGTGGGCCGGCGTGCCATCCGGGTGTGCGATCTCGCGGAACCCGAGACGCTGTCCGAAAAATTGGACGAATTGCTGCTCCACCACAACACGTTATTGGCCGGTCTAGGGGCCGAAACCTTCGAGAAACAGGCGCTTTTGGACGATCTTCTGCGCCTCGCCCCGCAGATCCTGCCCTATGCCGAACCGGTCTGGGAGCGGCTGGACGAGGCCCGGCGGGCCGGCAGGCGCATCCTGTTCGAGGGTGCGCAGGCAGTTATGCTTGATAATGATCATGGGACATACCCATTCGTCACCAGCAGTAATACCGTTGCCGCAACGGCTGCCTCCGGCTCCGGCATCGGCCCCTCGGCGATCGGCTTCGTGCTCGGCATCGCCAAGGCCTACACCACCCGCGTCGGCTCCGGCCCGTTCCCGACCGAGCTGCACGACGCCACCGGCCAGTTGCTCGGCGAGCGCGGGCGGGAGTTCGGCACCGTCACTGGCCGCAAGCGCCGCTGCGGCTGGTTCGACGCCTGCATGGTGCGCCAGGCGGTGAAGACCGGCGGCATCCATGGCCTGGTGCTGACCAAGCTGGACGTGCTGGACGGGCTGCCGGAACTGAATATCTGCGTTGGCTACCAGGTGGGCGGCGAGACCTTGCGGCACCTGCCGGCCGGGCAGCGGGCGCAGGCGGCGGCCACACCGATCTACGAGACGATGCAGGGCTGGTCCGGCACCTCCGGCGGCGCGCGCTCCTGGGCGGAGCTGCCGGCGCAGGCGATCAAATACGTGCGCCGCATCGAGGAACTGGTGGAGGCGCCGATCACCGTGGTGTCCACCGGGCCGGAGCGCGATGACACCATCATGGTGCGTGACCCGTTCGAGGATTGACGCCGCCGATCGCGTGCCGGCTGTGACGCAGGTCACAGCCGGCATGATCCGGCGGGGCTATGGATGGTTCCCACAGTAGCACCGGGGAACCATCATGATCTGCCAGGACCGCGCCGCGCACATGAGCCAGGACCGCGCAGCGCACATGAGCCAGGACCGCGCCGCGCACATGAGCCAGGACCGCGCAGCGCACGAGGCCACCCTCGCCACCAGCGTGGTCGCCTTTCCCGAGGTGCACCGCCGCCCGCTGCCCGCCAGCGCGCGCCGGCTGACGCTGCGCGACCGGGTGGAGGCGATGCGTTGGGCCGACACGGTGCACCCGTACGGCATCAGCCGCGCCGCCATCCATTCGGGCGGCGACCCGAATATCGGCGACTTCATCCTGATCTACCTGACCGGGGCGCTGTGGGCCTCATGGGTGGTCGGCTGCAAGCCGGCCGGCTACTGCGTGTGGCGGGCCGGCAGCGGCGCCGACCTGGGCTGCTTCGCCACGCTGCCGCTGGCGCTGGCGGCGGTGGAGGCGCTGGTCTGAGCCGAGCGCTCCCCCCCATGCCGCCCACGCCGCCCGCTCAGCCGGTGTGGTGCACCGGGGCCAGGGCGTGCACGGGGGTGGCGAGGCCCTCCATCCGGGCCTTGAGCTGCAGGGCCAGGTAGCGGGAATAATGCCGCGACTGCGCCAGGTTGCCGCCGTGGAACCACAGGCCGGGCTGTCGGGTGGGTTTCCACATGTTGCGCAACTCGCCCTCCCACGGCCCCGGATCGCGGGCGGTGCCGGAGCCGAGGCCCCAGCACATGCCCACGCGGTCCGCCACCTCCGGCGAGATCAGCTCGGCCGCCCAGCCGTTCATCGAGCCGTAGCCGGTGGCGTAGACGATGAGGTCGGCGGCGAGTTCGCTGCCATCGTTCAGCAGCACGCCGGTGGCGGTCACCTCGGCCACCTCCACGCCGCTGCGCAGCTTGATGCCGCCGTTCATGATCAGCTCGCTGGCGCCGACATCGATGTAGTAGCCGGAGCCGCGGCGCAGGTATTTCATCGACAGGCCGGAGCCGTCCTCGCCGAAATCCAGCATGAAGCCGGCGGCCGCCAGCCGCTCGTAGAACGCCGCGTCCTCGCGACGGATCTGCTCGGTTGCCGGGATCTGGAATTGCGCCGCCAGCGCGTAGGGGATGTTGGCCACGCTGAGGTCGGCGATGTCGGTGGTGATGCCGCGGGCCAGCGCCGCCTCGGAATACAGCCCCGCCATGCCGAGCCGGCGCAGGGTTGCCGCCCGGATCACCGTGGTGGCCGAGCGCTGCACCATGGTGACGTCGGCGTCGTGCTCCCACAGATCGGCGCAGATGTCGTGCGCCGAGTTGTTGGAGCCGATCACCACGCATTTCTTGCCGGCGAAGCCCTCGCCGCCGGGGTGGCGGCTGGAATGGTGCTGGAGGCCGGCGAAGCGCTCCATGCCCTTGTAGCGGGGCAGGTTGGGCACGCCGGACATGCCGGTGGCCAGCACGAGATGCTGCGGCCGCAGCGTCACCTCCCGGCCTTCGCGCAGGGCGGTGACGGTCCATTCGCCGGCGGCCTCGTCATAGGCGGCGTGGCGGACCTTGGTGCCGCCCCAGTAGTCCAGCTCCATCACCCGCGTGTACATCTCCAGCCAGTCGCCCAGCTTGTCCTTGGGCGTGTAGACCGGCCAGTGCTCGGGGAAGGGGAGGTAGGGCATGTGGTCGTACCAGACCGGGTCGTGCAGGCAGAGCGACTTGTAGCGCCGGCGCCAGGCGTCGCCGGGGCGGGGGTGGCGGTCCAGGATCAGCGCCGGCACGCCCAGCCGCTTCAGCCGCGCGCCCAGGCCGATGCCGCCCTGGCCGCCGCCGACCACCAGCACATAGGGCTGGGTGGTGGCGCCGAGTGCCGCCGCCTCCGCCGCGCGGGTTTCCTGCCAGGTGCGGCGGTGCTTGAAGGCGCCGTGCTGGACGCCCTCCTCGCGGGTGAGGCCCTGGCGCTCCTCGAAGCCCTTCAGCTCGCGCAGGGCGGTCAGCAGGGTCCAGCAGCGGCCGTCGCGCAGCCGCAGATGGCCGCGCCCGCGCCCGGCCGCCGTCTCGAAGGTGAGCCAGGCCTGGGTGACGCCCTCGGCCCGCTCGGCGGCGCCGTCGATGGCCCAGTTTGCGGGCGCGGTGTGCGCCAGCGTGTCGGCCAGCATCGCCGCGATGCCGGCCGGGCCGTCGAAGGTGGCGATGTTCCAGGTGAAGGCGACCAGGTCGCGCCAGTGGCCGTCCGGGGCGAACCGCCCGGCGGCGGCGGCGATGTCACCGCGCCGCAGCGCGTCGGCGAAGGCCTGGAGCCAATCGGTTGCGTGCTGGGTGGCGTCGTCCTGGGTCATGCCGGCTCGGTGCGTTGTTGTGGAGGGCGGCAGGGTAACGTGGCCGGGCAGCGGCGGTAAGCCCGCGGCTGGCGCCAGAGCGTGATGGCCGCTGAAGGAAGCGATCATCACGCTCTGGCGGTTGCTTTGTTGCGTGATTCAGACATCTGGTGAGTCCACCTCCGGTCACCACGCTCTGGCTGGATCAAACATCCGGCCGGTTGGTATGCTCGGCGCGCATCCAGGGAGAACGCCGCATGACCGCACCCCGCCCGACATTTGCCGGCGACGTCACCGTCGCGCAGATCCGCGTCGCGCGGCCCACCGACCAGCTGGAGGAGGTGGTGCGCTTCTACCGCGACGGGCTGGGGCTGGCCGAGCTTGGCGGCTTCAGCGGCCATGCGGGGTATGACGGGGTGATGCTGGGGCTGCCGGACCGGGCCTGCCACCTGGAGTTCACCCGCCACGAACACGGCAGCCCGTGCCCGGCGCCGAGTGCCGACAACCTGCTGGTGCTCTACATTCCCGACCCGGCCGATTTCGCGGCGATGCGGGTGCGGATGGAGGCGCTGGGGGTGCGCCCGGTGCCGCCGGAGAACCCGTACTGGCGGGAGCGCGGCCTGACCTATGCCGACCCGGATGGCTGGCGGGTGGTGCTGTGCCGGACCTCCGGGATATGAGCGCGGTGGCAGGCGGCGGCCCGCTGCCCGCCGGCGTGCTGCCGGCGGGCATCCGTGCCCGCATGGTGCCGGGCATCAACGGGCTGGACATGCATGTGCTGGAGGCCGGCTTCGAAACCCCGGGCCGGCCCTGCCTGCTGCTGCTGCACGGCTTTCCGGAACTCGCCTATAGCTGGCGCAAGGTGATGCCGGCGCTGGCCGGGGCCGGCTACCACGTGATCGCGCCCGACCAGCGCGGCTATGGCCGCACCGCCGGCTGGGACGGCGACTATGACGGCGACCTCGCCAGTTTCCGGCTGCTCAACCTGGTGCGCGACGCGCTGGGGCTGGTGGCGGCGTTCGGCTACCGGGAAGTGGCGGCGGTGGTGGGGCATGATTTCGGCGCCTCGGTGGCCGCCTGGTGCGCATTGCTGCGCCCGGACGTGTTCCGCGCCATGGTGCTGATGAGCGCGCCGTTCGCCGGGCCGCCGGCGCTGCCGTTCGCCACGCTGGACGTGCCGCCGGCCGCCCCCGCGCCGGACATCCATGCCGCCTTGGCCGCGCTGGAGCGGCCGCGCAAGCACTACCAGTGGTATTACTCCACCCGCGAGGCCAATGCCGACATGTGGCGCCCGCCGCAGGGGCTGCACGCCTTCCTGCGCGGCTACTACCACCACAAGAGCGCCGACTGGCCGGGCAACCGCCCGTTCCGGCTGGCCGGCTGGACGGCCGGCGAACTGGCGAAGCTGCCGACCTACTACGTGATGGACCTCGGCCTGGACATGGCGGCGACGGTGGCCGCCGAGATGCCCTCGCCCGCCGCCATCGCCGCCTGCGCCTGGCTGCCGGAGCACGAACTGGCGGTCTATGCCGGCGAATACGCCCGCACCGGGTTCCAGGGTGGGCTGCAATGGTACCGCTGCCGCACCGGCGGGCGGTTCGTCGGCGAGCTGGAGGTGTTCGCCGGGCGGGCGATCGAGGTGCCGTCCTGCTTCATCGCCGGAGCCGCCGACTGGGGCATCGAGCAGTCGCCGGGGGCGCTGGAACAGATGCGGGCCACCGCCTGCACGGCGATGCGCGGCTGCCACCTGGTGCCGGAGGCCGGGCACTGGGTGCAGCAGGAGCAGCCGGGCGAGGTGCTGCGACTACTGCTGGGGTTCCTGGCCGGCTGACAGGGTGGGCCGGGCGCGATGCACCGCGGCCGGCAGCAGCCGGGTCAGGCGCAGCAGGAACTCGCCGCAGGGCAGGCCGGCCGTCTCAGCCAGCGCCTCCACCCGCCGCCAGCCCAGCGCGCGGCGCAGCGTGCGGACGGTGACCGGCCGGCGCGGCCCGTCGCTGAGCCAGGAGGCGAACACAGCACCCGCGCCCAGCGCCGCGAACCGGGCGGCGAGGCGCTGGCGCGCGCCGAATTGCTCGTCGAGCAGGGCGGCGATTGCGGCCCCCATCGGGGTGATGGCGACAGGGGACGGTCTTGGTATGTCGGGGGTCGGGTTGCGGACCGGCTGCATCTGAGGCTCTCCCGTGCTGGCCGGAGCGGGTCGGCGCCAGTGATTTCTTATCGCACGACTCGGCCTGGCGGGTGTTGACCTGAATCAAGACCGGCGGCCTCGCTCATCGGATGTTTACCCCTTGCCGCGACGATGACGGCCGGTGCGGAGACGGAGGGGGTGGCATGACATATGCCCTGCGCGGCGCGGGCCTGCCGATGCTCAGCGAGGATTGCGTGCCGCCGAGCGTGTGCGGCGTGGCCGACCTCGCGGATTTCGCCTACCAGGAGCACGGCTTCGCTGAACTGATCGCGCGGGTGGACCGGTTCCATGCCGGCAGCGATCCGCATGGCGAGGACCCGGCGCACGTCCATGACACCGGGATCGCCTGCCAACTGGCGTTCCGCTGCGCCGAGGGGCTGGCGTTGCAGGACCTGGCGCTGGACCGCTGCCAGCTCTACCGGGTGCGCGCCGGGGTGGCCCAAGATCGGGTAGCCCAAGATCGGGTAGCCCAAGATCGGGGGGGCCAAGATCGGGTGGGCCGGCGCGGGACGTTGCGGGTGCTGGCGCTGGTCGGGCCCGGGGCGCTGATGGTCAACACGCCGATCGACTTCCTCACCCGCTACCTCGATGTGCGGCTGGACCTTCTGTATGTGTTGCCGGACCGGCCGTTGCCGCCGGTGGTGCCGGAGCATGACGTGGCGTTCTTCGCGCTGGGCGAGGCGGATCCGCCGATGCTCGCCCGGCTGCGCGCGTTGTTCGCCGCCTGGCCGCGCCCGGCGCAAAACGACCCCGGGTTTCTGCCGATGCTGGCGCGCGACACGCTGGCGCGGTCGCTGGCCGGGGTGGACGGGCTGTGCAGTCCGGCCGCGGTGGCGGTGAGCCGGGCGGAGCTCGAGGCGCATCTGCGGCAGGGGCTGGGGTGGAGGCAGGGGCGGCCGGTCGTGGGGTTCGACGGCGCGCGCGGGCTGTATCCGTGCCTGGTGCGGCCGGTGGACTCGCATGCCGGGCTCAGCCTGGCGCTGGCCCGCACGCCGGCGGAACTGGCGGAGTATCTGCGGTTCTCGTTCAAGGATGCGTTCTTCGTGACCGCGTTCGAGGACTATGCCGGGCCGGACGGGCTGTACCGGAAATCGCGCGTGGCGTTCGTCGACGGGGCGCCGTTCCTGTGCCACCACGCGACCTCGCGGAACTGGATGGTGCATTACCTGAATGCCGGGATGACCGGCTCGGCGGCGAGGCGGGCGGAGGAGGCGAGCGCCATGGCCGGGTTCGACCACGGCTTCGCCCGCCGCCATGCGGGCGCCTTCGCGGCGCTGCACGAGCGGCTGGGGTTCGACTATTACCAGATCGACTGCGCCGAGACGCGCGACGGGCGGCTGCTGCTGTTCGAGGCGGACAGCGCGGCGATCGTGCACCTGATGGACCCACCGGCGCTGTTTCCCTACAAACCGCCGCAGATGCGCCGCGTGTTCGCGGCCTTCGACGCGATGCTGCGCCGGAGCGCCTCGTCCGGCGACGGGGCCTAGTTCAGCGAGGAGAGGCGCCGCAGCAGGCGTGAGCCTTCGTCGGGTTCCGGCTCGGCGGCGCAGGGGGTGCCGTCGTGCTTCAGCACGCGCAGCCCGTCGAAGGCGGCGATCTCGTGGTAATGGGTCCAGGCGAGGGCGAATTCGGGGTTGGAGGCGACCAGCACGCCGACCCAGTTTTCGCCCTTTCGCGTGTCCACCACCGCCAGATCGGGGCAATTCGCCACGAAATCGCGCGCCACCCAGGTGCGGATCGGCCATTCCTTCGGCGCCGTGCCGTCCTGGCGGGCGCGCCACAACTCGCCCTTCAGCGCCCACATCGAGTCGAAGCGCGACGCCCAGGTGACGCCGGTGTCGTTGACCACGGGGAAGCCCAGCGCGATCCATTCCGAGAAGGCGATGTAGGTGCGGGCGTGTTCCTTGCGGATCAGCCGCTCCAGCTTCACCTCGGTTGACAGGCTGGGCCGCATGGCGCTGTCGACCCAGCAGCGCACCCGCTCCACGCCGGCGAGCGCGAACAGCAGCAGGGCGAAGCCGGCGAGCGGCGCGCGCCAGGCGATGCGGCGGGTGTCGGGGTTCGCCCAGGCCCCCATCCAGGCCCCCGCCGCCGGCCCGCGGCGGGCGAGGCCGGGCAGCATCACGGCGCTCCAGAGCAGCAGCGCCAGGATGGTGGCGGCGGAGGCGGGCAGGCGGTGGTAGAACCAGTCCTTGCCCTCGGACATGAAGACCAGCGTGCTGCCGACGGCGAAGGCGGTGAGCGCCAGCAGCAGATGGCGCAGGAAGGGGGAGCGGCGGCCGATCATCGCCGCACTGCCCCAGCACAGCAGCAGCGCCACGCCCTGCCCGACCAGCACGCGGTAGCCCTGGCTCAGGATGCGCCATTGCGAGGTGTCGGTGCCGCCATACAGCGCCAGGGCGAGCGGGACCGCCTTGGTGATGAAGGCGGGGGTGAACACCAGGATGGCCACGCCGTACACCAGCATCGCGACCCCCGCCGAGACCGAGGCCCATCGGACCATGCGGTGCCCGCGCAGGGCGGCCATCACCTCCATCAGCAGGAAGGCGATGGCGTAGTTGGGCTTCAGCGCGCAGGCCAGCCCGGCCACCACGCCGGCGGCGATGGCGTGGTGGCGGGGCTCGCGCTCGCCGTCCAGCCCGCGCACCAGCAGCACCAGGTAGGGCAGCACGGCGGCGGCCAGCAGGTGCTCGCGCTGGCCGAACTCCACGCCGGGCAAAACCAGCAGCAGCGTGCCGAGCACGCCGAACACCGGGGCGCGGCGGGCGAACAGGGCGGCGCGGCCGTGCAGCAGGCAGGCCGTCCACCACGACGACCCCAGGATGATCGCCGCGAAGAACGGGTTGGCGACGGTCTTGGGCGCCAGGCCCAGCAGCATCGCCAGCTTCGCCGGGATGGCGTAGAGCCAGATGATCAGCGGCGGATTGACCTCGACGAGGTCGATATACAGGCGCTGGCCGCCCAGCCATTTGCGCGCGACATAGAGCAGCCAGGCCACGTCGTCCTTCTGCGGCGAGCGGGTGGCGACCACCATCACCACCGCCAGGGTCACGGCCAGCATCGCCAGCGCGGCGATGCTGGCGGCACGCCCGCCGGCCTGCGCGCGCGGCCAGGAACCGGCCGTGGCCGGGTGGCGGGAGTCGGACAGGCTCATGATGCGCGCGCGGTCCCTACAGAAAGCTCGCGCCGATATTGACCGACAGCGCCACGATCACGGTGTTGAACAGGAAGGCCAGCAGCCCGTGCACGACGGCCAGGCGGCGCAGCTTGCGCGAGGTGATCTGCACGTCCGAGACCTGGAAGGTCATGCCCAGCACCAGGGCGAAGTAGAAAAAATCCCAATAGTCGGGCGGCTCGTCGCCGGGGAAGATCAGGCCCGCATCCACCGTCTCGCCGGGCCCGGAGGCGGTGTAGTATTCGTGGGCGTAGCGCAGCGCGAAGGCGGTGTGGGTCATCAGCCAGGAGACCAGCAGCGTCGCCACCAGCAGGGCCACGCGCAGCGCCTGCGCGCCGGGCTGGTCGTGCTTGATCGCCGAGTATTCCTCGATGATCGCGGTGAAGCTGGCGGCGACGGCGCCCACCGTCAGCCAGAAGATGGTCCATTCCCCCTCCTGCTGGCGGGCCGCGTCGGCCGCCATGCGGCTGCGCCGCTCCCGGCTGAAGGCCACCGCCGACAAGCCGAGGAACACGACGCAGCCCAGATCCCAGGATAGGATCGCGCCGGTCAGTGGCGAGACTGTGGCGGGCAGCAGCGGCAGTGCCGCGATGCCGGCGGCGGTGCCGAGCGCCAGATGCGGCCGGGCGCGCACCACGCGCCACAACCGCACGGCCGGTACCTTGAGGGGGCGCGGCGTGACCGCTAATCCAGGGTCGCCAGCAGCCCGGCCATCAGCCGGCCGCGGCGCACCAGGCTGTCGACCAGGATATGTTCCTCCAGCGTATGGCCGCCGCCGCCCTGCACGCCCAGGCCATCCAGCGTGGCGATGCCCATGGCGCCGGTGAAATTGCCGTCCGAGCCGCCGCCGGAGCTTTGGTGCGGAATGTCGAAGCCCAGCCCCTTGGCGATCGCCTGGGCGTGGCTCCACAGCGCCATGCCCTTGGCGTCCGGCTCCCAGACCGGGCGGGTGACGCCGCGGGTGACCTTGAACTGCACGTCGTTGCTGGTGGGCGACAGGGCCAGCATGGCGGCCACGCCGCGGTCCAGGTCCTCCTGCCGCTTGGCCATCGACAGCGCCTCGCCGGTGCAGGTGGTGGTGACGCAGTTGACCCATTGGCCGCCGTGGATGACGCCGACGCTGAAGGTGCAGTCCTCAGTGGTCATGTCCTCGATGCGCACGATCTGGCGGGCGAACTCGCGGATGGCGCTGCGCCCGTCGGCCAGCCGGGCGCCGGCGTGGCTGGGCCGGCCGGTGGCCTCCAGGTTGAAGCGGGCGATGGCGTAGCGGCCGGTGACCACGCCGCCGTCGGGGCGGCCGGGTTCGGGGATCAGCACGTATTTGTGGCGCGCGGCCTCCGCCTCGATCACGTCGCGGGTGGAGGGGCTGCCGACCTCCTCGTCGGAGGTGAACAGCACGGTGACGGGCAGCCTGGTGGCGATGCCGGCGCGGGCGAGCTGACGGATCGCCTCCAGGCACAGATAGTTGCCGCCCTTCATGTCGTAGATGCCTGGCCCGTAGGCGCGCGCGCCCTCCCGCCGCCAGGGCAGGGGGGTGAGGGTGCCGAGCGGATGCACCGTGTCCAGATGCCCCATCACCAGGATGCCCGGCGCGGTGGAGGGGTGCGGGAAGCTGGCGCGCACGCAGTCGCCGAAGCCCATGCGGCCGGGGATCCGCTCGATGCGCGCGCCGGCCAGCAGCAGGTCGCGGCTGGCCAGGTCCATCATGCGGTTGACGGCGGCGGCGTCGAAGGTGGGGCTTTCGCACTCCACCCAGGGGCGCAGCCCCTCCAGCATGGCGTCGGCGTCGAACGGCAGGGCGGCGGGGTCCATCGGCGGGTTCCTCACAGTCCGAGATAGGCGGCCTTCAGCCTGGGGTCGCCGGCCAGGGCGGCGGCCGGGCCGGCCAGCACCACGCGGCCATGCTCGATCACATAGGCGCGCGCCGCAATGGCCAGGGACTGCACCACGTTCTGCTCCACCAGCAGCACCGCCAGCCCGTCGGCGTGCAGGCTGGCGATCAGCGCGAACAGCTCCTCGGTGAGCAGCGGCGACAGACCGAGCGAGGGTTCGTCCAGGATCAGCAGGCGCGGGCGGGCCATCAGGCCGCGGCCGATCGCCAGCATCTGCTGCTCGCCGCCGCTGAGCGAGCCGGCGTGCTGGGCGAGGCGCTCGCGCAGGCGGGGGAACAGCTCCAGCACCTGCTCGAAGCTGCGGGCGCGTTCGGCCCGGCCGCGCAGATACGCGCCCAGGCGGAGGTTGTCGCGCACCGACAGGGTGGGGAAGATGCGCCGGCCCTCGGGCACATGGATCAGCCCGGCGGCGACGATGTCGTGCGTGCCGGCGCCGGTGATGTCCGCGCCCGCGAAGCCGATGCTGCCGGCGCGTGGGCGGATCAGGCCCGACAGGGCGCGGTTCAGCGTGGTCTTGCCGACGCCGTTGGCGCCCAGCACGGCGACGATCTCGCCAGCGCCGACATCGATGTCGATGCCGTGCAGCACCTCGAATGGGCCGTAGCCGGCGTGCAGGCCGCATACCTGGAGCAGGGGGGCCTGGAGCAGGGGTGCCGGGAGCAGGGGCTCCGGAGGCAGGGGCGGGTCAGCCATGCCGGGTCATCCGTTCGGCGGCGCCGCGGCCGAGATAGGCTTCGATCACCGCCCGGTCCTCGGCGATCTCGCGCGGGGTGCCGCGGGCGATCAGCGCGCCCTCGGCCAGCACGTAGACATCGCCGGCCAGCGCGGTGACCGCCTGCATGATGTGCTCGATCAGCAGGATGGTCACGCCGCGCTCGCGCACTTGGCGGATCAGGGCGACGATCTCGTTGACCTCCGAGGGGTTCAGCCCGGCCATCACCTCGTCGAGCAGCAGCAGCCCGGGGCGGGTGGCCAGCGCCCGGGCCACCTCCAGCCGCTTGCGCCCGGCCACCGTCAGCGCCGCCGCCGGGCGGTCGAGAAAGGCACCCAGGCCAAGCTCGGCGCCCAGGGCGCGGGCGCGCTCGGTCGCCTCGGCGGGGTCGGCGGTGCGCAGGAAGGCGCCGACGCGGATGTTCTCCATCACCGACAGGCCGGCGAAGGGCTGGGTGATCTGGAAGGTGCGCACCATGCCGGCGGCGGCGATCTGGTCGGCCCGCCGACCGGTGATGTCGCGGCCCCGGAACACCACGCGGCCGGAATCGGGGCGGATGAAGCCGGCGATCATGGCGAAGCTGGTGGTCTTGCCGGCGCCGTTGGGGCCGATCAGCGCGGTGATGCCGCCCTCGGCCACGTCGAGATCGACCGATTTCACCGCCTGCAGTCCGCCGAAGCGCTTGGAAAGCCCCCGAACCTCAAGCACGGCGCAGGCGCTCCCGCAGCGAGACGATGCCGCCGGGCAGCAGGCCGATGATGGCCAGCAGCACCACGCCGTAGAGCATCGGCGCGAAGCCCGGGGTGGCGATCCAGGCGCGCGAGGTGTCGGCCACCAGATGCAGCGCGATCGCGCCCAGCACCGGGCCCCAGACGGTGCCGGCGCCGCCGATCATCACCACCAGCAGCATCTCCACGCTGCGCTCCACCCCGAAGGCGATCTGCGGATCGACGAACAGGTAGGTCTGGCAATACACCACGCCGCCCAGCGCGGTAACCGCGCCGGACAGGGCCAGCGCGGCGGTCTTGGTGCGCACGATGTCCACGCCGAGGGCGCGCGCGGCATCCTCGTTCTCGCGGATGGCGGCCAGCCGGGCGCCGAAGCGCGAGCCGCGCAACCGGAAGGCCACCGCCATCGCCAGCGTCAGCAGCGCCAGCACCACGGCATAGGAGGCGCGGCGGTCGACGAACTGGAAATTGGCCAGGCCGAGCTTGAGCGGCAGGTTGATGCCCTGGCCGCCGCCGGTGAAATCCAGCGAGGTGGCCAGCACATGGAACACCTCGGCGAAGGCCAGCGTCACCAGCGCGAAATAGCTGCCGCGCAGCCCGGCGCGGAACGAGGCGAAGCCGATCACCGCGCCGGCCAGCCCGCCCAGCGCCGCCGCCGCCGGCAGCGCGAGCCAGGGCGAGATGCCCCAGCGCGTGGCGAAGAGCGCCGCGACATAGGCGCCCAGGCCGAAGAACGCGGTGTGGCCGAAGCTGGTCAGCCCGCCGAAGCCGCCGGAAAGGTTCCATGCCTGGCCGAGAAAGGCCGAAAAGGCGGTGAGCATGGCGATGTTGACGAGGTATTGCGAGGTGAGCGCGAACGGCGCCAGCGCCAGCACGGCGATGCCCATCCAGGCCATGCGGCTCATCGCGCCGCCCCGAACAGCCCGGTGGGGCGCAGCAGCAGCACCGCGATGAACACCACCGAGATGCAGATCGGCCCCAGGCTTTCGCCCAGGAACAGCCCGCCCAGGCTCTCGGTGACGCCTATCAGCAGGCCGCCGAGCATGGCGCCGGGGAAGCTGCCCATGCCGCCCAGCACCACGATGGTGAAGGCCACCAGCATGAACACGTTGCCCACGCTGGGCGCCACGTAGAAGCTGGGCAGCAGCAGGCAGGCGGCCGCACCCAGGCAGGCGACGCCGATGCCGTAGGCCAGCGCGAACATGCGCTGCGGCCGGATGCCCATCAGCCGCGCCCCCTCCGGCTCGCGCGCCACCGCGCGGATGGCCCGCCCGGTGTCGGTCAGCGCCATGAACGCCCACAGCACGCAGGCCAGCACGAGGGCGACCGCGAAGGAGATCAGCTTGGGCACCGACAGCAGCAGCGGCCCCACCTGCCACATGGCGAAGGTGAGCGGCGTTTCGAGCTGGCGGGTGTCGCCGGTGAACAGCACCAGGGCAAGATTGTCCAGCACCACCGCCAGCCCCAGCGTCGCCAGCAGCAGCGCCCGGTCTTCCCCGCGCGAGACCGGGCCGATGACGAAGCGGTACAGCCCCCAGCCGACGGCGAACATCAGCGCCGCGACCAGGGGCAGGCCGAGATAGGGGTCGATGCCCGCCCATGTCGCCATCAGGTAGGCGGCGAACATGGCGAGCATCAGCAGCGAGCCATGCGCGAAGTTGACGATGTGCAGCACGCCGTAGATCAGCGTGAGGCCCAGTGCCACCAGCGCATACACGCCCCCGGTCAGCAGCCCGTTGACCAGGGCGGCCGCGATAATCTCGCCGCTCAAGGTCCGCTCAGGCCTTGGGGCGCGGGAACACCGCCTTGGCGGAGGCGAACTCGGTCGGCCAGACCACCGCGATGTCGCCCTTCTGGATCTGCAGCGCCACCGCCTGCGCGCCCTGGTTCTGGCCGTCGATGAACTTGGTCGGCCCGTACGGCATGAAGTGGTCGGAGAAGGTGGAGGCGGCCAAGGCGGCGACGGTCTTGTCCTTGTCGGCGGTGCCGGCGTTCTGCCAGGCGTCGGCCAGCAGCTTCACCGCGAAATAGCCGAACGGCACCTCCCAGGTCAGCACGTGGCCGGCGCCTTCCACCCGCTTGCGGAAGGCCGCCGAGCGCGGGTCCTTCACGTTGTACCAGTGGTTGAAGTCCATCATGTTCTCGGCGACGTCCGGCGCTTCCTTGGCGAACTTCAGGTTGAAGCCGCCGCCGAGCACGGAATACATCGCCATCAGCGGCACGCGCTGCTGCACGATGGTGCGCGCGGCCAGCACGTATTCGTTCTCGTAGTTGGTCATCATCACCAGGTCGGGTTTCAGCGCCTTGATCTGCAGCACGATGTTGGTGAAGTCGCGGGTGGGGGTGGCGTGCGGGAAGGTGCCGAGCACCTTGATGCCGATCTTGGCCAGGCCGTCGGCCACCGCTTTGGCGGTGCTGGTGCCGAACACGCCGTTCTCATGCACCAGCACGGCTGTCTTGGCGGGCGAGCCGGCGGCCTTGTTGATGCCATCCAGCGCCGGCATGGCGCCGCCGATGGTCATCGACAGGTTTGGGAAGAAGCGGAACACGTTCTTCAGCCCGCGCGTGGTGATCGAGTCCACGATGCCGGAGTCGATCGAGAAGGGGAGGTTGTATTTCGCCGCCGCGGTGGTGGCGGCCAGGCCCAGGTTGCTGGCGAAGGCGCCGGTGAAGCCGGCCGCGCCCGCCTCGGCCATCTGGTCGACCAGGCTGGTGGCGATCTCCACCTTGCCCTGCGCGTCGCCCAGCAGCGCCTCGATCTTGGCGCCGCCCATCGACTTGATGCCGCCGGCGGCGTTCACGTCGGCGATCGCCATCTGCCCGCCGAGGCGGCATTGCGCGCCCGAGAAGGCAAGCGCGCCGGTCACCGGGTGGATGAGGCCGAGCTTGATGGCGGCGGGCTGGGCGCGCGCCACCATCGGCGCGGCCAGGGTGGCGGCGGTGGCGGCGCCCGTAGCCAGGGCAGCGCGGCGGGTCAGGCGAATGCCTGTCAGCGAGTTGGTCATGGTGTCCCCCTCCAGACGTGTTGTACTGTCGATAATACATATTTGCGGCGCTTTGGCACGCGCCACATCACGCCGCGGAGGCAGGGATTTGTCGTCCAGTGTTGCGCAAGGGGCAGCGCCGGCTCAGGCGGCGCGGCCGTAGTACAGCGTGACGGTGTGGGTGGCCTCGGCGAAGAACAGCCAGCGCTCGGCGATCAGGCCCAGCAGCGCCAGCACGGCCGCCGCCACGGCGAGCAGCGCGCCGGCGCCACCGCCGATCGGCAGCGCCAGCAGCAACAGCAGGGCCGGCACCACGAAGCCGGCCACCAGGGCGATCCGGCGCAGCCTGGCGGCGTGCTTACGGCCGATGCGGAAGCCCATTTCCTTCAGCAGGTAGTTGTCCTGGGTGTTCGGCGATTCCAGCATCCGCACCTTGCCCAGCCCGCCCAGGCCGGTGGCGCTCTCAATGGTGCTGCCGGGCGCGGCGCCGTCGATGAAGCGCCAGTAGCGCAGCTTGGCGAACAGCCCGGACAGCGCCAGCAGGATGGCGAGCCCGCCCGGCGCCTCGCCCGGCCAGCCGAACAGGGCGGCCAACGCGGTCAGGCAGACGGCGCCGCTGAAGGCCGCGAACAGCAGGTAGTTGCGCGTGACCAGCGGCGAATGCCATTGCCGGATCGGCTTGAGCGAGGCGTAGATCATGCCGGTGCAATACACGGTGGCCACCGCCATCACCGCGCTGGCGACGCCGAACGCCGCGGTGGTGCCGCCGGTGGCCCCCCCGGTGCTCCAGGCAAACGCGAACAGCAGGGCGGGGATGTAGGTGAGCACGGCGGCCACGCCCTCGCGCGACAGCCACGAGGTGCGCCACTGCGAGAACGCCCGCCACGCCCGCTCCGGGTGGCCCAGATGCACCGTGGAGGCCAGCAGCCCGGTGGTGACCAGCGCGAGCGCCAGCGCGATGCCGACCAACCCGAAGGCCACGCTGTCCGGTAGCAGCCCGGCCGGCGCCAGCAGGCCCAGCAGCGCGAGCAGCCCGTAGCCGGCGCCCGAGGCGGTGGTGAAAAAGATGACCGAGAAGGCGGGATTCATCGTGGGAAGCCTTCAATCTAGGGAGAAAAGGGCTCGTTTTCCGGAAAAAAGGAGCGTCTTTTCCTGTTTCACCGCGACAAAGCCCGGTCCACCCAGGCGAGCAGCCGCCCGGCCACCCCCTCGGCGCCGGTTTCGGCCGGGCGCGGCAGCGGCGGCGGCGACAATTCGGTGCGCGGGCGCGGCGGCAGGTATTTGTTGGTGGGCGCGTAGCCCATCTCCGGCATCAGGTCGAACCCGCCACGCTCGGCCACCAGCCGCGACACCGCGCTGTCCGGGTCGCCCAGGTCGCCGAAATGTCGTGCGCTGGCCGGGCAGGTGGAGACGCAGGCGGGGGTGCGCTCGTGCTCCGGCAGGGTCTGGTTGTAGATGCGGTCGATGCACAGCGTGCATTTCTTCATCACGCCGGCATCCGAATCATACTCCCGCGCGCCGTAGGGGCAGGCCCAGGAGCACAGCTTGCAGCCGATGCAGGCATCGGCGTTGACCAGCACGATGCCGTCCTCGGCGCGCTTGTAGCTGGCGCCGGTGGGGCAGACGGTGACGCAGGCCGGGGTTTCGCAATGCAGGCAGGAGCGGGGGAAGTTCACCGTGCGGCTTTGCGTGCCGGTGCCCGCCTCGTAGCTGTGCACCCGGTTGAACCACACGCCATCCGGCTTGCTGCCGTACGGGTCCTGGTCGGTCATCGGCGCGGAATGGCCGGAGGCGTTCCATTCCTTGCAGTTGACCGCGCAGGCGTGGCAGCCGACGCAGGTGTCCAGGTCGATCACCAGGCCCAGCTTCGTGGCGCCTTTGGCCGGTTGCGGCAGGCTGGTCATGGGGTGGGGGCCTTGCTGGCGTTGTAGCGCAGGATGGAGGGGGCCGCGGCCATTCCCTTCGGGCGGCGCAGCGCGGCGGGGTATGGCACGGTCTCGCTGGCTTCGTCCGGCGCGGCTTTCTCGATGCGCACCCGCGCGTCGTACCAGGCCGCCTGCCCGGTCATCGGGTCGGCGTTCAGCCGCTTGCCCGTGTCGTCCGGCGGCAGGAATTCCGACAGCACGTGGTTGAGCAGGAAGCCCACCCGCGATTCGGCGGCATCGTCGGCCAAGTTCCAGGCGCCGGAGCGCTTGCCGATGGCGTTCCAGGTCCAGACCGTGCCGGGGTTCACGCCTTCCATCAGCCGCACCTGCACGCGGGCGCGGCCGTTGCGGCTGATCACCCAGGCCCAGTCGTCATCGGCCAGCCCCAGCCCCTCGGCGGTGGCGCGGTGGATGAACAGGCTGTTCTGGCCATGGATCTGCCGCAGCCAGGCGTTCTGCGAGTGCCAGGAATGGTACATCGCCGCCGGCCGCTGGGTGACGGCGTGCAGCGGATAGGCGGCCGCGCCCTCCATCTCCTCCTCGAACGGCGGATACCAGATCGGCAACGGGTCGGCGAAGCGGGCGGTGCGGGCGCGCAGCCGGTCGGGCGGCTGCACCGGGCCGTGGCCCTGGGCGGCGAGGCGGAACTTGGCCAGCGGCTCGCTGTAGAGCTGCAGCACGATCTGGTCGGCGGTACCCACCATGCCCAGCCGCACCGCGTTTTCCAGATACGCCTTGTTGGCGTGCTTGAAATAGCCCTGCTCGTGCGGCAGATCGTAGCGCCAGAAGCAGCCATTGGCGACGTAGGCGTCGAGCTGCCCCGGGTTGGGCGCGCCCACCCCGTCGCCGGCGCCGTCCGCGCCGCGGAAGCCCGCCAGCGGCCCGGTGCCCGGCTTGCGCTCGTGCTTCCAGATATATTCCTTGTAGTCGGCATAGACGCGGCTGCCGTCGGCGGCCACGAAGCCGGGCAGCTTCAGCCGCGTGCCCAACTCGATCAGCACGTCCTGGAACGGCCGCACGTCGCGGTCAGGTGCCAGGATCGGCTGGCGGATGGCGTCCGCCGGGCCGTGCGCGCTGCCGATCGGGCGGTCGAGCAGGGAGATGCAGTCCCACCGCTCCAGATAGGTGGTGTCGGGCAGGATCAGGTCGGCGAAGGCCACCGTCTCGGAGAAGAACGCATCCGAGTAGATGATGTGCGGAATGCGGTATTCGCCGGTCGCCGGGTCCTTCTCGGTCATCATCCGGGTCGCCTCGCCCGGGTTCATCGAGGAGTTCCAGGCCATGTTGGCCATATACATGAACAGCACGTCGATCTTGTACGGATCGCCGGCATGTGCGTTGGCCAGCACCGTGTGCATCATGCCGTGCAGCCCGAGCGGCGCCTCCCACGAGAACGCCTTGTCCAGCCGCAGCGGCGTGCCGTCGGCGGCGACCATCAGGTCTTCCGGCCCGCGCGGGAAGCCCAGCGCCATGCCGGCGATCGGCTGGCCGGGCGCCACCGTCTTGCCGGCCGGCGGCGGGCCGGGCGGGATCGGCCGCGGATAGGGCGATTTGTAGCGCCAGGAGCCGGGGGTATCCACCGCGCCCAGCAGCATCTGCAGCATGTGGATGGCGCGGCAGGTGTGGAAGCCGTTGCTGTGCGCCGAGATGCCGCGCATGGCATGGATCGCCACCGGCCGGCCGACCATGGTCTCGTGCCGGCGCCCGGCGGTGTCGGTCCAGGGCTGGTCGAGCGTCACCGGCTGGTTGAACGCCACGTCGGCGATCTCGGCGGCGATGCGGCGGATGGTGGCGGCCGGCACGCCGCAACGCTCGGCCACCGATTCGGGGGCGTATTCCGGCTGCAGGTAGCGCCCGGCCAGCAGCTCGAACACCGGCACCGCGCGGCGGCCGTCCTCCAGCGTCACCACGCCCATGAAGGCCTGCCGGGTGCCGGGGGTGGCGGCATCCACCGCGGCGTTCTGGTCGCGATCCCATGCCAGCACCTTGCCGGCGGCATCGCGCGCGAACAGCCCGTCATCCGCGCCGCCGGGGTTGCGGATCACCAGGTGGGTGGCGTTGGTATAGCGCACCAGGAAGTCCAGATCGACGCGCTCGGCCTCCAACAGCACATGCACCAGCGCCAGGATGAACAGCCCGTCGGTGCCCGGGCGGATGCCCAGCCACTCGTCGGCCACCGCGGCATAGCCGGTCTTCACCGGGTTCACCGCCACGTATTTCGCCCCGCGCGCCTTCAGCTTCGCCAGCCCCGCCTTGATCGGGTTGGAATCATGGTCCTCGGCGACGCCCAGCATCAGGAAGTACTTGGCATGCTCCCAATCCGCCTCGCCGAACTCCCAGAAGCTGCCGCCGATGGAATAAAGCCCGCCCGCCGCCATGTTCACCGAGCAGAACCCGCCATGCGCGGCGAAATTCGGCGTGCCGAAGGCCGAGGCCCACCAGCCGGTGAAGCTCTGACTCTGGTCGCGCCCGGTGAAGAAGGCCAGCTTGCGCGGGTCGGTGCCGCGCACCTGCCCCAGCCAGCCGGTGGCGACGGCCAGCGCCTCCTCCCACTCGATCTCCTTGTAGTCGCCGCTGCCGCGCTCGCCCACCCGCAGCAGCGGCTTGGACAGCCGCGCCGGCGAGTAGTGGTTCATGATCCCGGCCGAGCCCTTGGCGCACAGCACGCCCTTGTTCACCGGGTGGTCGCGGTTGCCCTCGATATAGCGGATGCGCCCGTCCTTGAGATGGACGCGGATGCCGCAGCGGCAGGCGCACATGTAGCAGGTGGTGGTGGCCATCCGGTCGCCGGTTTCCGGCGAGAGGTTGATTTTTTCTTGGCCAGGGGCGGGTGGCGGGCTGCTGTGTGTCTCGGACATGCCCGGACGGTGGCGTGAAACCCCGCCCAGCGTCAAGCGACCGCCCGCCGCGATCGGCATTGCGCGCCCCGCCCCCGCCGGTGGATGCTGCCGGCATGACCGACCATATCGACGCCATCGACCTGCACCTCATCGAAAGCCCCATCCGCAGCGCCCGCAGCCATGGCTCCGGCCACGTCAAGATGTCGGTCCAGCGCGTGATCGTCCGCGTGCGCACGCAGGACGGCCTGGCCGGCTGGGGCGAGGCCGCCCCCTGGGCGCCGTTCGGCAACGTGGCGGCAGGCACCATGGCGGTGCTGGCGACCACCCTGCGCCCGGCGCTGCTGGGGCGCGACCCCGCCGCCATCACCGCCCGCGCCGCCGACTGCGCCGCCGCCATCGCCGGCCACCCGGAGGCGAAGGTCGCGATCGACATGGCGCTGTGGGACATCGCCGGCAAGCGCGCCGGGCTGCCGGTGCACGCGCTACTGGGCGGCGCGGTGCGCGAGACCATCCCGCTCTCGTTTTCCATCGCCAACCCGGACTTCGCCGCCGACCTGGAGCGCGCGCGCGAGCTGTTCGCCCAGGGCCACCGCATCCTGAAGGTCAAGACCGGCTACCTGCCGCACGCCCAGGACCTCAAGCGGCTGGAGGCCCTGCGCGCCAATCTGCCGGAGCTGGATTTGCGGGTGGACTACAACCAGGGCCTGGCGCCCATGGACGCCATCCGCACCCTGCGCGACATCGAGGCCTTCCGCCCCACCTTCATCGAACAGCCGGTACCGCGCGGGCAGGAGGCGGCGCTGGCGGCGATCACCGCGGCGTTGGACACCCCGGTGCTGGCCGACGAGAGCGTGTACTCCCCCGACGAGATGCTGCGCGCCGCCCGCGAGCGCCTGGCCGACTGCGTCTCGATCAAGCTGATGAAGGCGGGCGGCTACGGCCCCGCGCGGGCGATCGACGCCATCGCGTCGGCGGCGGGCATGCCGAGCTATGGTGGCACGCTATGGGAGGGTGGCATCGCGGCGGCGGCCGGCGCGCACCTGCTGGCCGCGCTGCCGAACTGCACGCTCGGGTGCGAGTTCTACATGCCGAGCTACGCCCTGGTGCGGGATATCTGCCCCGACCCGCTGCTGGCGGGCGGCGGGGTGGTGCGGGTGCCGCAGGGGGTGGGGTTGGGGGTGGAGGTGGACGAGGCGGAACTGGCGGCTCTGGCGGTAGCCGGCTGACGGCGCCTGCAACGTGGCGGGCGACTGAGTGCGGCCGCGCGGCCCGGGTTTGGAGCGCGGCCTCGCGTCCCGCTTCGAACCGGTTCATGCCGCGAGGTCCCTGCGGCCTCGCGACATGAACCGGGGTGGGCGTTCAGAACTTCACGTGGTAGGCCCTCAGCATCCGGACGACGCGCGCACCACCGGGGCTGTTGGCGACAGTGAACAGGAAGGTGGTCGCGGTGGTCGTGTCGACGCAGGACAGGAAGGCGAGGCTCCTCTCGCCGGTCGACAGGTCCATTTCGCCGCGGGTCGGGTAGCGGCAGATCATCATGGCGGGGTTGCGGGTGAAATAATCGGTCGGCCCGAACTCGCGAACGACCTGGTTCACCACTTTCTTGCGAAAGACGCCCACACGCGTGGTCACCGGCTGCGACCCGCTGTAGGCATGGACGCCGGTGACCTGATTGGGGCCAGTCTTGTAGAGATAGAAAACGCACCCGGAAAAGTCGCCAGTATAGATATAGCCAGGCGGGTTGATCGCCCCGACCGTGGCCATGACATCGACCGTGAAGATGTTGACGCCGTTGTTGGTCGTGGAGTCGTTGGACACCCGCGTCAGGGTGATGGTGTTGGCGACCACGTCGGCCGTCAGGTTCACTTTCGAATAATTATTATCGACGACTTGGTCGACAATGCCGGTGTTGACGAGCCCTGTGCCCCCGGTGACGGTACTCGGGAATGAAATCACTCCTCCGTTTTGCAGGATCGTTCTGATGTCGGCGGTCAGCAGCGGCATCGCGGTGTCCTTCTTTGGGCCCGATTGATTCGGGAATACTCTGCTTATTGTAGCAACGTCATCGTGGACCATGCGCCCGTCCGGCCCTTCGGGCGACACGTTATGTGCATATCGGTGGGTGCCGCAACGGCGGAACCATGGCGCGTGGGCGGTGGCTGACGACTGGCCACCGGCCAACCGGTCACCTGCATCCCCGCGAACGGCGTCCAGCCGCAGGGCGAGGCGATCCAGCTTTCCTCGATGCGCGTGTCCGTCGCATGTCCATCAGGGTGAAATCGGCGTCGTGGCCCGCCGCCAGCCGCCCCTTGCCGACCACGCCATGAACCCGCGCCGGGCCGATTGCCGCCTCCGACCGGAGCTGTTCCTTTGTTGCCCGGCAGTACGGCGCATGGCCGGAGCCGATGGCGTCCCCCATGCGCTTCGTCGCACGGAGGACACCCCCGCAGGCCCGCGCCCTCGATCAACCCGGCGGCGGCTTGCGGATGACCTCGGGGCAGGCGGCGCAGGCGTGGCGCTTATGTTGGGCGTACCATCGGCAGGTCGCCCGGATGGCGCAGTTCGGAAGGGTTTCCGGGCCTTCCGTGATTTTGAGCGCGTCCAGGGCGCGGTCCACCAAGCCGCAGCGGCCGGCGCCGGGCTCGCCCGCCCATTGCACGCAGCGGTGCTCCATGCAGGGGCCGGCGAAGCGCAGGCGGTTTTCGATCGGCACGCCTTCCTGGGCGAAGCTCTCGATGAGGTCCTGGGTAGCCGGGACGCCAGGGTTCAGGTACGCAACCTGGCCCGGCGCCGTCACGATGCCGAACAAGGTGGCGCCCGGCTCCGGCGGAGCACTGGGGCAGGAGGCCTGTCGCGGGCCGTCCTCCCCGGATTGCCCGCTCATTCCGCCCGGGCGCCACCGACGACGGCGGAGCTGTTGAGCACGTTCTTGATGCCCACCTTCTCAAGCTCCGCCACGTCGATCCACAGCCCGCCATGGATGCGGCCGATGTTGAGGAAATCCGAGCGAACCGGATGCGTGCTGCCTTCCCCCAGCGCGTGGGCGACGGCGGCCCCGATGGCGGCGGACACCTTGTGCCGCTGCGCCTCCGAAAGCGTCACGCCGGAAACCGTGAAGACGAACTTGCTGTCGGGCATTGGACTACTCCCGCTGCGTAGGCGGTTCACCCGTCCCTCGGGCACGACAAGGTGCCGCATGTGTTGTTCCGCAAATGGAGCCCGCGAAGGGCGCTCCAGTCCGAGTTCGCCATGCTGCGCCGGCGGCAGCGGCCGGGGCAACGGCAATATCGTTCAGACACCGATTCGTGATGTAATCGTTATTACTTCGGAAGGCCGGGCCGCGCGCCCTGGCGCCGGCCCGGCATCGGGGGGTGGTCCTACCGGAACGCCACCAGCCGCCCCGCCGGCCCCCCCAGCACCTCATCCTCCCGCATCACCACCTGGCCGCGCACGATCGTCGCCACCGGCCAGCCGGTCACCTGCATGCCCGCGAACGGCGTCCAGCCACAGGGCGAGGCGATCCAGCTCTCCTCGATGCGCCGGGTCCGCCGCATGTCCACCAGGGTGAAATCGGCGTCGTAGCCCGCCGCCAGCCGCCCCTTGCCGACCACGCCGTACACCCGCGCCGGGCCGGCGCACATCAGGTCCACCATCCGCGCCAGCGACAGCCGGCCGGCGTTCACGTGGTCCAGCATCACCGGCACCAGCGTCTGCACCCCGGTCAGCCCGGCGGCCACCTCCGGCCAGGGCCGCTCCTTCGCGGCGCGGGAATGCGGGGCGTGGTCGGAGCCGATGGTGTCCACCGTGCCGTCGCGCACCGCCGCCCAGCTTGCCTCGTAATGGCGCTGGCCGCGGATCGGCGGGTTCATCACGCCGTAGCCCTTCAGGCGATCGTACACGTCCGGCGCCATCTGGGTCAGGTGGTTGACCAGCACCTCCACGGTGGCGATGTCGCGGTAGTCCTTCAGGTAGTCCAGTTCCTCGGCGGTCGAGACGTGCAGGATATGCGCCGGCCGCCCGGTCTTGCGGGCCAGCGCCATCAGCCGGCGGGTGCCCAGGAACGCCGCTTCCTCGTCGCGCCATTCCATGTGGCGGGAATACGGGTCGCCGGATTTGAACATCGGCTTGCGCGCCTGCAGGCGGTATTCGTCCTCGCTGTGATAGGCGATCGGGCGGCGGCCGGCGCGCATCACCCGCTCCAGGCTCTCGTCGTCCTCGATCATCAGGTCGCCGGTGGAGCTGCCGGCGAACACCTTGATGGCGCACACGCCGCGCCCGGTCTCCAGGCTGGCGAGCTCGGGGATGTTCGCGCGGGTGCCGCCGACATACAGGCCCATGTCGCACCAGGCGTTGGTCTCGGCGTAGCCCTGCTTCCAGGCCAGCCGCTCGGCGTCGGTGATGGCGGGGCTAGTGTTGGGCATGTCGAACACCGCGGTGATGCCGCCCAGCACGGCCGCGCGGGTGCCGGTGGGGATGCTCTCCACGGCCTTGTCGCCGGGGTCGCGCAGATGCACGTGCGGGTCGATCAGGCCCGGCAGCACATGCAGGCCGGCGGCCTCGATCACCTGCCCGGCGGTCGCATCCGCCCCGGCGCCGAGGGCGGCGATGCGGCCCTGGCGCACCCCCACGCTGGTCTGCTCCATGCCCCAAGGCAGCACGCAGGTGCCGCCGCGGATCAGCAGGTCGAAATGCGCGGCCATCGCGGGTTCTCCGTGGCTGGTGGAAGCCTTCGTTTCCGACAGCGCGCGCCCGGGCGCAACCCCTGTTCGCGGCGTCTTGCCGGATCGGGCGAAGCATCCAATGTTCTGTCCATGACCCAACCCGACCCGGCTGCGCACCTGGCCCTGCTCCCCGACCGCGGCGTGATCGCGGTGGAGGGGGAGGACCGCGTGTCCTTCCTGCAAGGGCTGGTGTCCAACGACGTGGCCCTGGCCGCGCCCGGCCGCGCCGTATGGGCGGCGCTGCTGACGCCGCAGGGCAAGTGGCTGGCCGATTTCTTCATCCTCGTCGAAGGCGCGCGCCTGCTGCTGGACTGCCAGCGCGACCAGGCGGCGATGCTGGCGCAGAAGCTCTCCCGCTTCCGCCTGCGCGCCAAGGTGACGGTGCGCGACGAGTCGCAGGCATGGCACGTCCACGCCGCCTGGGGCGCGCCGCCGCAGCCGCTGCCCGGCACGGTCGCCGCCCCCGATCCGCGCCTGCCCGAAGCCGGTTGGCGCCTCCTCTCCCCCACGCCGCTGCCTGCCACCGCCGATGCCGCCGAGTGGGACACCCACCGCTTGGCGCTCGGCCTGCCCGACGGCGCGCGCGACCTGGAAGCCGACAAAACCGTGCTGTTGGAGGCCGGATTCGACGAGCTTTCGGGCGTTTCCTGGACCAAAGGCTGCTATATGGGCCAGGAATTGACCGCCCGAACCAAGTACCGCGGCCTCATCAAGCGCCGGCTGGTGCCGGTGCGGATCGAGGGGCCACTGCCCGCGCCCGGCACGCCGATCCTGCGCGACGGGGTGGAGGTGGGCGCCATGCGCTCCGGCCGCGGCGCAATCGGGCTGGCGCAACTGCGACGCGAGGCGCTGGCCGGCCCGCTTGCCTGCGGTGACGCCGTGCTGACCCCCGCGCCCCCCGCCTGGATGCGCCTGCCGGAGACCGCGACATGACCGAACTGCCCGCCACCCAGGCCGCCGATTGGGAACAGCGCTACCGCGAGGGCCGCACCGGCTGGGAGCGCGGCGGCCTGAACCCCGCCTTCCTGGCCTTCCTGGCCGACGGCACCCTGGCCCCCGGCCGCATCCTGGTGCCCGGCGCCGGGCGCAGCCACGAGCCGCTGGCCCTGGCGCGGGCCGGGTTCCAGGTGGTCGCGCTCGACATTTCTCCCAGCGCCGTGGCCGCGCAGCAGGAGCGCCTCGCCGGCACCCCGGGCCGCGCCGAACTGGCCGACCTGTTCACCTGGGAGCCGGAGATGCCGCTGGACGCGGTGTACGACCAGACCTGCCTGTGCGCGCTGCCGCCGGCGCTGCTGGACGCCTATGCCGCGCGGTTGGCCCGCTGGGTGCGGCCGGGCGGGGTGCTGGCGGCGCTGTTCATGCAGACCGGCCGGCCGGGCGGGCCGCCCTATCACTGCGACCTGCACCAGATGCGCGCGCTGTTCCCCGACGACGCCTGGGCCTGGCCCGAGATCCCGCACCCGATGGTGGCCCATCCCGGCGGCACGGCGGAGATCCCGGTGGCGCTGGTCCGGCTCTGACCGGCCGGGGTATATCGGGTTCCCCTCGGCTTTAGCGCAGCGCCTCCGCCAGCGCCGCCGCGCGCTCGCGCACCGGCGGCGACAGCGGGGCGGCGGCCCGCAGCAGCGCGTCCCGCAGCCCCGGCAGGTCGCCGAACGCCGCCGCCACCAGCCGGTGCCGCATGGCCGCGTCGGTGGCGGGGTCGTCGGCGAAGCGGCGCAGCACGCAGCCCGCCAGCGTCAGGATCAGCAGGTCGGCATCCGCGTCGGCCCGCTGCAACCGTGCCGCCAGGCTCGCCAGCACCCGCACATTGCCCGGATCGGCGCCCTGCGCGGCATCGTAGAGCCGGGCCGAGGTCAGCGCAGCCACCACCAGCCGCGCATCGCGCCCGGCCGGCAGCGTGGCCAGCGCAGCCCCCAGCGCCTCGATCGCCGGCAGCCGCGCCATCCGGGCGTCGTCGGCGGCCAGCAGCAGCACCACGTCGCGGGTGATGGCGTCGCCCTCGGCGGCCGCGCGCGTCAGGGCGGCGGCCAGCCCGGGCGCCAGGGCGGCGGGGTCGGCTGCCAGTTGCAGCGCGTGGCGAACCCGTGCAGGTGTGGCGGTGTCGCCCGGCGCCAGGGCAATGCCCGCCTCGGCCCGGAACAGCCCCTCCGCCCCCGGCGCGGCGAGGCCGGCCAGCAGCAGGGTGCCGCCCGGCTCCAGCGCCAGCAGGTTCCACTGGTTGAACCCCTGCCGCAGCCGCGCCATCGGGTCGCGCGCCCGCACGAACGGCACCCGCACCGCCTGGCCGGCGGCGAGCCCCCCGTGCAGCGGCGCCGTCACCCGGCCGAGGAGCAGCCCCGCCTCGTCGCCGGGATCGGCGGCGGGCAGCGGCGACAGGCCGGTGACCTCCACCACCGCCACCGCGTTCTCCGGCCGCACCAGGGCCGGCGCCAGCTCGCCCGACAGCATGGCGCCCGCCGGCACCGGCGCGGCGGCCGACGCGCTCATGGCCGGCACCAGCAGCGAGGCGAGCAGCAGCAGGGCGGTCGCAAGGCGGCTACGGGGTCCATGTCGTGTTCGTCCCCTCGTTGAAGCGTGGCTGGAAGGTCTCGAACCCTGCGGCAGCGGCATCCTGGCCTCCGGTTCCTGGCGAGATTGCCACATAAGCCGCCTGGAAGGTGAGATGCGCGCCGTTGGCCACCCATGTTCCCACCGGCCCGGGCGGCGCGCCATAGTTGACGGTGCCGGCGTAATCGGCGCTCCAGGCGGTTTTGGCATGCACCACGATGTTGTTCGGCGCCTGGGTGCTGGTGGCGGCGATCGCGGTGGAGAAGCCGTTGATGCCCGAGATGCTGGTCAGCAGGCTGTTGGTGTTCTGGTGCCGGCGCGGGAACGAGCCGGTGGGGCTGTCGGCGGTGAACACGCTGCGCTGCTTGGCCGCGGTGTTGTCCGGCGTCACCTTGAACACCGAGGCGACGAACACGAAAGGCTGGCTGGCATCGTTGGAATCGACCACCGGCAGCCCGCCCTTGGGCACTTCCAGCGCCGTCTCGCCAGGCGCGTAGTTGCCGGTCAGCGTGTCCGCCACGCCGTTCTGCAGCACGTGCAGCCGCACCTTGTCGATCCCCAGCGTGCCGGCGCTGCCGCCGCCCACCAGCTTGACCGAGACGGTGGCCTGCCAGGCGAACTGCCCGGCCAGGAACTCGCCGGACTTGAAGAAGGTGAAGCCGGCCTGCGAGCCGCCATCCTTGTAGTTGGCGTCGGTGCCGACGATCACCGAGGAGGCGACATCCACCTCCACCGAGACGAACACCACGTTCCAGACGATCTGGTTCTCGCCCGCCTTGCCGATCACCGAGAACGAGCCGGGCTTGTTGGTGGACAGCTTCGCGGCGGTGGGTTTCGGCCCGGCGGTCAGGCTGGGCGTGGCGGAGCTGTTCTCGGTGGCGACGATGCTCCAGCTCACCTGCTGGTCGGCCGGCGCCGTCACCGCCAGCAGGTCGATGGTGTTGCAGCCGCGCACCACGATCGAGGGGGCGTTGGAGGTCAGCGACTTGTCGTCCACCGTGCTGGTGAACAGCGCATCGGTCGGCCGCTTGTTGGCCGGCACGCGCACGCCGTGGGTGCCGGGCACGCTGCCGGCGATCGAGACGATCCGGAACGGGAACAGCGTCAGGGTGATCACGGCGTGCTGGCCGGAGCTGACGGTGGCCGAGCCCTCGGCGGCCGCGAAGACGCCCCCTTTGACCTTGCCGAAGCCCTGCTTGCTGCCCTTGGCGTTGTAGCCGCGCGGCGCCACGGTGCCGTAATGGGCCCAGCCCTGGTCGTCGGTGCGCTCGATGCCGAGGCCGTCGACATTCACCTCGGCGTCCTTGATCGGGGTGCCGCCCTCGCGCACCACATGCACCGACAATTCGCCCGGCGGCGGGGCAGGGGCGGGGGCCGGCCCGGGCCGGGGCGGCGGGACGGGCGGCGCGGGGCCGGGCGGCGGGTCCGGCGGCGCCGTGCCGCCGCCCTGCGCCTGGCGCATCACCCACGCGACCCGGAAGACGTGCAGCAGCGGCGCCACCGGCAGCAGCAGCAATTCCTGCCGGGCCAGCAGGGTGGCGGCCTCGTCCAGCGTGGCGGCGGCTTCGTCGGCGGTCTGCGGCTTCGGCGCGGCCGGCCGGGCCGGCGGGGGCGCGGCCGAGCCCGGGGTGGGGGCGGGGACGGGCGGCGGGCGGCGCTGGAACCGGCTTCCGGCCGGGTGCAGCAGCGCCGCCTCCAGCGCCCGGGCATTGGCCATGCGCGCTTCGCCCCGGTTCAGCGCGGCCAGGGCGGCGTCCCGGTCCGGGAACAGCACCCGCCCGGGCATCAGCGCGGCTTCGGGGTTGCGGTCGTCGAACTGGATCACGATCGCGCCGGGCAGCGCCTGCACCAGCCCGATGCTGCCGGCGGCGATGGCGGCGGCCACCCGGCGCAGCACGTCCTCCGGGCCACGGCGGCGGGCGGGCAGGGCCAGCCCCGCCTGCTCCAGCGCGGCGCGCAGTATCGCGGTCGGCGGCGGCATGGCGGCGCGCACCAGCCGCTCGCGCGCCCGCCAGGCGGCCAGCGGCGCCGGCGCATCGACCACCGGCTCGCTCGGCGGCAGGCGCCGGCCGAGTCGGAGTGTCGTCGTGTCGGCTGACCAGATGAGCATTTTGCCCGCGCCCCCGCTGCGGCGGCAGCCGCGTTCGAAGCGGAGGCAGTATGATACGTGGCCGCGGCGCGGTGCCAGCGTGATGGCCGCCGCGCCCGTCGACAAATGCGTGATCGCGGGTGCGGCGGCACGGGGGGCGGGGGGCGGCTTCAGCCTCCCCGGTTCAGTTGAGATGCGCCAGGTGCTCGGTATGCCGCCACTCGGCCGGGCTGATCAGGCCGACCGAGGCGACCCGCACCGAATGCAGCCGCCCCTCGATCTCGCGGCGCCAGAATTCCAGGAAGCGGTGCAGCACCGGGTAGCCGGGGGCGATGTCCAGCTCCTGCCACACATAGCTTTGCAGCACGGCCGGATGGTCGGGCAGGTGGTAGAGGATTTCGGCCGTGGTCAGGCGATAGCCCTGAAGCTGGCGCTGCATCTGGGTGGCGACGTGCATGAAGCCCTCCGTTCGATGGAAATCGGTGGCTGCCGCGCGTATCCCCTGGCCTTCCCGGTTCCGCATCTGCTGCGCGGCATGGGATGGAATGCTAGCCAAGCCGGCGGCCGCTGCAATTAAAAAAGCAATCAAATCAGAAGATTGGCACTCTCCCCCGAAGATTGCTGCCGGTCTCTTGACGAGGCTGGCGGTTCCGCCTACATCGCTGGCACTCCCTGATGGGGAGTGCCAACAATCCAGCCGATGGCCCGGTGACGGGCTTTGCGGCCTGGCAACAGCGACATTATCCAGGAGCGATCCGCATGAAGTTCCGTCCTCTGCACGACCGGGTCGTGGTGAAGCGGCTGACCGCTGAAGAGAAGACCAAGGGTGGCATCATCATCCCCGACACCGCCCAGGAAAAGCCGATGGAAGGCGAAGTCGTCGCCGTCGGCGCCGGCGCGCGCAACGAACAGGGCCAGATC
Source organism: Rhodospirillales bacterium 70-18 (assembly GCA_001899585.1). Lineage (GTDB taxonomy): Bacteria > Pseudomonadota > Alphaproteobacteria > Acetobacterales > Acetobacteraceae > 70-18. The sequence goes on from MKWE01000053.1 coordinate 127,511, forward strand.
GTGGCGCTGGACGTGAAGGCCGGCGACCGGGTGCTGTTCGGCAAGTGGTCGGGCACCGAAGTCAAGATCGACGGCGAGGAGCTGCTGATCATGAAGGAGTCCGACATCATGGGCATCATCGAGGCGACCGCCGCGAAGAAGAAGGCGGCCTGATCCGGCGGGCTGCGGCCAGCCGGCCCGCGGCCCCGAGGACTGCGCCTGCTGCCACCGATCCAGGGCCGAGACCGGCCCGAGATGAATAAGGAAAAGTCATATGGCTGCCAAAGACGTTCGCTTCGGCGGTGACGCCCGCGCCCGCATGCTGCGTGGTGTCGACATCCTGGCCGACGCCGTGAAGGTGACGCTGGGCCCCAAGGGCCGCAACGTGGTCATCGACAAGAGCTTCGGTTCGCCGCGCATCACCAAGGACGGCGTGACCGTCGCCAAGGAGATCGAGCTGGCCGACAAGTTCGAGAACATGGGCGCCCAGATGGTGCGCGAAGTGGCCTCGAAGACCAACGACCTGGCCGGCGACGGCACCACCACCGCCACCGTGCTCGCCCAGGCGATCGTGCGTGAGGGCGCCAAGGCCGTGGCCGCGGGCATGAACCCGATGGACCTGAAGCGCGGCATCGACAAGGCGGTTATCGCCCTGGTCGAGGAGCTGAAGAAGAAGACCAAGAAGATCACCACCCAGGCGGAAACCGCCCAGGTCGGCACCATCAGCGCCAACGGCGAAGCCGATATCGGCAAGATGATCTCCGAAGCCATGCAGAAGGTCGGCAACGAGGGCGTGATCACGGTCGAGGAAGCCAAGGGCATCCAGACCGAACTCGACGTCGTCGAGGGCATGCAGTTCGACCGCGGCTACGTCTCCCCGTATTTCATCACCAATGCGGAGAAGATGGTCGCCGATCTGGACCAGCCCTACATCCTGATCCACGAGAAGAAGCTGTCCGGCCTGCAGCCGATGCTGCCGCTGCTGGAGACGGTCGTGCAGTCGGGCCGTCCGCTGCTGATCATCGCAGAGGACATCGAGGGCGAGGCGCTGGCCACCCTGGTGGTCAACAAGCTGCGCGGCGGCCTGAAGGTCGCGGCCGTGAAGGCGCCGGGCTTCGGCGATCGCCGCAAGGCCATGCTGGAGGACATCGCGATCCTGACCGGCGGCCAGGTGATCAGCGAAGACCTCGGCATCAAGCTTGAGACGGTGACGCTCGCCATGCTCGGCAAGGCCAAGAAGGTCCTGATCGAGAAGGAGAACACCACCATCGTCGAGGGTTCGGGCAAGAAGGCCGACATCGCCGGCCGCTGCGCCCAGATCCGCGCCCAGGTGGAGGAGACCACCTCCGACTACGATCGCGAGAAGCTGCAGGAGCGTCTGGCGAAGCTGGCTGGCGGCGTGGCCGTCATCCGCGTCGGCGGGGCGACCGAGGTTGAGGTGAAGGAGCGCAAGGACCGCGTGGACGACGCGCTGCACGCCACACGCGCGGCTGTCGAGGAAGGCATCGTGCCCGGCGGCGGCGTCGCCCTGGCCCGCGCCTCGCTCGTGCTGGCCAAGCTGAAGGCCGAGAACGACGACCAGCGCTTCGGCATCGACATCGTCCGCAAGGCGGCCCTGACCCCGATGCGCCAGATCGCCGAGAACGCCGGCGAAGACGGCGCCGTGATCAGCGGCAAGGTGCTCGACAAGGAAGAGTACAACTGGGGCTTCGACGCGCAGAGCGGCGAGTTCAAGGACATGGTGAAGGCCGGCATCATCGACCCGACCAAGGTCGTGCGCACCGCCCTGCAGGACGCGGCCTCGATCGCCGGCCTGCTGGTGACCACCGAGGCCATGATCGCCGAGCGTCCGGAGCGCAAGGCGCCGGCCGGCGGCCCGGGCGGCGGCGGCATGGGCGGGATGGGCGGCATGGGCGACATGGATTTCTGATCCCCTCGGGGATACGGAGTCCACGCCAGGACGACGCCAAGGGGGGGGCGGGCCGCAAGGTCCGCCCCCTTTTCCGTGCGGCGCCCGGCGGTCACAGCTTGGCCATATAGTTGTGATTGACTCATCGATCGGTTTCTGTGCCAACTGTGGTCTGCAATCGTTTTTTGGCTAGGCTTGCTGCGCTTCCGATCTCCGACGCTTGTGTCCGGCGGGTGCCTTCAAGACGACCAAAGGGTCGGTTGTCTTCCAACGCCGCGCGCTGTTGTGCGGTGACGAGACGGAGAGTGACGCAGCTATGGCTATCGGTACGGTTAAGTGGTTTAACACCACCAAGGGCTTCGGTTTCATCATGCCGCAGGACGGCGGCAAGGATGTGTTCGTGCACATCACGGCGGTCCAAGCGGCCGGCCTGCGTGGCCTCGATGAGGGCCAGAAAGTCAGCTACGACGTCGTGATGGAGCGCGGCAAGGCCGCGGCTTCCAACCTCAAACTCGCTTGACGCAGCGTTTCTAGCGTCAGGCGTTCTGACTCGGCCCAAACCCGTTGACCGTATCACATGATCCGGTCGCGGGTTTGTGTCGTTTTAGGCCGCACTTCTGCAGCCGGCCCGGCCCGCCCAGGCCCATGCAGCCAATTCCTCCCGTGCGGCGACGTGCCCCGGCCGGGATCCTCCCGACATCTCAACATACCCAGCCAGCCGCGCGCCCGCGCGCCTGATCCAAGGAGACGACCGACATGGCTATCGGTACCGTGAAGTGGTTCAACGCCACGAAGGGCTTCGGCTTCATCATGCCGCAGGACGGCGGCAAGGACGTGTTCGTCCACATCACCGCCGTGCAGGCCGCCGGCCTGAAGGGCCTCAATGACGGCCAGAAGGTCAGCTACGACGTGGCGATGGAGCGTGGCAAGGCCGCCGCGACCAACCTCAAGCTCGCCTGAACGACTCGCCGCCCGAAAAAGGCCGTCGCCGGACCCCCGGCGGCGGCTTTTTTGGCTTTTGGCCCTTCCCAACCGGCCGCCAAGCGCCGAATCTGCCGGCATGTTCACCCTGTCCGAGCTAGAGGCCGCGGCCGACCTGGTCCACGCCTGCTTCCCCGCCACCGCCAGCTACGTCTGGCCGCTGCTGGCGGCGCGCGCCGGCTGCGAGGTGTGGGTGAAGCACGAGAACCACACCCCCACCGGCGCCTTCAAGGTGCGCGGCGGCCTGACCTACATGGACCGCCGGCAGCGCGCCGGCCGCTCCGGCGGCATCGTCTCGGCCACCCGCGGCAACCATGGCCAGTCGCTGGCCTATGCCGGGGGGCGCGCCGGCATCCCGGTCACCATCGTGGTGCCGTACGGCAACAGCGCCGAAAAGAACGCCGCCATGCGCGCCTTCGGGGCCCGCCTGGTGGAGCACGGCGCCGATTTCGACGAGGCGCGCCAGCACGCCCAGGCGCTCGCCGCCGCCGAGGGGCTGGACTTCGCCCCCAGCTTCCACCCCGACCTGGTGGTGGGCGTGGCGACCTGGGCGCTGGAACTGTTCCGCGCTGCCCCGCCGCTGGACGTGCTGTACGTGCCGATCGGCCTCGGTTCCGGCATCTGCGGCGCCATCCTCGCCCGCGACCTGCTCGGCCTGTCCACCGAGATCGTCGGCGTGCAGAGCACCGGCGCCCCCGCCTATGCCCTGTCCTTCGCCGCCGGCCACGTGGTGGAGACCAACCGCGCCGACACCAGGGCCGACGGCATGGCCACCCGCCAGCCCGACGCGGCGGCGCTGGCCATCATCCGCGCCGGCGCCAGCCATGTCGTGACCGTCACCGACGACGAGGTCGCCGCCGCCATCCGCGCCTACTGGACCGACACCCACAACCTCGCCGAGGGTGCCGGCGCCGCCCCCCTGGCCGCGCTGTTGCAGGAACGCGGGCGCCGCGCCGGCCAGCGGGCCGGCGTGGTGCTGTGCGGCGGCAATATCGACCTCGCGCTGTTCCGCGACTGGGTCCTGGCCGGCGCCTGAGCCGCTCAGACCACCTGGTAGCGCGCCCGCACGCCCCGCTCCAGCGCGGCCGCCACCAGCGCGTCCAGCCGCAGCTCGTCGCGCACCGCTTCCAGCACGCTGACCGATTCGCGGTCCTGGAAGAAATCCGCCGCCGCCACCTCGCAGGCCAGCGCGTATGCCGTCTCGCGCAGCCGCGGCGGCAGCGCGTCGCGGATCAGCCGCCCGGCATGGGCCAGCCCGTCGCTCTCGCGCAGCAGCTCCACGGCGCGGTCGGTGGCCACCGCCAGCCGGTCCGGCGAGAAGTCGCGGAACACCGGCAGCGTCTGCACCAGCCCGGTCATCACCCCGATCTCGCGGTCGGTGATCTCTTCCCCGGCGGCAGCCACCAGGACCATCGTGCAGACCAGGGCTTCCTGGGGGTCCAGCGACGTTTCGGCGAGCATGGCAATCTCCTGTGCAACGCCGCGAACCTGCGGGAGCAGGCGCGCGAGGGCAAGCGGCCGGCGGATTATCTTTCCGTCATGCCTTCGATGTCACGCCGATACGGCTGTCCGGCGCCGAATTCGTCTCCCCGGCCAGGTCCGGCAGCAGCGGCAGCAGCGCCGGCAGGTCGCGCTCGGCCACGCAGACCAGGAACTGCGTCGCATGCGGTCCCGGCGCGTCCTCGGCATCGGCCAGCGGCAGGCCGTCATGGCCCAGCGGCAGCGCCGCCAGCCCCAGGTCGGCATAGACGCCCAGCAGCCCCGGCCCGGCCCGCCACACCGCCGGGTCCATCCGCTCCTGCTGCGCCAGGTCGCGCAACCGCCACACCGCGGAGGCACGGTCGCCCGCCGGCCCCACCGGGTCGCCGATCGCCAGCATCACCCGCCCGATGCGCCGGAACGCGATGCCGGCGCGCTCCGCCTCGCCCCACACCACGCCGTCGGCGCGCGCCGGGTCCCACCCGCCGGCCGCGAGGTAGCGCATCCGCGTCGCCGCGTCCCACGGCGAGAACGCCACATGCCCCGGGCGCACCAGCCGCCAGATCGCCAGCAGCGCCAGCGCCACGCTCAGCGCCACCGCCACGCGCAGCGAGTTCGGCACGTTCGGCGACAGGATGGCTGACCACCAGGAATCGTTGTCCAGCCAGCGCAACCGCGGCGCGAAGGCGGCCAGCGCCACGATGCAGGCCAGCAGCGTCAGCAGCGGCGCCACCGTGCCGGCCTGGAGCGGCTCGGACAGCAGGCGGGCATGCCGGTAGAAGGTGCGATGGAACGGTGCGATCGACAGCGCCGCCACCAGCAGCAGCGCCGCGATCCACAGCGGCTCGCCCTGCAGCGCGGTGAACCCGGCTGCGGCGATCAGCAGCACCAGCGACAGCGTCCACGCCAGGCTCACCCGCCGCGCCAGGGCGGTGGCCAGCACCATCAGCGCCGCCCCGATCAGGCTGGGCACGAAGTCGCTGGCGCCGCTCACCAGCTCGGCGAAATCCGGGTCGATCCAGGTGATGGAACTGTCCGACTGCAGCACCCCCAGCGACAGCAGCAGCGCCCCGCACAGCGCCACCGCCCCGGTGCCGGCGGCGGCGACGAAATCCGGCTGGCTCCAGCTGCCGATCGCCTGCACCCCGCGCAGCCGCGCCGGCCCGCCCAGCAGCCCGCGCCCGCGCAGCAGGATCTCGTTGCCGGCGAACAGGCTGCCGGCCAGGAACAGCGGGATGACGTAGTAGTACAGCCGGAACACCACGATGGCGCCAAGGATCTGCGGCGGCGTCAGATAGGGGTCGAGCCCCACCAGCATGGCGGCGTCGAACACCCCCAGGCCGCCCGGCACGTTGGCCGCCAGCCCGGCGGTGTAGCAGGCCACGTAGACGCCCAGGAAGCGCAGGTAGTTCAGCCCCGGCGCCGCCGGCAGCAGCGCGTAGAAAATCGCCGCCGTCACCGCCACGTCCACCGTGGCCAGAATCACCTGCAGGATCGCCATCCGCCAGCCCGGCAGCTCCACCTCGTTGCCGAACACGCGGATCTTGCCCATCACGCGCGACAGCGTGACGTAGGCGGCCACGATCGCCCACAGCCCGGCGCCGATGGCGTACATGCCCCACAGCGGGATGCGGTCGCCGAAAAACGGCACCGCCTGCGGCTCCAGGAACAGGATGATGCCGCCCAGCACCATGCCGCCCAGCCCGAAGGTCAGGCTGCAGAACGCCACCACCTTGCCGATCTGCAGCGGCGTCAGCCCCCAATGGGCGTATAGCCGGTAGCGCACCGCCGCCCCCGAGACCGCGGCGAACCCCAGGTTGTGCGCCAGCGCATAGGCGCAGAACGAGGCGAACGAGACGCGGCCATAGCTGACCTTGTGGCCGGCATAGATGGTGCCCAGCCGGTCGTAGAAGGTCAGCACGAAATACGACAGCAGCGTCCACACGAACGAGATGATCAGCGCCGAGCGCGGAATTGCGTCCAACGCCTTGCGGATATCGGCGATCTTGAGGTTGCGGAATTCCTTCTGCACCACATAGATCGCGCCCACCAGCAGCAGCACGCCCAGCACCGCCGGCACGTGGCGCAGGATCCGCTTCAGCATACCTCCCATCTGCCTGCCCGCCTTACGCGGCGGAGGCGGGGCGGGCGAGGGCCTGCTCGATCAGGGTGACGGTTTCCGCGATGCCGTACAGCGCGACGAACTGGCCGAAGCGCGGCCCTTCCTGCTGGCCCAGCAGCACCTGGTACAGGCAGCCGAACCAGGCGCGCAGTTCGGCGAACGGGTGGCGCTTGCCCACCTCGTAGATCACGTTCTGGATGTCCTCGGCCGATGCGTCGGCGGGCAGGGCGCGCAAATTGTCGGCCAGTTCGCTCAGCGCCGCCCGCTCCATGGCGTCGGGCTGGCGGTACTGCTTGGCCGGGCGCACGAAGTCCCGGTAATAGGCCAGCGCGTATTCCACCAGCCGCGCCAGGAACGGCATGTCCCGCGGCGTCGCCTGCGCGTTGTAGCGGCGGATGAAGCCCCACAATATCTCGGGGTTCTCGGCGTTCACCACGCTGGCCAGGTTCAGCAGCATGGCGAAGGACAGCGGCGAATGCGCCTCCTGCGGCACGCGGCCGTCATGGATGTGCCAGGCCGGGTTGGCCGGGCGCTCATGCGCCGCCTGGGCATGCGCCTTCAGCGCGTTGGCCAGGTATTCGTCCACCGCCTTGGGGATCACATCGAAATACAGCCGCTTGGCCCGCTGCGGCTGGTTGAACATGAACTGGCCCAGGCTTTCCGGCGGCGCGTAGCGCAGCCACTCCTCCACCGACAGCCCGTTGCCCTTGCTCTTGCTGATCTTCTGCGCCTGCTCGTCGAGGAACAGTTCGTAGGTGAAGCCGGTCGGCGGTTCGCTGCCCAGGATGCGGCAGATCCGGCCCGACAGGCGCACGCTGTCGATCAGGTCCTTGCCGGACATCTCGTAATCCACCCCCAGCGCGTGCCAGCGCATCGCCCAGTCGGCCTTCCACTGGCACTTCACGGCGCCGCCTGTCACCGGGGTCTCGAAGCGCTCGCCGCTGTCCGGGTCGGTCCAGACGATGCTGCCGGCCTGCGGGCGCAGCTCGTCGATCCGCACCTGCATCACCACGCCGGTCTTCGGGTGCACCGGCAGGAAGGGCGAATAGGTCGCCTGCCGCTCCGCCCCCAGGGTCGGCTTGATGACGGCGACGATCTCGTCGTGCTTCGCGAGGATGCTCAGCAGCGCCGCGTCGAACCGGCCCTCGGCGTAGTACTGCGTGGAGGAGGCGAATTCGTATTCGAAGCCGAAGCTGTCCAGAAACGCCTGAAGTCGCGCGTTGTTGTGCGCGCCGAAACTGTCATGGGTGCCGAACGGGTCGGGGATGCGGGTCAACGGCTTGCCCAGGTACTGCGCCAGCATCTCCTTGTTGGGCACGTTGTCCGGCACCTTGCGCAGCCCGTCCATGTCGTCGCTGAAGGCGATCAGCTTCGAGGGCAGGCCGGTCAGCTCGGTGAACGCCCGCCGCACCCAGGAGGTGCGCGCCACCTCGCCGAAGGTGCCGATATGCGGCAGGCCGGAAGGGCCGTAGCCGGTCTCGAACAGCGCCGAGGTCTTGCCGCTGGCGGCCAGGCGCTGGGCGACCTTCTGCGCCTCCTCGAAGGGCCAGGAGCGGGGGGGGGTGGCGGTGGGCTGGGAAATGGTGCTGGACATCCGGCGCAAGCTAGGTAGGGGGAATGGCTTGGTCAATCAGCCGCGGTCCTTATAGTGCGTCCATGCCACTTCCCGCCATGCCCGTTCCCGCCCGGCCGCCCCGCGCCGCGCCGCGCCTGATGCTGCCGCTCGCCCCCGCGGTGGTGGCCGGAGTCGGCCGCGCCGCGATCCTGACCGAGGATGGCGAGATGCTGGACTTGCCGGCCGCCGGCGCGGCGCGACTGCTGCGCGGCCTGCCGCCACCGCTGCTGGTGCACGCGCCGGCCACGCTGCGCCGGCTGGGCCTGCGCGACATGCCGGCGCTGGACCTGCTGGAGCTGTTCGCCTTCGTGCTGCCCGCCCGTCCGGTGGCGCCCACCCCGCGCGGCCTGGCGCTGGCGCTGGACCTGCCGCCGCCCGCCCCGGGCGCCCAGGCCGCGGCCGCCCTGCTGCCCGACATCGCGCAGGCGCTGCTCTCCCGGCTGGCCGCCGGCCGCGACCTGCCGCTCAACCGCGAGGCCGCCGGCCTGGCCGCGCGCATGGGCCAAGTGGGCTGGGGCTGGACGGAGTGCGTGCTGGCCGCCCTCGGCGAGCTGGCGGCCGCCCCGTCCAACGAGGCGTTCCGCGTCTGGAAGCGCCTGCCGGAATGGGAGGAGGCGCCGCCGCCGCCGCCGCCCTCCTCGCTGGCCGTCGCCCCGGCCGAGGCGCGCGCCCGGCTGGCCGAGATGCTGGGGCCGGGGGCGGAGCAGCGCCCCGGCCAGGCCGACTACGCCGCCGCCGCCGCCGCCGCCTTCGCTCCCCGCGAGCAGCGTGGCGACCCGCATCTGGTGCTGGCCGAGGCCGGCACCGGCACCGGCAAGACCCTGGGCTACATCGCGCCGGCCAGCCTGTGGGCGGAGCGCAACCACGGCGCGGTGTGGATCAGCACCTTCACCCGCCACCTGCAACGCCAGGTGGAGGGCGAACTGGCCCGGCTGATCCCCAACGTCGCCGAGCGCCGCCGCCGCGTGGTGGTGCGTAAGGGGCGGGAGAACTATCTCTGCCTGCTGAACCTGCAGGACGCGATGGCCGCCACCCTGGGCGCCGGCGCCCCGGCCATCGCCATCCCGCTGGGGCTGATCGCGCGCTGGGTGCTGGTGACCTCGGACGGCGACATCCAGGGCGGCGATCTGCCCGGCTGGTTTCCGGAGCTGTTCGGCCACGGCATCACCGTCGGGCTGGCCGACCGGCGCGGCGAGTGCATCCACGCCGGCTGCGAGCACTGGCGCAAATGCTTCATCGAGCACACCATTCGCCGCGCCCGCACCGCCGAGCTGGTGGTGGCCAACCATGCGCTGGTGATGGCCCAGGCGGTCTGGGGCGGGCTCGACGACGCCACCGTGCCCACCCGCTACGTGTTCGACGAGGGCCACCACGTCTTCGACGCCGCCGACAGCGCCTTCTCCGCCGAGCTGTCGGGCATGGAAACCGCCGAGCTGCGCCGCTGGCTGCTCGGCGCCGAGGGCGGCCGCTCGCGCGCCCGCGGCCTGCGCCGGCGCATCGAGGACCTGGTGGCCGCGCGCGACGACCTGCTGGCGCCGCTCGACGCCGCCCTGCTGGCCGCCCGCGCCCTGCCGGCGCCCGGCTGGCACGCAAGGCTGTCCGGCGAGCCGCTCGATATTTCCGCGCCCGAAACCGGCGAGCCGGGCCGCGCCAACCCCACCGAGGCGTTTCTCCGCACCGCCCGCACCCAGGTGCTGGCGCGCGTGCAGGGCGATGGCGAGGCGGCCTATAGCAACGCGCTGGAATGCGACCTCTACCCCGCCGGCCCCGGCCTGCCCGAGGCGGCCGGCGACCTCGCCCGCGCCCTGCAACGCCTCGCCACGCCCCTCATCACCCTGTCCACCCGCCTCGCCGCCCGGCTGGAGGACGAGGCCGACGAGCTGGACGAGGCCACCCGCAACCGCATCGAGGCCGCCTGCCGCACCCTGAAGCGCCGCGCCATCGACCCGCTGGCGGCCTGGCAGTCCATGCTGGCCGCCTGCGCCGCCGCGCCGCCGGAGCCCGGCACCCGGCCGGAGCATGTCCTGTTCCTGCGCCTGGACCGCCGCGACGCGGCCGATCGCGATGTCGGCCTGCACCGCCACTGGCTGGACCCGACCATCCCCTTCACCGCCACGCTGGCCCGCCCGGCGCAGGGCCTGCTGGTCACCTCCGCCACCCTGCGCGACGCCGGTGCGGACAACCCCGAGACCGCCTGGGAAGACGCCGAGAGCCGCGTCGGCGCCACCCATCTGCCTTCGCCCGCGATCCGCGTGGCCGTCGCCAGCCCGTTCGACTATGCCGCCCAGACCCGCGCCTTCGTGGTCACCGACGTGAACAGCCGTGAGGTCGCCGCCCTGGCCGCCGCCTATCGCGCCCTGTTCGTGGCCGCCGGCGGCGGCGCGCTCGGCCTGTTCACCGCCATCTCGCGCCTGCGCGCGGTGCATGCCCGCATCGCCCCGGAGCTGGAGGCGGCCGGCATCCCGCTGCTGGCCCAGCATGTGGACGCGATGGACAACGCCACCCTGGTGGACGTGTTCCGCACCGAGGAGGAAAGCTGCCTGCTCGGCACCGACGCCATGCGCGACGGCGTGGACGTGCCCGGCCGCGCGCTGCGCCTGGTGGTGTTCGAGCGGGTGCCCTGGCCGCGCCCGGACATCCTGCACCGCGAACGGCGGGTGCATCTGTCCGGCGGCGACACCACCGGCTTCGACGACCGCGTGGTGCGCTTCCGCCTGCGCCAGGCCTTCGGCCGGCTGATCCGCAGCGCCACCGACCGCGGCGTGTTCGTGCTGCTGGACCGCGGCACCCCCACCCGCCTGCTGTCGGCGTTCCCGCAGGGGGTGCAGGTGCGCCGGGTGGGGCTGGCGCAGGCGGTGGCGGAAACCGCCGCCTTTCTGGCTGAATAACCCCCGCGCGGCCGCCAGATAGGGCGGTTTTCAAGAGAAAATCATGCGAATCCGCCCCGAATCCCCGGCATTTACCGTCCTGCTCGGCGCCCTGGCCGCGCTGCCGCCGCTGTCCATCGACATGGGGCTGCCGGCGCTCGACCTGATCCGCGCCAGCCTGGACGCCACCGCCGAGCAGGCGGCGCTGACGCTGTCGGTGTTCCTGGCCGGGTTCGGCGCGGCGCAATTGCTGGTCGGCCCGCTGTCGGACCGGTTCGGGCGGCGGCCGGTGATGCTGGGCGGGCTGGGGCTGTACGCGCTGGGCGGCATCGGCTGCGCGCTGGCGCCCTCGATCGGCGCGCTTCTGGGCTTCCGGCTGCTGGCCGGGATGGGGGCGGCGGGCAGCACCACGCTGGCGATGGCGGTGGTGCGCGATGTGTTCGAGGGCCATGCGGCGCGGGTGAAGATGTCCACCGTGAGCATGGTGATCACCATCGCGCCGATCATCGCGCCGACCATCGGCGGGCTGATGCTGCTGCTGGGCGGCTGGCGGTTCATCTATTCGCTGCTGGCGGTGACCGGGGTGGTGCTGCTGGCCACCGTGACCTTCGGCCTGGGCGAGACCAGGCCGGCGGTGCGGGGCGCGCAGCTGGACATCATCGGCCGCTACGCCGCCGTGCTGCGCCAGCCGCGCACGGTGGGCTATGCGGTGGTCAACGCGCTCGGCTCGGGCAGCCTGTTCGCCTTCATCGCCACCTCGCCGCTGGTGCTGATGGGGCGGATGGGGGCCTCGGTGGGGCTGTTCGGCGTTCTGTTCGCGCTCACCTCGGGCGGCATCCTGCTGGGCAGCTCGTTCAACAGCTTTCTGGCGCGCCGCCACGTGCCCGCCGGCCGGCCGCTGGCGCTGGGGCTGATGCTGGCGCCGGTGGCCAGCCTCGGCGCGACCGCCTTCCTGCTGGCCGGGATCGAGCGGCTGGAGACCTTCGTGCCGTTCATCGTGGTCACCGGCTTCTGCCGCGGCCTGACCAATCCGGCCGCCACCCATGCGGCGCTGGAGCCGGTGCCGGCGCATGCCGGGGTGGCCAGCGCCCTGATGGGCTGCGGCCAGATGCTCACCGCCGCGCTCTCGGGCGCCGTGGTGGCGGCGCTGTTCCCCGCCCTCGGCGCGCTCAGCATCACGCTGGCGATGAGCGGCTTCACGCTGGCCGCCCTGGTGGCCTGGCGCGTGGTCGAGGCGTGGAGCGGCCCGGCGTGAGGATGATTGCAAATTGTTGACCGCGCCGTGGAACCGGCCAGGATGCCGGCCCGTCCCGCGAGGCCCGCATGCATCTTCGTCCGCAATCCCTGGCCTTCACCGTGCTGCTGGGCGCGCTGGCCGCCCTGCCGCCGCTGTCGATCGACATGGGCCTGCCGGCCCTGCCGCTGCTGGAGCGCGGGCTGGGGGCGGCGCCGGGGCAGGCGGCGCTGACGCTGTCGCTGTTCCTGCTCGGCTTCGCGCCGCCGCAACTGCTGATGGGCCCGCTGTCGGACCGTATCGGCCGGCGGCCGGTGCTGCTGGCGGGGCTGGCGGTGTACGCGCTGGCCGGGCTGGGCTGCGCGCTGGCGCCCTCCATGGGGTGGCTGCTGGTGCTGCGGGTGCTGCAGGGCATGGGGGCGGCGGCGGGCACGGTGCTCGCCTTCGCCATGGTGCGCGACGTGTTCCAGGGGCCGCTGGCGCGCATCAAGCTGTCCAGCATCACCATGGTGTTCTCGGTGGCGCCGATGATCGCGCCGATGCTGGGCGGGCTGATGCTGCGACTGGGCGGGTGGCAGGCGATCTATTGGCTGCTGGGCGTCACCGGGGCGCTGCTGCTGGCCGTGGTGGTGGTGGCGCTGCCGGAGACCAGGCCGGCGGCGCCCGGTGCGGGCGGCCTGGGGCTGTTGGCGCGCTACGAGACGGTGCTGCGCCAGCGCCGCTGCGTCGGCCATGTCGCCACCACGGCGCTGAATTTCGGCACCCTGTTCTCCTTCGTCGCCTGCTCGCCGATGGTGCTGATGGGCGACCTGGGCGTGTCGGTCACGGTGTTCGGGGCGCTGTTCGCGGTCACCAGCTTCGGCATCCTGGCCGGGAGCTGGTGCAACGCCCGGCTGACCCGGCGCGGCATCGACGGCGAGGCGACCATGGATTCCGGCCTGCGGTTGTCGCTGGCCGCCGGCGTGGCCGCCTCGGCGCTGCTGGCGCTGGGGCTGCTGAGCCTGGCGACGCTGCTGCCGTTCGTGCTGGCGGTGAGCTTCTGCCGCGGCCTGGTCGGCCCGAACGCCATGCATGCGGTGCTGGAGCCGGTGCCGGAGCATGCCGGCGCCGCCAGCGCCCTGGTGGGCTGCGCCCAGACGCTGATGGGCGGGCTGGCCGGGGCGGTGGTGGCGCTGCTGTATCCCGCGCTGGGCCCGCTGGGCATGACGCTGGCGATGGCGATGTTCGCCGCCGCGGCGCTGCTGGCGCGCCGCTATGCCGAGGGCCCCGGCCCCGGCCTGATGCTGGCCCGGCCGGGCCAGTAACCTTTCCTCGCGTAACGGAGCCGGCCGATGTCGCCTGACCTTCTCGTGTTCGCCGCCATCCTGGTGGGCATCATCGCCGTGCTGGCCATGCTGCTGCGCCAGAGCGCCAGCGTGCAACGGCTGCGCCTGCTGGCCGAACAGGCGCTGGCCGGCCAGCGCGCCGAGGCCGAGAGCCTGCGCGTGGCGCTGACCGCCGCCGAGCGCGGCCTGTCCGCCGCGCAGGCCACCACCTTCGGCCAGTTGCGCGGCGAGCTGACCGGCGCCATCGAGGCGCTGCGCGCCGGCCAGGCCGCCCGGCTGGCCGAGATCCAGGGCGGGCTGGCCACCCGCCTGCACGAGGCCGCCGCCGCCCAGGCCGCCGCCGCCGGGCAGTTGCGCACCGAGGTCGGCGCCGCCATCGCCGACAGCCGCGCGGCGCTGGACCTGCGGCTGCGCGAACTGCGCGAGGGCAACGAGGCCAAGCTGGCGGAAATCCAGAAGACGGTGAACGAGCAGCTCCACGAGGCGGTGGAGAAGCAGATGTCCGCCAGCTTCACCCGCGTGACCGAGCAGTTCGCCCAGGTGCAGAAGGCGATGGGCGAGATGCAGGCGGTCGGCGCGCAGATCGGCGACCTCAAGCGGCTGTTCGGCAACGTCAAGACCCGCGGCGGCTGGGGCGAGGGCCAGGTGCGGGCCATGCTGGACGACATCCTGCCGGAAGGCGCCTACGACACCAACTGGAAGCCGCGCGCCACCTCCGACGACGCGGTGGAGTTCGCCGTGATCATGCCGGGCCGGGGCGAGGACCGGCCGCGCCTGCCGATCGACGCCAAATTCCCGGTGGAGGACTACGAGCGCATCCTGACCGCGATCGAGCTTGGCGACGCCGACGCCGAGAAGCTGGCCCGCCGCGCCCTTGAGCGCCGGGTGCGCACCGAGGCGCAGAAGATGCAGGAGAAATACATTGCCCCGCCGGCCACGGTGGAGTTCGCGGTGATGTACGTGCCCACCGACGGCATCTACACCGAGATCGCCCGCATCGACGGGCTGATCGACGACCTTGGCCGCCAGCACCGCGTGTTGGTGCTGGGCCCCAGCCTGTTCCCGGCGCTGCTGCACACCATCTTCCTGGGGCACATGACGCTGGCGCTGGAGCAGAAGGCCCACGAGGTCAGCCAGTTGCTGGGCGCCACCAAGGCCGAAATGCAGAAGATGGACAAGGTGCTGGAAACGCTGGGCAAGCAGGCCGCCACCTTCTCCAACACCATCGAGAAGGCGCGCGTGCGCACCCGGATGGTCGATCGCAAGCTGCGCGGCATCACCGCCGCCGACACCGAGACCACCGCCCGCCTGCTCGGCTCGGTGGAGGACGGGCTGGCCGAGGAGGAAGAGGAGGAGGCAGGCTGACACGCCCACCCGCCTCGGCTATCCACACACATCGCCGACAGGAGACGACCGCCATGGACACCGACGCCAGCCGCTATGTCGCCCACTACCTGGACACCAGCCGCGAGGCGCTGGACGACTTCGCCGCCGACCCGGCGATGCGCGCGCTGATGGTCGCCATGGCCGAGGACATCGCCGCCAGCATGCGCGCCGGCGGCAAGCTGCTGATCGCCGGCAATGGCGGCAGCGCGGCCGACGCCCAGCACATCGCCGGCGAGTTCATCTCCCGCCTGATGTTCGACCATCCGCCGCTGGCCTCCGTCGCGCTGACCACCGACAGCTCGGCGATCACCGCCACCGGCAACGATTACGGCTATGAATTCGTCTTCGAGCGCCAGGTGCGCGGCATCGCCCGGGCGGGCGACGTGTTCCTGGGCATCTCCACCTCCGGCAATTCGCCCAACGTGCTGCGGGCGTTGGCCGCCGCGCGGGAGATGGGGGTGGTGACGCTGGGCTTTGCCGGCGCCGGCGGCGGCAAGATGGCGGCGTTGTGCGACCGCATCCTGTGCGCGCCCTCCACCTGGACGCCGATCATCCAGCAGATCCACATCACGGTGGCGCATATCGTCTGCGCGCTGGTGGAGCGGGCGATGTTCCCGCAGGCGGCGCCGAGGATCTAGCCGGCGCGCTTTCGTCGTTGGCGCCGCTCGTCGCTGACAAAAACCTGAGCCGATCCGTCACTCTTTCTTCAGCACATCCGCCAGCGACACCGTTCCGCTTCCCCGCGCCGCCGGCTTCGGCTGCCCCTCGGCCGGCGCCCAGCCGGTCAGCATCGCCAGCCGCAGGCTCGCCCGCACCCGCCCGTCCTGCTCGGGCAGGCCCGCCAGCGCCAGCGGGAACAGCGCGCGGGGCGGCGCCCGGCGGTCGCGCAGCGCCACCGCGTTGGCCTCGCCGGCCGCCCGCAGGTCGCGCAGCAGCGCCAGCGGGTCGGCGTAGAGCAGCGCGATCTCCTCCACATCGGCCACCGGCAGCGCGAACCCGGCGCGTTGCAGCAGCCCGGCGCAGTCGCGCAGGTCGGGGAAGGGGGACACGCGCGGCGCGGCGCCGCCGGTGAGCGCCGCCTCCGCCTCGGTCAGCGCGGCGCGGAGTTCGGCCAGCGTGCCCAGCGCCGGCAGGCTGGCCAGCAGCAGGCCGTCCGGCGCCAGCGCCTGGCGCAGCTGGATCAGCGCGCCGGGCAGGTCGTTCACCCAGTGCAGCGACAGGCTGGCCACCACCAGGTCGAAGCTGGCGGGCGCGAAGGGCAGGCATTCCTCGTCCGCCGCCACGCAGGGCCCGCCGGAGCGCGCCGCCATGCGCGCCGACAGGTCGCAGGAGACGACATGAAGGCCGCGCGCGCGCAGCAGCGGCGCCACCACGCCGCGCCCGCCCACGTCCAGCGCCCGGCCGAACCGGCGCGAGGTGTCGTCCAGCCGGTCGAGCAGCCGTTCGGCGGCGTCCGCCAGCACCTCGGCCACGCCGCCCACCGTCGCCGCCGCGCGGTCGCGGTGGCGGCGCACGGCGGCGCGGTCGAACACATGCATCTCGTCCATTCCCGTCATGTGCCCGCGCCGGCCGTTGCTGCCAAGGGCGGGGCGGGATTAATGTCCGCGCGACCGCCAGGAGGACCGCCATGACGCCGACCCGCCCGCCGAATGCCTGACATGAAACGCATCGACGCGCCGACCCTGCGCGGCTGGATCGGCGACGGTGCCGAGCTGGCCATCCTGGATGCCCGCGAGGAGGGCGAGTTCGGCGCCTCCCACCTGTTCTGGGCAGTGCCGTGCCCGTTCTCCCGCCGCGAGCTGCGCGCCCGCGCGCTGCTGCCCTGCCGCGCCACCCGCGTGGTGTGCGTGGATGACGGGCGCGGGGTGGCGGAGCGGCTCGCCGCCTACCTGGAATCGATCGGCTGCACCGACGTCGCGGTGCTGGATGGCGGCACCCGCGCGTGGGCGGCCGCCGGCTACGTGCTGTTCAGCGGCGTCAACGTGCCCTCCAAGGCGTTCGGCGAGTGGGTGGAGCACCATTACGGCACCGAGAGCGTGGACGCCCCGGTGCTGAAGCAGTGGCTGGACGACGGCCGCGATATGGTGGTGCTCGACAGCCGCACGCTGGAGGAATTCCGCCGCATGTCGATCCCGCGCGGCATGAGCGTGCCGGGCGGCGAACTGGCCTACCGCATCGCCGACCTGGTGCCGAACCCCGAGACGCTGATCGTGGTCAACTGCGCCGGGCGCACCCGTTCGATCATGGGGGCGGAAAGCCTGCGCCAGGCCGGGGTGCCCAACAGGGTGGTGGCGCTGCGCAACGGCACCATGGGCTGGGAACTGGCCGGGCTGGAATGCGATCGCGGGCGAGACGCGCGCTTCCAGACCGGCCGGCCACAGAGCGCCGAGCTGGCGATGTCGCGCGCCACCGCCTTCGCCGGGCGTACCGGCGTGCGTGTCATCCCTGTGGCCGAGCTGGAGCGCTTCGCCGCCGATGGCAGCCGCACGCTGTATGTGCTGGACGTGCGCGACCCGGTGGAATTCGCTCGCGCCGCCCGGCCGGGCAGCCTGTCCGCCCCCGGCGGCCAGCTGGTGCAGGCCACCGACGGCTGGATCGGCGTGCGCGGCGCCCGCATCGTGCTGATGGACGATGACGGCGTGCGCGCCCGTATGTCGGCCGCCTGGCTGCGCCTGATGGGCCATCGCGACGTGTTCGTGGCGGAAGGCGCCCTGGCCGGCGCGCCGCCGCCCACCGCCGCCTCGGTGCCCGAACTGGAGGCGCCGGTGGACCTGATCGGCGCCGACCAGCTCGCCGCCGTGCCCGATGCGGTGGTGGTGGACCTCGCCCGCAGCGTGGAATACCGCGACGGCCATATCCGCGGCGCGCTGTGGGGCATCCGCTCCCGGCTCGATGGGCTGAAGCCCCGGCTGGCCGGCGCCCGGATGGTGGTCGCCACCTCGCCCGACGGCGTGCTGGCGCGCCTCGCGGTGCCCGAGCTGCGCATGCTCACCGCCGCCCCGGTGCGGGCGCTGGCCGGCGGCACCGCGGCGTGGAAGCAATCCGGCGGCGCGCTGGAAAAGGATCGCGCCAACCCGCCCGACGAGGCGTGCCTGGACTTCTATTTGCGTCCCTACGACCGCAATTCGGGCATCGAGGAGGCGATGAAGGCCTATCTTTCCTGGGAAATCGACCTGGTGCACGAGATCGAGCGCGACGGCACGGTGCGCTTCGGCGTCTGACATGCTCGCCCGGCTGGCCGGCGGCGTGCGCCTGGCCGGCCGGTTGGCGCTGGACCTGCTGCTGCCGCCCAACTGCGTCACCTGCGACGCCCCGGTGGGAGCGCCCGGGCAGTTCTGCGCCGCCTGTTTCCGCCAGACCAGCTTCGTCGCCGAGCCGTGCTGCGCGCGCTGCGGCGTCCCGTTCACCCATGCCGGGCAGGCGGGGCCGGCGCGCATCTGCCTCGCCTGCCTGGACCATCCGCCGCCCTGGGGCCGCGCGCGCGCGGCGCTGGCCTATGACGAGCAGTCGCGCCTCATGGTGCTGCCGTTCAAATACGCCGACCGCACCGACCTCGCCGCCGCCCTGGCGCCGCTGATGGCCCGTGCCGGCGCCGCCCTGCTGCGCGAGGCCGACCTGCTGGTGCCGGTGCCGCTGCACCGCCGCCGCCTGGCCGCCCGCCGCTACAACCAGGCCGCCCTGCTGGCCCGCGCGCTCGGCCGGCTCTCCGGCGTGCCGGCACTGCCCGACGGGCTGGTGCGCAGCCGCGCCACCCAGTCCCTGGCCGGCCTGTCCGCCGGGGAGCGCGCCCGCGCGGTCGCCGCCGCCTTCGCCGTGCGGCCGCGCCGGGCGGCGGCGATCGCCGGGCGGCGGGTGCTGCTGGTCGATGACGTGCTGACCTCCGGCGCCACCTGTGCCGCCTGCACCCGCGCGCTGCTGGAGGGCGGCGCCGCCGGGGTGGACGTGCTGGTCGCCGCCCGCGTGGCGGACCCGCGTTCCCGGTAAGGGGGCTTGCGGTCCGCGCGCCGCCACCCAACCATTGGGGCAACCCAACGGAGAGCCGCGCATGCCCGAGATCGAGATCTACACCCAGCCCTGGTGCCCGTACTGCACCCGCGCCAAGCAGTTGCTGGACAAAAAGGGCGTCGCCTACCGCGAGATCGACGCTCCGGGCGGCACCCCGGCGCGCGAGGAAGCGATGCGCCGGTCCGGCGGGCGCACCTCGGTGCCGCAGATCTTCATCGCCGGCCGGCATATCGGCGGCTGCGACGACATCGTGGCGCTGGACCGCGCCGGCAAGCTGGATGCGCTGCTCGCAGCCTGACATCTGGCAGTCCCTTGCCGGGACTGCCAACATGCGCCATCTGATAGGGACACACGGCGCCCGCCTTCAGGATATCTCAATGATCCACTATCAGTTGCAGTGCAGCAGGGACCACGGCTTCGACGGCTGGTTCAAGGACAGCGCCGCGTTCGAGGCGCAGGCCCGGCGCGGCCTGCTGGAATGCCCGGTCTGCGGCGACATCAAGGTGGACCGGGCGCTGATGGCCCCCGCCGTGCCGAAAAAGGGTCGCCCGTTCCGCGCGCCCGAGGCCGCACCCGCCGCCGCGCCGGCCGAGCCCCCCGCCCAGCCGGTCGCGGTCGCGCCCGAGCGCCTGCCCGACCATGTCCGCGCCCTGTTGCAACGCATGCGTGCCGAGGTGGAAAAGCACTGCGACTATGTCGGCGACAATTTCGCCGACGAGGCCCGCCGCATCCACACCGGCGAGAGCGAGGCGCGCGGCATCTACGGCGAAGCCACCCCCGACGAGGCCGAGGCGCTGGCGGAGGACGGCATCGAGATCGCCAGCATCCCCTGGGTGCCGCGCGCGGACGGGTAGGGGGCGCGATGCCCAATATCCTTGACCTCGGCGCCACCTGGTCCGATCATTGTTGAATGTCAGGAGGTTCTTCGATCATGCCGCATTCCGGGGGTGGCAAGGCGATCCAGACATCGGTGGTGCGCACGATGACCATGCCGAACGGCGACCGGCTGGTGGTGATGCGCAAGGACGCGTTCGAAACCGCCGTGAAGGCGGCCCGCCCGTCCACCGGCAAGGATGCCGGCGCCGCACCGCGCCAAACGGCGTCACGTGCCGTCGCCTAGCCCGTACAGCAAGGCGTTCGAAAGCCTCGTCCGCGGCGATGACGACCTGGTGGGCCTGCTGGCCTACGCTCTCTACAAGAAGAACATCCGCGAGGCGATGGCCGTCGGCCAGTCGGTGCATCGGGCCGGGGATCGCCTGCCCACCGCGACCGAGATCACCGCCTATCGGGGCGACGCGGAACGCCGCCTGATCGCCTTCGCCGAATCCGCGATCGACCAGGCCAAGCCCGACCTCATCGAGTCCGGTGTCCGCGCCGCCATGCTGGACACCAAGCGCGGCATCGAGGCGCTTATCCGCGAGCGGACCAGCATCGGCAGCTCGGTCATCGCCAACGTCGTCGGCTGGCTCGTCTCCATCGGCATCACCGTGCTGGTGGTCGTCGCCGGCGTGCCGTCCTGGATCGCCCGGCTCGCGGCGGCGCTGGGCGGCAATTAAGGTCCGACCGCCGCCGCGATATAGTTCACCGACAGGTCGCGCGTCGCCCGCCAGCGCCGGCCGATCGGGTCCATCGACATCCCCGCCATGTCCGTCACCCCCAGCCCGGCGCCGCGCAGCAGCCCGCCCAGCTCGGCCGGGGTGACGAAGCGGCGCCAGTCATGCGTGCCCACCGGCAGCCAGCGCAGCAGGTATTCCGCCCCCGCGATGGCCACCAGCCACGACCGCCTGGTGCGGTTCAGCGTGGAGACGAACAGCAGCCCCCCCGGCGCCAGCAGCCCGGCCAGCGTGGCCACGAATGCCGCCGGGTCGGGCACGTGCTCGATCACCTCCAGCGCGGTGATCGCCTGGAACCGCGCGCCCTCGGCCAGCAAATCCTCCGCCAGCCCCTCGCGATAGGCCAGCGCCAGGCCCTGTTTCTCTCCCTGGCCCTGCGCATGCGCCCGCGCCGCCGCGATGGCCGCCCCGGCGGCGTCCAGCCCCAGCACGTCGTGCCCCAGCCGGGCCAGCGCCTCGGCCGCCAGCCCGGCGCCGCAGCCCACGTCCAGCAGCCGCACCGGCCCGCCGAAGCGCGCCCGGATGCGCGCATCCACCCAGCCGACCCGCAGCGGGTTCATCCGGTGCAGCGGCCGCATCGGCCCGTCCGGGTCCCACCATTGCCCGGCCAGCGCGTCGAACCGCGCGACCTCTTCCGCCAGAACGCCCGCTGCCGCCATGTTGCCCGCTCCTGCCGCGCCCGTTATGTGTGCCGCTTCGCGCATTCGCACAAGCTGGACCGACAATCGCATGGCCCACCCCTGATGGCTCGCATCGTCATGAAATTCGGCGGCACCTCGGTCGCCGACCTCGACCGCATCCGCAACGTCGCCGCCCGCGTCAAACGCGAGGTGGAGGCGGGCAACGAGGTGGCCGTGGTGGTCTCCGCCATGTCCGGCGTCACCAACCAGCTGGTGAAATACTGCCAGGACCTCTCCCCCCTGCACGACGCCCGCGAGTATGACGCCGTGGTGGCCACCGGCGAGCAGGTCACTTCCGGCCTCACCGCCATCGCCCTGCAGGAGATCGGCGTGGAGGCGCGCTCGTGGCAGGGCTGGCAGATTCCGCTGCGCACCGACGGCGCGCACGGCAAGGCCCGCATCGACGGCATCGAGGGCGCCGAGCTGATCCGCCGCATGCGGGCGGGCCAGGTCCCGGTGGTCGCCGGCTTCCAGGGCATCGGCCCGGACAACCGCGTCACCACCCTCGGCCGCGGCGGCTCGGACACCTCGGCGGTGGCGCTGGCCGCCGCGCTCAAGGCCGATCGCTGCGATATCTACACCGATGTCGACGGCGTATACACGACCGACCCGCGAATCGTGCCAAGAGCGCGTAAGCTGGCCAAGATCGCCTACGAGGAAATGCTGGAACTGGCCTCCGTCGGCGCCAAGGTGCTGCAGACCCGCAGCGTGGAGCTGGCGATGAAGGAGCGCGTGCGCGTGCAGGTGCTCTCCAGTTTCGAGGAACATACCGGCGGCAACCTGCCGGGCACATTGGTGGTGGACGAGGACGAGATCGTGGAAAAGGAAATGGTGTCGGGCATCGCCTACTCGCGCGACGAGGCCAAGGTGACGGTGCGCCACGTGCCGGACCGCCCGGGCATCGCGGCGGCGATCTTCGGCCCGCTCTCGGCCGCCAACGTCAATGTCGACATGATCGTGCAGAACGTCTCGGCCGACAGCATGACCGACATGACCTTCACCATCGGCCGCTCCGACCTGGCCCGCGCGCAGGCCATCCTGGCCGCCCACCAGGCCGAGATCGGCTATGCCGAGATGCTCACCGACCCGGACGTGGCCAAGATCAGCGTCGTCGGCGTCGGCATGCGCAGCCATGCGGGCGTGGCCAACACCATGTTCGCCGCACTCGCCTCCAAGGGCATCAACATCCAGGTCATTTCCACCAGCGAGATCAAGGTCTCGGTGCTGATCGGCGTGGAATACACGGAACTGGCGGTGCGCGCGCTGCACACCGCCTATGGCCTGGATGCCTGATATCACCCCCCAGTCCGCCGAGATGGAAGCGGCCCGCGCCGAGCTGGACCGGCTGTGGGCGCGCGGCCGTGCCTTCCTGGGCACGCGCGTCGCCATCATGGGCGGCGCGATGAGCTGGGTCAGCGAGCGCCATCTGGTCTCCGCCATCTCCAATGCCGGCGGCTTCGGCGTCATCGCCTGCGGCGCGATGGGGCCGGAGCTGCTGGAAAAGGAGATCGCCGCCACCAAGGCGATGACCAGCCTGCCGTTCGGCGTCAACCTCATCACCATGCACCCGCAACTCGACGACCTGGTGCGCGTTTGCACCGCCGCCGGGGTGGGCCATGTGGTGCTGGCCGGCGGCATTCCGCCCGGCGGCGCGGTGCGCGCGGTCAAGGACAGCGGCGCGAAGCTGATCGCCTTCGCCCCGGCCCTGGTGCTGGCCAAACGTCTGGTCCGCTCCGGCGCCGACGCCATCGTGATCGAGGGCAGTGAGGCCGGCGGCCATATCGGCCCGGTCTCGCTCACCGTGCTGGCGCAGGAAATCCTGCCGCATATCAAGGAGGTGCCGGTATTCGTCGCCGGCGGCCTGGGGCGCGGCGAGGCCATCCTGTCCTATCTGGAGATGGGGGCCGCCGGCGCCCAGCTCGGCACCCGCTTCGCCGCCTCGCGCGAAAGCATCGCCCACCCCAACTTCAAGCAGGCCTTCGTGCGCGCCAACGCCCGCGACGCGCTGCCCTCCATCCAGCTTGACGAGCGCTTCCCGGTCATCCCGGTGCGCGGCCTCGTCAACGCCGGCACCCGCCGCTTCCTGGAGCACCAGGCCGAGACGCTGCGCCGCTTCCAGGCCGGCGAACTCACCAAGGAGGCGGCCCAGCTCGACATCGAGCATTTCTGGGCCGGCGCCCTCCGCCGCGCGGTGATCGAGGGCGATGTGGAGAGCGGCTCGGTGATGGCCGGCCAGTCGGTCGGCATGGTCACCGCCGTGCAGAGCGTGGCCGAGATCATCGACGAACTGGTGCAGCAGGCCACCACCGCCCTGGCCGCCCGCCGCCAGATCGTCGCTCCGGTCTGATCGCGGGGGGCGGCGATGTCCACGCCGCGCCGCCTGCTCGCCCGCCTGCGCGACCTGATGGCTCGGCGCGACCCGGCCGGCGGCGACGCCACGCTGCCGCAGCTGGTCCGCATGGTCGCCGCCGAGCTGGTCAGCGAGGTCTGCTCGCTCTACGTCCTGCGCCCCGGCGGCATCCTGGAACTGACCGCCACCGAGGGGCTGCACCCGGATGCGGTCGGCCGCACCCGCCTGCGCGTCGGCGAGGGCATCGTCGGCCTCGCCGCGGCCACCCACACGGCGCTGAACCTGGCGGACGCGCAGAACCACCCCGCCTTCGCCTACCGCCCGGAAACCGGCGAGGAGCCCTACGCCTCCATGCTGGCGGTGCCGCTGCGCCGCGCCGGCCGCACGCTCGGCGTGCTGTCGGTGCAGAACCGCACCCCCCGCCGCTACGACGCCGACGAGGTGGAGGTGATGGAGACGGTCGCCATGCTGGTGGCCGAGTTGCTCGCCGCCTCCGGCGCCGCCGACACCGCCGAGGAGGGGTTGCTGTCCACCGTGCCCCGCCGCTTCACCGGCAGCCCGCTGGTGCCGGGCCTGGCGATCGGCCCGGTGGTGGTGCACGGCACGGCCCATGCCCCGCGCCGCCTGCTGGCCGACGACCCGGCCGCCGAGCAGGCCAGGCTCGCCGAGGCGGTCAAGCAGATGCAGCGCGGCATCGACCAGCTGATCGCCGCCAGCCTGCCCCAGGCCGGCCCCGCCAACAGCCCGGAGGCGGCGGCCTCGCGCGACATCCTGGACGCCTACCGCCTGGTCGCCGCCGATGGCGGCTGGCTGAAGCGGGTGGCCGATGCCATTCGCGGCGGGCTATCGGCCGAGGCGGCGGTGCACCGCGTCGCCGGCGACCTGCGCGACCGCATGCGCCGCGTGGTGGACCCCTATCTGCGCGAGCGCCTGGCCGACCTGGAAGACCTGATCGGCCGGCTGCTGGCGGCGCTGGACGGCGGCGGCAGCCCGGCCCCGGTGGCCCCCGGCGCCATCCTGCTGGCCCGCCGGCTGGGCCCGGCCGAACTGCTGGACTGGCACGCCCGCGGCATCGCCGGCGTGGTGGCCGAGGAGGGCACCGCCGGCGGCCACGCGGCCATCCTGGCGCGCGCCCTGGGCATTCCCTCGCTGGCCGGCGCCCGCGGCATCATCGACGCCGCCGAACCCGGCGACGACATGGTGCTGGACGCCGACGAGGGCTACGCCATCCTGCGGCCCGAGCAGGACGTGATCCAGGCCTACCAGCGGGCGCTGGAGGTGCGCAGCGCCCGCCAAGCCGGGTGGGCCGCCCTGCGCGACCAGCCCACCCGCACGCGCGACGGCGTGCCGGTGAGCCTCATGCTCAATGTCGGCCTCACCCTGGAACTGGCGCAGCTGGAGCTGACCGGGGCGGCCGGCATCGGCCTGTTCCGCACCGAGATCGCCATGCTGGCGCGCGGCGCCATCGTCGATGTGCCCGAGCAGGCCGCCGTCTACGCCCGCGTGCTCGACGCCGCCGGCAGCCGACCGGTGAATTTCCGCACGCTGGACCTCGGCGGCGACAAGCTGCTGCCAGGCTCGGCGCCGCCGGAGGAGGAGAACCCGGCGATGGGCTGGCGCTCGCTGCGCATCGGGCTGGACCGTCCGGCCCTGCTGCGCCGGCAGCTGCGCGCCCTGCTGCTGGCGGCCGGCGGGCGGGCGCTGTCGGTGATGTTCCCGATGGTGGCCACCGTCGCCGAGTTCCGCGCCGCCCGCGCCCTGCTGCTGGCCGAGGCGGCGCGCGTGCGCCCGGCGCCCTCGGCGCTGCGCATCGGCACCATGCTGGAGGTGCCGGCGCTGATGTGGCAGTTGCCGGCGCTGCTGCGCGAGACCGATTTCATCTCGGTCGGCACCAACGACCTGCTGCAATTCCTGTTCGCGGCCGATCGCGGCACCCCGGCGCTGGCCGGGCGCTACGACCTGCTGTCGCCGCCGGTGATCGAATTGCTGTCCGAGCTGGTGGCGCAGTGCGACGCCGCCGGGGTGGAGTTGTCGGTCTGCGGCGAGCATGCCTCGCGTCCGCTGGAGGCGATGGCCCTGGTCGGGCTGGGCATCACCACGCTGTCGATGCCCGCGGCCGGGCTGCTGCCGGTCAAGGCGATGCTGGCGGAGCTGGACCTGGGCGTGCTGCGCCGCGTGCTGGCGGCCATCCGCCGCACCGCCGCCGGGGCGGCCAGCGTGCGCGAGCCGATCGCCTCCTGGGCGCGCGAACAGGGGCTGCCCGTATAGGCATGAGGCCGGCGCGGCGCGGATTTGCGACGAATTGACACCTGGTTGCCAATTCATCCGTTCGCGGAAACTTCGTTGTCATGTCATTGGAATTTTAATATTCAGCCGGTATCGGCATGCATCGGGGTGGTTGGCAATCGCCGTGCTTCGGGGTAGAAGGCACGGATACTCGCTGGATCGCCGCCGTATGCTGGGCATGGCCTGGCCGCGCCGCGTAGACGCATCGCACCGCAACTCAGGCTCATGGGATCAGATTTCGTGCTGCAGGATCGCAGGTCCAATCTGGCCGAAGGACAGACGATGATGTCGTCCACCGAGGCGGCTTTGCACGATGCGGCCGCCTCGCCGATGATGGCCTCCCGCATGGGCGCGGATCTGCGCGCGGCGCGCGAGCGGGTGGGCTGCACGCTGCCCGCCATGTCCGCGCATCTGCGCATCCGCCTGCCGTATCTGGAGGCGATCGAGGACGGGCGCATCGCCGACCTGCCGGGCAACGCCTACGCCCTCGGCTTCGTGCGCACCTATGCCCGCTCGCTCGGGCTGGACGCCGACGAGATCGCCCGCCGCTTCCGGGCCGAGGCGGCGGAGGTGAACCGCAAGACCGAGCTGACCTTCCCCGCCCCGGTGCCGGAGCGCGGCGTGCCGGCCGGCGCGATGATGCTGCTGGGCGTGCTGCTGGCGGTCGGCGCCTATGTCGGCTGGTACCGCCTGTCCGGCGAGCGCGCCATCCCCGACCCCATCCGCCCGGTGCCGGCCCGCCTGGCGGCGCTCGTCCCGCTGCCCGCTCCGGCTCCCGCTCCGGTCCAGGCCGCCGCTCCGGCGTCTGTCCCGACCCCCGCCCAGCCGGTGCCGTCCGCCGAGGCCGTGATGGCCGAATTGCCGCCGCTGGCGCCGCCGCCGCCGGTGCAGTCCAGCCGCATCGCCACCCTGCCGCCGTCCTCGGCCGCCGCTGCCGTTCCTCCAGCTGCCGCTACGCCCCCCGCCAGCGTCCCGCCGGCCGCCGATGGCGGGCGCATCGTGCTGCGGGCGACCGCCGATGCCTGGGTGCAGGTGCGCGACCGCACCGGCCCCGTGCTGCTGAACCGGGTGCTGCGCGCCGGCGAAACCTGGCCGGTGCCCGCCGCGGGCAACCTGATGCTGACCACCGGCAACGCCGGCGGCACCGAATTGCTGGTGGACGGCGTGGCCGCCCCGTCGCTCGGTGGCAACGGCGTGGTGCGCCGCGACCTGCCGCTGGACCCCACCGCCATCCGCGACGGCAAGCTGGCCATGGCCGCCGCCGCCCCGCGCCCGGCCCATCCCTGACCGATCCGCGGCGGCGCGTAGCGCTGCCGTGCGTTCGCGCCGTTTGCGCGATGCGGCGTGAAAAGGCATGGTGCGCCCGCTTCCCAACCCCCATGCCGCACGCCCCGCGCGGGCCGGCACGGGACCGGCCGCCAACCCGGAGCATCCGACCATGAGCAGCTACCGCCCGTACCAGCATATCGAGCGCCGCAAGTCCCGCCAGATCCATGTCGGCGCCGTGCCGGTGGGCGGCGGCGCACCGATCACCGTGCAGACCATGACCAACACGCTGACCACCGATGTCGCCGCCACGGTGGCGCAGATCCGCCGCGCCGAGGCCGCCGGGGTGGACATCGTGCGCGTCTCCTGCCCGGACCAGGAAAGCGCGCTGGCGCTCAAGGACATCATCGCCCAGGTCAGCGTGCCGGTCGTCGCCGACATCCATTTCCACTACAAGCGCGCCATCGAGGCCGCCCAGAGCGGGGCCGCCTGCCTGCGCATCAACCCCGGCAACATCGGCAGCCCGGAGCGGGTGCGCGAGGTGATCCAGGCGGCGCGCGACCACAACGTGTCCATGCGCATCGGCGTCAACGCCGGCTCGCTGGAAAAGCACCTGCTGGAGAAATACGGCGAGCCCAACCCCGAGGCGCTGGTGGAATCCGCGCTGGAGCACGCCAAGATCCTGCAGGACAACGATTTCCACGAATTCAAGATCAGCGTGAAGGCGTCCGACGTGTTCATGGCGGTCGCCGCCTACCAGCAGCTCGCCGAGGTTTGCGACCACCCGCTGCACATCGGCATCACCGAGGCCGGCGGCAAGCGCACCGGCACGGTGAAAAGCGCCATCGGCCTGGGCAACCTGCTCTGGGCCGGCATCGGCGACACGCTGCGCGTCTCGCTCTCGGCGGAGCCGGAGGAGGAGGTGCATGTCGGCTGGGAGATGCTGAAATCGCTGGGGATTCGCCATCGCGGCGTGAAGATCATCTCCTGCCCCTCCTGCGCCCGCCAGGGCTTCAACGTGATCGACACGGTGGCGACGCTGGAGGAGCGGCTGGCGCATATCGAGGTGCCGCTGTCGCTGTCCATCATCGGCTGCGTGGTCAACGGCCCCGGCGAGGCGCTGATGACCGATATCGGTGTCACCGGCGGCGGCGCCGGCCGCCACATGGTCTATGCCGCCGGCAAGACCGACCACACCGTGGATGCCAAGGCGATGGTCGAGCACATCGTCGAACTGGTTGAAAAGAAAGCCGAAGTGCTGAAGGCCGAAATGGCGGCGGCGAAGCAGGCGGCAGCGAAGCAGGCGGCGGAATAACGTGAGTGAATTGCAGCCGGTCCGCGGCACCCGCGACCTTATCGGTGAAGACGCGCGCCGCCACTTCCATGTGATCGAGACGGCGCGCAAGGTCGCCGCCACCTTCGGCTTCGACGAATGGTCCACCCCGATCTTCGAGGATACGCGCGTGTTCGCGCGCGGGCTTGGCGATACTTCGGACGTGGTGATGAAGGAAATGTACACCTTCACCGACCGTGGCGGCGAATCCCTCACCCTGCGCCCGGAGGCCACCGCCGGCGTCTGCCGCGCCCTGGTCACCAACGGGCTGACTCAGTCGCTGCCGCAGAAGGTGTTCTACACCGGCCCGATGTTCCGCTACGAACGGCCGCAGAAGGGCCGCTACCGGCAGTTCCACCAGATCGACGTGGAAGTGCTCGGCAGCGACTCCCCGCTGGCCGATGCGGAGGTGATCTCCTGTGGCTGGACCATCCTGCAAGCCCTTGGCGTCGCTCAGGATACCGTGCTGGAGCTGAACACGCTGGGCGACCGCGCCAGCCGCGATTTGTACCGCGCCGCGCTGGTGGAGTATTTCACCGCGCACAAGGCCGGGTTGTCCGAAGACAGCCTGACAAGGTTGGAGCGCAACCCCTTGCGAATTCTTGATTCCAAGGACGATGGCGACCGCCGCATCGTCGCCGACGCGCCGACCATCGAGCCGTTCCTGACCACCGAGGCGGCCGTTTTCTACGACACGCTGCGCAACCACCTGATGCGCTTCGGCGTGCCGTTCCGGCAGAACTGGCGGATCGTGCGCGGGCTGGACTACTACAGCCACACCGCCTTCGAATTCGTCACCTCCCGCCTCGGCGCGCAGGGCACCGTGCTCGGCGGCGGCCGCTATGACGGGCTGGTGGAGGAGATGGGCGGGCCGCACACGCCGTGCGTCGGTTGGGCGGCGGGGGTGGAGCGGCTGTCCATGCTGATGGCCGAGCCGCCGGCCGCACCGCGCGGCGTGGCCATCGTGCCGGTGGGCGACGCGGCGGAACCCATTGCTTTGGATATTCTTTTGGCCCTGCGCCAGGCCGGCGTGCGAGCCGAGATCTCCTATCGCGGCAACCTCAAGCGCCGCATGGAACGCGCCAACAAAATCGGCGCGCGCGCCGCGGTGATCCTGGGCGAGGCGGAGATCGCCCGCGGCGTGGCGCAGGTGAAGGACCTGACCAGCGGCGAACAGGCCGAGGTGGCGCTGGCGGGGATCGTCCAGCACCTGTCATGAGCCTCGCCCTCAAGCTGGACCGGATCGTCGCGCGCGCGGACGAGTTGCGGTCAATTCTCGCCGAGGGTGTCTCCGGCGAGGTTTTTGTGCGCGCGTCCAAGGAATTGTCGGAAATCGAGCCGATCGTGGCCAAAGTTGACGAGTTGAGGGCGGCAGAAACCGCCCAAAACGAGGCGGAAACGCTGCTGAACGACCCCGAAATGCACGATCTTGCCGAGGCTGAGCTGGCCGAACTGAAGGATCGCATCCCCCTCCTGAGCCGCGAGATTCAGCTCGCGCTGCTGCCGAAGGATGAGGCGGATGCCCGTTCGGCCATTCTGGAGGTACGGCCGGCGGCGGGTGGTGATGAGGCATCATTGTTCGCCGCCGAACTGTTTGCCATGTACCAGAAATACGCCACCACCCAGGGCTGGCGGTTCGAGGTGATGGATTACGACGACACCGGCCTGGGCGGCATCAAGAGCGCCATCGCCGAGGTCACCGGCCGCAATGTGTTCGCCCGGCTGAAATACGAATCCGGCGTTCATCGCGTGCAGCGCGTGCCGGCTACCGAGAGCCAGGGCCGCATCCACACCTCCACCGTCACCGTCGCGGTGCTGCCGGAGGCCGAGGAGGTGGATGTGCAGATCGACGAGGGCGACCTGCGCATCGATGTCTATCGCGCCTCGGGCGCCGGCGGGCAGCATGTCAACAAGACCGAAAGTGCCGTGCGCATCACCCACATCCCCACCGGAACCGTGGTGGCGATGCAGGAGGAGAAGAGCCAGCACAAGAACAAGGCCAAGGCGATGAAGATCCTGCGCGCCAGGATCTACGAGCAACAGCGCCTCAGCCTGCATGCCACTCGCGCCGCCGACCGCAAGTCCCAGGTGGGCACCGGCGACCGCAGCGAGCGCATCCGCACGTATAACTTCCCGCAGGGCCGCGTGTCGGACCACCGGATCAACCTGACGCTGTACAAGATCGACCGGGTGATGCAGGGGGATCTGGACGAGTTCATCGATGCGCTGACGGCGGAAGACCAGGCGGCGCGGTTAGCGGCGGAAGCGTAAGCAAGTGTTCTTTTTTGGAAAAAAGAACCAAAAAACTTTTATTCGGCGCTTCGCACACGTGGTTGCCGCCAGAACTCCAACGAACAACGTTTTTTTACCTCTTTGTTTTCAAACAAAGAAGACTTCCCTCCCTTGCTGACCTACCCCCAAGCCCTGCGCGCCACCGCCGACCGCCTAGCCGCCGCCGGCATCGAGGATGCGTTGTTCGAGGCGCGGATGCTGATCTGGCACGTGCTGGGGCTGGCCCCCGGGGCGGTGCCGGACCGCGCGGCGGCGGTGGACGCGGTGGCGCTGGAGGCATTGGTGGCGCGGCGCTGCGCGCGCGAGCCGATGGCGCTGATTCTGGGGCGGCAGGGGTTCTGGACGCTGGACCTGGCGGTGTCGCGCGACACGTTGATTCCGCGCGCGGATTCCGAGGCGGTGGTGGAGGCGGCGATGGCGGCGCGGCCGGATGTGGCGGCGGTGCGCGCGGTGCTGGACCTGGGGACCGGGACGGGGTGCCTGCTGCTGGCCGCCCTGGTGGCGTTTCCGGCGGCCTGGGGGGTTGGCGTGGACCGGGTGCCGGCGGCGGCGGCGCTGGCGGCGCGCAACGCGGCGACCAACGGGCTGGCCGGGCGGGCGGCGTTCCTGGCCGGCGACTGGGCGGGCGCGATCGCGGGGCGGTTCGACCTGGTGCTGTCCAACCCGCCCTATATCGAGTCGGGGGCGATGGCCGGATTGATGCCGGAGGTGGCGCGCTACGAGCCGGCTTCGGCGCTGGATGGCGGGGCGGACGGGCTGGCGGCGTATCGGACGATCGTGGCGGCGCTGCCGGGGCTGCTAGCGCCGGGCGGGGTGGCGGTGCTGGAACTGGGGCAGGGCCAGGCGGCGGCGGTGGGCCGGCTGGCGCTGGCGGCGGGGTTCGCGCCGCCGGATCTGCGTGACGATCTGGCCGGCATTGCGCGCGCCATGGTGCTGCGGCGGCCAGCCAGCTGAAAAAACGTTTGGCAGCCGGCGCGCGGGCGGCTAGCTTGGCGGTCGTGCAGCAGGGCCGCGGTGAATCCGGTTGGCCCCGCAACTCCTTCCGGATCGAATCGGTCGCCTGCTTCGGCGGCCGCTGGTGGTAGGGGCGCTGCATGGAAGCCACCCGAATGAGACCACGACTGAGAGACCCGGCCCATGGGCTGTGGCAACGGACGATCCGGGAACGGGTCACCCATGCCGGATGTCGGGATCGTGCCCAGGTGGGGCGGTCCGGGCGGGTCAGCGAACAGGAAAGCGCTTTGGCACACTGATGAACATGAAACGCATGCGCGGACGCAACCATCGCAGCGGTGGCGGCGGTGGGGGCGGTGGCGGTGGCGGCGGCAGTCCGGTTCGCCATCATGGCGGGAACATTCCGCTCAATCGCAACCACGTCTTCGACAGCAGCGGCCCGGATTTGCGCATTCGCGGCACCGCCCAGCAGCTGTTCGAGAAATATCTCCAGCTTGGCCGCGACGCGACCGGCGCCGGCGACCGGGTGATGGCGGAGAGCTATTTCCAGCATGCGGAGCATTATTTCCGCATCCTGAACGCCATGAACCAGGCGCAGCAGGCCCAGCAGGGCGGCAGCCCGCAGCGGCGGCCCTATGGCCAGGACGGCGACGGCGAGCAGGACGAGCAGCAGCCGGCCGGCTTCGGCGAGCAGCCCTCCGGCCATGCCGACCGGGGCGACCAGCGCGAAATCCCGATCGCCGCGGCGGCGCCAGAGTCCTGATTTTCAGATTCATGGCTGCGAATGATTGAAGAACAACGGGTTCAGAGGGTTTCCTCTGGACCCGTTCGCTGTTACGGGCGGGGGTGGCGGAAGGCGCTTCGCTGTGCCGCCCTACATGGCCGGGGGGAGTTGGGCGGCTTGTTCGGGGGTGAACAGGCCGTAGCGCTGGAAGAGGCGGATCAGCACCAGATTGACGTTGAACTTGAAGTCGTCGGTGTCGCGTACCGCGGCGAAGGCGCGGGGGAGGGGCCAAAGTTCGAAGCCGGCCACCTCGCCATCGGCGGCGGCCGGGGTGAAATCGGCGGGCAGGTCCAGCTCGTAGCAGTGCAGCAGGTCGCGGCGCAGGCCCTCGGTGCGCTCCATGGCGTAGGCGAGCGTGCCGACCGGGCGGGCGGCGGCGGCCAGGGCGACGGGGATGGCGGCTTCCTCGGCGGCTTCCTTCACCAGGGTTTCGGCCGGGGACAGCCCGGCGGGGATGCCGCCGGCGGTGATGTGGTCGAGCTTGCCGGGGTCCAGCGTCTTGGTGGCGGCGCGGCGGGCGATCCAGATATGCGGGCCGTCCGGCAGGTGGACCAGGCCGTCGAGATGGACGCCCTCGGCGCGGACGCCGAACATGGGCAGCGCGCCGCGGTCCAGCAGCGCCAGCACCGGGCCTTCGGGCTCGGCGCGCACGTCGAACGCCTCGTTGCGCCAGCGGGTGACGCCGCGTTCGGCCAGGGCGCGGGCGATGGATTGCAGGTCGCCGGCGTCGGTGAGGGTGACGCCGGTGGGGCTGGCGGCGATGGCGGTGAAATCGGCCAGCAGGCGGGCGAACTCCGGCAGCACCCAGCCGACGGTGGCCGCGCCCACACGGAACGGCAGGCGGCGGCCGGGCAGGACGGCGTTGTCGCAGGCGGCGAAGTGGCGCAGGAAACGGTTCATCAGGCAGGGGTACCACGGCGCCGTGGGCGGCGGAATGCCTGCCGTGCCCGGCCGTCGCCTTTCAAATCGGGGGGTGGCGTGCCACATCCGCAACCATGAGACATTCGATCGGACCGCAATTGCAGGTGATGCCGGGGCAGCAGCGCTCTGGCCTGGCCACCATTCGTTCGCTGCTGCCGTATCTGTGGCCGAAGGGCGACATGGGCGCGCATGTCCGGGTGGGCATCGCGGCCCTGTTCCTGGTATGCGCCAAGCTGGCGGTGGTGCTGGTGCCGGTGGTGTACAGCCGCGCGGTGGACGCGCTGGCGCCGGCGGGCCAGGGCGCGGTGGTGGCGGTGCCGCTGGCGCTGATCCTGGGCTACGGGCTGCTGCGGGTGGCTTCCTCCGGGTTCGGCGAGATGCGCGACGCGGTGTTCGCCGCCGTGCAGCAGCGCACGGTGCGGCGGGTGGCGTTGCAGACCTTCCAGCACATGCACCGGCTGTCGCTGCGGTTCCATCTGGACCGGCAGACCGGCGGGCTGTCGCGCAGCATCGAGCGGGGCACCACGGGCATCGAGAACGTGCTGCGGCTGGCCGTGTTCAACATCATTCCCACGCTGCTGGAAGTGGCGATGGTGACGGCGATCCTGTGGAACATGTTCGACTGGCGCTTCGCCATGGTGACGCTGCTGGCGGTGACGCTGTACCTGTCGTTCACGCTGCTGTTCACCAACTGGCGGGTGCGCATCCGCCGCACCATGAACGAGACCGACAGCGAGGCGCAGAGCCGCGCGGTGGACAGCCTGCTGAACTACGAGACGGTGAAGTATTTCGGCAACGAGGCGCATGAGGCGCGGCGGTTCGACGAGTCGTGGGCGCGCTACGAGCGGGCGGCGGTGAAAAGCCAGGTGACGCTGAACATGCTGAACCTGGGGCAGGCGGCGATCATCGCGCTGGGGCTGGCGGTGGTGATGCTGATGGCCGCCCAGGGGGTGCAGGCGGGCACCATGACGGTGGGCAAGTTCGTGCTGGTGAACACCTACCTGATGCAGCTCTACCAGCCGCTCAACATGCTGGGGTTCGTCTATCGCGAGATCAAGCAGGGCCTGACCGACATGGAGCAGATGTTCCGCCTGCTGTCGGTGCACCAGGAGGTGGCGGACAAGCCGGGCGCACCGGCGCTGGCGGTCCCCGCGACCGGACCGGCGGGGGAGGTGGTGTTCGAGGACGTGCGGTTCGGCTACCAGGCCGAGCGCGGCATCCTCAAGGGGGTGTCGTTCCGCGTGCCGGCCGGCGGGTCGCTGGCGATCGTGGGGCCGACCGGGGCGGGCAAGTCCACCATCAACCGGCTGCTGTTCCGCTTCTACGACGTGACCGGCGGGCGCATCCTGATCGACGGGCAGGACATCCGCGCGATCAGCCAGGACAGCCTGCGGGCGGCGATCGGGGTGGTGCCGCAGGATACCGTGCTGTTCAACGACACCATCCGCTACAACATCGCCTATGGCCGGCCCGGGGCGACGCAGGAGCAGATCGAGCATGCGGCGCGGCTGGCGCAGGTGCATGACTTCGTGCTGCGGCTGCCCGAGGGCTACGACACGCGGGTGGGCGAGCGCGGGCTGAAGCTGTCGGGCGGCGAGAAGCAGCGCGTGGCGATCGCGCGGACCATCCTGAAGGACCCGCGCATCCTGGTGCTGGACGAGGCGACCAGTGCGCTGGATACCCGCACCGAGCAGGAGATCCAGTCCGCGCTTCGGGCGGTGGCGCGGCATCGCACCTCGATCACCATCGCGCACCGGCTTTCCACCGTGGTGGAGGCGGACCAGATCATCGTGCTGGACCACGGGCTGGTGGTGGAGCGGGGCACCCATGCGGCGCTGCTGGCGCAGGGCGGGGTGTACGCGCGGATGTGGGCGATGCAGGCCGAGCAGCAGGAAGAAGCCGCGGCGGCCTGAGGTTGAGGGTTTCCAAACCGGGCGCCGCGGTCCATATCGACTCGAGACAGGAGAGCAGCCATGCCGACGGAAAATTCCGGCGCCACGCCGGGCGCGCCGGCCGACCTCAGCCATGCCGGGGCGGTGGTGGACAAGGCGATCGAATACATGACCGGGCAGAACATCGGCTCCCTGGCGATCGCCTCCGCGTTGCTGGGCGGCGCGCTGGGGCTGCTGGCGCGCGGAATGAGCGACGAGGCGGTGGTGCAGGTGCTGAACAACGCCATCGAGTCGGTGCGCAGCGGCGAGTTGCGCCGGATGGACCACTGATGCCACGCCCGGCGCCTTGACGCGGAGGGCGGCTTTCGCCATAACGCCGGCCTTCCGATGCACCCGACGTGCGGCCGATGGTCGCGCGTGATTGAGGATTTTCGCTATGTCCCGCCGCTGTGAGATCACGGGCAAGGGCGTGTTGTCTGGCAACAACGTCAGCCACGCCAACAACAAGACCCGTCGCCGCTTCCTGCCCAACCTGCAGGAGACGTCGATGCTGTCCGACACGCTGGGCGCGGACGTGAAGATGCGCCTGTGCACGCGGGCCATCCGCACGGTGGAGAAGAACGGCGGGATCGATGCGTTCCTGCTCGGCACGCCGAATTCGCGCCTGCCGGTGGAGGCGCTGGTGGTGAAGCGCCGCATCATGAAGGCCGCCGGCAAGAAGACCGCCGCGGCCTGAACCGGCGCCGGGGCGGCGGGTTGCCGCCCCTGGAGCCGCGCGATGGCGGACCCGCTGCCCGGCGTTAAGGCGCCTTTCGGGATTTGCGGCTAGGGTTCCGCCATGTTGCCCGACACATTCGCTTTGCTGGCCGCCATCCTCGGCCTGACCCTCGCGGTCGGGGTGGCGGTGGCGTTTGGCGTGGCGCGGGCGGCGGCGCTGGCGCAGCGCGATGCCGCGCGGGTGGCCGAGGCGACCGCCACGCGGCTGCTGCGGCTGACGGCGCATGAGTTGCGCGGCATCGGCATGACGCTGCACGGCCATGCCGACCACCTGGCGGCCACCGCCGAGGGGCCGGTGGCGGCGGTGCACGCCGCCAGCTTGGCGGCGGCCACGGCGCAACTGCTGGGGCTGGCCGACGAGTTGCAGGACCACACCATGCCGCCGGCCGCCCCGCGCATCCTGCGCGAGGAGGCGATCGAGCTCGCCTCGGCGGCGCGCGAGGCGATCGCCGCCGCCGAGGCGATGCTGGCCCCCGGGCGGCGGAACTGGCGGCTGCGGCCGGGGCGCGCCGGGCTGGCGCTGTGGGCCGACCGGCGGGCGCTGCGCCATGTGCTGGCGCGGGTGCTGGCCGATGCGGTGCGCAACACCCGCAACGAGGACTGGATCGACATCGCCATCCGCCCGCATCCCGAGGGGCTGGAGGTGGTGGTGGAGGACGAGGGCGCCGGGCTGGCCACGCCGGACGCACCGGCGGCGGCGCTGGCCGAGTCGGCGGCGGACAGCCGCGGCATCGGGCTGCGGCTGGCGCTGGCGCGCGGCCTGATGGAGGCGCATGGCGGGCGGTTGGAGGTGCAGGCGGTGGCGAGAGTGGGCAGCAGCGTCAGCCTGGTGTTCCCGGCGGCCAGGCTGCGGGCGGTAGGATAGGACCAACTGCCCGTGAAGTACTAAACCCGAGCCTTTCTCAAGTGATGAGGTCCAGGGGCTCGGCCCCTGGCGGGTCTGGGCGGAGCCCAGCCTTGCTTGCCTTGCCCCTTCATGCCGTGCACCCGGCATTGCGCAGCAGGTCGATCACCGACTCGGGCGGCACGTCGCTGCGGGTGAAGGCGCGGCCGATGCCGTGGGCGAGCACGAAGGCCAGCTTGCCGTCGCGCATTTTCTTGTCGCGGCGCATATGGCCGACCAGCCGCTCGGCGGAGAGGGTGCGGTTGAGCATGGGCAACTCGCCGGGCAGGCCGATCGCGGTGAGGTGGGCGATCACCCGGTCGGCGTCGGCCTGCGGGCACAGGCCGAGATTGGCGGAGAGGCGGAAGGCCAGGCCGATGCCGACCGCCACCGCCTCGCCGTGCAGGATGGTGCCGTAGCCCAGCTCGGCCTCCAGCGCGTGGCCGAAGGTGTGGCCCAGGTTCAGCAGGGCGCGGCCGTCATTGGGTTTTTCCTCGCGCTCGTCGTCGCCGACCACCAGGGCCTTGAAGGCGCAGGCGCGCAGCACCGCCTCGCCCTGCGCCGCGCGGTCGCCGGCGATAACGTCGGTGCCGTGGGCCTCGCACCAGGCGAAGAAGGCGGCGTCGCCGATCAGGCCGGCCTTGGCGATCTCGGCATAGCCGGCGCGCAGTTCGCGGGCGGGCAGGGTAGCCAGGGTGGCCGTGTCGGCGATGACCAGGCGGGGCTGGTGGAAAGCGCCGAGCAGGTTCTTGCCGTGGCGGGTGTTGATGCCGGTCTTGCCGCCGACGCTGCTGTCCACCTGGGCGAGCAGGGTGGTGGGGATCTGCACGAAGGGCAGGCCGCGCAGGGTGATGGCGGCGGCGAAGCCCGCGAGGTCGCCGACCACGCCGCCGCCGAGGGCGACCACGGCGGTGCGGCGCTCCACCGCCATGTCGAGCAGCTGGTCGGTGACGTCGGACAGGGTTTGCAGGTTCTTGGAGCGTTCGCCGGCGCTCACGGTGATGTGACGCGCCTCGATTCCGGTCTCGGACAGGCCGGCCAGCAGGGTGGACAGGTGCAGCGGGCCCACCTGGTCGTCGGTGACCACCACGCAGCGCTTTTGCGGCAGCACGGGGGCCAGCAGGGCGCCGGCGCGGGCCAGCAGGCCGCTGCCCACCACCACGTCGTAGCTGCCGGTGGACAGTGCCAGCGACAGCCGCCGCGCCGGCTGCCAGCGGCGCAGCGCCTCCAGCACGTGGCCGGTGGTGGCGTCGGGGCTTTCGTCGCCGCAATCCACGATCACGTCGGCTTCGCCGTAGATCGGGTGGCGCTGGTCCATCAGGCGGCGCAGCACGTCGGCCGGCTCGGAGCCGTTGAGCAGCGGGCGGTTGGTGCGGCCGGCGACGCGGCGGACCAGGGTGGGCAGGCTGGCGCGCAGCCAGATGCTGACGGCGTCGTGGCGGACGGTGGCGCGGGTTTCGGCGTCCATGTAGGCGCCGCCGCCGGTGGCCAGCACCAGCGGGTCGCCGGCCAGCAGGCGGCGGATCACCCGGCGCTCGCCGGCGCGGAACTCGCTCTCGCCGAAGCGTTCGAACAATTCGGGGATGGTGCAGCCGGCGGCGAGCTCGATCTCGGCGTCGGCGTCGCGGAACGGCAAGCCCAGGCGGGCGGCCAGGCGGCGGCCGATGGAGGTCTTGCCGGCGCCCATCAGGCCGACCAGCACGATGCTGCGCCCGGCCAGGTGGTCTGGCAGGGGGCAGGATTCCTTCAAGGCGGTGTTGCGTGTCATGACCACTGAGGCTAGCACAGCGCACCAGGGCGTGGCCAAGCCGGCCCGCCAGCCCAGTGCGCCGCGCACGCCGGATTCGGGGAATCGCATGGGTCGCATCGCTTTCGTCGTCGTGTTGCTGGGCCTGTTGGGGCTGGGCGCGGGGATACTGTACTTGGGCGCCTTCCCGCCGGAGCCGCAGACGCGGCCGGTGGTGAAGGTGCTGCCGAACGAGCGCTTCCAGCGCAGCCCGTAGCGATGGGCGGCGGCCAGGACCGGCATGTCGAGGCGTTCCTGGAGATGCTGGCGGCCGAGCGGAACGCGGCGGCGAACACGCTGGCCGCCTATGAGGCCGACCTCGCGGGCTTCGCCGCGCATGCCGCCGCGCGGGGGCAGGCGGTGGCGGGCGCCGACGAGCAGACGCTGCGGACCTGGCTTGAGGGGCTGACGGCCGAGGGGCTGAAGGCGCGGACCCAGGCGCGCAAGCTGTCGGCGCTGCGGCAGTTCCATCGCTTCCTGCTGCGCGAGGGGGTGCGCGAGGACGATCCGACGGCGCTGCTCGATTCGCCGCGCCTGCCGGCCTCGCTGCCGAAGAACCTGACCGAGGCGGAGGTGGACGCGCTGCTGGCCGCCGCCGCCGCGCGGCCGCCGGCGCAGGCGGTGGTGGCCCAGGCCGCGCTGGAGATATTGTACGCCACCGGGCTGCGGGTGTCCGAGCTGCTGGCGCTGCCGCGCGGCGCGCTGTCGGACGACGCGGCGGTGCTGCTGGTCCGCGGCAAGGGCGGGCGGGAGCGGGTGGTGCCGCTGTCGGCGGCCGCCAAGGCGGCGGCGGCGGCGCTGCGGGCGGCGACGGCGCCGAGGAAGGGGCAGCAGCCCGCCACCCACCTGTTCGCCGCGCGCGACCGGCGCCAGCCGCTCAGCCGGCAGGTGTTCGCGCTGATGCTCAAGCAGGTGGCGCTGGATGCCGGCATCGACCCGGCGCGGGTCAGCCCGCACGTGCTGCGCCATTCCTTCGCCAGCCACATGCTGGCGCGCGGGGCCGACCTGCGCAGCCTGCAATTGCTGCTGGGCCATGCCGACATCGCCACCACGCAGATCTATACCCATGTGCTCGCCGAGCGGCTGCAGGCGCTGGTGCAGGCGCATCATCCGCTGGCCAAGCCAGCGGGCAAGGGGGGCTGACCCCGGATGCTGCAGGTGCTAAAGGCCCCGCCATGCGCCACTTCCTCGACTTCGAAAAGCCGATCGCCGAGCTGGAAAGCAAGATCGAAGAACTCCGCAAGATGTCGGAGAGCGACGGCATCAACATCGCCGACGAGGTCGCGCGCCTGACCGACAAGGCCGACCGGCAGTTGCGCGCGACCTACGCGAAGCTGACGCCGTGGCAGAAAACCCAGGTGGCGCGCCACCCCGAGCGGCCCAAGGCCAGCGACTGCCTGGCCGCGCTTATCACCGACTACACGCCGCTGGCCGGCGACCGCGCCTTCGCCGACGACGCCGCCGTGGTGGGTGGGCTGGGCCGGTTCCGCGGCCGCGCCGTGATGGTGCTGGGCACCGAGAAGGGCTCGGACACCGAGAGCCGGGTGGCGCATAATTTCGGCATGGCGCGGCCCGAAGGCTACCGCAAGGCGCGCCGGCTGATCGAGCTGGCCGGGCGGTTCGGCCTGCCGGTGCTGACCTTCGTGGACACCTCCGGCGCCTTCCCGGGCATCGATGCTGAGGCGCGCGGCCAGGCGGAAGCCATCGCGCGCTCCATCGAGGCGTGCCTGGAGGCGCCGGTGCCGGTGGTGGCGACGATCATCGGCGAGGGCGGCTCGGGCGGCGCCATCGCGCTGGCGGCCGGCGACGCGGTGCTGATGATGGAGCATGCGATCTATTCGGTGATCTCGCCGGAGGGCTGCGCCGCCATCCTGTGGAAGGACGCCGCCCAGGCGCCGGCGGCGGCCGAGGCGCTGCGGCTGACCGCGGACGACCTGAAGCGGCTGAAGCTGATCGACGCGGTGATCGCCGAGCCGCTGGGCGGCGCGCACCGCGACCCGGCGGCGGCGCTGGCCGCGCTGGGCGATGCGGTGCAGGCGGCGCTGGCGCCGCTGGTGACGATGGAGCCGGCGGCGCTGAAGGCGCGGCGGCGGCAGAAATTCGTGGAGATGGGCCGCGAGGCCCTGCTGTAGCCCCACATGCGCGGCCTGAACCTGCTGCTGTCGGCCTGCGGCGCCATAGCCGCCCTGCTGGCAT
This sequence comes from Rhodospirillales bacterium 70-18, assembly GCA_001899585.1. Classification (GTDB taxonomy): domain Bacteria; phylum Pseudomonadota; class Alphaproteobacteria; order Acetobacterales; family Acetobacteraceae; genus 70-18. The sequence goes on from MKWE01000053.1 coordinate 168,426, forward strand.
GGCGGGCCCTGCTGCCGCTGATGCCGGTGGACCCGGAGGCGGCCAGCATGGCGGTGCGGCTGGGCCGGGCCTGCGCGGCGCTGCTGCCGAGCGGATTCGTGCTGGCCGCCATGATCGCCGTGCAGATGGCCGGGCGGATGTGGAGCGGCGCGATCGACCCGCTCGGCGGGCAGGACACCGTGTTCCTGCGCGTCAACCAACGGGTGATCACCAACACGGTGGAGCAGATGGCGGTGTTCGTGCCGGCGCTGCTCGCGCTGGCGGCGGCGGTGCCGGCGGGGCAGATGCCTGCCGTTGCGGCAGCATGTGGCGTTTTTGCGCTCGCCCGGCTCGCTTTCTGGGCAGGCTACCTGCTCGGCCCGCTGGGGCGCGCACCGGGCATGGCAGCCTCCTTCGCCGTGGTGGCGGCCACCCTGATGGCAGCGGCATGGAAATGGCTACACTAAGGGCGGGCCACCGAGGAGCCGACCCGTCCGATGTCATCGCACAGCCTTGAACTGACCGCCGACGCGCCGGCCCCAAGCTCGCGGGCGCTGTTCTTCTCTGTGTTCCCCTCGATCATGCTGCCGATGTTCCTGGCCTCGGTGGATGGCACCATCGTCGCCGCCGCGCTGCCGGCGATGGCGGGGGCGCTGGGCGAGGTGGAGCGGGTGTCCTGGGTGGTGGTGGCCTATCTGGTGGCGGCGACGATCGCCGCCCCGGTCTATGGCCGGCTGGGCGACGCGCTGGGGCGGCGGCGGATGATGTTCGTGGCTCTGTCGGTGCTGCTGGTGGCGCATGTGCTGTGCATGCTGGCGACCTCGATGACCTTCCTGATCGCGGCCCGGGTGCTGCAGGGCATCGGCGGCGGCGGGCTGATGACGCTGTCCCAGGCGCTGGTGGGCGAGAGCGTGCCGCCGCGCGAGCGCGGGCGCTACCAGGGCTACATGGCCTCGGTATTCGTGTGTTCCTCCACCGTCGGGCCGGTGGCGGGCGGCTGGCTGACCCAGCACCTGGGCTGGCGCTCGGTGTTCTCGGTGGGGATTCCGCTGGCGGTGCTGGCGATCGGGCTGACCTTCCGGCTGAAGAAGTCGCCGCACGGGCCGGGGCGGCTGCATTTCGACTTCATCGGCGTGGTGCTGTTCGCCGCCTTCATCGCGCCGATGCTGATGGCGCTGGAGCAGGTGCAGCGCGTCAACCTGGCGAGCATGCCGTTGGCGGCGGGGTTGCTGGCGGTGGCGGCCCTGGCGCTGGTGCTGCTGCTGCGCCAGGAGCGGCGGGCGGCGGCGCCGCTGCTGCCGGTGGCCTTCCTGAGCCAGAGCGCCGTGTGGCGCACCGACGCGATGGCCGCCTGCATGGGCGCCACGCTGGTGGCCACCATCACCTTCATCCCGATCTATTTCATCGTCGCGCGCGGCACCACGCCGAGCGAGGCCGGGGTGCTGATGCTGCCGCTGACGGCACTGATCGCCGTCGGCTCGATGGTCACCGGGCGGCTGATCAGCAAGACCGGGCGGACGGCGGCGATCCCGTCGGTTGGCCTGCCGGTGGTGGTGGTGCTGATCACCACGCTGGCGTTCGCCGCGCCGTATATGAGCCTGTCGCAACTGCCGTTCCTGCTCGGCGCGATCGCCCTGTTCTGCGGCACCGCGATGCCGGTCGTGCAGGTGACGGTGCAGATGCTGGCCGGCGCCAAGCAACTCGGCGCGGCGGCGGCCTCGGTGCAGTTCTCGCGCTCGATCGGGGCGGCGGTTGGCACGGCGATCGTGGGCGTGGTGCTGTTCGCCACCCTGGCGGCCACCGACCCCGAGACGGCGCATCTCTTCGCGCGGCTGATGGAGCAGGGGCCGGCCGCGCTGGCCGGGTTGGACGCCGCGCGCATCGCCGTGGTGCGCCACGAAATCGCCGACGCCTTCCGCAGCGCCTTCCTGTCGATCGCCGGTTTCGCGGCACTGGGCGCGGTGCTGGCGTGGTCGCTGCCGGTGCGGCGGATCACATAACCGGCAATGATGCCGCTTGCGAAACGGGGCGGCCGGTGGTGAAGTGCCGCGAGCGGCGAGGTTGTTGAGTTGATTCGATAACGATCCGCCGCAGACAAGGAACAGGCATGCGATTTCGTTCGACGATCCTGGCGGCAGGGCTGGGGGTGTTGCTGGCCGGCGGGCCGGCGGCGGCGACCCCGTACAGCTTCACCATCACCGGCTTCACCGGCGGCGCCTATGCCACCATCGGGTTCGACGGCAGCGACCTGAACGGCGACGGGGCGATCACCGGGGCCTACCCGTCGACGCTGGGCACGGGCTTCGGCAACGAGGTCACGTCGCTGTCGGTGGCGTTCTCGGGCAATGCGGTGGTGCCGGCGTTCAGCGGATCGACCACGGATTTCACCGATTCCGCGCAGTCGCTGTTCATTTCGCCGACCGGCAGCGACCTGTTCGTGATGATCTATGTGCTCGACAGCACGCTTTATCCCACGAGCGGCGCCATCCTGCCGCCCGGCGGCGCCAATGGCGACGGGCTGATCGAGGTGCAGGGCAGCACGACGGACGGGCTGGTGGCCGTGTACGGCAGCCAGTGCGGCGCGTTCTCCGGCTTCAGCTTCTTCGGCCCCGGCCTGTGCGCCGTCGCCGGCACCGGCGCCAGGGATGGCGGGCTCTCGCTGCTGGATTACGCCACCGTGCCGGAGCCGATGAGCCTGGCGCTGCTGGGCAGTGGCTTGGGCCTGATGACCGTACTGCGGCGTCGCCGGGGCTAGGGCAGGCCGACCGCGGGTGGAATCGCCAGAGGTCTGAATCACGCGTCAAAACAAAACACCAGGGCGTGACGCCCATTTCCTTACAAAACACCAGGGCGTGACGCCCGCTTCTCTCGGCGGTCATCACGCTTCGGTGCCCCTCCGGTCTGGCTGGTGCTATCCCGCCTACGCCGCCCAGGCCGCGTTGAGCGCGGTGCCGATCATGCGGATGGTGCTGTCCGAGGCGCGGCAGATGCGGCCCATGGTCAGGAAGCCGTGCATCTGGTCGGCGATGTGCACATGCGTCACCCGCACGCCCTCCTGCGCCAGCCGCGCCGCATAGGCGGCCCCCTCGTCGGCCAGCGGGTCGTGAGTGCAGGTGAGCACCCAGGCGGGGGCGACGCCGGACAGGTCGGCCGCGCGCAGCGGCGAGGCGCGCCAGTCGGCCACGTCGTGCCGGCCGGACAGGTAGTGGTCGATGAACCAGCGCATGGTGCCGGCGGTAAGCGGGAAGCCCTCGGTCACCCGCCGCACCGAGCCGGTGGCCATCGCCATGTCGGTGGCCGGATAGATCAGCACCTGTAGGCCCACCGGCGGCAGGTAGCCGTCGCGCGCCATGATCGCCATGACGGCGGCGAGGTTGCCGCCGGCGCTGTCGCCGCCCACCGCGATGCGCCCGGCGTCGATGCCCAGCGCCTCGGCCTGGCCGATGATCCAGCGCGTCGCCGCCGCCGAGTCCGACACGGCGGCGGGGAAGCGGTGCTCGGGGGCGAGGCGGTAATCCACCGCCACCACGCAGCCCTGGGTCTCGTTGGCCAGCCGGCGGCACACCTGGTCGTGGCTGTCCAGATCGCCCAGCACCCAGCCGCCGCCATGGAAATAGATCAGCGCGGGCAGGGCGCCGGCCGCGCTGCCCAGGCCGCGATACAGCCGCAGCGGCACCGGGCCGTTCGGGCCGGGCGCGGCCAGATCCCGAGTTTCGGCCACCTCCGGCGGGTCGGGCTGCAACACGGTGCGGCCTGCGGCGAAGAAGCCGCGCGCTTCCTCGGGGCTCAGCGTCTCGAATGGCGGGCGGCCGGCGGCACGGATCATCTCCAGCACACGCTGCGCGTCCGGGTCGAGGGCGGGCGGCGCGAAAGGGGGCAGGGCCATGGGGTCGTTCCTATGTCAGCCAGTCGAGGATGGCGGCGGCAACGGCGCCCGGCTGGTCGAGCTCGGCCAGGTGGCCGGCGCCGTCGATGGTGGTCTGCGTGGTCGGCCCGGCGATGCCGGCGGCGAAGCGGGCCTGGTTGCTGGCGGGCATCACCCGGTCCTCGGCGCCGCGGATCAGCAGCGTGGGGGCGGTGATCAGCGGCAGCCGGCGGGCCAGCCCGGTGTTGCCGAGCGGCCAGAGCAGCCGGGCGGCGGCCTCGGAGGCGCGGGTCTGCTCGATCGGCCACTCGATGGAGTTGGCGTCCTCGGGCGGCGCCTTCAGGCGGCGGTAATTCTCCGGCTCGGCGCAGAGCAGGGCGGGCAGGGCGTCGGCGCGCTGCGCCCAGGGGTCGGCCGGCGGGTCGCCCTCGGCGAACAGGCCGAACGGGGCGATCAGCACCAGCCGCGCGATGCTGGCCGGCCAGATCGCCACGGCCTCGGCGGCCAGCGCGCCGCCCACCGAGCTGCCGATCAGGTCCTGGCCGAACAGCCCCGCCTGGTCCAGCGTGGCGCGCACCGCCAGCACCCAGTCGAGCTGGCTGTCCAGCACGCTGTGGCCGCGGTCGCCACCCGGGAAGCCGGGCAGCGAGGGCACGATGACGTCGCGGTGCTCGGCCAGCCGGTCGAGGAACGGAATCCAGCGCGGCAGCCCGCCGAAACCGGCCAGGAAGCCCAGTTTCCGGCCGCTGCCCTTGCGCCAGACTCGGGTGGGGAAGCCGTTGATGTCGATGGTTCTTGTGTCGGGCTGGCTCACCTTGTGCTCCGCTGCCATATCGCTCATTCGGCGGCCTTGGCGGCTGCCGGGGCGGCGGGGAAGGTCGGCAGCGTCGCGCGCTCGCCCGCCGCCATCGGCTGTGGCCACCAGCGGTCGTGCCACTCGGGGAACATGCCGCGCAGCTTCGGCATCACCTGCTCGGCGAACAGCTTCGTGTTCTGCCGGCACAGCGCCTTGTTCATGTTGCCGAATTGCAGCAGCAGCATCAGGTGGCCGACATTCAGATTGGTCGCCACCTCGCGCAACTGCTCGGCCACCTCGTCCGGCGAGCCGACGATGACGTAGCCATTGTCCACGATGCCCTGCATGTCGCGCGCCACCGACTGCATGCGCGTGCCGGTGGTGGTGCCGAGCGCGGGGTTGCGCTGTGCCGCCGCCGCCTGCACCTGGCTTTGCAGCCCGGCGCGCTGGCTGGCCTCGGTGACGTAGCCGGGCGGGTTGGCGAAACGCGGGTCCACATGCAGGCAGCGGCCGTAGAAATATTCCGCCGCCTCGCCGTACAGATCCATCGCCTGCTGGCGCGATTCCCCCACGCCGACGAATTGCAGGAAGCCGGCGCGGTACGGATTGCGATCCTTGCCGAGCCGGTCCATCTCGGCCCAGAACCCCCGCATCGTCGCCTGCCCGGCCTTGTAGCCGTAGTACGAGAGGTAGCAGTAGACGTAGTCCATCTCGGCGCACCACCGCCACGTCTCCACCGAGCCGCCGCCGGGCACCCAGATCGGCGGGTGCGGCTGCTGGATCGGGCGCGGCCAGATGTTCACGTAGCGCTGCTGGTTGAAGCGGCCGTTGAAGTGGAAGGTCTCCGTCTCCCGCCACGCCCGCGTCACCAGGTCGTGCGCCTCCAGGTATTTCTCGCGCAGCGTGCTGGGGTTCTGGCCATAGGCGTAACAGGTGTCCATCGGCGTGCCGACCGGGAAGCCGGCGATCAGCCGGCCGCCGCTGATCACGTCGATCATGGCGAATTCCTCGGCCACCCGGGTCGGCGGATTGTACAGCGCCAGCGAGTTGCCCATCACGCAGATCGCGGTATCGGTGGTGCGCCGCGCCAGCGAGGTGGCGATCAGGTTTGGTGAGGGCATCAGCCCGTAGCCGTTGGAATGGTGCTCGTTGACGCAGATCGCGTCGAACCCGCAATCGGCGGCGTATTCCAGCTCGTCCATGAAGTCGTTGTACATGTGGTGGGCGCGCTTCGGGTCGAACAGCGAGGAATGGATATCGACCCAGACTGAGGGATGCGTGTCGCGGAAATCCTCCGGCAGCTCGGTGTACGGCATCAGGTGGAACCACATCAGCTTCATGGTCGCTCCTCCGGGGGGCGCATCTGGCGGCGCGGTTGCTCGCGGCCAGCATCGGGCGCGGCGGCGGCCCCGGTCAAGCTATCGGGGGGCCTAGCGGACCGGCCCGGCCTCCAGCAGCGCGAGGTTCTGCTCCGCCAGGTCGGCGGTGGGGCTGTCGGGGGTGAGGGCGATGATGCGCTGCCAGTCGGCGCGCGCGCCCGCGGCATCATGGCCGCGCTGGCGCAGGATGCCGCGTTCCAGCAGCGCCTCCGGATTGTCCGGCTCGGCGGCCAGCGCGCGGGCGATGTCGTCGCGCGCGGCGTCCAGCCGGCCGAGATGGCGCAGCGCGGTGCCGCGCATCACCAGCGCGTCGGCGCGGCGCGGGTCGGTCGCCAGCGCCTCCGACAGATCGGCCGCCGCCGCCCGGAAGCGGCCGAGCGCCATGCCGGCGGTGGCGCGGTCCATCAGCAACTCCGGGTCCTGCGGCGACAGCGCCAGCGCGCTGGTGGCCGCCTGCGTCGCCCGGTCCGGCTGGCCGGCCATCATCCAGGCCTGCGCCGCCTGCCCGAACAGGATGGCGCGCGCGGCGGGTGGGGCGTGGCTGGCCTCGGCCAGCGCCTGCAGGATGGCGCCCCCCACCGCCGGCTCGCCGCCGGCCACGCGCGACAGGCCGAGGCAATGGGTCGCGCCCTCGCCACCGTGCCTGGCCTGCCACGCCTCGGCCATGGCGGCGGCGCCAGCCGGGTCGGTGGAGAGCAGGGCGAGGCAGCGTTCGTATTCCGCGCCGCTGGCGATGCGCGGCGGCATCGGCGGCACCGGCAGGCGGATATCCGCGACCTCCCCCACCGCCGGGGCGTGGTGGCCCGCGCCGAGGGTTGCCCAGGTGGCGGCTCCGGTGATGGCCAGCATCGCCGCCACCCCGCCGATCATCGCGGCCCGCGTGTTCATCTCGGAGCCAGTGTAGTCTGGCTTTCGACACGGCGGCAAACCCGCAAGGCGGGGCAGGGGGCGGCATGGCGACGGCGCATCTGATGGTGTTCGGGCTCGGCTATGCCGGGGCGGCGGTGGCCGCGGCGGCGGTGGCGGCCGGCCTGCGCGTCACCGCCACCAGCCGCGACCCGGCGCGGGTGGCGCCGCCGGGGGTGGCGCCGCCGGGGGTGGCGATGGTGGCCTTCGCCGAGGCCAGGCTCACCGATGTCACCCACATCCTCGCCACCGCCCCGCCCACCCCCGAGGCCGGCGACCCGGTGCTGGCCGCGCATGGCGCCGCGATCATGGCGGCCCCCGTGCTCGCCTGGGCCGGCTACCTCTCCACCACTGGCGTCTACGGCGACCGCGCCGGCGGCTGGGTGGACGAGGCCACCCCCCCGGCCCCCGGCTCCGATCGCGCCCGCCTGCGCGTGGCGGCCGAGGCGGCCTGGGCGGCGCTGGCCGACCGCCGCGCCATCGACCTGTTCCGCGTCGCCGGCATCTACGGCCCCGGCCGCTCGGCGCTGGACGAGTTGCGCGCCGGGCGCGGCCGGCGGGTGCTCAAGCCCGGCCACGCCTTCGGCCGCATCCACCGCGACGACATCACCGGCGCCGTGCTGGCCGCCATCCTCCAATCTCCGCCCCCCGGTCTGCGCGTGCTGCATTTGGCCGACGACGAACCGGCCGAGCCCGCCCGGGTGATCGAGGAGGCCGCGAGCCTGCTCGGCCTGCCGCCACCGCCGGCCACCCCGTTCGCGCAGGCGCTGGCCGGCATGAGCCCCATGGCGCGCAGCTTCTGGGCCGAGAACCGCCGCGTCGGCAGCACCCGCACCCAGGCGGCGCTGGACTATCGCTGGCGCTACCCGAGCTACCGCGAGGGCCTACGCGCCATCCTGGAACAGCAGCGCGGCGACGACGCGGGTGAGCAAGGCGAGATCGTCCAGCCGTGACAGCCGGTGGTCGCCGTCCTTCACCAGCGCCACCATCACGTCCTGGCTCTCCAGCCGCTCCGCCAGCGTCAGCGCCGTCTCCCACGGCACGTCGGCGTCGCGCTGGCCCTGCAGCAGCCGCACCTTGCAGCCGATCGGGATCGGCCCGCCCAGCACCATCTGCCGCCGCCCGTCCTCGATCAGCCCGCGCGTGATCCGGTACGGCTCGCCATACTCGCTCGGCACGTCGATATGCCCGTCGCGGTCCAGCCGCGCCCGCTCCTCGAACGTCATCGACTGCCACATCAGCGTCTCGGTGAAATCCGGCGCGGCGGCGATGCCCACCAGCGCCGCCAGCCGCCCCGGCATCTCGCGCCCCAGCAGCAGCCCGATCCAGCCGCCCATCGAGGAGCCGACCAGCAGCAGCCGCTCCCCGCCCACCACATGCTCGATCACCGCCCGCGCATCCTCTGCCCAGCGCCCGATCGTGCCGTCGGTGAACGCGCCGCCGCTGCGCCCGTGGCCGGAATAATCCAGCCGCAGCATCGCCTGCCCGGTGGCGGCGCAGAAGTCGCGCAGCGTGGTTGCCTTGATGCCGTCCATGTCGCTCTTGAAGCCGGGCAGGAACACCACCGTCGGCGAACGCCCCGGCAGGTGCGCCCAGGCCAGCTCCACCCCGTCGCCACGGTCCAGCCGGCCCGCCCGCTCGTCCTGCACCCGCCCATCCTGGACCGTGTCCTCGGTGACCGCCGGATCGTCCATCGCGCGTCCTTCCATTCCAACCCCTGCATGATATAGCGCGAGCGATGAAAGCAAGCCCGGATTCGCCTTACCCCGTCGTGCTCCAGGTGCTGCCGGCGCTGGGCGGCGGCGGCGTGGAGCGGGGCACGGTCGAAATCGCCTCCATCATCGCCCGCCTCGGCGGCATGCCGCTGGTGGCCAGCGCCGGCGGCGCCCTCGCCCCGGCGGTGGAGCGCGCCGGCGGGCGCAACATCCTGCTGCCGCTGGACAGCAAGAGCCCCTGGCGCATCTGGCGCAACGCCGCCGCATTGGAGGGCGTGATCCGCAGCCGCCATGTGGACATCGTGCACGCCCGCTCCCGCGCCCCCGCCTGGTCGGCCTGTCTGGCGGCGCGGCGCACCGGCGCGCATTTCGTCACCACCTACCACGGCGCCTACAACGAGGACCTGCCGTTCAAGCGCCGCTACAACGCGGTGATGGCGATGGGCGAGCGGGTGATCGCCATCAGCCACTTCATCGCCGCCCTCATCCAGCAGCGCCACGGCACCGACCCCGCCCGCATCCGCGTCATCCATCGCGGCGTCGATCCGGCGGTGTTCGACCCTCAGCGCGTCAGCACCGACCGCCAGGTGCGCCTGCTGCGCGCCTGGCGGGTACAGGACGGCCAGACCACCATCATGCTGCCCGGCCGCCTCACCCGCTGGAAGGGCCAGGCTGTGCTGATCGAGGCGCTGGCCCGCCTGAACGACCGCGCCGCCGTCGCCGTGCTGGTCGGCGCCGACCAGGGCCGCGCCCGCTACGCCGCCGAACTGGCCGCGCTGGCCGGGCGGCTGGGCGTGGCCGACCGGGTGCGCATCGTCGGCCATTGCGACGACATGCCGGCGGCGCTCAGCCTGTCCGACGTGGTGGTGAACGCCTCCACCGACCCCGAGGCGTTCGGCCGCGTGGTGATCGAGGCGCAGGCGATGGCCCGCCCCGTCATCGCCACCGACCATGGCGGCGCGGTGGAAACGGTCGAGCACGGCGTCACCGGCTGGCGGGTGAGGCCCGGCGACCCCGAAGCCCTGGCCGCGGCCCTGGACCACGCCCTGGCCCTCCCGCCCCCCGACCGCGCCGCCCTCGGCGCCCGCGCCCGCGCCTCAGTGCAGGAACACTACACCGTCGCGGCGATGCAAATGGCCACCATCGCCGTCTACCGCGAGTTGCTGGGGTGATGACAAGAGCAAAGGTTTTTCGTTTCTTTTTTTCAAAAAATAACAGGACTTCTTTTTGTGAACAAAAAAAAGCAAAAAAACTTTGTTCGTTTTATTCGAAGCCAACTCTCGTTGGGGTCAAATCGTCGGATATCGATCATGATTTGCAAAGAGACGTAGAGGCGGAGAGGAAACAGGTCACTCATCTCTTTCTCTTCGCCTCCACGTCTCTTTGTGCCCTTTCTTGCCTTCCCGGCCGAAGCCCCCCAAATTCCGCCCGGCCATGAAGCGCATCCTCGTCATCCGCCTCGGCGCCCTCGGCGACATCGTCCAGTCCTTCGCCCCCTTCGCGGCGATCCGCGCGCACCATCCCGGCGCGGCGATCACCCTGCTCACCTCCGCCCCCTTCGCCGGCCTCGCCCGCCTCTGTCCCTGGTTCGACCATGTCGAGATCGACGCGCGGCCCTCCTGGTGGAACCTGTCCGGCCTGCACCGCCTACGCCGGCAACTGCGCGGCTATGATTTCGTGTACGACCTGCAAACCTCCGGCCGTTCGTCGCGCTATTTCCGCCTTGCCGGCCGCCCGCCCTGGTCCGGCATCGCCCCCGGCTGCTCGCACCCGCAAAGCGACCCGGCGCGCGAGGTGATGCACACGCGCGAGCGCCAGGCCGACCAACTGCGCCTGGCCGGCATCGCCGCGGTGCCGCCGCCGGACCTGTCCTTCCTGACCAGCCGGCCGGTGCCCGACCTGCCGCGCCCGTACGCGCTGCTGGTGCCCGGCGCCGCGCCGCACCGGCCGGAAAAGCGCTGGCCGGCCGAGCGGTTCGGCGCGCTGGCGGCGATTCTGCTCGCGCGCGGCCAGACCCCGGTGGTGGTGGGCGCGGCGGCCGATACGCCGGTGGCCGCCGCCATCCAGGCCGCCTGCCCGGCCGCCATCGACCTCACCGGCCGCACCGCCATCCCGGATTTGTTCGCCCTGGCCGCCGGCGCCGCGCTGGCGGTGGGCAACGACACCGGGCCGATGCACATCGCCGCCGCCGCCGGCTGCCGCTGCGTGGTGCTGTTCTCGGCGGCCAGCGACCCCGGCCTCACCGCCCCGCGCGGCCCGGACGGCGGCTGGCCGGTGGTGTTGCGCGCCGCGGTCCTGGCCGATCTGAGCATAGACAGGGTTGCCGACGCGCTGCCGTAAGGCCATAGAAGCCGGCTGATTTTTACACAGGAGAGCCAACGATGCCTGCCATCACGCTGCCCGACGGATCCGTGCGCCGTTTCGACGGGGCGGTGACGGGCACTACCGTGGCGGCCGCCATCGGTCCTGGCCTCGCCCGCGCCGCGCTGGCCATGAAGCTGGACGGCAAGCTGGTGGACCTTTCCACCCCGATCGAGCACGATTCCAGCCTGGTCTTCGTCACCCGCAAAGACGAGGCGGCGCTGGAAATGATCCGCCACGACGCCGCCCATGTGCTGGCCGAGGCGGTGCAGGCGCTGTTCCCCGGCACCCAGGTCACCATCGGCCCGTCGATCGAGAACGGCTTCTACTACGATTTCGCCCGCAACGAGCCGTTCACGCCGGAGGATTTCCCGGCGATCGAGGCCAAGATGCGCGAGATCATCAGCCGCAACGCGCCGTTCGAACGCAGCGTGATCGACCGGGAGGAGGGTATCGCCTTCTTCGCCGCCAAGGGCGAGAAATACAAGGCGGAGCTGATCCAGGACCTGCCGAAGTCGGAAACCATCACCCTCTACAAACAGGGCGAGTGGATCGACCTCTGCCGCGGCCCGCACATGCGCGGCACCGGCGACGTGGGCAACGCCTTCAAGCTGATGAAGGTGGCCGGGGCCTATTGGCGCGGCGACCACCGCAACGCCATGCTCAGCCGCATCTACGGCACCGCATGGCGCGATCAGAAGGAGTTGGACGCCTATCTTCACATGCTGGAGGAGGCAGAGCGCCGCGACCACCGCCGCATCGGCAAGGATATGGGCCTGTTCCACATGCAGGAGGAGGCCGCTGGCAGCATATTCTGGCACCCCAAGGGCTGGAAGCTCTATCGCGCCGCCGAGGACTACATGCGCCGCCGGCTGGACGAGGGCGGCTACCAGGAGGTCAAGACCCCGCAACTGGTGGACCGCGCGCTGTGGGAAGCCTCTGGCCACTGGGAGAAGTTTCGCGAGCACATGTTCATCGCCTCGGTCGAGGACGAGGACAAGCTGCTCGCCCTGAAGCCGATGAACTGCCCCTGCCACGTGCAGATCTTCCGCCAGGGCATCCGCAGCTACCGCGAACTGCCGCTGCGCATGGCCGAGTTCGGCGCCTGCCACCGCTACGAGCCCTCGGGCGCGCTGCACGGCATCATGCGGGTGCGCGCCTTCACCCAGGACGACGCGCACATCTTCTGCACCGAGGACCAGATCGCCAGCGAGACGGTGCGCTTCGTGGCGCTGCTGTCGTCGGTCTACGCCGATTTCGGCTTCCCGACCTTCCGCGTGAAGTTCTCCGACCGCCCCGCCACCCGCGCCGGCAGCAACGAGACCTGGGACAAGGCCGAGGGCGCGCTGCGCGAAGCCTGCGCCACCGCCGGCGTGGAGTACGAGCTGAACCCGGGCGAGGGCGCGTTCTACGGCCCCAAGCTGGAATTCGTGCTGCGCGACGCCATCGGGCGGGACTGGCAGTGCGGCACCCTGCAGGTCGATTTCGTGCTGCCCGAGCGGCTCGATGCCGAGTATGTGGGCGAGGACGGGGCACGCCACCGCCCGGTGATGCTGCACCGGGCCATTCTGGGCAGTTTCGAGCGGTTCCTGGGCATCCTGATCGAGCAATACGCCGGCCGCTTCCCGCTCTGGCTGGCTCCGGTGCAGGCCGCCGTGGCCACCATCGTCTCGGACGCCGACGACTACGCCCGCGAGGTCGCGCGGCGCATGCAGGCGGCCGGGCTGAGCGTGAAGCTCGACCTGTCCAACCAGAAGATCAACGCCAAGGTGCGCGAGCACAGCCTCCAGCACGTCCCGGTAATCGCCGTGGTCGGCCGCAAGGAGGCCGAGCAGGGCACCGTGGCGCTGCGCCGCCTGGGCGGCGAGGCGCAGGAACTGCTGCCGCTGGACGAGGCAATCCGCGGCCTGGCCGAGGAGGCGACGCCGCCCGACCTGCGGCGGGCCAAGACGAGCCCTTGAAACGACCGGGCCGGACGCGCAATATCAGCACAGGCTGACGTTTGCGCGTCCGCCCCCCTTCAACTGCCACAGGAGAGCACCATAGCCCGAGGACCCATGCCTGCCGCGCCGAGCCGTGACGGGCCGCGCGTAAACGAGGACATCCGCTCCGCCACCGTTCGCCTGATCGATCAGGACGGCGAAATGCAAGGCGTGATGACGGCGCGGGAAGCCATCCAGCGCGCCTATGCCGTCGGCCTCGACCTGCTGGAAATCAGCCCGAACGCTGAGCCGCCGGTCTGCAAGATTCTCGACTTCGGCAAGTTCAAATACGAACAGCAGAAGAAGAAGAACGAGGCCAAGAAGAAGCAGAAGGTCATCGAGATCAAAGAGATCAAGGTGCGCCCGAACATCGACGAGAACGACTATCAGGTGAAGCTGCGCGCCATGAAGTCGTTCATCGAGGAAGGCGACAAGGTCAAGGTGACCCTGCGCTTCCGCGGTCGAGAAATGGCCCACCAGGATATCGGCATCAAAGTGCTGGAACGCATCCGCGGCGATATGGATTACGCCACCAAGGTGGAACAGATGCCGCGCATGGAAAACCGCCAGATGGTGATGGTGCTGACGGCCAAGTAAACGCTTAAACGGGTAAAAGTTTTTTGGTTCTTTTTTTCAAAAAAGAGCAAGTCTTCTTTGTTTGAAAACAAAGAAGCAAAAAAACTTTATTCGTTCTGTTTGGGTCCAGGGGATGTTTCCCCTGGATTTTTTTATGTCCGCCAGGAGGTGTCGCGGCGGTCCAGCAGGCGCAGCATCGCCGGCCATTCCAGCACGCCGAACGGGCGGCGCGTCTTCGGGTCGTAGAGATGGGTGGCATGGGCCACCACCTCGTCGGGCGGGAAGGTCAGTTCCGTTCTGGCGGCCATCGCGTCCACTTGCGCCTTGCAGGCCATTTCCAGCCAATACATGGCGTTGAACGCCTCTGCCGCGCTCGGCCCCACCGTCAGCAGGCCGTGGTTGCGCAGCACCATGAAGCGAGTCTGGCCGAGATTGGCCTGCAACCGGGCGCGCTCGTCCACATCCACCGCCGGGCCCTCATAGGGATGGTAACTGATCGGCATGCAACGCATCGCCGTCTGGGTGAGCGGCAACAACCCGCAGGCCATCGCGGACACCGCCATGCCGGCGCGGGTATGGGTGTGGATGACGCAGGCGGCATCCGGCCGCACCGCATGCACGGCGCTGTGGATCACGTAGCCAGCCGGGTTGATGCCTACATTCGTATGCGGATTGAAGACGATATGACCCTCAAGGTCGATGGTGATGAGCGAGGAGGCGGTGATTTCCTCGTACATCCAGCCGAACGGATTGATCAAAAACCGCTCTTTTTCGCCCGGAATCCGCACCGTCACGTGGTTATAAACCAGGTCGGACATGCCGAAATGGGCCAATAAACGATACACCGCGGCGCAGTCCAGCCGCGCCTGCCACTCCGCCGAGGAGACGTTTTGCGGCACATAGGTATCAGGCATAACCATTTACCTCCGAACTATATCAGGCGGCCAGGGCGCGGTTGAACACCGCGGCGTCAACGTTGCCGCCGCTGATCACGGCGCCCACCACGCGGCCCTTGGCGTCGAACTTGCCGGCCAGCAGGGCGGCCAGGCACACCGCGCCGCCGGGTTCCACCACCAGCTTCAGGTGGCTGAAGGCGAAGGCGATGGCCGCCAGCACCTCGGCGTCGGTCACCACCAGGCCGCCGGACAGGCGGGGCTGGTTGACCGCAAAGGTGATCTCGCCGGGCATTTTCGACAGCAGCGAGTCGCACAGCGTGGAGCCGCCCGGCGCATTCGCCAGCCGCGCGCCGCTGGCCAGCGAGCGCGCGGTGTCGTCCCAACCCTCTGGTTCCACGGCATAAATCTGCGTGGTGGGGGAGGCGCCCTCCAGCGCCAGGGCGCAGCCGGCGATCAGCCCGCCGCCGCCGGTGCAGGCCAGGAAGGCATCCATGACAAGCCCCGCCGCCGCCGCGTCCTCGGCCAGTTCCAGCGCGAGCGTGCCCTGGCCGGCGATCACGTCCGGATGGTCGAACGGCGGCACCAGGACGGCGCCCTCGCGGTCGGCGAAGGCGCGGGTCAGGGCGTCGCGGTCGTCGCGGGCGCGGTCGTAGGTGACGATGTCGGCGCCCCAGCCGCGAGTGCTCTGCATTTTGATGCGCGGCGCGTCCTCCGGCATGAAGATGGTGGCGCGCATGCCCAGCGTGGCGGCCGCGCAGGCGGTGGCCTGGCCGTGATTGCCCGAGGAATGGGTGACCACCCCGGCGGCGCGGCCGGCGGCATCCAGCCTTTGCAATGCGTTGGTGGCGCCGCGCAGCTTGAAGCTGCCGGTGCGCTGCAAGGGTTCTGCCTTGATCAGCACGGTGCCGCCGGTGCGTTCGTCGAGCAGGCGGTGGCGCAGCATGGGGGTGCGCACCACATGCGGCGCGATGCGGGCGCGGGCGGCCATCACATCGTCATAGGTCGGCAACTGCATGACGCGCTCCTCAGCGGGGGCGGGGCAACGCCACGATCGGCTCGCCGCCCGGCCGGCCGACCACACGATACAGCCGGAACGCCTCCGCCGTCATCCCGTTGCGCGTGCGCACGAGGCCGGGCAGGGGGGTGATGCTGGCCCAGTCGCGCGGGTCCGGCCGGTCGTCGCGGCGCGCGCTGCGCAGCAGCAGGCCGGGGCGGCCGGCGGTGAGCGGGGTGGCGTCGGGCAGGGCGAACAGCGCCCAGCGGCCATCCACCCCCAGCACCGGCAGCGGCGCCGGCAGCAGGCGGGCGAGCAGGGCGGCCTGGCCGTAATTGTCGGCGGCGACATAGGCGGCGCCCTCGCGCCCGGCCGCCGCCGCCACGCCTTCGGCCAGTGCCGGCCAGCCGCCCAGGCGCAGCAGCGTCGGGTCCAGCCGCAGCGGCAGCGCCAGCGGGGCGAAGGCGGCCTGCACCCAGACCACCAGGGTGAGCGCCAGGCCGAGTGCCGCCGACGGGTTCAGCCAGCGCCGCCAGCGCGGCGCGCTCGCCAGCGCGGCGGCGGCGATGCTGGCCTGCGGATACAGCACCGAGGGCCAGTTGGCCTGCACCCGGTCGCCCAGCGCGTGCTGGACGAACACCAGCACCGGCACCACGATCAGCGCCGCCAGCAGCAGGAAGGCTGGCTCGCGCCAGCGGCGGACGGCCAGCGCGGCCCCGCCGGCGCAGAGCACGAAGATGCCGGGGGTGGCCAGGCCAATCTGGCCGCCGAGCAACTCGCCGAGGAACTGCGCCGCGCGGGCCGGCTGCCAGTCGGCGGTCCGGCCGCCCTGCTTGGCGAAGCTGGCCCAGCTGTTTGCGGCGTTCCACCACAGCACCGGGGCGAACAGCAGCACAGCCAGCACCGCCGCCGCCCAGAACTCCCACCGCGTCAGCCAGCGGCGCAGGGATGGTGCCAGGACCACCCAGGCCAGCACCGCGGGGGCGAGCAGGCCGGCGGTGTATTTGCTGTCCAGCGCCAGCCCCGAGGCCGCGCCGAATGCCAGCCACCAGCGGCCGTCGCCGCCGGCCTGCAGCCGGGCCAGCGCCCATAGCGCGAGCGTCCAGAAGAACAGCAGCGGGGTGTCTGGCGTCATGGTCACGCCGCCAATGCCGAACAGCAGCGTGGCGTTCATCAGCACGGCGGCCGGCACGCCCAGGCGGCGGCCGGGGAACAGCCGCTCCGCCGCGTCGGCCAGCAGCAGGCTGCCGAACAGGCCAGAGAGCGGGCCGAGCAGGCGGATGCCGAGGGCGGTGTCGCCGGCGAGCGCGGTGCCGGCGCGGATCCACAGGGCGACCATCGGCGGATGGTCGAAATAGCCGGCGGCCAGGGCGCGCGACCACACCCAGTAATACGCCTCGTCCGGCGCCAGCGGGGTGAGGGCGGCGACCAGCAGGCGGGCCAGGGTGAGGACGAGGAGGGCGAGGAGGGGCATCGGTCGATCCAGGTCGAAAAAGGCACGGCGCGGCCGCAGCCGTCGCGCCGGCGTCATCGTAAGAAAGGTTTAGAACCACATGGAGGCGAGGAGGCGAGGAGAAGAAAGGGGGAGATTTTGTGTCTCTGCCTTCTTCCCGCCTTCACGAAACTTTCTTTTTGGGACCAGGGCGTGCCGCCATTCGCCGGCACGCGCTTCAGCCAAGAAAACGAACGGATTTTCAAGGCTTTTGCCTTGAATGGGGTTCAGGGGCAAAGCCCCTGGCCTTGCCTTGGGCTAAAGCGGCACGCCCGCCAGGCTGCGGCTGGTGCGGATGGTTTGCAGGGTTTGCACGCGGCTGACATGCGGCGCGCCGGTGAGGCGCTGGGTGAGCTGGTTCTCGTGGGCGGTGTCGCGGGCGACCAGTTTGAGCAGGAAGTCGCCGCCGCCGCGGATCATGTGGCACTCGCGCACCTCGGGCCAGGCGGCGACCAGGGATTCGAAGCCGGAGAGCACCAGCTCCTTCTGGCTTTCCAGGCCGACGATGGCGAAGAAGGTGATCTCCCAGCCCAACATCTGCGGGTCCGAGTCGGCGTGGTAGCCGCGGATGATGCCGGCCTCCTCCAGCCGGCGGACGCGACGCAGGCAGGGGGGGGCGGAGATGCCGGCGCGGCGGGCGAGTTCCACGTTGGTCATGCGCCCGTCCTCCTGCAATTCGGCCAGGATGCGGCGGTCGATGGCGTCCAGTACGGGAATCTCGGCTGGCTGGGGCTTCATGCTGTCTCGGTTACCCTTTGGTCGGTCGGCGCGCGGCGGGTGGCCCGCCGGAACATGTTGCTGTGGAGGCTGGTGTAGCGCAATATTATTGCACGGATATGGCCGGGCAAGGATAAGTTCGGTGCTTGCTTGTCCCGCGATACGAAGGACCAATATCCTGGGACTGCACGAAACGGAACCACCCCCATGCCCGAAGCCCACCACATCCGCGTTCTTGTCATCGGCGCCGGCCCGGCCGGCTACACGGCGGCGATCTATGCCGCCCGCGCGGGGCTGTCGCCGATGCTGGTGGCCGGGATGCAGCCGGGCGGGCAGCTGATGATCACCACCGACGTGGAGAACTATCCCGGCTTCGCCGAGACGGTCCAGGGGCCGTGGCTGATGGAGCAGATGCAGCAGCAGGCCGAGCATGTGGGCACGCGCGTCGTGCATGACCTGATCACCGCGGTGGATTTCAGCCGCCGGCCGTTCGTCTGCCAGGGCGACTCGGGGGACAGCTATATCGCCGATGCGGTGATCATCGCCACCGGGGCGCAGGCGCGCTGGCTGGGGCTGGAGTCGGAGCAGCGGCTGCAGGGGGCCGGCGTGTCGGCCTGCGCCACCTGCGACGGGTTCTTTTTCCGCGGCAAGCGGGTGGCGGTGGTGGGCGGCGGCAATACCGCGGTGGAGGAGGCGTTGTACCTCACCCACCACGCCAGCCACGTGACGCTGATCCATCGCCGCGACTCGCTGCGGGCGGAGAAGATCCTGCAGCAGCGGCTGTTCGCCAACCCGAAGATCAGCGTGGTGTGGAACGCCGCGGTGGAGGAGATCACCGCCGGCACCGCGCCGCCGACGGTGACCGGGGTGCGGCTGCGCGACACGGTGACCGGGGCGGCCAGCACGCTGGCGGTGGACGGGGTGTTCGTGGCGATCGGGCATTCGCCGACCACGGCGGTGTTCCGCGGCCAGGTGGCGCTGGACGCCGAGGGCTATGTGGTGACGCCGCCCGGGGGCACCCGCACCTCGGTGCCCGGAGTGTTCGCGGCGGGCGATGTTCAAGACAAAGTGTGGCGCCAGGCAGTTACCGCGGCAGGAACAGGTTGCATGGCGGCGCTGGAAGTCGAAAAGTGGCTGGCTGAGCATGGCGCCGAGTCGGCGCTGGCGGCAGAATAACGATCGGGGGCGGCCGGATGTTTACCGTGCCGCCGGATGGGACGCTTCATGGAGCCGACCCGGGACGAAGCCGGGTGGCAGGGGATGGCTGAAAGATGGACTGGGACAAGCTGCGCGTCTTCCACGCGGTGGCCGAGGCAGGCAGCTTCACGCATGCCGGCGACACGCTCAACCTGAGCCAATCGGCGGTATCCCGCCAGATTTCGGCGCTGGAGGAGGCACTGCAGGTGCCGCTGTTCCATCGCCATGCGCGCGGGTTGATCCTGACCGAGCAGGGCGAGAGCCTGAACCGGACGGTGCGCGAGGTGTTCGCCAAGCTGGCGATGACCGAGGCGTTGCTGACCGAGAGCAAGGAGAAGCCGGCCGGGCGGCTGAAGGTGACCACGACGGTGGGCTTCGGCTCCTCGTGGCTGGCGCCGCGGTTGCAGCAGTTCCTGGAGCAGTACCCGGATGTCACCATGCAGCTGCTGCTGGATGACACCGACCTGGACCTGGCGATGCGCGAGGCCGACGTGGCGATTCGCATGCACACGCCCAAGCAGCCGGACCTGGTGCAGCGGCACCTGATGTCGATCGAGTGGCATGTCTGCGCCTCGCCCGA
Organism: Rhodospirillales bacterium 70-18; assembly: GCA_001899585.1. Classification (GTDB taxonomy): domain Bacteria; phylum Pseudomonadota; class Alphaproteobacteria; order Acetobacterales; family Acetobacteraceae; genus 70-18. The sequence goes on from MKWE01000053.1 coordinate 187,861, forward strand.
ATACCTGAAGAAGCACGGCACGCCGAAGACCGCCGAGGAGCTGGACAACCACAGGCTGATACTGTTCGGCGAGCATCATCCGCCGGTGGCCGACATCAACTGGCTGGCCGAGGCCGGGCGGCGGGCGGGCAACCCGCGGCGAGCGGTGCTGGACGTGAACTCGCTGCGGGCGATGCTGGCGGCGGTGAAGACCGGGCTGGGGATTGCCGCCGTGCCCGATTACATGCACGCCGAGACCGAGGGGCTGGTGCAGATCCTGCCGGAGCTGAAGGCGCCGAAGGTGGACGTGTTCTTCGTGTATCCCGAGGAGCTGCGCAACTCCAAGCGCGTGGCGGTGTTCCGCGACTTCCTGCTGGCGCAGCTCGCCCAGCGGGGCTGAGGCGCGCCGGCCTGGCTACCTGCCGCATGGGGTGGCGGCGGGGCTTCGGCTGGCGCCGCGTGCCCAGAGGATATGGGGGTCGAGCCCCGGGACCTCGAATTCGAGGTTCCGGGGCTCGGCCCTTGTTTGCTTGAGGGTCGGGTGGGCCGGGGCGGCGCTTTGCCATGCCGTCTGCCCCGGGCATCCATGCCGCGGCCCCTTCACGCAGTGGTGATTGCAATGGTTTTTCACATAATGCCGTTTAACATCATGTGTTTGACGGTATTTTTGCGCGTGGGATGTGACGTGAGTTGCGCGACCGACATGGCAGCGTTGGCCGATTCAGGCTGGCCCTCCGCCGCATCGCAGCATATTTAAGCGCCATCGGATACGGCGCTGCCGGCCGATGGGCGAGGCTCCCGAAAGGGTCCTGGCCCGGCAAGCGGAAGCGGCGCCAGCGTTCCCGTCCTTGTGGCGGGAAAAGGGGTCTTCGACTCCTTCGTCTCCCAGACGTGAAGCCTCCCTGTACCCTTGCCCCCCGGTGAAAGCCGGGGGGCTTTCTTTTTGCGTGGTCGCGAGGACAGTGGTCGCTGGCCGGCCGGGGCGCGGGCAAGCACTGCGCAAACAACAAAACGCCCGGCATGAGGCCGGGCGTTGCAACTCAAGGTATCCGATAGAGGAACTGGCGCACCCGGAAGGACTCGAACCTCCAACCCCCAGATTCGTAGTCTGGTGCTCTATCCAATTGAGCTACGGGTGCAACCGAGATCGGCGGTGTAACCGAACCGCCGACAGGCTGCAAGACCAATTCAGCCGGCGAGCTTGTCCATCTCACGCAATACAGCTTCGCCCATAACGTGGGTCCCGACCTTGGCGCAGCCGGGCGCCATGACGTCCGCCGTGCGCAGGCCGCTGGCCAGCACGTTGGTGCAGGCGCGTTCGATCAGGGCCGCATCCTCGTCCATATCGAAGGAGTAGCGCAGCAGCATGGCGAAGCTCAGCATCTGCGCCATCGGGTTGGCGATGCCCTTGCCGGCGATGTCCGGCGCGCTGCCGTGGATGGGCTCGTAGAGGGCGTGGCGGCGGCCGGAGGCATCCGGCGCGCCCAGGGTGGCCGAGGGCAGCATGCCCAGCGAGCCGGTGAGCATGGAGGCCAGGTCGGAAAGGATGTCGCCGAACAGGTTGGTGGTGACGATCACGTCGAACTGGCGCGGGTTGCGGACGAGCTGCATGGCGCAGTTGTCGGCATACATGTGGCTCAGCTCGACATCGGCATATTCGGCCTTGTGCAGGGCCGCGACGGTCTGGCGCCACAGCAGGCCGCTTTCCATCACGTTGGCCTTCTCGACGCTGCAGACGCGGTTCTGGCGCTTGCGGGCGAGGTCGAAGGCCACGCGGGCGACGCGCTCGATCTCGGGCGTGGTGTAGACCTCGGTGTTGACGCCGCGCTTGCTGCCGTCGGGCAGGGTTTCCACGCCGCGCGGCTCGCCGAAATAGATACCGCCGGTGCTCTCGCGCACGATCATGAGGTCGAGCCCGCGCACCACCTCGGGCTTCAGCGTGCTGGCGTCCACCAGCGGGTCCAGCACGATGGCCGGGCGCAGGTTGGCGAACAGGCCAAGCTCGCGGCGCAGGGTGAGGATGGAGATTTCCGGCCGGTTGTCGAAGCCCAGCGTGTCCCATTTCGGACCGCCGACGGAGCCGAACAGCACCGCGTCGGCGGCCTTGGCGCGGGCGACCGTCTCGGGAGTGATGGCGACGCCGCGGGCGTCGATGCTGGCACCGCCGACCAGGTCCTCGTCGATGTCGAAGCTGGCGCGGCGCTTGCGGTCCATCCAGTCGATGACGTTGATGACTTCGCGCATCACCTCGGGGCCCACACCGTCGCCCGGCAGGACCAGCAGCTTCTTGTTGGCGCTCATTGCTTCCTCGCGCTCAGCCGACCGTGATCGCCGGCATCCAGGATTTCTCGCTGTGCTGCTTCGCCTCGTAGGCATCGATGCTCGGGGCGTGCTGCAGCGTCTGGCCGATATCGTCCAGGCCGTTCAGCAGCAGGTGCTTGCGGAACGGGTCGATCTCGAAGTGGATCTTCTCGCCGTTCGGGCGCACCACGACCTGCTCGGCGAGATCAATGGTGATGCGCGCGTTGTCGCCCTGGCGCGCGTCCTCGATGAGCTGGTCGCAGATGGCGCGGGGCAGGCGGATCGGCAGGATGCCGTTCTTGAAGGTGTTGGTGTGGAAGATGTCGGCGAAATCCGGCGCGATGACGCAGCGTATGCCGAAATCCAGCAGCGCCCAGGGAGCGTGCTCGCGCGAGGAGCCGCAGCCGAAATTCTCGTGCGCGATCAGGATCTGGGCGTGGCGGTAGGGCGCCTGGTTGAGCACGAAATCCGGGCGCTCGTGGCCCTCGGCGTCGTAGCGCAGCGTGTCGAACAGGTGCACGCCCAGGCCGGTGCGCTTGATGGTCTTGAGGAAGCGGGCCGGGATGATCTTGTCGGTGTCGACATTGGCGATCGGCAGCGGTGCGGCGACGCCGGTCAGCGTGGTGAACTTGTCCATCAGCCCAACTCCCTCACGTCGACCAGGTGCCCGGTGACGGCCGCGGCGGCGGCCATGGCGGGGGAGACGAGGTGGGTGCGCCCGCCCGGGCCCTGCCGGCCCTCGAAATTGCGGTTGGAGGTGCTGGCGCTGCGCTGGCCCGGGGTGAGCTTGTCCGGGTTCATGCCCAGGCACATCGAGCAGCCTGGTTCGCGCCATTCGAAGCCGGCGTCGAGCAGGATGCGGTCCAGCCCCTCGGCCTCGGCCTGCAGCTTGACGATGCCGGAGCCGGGGACGACCAGGGCGCGCACGCCGGGGGCGACCTTGCGGCCGTGGGCGATGGCGGCGGCGGCGCGGATGTCCTCGATGCGGCCATTGGTGCAGGAGCCGATGAACACCACGTCGATCGCGAGGTCGGTCATCTTCTGGCCAGGCGTCAGCGCCATGTATTCGACCATGCGCTGAAGCTGGGCGCGCTTGGCCTCGTCGGGCTCGGCGGCGGGGTTGGGGACGGTGGCGGTCACCGGCACCACGGCCTCGGGGTTGGTGCCCCAGGTGACCATGGGCGCGATTTCGGCGGCGTTCATCACCACGGTGGTATCGTAGGCGGCACCGGGGTCGGTGGGCAGGGTGCGCCACCAGGCGATGGCACGGTCCAGCGCCTCGCCCTTGGGGGCGTAGGGCTTGCCGCGCACATAGGCGAAGGTGGTCTCGTCGGGCGCGATCATGCCGGCGCGGGCGCCGGCCTCGATGGACATGTTGCACACTGTCATGCGCCCGGCCATGTCCAGCGCGCGGATCGCCTCGCCGGCGAACTCGATGACGTGGCCGGTGCCGCCGGCGGTGCCGATGCGGCCGATGATGGCCAGCACGAGGTCTTTCGCGGTCACGCCCGGCGGCAGCAGGCCGTCCACGCGCACCAGCATGTTCCTGGCCGGCTTCTGCAGCAGCGTCTGGGTGGCCAGCACGTGCTCCACCTCCGACGTGCCGATGCCGAAGGCCAGCGAGCCCATGGCGCCGTGGGTGGAGGTGTGGCTGTCGCCGCAGACGATGGTCATGCCGGGCAGCGAGATGCCTTGTTCCGGCCCGATGATGTGCACGATGCCCTGCTGCGGGCTCAGTACCGGGAAGTAGGGCACGCCGAACTCGGCGACGTTGCGCTCCAGGGTTTCCACCTGGATGCGGCTGTCCTCCTCCTTGATGCCGGCGCGGCGGTCGGAGGTGGCGATGTTGTGGTCGGCCACCGCGATGGTGGCGTCCGGCCGGCGCACGCGGCGGCCGGCCAGCTTCAGCCCCTCGAACGCCTGCGGGCTGGTGACCTCGTGCACGAGGTGGCGGTCGATGTAGAGAACGCAGGTGCCGTCCGGAAGCTGCTCGACGACATGGGCGTCCCACACCTTGTCGAACAGCGTTTTCGGTTTTGTGTCGGCCATTGCGTTCTTTCCCCCTCTTTCGGTAGCAGCCATGGCCTGCTCAGCCGCGAAATCCGCCGCGCCGGGCGGCGCGACTTCGCGGGAGGGCCACCAGGCCGCCGAGTGCTACTCGGCGGTGTCGCGCGCGCGCTCGGCGATGCGGGCGGACTTGCCGCTGCGGCCGCGCAGGTAATACAGCTTGGCGCGGCGCACATCACCGCGGCGGACCACGGTGATCTCGGCGATGGTGGGCGCATATAGCGCGAACACGCGCTCCACGCCCTCGCCGTAGCTGATCTTGCGCACGGTGAAGTTGCTGTTCAGGCCCTTGTTGGAGCGGGCGATGCACACGCCCTCGAAGTTCTGCACGCGGGTGCGCTCGCCCTCGACCACCTTCACGGCCACGCGCACGGTGTCGCCGGCGATGAAGGTCGGCACGGCGCGGTCGGCGGTGAGGCGGGCGATCTGCTCGGCTTCGTATTGCTGGATGATGTTCATCGTGGTGGTCCTCTTGTCTCGGTTTCTTTAGGGCGCGGCGGGGGCGACGGCAACCGACGCGCGGCGCAATCCTGGTTCGACGGTTCTCGTATGGGCGGCCCACAGGTCGGGGCGGCGCTCGCGGGTGATCCGCTCCGCCTCGGCGCGGCGCCAGTCGGCGACCGCCTGGTGGTGGCCGGAGAGCAGCACGTCCGGCACGCGGCGGCCGTTCCATTCGGCGGGGCGGGTGTAGTGAGGGTATTCCAGCAGCCCGGCGGCGAAGCTCTCCTCCTCCGCGCTGGCGGCCGCCCCCATCACGCCGGGCAGCAGCCGCACGCAGGCATCCAGCAGCACCATGGCCGCCGGCTCGCCACCGGACAGCACGTAGTCGCCGATGCTGATCTCCTCCAGCGCGCGGGCGTCGATCACGCGCTGGTCGATGCCTTCGTAGCGGCCGCAGAGCAGCACCACGCCGGGGCCGGCGGCGAGGCGGCGCACCCGGTCCTGGGTGAGCGGCCGGCCGCGCGGGGTGAGGCAGATGGCGGGGCGGCCGTCCGCCAGGCTGGCCAGCGCCGCGTCCAGTATGTCCGGGCGCATCACCATGCCGGCGCCGCCGCCGAAGGGGGTGTCGTCCACGGTGCGATGGCGGTCGGTGGCGAAGGCGCGGATGTCGCGCGCCTCCAGCGCCCACAGGCCGCGTTCCAGCGCCCGGCCGGCCAGGGAATGGCCGAGCGGGCCGGGGAACATCTCCGGGAACAGGCTGAGCACGCCGGCGCGCCAGGGGGCGGTCATGCCACCGCCTCCGACGTGCTGTCCGCCCCGGCGTCCGGGGCCACCACCACCTCGGCGGGCGGCAGCACGGTCAGGCGGCCGGCCGCGATGTCCACCACCGGCACGCAGGCGCGGGTGAAGGGCACCAGTAGCGGGCCGATTTCCAGGCTGGTGCCGGCGCCGTAGTCGTGTACCGCATCCACCCGCCCGAGCGGCGCGCCGTCCGGCCCCATCGCTTCCAGCCCGACGAGGTCGGACAGGTAGAACTCGTCCTCCCCGGGCGCCGGAAGCTGGGCGCGATCGACGTAGAGTCGCAGGTTGACCAGCCGTTCCGCGGCGTTGCGGTCGGCCAGCTTCACCCGCTTGCCGTCGACCAGCTCGGACAGTTCGGCCACGCCCTCGCTCACCCAGCGCAGGGTGAAGCGGCGGCCGTGCCCGTCGCTGAACGGGCCGTAGCCGGGCAGGTCCGCAGGGTCTGCGGTGTAGCTGCGCACATGCACCAGCCCCCGCACGCCGTGCGGTCGCCCGATCACGCCCATCAGGACACGCCGGTCCGTCACCCATCAGCCTCCTGAATGGTGCCTCAGCCCGCCGCGGCGGCCTTGGCGCGCTCCTGCGCCTTCTTCTTCGGCGCCGACTGCACCGGCTGCTCGTTCCACGCCGGCATCGGGGCCAGGCCGGCCACGCCGAGGAAGCGGGCCACGCGGTCGGTGGCGACGGCGCCGTTGCTCAGCCAGTGGGTGATGCGCTCGTTCTGCAGGCGCACGCGCTCGGCATGCTCGGCGGGCAGCATCGGGTTGTAGCTACCGACCTTCTCGATGAAGCGGCCGTCACGCGGGCTGCGGCTGTCGGCCACAACAATGTGGTAATAGGGGCGCTTCTTGGCGCCGGCGCGGGAGAGGCGAATCTTGAGACCCATGGGTCGTATGCTCCGTTTGGTCGGGAAGAAAGAAAGGCGGTGGGTTCGGTCAGAAGGGGCGGCCGCTCATCTCGATACGGCCTCCGGTCATGTCCTGATAAGGCCTCCGGGCATGTTCTAATAAGGCCTCCGGCCTTGGGGCATCAGCGCCCCCAGGCCCTGCCGCATCAGGCCCTTCTGGCCCAGCTTGTTCATGCGCTTCATCATGGTGGACATGTCGTCGAACTGCTTCAGCAGGCGGTTCACGTCCTGCACCGTCACCCCGGCGCCGGCGGCGATGCGCTTCTTGCGGCTGGCCTTGATGATGTCCGGCGCGCGGCGCTCCTTCATCGTCATCGAGGAGATGATCGCCGCCTGCCGGCCCAGCAGCTTCGGGTCGATGTTGGCGTCGCCCAGTTGCGCCTTCAGCTTGCCGGCGCCCGGCAGCATGCCCAGGATGGAGGACAGGCTGCCCATCTTGGTGATCTGCTTGAGTTGGTTGGCGAAGTCATCCAGGTCGAAGGTGCCCTTCGCCATCTTGCGGGCGAGCTTCTCGGCCTCCTCCTGGTCGATGACCTCGCTGGCCTTCTCGACCAGGCCGACCACGTCGCCCATGCCGAGGATGCGGCCGGCCACGCGCTCGGGGTGGAAATCCTCCAGCGCGTCCAGCTTCTCGCCCGAGCCGGTCAGCTTGATGGGGGCGCCGGTGATGGCGCGCATCGACAGGGCGGCACCGCCGCGGGCGTCGCCGTCCATGCGGGTCAGCACGATGCCGGTGACGCCGACCGCGTCGTTGAACGCCTTGGCGGTGTTGACCGCGTCCTGCCCGGTCATGGCATCGACTACCAGCAGCGTCTCGGCCGGGTTGGTCGCGGCCCGGATCTGGCGGACCTCGTCCATCAGGGCTTCGTCGATGGAGAGGCGGCCGGCGGTGTCGAGGATGACGACGTCGTACACCTCGCGCCGCGCCGTCTCCATGGCGCGGGCGGCGATCTGCAAGGGGGTCTGGCCGGGCACGATCGGCAGGCTGGCGACGCCGGCGCGCTCGGCGAGCTGCTGCAACTGGAGTTGGGCGGCCGGGCGCTGGGTGTCCAGGCTGGCCAGCAGCACCTTCTTGCGGTCGCGCTTCGCCAGCCGCATGGCCAGCTTGCCGGAGGTGGTGGTCTTGCCGGAGCCTTGCAGGCCGACCATCAGGATGGGCACCGGCGGCACGGCGACCAGGTTCAGCGGCTCGGCGCCGGCGCCGCCCAGGGCCTCGATCATCACATCGTTGACGATCTTGACGACCTGCTGGCCGGGGGAGACCGAGCCGATCACCTCCTGGCCGATGGCGCGGTCGCGCACCTTGGCGATGAAGTCGCGCACCACCGGCAGGGCGACGTCGGCGTCCAGCAGCGCGAGGCGAACCTCGCGCAGGGCCTCCATCACATCGGTCTCGTTCAGCGCGCCACGGGTGCGCAGCCGGTCGAATACCCCGGATAGCTTGCTGGAAAGCGCCTCGAACACCTGCGGCTCCGCCTACAACGCAAATCACGCCGCTGCGCGAATACTCGCGAGGCGGCGGGATAGGGACGGGGTGTATGGCGGCATGGCGGGCGGGAGTCAAGGTGGGCGGGAAGGGAGGTTTTCTTTTTGTGAACAAAAAGAAGCAAAAAAACTTTGTTCGTTGGGGATCCGGCCCGGGCGGAGGGACACCAGCGAATGAAGTTTTTTGGTTCTTTTTTTCAAAAAAGAACCGCTTACTTCAGCGTCCGCAAATACCCGATCAGCGCCCCCATGTCATCCGGCGCGATGTTCTTGTAGTACGCGAATGCCATCGGCGGCAGCAGCTTGCGGCCGTCGCGCGAGACGCCGGTGCGGATGGCGCGCTCGATCTCGGCGTCTCTCCAGTTGCCCAGGCCGTGCGCGGTGATGTCGGCGGCGACCGAGACACCCCAGGGGCCGGGGAATTGCTGGCCGCCCTGGCCGGCGCGCGCCATGTCGCGGCCGTGCTCGGTGAGCGGGGTGTGGCAGTCCAGGCAATGCCCCATCGGGCCGGCGAGATAGGCGCCATAGGCCACCCGGTCGGCCTTTGGCGGGGCGGCGATGGCGCCGACCGGCGGGCCGTAGGCGGGCGGCAGCTTGATGCGGTAGACCGATTTCTCCGAGACGTTGCGCACCGGCCGGAGGCTGCGCAGATAGGCGATCATGGCGCGCACATCGGCGTCGGCCAGGCCGCGATAGAACTGGAACGGCATCGGCGGGCCGATCAGCGAGCCGTCTGGCCGGATGCCCTCGCGGATGGCGCGGAACAGCTGCGCGTCGGTCCAGGCGCCGATGCCGGTCTCGCGGTCCGGGGTGATGTTGGGGGCGACCGCGCGGAAGGCCGGGTTGTCGTCCACCACCTGGTTGCCGGCCAGCGCCATGCCCGCAATCGGGCCGCCAGGGCCCTGCGGCGTGTGGCAATTGCCGCAGCCGGCGATGGTTTCCACCAGATAGCGGCCGCGCGCCAGCTCGGTTTGCACCGAGTCGGATTGCGCAAAAGCGGGGCCGCCCAGCAGGACGGCGCAGAGAAGCAGCAGCAGACGCATGGCGGTACGCCTCGTTCGTAAGGATCCCCGATTGGCCGCGCGCGGCGGCGGCAAAACAAAGCAGTCCGGATCGTTTCGCGCAAGGCGGTTTTGCCCGGTTAGCGCGGGGTTAAGCATCGCGCGCCATTGTCGTCCGGCCCGGGCTTCGGCGGGCAAAAAAGGCGGGCTGGATGGCAGGCAAAAGCAACGCGAAGGGCCGCGAGCGCGGCAGCGTGGTGATCAAGCGCGAGGAGGTGGTCGAGGGCGGCCACCACGGCGGCGCGTGGAAGGTCGCCTATGCCGATTTCGTGACGGCGATGATGGCGTTCTTCCTGCTGATGTGGCTGCTGAACGCCACCACCGAGGCCCAGCGCAAGGGCATCGCCGATTATTTCACCCCGAACAACGTGCTCAGCCGCGGCTCCTCCGGCTCCGGCCTGCCGTTCGGCGGCAAGACCCCGTTCGAGCATGGCGAACTGGTGTCCGACCGTGGGGCGCAGACCGTCATGCCCGGCCGCATGCAGGCCGAGCCGCACCCCGACGACCCGCTCTCCGACCAGGCGCCCGGCGTGTCGGCGAACGGCCAGGGCGGGCAGACCGGCGACGGCCCACCATCCGAGCACATGCAGGGCGGCCTGCCGAAGGATGCCAGCGGCGCGGCCCGCATCGATGCCGCCACTCAGGGCCCCCACGCCCCCGGCGGCGGCACCGCGGCGCGGCAGGCCCGCGTGCTGGGCCAGACGCTGGGCCAGGCGGAGAAGCTGGCCAATGCCGGCAGCGGGGTGAAGGCCCCGGCCGGCCCGCGCCCGGTGACCAGCGCGCTGGACGCCGCCGGCCTGCGGGCCGAACAGGCGCGGCGCGAGCAGGCCGCCTTCGATCACGCGGCCGCCGAGATCCGCGCGGCCATGGCCAGCGACCCGCGCCTGGCCGCGTTGGCCGGCCAGCTCTCCATCGACCTGACGCCGGAGGGCCTGCGCATCCAGATGCTGGACGCCGACCGCCGGCCGATGTTCGCCACCGGCTCCTCGGACATGAACGAGCATGCGCGGCTGCTGCTGCAAAAAGTGGCGCCGGCGCTGCTGAAGCTGCCCGAGCAGATCTCGATCGCCGGCCATACCGACGCCGCCCCCTACAAGGGAAACGGCAAGAGCAACTGGGAACTCTCCACCGAGCGCGCCAACGCGACCCGCCGGATGCTGGTCGAGGCCGGGGTGCCCGAGCAGCGCTTCCGCAGCGTGACCGGCAACGCCGACCGCGACCCGCTGCTGCCCGCCGACCCGCTCGCCGCGGCCAACCGGCGCATCGCCATCGTGGTGCTGCGCGCGGTGCGGCCGGCGCCGTAGGGGGCGGCGCCGATGCTGACCATCGGCGGCTTCGTCTTCCTGCTGGCCTGCGTCTTCGGCAGCTACGTCGCCTCCGGCGGCAGCCTGGCGCCGCTGATGGAGGCGATGCCGTTCGAGCTGTGGACCATCGGCGGCGCCGCCGTCGGCACCTTCGTCATGTCCAACAGCATGCACGACGTGAAGCACACGCTGGGTGGCTTCAAGAAGATCATGAAGGGCGCCGTCTACAAGAAGGAGGATTATGTCGAACTGCTGAGCCTGCTGTATTTCTTCGTCCGCTTGGCCAGCACCAAGGGCTCGATGGCGCTGGAGCCGCATATCGAGAAGCCGGACGAAAGCGCCGCCTTCCAGAAATTCCCCAAGATCCTGGCCAACCACCACGCCAGCGCGATGGTCTGCGACTACCTGCGCATGGTCGGCATGAACGCCGACGACCCCAACCAGATCGAGGACGTGATGGCCCGCGAGCTGAAGAAAACGCTGAACGAGGAGTTGCACGGCGCGCACGCGCTGCAAACAATGGCCGACGGCCTGCCGGCGCTGGGCATTGTCGCCGCGGTGCTGGGCGTCATCAAGACCATGTCGCACATCAACGAGCCGCCGGCCGTGCTGGGGGCGATGATCGGCGGCGCGCTGGTCGGCACCTTCCTGGGCGTGCTGCTGGCCTATGGCATGGTCGGCCCCTTCGCCTCCCGCCTGAAGGCGGTGGTGGAGGAGGAGAGCAAGTTCTTCGAGGTCATCCGCGCCGTGCTGGTCGCCCACCTGCACGGCAATGCGCCGCAGGTCAGCGTGGAAACCGGCCGCAAGATGGCGCCCAACCAGCACATGCCAAGCTTCGCGGAGCTTGAGAACGCGGTGCAGACCCTGCAGATCGCCTGACGCGCCGCTTTTGGGGGCATGGCCCCGGCCGGCGCGGCCATGCTATGCACCACGCTGCGGAACCGGGGCAGGCGCGCCGCCGGCCGCGTCGCTGCGACCATCCCGGGGACCGGAGAGCATGAAGCTGAATATCGGCTGCGGCCAGGCCAGGCGCGAGGGCTACGTCAACATCGACAAGTTCGACCGGTTCGGGCCGGACCTGGTGTGGGACCTGGAGCGCACCCCCTATCCGTTCGACGACAACGCGGTGGACGAGATCGTCGCCCACCACGTGCTGGAGCATCTGGGCCAGCGCCTGCCGGTGTTCCTGGCGATCATGCGCGAATTCCACCGCATCCTGGCGCCCGGCGGCACCATCGACATCATCACCCCGCACCCGCGCTGCGACGACTACTGGAACGACCCCACCCATGTGCGCCCGATCACCCCGCGCGGCATGGCGCAGTTCAGCCGCGCCTACAGCGAGACCTTCGCCGCCTCCGGCATGCACGCGGCGCCGCTGGCCGAGGAACTGGGCATCGATTTCGAGATTCTCTCCATCGAGAACCACCTTCTTGGCGACTGGGCGCACCGCTTCACCGCCGGCGAACTGACCACCGACGAGGTGGACGCGGCGGCACGCATGAACTGGAACGTCGTCCAGCAGGTCAGCATGGTCATGCGCAAGCTCTGACCCGCCGCAGCGCGACCCACCCCGCCGTTCCATCGCAATCCCAGCACCGCCGATCCAGCCAGGCAGGAAGATCATGAAGCTCAATCTCGGCTGCGGACGCAGCAAGCGCGAAGGCTATGTCAACATCGACCGGCGCGAGGCGGTGCAGCCCGACCTGGTGTGGGACCTGGAGATCACCCCCTACCCGTTCGAGGACGACTCGGTGGAGGAGATCGTCGCCCACCACGTGTTGCAGCGGCTGGGCCAGGACCCGGCGGTGTTCCTGGCCATCATCAAAGAGTTGCACCGCATCCTGATGCCGGGCGGCACGCTGGACATCCGCGCGCCGCACCACCGCTCGGACCTGTTCTGGGACGACCCGACCAATGTGCGGCCGATCAACCAGGGCGTGTTCAGCCTGTTCAGCAAGCAGAACTGCGTCATGTTCGCCGAGAACGGCATGGCCAACACCCCGCTGGCCGAATACCTGGACATCGACCTGGAGATCATCAGCGTCACCAACACGCTGCACGGCGACTGGTCGCGCCGCTTCGGCGACGGCGAACTGACCCAGCAGGAAACCGAGGCCGCGGTGGCGACCCACGCCAACGTGGTGGAGGAGGTCGGACTGGTCGTCCGCAAGGCGGCGGCACCCGTCAACTGATGCGAACCGCCAGCGTTCTCTACTGAGATAAGCAGCGGGCGAGATAGGCAGCGGGGGCAACGCCCAGCCTCACCCTCCCACTACCGGCAGGTCATCCATCGCCGGCCGGCCGGTCAGGTGGCGCCAGTGGTGCCACAGCAGCCGCGCGGCCAGCGCCCGCCAGGGCCGCCAGTCCTCGGCCAGGGCGCGCAGCGCGTCCGGGCCGGGCCGGGCGGGCAGGCGCTTCAGGTCCGCCGCCGCCCCGGCCAGCGCGATGTCGCCGGCCGGGAACACGTCCATCCGGCCGAGCGCGAACAGCAGGTAGACCTCCGCCGACCAGCGCCCCATGCCGCGTACCGCGCTGATCGCCGCGATCGCCGCCTCGTCGGGCATCTCCGCCAGCGCCGCCTCGTCCAGCCGCCCCTCGGCGAAGGCCGCCGCCAGCGCCCGCGCATGCGCCACCTTCGGCCGCGACAGCCCGGCCCCGCGCAGCGCCTCGTCGTCCAGCTTCAGCAGTTCCGGCGGCGACAGCGCGCCCGGCAGGGCATGCAGCCGCCGCCAGATCGCCGCCGCCGCCTGGTTGCTGATCTGCTGGCCGACGATGGCCTGCAGCAGCCCGGGAAACCCGCCCGGCCGCCGCCGCCACGGCAGCGAGCCGGCCCGTGCCTCGATCGTCGCGAAATCGGGGTCGGCGGCGGCCAGGGCACGCAGCCCGGCACGGTCCGCCTCGGGCGCATGGGGGAAGTCCATCCTGTCCTTTCCGGCCGGGCGTCCGGCCCGGTTTCTCGCAAAATGCAACACGGCGCAAAACCCGGCTGCGCAAACTGTCGTGGCTGGCGTATTGTAACAGCATGGAGCAAGCCGCAGCAGCACCCCCGCCGCATATACTGGTGGTCGACGACGATCGCGAGATCCGCGATCTGTTGGCCAAATTCCTGGAGCGCCAGCGCTTCCGCGTCACCACTGCGCGCGACGCGCGGGAGGCGCGGCGGGTGTGGCCGAACGGCCATTTCCAACTGGTCGTGCTGGACCTGATGCTGCCCGGCGAGGGCGGACTGGATTTCGCGCGCTGGCTGCGCACCCAGTCCGACGTGCCGATCGTCATGCTGACCGCGCTGGGCGAGGAGACCGACCGCATCATCGGCCTGGAACTCGGGGCGGACGACTACCTCTCCAAGCCGTTCAACCCGCGCGAGCTGCTGGCCCGCATCCGCGCCGTGCTGCGCCGCGCCGGCGAGCCGAGCGAGAAGCGCGAGGAAAAGCCGGCGCGCGGCCTGCATTTCGCCGGCTGGACGCTGGAGCCCACCCGCCGCCGCCTGCTCAGCCCCGACGGGGTGGAGGTGCCGCTGACCGGCGGCGAATACGACCTGCTGGTGGCGCTGGTGGACCGCGCCAACAAGGTGCTGACCCGCGACATGCTGCTCGACCTGCTGCGCGGCCGCCAGGCCGGCCCGTTCGACCGCGCCATCGATGTCGCCATCTCCCGCCTGCGCCGCAAGCTGGAGGATGACGGACGGCACGCCCAGCTCATCAAGACGGTGCGCGGCGGCGGCTACGTGCTGGCGGCGGAAGTGACCCGCGTGTGACCGGGCCGGGGGGCGCAGGCGCGTGACCCCCACCCCCGGCCCCACCCCGGCACCGGCCGCGGCGGCGCCCGCGCCGCGCCCGGCCTGGCTGCGGCGCCTGCACCTGCATCTCTGGCCGCGCAGCCTGGCCGGGCGCACCGCGGTGCTGCTGGTGATGGCGCTGACCGTGGTGCAGGCGGCCGGGCTGGTGATCCATGCGCTGGACCGTGTGGACCTGCAACGGCTGGCGCAGACCCACGACATCGCCCTGCGCGCCATCACCCTCTACCGCGCCGTCGCCCTGGCGCCGCCGGCCGAACGCGCCCTGGTGGCGCGCACCTTCGATGTCACCAGCGACTCGGCGGCGCAGCTTGCTCCCAACCCGCCGATCGAGGACCTGATGCTGACGCCGCTGGCCCTGCAGCGGCAGTTGCGCGCCGACATGATGCTGGTGCCGATGCCGCAGACCCAGCGCCCGCGCGACCAGGTGTTCCTGGGCGGCCCGGCCTATGGGCGGCTGGCGGTGGGGCTGCAACTGCCTGACGGCCAGTGGCTCAACGTCACCACCGCCATGCCGCCGCCGCGGCCGTGGAACTCCGCCACCTTCCTGATCGCCTTCCTGGTGATGACCGCCGCCGCCGCCGCGCTCACCGTCTGGGCGGTGCGCCGGCTGATCCGCCCGGTCGCCACCCTGGCCGCCGCCGCCGACGCGCTGGGCCGCGACGTGAATGCCCCACCGCTGCCCGAGACCGGGCCGCTGGAGGTCGCCACCGCGGCGGCCGCCTTCAACACCATGGCGGCGCGCATCCGCCGCTTCGTGGACGACCGCACCTTCATGCTGACGGCGATCGGCCACGACCTGCGCACCCCGATCACCCGGCTGAAGCTGCGCGCGGAGTTCATGGAGGACGACGAGCAGCGCGCCAAGATGCTGGCCGACCTGGACGAACTGGCCGCGATGGTCTCCGCCACCCTCGCCTTCGGCCGCGACGTGGCCGGCGACGAGCCGGTGCGCGCGGTCAACCTGGTGGCGCTGATCCGCACCCTGCTGGACGAGACGGTGGACGCGCGGCCGGAGGCGGAGGCGCTGGTGACCTATGCCGGCCCCGAGCACCTCACCGTGCGCGCCCGCCCGGTGGCGCTGAAGCGGGCGCTGACCAACCTGGTGCACAACGCGCTGAACTACGGCCGCTGCGCCCATGTGATGCTTGCGCCGCCGCTGGGCAGCGTCGTCACCGTGCTGGTGGACGACGAGGGGCCGGGCATCCCGCCCGACCAGCTCGACCTGGTGTTCCAGCCGTTCCACCGCGGCGAAGGCAGCCGCAACCGCGAGACCGGCGGCACCGGGCTGGGCCTGCCGATCGCCCGCAACATCCTGCGCGCGCATGGCGGCGACGTGACGCTGGCCAACCGGCCGGGCGGCGGCGCCCGCGCCACGGTGACCCTGCCATTGCCGGCGTAACCCCATAAAAACGAATAAAAGTTTTTCGGTTCTTTTTTTCAAAAAAGAACAGCACTTCTTTTTGTGAACAAAAAGAAGCATAAAAACTTTATTCGTTGGATTCCTACGGCAGCAGTTCCTCGACCAATTCCATCCACTCCGTGTCCAGCGTCCCTACCGGCATCGGCCGGCCGGAGCGGCCATACCAGTAGCGGGCATTCGGGATATCGCCCTCCTTGCGGTGCAGATAGGCATGCACCGCGGCCCCGATGGCGTCGTCCTGCGCCTGGGCGCAAGCGTGGGCGCGGGCCCAATCGCCCTTGGCGTCCCACCACAGGCCCTGCATCGCCTCGGCCAGCCCGGCCGGTGGCGCCGCCTGCGCGAGCGAGGCGCGGAAGGTTTCGACGTTCATGCCGCCATCTCCCCTGGCATCAGCAGCCGGCGCAGCTTGCGCACCGCGCTGTCCGGCGTGGTCAGCACCGGCAGGCCGGTCGCGGCGGCCACCAGCGGCGCCGCGCGGGCCAGGCTGAACTGCGCCAGCGCGATCACGTCGCAGCCGGCAAGCTGGGCCGCGCTGGCGGCGGCGGCGCGGTCATGCCCCTCGGCGTCGCCACGGTCCAGCGCCGCCAGCGCTGCGGCGGCCAGGCAGGGCACCAGGGTGGCGCGCGGCGCGGCGGCGGCGAATTCCGGCGGCATGGAGGCCAGCGTCGGCGCGAAACTGGCCATCAGGCCGATCCGCGCCGCCGGCCCGGCCAGCGCCAGCGCCTCCTCGATCATCGCCTCGTTCGGCTTCAGCACCGGCAGCGGCGCGAGCGCGGCGGCGCAGGCCTCGATGCAGGGGCCGAACGCCGAACAGGTGAACAGGATGCCGTCCGCGCCGCTGCGCACCGCATAGCGCGCCAGGGTCAGGAACCGCTCGGTCATCGCCGGCGTCAGCGCGCCGTCGCGGGCGAGGTCGGCCGAAAGGCTGTCATCCAGCAGGTTGGCCAGCCTCACCTGCGGCCACAGCCGGGCGAACGCCGCCTCGATCGGGCTGATGGAGTGCTTGAGGGCGTGGATCAACGCGATGCGCATGCGGCGGCCTTTCCTGAGCGGCGCAGCATAGGGCGTGATGGCCGCGGGTGGAATCACCCGGGGGCCCGAATCAGGGGGGCCCGAATCAGGGGGGGGCCTGAATCACGCGGCAAATCGAATTGCGAACGGCGACGCATGCGCGGTTGAACCCTGGCCGCGCCCGTGGCACAGGCTGCCGGCCGGCAAAAGGACCTCATGATGCTGCAATCGCTCTATCGCCGCGTGCTCGCGCTGTCCGCCAGCCGGCATGCGCCGTGGTGGCTGGCCGCCGTCGCCTTCGCCGAGGCCAGCTTCTTCCCGGTGCCGCCGGACGCGCTGCTGATCCCGATGGCGCTGTCGCGGCCGGAGCGGGCGTGGCGGCTGGCGCTGATCTGCACGCTGGCCAGCGTGGCCGGCGGCGCGCTGGGCTATTTCATCGGCTACGCGCTGTTCAACGAACTGGCCCGCCCGTTGCTGGACGCCTACGGCTACGGCCCGGCCTTCGAGCGGTTCAAGGCCACCTATGCCGAATGGGGCGTGTGGATCATCCTGATCAAGGGCGTGACCCCGATCCCCTACAAGATCGTCACCATCGCCTCGGGGGCCGCCGGCTTCAACTTCGCGCTGTTCATGGCGGCCAGCGCGGTCACCAGGGGCGCGCGGTTCTTCCTGGTGGCCACGCTGCTGCGCTTCTACGGCGAGCCGGTGCGCGACTTCATCGACCGCCGGCTCACCCTGGTCACCATGCTGCTGCTGGCCGGGATCGTGTTCGGCTTCCTGGTGCTGCGATACCTCTAGCTACACGGTCGCGACCATGAACACCCGCCGGAACGGCAGCAGCGTGCTGCCATCCGCGCGGCGCGGGTAGGGGCCGGCCATCGCCTTCGAATAGGCGGCGAGATAGCCCTCGCGCAATTCCGGGGTCAGCCGGTCCAGGAACGGCTTCAGGCTGGTGCCGATCGCCCATTGCACCGCGGCGTTGTCGCCCTGCAGCGCGTGCATGTAGGTGGTTTCCCACATGTCCAGCGCCGTGCAGCGCGGCCGCAGCAGGTCCCAGTAGGCGCCCGGCTCCAGGATCGGCCGGGCGAAGCCGACATCGGCCAGCGCCGCTGCCCAGGGGCCGCTGGCGGCCACCTCGTGCTGCAGGGCGCGCAGCGGGGCGGCATGCATGCCCGGCATCTGCACCGCCAGCACCCCCCCCTTGGACAGCAGCGACAGCAGGCGCGGGAACAGCGTGTCATGCCCCCCCAGCCAGTGCAGGGCGGCGTTGGAATAGATCAGATCCGGGGCGATTTCGGGCATCCAGGTGCCGAAATCGCCCAATTCGAAGCGGCATTCGGGCACTGAGGCGGCCGCTTTGCCCAGCATCTCCGGCGAGGAGTCCACCCCGGTCACCGCCGCCTCCGGCCAGCGCTGCTTGAGGATCGCGGTCACGTTGCCGGGGCCGCAGCCCAGGTCCACCACCCGCGCCGGGGTGGCCAGCGGCACCCGGGCCATCAGGTCCAGGGCCGGGCGCAGGCGTTCGTCGGCGTAGCGCAGGTACTGCGCGGGATCCCATTGCATGGGCGCTGGCCCCTTTCGCGGATGATGCCCGATGCTATACGGCCGGCCCCGCCGCGTCGGCAACCTCGCGGGTCACGCCCTGGGTCAGCCGGCCATCCGCCTGCAGCGGCAGGGCGATGCGGAACTCCGTGCCGGTGGGGCCGCTCTGCACCAGTGTCACGTCGCCGCCCTGCGCGCGCACCAGGTCGCGGGTGATCGCCAGCCCCAGCCCGGTGCCGCCAGGCCGGCCGCCGTTGACGAACGGGCGGAACAGATCGTGACGCACAGCCTCGGGCAGGCCGGGCCCGTCATCGGCGATGCTGATCGCCACGTGATCGATCGTCTGCACGGCGTTGCCCAGCGTCGCCGCGATCCGCAGCCGGTTGGCGCCGGCCTGGGCGGCGTTGCGCATGAGGTTGCCGAGCACACGGGTGATGCCGCTGCGGTCGGCCAGGATCACCAGCCCGTCGGGCACCGCGTTGTCGATCACTATCGCCGGGTTCACCGCGCGCGCCTGGTCGGCGGTCTCCTCCACCAGCGCGTGCAGCCGCAGGCGCACCCGCTCGGGCGGTGCCGGCACCTCGCGGGCGAAGTCCAGCGTGTGGCGTACCAGCTCGGTGGCGCGCTCCACGGTGCGGGCCACCAGGTCGCCGGCGCGGCGCACCGCGGGGTCGGCGTTGGCCTGCAGCCGCTCGGCGGCCAGCAGCGCCGGCGAGAGCGCGCCGCGGATGTCGTGGCTCACCTTGGCGACGGCGGTGCCCAGCGCGGCCAGCCTGGCGTTGCGCCACAGCGCCGCGCGCAGCTCGCGCTGCATGGCGGCCAGCTCCTGCCCGGCCAGCGCCATCTCGTCGCCCGCCAGCGGCGTGATCTGCCGGGGGTCCAGAGGCGGCGTGCGCTCGGGGTCGGCGCGGAAGGCGACGATGCTGCCGGTGATCCGCCGCATCGGGCGCACCAGCAGCAGCAGCAGCAGGCTGTAGACCAGCCCGCCGGTCACCGCCGCGACCGCCAGGCCTGACAGCGCGATGCCGCGCGCCTGCACCCGCAGATAGGTGCCGAGCGCCCGGTCGTGCAGCACCACGGAGAGCACGGAGGATGGCTGCTTGGGGCTGCTGGCCATCACCAGCAGCAGGCGGTCGCCGGAGCGCAGCAGCGCCTCCACGCTGCCCACCACGCCGCCCAGCGCGGTCTCGCGCCGCAGGTCCAGCAGCGCCGTCGCCTGGGTCTGGCCGAGCACCACCATCGGGCGCCCCGGCTCCTGCACCCGTACCGCCACCACGCCGGCCAGGCGCAGCAGGTCCTCGCGCACCGCCCTGTCCATGGCGACGGCCGCGAAGCCGCCCGGCGCCGGCGGCAGGGCGCGTGCGGCGATCTGAGCGGCCAGGATGCGCTGGTCCAGCCAGTCCCGCCGCTCGCGCGTGATCACCGCGACGAACAGCATGGCCTCGGTCAGCAGCATCACAATCAGGGTCAGCCCCAGCACGCGCCGGGACAGGCTGTGGCGCGATGCCGGGCTCCGGCTGCTCACGGGGCCGTCGTGGATGGGGTGGCGCGGATCATAGGACCAATCGTGCGGCCGGGCCGCGCTGGTTGCAACTGTCTGCCGCCGTGGCGCGGGCCGATCAGGGCTCGATCAGGGAAGATGCCGCAGCAGGCCGACCAGCCGGCGGGTGAAGGGGCTGAACAGCCGGGTGGCGAAGAAGCCGCCGGCGGCGCGCTTGCCCGCTTCCGCCCGGGTGGGGTAGGGCACGATCAGCCCGGCAAGGGCGGAGAGCGGCACGCGCCGGGTGATCGCGAGCGTCCAGGTGCCGATCATCTCGCCGGCATGCGGCGCCAGGATGCCGGCGCCCAGCACCCGGCCGCGCGCGGTGGCGACCAGCTTCACCAGCCCCTCGGTGCGCCGTTCCGCCTGGGCGCGGTCGTTCTCGGCCAGCGGCCAGCGCAGGATGCGCACGTCATGCCCGGCGGCGCGCGCCTCCGCCTCGGTCAGCCCCACCTGCGCCAGCTCCGGCGCGGTGTAGGTGACCCGGGGCAGGGCGGCGTAGTCGATGCGCGCCGGCAGGCGGAACAGCGCGCGGCGGATGACGATGCCGGCGTGGTAGCTGCCGACATGGGTGAAGGCGCGCGGCCCGATGCCGGCCGGGTCGGCGATGTCGCCGACCGCGAAGACGCGCCGGTTGGTCAGGCTGCGCAGCCCGGCATCGGTGGCGATGCCGGCGGCGGTGGCACGCACGCCGCCGGCCTCCAGCGCCAGGCCGGCCAGGTTGGGCATGCGGCCGGCGGCCACCAGCAGGGCGTCGCCGTCCAGGCGCGTGCCGTCCGCCAGCACCAGCGCCGGCCCGGGCTCGGCGCGGACCACGCGGGCCTGCTCCAGCAGGGTGACGCCCTGGCCGCGCAGCACCTCGGCCAGCCCGACCACCAGCTCCGGGTCCTCGCGCCCGGCGATGCGGCCGGCCTCCACCACGGTGACGCGACAGCCCAGCCCGGCATGCGCCTGCGCCATCTCCAGCCCGATCGGCCCGCCGCCCAGGATCAGCAGATGCGCCGGCCGGGCGGGCAGGGCGAAGACCGCCTCGTGGGTGACATGCGGCACCCCGGCGAGGCCGGGCAGGTCGGGGATGGCGGCGCGGCCGCCGGCGGCGATGACGATGCGCCGGGCCGACAGGCGGCGGCGGCCGTCCGGCCCTTCCACCTCCAGCGAGTCGCGCGCCACGAAGCGGGCATGGCCGGCCAGGACGGTGGCGCCGAGCGCGGTGAAGCGGGCGGCCGAGTCCATCGGCGCGATGGCTGCCACCACGCCCTGGACATGCGCCTGCACGGCGGCCCAATCGACCTCCGGCGGCGCCAGGCGCAGCCCGAACCGGCCGGCGGCGCGGGCGTCCTGGGCCGCGTGGGCGGCGGCCAGCAGCGCCTTGCTCGGCACGCAGCCGGTGTTCAGGCAGTCGCCGCCCATGCGCCCGCGCTCGATCAGCGCCACCCGCAGGCCGAGCTGGGCGGCCACCGCGGCGACCGACAGCCCGGCGGCGCCGGCGCCGATGACGGCGAGATCGAACTCAGGCATCGGGTGTCCTCCATCGTCGCCACGCCACCGGCAGCAGCGCCAGCAGGGCCAGCCCCAGCAGTGGCAGCAGCACCGGCGGCGACAGGATCACCGACAGATCCGGCTGGCCGCCGGCGGCCAGGACCTGGCCGATTCCCGCGCCGATCGAGGCGAACACCGTGGTGGCCGGCACGATGCCGAGCAGGGTCGCCGCCGCATAGGGCAGCAGCCGCACCCCGGACAGCGCCGCCGCCAGGTTGACCAGCCAGAACGGCACCACCGGCACCAGCCGCATTGCCAGCACATAGGAGAAGCCGTCGCGCTCCATGCCCGGCCGCAGCCGCGCCAGCAGCGGCAGGGCGCGCCCGGTCAGCAGCGGCCCCAGCGCGCCGCGCGCGGCCAGGAACACCAGCACCGCGCCCAGCGTGGCGCCGCCGATCGCCAGCGCGGCGCCGGCCAGCGTGCCGAACAGCAGGCCGCCGGCCAGCGTCAGCACCACCGCGCCGGGCAGCGAGACGGCGACGGCCGCCGCATAGATCGCGACGTAGCCGGCCGCCGCCGCCGCCGGGCGGGCCTGCACCAGGGCCTGCAACTGCTGCTGGCGGGCGGCCAGCCCCGCCCAGGTGAGCGCCCGGTGCAGCCCGAACGCATAGGCGGCGGCCAGCGCGGCCAGCAGCAGCAGCAAGGGCAGGGCGCGCCTGAGGGAGGGCATGGGGGAGGGCATGGGGGTCAGCGATGCCTTTGCAGTGGGACAGGCATGGCGGTCGCGGTTGACGGGCGGGGCGCACCGCTCCTATAAGCCGGCCCCTGCATCGGGGCCTTATACCAAGGCCCCGCGCCGTCCTGTTCCGTTGCCATGGCGCCTGTCTACCATGGTTGAGGCGGGCCGGCGTGTCTCAAGAGAAATCGGAGAGTATCGTGAAGCGCACGTATCAACCGTCGAAGCTGGTTCGCAAGCGCCGCCACGGCTTCCGCGCCCGGATGGAGACGGTCGGCGGCCGCAAGGTGCTGGCCAATCGCCGCGCCAAAGGCCGCAAGCGGCTCTCGGCCTGACCGGGCCGGCGTTCGGCCGGCCTGTGGCAGCCCACATGGCCCCGGCGCCGCAACGGCTGACGCGCCGGGCGGAATTCCTGCGCGTGGCGGCCAAGGGCAAGCGGGCACCGGTCCATGGGCTGGTGCTGCAGGCTTTGGCGCGCGACGACGCGATGCCGGCGCGGCTGGGTTTCACCGTGACCAAGAAGGTCGGCAACGCCGTGATCCGCAACCGCACCCGCCGCCGCCTGAAGGAGGCGGCGCGGCTGCTGCTGCGTGAGCAGCCGGTGACCGGGGTGGACCTGGTGGTGATCGGCCGCGATGCGACTCGCGGGCGGGCGTTCACCGCGCTGGTGGATGATCTGCGCCGCGCCCTGAACAAGGTCGGCGCTCTGGCCCGGCCGGACGCCGCCCGGTGACCCCCGCCGCCGCAGTGCTGGCCGGCGCGGTGCGGGTCTACCAGTGGACCATCCGCCCGGTGATCGGCGCCAATTGCCGCTACGAGCCCAGTTGCAGCCACTACGCCATCGCCGTGCTGGGCAGCCATGGCGCGCTGCGCGGCTCGGCGCTGACCGCCCGGCGCATCCTGCGCTGCAATCCCTGGCAGGAAGGCGGCTACGACCCGCCCCCTGCCGCGCGCCCGACCGCCGCCACCCCGGCAGCGGCAAACCCTGAAGGCCGGACGGCACCCTGATGGACCAGAAACGCCTGATCCTGGCGATCGCGATCTCGCTCGCCATCCTGTTCGGCTTCCAGGCGCTGCTGCCGCACAAGCCGGCGCTGCCGCCGGTGGACGCCTCGGCGCCGGCCGCCGGTTCTCCTGCCGCCGGTTCTCCCGCCGCCGGGTTGCCCACCGCCGGCACGCCCACGGCCGGAGCCCCCGTTGCCGCGCCGGCCGCCACCGCCGCCGCGGCGCCCGACAAGGGCGCGGTGCCGGCCAACGTGCCGCGCCTGCAGATCGCCGGCGCGCGGGTGCAGGGCAGCATCAGCCTGCTGGGCGCGCGGCTGGACGACGTGGTGCTGCGCGACTACCGCGACACCATCGCCAAGGACAGCCCGCTGGTGCGCCTGCTGGAGCCGCGCTCGCAGGCGCAACCCTACTACGTGCAGTTCGGCTGGAGCGCACCGGACGGCACCACCGTCAAGCTGCCCGACAACAACACGCTGTGGACCGGCAGCGGCGAGGTCGCCCCCGGCAAGTCGGCGCAACTCACCTGGGACAACGGCGCCGGACTGACCTTCGCGATCGATATCGCGGTGGATCAGAACTACATGTTCACCATCCACCAGACCGTGCGCAACGCCACCGCGGCGCCGGTGGCGCTGTTCCCGTGGGCGCGCATCCGCCGCGACTACACGCCGGTGACCGCCGGCTACTACATCCTGCACGAGGGCATGCTGGGCGTGCTTGGCGGCACGCTGAAGGAACTGACCTACAAGGCCGCCAAGAGCGACGGCGAGAAGCGGGCCGGGGTGGCGTTCGAGAGCACCGGCACCGGCGGCTGGATGGGCATCACCGACAAATACTGGCTGACCGCGCTGGTGCCCGACCAGGCGGTGCCGCTGATCACCCGATTCCGCCACATCACCGAGGCCGGGACCGACCGCTACCAGGTGGATTTCGTCGCCAAGGACGCGACCACGGTGGCGCCGGGCGCCGAGGCCGGGCTGGCCACGCGGCTGTTCGCCGGCGCCAAGGAAGTGCACCTGCTGGACCGCTACGAGCGCGACCAGAAGATCCCGAGCTTCGACAAGGCGGTGGATTTCGGCTGGTTCTACTTCCTGACCAAGCCGTTCTTTTACGCGATCGACTGGCTGAACGCGCATCTGCACAATTTCGGCCTGGCGATCATGGTGTTCACCGTGTTCGTGAAGGGGCTGTTCTTCCCGCTGGCGAACAAGTCCTATCGGTCGATGAGCAAGATGAAGCTGCTCGGGCCGAAGATGACGGCGCTGCGAGAGCAGTACAAGGACGACCAGGCGAAGCTGCAGCCGGCGATCATGGCGCTGTACAAGGCCGAGAAGGTCAACCCAGCGGCTGGATGTTTACCGATATTCATTCAGATCCCGGTGTTCTTCTCGCTGTACAAGGTGATCTTCGTCACCATCGAGATGCGGCAGGCGCCGTTCTTCGGCTGGATCCACGACCTGTCGGCGGTTGACCCGACCAATGTGTTCAACCTGTTCGGGTTGCTGCCGTTCGACCCCACGGCGATCTCGCCGATGCTGCACCTGGGGGCATGGCCGCTGATCATGGGCCTGACCATGTTCTTCCAGCAGAAGCTGAACCCACCGCCGCCGGACCCGATCCAGGCGAAGGTGTTCCAGTTCATGCCGATCATCTTCACCTTCATGCTGGCCAATTTCCCGGCTGGCCTGGTGATCTACTGGAGCTGGAACAACACGCTGACCATCGGGCAGCAATGGCTGATCATGCGCCAGACCAAGCTCAGCAAGCCCGCGGCGGCACGCGCCTGAGCGACCTTCCCACCTCCGCCGAGGCTGAGCAGGCGGCCGCCCTGGAAGCAGGGCGGCTGCTGTTCGCGGCCGAGTGCCGGTTTTTCTACGCCGCTCAGCGGATCGACCAGTTGCCGCCGCCGGGCCTGCCGGAAATCGCCTTCGCCGGGCGGTCCAACGTGGGCAAGTCGTCGCTGCTCAACGCGCTGGTGGGGCAGAAGGCGCTGGCCCGGGCCTCGCACCAGCCGGGGCGGACGCGGCAGCTCAATTTCTTCGATCTCGGCGGGCGGCTGGTGCTGGTGGACATGCCCGGCTACGGCTACGCCCAGGCCGCCAAGTCGGTGAAGGAGGACTGGCAGGGGCTGATGTTCGACTTCCTGCGCGGCCGCCCGACGCTGCGCCGGGTGGTGCTGCTGCTGGACGCGCGCATCGAGGTGAAGGACTCCGACCTGGCGGTGCTCGACCTGCTGGACCGGGCCGCGGTGACCTATATCGTGGCGCTGACCAAGGCGGACAGCGTGAAACCGGAGGCGCTGGCCCGCAAACGCGAGGAGGCCGCCGCCCTGGTGCGCAAGCACCCCGCCGCCTTCCCGGAACTGGTGGTGACCAGCAGCGAGACCGGCCTGGGCATCGCCGAACTGCGCGCCCTGCTGGCGACCCAGGCGGAACCGCCGCCGACTTGACCCGCCACGCCCGGCACCGCACAAGGCGGCTGCCATCACACGCGCACGAGCCGGCGGGAGAGCACGCGACATGACCGAGACACCGAGCGGGGCGCCAGCCCGCCTGCCCACCGAGACGGCCGAGCAGCAGGCCCGCATCCTGGCCCAGGCGCTGCCGTTCCTGCGCCGCTACGCCGGGGCCACCATCGTGGTGAAATACGGCGGCCACGCGATGGGCGAGGAACACCTGGCCGAGACCTTCGGCAGCGACATCGCGCTGCTGAAGCAGGTCGGCGTGAACCCGGTGGTGGTGCATGGCGGCGGGCCGCAGATCAACGCCATGCTGAAGCGACTGGACATCCAGTCCACCTTCGTGGACGGCCTGCGGGTGACCGACGACAAGATGGTCGAGGTGGTCGAGATGGTGCTGGCCGGCACCGTCAACAAGCACGTCGCCGGGCTGATCAACCGTGCCGGGGCGCTGGCGGTGGGCATCTGCGGCAAGGATGGCGGGCTGATCCGCGCCCGCAAGCTGCGCCGCACGAAAAGGGACCCGGACAGCAATATCGAGCGGGTGCTCGACCTCGGCTTTGTCGGCGAGCCCGAAGCGGTGGATGTGCGGGTGATTCATGCGCTCACCGGCGCCGGGCTGATCCCGGTGATCGCCCCGGTGGGCGTGGGCGCGGACGGGCAGACCTACAACATCAACGCCGACACCGTGGCCGGCGCCGTCGCCGGCGCCCTCGGCGCCAGCCGCATGCTGATGCTGACCGATGTCCCGGGCGTGCTGGACAACAACAAGAAGCTGATCCCGGAGATGACCATCGCCGAGGTGCAGGCCGGCATCGCCAGCGGCATGATCAGCGGCGGCATGATACCGAAGGTGGAAACCTGCGTGGAGGCGGTGCGCGCGGGCGTGAAGGGCGCGGTGATCCTGGATGGCCGGCAGCCGCATGTCTGCCTGCTGGAGTTGTTCATCGAAGGCGGCCACGGCACCCTGATCCGCGCCTGAGCCGGGCGATGGTGCCGGGTGAGGGGATCGAACCCCCGGCCTTCGGTTTACAAAACCGCTGCACTACCGCTGTGCTAACCCGGCGACGGCGCTGATCTAGCATGCCACGCGCGGCGGAGAAAACCGTCTCGTGCCGCCATTGCGCGGCCCGGCGGCGTTATGCTTGCGTGCGCGGCGCGCATCCGGCATGCATCGATCCACGGGCGTGGCGAGATCGGGCTCGCCGGGCAAGGGAGGGCGTGTGATGGCGGATCGCGGCTTCGCTGCCCAATTGGCCGAGGATCTCGGGCCAGAGGGCCTGCGCATGGTGCTGGGCGTGTTCCGCACCGATGTGGAGCGGCTGACCGTGATCCTGGCTGCCACCGCGGGGGCGGGCGACGTGCTCGCGTTCCGGCGTGCGGCGCACGGGCTTGCCGGGGCGGCCGGCGCGGTGGGGGCGGCGGCGCTGGAGCGGGCGTGCCGTGCCGGAATGGCATTGCACGAGGCATCGCCGGGGGAACTTGCCGCGGCGCAGGACGCGATCGGCATGGAGGCGGATGCCGCGTTGCTGGATCTGGTTGCTCTTCTGTCCAGCCTAGACCCACCGGCCTGAACCGACGCGCGCCGCGAGCGATGTGTCTCACCGGCTGGGCAGATGTGGTAGTACTCCGTCCCTAATCGCGCGACGGAGGGCCTGTGGCAACGCTGTTTGCTTCCATCGATCCGCTCTATGTGCTGTCGGGTTTCGGCGTCGGCATGCTGGTCGGCCAGACCGGCGTCGGCGGCGGCGCGCTGATGACCCCGCTGCTGGTGCTGCTGTTCGGCATCCATCCGGCGACCGCGGTGGGGACCGACCTGCTGTACGCGGCCGCCACCAAGACGGTCGGCACCCTGGTGCATGGCGCGCATGGCACGGTGGACTGGCGGATCACCGGCCGGCTGGCCGCCGGCAGCATCCCGGCCACGCTGGTGATGCTGGTGTTGATGTCGCGTTTCAACCTGCTCGATACAGGCACCACGCAGTTGTTCTCGGCCGGGCTCGGCGGCGCGCTGATGATCACCGGGGTCGCGCTGCTGCTGCGCAAGCGGATCCTGGCGATGGCAGGCGGTTGGACCAGCGGTCTGGGCGAGACCCGCACCCTGCTCGCCACGATGGCGGCGGGCGCGGTGCTGGGTGTGCTGGTCTCGGTTTCGTCGGTCGGCGCCGGGGCGATCGGGATGACCGTGCTGATCCTGCTGTATCCGCGCCACCGCCTGGTGACCATCGTCGGCTCGGACATCGCCCACGCGGTGCCGCTCACGCTGCTGGCGGGGCTGGGCCACTGGATGGTGGGGTCGGTGGACTGGCTGCTGCTGTTCGCCCTGCTGTGCGGCTCGGTCCCCGGCATCATCGTCGGCAGCATGCTGTCGGCGCGCATTCCGGAATGGGTGCTGCGCCCGGTGCTGGCGGTGACGCTGCTGGGCGTGGGGTTGCGGCTGGTGCTGTAACCGGCCGGCGGGTGGCTCAGGTGCCGGTGAAGTAGCAGGAGTGGGCGCTCACCTGCATGCCGTTCAGCGGCGGTGGCAGCATGCCCGCGCCGTCGAAATGGGTGGTGACGGTCACGCGCACGTAATGGCCGGGCGCCATGCCGCAGGTCACGTTGCGCTCCACGGTGACGTTGGCCGCCGCGACCGCATTGGCGAACAGCCAGTTGCCCGCGGTGGTGACCGCGTAGGACACCGGGTCGCTGCATGCCAGCGTGCCAAGCCCGGCGCAGCGCGCGGTCTGCGAGGCGGTCAGTTGCAGCACCACCTGGGTCCAGCCCAGCACGCTCGCCTCGATCACGCCCAGGGTCAGCACGATCAACGCCGAGCCGGCGATGGCGAATTCGACAGCGGCCACGCCGCGGCGCTCGCCCAGCAGGCGCCGGAGCAGCGTCATGGCAGCATGGCCGTGGCGGATTCGGTAAGCGTTGTCGCAACGATGCTGCTCATGCCGGGCATCATCGGCAGGTAGGTGTAGCTCGCGACCACGCGGACGTAATTCCTGGCGGTCGACCCGTCAGCCGGGCAGGTGCTGCCGCAGGTGCTGGTGGTGGCGGGCAGCGTCACCGGATAGCTGGAGGGGCAATAGCAGGCCGGTCCGGTCACGGTGGCGGTAATCCCGCTCATGCCGGTCGCCTGCTGCACCACCGACTGCAACGAGCCGGCGGTGACCGAGGTGCCTTGAACGCTGGCGTATTGCACCCCGCTCATCACGCCGCCGGCAAGGGTCACGCGCGCCCGCAGCAGCAGCGCGTAGTCGATGGTGAAGCCCAGCAGCAGCAGCAGCGCCGGCGAGGCCAGCACGAACTCCAGCGTGACCGAGCCGCGCCGGGCGCCGGCGAGCCGCCGCAGGCGACGAAGCTGCCGCATCACATCAACCAGCCTGACGCACAGGCCGGCGGCATAGCAGATGGCCCCGGCACAGCGCCGACGAAGGGGGCGCGCGACGTGGTGGGGTGCTGCTTGGACTGATGGCAGGGCGGCTGACGCATCGCGCGATTCCTCAAACCGAAGCGAACAGGCAAGTTGTTGTCGCCCATGCGGCGCGCCGTGTCTGCCTGGCCTGAGTGCCTAGTCCGGAAGGATGACCGGCATCATCCTCCTTTCATCCTCTTGGTTGACTACCGCCGGCATCCTCGGCGCGGGCATATTGTGAACTGTCGTCAATTGCCGGGTGAGCCAACCATGCGCGTCCTTCTAGCCGGTCCGATCGGCAAGCTGGCCACCGAGGCCGCCGGCATGCTCGACGCCCGCTGCTTCTCCGTCGATCCGGTGCCGACCGGGGAGGAGGCGCTGCAGCACTCGCGGCAGGACAGCTATGATGCGATTGCCTTCGACGTATCGCTGGCCGACATGCCGGGCCTGGAATTCGTGCGCCGGCTGCGTTCGGCCCGCTGCCAGGTGCCGGTGATCGCGCTGGTGCGCCAGCTGGCGCCGCGCGAGCGGGCCCGCCTGCTGGATGCCGGCGCCGACGACGTCGTGGCGTTGCCCTGCGAGGCCGAGGAATTCGCCGCCCGCGTGCGCGCGGTCGGTCGGCGGGCGCGCGGCTTTACCCAGTCGGTGCTGCAGTGCGGTCCGGTGGAGTTGCACATGAACAGCCGGCTGGCCCGGGTGAACGGCCAGGACCTGCGGCTGTCGCCCACCGAGTTCCGGGTGTTGCAACTGCTGATGCTGCGCAAGGGCGCGCTGGTCACCAAGACCTCGCTGATGGACGCGCTGTACAACGACCCCGACGAGCCGGAGATCAAGTCGATCGACGTGCTGATGCACCGGCTGCGCAAGCGGCTGGCGGCCGGTGGCGCCGCGGCGCTGATCAGCACGGTCTGGGGTGCCGGCTACATCGTGCGCGATCCGGGGGCACCGCTGCCGACCGCCGAAAGCGCCATCCGCCTGAACGGCGCCGGGCTGGCCGTGCACTGAGCGGGCCGGGGGCCCGCCCCCGGCCCGCCTGCCTACCGAAGTCGAAACGTATCATGCCTTGGCAATACGTATCGCCGCCATATGTCTCTCGTTGAAGACGGATTTGGCGATATTCCCAGAAACATTCATCAGGAATTAATTCAAATCTGTCATTCCTTCACTGAAGGATGGATAGATCGTGACAACGGACTAGTTCTATTGAGTCAACACGCCGTGAAACGGGGCTAGTTCTTTCAATTAACGGCGTTTGATAGATTTTTGTAAGATGTGTGGTGTAACTATTCGTTCACCCGAGCAGGAACGCATCGCTCATGGTGCTTCGGGGCGCAGCGAAATAGCTGCGACAACGCAACACGGAGAGAGAACACATGCTGTACATCTTCTCGAAGCTCGAGAGCCTGAAGTCCGACCGCCGCGGCGTGACCGCCCTGGAATATGCCGTTGTCGGCGCCGTCGTCGTGGGCGCGGTGGCCACCGCCTTCGCCAGCTTCGGCACCGCCCTGTCCGACAAGCTGGCCGGCCTGCTGTCCACCGCCACCTAAACCTGGCAGCAGCCCGACGCCGTGTAGGCTATCCCGCTCTGGTTCAGCGCGGCGCCCACCCTTCGCCGGGTGCCGCGCTGACACCAGAAGGGGCCCGAACAGGAAAGACCCTCCCCGGCGCGAAAGGCACAGTGCGATGACTCCATCCTCCCTGTCGCTCCTGACCGCCGCCATCCCCTTCGCCTGCGCCGCCCTGCTGGTGACCGCCGCCGCGACCGACCTCGCGGCCCGCATCATCCCCAATCGCATCCCGGCGCTGCTGCTTGCCCTCGGCCTGGTCCTGCACGTGGCGCAGGGCACGCTGGTGGCCGGGTTGCTCGTTGCCGCCGCGGTGTTCGTCTTCGCCTTCGTCGCCTGGCAGTTCGGCGCGATGGGCGGCGGCGATGTGAAGCTGCTGGCCGCCACCGCCTTTTGCATCGCGCCGCCCGCCGTGCTGGCGCTGATCGTGCGGGTGGCGATCGCCGGCGGCGTGCTTGGCATCCTCTATCTGGTCGCGCGCCGCGTGGTGCGCGCACCGGCCGGCCCCGTCCCCCGTCTGGCTTCCCTGCCGGCGCGCGTGCTGCGCGCCGAACGGTGGCGGATCGGGCGCCGGTTTCCGCTGCCCTACGGGATAGCTATCGCCGTGGGTGGCCTCATCACCTTGATCTGACGGTGTTGCCATGATCATCCGCGTCGTCCTGTTCGTCCTGATGGCCGTGGGCCTGGTCGGTTTCGGCACGGTGGCCTGGATCGCCTCGCGCCCGACCGCCGCGGCGCACACGGCGGCGGTGGCGCCGATTCCCAAGGTGCATGTGCTGGTCGCCGCGCATGACCTGCATGCCGGCAGCCTATTGAAGCCCGAGGACATCAAGGCCCTGGAAGTCGTCCAGAGCGCAGCCCCCGAGGACGCCACCATCGACACGGCGCAGGCGCGCAGCGGCCTGATCGGCGCCATGATCCGCCGCCCGCTGGTCGCCGGCGAGC
The DNA here is from genome assembly GCA_001899585.1 of Rhodospirillales bacterium 70-18. GTDB lineage: Bacteria > Pseudomonadota > Alphaproteobacteria > Acetobacterales > Acetobacteraceae > 70-18. The sequence goes on from MKWE01000053.1 coordinate 219,110, forward strand.
AGCTGCGCAGTGCGGACGTGATGCGTCCGCGCGACCATGGTTTCCTGGCCGCGGTGGTCGGCCCCGGCATGCGCGCCATCTCCATCGGCGTGGACGCGATCTCCGGCACCGCCGGGCTGATCTGGCCGGGCGACCGGGTGGACGTGATCCTGCTGCAATCGATCGAAGATCCGGCGCTGCCGCTGGGCCGGCGGGTGGCCGCCGAGACCGTGCTGTCCAACGCGCGTGTTGTGGCTATCGACAAGCAACTGGTGCAAGGTGCGGTGCCCGGCGCCGCCGACGCCCCGGTCGCCCGCACGGTGACGCTGGAGGTGACCGCCGAGCAGGCCGAGCGCGTGTCGGTGGCTGGTCGGATCGGTCGTCTGTCGCTCACGGTGCGAGCCGCCGACGCCAATTCCAGCCAGGTCGCCATGGCGACGCGCGCGGCCCCGGTGTTCGCCAGCGACGTTTCGCACGCCCTGTCGGGCGAGCAGAAGCGGCCGGCGATCACCTCCCTGAAAGTGTACTCTGGTGCGGGCAAGAGCGAGGAGTTCAAGTTCTGATGCCCCACCTTCCTTCGCGCGCCGCGGCGGCGCCCCGGCGCCTGCCGGGGATAGCCCTGCTGGCGGCCTTTGCCGTGGCCGCCGCCATGCCCGCCGCCGCCCAGGGCACCACGGCCCGGATGCCGGCGGGCCTTGCGCCGGCCCCGGTCGACCAGGGCGCCACCGGCCAGGGCACCACCGTGCAGGTGTCGCCCACGCCCCTGGCACCCGCCCCGCTGGCGCCCGCCCCGCTGGCGGCCATGCCGCAGCCGACCACCCCTGTGGCTCCCGCGGCGGCACCCCGCCCGGCCCTGGCGATGCAGCGCCGCACCCTGAGCTTCGAGACCGGCGCCGGCCAGCTCGTCACCCTGCAGGGCCCGGCCGCCAACGTGTTCGTGGCCGACCCCAAGGTCGCCGAGGTCCGCCCCGGCAGCGCCACCACCCTGTTCATCTTCGGTGTCGGCCCTGGCCACACCACTGTCGCCGCCCTGGATGACACCGGCGCCGCGGTGGCGCAGTACGACGTCACCGTCCGCCCCTCCGTCTTCCTCTCCGGCCAGGTCGAGGCGGCGATCGCCCGCGTCGTCCCCGGCAGCCACGTGCTGGTGACGCCGCAGCCCAAGGGCCTGCTGGTAAGCGGCCGGATCGGCACCCCCGAGGACGCGGCACGGGTGCTGGCGGTGGCCAAGAGCTTCCTGCCGGACGGTCAGACCGTGGAAGATCAGCTCGCCCTCTCGGCCGCCACCCAGGTCACCCTGCGCGTGCGCATCGCCGAGATGTCGCGCACCGTCACCCGCCAGCTCGGCATCAACTGGCAGGCGCTGGGTTCGATCGGCAGCATCGGCAAGGTGCCGGCGCTGTCCTTCGCCGCCAACACCACCTCGGCCCTCGCCTGCGTCACCGTCGGCTGCCAGGGCGTCGGCTTCAACGGCCTGATCGACGCGCTGGCGCAGGACAACCTCGCCCATGTGCTGGCCGAGCCGAACCTGACCGTCATGAGCGGCCAGTCCGCCAGCTTCCTGGCCGGCGGGGAGTTCCCCATCCCGGTCGGCCAGCAGAACGGCCAGATCACCGTCACCTTCAAGAAGTTCGGCGTGAACCTGGAGTTCACCCCCACGGTGCTGTCCGACGGCCGCATCAACCTCAGGGTCGCGCCCGAGGTCAGCCAGCTCAGCGATGTCGGCGCCGTCAAGCTCACCGCCGGCAATTCCAGCATCACCGTCCCCGCGCTCACCGTGCGCCGCGCCGAGACCATGGTGGAACTCGGCAGCGGCCAGAGCTTCGCCATCGCCGGCCTGCTGCAGGACAGCGTGAACCAGGGCGACAGCGGCCTGCCCGGCCTGGGCGACCTGCCGGTGCTGGGCGCGCTGTTCCGCTCCGACAAGTTCCAGCGCGCCGAGACCGAGCTGGTGATCCTGGTGACCCCCTTCGTCGCCCGCCCGGTCAGCGAGCCCGGCCGCCTGCGCCTGGCCGGCGAGAACTACACGCCGCCCACCGACCTGGAACGCATCTTCCAGCTTCGCCAGGTCGGCCAATTCGCCGGTGGACCGCCCGTGCGCATCCCCGGCCAGGCAGGATTCATCGTGCAATGATGCGATATGTCGGCCATCCCGCCCTGCGCGCCATCCTGCGCAACCCGCTTGTCCGCCGCGCCGCCGCCGGCTTCGCACTGGCCGTGCTGCCGCTGGCCGGCTGCGCAACCGACACCTACCAGCGCGAGGGCACCTGGCACCCGCAGGGCGTGAACGCCGTCAACATCGCCGCCCAGGTGGCCGACCCGCGCGATCTGGTGCAAGGCCGCTCCGACACCTCGCCGCACTACAAGTCCGGCGCCGCCGCCGTCTCGGATCTATGGTCCGGCAAGGCCGCCAAGCAGGCCGCCGCCGCCGCCGCGTCGTCCGCCGCCGCCGCCCAGGCGGCCACGCCATGAGCGCCGGCCTCGCCGCCGCCAGCCTGGCGCCGCTCAGCGGCGACATGCTGGAGCCGGCCTCCACCCGCCACGACCGGCCGCAGTTCATCGCCTTCGTCAACGACGCGGCGACCGAGTCGGTGCTGCGCGACGGCCTGGTGGACGCCGTGCCCGGCGGCACCGACATCCGCCGCGGCGGCGTGCGCGGCGCCATCGCCGCGATGCAGAAAACCGCCACCCCCCGGGTGCTGGTGGTCGATGTCAGCGGCCAGGACGAGCCGCTGACCGCGCTGGCCATGCTGTCCGAGGTGGTGGAGCCGGATGTCTGCGTGCTGGTGGTGGGCGACTCCGACGACCTGAACTTCTACCGCGAGATCACCCGCGGCATGGGTGCGGCCGAATACCTCTGCAAGCCGCTGAGCCGCGACGTCGTCAGCCGGCATTTCGGGCCGCTCGTGCTGGGCCGCGTGCCCGCCACCGGTGCCGCGCTGGGCGGGCGGATGGTCACCGTCACCGGCGCGCATGGCGGCGCCGGCGCCAGCATCGTCGCCGCCAACCTGGCCTGGCACCTGGGCATCACCAAGCGCCGTCACACCGTGCTGCTGGATGCGGACCTGCATCGCGGCACCGCGGCGCTGCTGCTCAACGGCAATGCCGGCCCCGGCCTGCGCCTGGCGCTGGAATCGCCCGAGCGTGTCGACTCCCTGCTGGCCGAGCGCGCCGCCCACCCGGTGGGCGACCGGCTGCACGTGCTGGCCAGCCAGGAAGACCTCGCCGACCAGGTGCAGGTGGCGCCCGGCGCCGCCGCGGCCCTGCTGGCCGCCCTGCGCAAGCGCTACAGCTTCATCGTCGCCGACGCGCCCTACAGCATGTCGCCCTTCCATTTCGACCTGCTGGACCTCGGCCACCAGCGCGTCATCGTCACCCTGCCCACGCTGGTCGGCATCCGCGACACGCTGCGCCTGCTGGCCCTGCTGCCCGGCATCAACCAGACGCAGCGCCCGGTGGTGGTGCTGAACCGCCTCGGCATGCCCGGCAGCCTGCAACGCCGCCAAGTGGAGGACGCGCTCGGCATGAAGGCCGACATCGCCATCCCCGACCTGCCGCGCCAGGTCTCGATGGCGGCCACGGTCGGAGAGCCGGCGGTGACCGCCCGCGGCCCGTTCCAGACCGCGATCCACGAACTGGCCCGCCAGGTCGCCGCGACCGACCTGCTGGACGCCGCGGCCGGCCGGACCGATGCCGATGCCCAGGCGCCCGCGCGCGCCCGCTGGGGCCTGGGGCGGCTGTTCCGATGAGCATGCTGCAACCCTCCTCCGGCTTCGGCCGCCGCGGCATCTCGCCCTCGTCGAACGCCTCCGCCGCCGAGCCGCCGGCCGAGCATGCCCCGGTGCTGCGCGCCACCGCCCCCAGCGAGTCGCTCACCGAGCTGCGCGCCATGTGCCTGGCCCGGCTGGAGCCGGCCGCCGTCGCCGCCCTGCCGCACGACCGGCTGGCCACCGAGGTGGAGCGGCTGATCAGCGAGATCGCCACCGACCGGCGCATCCACCTCAACGCCCGCGAGCAGCGCCAGCTGGCCGGCGAACTGGTCAACGACATGCTCGGCCTGGGGCCGCTGGAGCAGCTGCTGGAAGACGACACCATCGCCGACATCATGGTGAATGGCCCGTTCAAGGTGTTCGTGGAGCGCCAGGGCAAGGTGGTGCTGTCCAACGTCCGCTTCCGCGACGAGGGCCACCTGGCCAATATCTGCCAGCGCATCGCCGTCGCCGTCGGCCGCCGCATCGACGAGAGCAGCCCGATGGTGGATGCCCGCCTGAAGGACGGCAGCCGCGTCAACATCATCTTCCCGCCGCTGGCGCTGGATGGCCCCTGCCTGTCCATCCGCAAGTTCGGCAAGAAAAGCATCGGCTTCGCCAAGCTGGTGGAATACGGCGCGATGACCAAGCAGGTCGCCGCGGTGCTGCAGATCTGCGCCCGCTGCCGCCTCAACATCGTCATCTCGGGCGGCACCGGCTCGGGCAAGACCACGATGATGAACGCGCTGTCCACCATGATCGACCCCTCCGAGCGCATCGTCACCGTCGAGGACGCCGCCGAGCTGCAATTGCAGCAGCCGCACATTGTCCGCCTGGAGACCCGCCCGCCCAGCCTGGAAGGCCGCGGCGAGATCACCCAGCGCGACCTCGTCCGCAACGCGCTGCGCATGCGCCCCGACCGCATCATCATCGGCGAGGTCCGCGGCGGCGAGGCGTTTGACATGTTGCAGGCGATGAACACCGGCCATGACGGCTCGATGTCCACCATCCACTCCAACACCACCCGCGACGCGCTGATCCGCATCGAGAACATGGTGCAGATGGGCAATATGGGCCTGCCCAGCCAGGCCATCCGCACCCAGATCGTCGGCGCGGTGAACATCATCGTCCAGGTCGAGCGCCACCGCGACGGCGGCCGCCGGGTCACCCAGGTCACCGAGGTCTGCGGGATGGAGGCCGATGTCATCACGCTGAACGACATCTTCCAGTTCGAGATGCTGGGCGAGACCTCGGGCGGGCGCATCCGCGGCCGCTACCGGGTCAGCAAGGCGCGGCCGAGCTTCTACCAGCAGCTCGTCTATTTCGGGCTGGAGCGCGCCTGGACGGCGGCGATGGAGGAGGCGGCGGAATGAACGTCGGCAACCTGCCCCTGCTGCTCTCGGCGGCCGCGGTCATGATGGCGCTGCTGGCCGGCGCCTACATGGTGGCGAGCCGGGCGCAGGCGCGCACCAAGCGGCTTCAGGACCGGCTGCGCCAGGTCACCGCCGCGCATACCCGCCGGCCGGTGGTGGCCATCCGCCCGATCGCGCGCGCCGCCGCATCGCGCAAGGTCAGCCTGGTGCAGCGCCTCACCGGCCTGTTCGGCTACGAGGCGCAGCGCGCGAGGCACCATCCGGTGCCGGCTTGGATGGTGCTGTCGCTCACCCTGGCGGTCGCCCGCGCGCTCGCCTACCTGGTGGAGGGCGTGGTCGGCCCGCTGGCGCTGGTCAGCGTGCCGTTCACCTGGGTGGTGCTGTGCCGCACCAGCTTCAACCTGCTCACCGACCGGCGCAGCCGCATGCTGCTGGCGCAGTTCCCCGACGCGCTGTCGATGGTCGTGCGCGCGGTGCGCGTCGGCATGCCGGTCAGCGAGGCGATGCGCCTGGTCGGCCGCGAGGCGCAGCAGCCGACCGCCGGCGAGTTCGAGATCATCGCCAACGAGGTGACCATCGGCACCCCGGTGGACGAGGCGATCAAGGCGCTGTCCGAGCGCACCGGCATCGCCGAATACCAGTTCTTCGCCACCGCCCTGTCGTTGCAGGCGCAGACCGGCGGCGGCCTGACCGAGACGCTGGAGGGCCTGGCCGACGTGATCCGCAAGCGCCTGGCGCTGCGGGCCAAGGGCATGGCCAAGGCGTCGGAGGCGCGCAGCAGTGCGGCCGTGCTGGCGCTGCTGCCGTTCGTCGCCTTCGGCACCATGTACCTGCTCAACCGCGCCTATATCTCGCTGCTCTACACCACCCCGCTGGGCCAGAAGATGCTGGGCGCCGCCTTCGCCTCGCTGGTGGTGGGCGTGCTGGTGATGCGCTCGATCATCCGCCGGAGCCTGTCATGACGCTTGACCAGAACACGCTGATCATGGCCGGCATCCTGTCGGCGCTGCTGATCGTCGGCTGCGCCCTGCTGATGCTGCAGCTGGTCAGCCGCGACGACCGGGTGGACCAGCGGCTGCGCGAGGCCAACGGCACCGCCGTCCACAACCAGCGCCGCGCCGACATCGCCGCGACGCGCAAGGTCGCGGTGCATTCGCTGCTCTCGGTGGTCGCGCAGCTTGGCGGCGGCATCGCGCGCAGCGGCCTGCTGTCGCGCAAGACGCTGCACGAGTTGGAGCAGACGCTCTCCAGCTCCGGCCTGTCCAGCGGCAGCAGCCTGGGCCTGTTCATCGGCTCCAAGGTGCTGCTGGTCACCGCCCTGCCGGTGCTGGCACAGGTGCTGCTGCGCAGCCAGGGCATGCAGACCCACACCATCATCCTTGGCACCATGGTGGCCGGGCTGGTCGGGCTGATGGCGCCGGACGCGATCATCGGCAAGCTGCGCAAGCGCTACCTGGGGCAGGTGGAGGCGGCGCTGCCGGACACGCTGGACCTGCTGCTGATCTGCGCGCAATCCGGCCTGTCGCTGCAACCGGCGATCCTGCGCGTCGAGATCGAGATCCGCGAGGTCTACCCGGCGATCGCCTGGGAGCTGACGCAGACCGCGACCGAGCTGCAGTTCATCGCCGACAGCCGGGTGGCGCTGACCAACCTCGGCAGCCGCACCGGGCTGGACAGCCTGAAGCGCCTGACCGCCACGCTGATCCAGACGATGCAGTACGGCACCCCGCTGAGCGAGGCGCTGCGCACCCTGTCCGCCGAGATGCGGCTGGACACCCTGAACCGCTTCGAGGAGCGGGCCGCCCGGCTGCCGGTGCTGCTGACCATGCCGATGATCCTGTTCATCATGCCCTGCGTGTTCGCGGTGGTCGGCGGGCCGGCGGTGATCCAGCTGCTCAAGACGTTCGGGGGATAGCGGCATGGCCCCGGATCTCGGCACCCCGCGCATCGCCGTCGCCGTTAACCTCGTGGTCATCCACCTGGGGGACACTCGCCGGCATGGCCTCGATGCCGCGCCGCCCGCTTCCTACCTGCCCGCCTCCTGCCCACCAGCGTTCGAATCGAGTCATTGAGATGACCGATTCAATGCAAGTGAAAAACGGCCAGATGCGAGTCGAGAGCATGACGGGGACGAATCGAATGAATCAAGCTAGGTGGAAAATCCACCGTTTCACTGTTCTCGAGGGCGGCGGCGTTGGCGTCGGAAAGTATGTCGTGATTCTTTGATTTTACGATAACTTGATTTTGCGTTAACAAATTTATTGTGACCGTATACGACCAGATGTCTAAATTGTAATCACTTATAGTCGCCGATATGAGCTGATGACTGCGACAGGGATGACGGGACGACTGGCATGTATGCACTGATCGCTACCCATAATACGGCGCTCCGCTCGGCCATCTCTGTGCTGCTGCGGATCTGCCACCCCGGATGCAATATCGTCATGGCAAACGATGTCGGGGACGTGCACGCGCTGCTTGAAGCGGGCCAGTGCGATACCATGCTGGTCGATACGCAATTCTCCGGATACGGCAGCGCCTTCGATGTGGACATGCTCCGGCGCTATTATCCGCACGTGAACTTCCTGCCGCTCGCCAGCGCGGGCGACATTCCACCTGGAATGGATGTGCCACCTGGGCTGGATGTTCTGGACAGTGAGCTGGACGACCCGATGCCGCATGCGGCGCTTGCGCACGGACTGGCCGGATCGCCGCCGGCGCGCGCCGCCGCCACCTCGGTGGACCACCTGCTGCGGGCCATCCAGGTGATCGGCTCGGCGGAGGTGGTCGCCGGCCCGCCGCGCGTGCGCTTCGCCGAGCCGGCCGCCGAGTCCAGCCCCGCCCTCACCGCGCGCCAGCGCGACGTGCTGAGCCTGCTGGGCGAAGGTCGCTCCACCAAGGACATCGCCCGCCGCCTCGGCCTGGCCGTGCCGACCGTCAAGACCCATCTGGCGGCGCTCTACCGCCAACTCGGCGCGCGCAACCGGGTAGAGGCGGTGGTCAAGGCCGGCATGCCCCGCAACGTCCGACCCGCCCGCCCGCGCCAGGCCGGCGCCTCGGCCTTCCACGACACCGCCTTCGCCTACGGCACAACGATGTCCTGACGGGCCGGCCCGGCTCAGCCAGGTGGAGCCGGGCTGGCAGGGCAAGGCTGGCGCGGCCGGCCGCGGCACGACACAATCGCCCCAAATCCATCCAAGGGGCGGAAACCGGCCGATGCCAGACGAGTCCAACCTGCTGCAACTCACCGCGAACCGCGTGTTCGCCGACCATGTCTCCCCCCGCGTGCTGGCCGCCGCCGAAGCAGGCACCTGGCCCGCCGCGGCCTGGGCCGAGATCGAGGCGGCCGGCCTGACCCGCGCCCTGCTGCCGGAAGCGGCCGGCGGCTACGGCGTGGAACCCGCCGAGGCGCTGTCCATCCTGGCGGTCGCCGGCGCCCACGCGGTGCCGCTGCCGCTGGCGGAAACCATGCTGGCCGGCTGGCTGCTGGCCGGCGCCGGCCTGGACATGCCGGACGGCCCGCTCTCCGTCGCCCCCGTCCGCGCCACGGATTCCCTGGCGTTGACGGCGCGCGCCGGGGGCGGCTGGCACCTGTCCGGAACGGTGCGCCGCGTGCCCTGGGGGCGCAATGTCGCCGCCCTGGCGGTGGTGGCGATGCACCGCGCGGCGCCGATGGTAGCCCTGGTGCCGGCCGGGGCCTGGACGCTGGAACCCGCGCACAACCTGGCGCTGGAACCGCGCGACACGCTGCATATCGCCGCCGACCTGCCCGCCGAGGCGGTCGCCCCGGCGGGCGTGGAGGCGGCGCATCTGCGCGCGATGGGGGCGGCCATGCGCAGCCAGCAGATGGCCGGCGCACTCGGGAAACTGGTCGAAAGCTGCACCCAATATGCCTTGGATCGGGTGCAGTTCGGCCGCCCGATCGGCAAGTTCCAGGCGGTTCAGCACAATCTGGCGGTCCTCGCCGGCCAGGCCGCCGCCGCCACCGCCGCCGCGGACGGCGCCGCCGAGGCGCTGGCGCCGGTGCGGCTGCTGCCGATCGCCGCCGCCAAGCAGCGCACCGGCGAGGCCGCGAGCCAGGGGGCGGCGATCGCGCACCAGGTGCACGGGGCGATCGGCTTCACCTACGAGCACAGCCTGCACTACCTGACCAAGCGGCTGTGGTCGTGGCGCGACGAGTTCGGCAACGAGGCCGAATGGGCGGCGCTGCTGGGCCGCCACATGGCCGCCGCCGGGCCGGACCGGCTCTGGTTCGAAATCACCGCCGCCTGAGCCGGGAGCACGCCATGACCGCCATCGCCTTCCCCCCGCCGCCGCCCTGCCCGCAAGCCGAAACCCTGCGGCTGGAGGTGCGCGACTTCCTGGCCGCCGAACTGGCCGGCCGCACGCCGCGCCAGCGCGCCGAGAGCTGGAACGGCTATGACCGCGATTTCAGCCGCAAGATGGGCCAGCGCGGCTGGATCGGCATGACCTGGCCGAAGCGTTACGGCGGGCACGAACGCAGCGCGCTGGAACGCTACGTGGTGCTGGAGGAGATGCTGGCCGCCGGGGCGCCGGTGAACATGCACTGGATCGCCGACCGCCAATCCGGCCCGCTGCTGCTGCGCGCCGGCACCGAGGCGCAGCGCAGCGCCATCCTGCCGCGCATCGCGGCCGGGGAATGCGGGTTCTGTATCGGCATGAGCGAGCCCGATTCCGGCTCCGACCTCGCCTCCGTCCGCACCCGTGCCGCGCCGGTGCAGGGCGGGTTCCTGGTCAACGGCACCAAGCTATGGACCTCCGGCGCGCATCTGGCCGACTACATGATCCTGTTCTGCCGCACCGGGCCGGGCGAACGGCACGAGGGGACCAGCCAGTTGCTGGTGGACCTGAAGCACACCAAGGGCCTCAGCATCCGCCCGGTGCGCGCGCTGTCCGGCGAGCATCATTTCAACGAGGTGGTGTTCACCGACGCCTTCCTGCCGGAGGACGCGGTGATCGGCCAGCTCGGCCAGGGCTGGCAGCAGGTGACCAGCGAACTCGCCTATGAGCGCAGCGGGCCGGAGCGGTTTTTGTCCAGTTTCCAGGTGGTGGTGGAATTGCTGCGCGCCGCCGGGCCGGCGCCGTCCGAGCGGGTGGCGGTCGCGGTGGGGCGGCTGGCGGCGCATATGATCGCGCTGCGCCGGATGTCGCGCTCGGTGGCCGGCATGCTGCAACAGGGTGGCAACCCGGCGCTTGAGGCCGCGCTGGTGAAGGAGGTCGGCAACACTCTGGAACAGGAAATCCCCGAGATCGTCCGGCTGCTGCTGGAGGCCGAGCCGGAGGCCGATGGGGCGGACCAGCTGGCCGCGGTGCTGGGGCACACCATGCTGCATATCCCTTCGTTCTCGTTGCGCGGGGGCACGCGGGAGGTGTTGCGGGGGATGATCGCCCGGGGGCTGGGGTTGCGGTAGGGGGCAGGCAGGTCAAGGTTCACGCGGAGGCGGGGAGGCCGCCCTGGCGTTCGATGAAGGCGGCGATTTCGGGGACGCCGTGGCCGGCCCGGATGTTGGTGAAGATGAAGGGGCGTTCGGTGCGCATGCGCTTCGCGTCGCGGTCCATCACCTCCAGGCTGGCGCCGACATGGGGGGCGAGGTCGATCTTGTTGATCACCAGCAGGTCGCTGCGGGTGATGCCGGGGCCGCCCTTGCGGGGGATCTTGTCGCCGGCCGACACGTCGATGACGTAGATGGTCAGGTCCGCCAGTTCCGGGCTGAAGGTGGCGGCCAGGTTGTCGCCGCCGCTTTCGATCAGGATCACGTCCAGCGCCGGGAAGCGGCGGCGCAGTTCGGCGATGCCGGCGAGGTTGGCGCTGGCGTCCTCGCGGATGGCGGTGTGGGGGCAGCCGCCGGTTTCGATGCCCATGATGCGCTCGGGGGGGAGTGAGCCGGCGCGGGTGAGGAATTCGGCGTCCTCTTTCGTGTAGATGTCGTTGGTGATGGCGGCGATGTCGTAGCGGGGAGAGAGCGCCTTGCACAAGGCGTCCATCAGCGCCGTTTTGCCGGTGCCGACCGGGCCGCCGATGCCCACGCGCAGCGGGCCGTTGGGGGATGTCATGAGCGGAACAACCTTGTGTACTGGGTTTCGTGGCGCATGGCGGCGATGTCGGCGCGCCAGGTGAGGCTGCCAATATCATCCAGGCCGGCGCTTTGGGTTTCGGCGGCGATGGCGGTGATGGCGGGTTCGAGGGCGGCCAGCACCGCGAGGCCGGCGGATTGGCCGAGGGGGACGAGACGGACGGCTGCCGAGATGAGGTTGGCGGCGAAAGCCTGGAGCACGCCGAGGGTGGCGTCGTTCTCGGCGATGCCTTGCGCGCCGGCGAGGGCGCCTACCGCGATGGGGTAGGGGAGGTCGCCTACGAGGCGGGTGAGGACATCGGGGTTCCAGGCGGCGGCGGCGGCGCGGAAGGCGTTGCCCTGGGCTGTGGTTTCGGCGAGGAGTTCGCGCGAGGCGGCGAGGGCGCGGGCCAGGGCGGCGAGGGTGGTGAGGGCCTCGATGTCGGCGGCGGCGCGGTGGGCGTGGCGCAGCAGGATGGCGTCGGTGCGGCCGGCGCCGTGGCGGAGGATGTTTTCCAGCCAGAGGCGCAGGGTTTCGGCGTTGGCGATGTCGCCGGCTTCGACCGCCCATTCGATGCCGTGCGACCAGGCGTAGCCGCCGGTGGGGAAGGCGGGGGAGAGCCAGGCCAGCAGGCGCAGCAGGGCGGCGGGGTTAGTGTTCGTGGTCATCGTCGTGGTGGTGATGGTGGCCGCCGGCATAGGCGCCGGCTTCGGGGTCGAAGGGGGCTTCGATGCGGTCTACGTGGCCGCCGAGGCCCTCGACCATTTCCTCGATCACGTGGTCGGTGCGGATGCGGATTTTGTCGCGGATGAGCTGGACCGGGAGGTGGCGGTTGCCGAGATGCCAGGCGATGCGGACCAAAGTGGCGTCGTCGTGGGCGTGGATTTCGGCGAGCGGCTCGGGGCGGGCGACGACGCGGATGATTTTGCCGTTGGTGAGTTTCAGGCCGTCGCCGTGGCGCAGGCGGACGGCCTGGGGGAGATCGAGCAGCACTTCGGCGCCGGATTCGGTGGTGAGCAGGATGCGGCGGCGGTGCCGGCGGTCGAAATCGATCAGCACGGAGTCGGTGGCGGCCTCGGCGGGCCAGGTGGCGGTGGGGAGGACGGTGTCGCAGTGGAATTTCATGGGTGAAGTGTAGGGGGTTTGATGGTGGGGAATAAGGGAGATAAAAATTATGATATCAAAATGACCAGGGGCGTGCGAGGGCGACGCGGCTCAGGCGGGCGAAGTTCGGCGGGTGAGGTTGGGGACGCGCAGGCGCAGGCGCTGCGGGACGAAGGGCCAGACCTGCCCTGAATGTTCGCGGAACGGCGGCGGCGGGGGCGGCGGTGGCGGGCGCGGCGGAGCCTGGGGCTTCGGGCGGGGCGGCAGGCGGAGATGGGGCGGCGGCTCGATGCCATACATGCGGCAGAGCGGGCGCGACAGGCGGGCGGGCTGGGGGGCGGCGGCGCAGAGGGCGGCGATGTCGGGGTCGTGGAGCAGGGCTTCGACGCGCGGGGCCAGTTGGGCCAGCGGCTGGTGCAGGCGGATCAGCCAGGCATGGCCCTGAGGAGTGCGGCGGGGGCGCCAGGCGTCGGCCGGGTTGATGGCCGGCGTGCCGGCGCCGCCGCGCGGACGCGGC
>MKWE01000053.1:231943-249054 GCA_001899585.1 Rhodospirillales bacterium 70-18
GGTCGAGCCGGGCGAGGGTGCGGCGCAGGCGGAACCAGACCAGGACCAGCAACGGGGACAGGCGATGATAGCGCGCGGCGATTTCGGCCAGGCGGGCGCAGAGGTCCGCGATATGCGGGGCGTAGCGTTGGCCGAGCGCGGAGGCCGGGGCGGGGAGGTTCACGGTTGTTAGTTATGATGACTTTCGGGGCCGCTGCAAGGGGATTCAGGGGAGGAAGGAAGCGGCGCTTATTTGAACAAAAGCGCGCAGAAAACTTTGGTGGGCCTTCGGCCGGGGTTATGGCTCGGTGCGGGTGGCTGTAGGGCGGTTGCGCTCGTGGTGCCTGGCGAGGGGGAAGGGCGGGAGCCAGGATTCGCGGCGGATGGTCCAGAGTTCGTAGGTGGGGGTGAACTGGTCGGGGGCGTCGAAGGCGCCGAGGTTGATGCCGATCTCGTCGCCGAAGATGCCGAAGACCGGGGAGCCGCAGGTGGGGCAGAACTGGCGGCCGGCGTATTCGCGGGACTCGCCCTGGATGGTGACGGCATCGGCGGGGAAGATGGCGGAGGCGTGGAACAGGGCGCCGTGGCTCTTGCGGCAATCCATGCAATGGCAGATGCCGACGCGGTAGGGCTGGCCGGTGGCGGTGAGGCGGAGGGCGCCGCAGAGGCAGGAGGCGGTGTGGGGCATGGTGGGGGGCCTTTCGCGGGTGCTGCCCCAGACAGTGGAACGGCCAGGCATCGGTTGGAACAGGGAAGTGTGTGGCGCTGGTTCAACAGGCGACCGGCGCGCCACGGTCAACGGAATGGCGGCGTGGCGCGCCGGTGGGCGGCAATTCGACCATCCGTCCCGGGACCGCGATCGCCACATTTGACGCGAACGGGCACTATCAAGGGCATGCCGCCATTTATCTCGGGCAGGACGAGCATGGGGTCCGGGTGATCGATCAATGGAACATACGAAGAAACGGTCGCGTTTGGCTTCATCACACTCCAAGCGAGCGCATCATTCGTTTTAAAAATCCTAATGGGCAATTAGTCGATCAGGGGGAATACTATCATGTTGTCAATTAACAGGGTTGCCATATATCTCATAGTTTTACGTTGTATCTTTGGTGGATCGGCTGCTGTGGCCGGAGACGACATCGGCTGTCCGCCGACGCGAAATGGCAGGCCCCTCAAGACAGTCAGTTTATTTGCGGGGCCGCCATCGGACAAGATCGAGTTGATGCCGCAGGATGGACGCTTCGTGGTTCCCCGGATACCGCAAGACGAGTGGCCCAAAACCGCGCCATACACATTGGTTTGCTCATATAGTGGTCTGGAAAATATGGCCATCGTCGTGTTGCCACATTCCATTCGCGCCTGCGATTTCCTTGATGATGGGAGAGTTGCGTGCCATTGAGCAGGCTGTCCACGGGACGCAGGACGGGCGCCGGATTCGGGTGGCCGATCAAACGAACAATTGGCATGCGTCAGGAAACGTCAGCAGCCGACATGCCCCAGGCAACAACAGAACTTCCCGGGATCATGGCCGCCGCCGAAGCTCGATCTTGGTGCGGGGTGCAGGTGACGCCTGATACCGGGGTTCGTCGAGCGGTCCGGTTGCTGTGCCTGGCACTGGTGGGGGCGGCGGCGCTGCTGACGGAAGGATGCACGCCGACGCCTGGGCAGTTGCTGCTGGGGCGGATTCGCGCGGTTCTTGACCTGCCGACGCTTGCGGATGCGCACGCGGTCGCGCGCACGCTCGGGGTTCGACTGGGGCGACATTCGGCTTGGAAGGGCGGGGAGGGCTGGGCGTTGACGAGTGGCTCGCTCGCGGTCGGGCCGGATTCGCTCATTTCGATCGCCGCTCCGGTCGCGAGTCTGATCGTTGATCCGAGCGTCTCGGCGTCATTCCGCGACAACGTCGAAGAGAGGCGCAAGGTAAAGCCGCCGCTCCGTCTTGACCTGCCGCGCGTGTTTCTGAATGTTTATATTTCTCCCGACAGGGAGTGTATCACGATGAATGATTTGGTGAAGATTTTTGGCGCTAAATTTCTAAATTACATTAATAATGTCGATCTCAAGTTTTTCAACAATACCAATAAACACACATATAACGGAAAATATGTCGATATTGCCGTATTCAACCTCGAACGAAGTCCATATCAGCAGATTAGTTTTCAATTTTCTGGACTTAACTGCGTACAATATTTTAACATACGTGACAATGACTGGCATCCATTGTGGATGATGAAATGAGATGTGTGCTGGAGACAACAGATGCCAGTAGTCACCTCATTTTGAAAGCGCGTACGTGACGGGCCTCACCGAATCAGCGGAAATTGAAGAACTACCATGCCGGCCGATCCCACCAGTAGGAGTTTGTCGGAGCGACTCGCAAAACCAGAAATTGAGCTCGAAAAACATCAACCTTGGGGCCGACAATGAAAATACACTGCGCAAAAACGCTTCTCTTGGGGGCTGTCCTTCTTGTCGCTTCGTGTGCGACCATGCTCGGTGATGCCGCAACAGTTCAGGAGCCATTTCCGAACGTAGGGCGCCAGGGTAGTACCGCTCAGTTAACTTTTCAGTTGAATTACGCAACTACTTATGAATTCCATATCGGTCTGAAGTGCGTTTACCCATCGTGCGATCGGATAAAACTGTTCGACTCGCTGCAGGCAAAAGACGGCAATGCGCGTCTGTACGAGCGTTATTACAGAAAAAAGCAATTCCAGTACCGCTTAGTATGAAAATTGTTCAAATAGGTGGGGTGTCGAATAAAATCTTACTTGACACTGCATTTTCGAACGTCGGACAAAACATGCTTGACCAAAATTATATATATATTTATCTTGAGTCCATGCACTTTTCTCCCGGGCAATATCGCGTTTCAGTGACATTTACGCATGATGTCGCGGAGATATCGGGATTTCCCGCAATATTGTTGGCTACGCTTCCTCGCATGCCTTAGCAGTGAGGCCTTCTGTCGATGAATCCGCGTCGTCGGGGTGCCGCGCCAAGACTTCCGCCAAGAGGACTGATCAGCGGCGCAACGACATCGTCCGTGCCTTCGGTTCCCTCCGTGAATTGGGCCGAAGGCGCGGATGAAGTTTTTTTGCTTCTTTTTGTTCACAAAAAGAAGACTTCGCTTCCTTCACTCCGTCAGAACAAAAAGTACCGCTGCGCCATCGGGAGCACCGTGGCGGGTTCGCAGGTGAGGAGCACGCCGTCGGCGCGGACTTCGTAGGTTTCGGGGTCTACTTCGATGACGGGGAGGGCGTTGTTCAGGACCATGTCTTTTTTGCCGATGGTGCGGGTGTTTTTGACGGGGGAGAGGAGGCGGGAGAGGCCGAGTTTTTCGCCGAGGTTGTCGTCCAGCGCGGCCTGGGGGAGGAAGGTGATGCAGGTGGCGGCGAGGGCTCGGCCGAGTTGGCCGAACATGGGGCGGTAGTGGACGGGTTGGGGGGTGGGGATGGAGGCGTTGGGGTCGCCCATGGGGGCCATGGCGATGCTGCCGCCTTTGAGGATGAGGTCGGGTTTGACGCCGAAGAAGGCGGGGGACCAGAGGACGAGGTCGGCGAGTTTGCCGATGGCGACTGAGCCGACTTCGTGGGAGAGGCCTTGGGCTATCGCGGGGTTGATGGTGTATTTGGCGATGTAGCGTTTGACGCGGTTGTTGTCGGCGGGGCCGTCGCCCCCTCCTTCAGCAAGCTTGAGGGGGCCGCGCTGGACCTTCATTTTGTGGGCGGTTTGCCAGGTGCGGATGATGACTTCGCCGACGCGGCCCATGGCCTGGCTGTCGGACGAGATCATGGAGAGGGCGCCGAGGTCGTGGAGGATGTCTTCGGCGGCGATGGTTTCGCGGCGGATGCGGGATTCGGCGAAGGCGACGTCTTCGGGGATTGAGGGGTCGAGGTGGTGGCAGACCATCAGCATGTCGAGGTGTTCGTCGAGCGTGTTGGCGGTGTAGGGGCGGGTGGGGTTGGTGGAGCTGGGCAGCACGTAGGGCAGGCCGGCGACGCGGATGATGTCGGGCGCGTGGCCGCCGCCGGCGCCTTCGGTGTGGAAGGCGTGGATGGTGCGGCCCTTGAAGGCGGCGATGGTGTCTTCGACGAAGCCGGATTCGTTGAGGGTGTCGGTGTGGATCATCACCTGGATGTCGTGCGCGTCGGCGACGGAGAGGCAGCAGTCGATGGCCGCCGGGGTGGTGCCCCAGTCTTCGTGGAGCTTGAGGGAGGATGCGCCGGCGCGGATCATTTCTTCCAGGGCGGCGGGGCGGGAGGCGTTGCCCTTGCCGGCGAAGGCGAGGTTGACGGGCAGCGCCTCGGCGGCCTGGAGCATGCGGGCGAGGTGCCAGGGGCCGGGGGTGCAGGTGGTGGCGGCGGTGCCGGTGGCGGGGCCGGTGCCGCCGCCGACCATGGTGGTGATGCCGGAGGCCAGGGCTTCCTCGACCTGTTGCGGGCAGATGAAGTGGATATGGGCGTCGATGCCGCCGGCGGTGAGGATCTTGCCTTCGCCGGCGATGATTTCGGTGCCGGGGCCGATGATGATGGTGACGCCGGGCTGGATGTCGGGGTTGCCGGCCTTGCCGATGGCGGCGATGCGGCCGTTGATGATCGAGACATCGGCTTTGACGATGCCCCAGTGGTCGATGATCAGCGCGTTGGTGATGACGGTGTCGGCGGCGCCCTCGGCCTGGGAGGCTTGGGACTGGCCCATGCCGTCGCGGATGACCTTGCCGCCGCCGAATTTGACTTCGTTGCCGTAGGTGGTGAGGTCGCGCTCGACTTCGACCCAGAGGTCGGTGTCGGCGAGGCGGACGCGGTCGCCGGTGGTGGGGCCGTACATGTCGGCGTAGGCGCGGCGGGTGATGCGGGCCATCAGTCGAGCGCTCCCATGATGTCGGCGCGGAAGCCGTGGATTTCGCGGGCGCCTTCGAAGGGGATGAGGGTGATGGTGCGGCGCTGGCCGGGTTCGAAGCGGATGGCGGTGCCGGCGGCGATGTCCAGCCGTTGGCCGCGGGCGAGGGTGCGGTCGAAGGCGAGGGCGGGGTTGGTTTCGGCGAAGTGGTAGTGGCTGCCGACCTGGATGGGGCGGTCGCCGGTGTTGGCGACTTCCAGCGTGGTGCGGGGGAGGTTGGGGTTGAGTTCGATGTCGCCGGGGGCGGTGATGATTTCGCCGGGGATCATCGGATCGGCTCGTGAACGGTGACGAGCTTGGTGCCGTCGGGGAAGGTGGCTTCGACCTGGACGTCGTGGATCATCTCGGCGATGCCCTCCATGACCTGTTCGCGGGTGAGGATTTGGGCGGCGGATTGCATGAGGTCGGCGACCGTGCGGCCGTCGCGGGCGCCTTCCACGACGAAATCGGTGATTAGCGCGACGGTTTCGGGGTGGTTGAGCTTGACGCCGCGCTCCAGGCGGCGGCGGGCGACCTGGGCGGCCATGGCGATCAGCAGCTTGTCCTTTTCTCGCGGCGTCAGGTTCATCGGGGTCTCCTCAACACATCCAGACGCGGGGCAGGGGGCGGGGGCCGCGCAGGCAGGCCAGGGCGGCGAGCACGGCCTCGCGCAGGGCGGCGCCGTCGGCGGCGGTGACGCGGGCGAGCAGCATGCCGTTCCAGGCGCTGGCGCCGGCGTCGTTGTTCTTCCACGCCGCGCGCAGCGGCGCCAGCCGCGAGTCGGCGTCGGGCGCCACCAGCACCAGGGTGGCGAGCGCGCCGGCGCCGGCGGCGATGGCGGGGCGGGCGAGGGCGTCGGCGGGGCCGTGCAGGCGGATGGCGTCGTGCAGCAAGGGCTGGCCGGCGCGGTCGATGCGAATGCGGTCGTGCAGGCGGCAGTTGGCGACGCGCTCGCCCATCAGGGCGCGGCCGAAGACCAGGGATTCGACGCCGAGGAACCAGGCGTCGGCGGCCAGTTCCACGTGCAGCGTGCGGTCCAGCGCGCAGCTTTCGAACAGGATGCTTTCCTGCGGCAGCCATTCGGCGGCGGCGCCGGGTTCGACGGCGAGGCTGGTGCGGATGTGGGCGGGGGGGTCCTCGGGCAGGGCGCGGTAGAAGCGTTCGGCGGCCTGGGCGGCGAAGCTGGCGCTGGCGCCGTGGCGGACGCGCAGCGTGGTGCGCAGGGTGTCACCGCCGGCGACGCCGCCGGAGGTGTTCAGCGTCACCACCTCGGCCCAGCCGGGGGGGCGGGGGAAGCGGGCCTTCAGGCAGCCCTGCTGGCGCAGGTCGTCCAGGACCGTGCGGCCCTCGCGCAGTTTCATGGTGACGTGCAGGTCGCCATGGGCGCGCTGGTGCTCAGACGGAGAGGCGGCGGCGGACATCCTGTTCGTCGAGCTCCTCTCGCCGGCCGTCCAGCACGATGTCGCCACGGTCCATCACGGCGATGCGTTGGGCGAGCGCGCGGGCGAAGTCATAATACTGCTCGACGAGCAGGATGGCCATGCCGCCGCGCTCGCGCAGCAGGGTGATGACGCGGCCGATATCCTTGATGATGCTGGGCTGGATGCCCTCGGTCGGTTCGTCTAGCACCAGCAGGCGGGGCTTCATCACCAGGGCGCGGGCGATGGCGAGCTGCTGTTGCTGGCCGCCGGAGAGGTCGCCGCCGCGCCGGCGGAGCATGGTCCGGAGGATGGGGAAGAGGTCGAATATCTCGTCGGGCACGCGGCGCTGGCCGCGCGGCAGGACGGCGAAGCCGGTCTCCAGGTTCTCGCGCACGCTGAGCAGCGGGAAGATGTCGCGGCCCTGCGGCACGCTGGCGATGCCGCGGCGGGCGCGCTCGTAGGTGGGCAGGCGGGTGATGTCGGCGCCGTCCCAGGTGATGCGGCCGGCGGAGACGGGGTGGACGCCGGTGACCGCGCGCAGCAGGCTGGTCTTGCCGACGCCGTTGCGGCCGAGCAGGCAGGTGACCTCGCCGATCTCGGCGCGCAGCGAGACCTGGCGGAGGGCGATGGCGGCGCCGTAATGCAGGCCGACCTTCTCGACGGTGAGCATCGCTATCGCCCCAGATAGACTTCGACGACCCGCGGGTCTTCGCTGACATAGTCGATGCTGCCCTCGCTGAGCACCGAGCCTTCGTGCAGCACCGTCACCTTCACGCCGAGGGCGCGGACGAAATCCATGTCGTGCTCCACCACCACCACGCTGCGGGTGCGGTTGATCTCGCGCAGCAGCTCGGCGGTCTGCTCGGTTTCGGCGTCGGTCATGCCGGCGACCGGCTCGTCCACCAGCAGGAGTTGCGGCTCCTGGGCCAGGAGCATGCCGATTTCCAGCCATTGCTTCTGGCCGTGGCTGAGGTCGCCGGCGCGGCGGCGGCGCAATTCGCCGAGGCGGGTGGTGGCCAGGATCGCCTCGATGCGCTCGGCTTCCTCGGCGGTTTCGCGCGCCCACAGGGTGAAGCGCGGGCGGCGGTCGCCGGCCAGGGCGAGCAGCAGGTTGTCCCAGACGGTGTGCGGCTCGAACACCGTGGGTTTCTGGAACTTGCGGCCGATGCCGAGCTCGGCGATGGCGGGCTCGTCGAGGCGGGTGAGGTCGGTGTCGCGGCCGAAGACCACGCGGCCCTGGTCGGGGCGGGTCTTGCCGGTGATCACGTCCATCATGGTGGTCTTGCCGGCGCCGTTGGGGCCGATCACCGCGCGCATCTCGCCGTGCTCGATGAAGAAGCTCAGGGCGTTCAGCGCGCGGAAGCCGTCGAAGCTGACGCTGACGCCGTCGAGGTAGAGCAGGGTGTCTTCCTGGGGGCGGCTCATGCTGCACCTTGAAGCGGAGGAAGGAAGTCTTCTTTTTGTGAACAAAAAGAAGCAAAAAAACTTTGTCCGATTGGCTCGGAACGCGAGCCGGCACCGAATTCGAACGATTGAAGTTTTTTGGTTCTTTTTTTAAAAAAAGAACTGCTTGCTTCCTTCATTCCGCAGGCTCCCGCACCGCCGCCGCCTTCGGGGCCTTCCGCGCCCGCGACAGCAATCCCATGATCCCGCCCGGCAGCAGCAGCGTCACCAGGATGAACAGCGCCCCCAGCGCGAACAGCCACAATTCCGGCAGCGCCCCGGTGAAGTAGGTCTTGCCGGCATTCACCAGCACCGCCCCCAGGATCGCGCCGACCAGCGTGCCGCGGCCGCCGACGGCGACCCATATGACGGCTTCGATGGAGTTGGCGGGCGCGAATTCGCTGGGGTTGATGATGCCGACCTGCGGCACGTACAGCGCGCCGCCGATGCCGGCCATGATGGCGGAGACGACGAAGACGAACAGCTTGTAGTGCTCCGGCCGGTAGCCGAGGAAGCGGGTGCGGCTTTCGGTGTCGCGCACCGCGATCAGCACCCGCCCGAAGCGGGAGGTGACGAGATAGCGGGTGATCAGCAGGCAGGCGCACAGCAGCGCCGCGGTGGCCAGCAGCAGGCCGACCCGCGTGGACTCGGTCGACAGCGGCAGGCCGAACATGTCCTTGAAGTCGGTCAGCCCGTTATTGCCGCCGAACCCCATGTCGTTGCGGAAGAAGGCCAGCAGCAGCGCGTAGGTCAGCGCCTGGGTGATGATCGACAGGTACACGCCCGACACCCGGCTGCGGAAGGCCAGCCAGCCGAACACCAGCGCCAGCAGGCCGGGCACGGCGACCGCCATCAGCAGCATGAACAGCGCGTTGTCGAACCCCATCCAGTACCAGGGCAATGCTTTCCAGTTCAGGAACACCATGAAATCCGGCAGCACCGCGTTGCCGTATACCCCGCGCGTGCCGATCTGGCGCATCAGGTACATGCCCATGGCGTAGCCGCCGAGCGCGAAGAACGCCGCATGCCCCAGGCTGAGGATGCCGGCGAAGCCCCACACCAGGTCCACCGCCAGCGCCAGGATGGCGAAGCACAGATATTTGCCGACCAGCGAGACCACATAGGTCGGCACATGGGCGGCCGACTCCGGCGCGGTGCCGAGGTTGAGCGCGGCCAGCAGCAGCGCGCCGCCCAGCACGGCCACCAGGCAGATGAGGGTGGATGCGCGGCTCATGCCTCCACCGCCCGGCCCTTGAGCGGGAACAGCCCGCGCGGCCGCCGCTGGATGAACAAGATCAGCAGCACCAGCACCACGATCTTGCCCAGCACCGCGCCGGCCACCGGCTCCAGGAATTTGTTGACCACCCCCAGCGTCAGCGCGCTGACCACGGTGCCCCACAGATTGCCGACGCCGCCGAACACCACCACCATGAAGCTGTCGATGATGTAGCCCTGGCCGAGATTGGGGCTGACATTGTCGATCTGGCTCAGCGCCACCCCCGCCATGCCGGCCACGCCGGAGCCGAGGCCGAAGGTCAGCGCGTCGATCCACGGCGTGCGGATGCCCATCGCGGCGGCCATGCGGCGGTTCTGCGTCACCGCGCGCATGCGCAGGCCCAGCGAGGTGAAGCGCAGCGCGGCCATCAGGGCGGCCAGCACCAGGAAGGCGAACACGATGATGGTCAGCCGGTTCCAGGTGATGGTCAGCCCGCCCCACTGGGTGGCCCCGCTCATCCAGGCCGGCGTGCCGACATCGCGGTTGGAGGCGCCGAACACGCTGCGCACCAGCTGTTGCAGCACCAGCGACAGCCCCCAGGTGGCCAACAGCGTCTCCAGCGGCCGGCCGTACAGGAAGCGGATCATGCAGCGCTCGATCAGCACGCCGGCCGCGCCCGAGACCAGGAAGGCCAGCGGCACCGCGAAGAACAGGCTGGCGCCGAACAGCCCCGGCGCGTGGGCGCGGATCACCTGCTGCACCACGAAGGTGGTGTAGGCGCCCAGCATCACCATCTCGCCATGCGCCATGTTGATTACGCCCATCACGCC
The DNA here is from genome assembly GCA_001899585.1 of Rhodospirillales bacterium 70-18. Taxonomy (GTDB): domain Bacteria; phylum Pseudomonadota; class Alphaproteobacteria; order Acetobacterales; family Acetobacteraceae; genus 70-18. Next base: position 241,717 of record MKWE01000053.1, read on the forward strand.
GAAGGTGATAGCCAGGCCGGCGGCGGCGAGCAGCAGCACCGAGCCGAGCGACAGCCCGTAGAACACGCTCTGCGCCAGGCTCCACATTTCCTGCATGCGCGCGATCGCCGCCGCCGCGGTGGCCGCCGCCGCCGCCACCGCCGGCGATTGCGCGCCCAGTGAGGCCAGCACGCCGCTGGCGGCCAGGTCGCCGCGGTCGCGCAGCACGGCGATGGCGGCGATCTTGTCTGCGTCCGTCGCATCCGGCCTGGCCAGCAGGGCGGCGGCCTGCGCCTGGCGCAGCGCCTGCTTCACCTCGCCGTCCTGCTCCTTGGCGAGCGCCCGGTCCAGAGCCGGCAGCGCCGCCGGGTCGCGGGTTTTGAACACCTCGCCGGCCGCCTTCAGCCGAGTGGCGCGATTGGCCGAGAACAGGTTGAGGTTGCCCATCGCGCCCTCGATGGCGCGCCGCACGGCGTTGTTGACGCTGACAGAGGTGAGGTCGTCCTCGTTGATGCCGGGCGCCTTGGCGCCGGTGCGGGCATCGACGAAATCGTCATCGCCGTTCTTGATGTAGAACTTGCCGCCATCGGCGAAATACAGCGCGTCGTTCTGCAAGGCCGCGATGATCGCCTCGGCGCGCGGGTTGCCGGAGGTGGCGAGCGCGCCGACGGCAGCGGCCACCGTGTCGAAATTATCCGACGCCAGCCCGGTGAACGGGTCCTCGGTCTGGGCACGCGCGGCGCTTGGCAGCAGCAAGGCCAGCAGCAGCAGCACTCGGCAGAGTCGGATCATCGGGAGGGTCCGGGGGGTTGCGGCGCGGGGGTTGCCCCCGGCCGGTTCCCCTCCCCGCGCGCGGGCGGGGAGGGGTCGCGAGGCAGGGTCGGGCGGTTACTTGGAGGCGCCGCCGCACTTGCCGGTGACGACGTTGAAGTTGCCGCAGAACAGCGGGTGCCGCCAATCGGCGATCAGGTCTTTCGAGCCTTCCAGATACGGCGACCATTCCTGCGCCACTACTTCGCCGGGCGTCTTCCAGACCACGTTGAACTGGCCGTCGCCCTTGATCTCGCCGATGAACACCGGCTTGGTGATGTGGTGGTTCGGCATCATCGTGGCGTAGCCGCCGGTGAGGTTCGGCACGGTCACGCCGATCATCGCGTCGATCACCTTGGTGGGGTCGGTGGTGCCGGCCTTCTGCACCGCCTTCACCCACATGTTGAAGCCGATATACGAGGCTTCCATCGGGTCGTTGGTGGTGCGCTTCGGCTTCTTGGTGAAGGCGTGCCATTCCTTGATGAACGCGGTGTTGGCCGGGGTCTTGATGCTCTCGAAGTAGTTCCAGGCGGCCAGATGGCCGACCAGCGGCTTGGTATCCAGGCCCGCCAGCTCCTCCTCGCCCACCGAGAACGCCACCACCGGGATGTCGGTGGCCTTGATGCCCTGGTTGCCGAGCTCCTTGTAGAACGGCACGTTGGCATCGCCGTTGATGGTCGAGACCACGGCGGTCTTTTTGCCGGCGGAGCCGAACTTCTTGATCTCGGCCACGATGTTCTGCCAGTCGCTATGGCCGAACGGCGTGTAGTTGATCATGATGTCTTCCGGGGCGACACCCTTGGACTTCAGGTAGGCTTCCAGGATTTTGTTGGTGGTGCGCGGATACACGTAGTCGGTGCCGGCCAGCACCCAGCGCTTCACCGAGCCGCCTTCCTTGCTCATCAGGTAGTCCACCGCCGGGATCGCCTGCTGGTTGGGTGCGGCGCCGGTGTAGAAGACGTTCTTGCTGCTTTCCTCGCCTTCGTACTGCACCGGGTAGAACAGGATTGAGTTCAGTTCCTCGAACACCGGCAGCACCGACTTGCGCGACACGCTGGTCCAGCAGCCGAACACCACGGCCACCTTGTCCACTGAGATCAGCTGGCGCGCCTTCTCGGCGAACAGCGGCCAGTTGGAGGCCGGGTCCACCACGACGGGCTCAAGCTTCTTGCCGAGCAGCCCGCCTTTCTTGTTCTGCTCCTCGATCAGCATCAGCATCACGTCCTTCAACGTGGTCTCGCTGATCGCCATCGTGCCGGACAGCGAATGCAGGATGCCGATCTTGATGGTGCCTTGCGCCCGCGCGGGCGTGGGGGCGGATACCCCCAGGAAAGCGGCGGCTGCGGCGGCGGCCAGGCCGATGCCGCGAAGCCAGGTGCGGACTGATCCCATGAAGCCTTCCTCGTGTTTCTTGTTCATGCCGGAACATGGCGACGGTGCCACCGGCCGAGGAATGCCTACGCAATTACCATGCCGAACAGGTTTCAGGTTCTGAAACGAGGCGGCAGGCCGATCGACTATGCAAGTGAACAGGAAATTTGCACGCCGTTCACGCGCAATGGCGTAAATCTGGGCAGTTCTGGGAGCGTTACCGCCCGGTGAAGCGCGGCTTGCGCTTCTCCTTGTGGGCGGCGATGCCCTCCTGCAAATCCGCGCTGGCGCGCACCCGCCCGAGCACCTGGCTGGTCGCCGCCATCCGCTCCACCGGGCCGGGCGGCAGGATAATGTCGTTGACGAAATGCTTCAGCGTCTCGATCACCAGCGGCGCCGCGTCCAGCAGCTCGGTTGCCATGGCGATCGCCGCCTGCTCATGCGTGCCGTTCGGCACCACGCGGTTGGTGAAGCCCACCTCGTAGGCGCGCTGGGCGGAGATCTTGCTGCCCAGCAGCATCACCTCCATCGCCAGCTTGTGCGGCATGCGGGTGACCAGCGAGCTGATCATGCCGCCGGTCAGGCCCAGCTTCGCCTCGGGGTAGTAGAACTGCGTGCTCTCGGCCGAGACCATCAGGTCGCACATCATCACCATCACGATCGCGCCGCCGACGCACCAGCCGGAGGTGGCGGCGATGATCGGCTTGTTGGTCCGGAAGCCGACATTGGGGATGCAGCGCCACAGCTCCGGCAGGTCCGACACGTCGGCCCCGGCCGAGAAGGCGCGCTCGCCGGCCGCCGACAGCACCGCCACGCGCTGCTCGCTGCGGTCGAAATCCTCGAAGGCCCGTTGCAGTTCCACCGCCACCGCGCTGCTGATGGCGTTCAGCCGGTCCGGCCGGTTGATGCGGATGATCGAGATCGCGCCCTGCGCTTCGATGGTGACGACGGACATCCCCCGGCTCCTTTTCTGTTCTGTGGCGTTGATTTCGCCACGGAAGCGGCGGGGTGGAAAGGGCTGGCCGGGAAGGGGTTGGCGTGGCGCCGCCGGCCGGCCTAGGCTGGGCGCAATCAATACGACAAGGGAGCGGCGCGTCCACATGAGCTTCGAGAATCGTCTGACCGAACTGGGTCTGGAATTGCCGCCGGCGCGCGCGCCGCTGTACAGCTACGTGCCCGTGGTGGTGGAGGGTGGCCTGGCCTGGGTGTCCGGCCAGTTGCCCTGGCACGGCGAGGGCCTGCTGGCCACCGGGCGGCTGGGCCAGAATGTCGATATCGAGGCCGGGCGCGCCTGTGCCCGGCTCTGCGTGCTGCATGGCCTGGCCTCGCTGCGCGCCGAGCTGGGCTCGCTGGACCGGGTGCGGCGGATCGTCAAGGTGGTGGGCTTCGTCTCCTCGGCGGCCGATTTCTACGACCAGGCGATGGTGGTGGACGGCGCCTCCACCCTGCTGGGCGAATTGTTCGGCGAGGCCGGCCGGCATGCCCGCTCGGCCATCGGCATGGCCGCCCTGCCGCGCAACACGCCGGTGGAGGTGGAGTTCGTGGCCGCGGTGGTCTGATCGGCCCCGCCTCGCCCGGCCCCGCCTCGCCCGGCCGCGACTCAGGCGATCAGGTAGATCGGGCTCGACCATGCCTGGTGGCCGTCCGCCTGGGTGACCCGCACATGCACCGGCAGGTCGGCGGTGCCGGCATGGGTCACGCTGTGGCTGAAGGCCAGCCGGGTCGGCAGCAGCTCCGGCATGCGGTAAAGCGAGAGGGCGCGGCCGAGGCCGCCGAAATCCAGCCGCACCCCCTTGGCGTCCAGCGCGGCGGTCGGAAAGCGGCCGCCGCCGAGATGGGTTTCGAGGACGATTTCCTCCGTCCGCCCGTTCTCCATCCACAGGTCGATCCCCGCCCCGTTACCGGTGGTGGCCGATTGCCACATCAGTCGCCGGCCAGGCTCGACGACTTCCAGCGGGTGCTCGGGGTCGCGGAAATTGACCGGCTCCGCCCGGAGAAACCGGCCGTTCGCGACCAGAAGCGCGCCCAGCCAGGGCACTTCCCGGCCCCGCCCGCGATATTCGGCGCCCTGCCAGAGGACACGGATGCGCCGGCTCGTCGCCTCCGGCTCCGGCCGCTCGCGGTGGACGAGGGTGGGGCCGTGGAAGATGTCGATCCGCTCGATCGGCGCTGATCCGACCACTTCGACATCCAGCCGCATTGCCTGCCCGCCGGGCCGCACGATGTCGCCCATCTGCGCGCGCGTGGCCGGCCGGGCGGTGGCCGGGCCGAGTGCGGGGTCGTCGTCGAACAACGCCACCGGGGCGGCGAAATGGCCCTCGGCCGAGAGGAACAGGCGGGTGCCGGTGGTGCCGTAGTGGTGGCGGGCGCGCAGCGCGGCGAACAGGGCGGGGCGGCTCAGTTCCGGCATCAGGTAGCAGGTCAGTCCGCCGATGGTGCTGGGATGCGCGGCGCCCGGACGGCCTTTGTGGTCGTCGCTGTGGCAGGCCACGCCGACGCGGTGGCCCAGCGCGAAGGCGTCGTGCAGCAGCCATTCGAAGGTGCCCCAGGTGGAATGCACCTCCACCGTGCGTTCCAGCCGGCCGTCATGGGCCGCTTGCAGGTCGGCATAGCGGCCGCCGGCATGGGCGATCACCACCGCGTCCTCGCCCTGCAGCGCCTCGAACAGCGCGGCGGCGGTGTGTACGTCGCTGGCCTGCGGGGTGCCGGACTCCACCAGCACGGAGGAGGAGCGGCGGATCGGGCGGCCTTCGGTGGCGTAGAACACGTTGCGGTCGCCGCCCCGGCCGGTGTTGCCGGACCATTCGTAGCCCGGCACCGCGACGAAGCGGCCCGGCACGTCGTAGTCGCGGGTGAGGCGGTTGAGCCGGCCCCAGAACGCGTCGGTCATCTGGAAGTCGTTGCCCTGGTGGCCGACGATGTCCACGAAGGCGCGGTCTCTGGCGTAGGCGAAATAATCCTCAACCGAATTGGTGCCGATGGTCTCCTCGCTTTGCCCGTGCAGGTCACCCCAGAAATGGCGCAGCTTCGGCGCGGCCACCACGCGCAGCGGATTGGCCCGGCACAGCACCGTACCGGCCGCGTCCTCCACCGCCAGCGACAGCTCGCCAGGGGCCGCGCGCAGCCCCTCCAGCACCAGCGGGCCGTCGTCGCGGCGCAGCACCGCCTGCTCGGGCAGGCCGGCCACCGGGGCGGAGGGCCGAAACCGCAGCACCGCTTCCGCCTGCTCCGTCGGGTTGCCCCAGCGGTCCTCGGCCAGGACGGCGAGGCGGAACGGGTTGCTGGCCAGGGTCGGCCAGATCGCCTGCCAGCGCGCCGGCGGGCCGGCCACCAGGGCGAATTCCGGCGAAGGGGCGATCTCGGTGAATTCGTAGGTGGCGAAGGCATCCACCAGCACCTTGAACTCGAAGGTGGATTCGCAATTGGTCTGCAGCCGCAGCCCGGGCGACCCCTGGCGGCGGTCGCCAAAGCGCGCCGTGATGGTCTCGCCGGCGCGCAGGAAGCCTTGGCTGACGCGGATGAACAGCGTGTTCACCCACGGCCGGATGTTCACCCGGTCCACCCGTGCCTCCAGCACCGCGCCGTTGCTGGCCTTGACGCTGGTGTAGTTGGCGGCCTTCGGGTCGGTGAATTGCGGCCGGGCCATGTCCGAGCTGCCGCGCCAGGCGATCTTGAGGTGCCCGCCGTCGTCGATGCCGAAGGCGCCGGCGGTGTAGGTCAGCACCAACTCGGCGAGGCTGCCGGCTTCGAACGGGCCGGCAGGGGTTAGGGTGGCGGTGCCCATTTGGTCGGGCAGGTAGCGGGCGAGGGGCATCGATACAGGGTCCGGGAGGGGAAGGAGGCAAGTCTTCTTTTGTGAACAAGAAGAAGCAAAAGACTTGCCGGCGGGAGTATTGGTGGCGAAAGCGCTATCTGTAAACGGACAAAAAAAATCCGATTCCTTACTCTAACAAAAAGAACGCGCGATATTAGTTGCCTTATCGATCAATGAAGCGCCATTTCCGACGGCGGGAACAGCATGATCCGAGGCAGGAAGCTCGCCTGTAGATCGTGGCGATCCCGATGGGGGTGCCGGACAGGATGCGCACCATCCTGCGGGCAAGCCCGATGTCCGCGGGCGAGCCCACCGCCATCGGGTTCAGCCCGTACGTCAGCACCTCTCGCCCCGCTGCTGGTCGGGGGTGATCACCGGGATGTTCAGCGCGCGGGCCATGCGGCAGTCTCCCTTGTGGCGTCCGATCATGTCGGATCGCATGTTCGGACGTTGAAGGCAGGCGGGGCGCTACCTCGCTGCATTGTAAGAAAGCTTACAGTTTTCTTAAGTGCTGACAATTGTCCGCGGATATCGGTACGATATCGAAATAAGTGCTGATGCAGCCATACCGGCTCAGGCATTCTCTCGCCGCGCCCGGCGGCGCTGCGGAGGTGCCACGAGACATGTACCGCCGGTAGCCGGCCGCCCTAATCCATCTCCCAGCCGCGGTTGCGCAACGTGGGCACCGGCGCGTGTGCCCGCCGCAGCCCGGGGTCCAGCGCCATCCAGTGCAGCAGCCGCTCCAGCACGCCACGGGTGGGGAAGGCGAGGTCCAGCGCCAGCGCCTGTTCCAGCCCGTACCAGCGCAGGTCCTCAAGCTCGCCCGAGCCGGCCAGCGTGCCGCCGACCTGCTCGGCATCGACCACAAGGAAGCGGGCGTCGAAGCGAATCGGCGAGCGTTCGGGGGTGATGGCGCGGCAGATATAGTCCAGCCCCGCCAGCTCCGGCGGCGCCCCCAGGGTCAGGCCGGTCTCCTCCTCCAGCTCGCGCGCGGCGGCGATGCCCAGCGCGTGGGCCAGTTGCTCGTCGGCGCCCCTCATCAGCCGGGCCACCACGTCCTCGCGCAGCTGGCTCGCCGAGGGGGCGGCGTGGTCGGCCTCGTCCACCCGGCCGCCAGGGAACACCAGGCGGTTGGGCATGAATTTGTGGCCGGCGCCGCGCATGCCCATCAGCACCTCCGGCGTGTGCCCGCCCCGCAGCACCAGCAGGCTGGCGGCGGGGCGGGCGGGAGCAGGTGGGGCGGGCGGGGTTGGCGGCACGTCGGTCATGCGAGTCTCCTGTCGGGCGCACCCTTGCCCCGGCGCGCCCGCCGCGCAAGCGTGCAGCCGAGCAATCCCCGAGGAGGACCCATGTCGGCACCCTAT
>MKWE01000053.1:249061-298002 GCA_001899585.1 Rhodospirillales bacterium 70-18
ACCGCGCCCAGATCGCCGCCATATTGACCGCCTGGGGCATGCCGCCCGAGCCGGCCGCGCGTACCGCGGAAATCCTCGGCTGGGCGGACCTGCACGGGGTGGACAGCCACGGCATGTCCATGCTGACCCAGTACGACGGCTGGCGGCGGGAGGGGCGGCTGGACCTGGCGGCGACGCCCCGGATCGCCCGCGAATCGCCGGTGTCGGCGCTGGTCGAGGGCGGCGGCGGGCTGGGCCATGTGCCGGCGGATTTCGCCATGCGCCTGGCGGTGGCCAAGGCGCGGAAGGTGGGGATGGCGGCGGTGTCGGTGCGCGACAGCTCGCATTTCGGCGCCTGCGGCTATTACGGCCTGATCGCCGCCGAAGCCGGGCTGATCGGCATCGTCACCACCACCGCCGCCGGGGTGCGGGTGGCGCCGACCTTCGGGGCGCAGGCGAAGCTGGGCACCGACCCGTGGTGCTTCGCGGCCCCCGGCGAGCCGGGGCGGCCGTTCCTGCTGGACATGGCCACCACCACGGTGGCCTTCGGCCGGGTACGCAACAAGGCCAACGAGGGCCTGGCCGCCCCGCCCGGCTGGGTGCTGACGCCCGAGGGCGGGCCGAGCACCGACCCGGCGGACGTGACCGAGCGGGCCGGCTTCCTCACCTCGTTGGGCGGCTCGGCGGAGAATGCCAGCTACAAGGGCTATGGGCTGGCGATGATGGTGGACATCCTGGCCGGTGGCTTGGCGGGCATGAGCTTCCCCTCCGACCCCGACCATACGCGGCGGCTGCCGGGGATCGGGCTGGGGCATTTTTTCCTGGCGATGAACCCCGAAATTTTCCGCGATTCCGGCGATTTTCGCGCCGATGTGGCCCGTTTTTGCGGCCAGATGCGCGCCACCACTCCGATCGATCCGGCCCGCCCGGTGCTGGTGGCCGGCGACGCCGAACGCGCGATCGCCGCGCGCCGGCTGGCCGAGGGGGTGCCGGTGGGCGCCGGGCTGGCCGCGCGCATCCGCGCCATCGCCGAGGCGGCGGGAGCGCCGTGGCTGCTGGGGTAGGGGGCTACGCCGGGCCGGGGGCGCCAGGGGGGGCGGCCGCGGCCACGGCGCGGACGATCTGTGGGTCCCTGGGGAAGCGCATGGCGCCGTCGGCCAGCACGGCGGCGGCCTCGTCCGGCCGGCCGGCGGCGAGCAGGCAGTCATGGCCGCGGACGTAGCTGTCGATGTCGCCGGCGGCCTCGTTTCGGACCTGCTCCCAAAGCCGCGCCCCCTCCGCCCAGTCGCCGGCGGACTGCGCCGCCTCCGCCAGCACCTTGGTCAGCTGGGATGGGTTGTGCACGCGGCTGCGGGCGCCTTCGAGCATGCGCACGGCCTCGGCGCGGCGGCCGGCGCGGAGCAGTACCCTGGCGCCGCCGGCGAAGCCGAGGGCATCGTCCGGAAAATAGCGGCGCGCCGCCTTCCAGTGGCGCGCCGCCACCACCCAGTCGCCCTTGTGCTGGGCGATGGCGGCGCGCAGCTGGTAGATGTGCAGCGGGGCATCCGACTTGCTGGCGAGCGGCGCCAGCAGCGCCTCGGCCTCGTCGTATTCCTTGCGCCGGATCATCGCGCCGGCGCGGTCGATATCGGCCACGTACCGCCACAGCGCCGGCTTCTGGCGGCGGAAATTGCCGAAGTAGAACGTGCCGAGCAGCAGCACGAACATGCCCGCCGCGATCATGGCGGCAACGAAGGCGGTGTGGCTGTTCATGGCGCCGGCCTACCTTTCTCCGGCCGGCGCGGCGGCGATCAGCGCATCGGCCATCACCACGCCCTGGCCTTCCGGGAGCACGATCAGCGGGTTGATCTCGGCCTCCGCCACCGCCGCCAGTCCGGCGAGCCGTGAGACGGCGGCCACCGCGTGGGCCAGGGCCGCGAGGTCGCCCCTGGGCAGGTTGCGGTAGCCGCGCGCCGGGGCCAGACCGCGCACCTGGGCGATCATCGCCATCGCCTCCGCCTCGGTGACCGGGGCCAGGCGCAGCACCACGTCGCGGTAGATCTCGGCCAGCACGCCGCCGGCGCCGAGCGCCACGATGGGGCCGACCAGCGGGTCGTGACGGTAGCCCAGGATGACCTCGGCCACGCCGCGCACCATCGGCTGGGCGATGAAGCCGCTGACGGCATCGCCCAGGCGGGCGGACATGGCGGCGCAGGCGGCCTTCAGGGCGTCGGCGTCGGCGATGTTCAGCGCCACCGCCCCGGCCTCGGTCTTGTGGGCGATGGTCGCGGAAACCGCCTTCAGCGCCACCGGATAGGCCAGCGGCGGCGGGGCGGCGGGGTCGATGCGCACGGCGCGGTCGTCCAGGCCGAGGGCGGCGAACACCGCGCGGGCGCCCGGCTCGTCGATGGCGGCGGACAGCAGCGCGGCCGCGGCGGACAGGTCGCCCAGCGGCGGAGGGTCGCGCGGGGGCTGCCAGTCGAGGAAGGCGCGCACCGCGTCGGCGCAGGATTCCGGGGTGCGGAAGCCGGCGATGCCGGCATCGGCCAGCAGGCGCAGCGAGGCGTCGGCCTGCGGCAGCAGGAAGGCGGCCAGCTTGTGCGGGCCGGTGGAGCCGAGCACGCCGGCCAGCGCGTCCTGCGGGCGGAACTGCGCCGAACTGCCGATCACCGCGATGGCGATGTCGCTGTCCGGCGCGGCGCGGGCCTCGTTCAGCGCCGCGATCACGGTGTCGCGCCTGGCGCCGGCCAGGGTAGTGTCGACCATCTTGGCGGTCGCGATATCCATCGTGCCCAGCCGGTCCACCACCATCGCGCCGCCGCCGCCGGTGGTGGTGACCACCCGCACGGCGCGCCGGGGGGCGGGCAGGGGGCGGGCGCCGATGAACAGCGGCGGGGCTTCCAGCAGCGTGTCCAGCATGTCCACGCGGGCGATGCCGATGGCGCGGAAGAAGGCGTCGGCGGCGGCGTCCGAGCCGGCCAGCGCGCCGGTATGGGTGGTGGCCAGCGCCGCGCCGGCTTCCGAGCGGCCGAGCTTGTAGGCCAGGATCGGCTTGCCGGCGGCATGGGCGCGGCGGGCGGCGGCTTCGTAGAGCTCCGGCCGGCGGATGGTTTCCAGGAACAGCAGGATGGCGTCGGTCTCGGGGTCGTCCACCAGCAGGGAGGCGATTTCGCCGGCCGACAGGTCGGCCTCGTTGCCGGTGCCGATCACCTTGGCGAAGCCGAAGCCGCGCGCGGCCGCCCGGCTGAGCAGCGTGCCCATGACGCTGCCAGAATGCGAGACCACCGACCAGCGGCCCGGCTTCAGGCCCTCGGCCTCCAGCGCCGCGTTGACGCTGCAGGCAGTGGCGGCGCGCAGGTTGACGACGCCCATGCTGTTGGGGCCGAGCAGGCGCATGCCGCCGGCGCGGGCGGTGGCCAGGATGCGGGCCTGCAGGGCGGCGCCCTCCGGCCCCGCCTCGGCGAAGCCGTCGGCCAGGATGCAGGCGAGCGGCACGCCCCGGGCGGCGCAGGCGGCGACCGCGGCCTCCACCTGGCCGGTGCCGACCAGGATATAGGCCAGGTCGATCGGGCCGGGGATGTCCTCGATGGCGGCATAGGCGCGTTCGCCCTGCACCTCGGCGGACCTTGGGTTCACCGGGTAGAGGTCGCCGGTGAAGCCGTGGCGGCGCAGGTAGATCTGGGCGCGCGCGGTCAGGCGCGAGGCGTCCGACGAGGCGCCGACCAGGGCGATGCGGCGCGGGTCGAACAGGGCGTGTGCCAGCATGGGGCCTCGCGGGGGTGGTGGTGGCGGTGTCCGGGGACGGCCCGGCTCCCCCCTTTTACCGGGGTTTCGGGCCGGTTGAGAACCGGGGGACGCCGATGGAGGTGCCGGTGCCCCGGAGCGGGTGTTGCCGCGCCGTGCCAGATGAAACGCCGGGCGTGGACTTGAACGAATTCGGCGAAAGCCTATGTAAAGGCGAAGTATTCATCTGTCACGTGGCGTGCAATATCTGTCAAGGACAGGCGCTCGGTCCGGATGTGATTGCCGCACCCATGGACCGCACGGAATTTTGTCCGGTCCGGCGCCGTTGACTTTCCCCTTTTCAGGAGTCTCACCCCATGCGAAATCAACACACTACGCGCAATTCCGGCCTCGCGGCGCTCGCGCTGCTCGGGCTGCTCGCCGTGCCGGCGATGGCCCAGACCACGGGCTCGACCTCGGCTCAGGTGCCGGCCGGGACGGACCCGGCCACCGGGGCGCGGCCGGGCAATGTGATCGGCAGCGGCAACTCGCTGCCGCTGTCCGACAAGGCCAGCAACATCACGCCGGGCAACACAAGCTCGACCATCGCGCCCAACCTGCCGGCGCCGCCGCTGGGCGACGGGGCGACGCCGCGCGACTACCTGCGCTCGGCGCGCGTATCGCTGGCGGCCGGCCGCACCGGGCAGGCGCAGCAGGCACTGGAGATGGCCGAGACGCGGCTGCTCGACCGCTCGGTGCCGCAGGGCACGGCGGGCGACCCGAACGACAGCCAGTTGGTGCGCCAGATCGCCGAGGCGCGCCGCGCGCTGGCCAGCGGCGACAGCGCGCAGGCCATCCAGGTCATCGACGGCGCCCTGGCGCCGTAGCGCGCCGGCGCACTCAGGCTCGCCGACGCACTTAGGCTCGCCGACGCACTTAGGCCGGGGGCAGGCTGCCCTCGGCGGCCTCGTCGGTCCAGACGGTGAAGCCGGCGAGGGTGTTCGGGCCGAAGGTGTTGCTGATCGCCACGTCCACCGCGTCGCGCCCGCGCGCCATCAGCACTCGGCCGATGCGCGGGTGTTGTTGCGCGGGTCGAAGCTGTGCCAGTCGCCGTCCAGATACGCCTCGAACCAGGCGGCGAAATCCATCGGGCCGTAGGGCGGCGGCGTGCCGAAATCGCCCAGGTAGCCGGTGCAGTAGCGCGCCGGGATGTTCATGCAGCGGCACAGCGCCACCGCCAGGTGGGCGAAGTCGCGGCAGACGCCCTGGCGCTCGTTGAACGCCTCCCACGCGGTGCGGGTGGGCCGGGCGGCGGCGTAGTTGAAGGCGATGTGATTGTGCACGAAGTCGCAGATCGCCTGCACGCGGGCCGCGCCGGCGGGGGTGTGGCCGAACAGTGACCAGGCGGTTTCCGACAGCCGGTCGGTCTCGCGGTAGCGGCTGCCCAGCAGGAACACCAGCACGTCCGGCGGCAGGTCCTGCACATCGTGCTGGCGGGCGGTGCGGGTGATCGCCTCCGGCAGGCCGCTGTCGCGCAACACCGCGGTGCTGGCGATGCGGATGCGCCCGGCGGGGGCGACCAGACGGCTGCACCAGTTGCCGAAGCCGTCGCGATAGGCGGTGACCGGGACCAGGGGGGTGGTGGTGACCTGGTCGGGCACCACGATGTCGGCCGCGCGGCTGTGGTGGATGTGCAGCATCAGCATCATCGGCGTGGGCTGCGGGCAGTCGTAGAGCAGTTCGTAGCCGACCCGGATCTTCATGTGGCGCCTCGTTCGCCGGCGGCCGGCTCTGGCCGGGCGGGCACGGGGATGCTGCTGGCGAGTCTCGCCCTGGCGATCTTCTGGCGGTGGGGCTGCTGACCGGCGGCGGAGCCCCGCGGCCGGGCGGCAGCGAGATCGCGCCCCTGACGCCATCCGCGCCGGTGGCGCCCGGCCCGAGCCTTCGCTAGAGCATGAGGGCCGCTGAAGGAAGCGGCCATCACGCTCCAGTACTTTGTTTTATAGCGTGATTTCACCCTCGGTCAGCATGCTCGAACGCCCGTCCGGCCGCGGCGTCAGACCGGGTCCCAGCTGAACACGTCGCCGCTGCGGTCCAGCGGCATGAACGAGCCTTTCAGCGCCGGGGCCGCGTGTTCGGCGATCAGCGCCGGCGTCCAGCCTTCGCCGCGGTGGATGCCGCGCACCGGCCTGGGCGAGGACATCAGGAAGATCTCGTTGTAGCGGGTGGCGAACACCTGGCCGGTGACGCCCTTTGCCGCGTCCGACGCCAGGAACACCGCCATCGGGGCGTTCTTGTCCGGCGTCATCTGCTGGATCTTCGCCACCCGGGCCTGCTGCTCGGGCGTGGTGGCCGGGATGGAGCTGGTCATGCGGCTCCAGGCGAACGGGGCGATGCAGTTGCTGCGCACGTTGTAGCGCTGCATATCCAGCGCGATCGACTTGGACAGCGCGGTGATGCCGAGCTTGGCGGCCGAGTAATTGGCCTGGCCGAAATTGCCGATCAGGCCCGAGGTGCTGCTCATATGCACCAGCGCGCCGCTCTCCTGCTTGCGGAAATGCTCGGCGGCGGCGCGGGATGTGTAGAAGCAGCCGTTGAGGTGGACGTTGATGACGCTGGTCCAGTCGTCCTCGCTCATCTTGTGGAAGATCACGTCGCGCAGGATGCCGGCGTTGTTCACCACCGCGTCGATGCGGCCGAAATGGTCGAGTGCCGACTGGATGATGCGGCGCCCGCCCTCCCAGCTCGCCACGCTGTCGGTGTTGATCTGCGCCTCGCCGCCGCGCTGCTCGATGATCTGCTTGGTCTGCTGGGCCGGAGTCTCCGACAGGCCCTCGCCGGTGAGCGAGGCGCCGATGTCGTTGATGATGACCTTCGCGCCCTCGCTGGCCATCATGATGGCGATTTCGCGGCCGATGCCGCCCCCCGCGCCGGTGACGACGGCGACCTTGCCGGCCAGCATGGTTCCGGGTGTGACGGTCTCGGGCATGGGCGTTTCTCCGTGAGCTTCTGGTGTCGGGTGAAACTACGGGGCGACGGGGGCGTTGTGAACCCCGGCAGGGTCGGGCGGGGGCAGGTCCTGCACCTGGGACAGCAGCTCCTCCTCGGCGGCCAAGTGCAGCGCGATCACGGCGTCCAGCACATACAGCAGGCGGCGGGCCTCGCGCGCCTCGCTGTCGGCGGCGTGGTGGTCCAGGTGGTCCACCAGGGCGGTGAAGCGGGCGGTGTGGTGGGTGATCTCCTCGTGCATGCGGGTCATGGCGCCCAGCGGGTCGCGCCCGCCCAGGCGGCGTGCCAGCTCGGGAAAGGTGTGCCGCTCCTCGGCCTGCTGGTGCGGCAGCAGCAGCGTGCGCAGGGAGGCGCTGATGGCGCGCAACTCCTCGGTCGGAATCGGGCCGGGCACGTGGAGCTGGTCGGCGGTGCGGCGCATGCGCTCCACCAGGGCGCGCATGCGGGCGTGGTCCTGCAGGATGGCGGGCACCCCGGCGGTGGCGGGCAGCGGCGGCGGCGGGCGGTCGCCGGCCAGAACGCGCAGAGCATTGAGGATCACCGCGATGTCGATCGCCTCCTGCAGGATGGCGCCGGCGACCGGGGGCAGGAAGCCGAAGGCCGCCGCGGCCATGGCCAGGGCCGACAGTCCCATGCCGGCGGCGATCGACTGCAGCGCGATGACGCGGGCCCGGCGGGCGGCGGTGATGGCGGCGGCGATGCGGTCGATGCGGTCCACCAGCAGCACCACGTCGGCCGCCTCGGCGGCGGCGGCGGCGCCGCGCGCGCCCATCGCCACGCCCACGTCGGCGGCGGCCAGGGCGGGGGCGTCGTTGATGCCGTCACCGACCATCAGCGTCGCGCCATGGGAGCGCTCGCGGCGGACCACGGCGATCTTGTCGGCGGGGGCGAGGTCGGCGTGCACCTCGTCCAGACCGAGGGCGGCGCCGACGGCGGCGGCCGCGTCCGCACGGTCGCCGGTGACCATCACCACGCGCGCGATGCCGGCGGCGCGCAGGGCACGGATGGCGCGCGGCGCCTCCGGGCGGATGCGGTCGGCTAGCAGCAAGGCGCCGGCCACCACGCCGTCGATCGCCACCCAGGAGGCGGATGCGGCCGCGGCGGCGCGGCGGGCGGCGGCGCCCCGCGCGGGCGGCGGCAGGCCGGCGGCTGCCAGCAGCCCGGCGCTGCCGACCACCACGCGGCGGCCGTCCACCCGACCGGAGAGGCCGCCGCCGGGGATCTCCTCCACATCGTCGGGCAGCGAGAGGGCGAGGCCGGCATGGCCCGCGGCGGCCACGATGGCGGCGGCCACGACGTGCTGGGACATCTGGTCCAGGCTGGCGGCGAGGCGCAGCACGTCGTCGGCGGTGAAGCCCGGCAGCGGCTCCACCCCGGCCAGGCGCGGCGTGCCGGAGGTGAGCGTGCCGGTCTTGTCGAACAGCGCGGTGCGCACGCGGGCCAGCCGCTCCAGCGCGCCGCCGCCCTTGACGATGACGCCGTGGCGGGCGGCGCGCGAAATGCCACAGACCAGGGCGACCGGGGCGGCCAGGATCAGCGGGCAGGGGGTGGCGACCACCAGCACGGCCAGCGCCCGCTCGGCGCTGCCGGACAGCAGCCAGGCCAGCCCGGCGACGGCCAGCGTGAACGGCAGGAACCACAGCGCCCAGCGGTCGGCCAGGCGGATCATTGGCGGGCGCTCGCCCTCGGCCTGCTGGACCAGGCGGACCACGGCGGCGTAGGTGCTGTTCTCCGCCGTGGCCGCGGCGCGCAGCGCGAACGGGCCGCCGGCATTGACGACGCCGCTGCGCGCGGTCTCCCCGGCGGCGCGGGTGACCGGCAGCGGCTCGCCGGTGAGGGCGGATTCGTCCAGGGTCGCGGCGGCGCCGGCGATGGTGCCGTCCACCGGCAGGGTCTCGCCCGGCTTGACCAGCAGCAGGTCGCCGGCGGCGATCGCCGCGACGGCGATGTCGGTGACGGTGGCGCCCTCCTGGCGGTGGGCGACGCGGGGCACGCGGGAGACCAGGGCGGTCAGCTCCCGGCGGGCGCGGCCTTGCGCGAATTCCTCCAGGGCGCTGCCGCCGGCGACCATCAGCGCGATCAGCGCGGCGGTGAAGCTCTCGCCCATCGCCAGCGCGGCCCCGATGGCGACCAGGGCGATGATGTCCACCCCCAGCGCGCCCCCGGCCAGGGTGCGCAGCGTGTCGCGGGCCACCAGGGCGGCCACCGGCAGGGCGGCGGCGGCCCAGCACAGGCAGGCGATCTCCGGCCGGCCGAGGCCCATGGCCAGCCCGCCCGCCGCCATCAGGACCAGTACGAACAGCAGCAGCAGGCGGCGATGCGGCATGAGGTGTTCCGGCGGGCTCAGGGAAGTGATGATGTGGCAGCCTAGCACGGCGTCGGTATCGGCGGGCCGGCCGTGCCAGGACAATCGCGCTTGACAGGCTGCGCACCCACAACAAGGCTTGCCGGCGGATAAGGGGAGCAGGCGGTTGTTGGATGGGGGCATCGAGTCGGCGCTGGCAGCCCTGGACGGGGCGCTGGATGCCGGCGAGCGGCAGGCGGGCGCGGCGCTGGGGCAGGTCCGGCGGCTGCGCAGGCTGTGCAAGGCCGGTGACCTCGCCGGGCTGGCGAGCCAGCTTGCCCAGGCGCCCGGGCTGGCCGAGCGGCTGGCCGACACGCTGCGGACAGCCTCGGCCGGCCCGGCCTATGCGGCCGAAACGGCCTTCGCCGATGGGTCGTACCTGGCGGAGCTGCGCGCGGAGGCGGCCCGGCAGGGCGTGGTGCTGTCCGAGCGCGACGGCCGGGTGACGGCGTTCCCCTTCCTGCTGAAGCTCGACGGACGGGTGCCGGGGGTGAAGATCGGCCGGAAGCTGCATCGCGGCATCAGGCCCTCCGCCCTGGTGAAGGTGCTGGCGGCGGCGCAGGCGGCGGCCAAGTTCAATGCGCGTGCCTTCCTGGAGCAGGTGTGGAAAGCCTATGCGGTGCTGGCGCCGGGCGTACAGCCGGGCTGGACGGCCAATTCCGCCGGCGAGGGGCCGGTGGTTGGCGTGCTCGGCATCCACGAGGTGCTGACGCTGCTGCCGGCGGCGGCGAGCGAGTATCCCCGCGATGCCTTCGCCTGCGACCTGCTGCGGCTGAACCGCGCGCCCGACACCACGACCGGGCGGGGCCTTGGCTTCACCCTGCCGGCCTCCACCGGCAGCAAGGGGCGGGAGCGGCTGACCGCCTATGACGAGGCCGGCGAGGAGCATGTCTTCGTCGGCATCCGCTTCCTGCCGGGCGCACGTGGGTCGCATGTCGACGCCGGTTGAGCCCTGGCTCGACCTGATCGAGCGCGAATACCTCGCCAGCTTCATCCGCGAGGGCGGCGGGGCGGTGCGCTTCGTGGTCGCCGAGGCGAACCGGCTGGAGGCGGTGGCGGATGGGCTGGGCGCGCGGGCCGGCCGGCACGGGCTGGCGACGATTCGCGTCGACAGCGCCATGCTCAAATTGCAGCACGTCCAGACGCTGTTCTTCGCGATGAGCCAGGCGATCGACTGGGACACGCTGATGCAGGCGCGGCTGGAGCGGCTGCTGACGGAATGCGGCTATCGCTGGCCGGAGCCTGGCCGCCGCATGGACCTCGCGGCGCTGTCCGAGGCGCTGGGCGTGCTGCCGCATCTCCTGCGCGGGCAGCTCTCGCAGGAGATGACCCGGGCGGTCTGGCGGGCGCCGCAGATGGCGCAGGACTTCCGCTACGCCATGATCGCGCTGCTGGAAGCCCGGCTGGCCGGCGAGGACAATCCGCTGGAGGCGCCGGTGCTGGAGTGGCTGCGCGGCACGCTGCGCCGGGTGGGGCAGGTGAGGGGCGCCAATATCGGCGCCAAGGTCACCCGGCACAGCGCACGGGCGATGCTGATCTCGCTGTGCCACTGGGTGCGCGCCTGTGGTGGCCACGGGATGCTCGTGCTGCTGGACATCCGCCAGTTGCTGCGCGACCGGCGCGCGGTGGTGGAGGGGGTGGTCTATACCCCGGCGGCGGTGATGGATTGCTACGAGGTGCTGCGCCAGACGATCGACGACGCCGAGCGGTTCGAGGGCGTGTTCTTCGCGGTGCTGGCCGATCCGCCGCTGCTGGACGAGGAGTCGCGGCGGGCGCTGGGGCAGTATACGGCGCTGAAGATGCGGCTGTGGGACGACGTGCGCCCGCAGGGGCGGGACAACATGCTGGCGCCGCTGGTGGTGCTGCAATGAGCGAAGCGGGGACGGGCGAGGCGGGCGAGGACCGGGTCGCCGCCCGCAGCGCTATCGAGGCGCTGCGGGCCGGTGTGCCCAACGGTGCGGCGATCCGCCTGCTGGGCAGCGTGGAGCAGGAGATCGAGACGGCGTTCGATGCCGGGCTGGAAGCCGCCTGGCGCGCCGCCGCGGCGCCCGGGCTGGTGATCGCCGGCGGCTTCGGCGCCGGCAAGTCGCATCTGCTGGGCTATTTGCGCGAGGCGGCGTTGCAGCAGGGCTTCGTGGTCAGCCAGGTCGCGGTGAGCAAGGAGACGCCGCTGAACCTGCCCGGCGTGATGTTCGCCGCCGCCATGCGGGTGGCCGCGGTGCAGGGGCATGCCGACGATCCGGTGACTCTGGCGCTGGACGCGCTGCAACGCCGGGCGGGCGCGGTGCAGGACATGGAGGCGTGGGCCAGCACGCCGGGAGCGGAGGTGTCGCAACCGTTCGCGGCGCTGCTGCACCTGCTGAGCCGGCAGATGGACCCGGCGTTGCGGCGGGGGCTGGAGGCGTTCCTGGCCGGCGCCAGGCCGCCGGTGTCGGCCATGCGCAAGGCGCTGGGCGCGCTTGGCGCGCGGCGCATGTTCGACCTCGCCACCGTGCCGCCGGCGCGGCTGGCGCAGGAGCGGGCGCGCTTCGTGCCCGAGTTGTTCCGCAGGGCCGGATTCGCCGGCTGGTGCGTGCTGATCGACGAGGTGGAGCTGATCGGCCGCTACGGGCCGTTGCAGCGCGCGCTGGCCTATGCGGAACTGGCGCGCTGGCTTGGCCTGGAAGGCGGGCAGCGGCCGCCTGGGCTGTACGCGGCCGCTGCCATCACAGATGATTACAAGGACATGGTGATCAACGCGCGCCAGGACGACGAGAAGCTGCCGGCGCGGCTGGAATTGAAGGGGTTGCCGCTGCAGGCGGCGCTGGTGGGGCGGGCGATCGCGGCGATCCAGCGCGCCCGGCTGCTGCATCCGCCGGGCGTCGAGGAGTTGCAGCGCCACGCCGAGCGGCTGCGTCGCTGCTATTCGGATGCCTATGGCTGGCCGGCGCCGCCGGCGGCGATCGGTGAGCGGCGGGCCAATCGGACGATGCGCCACCATATCCGCGGCTGGATCATGCAGTGGGACATGCTGCGCCTGGAAGGGGTGGCGCCGGCGGTGGAGATTGAGGAGGCGCCGTCGGACTACTCCGAGGATGACCGCCTGACCGAGCCGGTCCCGGAGGATGATCCGGGAGGGGACGCGGCTGCTCCGGACTAGTGCGCTGACCCATTCGGAAGATTCAGCATGAGTCAGCGCACTCGCTTGATTTGGTGGTCCGATGCCAACGGGCTGAAGTGCCCGTTGGCATCGGACCACTAGGCGCGCATGACCGGCTCGCCGGGACCAGGCCCGTTCGGCCTGCAATGGCGCAGCCCGTTGCCGGAGTATCAGCAGCAGGGGATCGCGCGGCTGGTCGCCGGCTCGCTGCTGTTGGCCGACGACATGGGGCTGGGCAAGACCGTGCAGGCGATCGGCGCGCTGCGGGTGCTGGCGCGCGATGGGGCCACGGGGCCGGCGCTGATCGTGGTGCCGGCCAGCCTGCTGCTGCAATGGCGGGCGCAATTGCGCGACTGGGCGCCGGAACTGCGGCTGTCGACGGTGCGGGGCACGCCGGAGGAGCGGCTGGCGGCGTGGCGGGCGGCGGCGGACGTGTATCTGATCGGCTATGAAAGCCTGCTCGCCGACCTGCCGGGGCGTGATGCCGCCGCGCCCCGCAAGCGGCGCTGGGGCGTGGTGGTGGCCGACGAGGCGCAGCGGCTGAAGAATGCCCATACCGAGGCCGCCCAGGCGCTGAAGGCGTTGCCACGGGTGCGCAGTTGGGCGCTGACCGGCACGCCGCTGGAGAACCGCGTCGATGACCTCGTTTCGCTGCTGGAATTCGTGGCGCCGGGCCGGTTCGACCCGCGGACCATGATGGTCGGGTTCCGGCGCCTGCTGGACGAAATGCAACTGCGGCGGCGGCGTGCCGAGGTGCTGGCCGACCTGCCGGCGAAGACGCGCTTTGTGATCGACCCGGGGATGACCCCGAGGCAGCGCCATGCCTACGAGGTGGCCGAGCGGGAGGGGCTGGTATGGCTGCGCTCGCTGGGCGACGCGGTGCAGGTGAGCCATGTGCTGGAGTTGATCCTGCGACTGAAGCAGATCTGCAACGCGCACCCCGAGACCGGCGAGTCGGCCAAGCTGGCCGACCTGGCGCGGCGTGCCGAGGGCCATGCCGCGACCGGCGAGAAGCTGCTGGTGTTCAGCCAGTTCGTCGCCGCTCCGTTCGGCGCGGTCGCCATCGCCGAGCGGCTGCGCGCGTTGCGGCCGCTGCTGCTGACCGGATTGCAGGACGCGACGGCCCGCGCGCAGGCGGTGGCGGCCTTCGCGCAGGAACCGGAGCGGCGGGCGATGGTGCTGTCGCTGCGTGCCGGCGGCGTGGGACTGAACCTGACCGCCGCCTCGGTGGTGTTCCATGTCGATCATTGGTGGACCGCCGCGGTGGCGGCCCAGGCCGAGGACCGGGCGCACCGGATCGGGCAGGAGCGGCCGGTGCAGGTGTTCGGCTATGTCTGCGCCGACACCATCGAGACCCGCATCGCCGCGATCGTGGCGCGCAAGCAGGCGCTGTTCGACATGTATGTGGACGGGGTGGACATGGCGGCCCTCGCCGGGCTGGAGCTTGACGACCTGCTGGAGGCTGTGGGCTTTTAGCGGCCGTGCGCGTGCCGGACCCTTGACGCGCGCCGGCGGATGGGCCATCTCCCAACAATCAGGACCGCATGGGTCCTGTTAAGGCGGGATACCCGATGCTCCGGCTGTCGAAACTCACGGATTACGCCGTCGTGGTGCTGATCCGCCTGTCGGAGGGCGGCGGCGAATGCGCGCGGCTGGGTGGCGAGCCGGTGCAGACCTCGCCGGGCATCGCGCTGGCCACCGGGGTGCCGGAGCCGACCGTGGCCAAGGTGCTGAAGGCGCTGACCTCGGCCAATCTGGTTGCCTCCCAGCGCGGCGCGCGCGGCGGCTACCGGCTGGTGCAGGCGCTGGAACAGATTACCATCGCCGACGTGATCACGGCGATCGACGGCCCCATCGCGCTGACCGCCTGCGTCGATGGCGCGCCGGGTGCGTGCGACGTGCAGAACATGTGCGCGGTGAAGGGCCGGTGGGACCTGGTGAACGACGCCATCCGCCAGGCGCTCACCTCGATCACGCTCGCCGAGATGCGGGTCGCCTCGGTGCCGATGGCCTTCCGCCTGCCCGCGCCGGACCACCTCGCCCCGCCTGACCGCCTGGCCCAGGGTGGCGTGCCGCTCGCCGCCTCCGCCGCTGAATAGGGATACCGCCATGCCCGCCGTTGAAGAAACCCTCGACACCGTCAACGCCGTCACCGGCTCCACCTACAAATGGGGCTTCTCGACCGATATCGAGATGGAGATGGCGCCGAAGGGGCTGAACGAGGACATCATCCGGCTCATCTCGGCGCGCAAGAACGAGCCGGAATGGCTGCTGGCCTGGCGCCTGTCCGCCTATGCCGCGTGGCTGAAGATGGAGGAGCCGGAGTGGGCGATGCTGAGGCATCCGCCGATCGATTACCAGGACCTGCATTATTACGCGGCGCCCAAGCAGAAGGCCGGCCCGAAATCGCTCGACGAGGTCGATCCGGCGCTGCTGGCGATGTACGAGAAGCTCGGCATCCCGCTGAAGGAGCGTGCCATCCTGGCCGGCGTGCAGGGCGCCGGCGAGGACGAGCAGGAGCGGCCGCAGGTGGCGGTGGACGCGGTGTTCGACAGCGTCTCGGTGGCCACCACCTTCCGCGCCACGCTGGCGAAGTCCGGCGTGATCTTCTGCCCGATCAGCGAGGCGGTGCAGGAACATCCCGAGCTGGTGCGCCAGTATCTTGGCACCGTGGTGCCGGCGCAGGACAATTATTTCGCCGCCCTGAACAGCGCGGTGTTCACCGATGGCAGCTTCGTCTACATCCCCAAGGGGGTGCGCTGCCCGATGGAGCTTTCGACCTATTTCCGCATCAACGCGCGCAACACCGGGCAGTTCGAGCGTACGCTGATCATCGCCGAGGAAGGCTCCCAGGTCTCGTATCTGGAAGGCTGCACGGCGCCGCAGCGCGACGAGAACCAGTTGCACGCGGCGGTCGTCGAGCTGGTGGCGATGGACGATGCGCGCATCAAGTACAGCACGGTGCAGAACTGGTACCCGGGCGACACGGAGGGCCGTGGCGGCATCTACAACTTCGTCACCAAGCGGGGCGATTGCCGGGGCGCGCGCAGCAAGATCTCCTGGACCCAGGTGGAGACCGGCTCGGCGATCACCTGGAAATACCCGTCCTGTATCCTGCGCGGCGATGGCAGCGTGGGCGAGTTCTATTCGGTGGCGGTGACCAACAACCACCAGCAGGCCGATACCGGCACCAAGATGATCCATATCGGCAAGAACACCACCAGCACGATCGTCTCCAAGGGCATCAGCGCCGGGCATTCCAACAACACCTATCGCGGCCTGGTGCGGGTGCGCCCGTCGGCCGCCGGCGCGCGCAACTTCACCCAGTGCGACAGCCTGCTGATCGGCAACAACTGCGGCGCCCACACGGTGCCCTACATCGAAAGCCGCAACCCGACGGCGAAGCTGGAGCATGAGGCCACCACCTCGAAGATCGACGAGGATCAGCTTTTCTATTGTCGCCAGCGCGGGCTGTCGCAGGAGGATGCCGTGGGCCTGATCGTCAACGGCTTCTGCAAGGACGTGCTGAAGGAGCTGCCCATGGAGTTCGCCGTGGAAGCGCAGAAACTGCTTGCCGTGAGCCTTGAAGGCTCGGTTGGCTGAGGAACGGAATATGCTGGAAATCAAGGGCCTGACGGCGGAAATCGACGGCAAGCAGATCCTCCGGGGGATCGATCTGGTGGTGCCGGATGGTGAGGTGCACGCCATCATGGGCCCGAACGGCTCGGGCAAGTCCACGCTCGGCTATGTGCTGGCCGGGCGCGACGGCTACGAGGTGACCGGCGGCACCGCGACTTTCGACGGGGTGGACATCCTGGCGATGGAGCCGGAGCAGCGGGCGGCGGCGGGGCTGTTCCTGGCGTTCCAGTATCCGGTGGAACTGCCGGGGGTGAATAACGCCAACTTCCTGCGCACCGCGCTGAACGCCATCCGCCGCGCCCATGGCGAGGCGGAGCTGGACGCGGTGCAGTTCCTCAAGCTGGCGCGCGCCGAGAGCAAGCGGCTGTCGATGCCCGAGGACACGCTGAAGCGCAACGTCAACGTGGGCTTCAGCGGCGGCGAGAAGAAGCGCAACGAGGTGCTGCAGATGGCGCTGCTGCGCCCGCGCATCGCCATCCTGGACGAGACCGACAGCGGGCTGGACATCGACGCGCTCAAGATCGTGGCCGATGGCGTGAACGCGCTGCGTGGCCCGGCCTTCTCCGCCCTGGTCATCACCCATTACCAGCGCCTGCTCGACCATATCGTGCCGGACCGCGTGCATGTGCTGGCCGGCGGGCGGATCATCCGCTCCGGGGGGCCGGAACTCGCGCACGCGCTGGAGGCCGAGGGCTACGCCGCGATGGTGGCGGAGGCGGCATGAACGCGATCCGCCCTCCCTCGGCGTTGCGCGAGGGCGCGCTGGCCTTCCTGGCGCGCTATGACGGGCTGAAGGCGCGGCTGCCCGGCGACCCGGCGCTGCGCGCGGCGGCGGCCGAGCTGTTCCGCGCCGGCGGCCTGCCGGGGCCGCGCGAGGAGGCGTGGCGCTACACCTTCCTGCGCCCGCTGGTGGAGCAGGAATTCCACGAGCCGCTGGTGCCGCTGGCCGATTGCGGCCCCTTGCTCGCCCGGCTGCCGGCGATCGACGCGCCAAGGCTGGTGTTCGTCGACGGCCGTTACCGCGGCGACCTGTCGGTGCCGCCGGTCCAGGCGATGGTGACCACCGGCGCCCCCGCGCTGGGCCCGCTGGCGCGGCCGGAATCGGAGAAGATGGTCGCGCTGAACACCATGCTCGCCGAGGATGGCGCCGAAATCGCCGTGCCCGCCGGGGTGGATGCCGGCACGCT
The DNA here is from genome assembly GCA_001899585.1 of Rhodospirillales bacterium 70-18. Classification (GTDB taxonomy): domain Bacteria; phylum Pseudomonadota; class Alphaproteobacteria; order Acetobacterales; family Acetobacteraceae; genus 70-18. The sequence continues at coordinate 266,061 of MKWE01000053.1, forward strand.
GCTGCTGGTCAGCCTGGGCACCGACGCGCATGGCCGCGCCGTCGCCTTCCATCCGCGCCACGCGGTGCATCTGGCGGCCGGCGCGCGGCTGACGCTGATCGAGATCTGCATGGGCGAGGGTGCCTACCTGCACAACCCGGTGCTGTCCGCGACCATCGAGGCCGGAGCGACGCTCACCCATCTGCGGTTGCAGGACGAGGCCAAGGGCGCCTTCCACCTCTCCACCGTCTATGCCGACGTGGCCGAGGGCGGCACCTATGACAGCTTCGCGCTGAACCTCGGCGCGCGGCTGGCCCGCATGGAGGTGCATGCCCGCCTGGCCGGGCCGGGCGCCGCGGCGCACCTGAACGCGGCGCAATTGCTTTCCGGCAACCAGCACGGCGACTTCACCACCGTGGTGGCCCACGACGCGCCGAACACCCAGTCCCGCCAGACGGTCAAGAACGTGCTCACCGGCAACGCCCGCGGCGTGTTCCAGGGCAAGATCGAGGTCGCCCGCGCCGCGCAGAAGACCGACGGCTACCAGATGAACCAGGCGCTGCTGCTGTCGCCGGGGGCGGAGATCAACTGCAAGCCGCAGCTTGAAATCTACGCCGACGACGTGAAGTGCAGCCACGGCGCCACGGTGGGCGAGCTGGACGCCGCCCAGTTGTTCTACCTGCGCAGCCGCGGCGTGCCGGAAGCCGAGGCGCGGGCCATCCTGGTGCGCGCCTTCCTGTCCGAGGCGCTGGACCCGATCACGCATGAGGCCGGCCGCGCCGCGCTGGAGCAGGCGGTGGCGGCATGGTGGGAGACGCAGGCAGCATGAACGCCATTCCACCCCTGTTCGACGTCGCCAGGGTCCGCGCGCAGTTCCCCATCCTGTCGCAGACGGTACGCGGCAAGCAGCTGGTCTTCCTCGACAGCGCCGCCTCCGCCCAGAAGCCGCGCGCGGTGATCGACGCCATGGTGGGCGCGATGGAGACGCAATACGCCAACATCCATCGCGGCCTGCACTGGATGAGCGAGCGCACCACCGACGCCTACGAGGCCACGCGCGACGCCGCCGCCCGGCTGCTGAACGCGCGCGACCGGCACGAGATTGTGTTCGTCCGCAACAGCACCGAGGCGATCAACCTCGTCGCCCACAGCTACGGCCGCGGCATCATGAAGCCGGGGCAGGCGGTGCTGATATCGGGCATGGAGCACCATTCCAACATCGTGCCCTGGCAGATGCTGCGCGACGCGCATGGCACGGAACTGCGCGTGGCGCCGGTCAACGAGGCGGGCGAGCTGGACATGGCGGCGTTCGAGGCGCTGCTGGCCGATGGCCGGGTCGGGCTGGTGGCGATCACCCACATGTCCAACGTGCTGGGCAGCTACACGCCGGCCGAGCGGATCGCGAAGCTGGCGCATGCGCACGGCGCCAAGGTGCTGTTCGACGGCAGCCAGGCGATCGTGCATCGCCGCGTGGACGTGCAGGCGATCGACGCCGATTTCTACTGCTTCACCGGCCACAAGCTGTACGGCCCCACCGGCATCGGCGTGCTGTGGGCGCGCCGCGAGCTGCTGGATGCGATGCCGCCCTGGATGGGCGGCGGCGACATGATCTCCTCGGTCACCTACGAACGCTCCACCTGGGCCGAGGTGCCGCACAAGTTCGAGGCGGGAACGCCGGCGATCCTGGAAGGCATCGGCCTGCACGCGGCGATCCAGTTCATGGAAGGCATCGGCTACGACGCCATCGCGGCGCATGAGGCGGCGCTGACCGAACACGCGCTGGCCCGGCTCTCGGCCATCGAGGGCGTGCGGGTGATCGGCCGCGCGCAGGACCGCGGCGGCGTGGTCTCGTTCACGCTGGACCGCGCGCATGCGCACGACGTGGCGACCCTGCTGGACCGCCAGGGCATCGCGGTGCGCGCCGGCCACCATTGCGCCGAGCCTTTGATGCGCAGCCTGGGGCTGGACAGCACCGCGCGCGCCAGCTTCGGCATCTACACCACGCCGGACGAGATCGACGTGCTGGCCGACACGCTGGGCCGCATCCGGGAGTTCTTTGCGTAATGTTCGAGGATGTGCGCGACCTGTACAACGCCACCATCATCGAGCGCGGGCGCCGGCCGCAGCACATGCACCGGCTGGAGGCGTTCGACGCGACCGCCCAGGGCGACAACCCGATGTGCGGCGACCGGGTGCGGGTATGGGTGAAGTTCGCCACCGACGGCGCCATCGCCGAAACCGGGTTCGACGCGCGCGGCTGCGAGATCAGCAAGGCGTCGGCCGACCTGATGGTGGAAGCGGTGCAGGGCCGCCAGCCCGCCGATGCCCGCGCGCTGTTCGCCGCCTTCCGCACGCTGGCGCAGACGGGCCAGTGCCCGGCCTGCGCCGAGGCGCTGGCGCCGCTGCTGCCGCTGGCCAGCGTGCACGAGTATCCGTCGCGGGTGAAATGCGCCACGCTGGCCTGGCAGGCGCTGGTCGCGGCCCTGGACCAGCCGGCCGGCACAACCGGGGAGACGAGCCGTGAATGAAGGCCCCATCAACCAGGCCGGCGGCGCGCCGGTCGGCGGCTGGACACCGGACGGCGAAACGCCGGCCCGGCCGAGCGAGGACGCGGTGATCGCCGCCTGCGCCAGCGTCTACGACCCGGAAATCCCGGTGAACATCTACGAACTCGGCCTGATCTACGCCATCGACATCGATGAGGCCGGCGGCGTGAAGGTGGAGATGACGCTCACCGCGCCCGCCTGCCCCAGCGCGCAGGAATTGCCCGAGCAGGTCCGCGACGCCGTGCTGGCGGTGCCCGGGGTCAGCGCCTGCGATGTCGATGTGGTCTGGGACCCGCCCTGGGACCAGACGCGCATGAGTGAAGACGCCCGCCTCGCGCTGAACATGTTCTGACGGGGATTGCCATGTCCACCACAACCACCACCGCCCGCCCGCGCCGTCCCCTGCCGCCGCTGATGGCGCTGACCGAGGCGGCGGCGGCGCGCCTGCGCGGCCTGTACGAAACCGGCCAGAACGGCATGCTGCTGCGCATCTCGGTGAACACCAAGGGCTGCTCGGGCCTGGCCTACGACATGAGCTGGGTGCCCGCGGCCGGCCCCGGCGACGAGGTGGTGACCGACCAGGGCATCACCGTGCTGGTCGACCGCAAGGCCAGCCTGTTCCTGATCGGCACCACGATGGACTACGAGGTGAAGGCGCTCTCGGCCGGCTTCACCTTCACCAACCCGAACGAGAAGGGCCGCTGCGGCTGCGGCGAGAGCTTCCACGTCTGATATCCGGCAGGCCGCCGGCGAGGCGCGAGGCGTGATCCGGTAGGCGCAACGATCCGTTCCGGACAGGGTATGCTGCATCTGCCGCACCAGCGCCGTACCGCCCCATGACCGACGTCGCAACCGGCCAATGGCGGGAGGTGTTCGCCCCGCATCACGCCGTGCCGCTGGCAACGCTGTGCCTGGGCGTCGGCATCTACGCGCTCAACGGCTTCCTGGTGACCACCGCGCTGCCCACGGCGGTGCTGGAGATCGGCGGGCTGCACCTGATCGGCTGGTCGCTCACGGTCTACCTGGTGGCCGCCATCACCAGCGGCGCGGTGGCGGCGCTGGTCAAGGCGCGGCTGGGCGCGCGGCGGGCGCTGCTGCTGCCGGCGCTGCTGTTCCTGGCCGGCACGCTCTGTGCCGCATCCGCCGGCAGCATGGCGCAGGTGCTGCTGGGCCGCCTGCTGCAAGGGCTGGGCGAGGGCGTGATCGCCGCCCTGTGCTACGCGCTGATCCCCGAGATGTTTCCGGCCCGGCTGGTGCCCAAGGTGTTCGGCGTGGAGGCGGTCGTCTGGGCGGTGGCGGCCTTCGGCGGGCCATTGGCCGCCGGTATGCTGACCGAGGCATTGTCGTGGCGCGCGGCCTTCCTGGTCAGCGTGCCGCTGATCCTGACGTTCATGGCGCTGGTGCTGCTGGTGGTGCCACGCGGCGGCGGCGCCGCTCCGGCCGAGCCCGGCGGCCCGCCGCTGCTGCGGCTGTCGCTCTGCGCCGGGGCGATCATGCTGGTGGCCGTGGCGGGGGTGCAGGGCGATCCCTGGTGGATCGGCGGCGGCACGGCGGTGGCGCTGCTGGGCCTGGCCACGCTGCTGCGGCTGGACCGGGCGAGCCGGGTGCGGCTGTTCCCGGCCGACGCCTTCAATCTGCGCACCACGCTGGGGGCGGCGCTGTGGGTGGTGCTGCTGATGCCGGTGGCCCAGGCGTCCACCTCGGTCTACCTGGTGCTGCTGGTCGAGCATGTCTGGCGCTTCGGCCCGACCGCCGCGGGGCAGGTGCAGGCGCTGATGGCGCTGTCCTGGAGCGGCACCGCCGTGCTGGTGGCCCATGCCGACGACCCGCGCCGCCAGCGCGGCTTCATCCGCCTGGGCGCGGCCTTGCTGGCGGCCGGGCTGGCCGGCGTGCTGGCGGCGCTCTCGGGGCCGTGGCTGTGGCTGCTGCTGCTGTCTCAGGTGGCGATCGGCGCCGGCTTCGGGCTCTCCTGGGCGTTCCTGAGCCACGCCGTGATGCATGCGGCGCGCGACGGCGAGCGCGACCGCGCCAGCGCGATGCTGCCCACCGTGCAGTCCGGCGGCTATGCCCTGGGCGGCGCGGTGGCGGGGCTGCTGGCCAATGCCTCCGGCCTGACCGCGGCGCTGCGCGAACCCGGCGCCGCCCTGCCGGCCGGCTGGCTCCTCGGCGTGGCCACGCTGCTGGCCGGGCTGGCGACGCTGGCGAGCTGGCGGGTCAGCGCGACCGCCCAAATACCTGCGAAAGCACCACCAGAAGCGACGAAATCAAGATCATAACCGTCGAAATTGCCGCGATTGTGGGGTCGATCTGGTCGCGCAGGGCATCGAACATCGCCCGCGTCAGTGTCGAGTTGTCGCCACCCGAGACGAACATCGCCACCACCACCTCGTCGAACGAGGTGAGGAAGGCCAGCACCGCGCTGCTGATCACCGCGAAGCGGATCTGCGGCAGCGTCACCAGCAGGAACGCCAGCGGCCGCGAGGCGCCGAGGCTGCGTGCCGCCCGCTCCTGGCTCATGTCGTAGCTTTTCAGCGCCGCGCTCACCACCACCAGCACCAGCGGCACCGCCAGCATGCTGTGCGCCAGCACCAGGCCCAGCAGGGTGTTGACCAGCTTCAGCTTCACATAGGCGTAGAAGATGCCGATGCCGACCAGGATCACCGGTACGACGATCGGCGCCAGCAGCAGCGCCGGCACCAGCCGCGCCCAGCGCAGCCGCGAGACGAACAGCCCGTAGGCCGCCATGGTGCCGAGCGGCGTCGCCACCAGCATGGTGAGGGCGCCGGCCTTCAGCGAGGTGGCGGTGGCCTGCATCCACACCGCCGAGCCGAAGTAATTTGCATACCACCGCAACGACCAGTGCCGCGGCGGGAATTCCAGGTATTGCGAGGCCGAGAACGACATCGGGATGACGATCAGCGTCGGCAGCACCAGGAAGGCCATGACCAATGCGGCCAGCACGTACAGCCACAGCCGCGCCCGGTGGGTGATCTGCGTCTCCGAGGCGGGGCCGCCCAGCCAGCTCATGTGCCGTGGCTCCCGAACAGCCGGTCGAGCCGGGTCAGGCGCGAGGCGATGAACAGCATCGCCGCCGCCAGCACCAGCAGCACCACGCCCAGCGCGCTGGCCGCACCCCAGTTGAAGAACATCTGGATATCCGTCGCGATGCCGTTGGCCACCATGATCACCCGCCCGCCGCCCAGCATCGCCGGCGTGACATAGGCGCCGAGGCACAGGATGAAGACGATCAGCGACCCCGCCAGCAGCCCGGGCAGCGACAGCGGAAAGAACACCTGCCGGAACGCCGCGGCGGGCGACGCCCCCAGGTTCGCGGCCGCCCGCAGGTAGTCGCGGTCGATCGCGCGCATCGAGCCGTAGAGCGGCAGCACCAGGAAGGGCAGCATGATGTGCACCAGCCCGACCAGCGTGCCGGGCAGGTTGTAGACCAAGCTCACCGGCGCCTCCCACAGCCCGAGCCGCTTGCCCCAGTCGTTGACCAGGCCGTTGCGCTGCAACAGCACCAGCCACGCATAGGTGCGCACCAGGATGGAGGTCCAGAACGGCATCAGCACGCCCAGCATGCACAGATTGGCGACGCGCGGGCGCAGCTGCGACAGCACATAGGCCAGCGGATAGCCCAGCACCACGCAGATCAGCGTCGCCAGGCCGCTCACCTCGAAGGTCGTCAGCAGGATCCGCCCATAGGATGGCTGCACCACCAGCCGCCGGTAGTTCACCAGGCTGAGGCTGCCGTCATCGGCCAGGAACGACAGCCAGAACAGCCAGGCCACCGGGATCACCATGGTCACCACAACCAGCACCAGCGCGGGCAGGCTGAGGCTGAACAGCGCCAGCCGTTCGCGCAGTGCGTCGCGCCGCAGCCCGGCGGCATTGGCCGGCCCGCCCGCGCTCACGGCGCGAAGCCGTCGTCGGCGAGCAGCGCGGTGTCGTCCGGCGCCAGTCCGAGCCGCACCGGCGCGCCGCGCTGCGGGATCGCCGCCATGGCCCCGCTGGTGGAGGCCGCGCGCACGGCCACGGCCGCACCAGCCGCCAGCAGCACCTGCACCAGCACGGTGTCGCCCTGGTACACCACGTCCTGCACCGTGCCGTGCAGCACGTTCAGCTGGTCCGGCGCCGCGCCGTCGAGAATCCGCAGCCGCTCCGGCCGCAGCATCAGCAGCCGAGGCCCGCCCGGCACGAAGTCCGCCGGCAGCTTCAGCCGCTGCCCGGCAAGGCAATACCCGCCCCCCGAGGCCTCCACCGGCAGGAAATTCGACTCGCCGATGAACTCGGCCACGAAGCGCGTCGCCGGCCGCTCGTACAGCCGCCGCGGCGCGTCGAGCTGCATGATCCGCCCGTGGTTGATCACCGCGACCCGGTCGGACAGCGTCAGCGCCTCCCGCTGGTCATGCGTCACATACACCGTCGTCATGCCCAGCGCCTCGTGCAGCCGCCGCAGCTCGATCTGCATATGCTCGCGCAACTGCTTGTCCAGCGCCGAGAGCGGCTCGTCCATCAGCAGGATGCGCGGCTCGAACACGATGGCCCGCGCCAGCGCCACGCGCTGCCGCTGCCCGCCCGACAATTCGTCGATCCGCCGGCGGCCATAGCCGGCCAGCCGTACCATCTCCAGCGCCCGCTCCACCCGTGCCGCCGCCTCGGCCTTGCCGACACGGCGCAGCCGCAGCGGAAAGCCGATATTCGCCGCCACATCCATGTGCGGGAACAGCGCGTAGCTCTGGAACACCATGCCGACATCGCGCTTATGCGGCGCCAGCCGGATCACCTCGTGGTCGCCGAATCTCAGGCTGCCCTGGTCGGGCCGGGTGAAGCCCGCCAGCACCATCAGCAGCGTGGTCTTGCCGGAGCCCGAGGGCCCCAGCAAGGTCAGGAATTCGCCGCTGCGGATGTCCAGGTCCACATGGTCCAGCGCCGTCACCGGACCATAGGATTTGGCGACCTGCCGGATGGAGATCGGCAGCGATGCGTCCCGGCTCATTCACTGGCCATCGCGTTCACTGGCCATCACGTTCACTGGCCATCACGGCGCCTGGGGCTGCCCGGCCGCTCATTCGGTCAGCATGTTCTGGTAGGCCTGCGACGCCTGGGCTTCGAACTTTATGTACCACGCGATGTCCACCGTCAGCTGCTTCGCCGCGTTGGCGGGGAAGGAGGGCAGCTTTGCCGCATAGGCCGGCGCGATGGTGCCCAGGTCGTATGCCTTGCTGTTGGTCGGGCCATAGGTGATGAAGCCGGTCAGCGCCGCCTGGTATTGCGGCTTGCTGATCTCGGCGAGGAACTTCATCGCCAGGTCCTTGTGCGGCGCGCCTTTCGGGATGGCGTAGGCGTCGTAGTCCAGCAGCGCCTGGTTGAACGTGTAGGCGACATTGCCGCCGTCCTTGGCGACCGCGTCGAACCGGCCGTTCCAGCCGTTCACCATGTCCACCTCGCCGTCCTTCATCAGCTGTGCGTGCTGCGCGCCGGATGTCCACCATACCGCCACATGCGGCTTCAGCTCCTTGATCTTCCTGATCGCCCGCTCGATGCCGCCGGGGGCGGAGAGGGTGGCGTACACCTTGTCGGCGGGCACGCCGTCAGCCATCAGCGCCGGTTCCAGCGAGCCGGCCACGGCGTTGCGGTACGACCGCTTGCCCGGGAACTTCTTCACGTCCCAGAAATCCGCCCAGCTCTGCGGCCCGTGGGCGCCATAGGTCTTGGTGTTCCACGCCAGCACGGTGGAGAACACGTCGCCGCCGACGCAGTAATCCTGCCAGGTGCCGGGCAGGAAGGTCGAGACATCGATGGTCTTGTAGTCGAGCTTTTCCAGAATCCCCTCGGCGCCGGCATGGGCGGCGCTGCCCGAGCCGCTGGCCACCACGTCCCAGGTCACCGCGCCGGCCTTCACCTTCAGGCGCAGGTCGGCGATGCCGGTATAGGTCTCTTCCTTGAGGGTGATGCCCAGCGCCTTGGCGGCCGGCTGGAACAGGGCCTTGCTCTGCGCCTCCTGATAGGCGCCGCCGAACGACACCACGGTCAGTTGCGGCGCATCCGCCGCCCTGGCGGCCCGTCCGCCGATGCTGGCCGCGGCGAGCGCCGAGCCCAACAGAGTCCTCCGGTGCATCATGGCCTGTCTCCCTGAATTGCGTCGCTTCTGCGACCGTCATTTCGTCCCCGGCTGGATGATCCGCGCAATATGGCCTTCCGGAAAGCGCCATTCTGGAAATTCCGGAGGGCCATTTTGCCGCTCACCCGTCCAGCGCGCTGCTGCGATACGCCGCCCGCTCCAGCCACGCCGGCTCGATCTCCACCCCCCAGCCCGGCTCGCTCGGGATCGTCACCGTACCGTCGCGCACCGTATAGGGCCAGTTGCGGAACAGCCCGTCCTGCCAGGGGTAGTAATCGGCGCCCTCGATGGAGAATTCGAGGTATTTGCCCGCGTTCGGAATGGCGCCCAGCAGGTGCATGGTGAACAGCGTCACCATCGACAGGTTGGCGCTGTGCGGCGTGCAGGGCAGCCCGGCCGCCGCCCCCATCGCGGCCACCCGCAGCGTGCGGGTGAGGCCCCCGAGGTAGCAGACATCCGGCTGGATGACATCCACGGCGCGGGTGTCGATGATGCGCTGCCAGGTCGGGATCATGCAGTCCTGCTCGCCGCCGGTCACATCGATGGCCAGCGCCTCGGCCACCTCGCGGCTCTGCTCGATCAGCCAGTACGGGCACGGCTCCTCGTAATGCGAGATGCCATGGTCCTCCAGGATGTGCCCCACCTCGATCGCGCGCCACGGCGAAAACCCGCTATTGGCGTCGGCCAGCAGCGCCACGCCGTCGCCCATGGCCGCGCGCATGGCCGGGATGATCTCCTCGGTGCGCCCCGGCCACTCGTCCACGTCGCGCCCGCATTCGGCGCCGATGCGGAACTTGAAGGCGTCGTAGCCATGCGCGTCGCGCAGCCGCAGCAGCCGCGCCGCCTCGTCGCGCGGCGTGATGTCGCGCTTCATCGAGGAGGCATACACCCGCAGCGCCCGCGGCGTGCCGCCCAGCAGCGCGCAGACGCTCTTGCCCTCCAGCCTGCCGCGCAGGTCCCACAGCGCGGTATCCAGCCCGCACATCGCCCGGCACAGGTAGGAGCCGGGGAATTTGTGCTCTTTCTCGGGAATGAGGTCGATCAGCGTCTCGATGTCCAGCGCATCCCGGCCCAGCGCCCAGGGCGCCACCTGCCGGTGCACCACCTGCGCGGTGATGTCGGCGTTGTACGGCGAAACCTGCCCCCAGCCCTGCGCCCCGGTATCGGTGGTGACCCGCAGGAAACCGACGAACTCGGTGCAGAACGTCTCGATGCGCGCGATTTTCATGCCGGTCCGTCCGTATGGGGTGGCGTTGGAATGGCGAAAGGATCGGCACAAAAAGGCTTCCAATGAAGGTCCATTGCCGGCGTAATGTCATACCATTATCGGGGGAGGGGGACGGATCATGGTCAAGCGGGCCGGCGGCGCCCTGCTCCTGGCGATTTCGCTCGACCACGCCTCCCCCCGCCCGATCAGCACCCAGCTTTACGTGGCGCTGCGCGAACTGATGCTGTCCGGCCGCATCGCCGCCAAGGCTAGGCTGCCCGCCAGCCGGGCGCTGGCGCGCGACCTCGGCGTGTCGCGCACCACGGTGATCGAGGCGTTCGAGCGGCTGGCCGCCGAGGGGCTGGTGGAATCGCGCGTCGGCGCCGGCACCTTCGTAAGCGAGGTGCTGGATGCCGAACGCCCGCGCCAGCCCTCCGCCCAGGGCACCAGCCCGCCGGCCCGCCAGCCGCCCCGGCTGTCGCGCGCGATGGACTGGGCGGTCAGCCGCTTCAGCGACCGGCCGCGCCTGCCGCACTCGCCGCGCGCCTTCGTCACCGGCCTGCCCGCCTTCGACAGCTTCCCTATGGCGCAATGGGCGCGGCTGGCCGCCAAGCACTGGCGCGGCGGCCGCGAGGATGTCATGGGCTACGGCGCGCCCTGCGGCTACGCGCCGCTGCGCGAGGCCATCGCCGCGCATCTGCGGGCCAATCGCGGCATCGCCTGCACCGGCGAGCAGATCTTCATCGTCGGCGGTGCCCAGCAGGCGTTCAACCTGGTCGGCACCGTGCTGCTCAACCCCGGCGACCAGGTGTGGTTCGAGAATCCCGGCGCGATCGGCGCCCGCAACAGCCTGCTCGCCTGCGGGGCCGAACTGGTGCCGGTGCCGGTGGACCGCGACGGGCTGCAGGTGGAGGAAGGGCTGCGGCGCGCGCCCCGGTTCCGCCTGGTGTTCGTCACCCCCTCGCACCACCAGCCGCTCGGCCATATCCTGAGCCTGGAGCGCCGCTTCGCCCTGTTGCGCTCGGCCGAGCAGGCCGGCGCCTGGATCGTCGAGGACGATTACGACGGCGAGTTCTGCTTCGGCCGCCGCCCGGTCGCCACCCTCAAGAGCATCGACCGCACCGGGCTGGTGATCTATGTCGGCACCTTCAGCAAGTCGCTGTTCCCGGCGCTGCGGCTTGGCTTCATGCTGGTGCCGCCGTCGCTGGTGGAGACCATGGGCCGGGTCTCCGCCGCCTTCGTCCAGGGCGTGCCGTCCAGCGTGCAGGCGACCGTGGCCGAGTTCATCGAGGAGGGGCATTTCGCCACCCATATCCGCCGCATGCGCCGCATCTACGAGGAGCGGCACGATGCCCTGTGCGACGCCGCCGCGCGCGAACTCGGCGGCCTGCTGGCGGTCGCGCGGGCGGAAAGCGGCCTGCACACCATCGGCTACCTGCCGGCGCATGTCTCCGAGGTCGCGGCGGCGCGGGCGGCCGAGGCGCGCGGTGTCATCGTCTCGCCGCTGGCGCGCTTCTGCATCGCGCCGGTGGCGGCCAACGGGCTGGTGCTCGGCTTCGGCGGCATCCCCCCCGCCGAGATCCGGGCCGGCATGGCGGAACTCGGCCAGGCCCTGCACGGCCTGCTCAAGCCCCGGGCGGCCTCCCGCCGCGCCGCGCCCGCCAATGGTATGGCAATCGGTTGAAATTGGACCTCTCGCCAAAACCAATTCGCCGCCACTCTGGCCGCTGAACCTCGGTCCTGGCAGCATGGCAGAATTCGACTACATCATCGTCGGCGCCGGCTCGGCCGGATGCGCGCTGGCCAACCGGCTGACCCAGGACGGCGCCCATACCGTGCTGCTGCTGGAAGCCGGCGGCAGCGACCGGCGGCTGTGGGTGCAGGTGCCGATCGGCTACGGCAAGTCGTTCTACGACCCGCGTGTGAACTGGATGTACCGCACCGAGGCAGAGCCGGCGCTGGACGGCCGCGCCGGCTACTGGCCGCGCGGCAAGCTGCTGGGCGGGTCGAGTTCGATCAACGCCATGGTGCATATCCGCGGCCAGCCGGCCGATTTCGACGCATGGCGGGCGCACGGCAACCCCGGCTGGGGGTGGCGGGACGTGCTGCCCTATTTCATCAAATCCGAGGATTTCCCGGCTGGCGAGCCCGGCTGGCGCGGCGCCGGCGGCCCGCTGCACGTCACCGATGTCGCCGCCCAGAGCCATGCGCTCTGCGCCGCCTTCCTGCGCGCCGGGGAGGAGATCGGCCTGGCCCGCACGCCGGATTTCAACGGCTCGCGCCCGGAAGGCATCGGCCACTACCAGATCACCACCCGTGGCGGCCTGCGCATGTCCGCCGCCCGCGCCTATCTTCGCCCGGCGATGGGGCGGCGCAACCTGCGGGTGGAAACTCATGCCCGCGCCACCGGCATCCGCTTCGCCGCGCTGCGCGCCACCGGCGTGGACTACCTCCAGCACGGCGTCCGCAAGACCGCGCAGGCGCGCGGTGAGGTCATTCTCGCCGCCGGCTCCGTCGTCTCGCCGCAGCTGCTGCACCTCTCCGGCATCGGCCCGGGCGCGGAACTGGCGCCGCTCGGCATCCCGGTCCTGCGCGACAGCCCCGCCGTGGGGCGCAACCTACAGGACCATCTGTGCATCGACCACCTCTACCACGCCCGCTGCGCCACGCTGAACGAGGAGTTGGGACGCTGGTGAGGCCGGCTGCGCGCCGGCGCCGCCTATCTGGCGCTGCGGCGCGGCCCGCTGGCCATCAGCGTCAACCAGGCCGGCGGCTTCGTCCGCACCAGCCCCGACCTGCCCGGACCCGACATCCAGCTCTATTTCTCGCCGCTCAGCTACACCCGCGCCCCGCCCGGCGTCCGCGCGCTGATGCGGCCGGACCCGTTCCCCGGTTTCCTGCTCAGCGCCCAGCCCTGCCGCCCCACCAGCCGCGGCCATCTGCGCCTCGCCTCGCCCGACCCGCTGGCCGCCCCGGCGATCGTGCCGAACTCGCTGGCGACGGAGGCGGACATCCGGGCCATGCTGGCCGGCACCCGCTTCCTCCGCCGCCTGGCCGCCGCCCCCGCCCTGGCCGCCGTCATCGCCGAGGAGCTGAAGCCCGGCCCGCAAGCGCAGTCCGATGAGGCCCTACTCGCCGACATTCGCGCCCGCGCGTCCAGCGTGTTCCATCCCGTCGGCACCTGCCGGATGGGGCCGGACCCGGCGCGCGATGTCGTCGGCCCGGACCTCAAGGTGCACGGTGTCCAGGGCCTGCGGGTGATCGACGCCTCGATCTTTCCCTGCGTCACCTCGGGCAACACCAACGCGCCGGCCATCATGGTCGGCGAAAAAGGCGCCGACCTCGTGCTGCGCGACGCCCGCTGCCAATGACCTTCGAGACGGAGTAGCCCCCATGCGCGACCATCTGTTCACCCCCGACAGCAAGCAAACCCCCTACTGGTGGGACCGCGTGCCTCGCCCGGCCCTGCCGCAGGCCGCGCTGCCGGCGCGGGTGGACGTGCTCGTCATCGGCTCCGGCTACACCGGCCTCAGCGCCGCCCTGCAAACCGTGCGCGGCGGCCGCTCCACCCTGGTGCTGGACGCCGAGGACGCCGGCTGGGGCTGCAGCACCCGCAATGGCGGCCAGATCTCCACCAGCATCAAGCCCGGCTACGCCGAACTCGCCCGCCGCCACGGGCCGGAGACCGCCTTCGGCATCATCCGCGAGGGCCAGAACTCGCTGGCCTGGGTCGCCGATTTCGTCGCGGCCGAGAAGATCGACGCCGATTTCGGCGTGGTCGGCCGCTTTCACGCCGCCCACAGCCCGTCGCACTACGACGCCCTGGCCCGCCAGCTCGCCTCCCAGCACAAGGGGCTGGAGGTGGAGGCACACATGGTCCCGCGCGCCGAGCAGCACAGCGAACTGGGCACCGACGCCTATTTCGGTGGCGCCGTCTTCGCCCGCCATGCCTCGATCGACCCCGCGCGCTTCCACCAGGGCATGCTGGACCGCGCGCTGGCCGCCGGCGCCCAGGTGGCGCCGCATTGCGCCGCCACCGCCATCCGCCGCGACGGCGCCGGCTTCCAGGTGCAGACCGCGCGCGGCCAGGTCGCTGCGCGCAACGTCATCGTCGCCACCAACGGCTACACCAGCGGCCTCACCCCCTGGCTGCACCGCCGCGCCATCCCGATCGGCAGCTACGTCATCGCCACCGAGCCGCTCGCGCCGGAGGTGATGGCCCGGCTGATGCCGCGCAAGCGCATCGTCAGCGACACCCGCAAGGTCGTCTACTATTACCGCGCCTCGCCCGACGGCCGGCGCATCCTGTTCGGCGGCCGCGTCTCGCTCAGCGAGACCGACCCCAGGATCAGCGGCCCGCGCCTGCACGACGCGATGACCGGCATCTTCCCCGAACTCGCCACCACCCGCATCAGCCATTCCTGGTGCGGCTTCGTCGCCTATACCTTCGACGAGCTGATGCATGTCGGCGCGCATGAGGGGGTGCACTACGCCATGGGCTATTGCGGCTCCGGCGTCGGCATGGCCGGCTATCTCGGCATGCGGGTCGGCCAGCAGGTGCTGGGGCTGAAGGAGGGCCGCACCGCGCTCGACGGGGTGAGCTTCCAGACCCGCCCATTTTACCATGGCAACCCCTGGTTTTTGGCGCCTTCGGTGCTCTATTACCGCTGGCGTGACCGCCTGGCGCGCTGAATCCGGGCGGTTCGGCGCCCAATGCGGCCGTGGCCGCGGCGGTTGCCGCCGGAAATCAGTTATGTGACATCATAATTCGATATCGAAGAATTATCCGGTCAGAAATTCCGGTCGCGCAGGCGGAACGGCCGTGCCGCCGCCACCCGTTCGGCCACCGCCGCCCGGTCGCGCACATAGAGCGTGTTCATGCCGCTGCGGTTGTAGTCGCCCAGCGGCGTCAGCGCGCGGGTTCGCGCGTCGTAGCCGCAGGGCTGGAAGCCGAAGCGGCTGATCTCGCGGTGCACGTCGTCGTCGCTCACGCCGTAGCGCCCGCCGGAGCCGTTCAGCTCCACGATCACCGCCTGCAGGCCCGGATTGGCCAGGGTATCCGGCGCGCCGCGCAGGATGCTCAACTCGAACCCTTCGGCATCCATCTTGATCAGCCGGGCGGCGGCGCCGGCCAGCACGTGGTCCAGCCGGTCGGTGCGCACCTCCACCGTGTCGGCGCCGGCCGGGCTGGCGACGATGTGGTTCATGCCGCCCTGTCCGGCGGTCATCACGCTGACCCCTGCCGTCTCGCCCAGCGCGCAGCAATGCGCCTGCACCAGCGATTCGATGTCGTTCAGCCGCAGGTTGCGCCGCAATTCGGCGTAGGTGCGTGGCACCGGCTCGAAGGCATGCGAGGTGGCGCCGGCGACCGCGCTGGCCAGCACCGTGTAGCCGCCGACATTGGCGCCGGCATCCACGAAGATGTCGCCGGGGCGCAGCAGGTGCAGCAGGAACGCCTGCTCCGGGAAGTCCCATAGCCGGCACATATAGACCAGGGTGGCGTAGTTCTGCCGGTCCGACACGATCAGCCGCGCCTCGTCGGCCAGCGGCAGCACGTAGTCCACGCCCATCATCCGGTGGCCGAGGTTCCAGCGGAAATAGTCGAGCAGGGCGGCCGGGCGGCGGCCCTGGCTGCCGGGGTGGCGCAGGATATCGGCGATGACCTGGAAACGTTCTGAAATCCGCATGGTATCAGGCTATCGCATATTCGGCCGGGCCGGCAAACCAGGCGCGGCAGCGCCGGGTGCGCAATATCTTGACAGGGCGTGCGCGGACGCCGACCAGGGGGCGGACCGGCCGCGCGCCCGCCTGCCGGCAAGGCCGGAATCCGCAATGCCCGAATCAACCGCCCCCCTCCGCCCGCCGCCGCTCTCCCCCGGGCGGGTGTCCGACCTGCTGTCGCGCGCCGGGCTGTCGCCGCAGCGGGGCGAGGCGCTGGCGGTGATCGCCCGGCTGGCGGCCGACGGCATCGCCGACCCCACCGCGCCGCAGGCCGTCGCCGCGCTGGAGGCGGTGCGGGCCAATCCGCCGGGTGCTGCCGCCGGCCAGGATGTCGTCGCGCCGGGGCTGGCGGTGGAGGCGGGCGAGGCGGCGACCTTGCTGCTGGCACTGGGGGCCGCGCCCGCGCCGGCGGCGGTGCGGGCGGCGCTGCTGGGCCTGCGCCGGGCCGGCTGGCCGCGCCGCATGGGGCTGCTGGCCACTTCCGTGCCCGGCCTGCCGTGGCGCCGGGTGGACCAGGAGCAGGCCGCCGCCGCGCTGGACGATCCGGCGGCCGATGACGCGGGCCTGATGGCGGCGCTGGAAGCCGCCGTCGCCGCGCGGCTGCGCGCCGCCGGCACGCCCGAGGCGGCGCTGGCGCAGGCGATGGCCGATCTGGCCGGTCGGCTGGGCAAGGAGCCGGCGATGGACGAGGTGGCCGATTGCGCCGCCTGCGTCGCCGGCGCCTTCGCGCTGCCGGACGCCGCCGGCTTCGTCACCCGCATCGCCGCCGCCGAGCGCGCCCGCCGCCGCGAGTTGCGCGCCGCCGAGCGCGCCGCCCGCGAGGCCCGCGCCGCCGAGGAGGCGCGCCAGGCGGCGTGGGAGCGCAGCCTGGTGGCCGCCGAGGCAATCCCGGCGCTGCTCGGCTGCACCGAGGCGGAGGCCTCGCGCTGGATCCGCGCCGGGCTGATCCAGCCGGCCCGCCGGGTGACGCGGCGGCATGGCGGCAAGAGCGTGCGCCACAGCGAGTTCGACCCGGAGGCCCTGGCGGCGCTGCGGCCGGAACTGGCCGGCTGGCGGGCCGCCGACGCGCAGCCCGGCCGCGCCGCGCCGCGTGGCCGGGGCCAGCCGGCCCACGCGCCCGCCGCCGAGCCGGCGCGCGGCACCAGCGCGCAGAACGCCGCCGTCGCCCGGGTGGCGGCGCTGGACCGCTATGCCGCGCATTTCCGCACCGCCCGCGCGCTGAACCGCCGCATCATCCTGGTGACCGGCCCGACCAACAGCGGCAAGACCCATTATGCGCTCGACCGGCTGGCCGCCGCGCCCTCGGGCCTGGCGCTGGCGCCGCTGCGGCTGCTGGCGCACGAGTTCCGCGAGGGCCTGGCCGCGCGCGGGGTGGCGGTGTCGCTGACCACCGGGGAGGAGCGCGACCTGGTGCCCGGCGCCCGGCATGTGGCCGCCACGGTGGAGATGTGCCCGTTCCAGAACCCGGTCGATGTGGCGGTGATCGACGAGGCGCAGATGCTGGACGACCCCGACCGGGGCGCGGCCTGGACGGCGGCGATCATGGGGGTGCCGGCGCGCGAGGTGATCGTGCTGGGGGCGCCGGACTGCGCCGCCATGGTGCACCGCGTGGCCGCGCTGTGCGCCGACCCGGTGGAGGAAATTCGGCTGGAGCGTAAATCGCCGCTGGCCGCCGCCGCGCAGCCGGTGAAGCTGGCCGAGCTGACCAAGGGCGACGCGCTGATCGCCTTCTCGCGCCGCGAGGTGCTGGATTTCCGCGCCGCCCTGATGGCGCGCGGCCGCAGCGTCGCCTGCGTCTACGGCGCGCTGTCGCCCGAGGTGCGCCGGGCCGAGGCGCGGCGCTTCCGCGAGGGGGCGGCCGATATCCTGGTGGCCACCGACGCGATCGGCATGGGGCTGAATTTCGGCCCGCTGCGCCGGGTGGTGTTCTCCGCCCTGTCGAAATGGGACGGCCGCGAGCAGCGCCCGCTCTCGGTGCAGGACATCAAGCAGATCGGCGGCCGGGCCGGGCGGTTCGGCCACCAGGACGAGGGGCTGGTGGGCGTGCTGGCCGGCGCCGGCGAGCCGGCCACCATCGCCCGCGCGCTGACCGCCACCCCGGCGCCGCCGGCCGACCAGCGGCCATACGTGGCGCCGGATGCCGACATCGTCGCCGCCGTGGCCGCCGAGATCGGCACCGAGAGCCTGTACGGCACGCTGATCCGCATCGGCCGCGCGGTGCTGCGCGCCGACGACCCGAATTACCGGCTGGCCGACCTGGCGCCGCAGATCGCCATCGCCGGCGCCACCGACCGGCTGGACCTGCCGCTGCTGGCGCGGTGGACCTATGCGCTGTGCCCGGTGAACATCCGCGACCGCGGGGTGGAGCGGCTGGCCCGCTGGGCGCTGGACCATGCCGCCGGCCGCGCGGTGCCGCCGCCCACGGCCGGGCACCTGCCGCCGCCCGACCGGGCGGGGCACGAGGAGCAGGAGCGGGCCGAGAAGATCTATCGCCGCCTGGTCTCCTGGCGCTGGCTGTCGCTGCGGTTTCCCGAGCCGTACGCCGCCGCCGAGCAGGCGCTGGCCGAGGGCGAGCGGCTGAACGCCTGGATCGAAGCGGTCCTGGCCAGCCGTCCGCGCGCGCGCGCCAAATAGGCTGGCCGCCCCCGCACGACAGGAAGTTGCGCGCCCATGCGGCTACCGCAACGCGGCTGTGATGCGGCTCACAGCGCCGCCGGCGGGTTGCGGGCAAGGTCCATCCCAGAGCGGCGGGCCAGACCGCCGCGACGGAGGGCTTGGATCATGACGACGCAAAAGCACATCCTGATCGTGGACGCCGACCGGGCCGCGCGGATGCCGCTGGCCAGCATGCTGACCGGCATGCTCGCCGGCCCCGGGGCCCCGGCGGTGCTGCATGCCACCAGCGGCGGCGAGGCCGCCGCGATGGTGATGGCCCGCGAGCCGCGGGTGGATGCGATGATCCTGGAGGCGGAGTTGCCGGACGAGCCGGGCAGCGCGCTGTGCGACCGGCTGCGTCGCCGGGGCGTGCGCATCCCGATCATCCTGGTGAGCGGCCAGGGCGACGAGGCCGACGTGGTGCGCGGCCTGGATGCCGGCGCCAACGACTACGTGGTGCGGCCGTACCGCCCCACCGAGCTGCTGGCCCGGCTGCGGGCGCAGCTGCGCGCCTTCGAGGTGAGCGAGGACGCGGTGCTGAGCATCGGGCCCTACCTGTTCCGCCCCGGCAGCCGGCAATTGCACGACACCGCCGGCAACCACCGCATCCGCCTGACCGAGAAGGAGACGGCGGTGCTGAAATACCTCTACCGCGCCGGCGGCGAGCCGGTGGGCCGCAAGGCGCTGCTGCGCGAGGTGTGGGGCTACAGCCCGACCGCCAGCACCCATACGGTGGAGACGCATATCTACCGCCTGCGCCGCAAGATCGAGCCGGACCCGACGCGGATCACCCTGCTGGTCAACGAGGATGGCGGCTACCGGCTGGACCCCAACTGGCGGCCGGAGCCGGTGCGGCGCTGGGGGGCGACGATGGGGCTGGTGGCGCTGGGGGCGTAGGGCGGCGGGGTAGGTCGCAAAGAGACGTAGAGGCGAAGAGGGGGCCCTCTTTGCCTCTACGTCTCTTTGTGGAGTCTTGCTGTGGCCGGGAGCGGGCGCGCAGGTTAGGTGCGGCCCGTCGCTTTCGCGTTGAAGTGGCGGGTTGTGCCTACTTGACGGCGACCGATTGGATCTTGCGCGGGAGTTCGTAACAAGGCGAGGACACAAGGATGCTTGGATGGTTGCGCAGGCTCCTCGGCACAAATAAGCAGCAGCGTGACGGTGCGCGGCTTGATCCGTCGCAGCCGTTAGCCCCAGCGCGCCCATGGCGCCCTGCGACAACAAGAGATTACCGGCACGATGCGTCGTTTCGGTGGCTCCAGTAGGAACTCCAGTCTTCACGGAATTCCACAATTCTGTTGCCGGCGTTACATTTTCGAACCCCGACGGAAGGTCACGACAGGACATAATTCAGCATAGCGTGCATGCTGGGATGCCGCTCACCTTGGTCCTTGAGAACGATAACTTGCAGAATCAACACGCTGTAGCGCTCTTCACACCAGCGGGTCACCAGATAGGTTATCTGAACCGGAGGACGGCAGCTGACGTCAGGGACCATATTAACGAAGGCCGATATCTGCAGATCACGGTCTCGGCAACAACGGGTGGAGCGACGGACAGGCCCACACGCGGGGTTAATATCTTAGTCAAGGTTCTGGCAGTTCCCGCGGACCTCCCAATGCGAAAAGCCGACTCCCGCAAATCTGTGGCTGCCGTGAAGCGTGAAGGGCGGTACAAGGAGGTTAAAGCTTGGTTTCTGGATGATATAGAAGAGCATGAGAAAATTCACGGAGATATCATTACAGGTGTATCAGTTTGGTCCTATGAACAACTGGCAAATCTGTTTAGAAAACAAAAAAGATGGTCAGATGAGGTTGATATACTAAAGCGTTATATGTCTCTTCCGGAAACAAGAAGGATGATAGTTACTGATAGACTTCGACGTGTTCTCGATACTGCGATTGGCCGACTGAAGGAAGGGCAGAGCTAAGGATTGCCATGATTGCACTTTAGCTAGCTGCCACCATGTGTGCCGCAGCCGTGGCGGGGAAGCGCACATCCGCCAGCGTGTCCAGCTTCCACAGCCGCTCCAGCAGGGTGGCGGCGGCGGCCTGGCCCACCGCCGGGGCGGCGAGTTCGAAGAATTTGTCGGTGAGTTCGCCGTCGCTCAGCGGCGCGTCCGGGTCGCCCTTGCGGGTGGCCTGGTAGTGGTGCAGCTCGGTGCCGTCGCGCAGGCGGAAGGTGATGCGCGCGGAGCGGCGGGCGGGGAAGTCGGCGGCGCATTGCGGGTCGATCACCACGTCCACGCGCTGCATCAGCGCCTGCACCGCCGGGTCGGCGAGGCGGGGCGGGGTGAAGGCATCGATGCGCACATTGCCGTGAACCAGGGCGGTGGCCACCGTGTAGGGGGTGCTGAACCGGCCCTCGAACGGGGTGGCGACCGATTTGCGGCCGGTCACCTCCACGGTGGCGCGGTAGCCGCCGATGGTGATGCGCTCGATCGCCTCGGGCGCGATGGCGTGGGCGGCCTGCAACGCCAGCGCGCCGTCGATGGCGGCGAAGCAGTGGCCGCAGCAGCCGTGGTTCTTGAAGGTCATGCGGGTGATGTTGTAGCGGCTGCCCAGCGCCTCGGTGGCGCGCGACCAGTCGGGGTTCTCGCTCATCGCCGCACCGAAGCCGGCGGCGCCCTCCAGCACGTCCAGCGCGCCGGTGACGCCGTGGGCGGCGCCCAGGGCGGCCATGGCGCCGGCGTCGGCGGCGTGGCCGGCATGCAGCGGCTTGGACATCGCGTCCGAGCGGAACGCCTGTTGCAACGCGGCGGCGAAGGTGCCGGCAGTGGCCAGCGCATGGGCGGTGCGGCCGGCATCCAGCTTCAGCACCGTGGCGACGCCGGCGGCGGCCCCGAAGGTGCCGATGGTGCCGGTGGTGTGCCAGAACTTGTAGTGCGAGGGCTGCACCGCGACGCCGATGCGGGTGGAGACCTCGTAGCCGACCACGATGGCGCGCAGCAGCGCCTCGCCATCGGCGCCGCGCGCCTGGGCGGCGGCCAGCGACGCGCCGATCACCGGGCAGCCGGGGTGGTAGACGGCGTCGCGGAAGATGTCGTCGAACTCGATGGTGTGGCTGGCGGTGGCGTTGATGAGGGCGGCGGCGCGCAGGCTGGCGCGGCGGCCGGGGCTTCCGTAGACGATGGCCTGGCCGTGGCCGAGCTCGTCGGCCAGCCCTTGCGCCAGCAGCGTGGCGGGGGGCAGCAGCGCGCCGGGCAACAGGGCGGCGAACCAGTCGATCAGCGCGCGCTTGGCGTGGTGGCGGACCTCGCCCGAGAGCGGGGCGGTCTGCTCGCCGGCGGCGTATTCGGCGAGGGCTTCGGCGACGGTGGGCATGACGGGCGCTCCCGGACGGCTTGTTGCCGGCAGTCTATAGCGTGATGACCGAAGGTGGAATCACCGGAGGTCTGAATCACGCGCCAAAACAAAATGCTAGAGCGTGTGGTCGCGGTCGCCCATCAGGCGGGCGAGCGTCGGCTCGATGGCCGCGGCGATGCGCGCCATGCCGGCCGGGCTGGGGTGCAGGGCAGGGGCGGGGGGGCTGAGCCGCGGGTCGACGAACAGGGTGCGGTCCAGCCGGCCGTCGCGCAGCAGCAGGGGGCCGACATCCATGTAGGTGACGTTCGCGACGCGGCTGGCGGCGTAGGTGGCGTGCAGGGCGCGGTTGACCGCCTGGCCGGTCTCGGCGACCCAGGGGCCGCGGTCGCTGGGCAGGATGCCGAGCAGCAGAAGCTGGGTGCGCGGCAGGCGGCGGCGGGCCTCGTTCACCACCGCCTCGATGCCGAGCACATTGTCCTCGGCGGGCCAGTGGACGCGGCCGAGATTGTTGGCGCCGATCAGGATCACCGCCGCCTTGGGCGACAACCCCTCCAACTCGCCATGCATCATGCGCCAGAGCAGGTGGCTGGTGGCATCGCCGATGAAGCCGAGGTTGAGGGCGTGGCGGTCGCCGTAGAATTTCCGCCAGATCGGCTGGAAGTCGCGCCAGACGGGCGGGCCGACATATTCCCATTGCTGGGTGATGGAGTCGCCGAGCCAGACCAGGTCGTGGCGGCCGGTGCGGATTTCGGCCAGCTTCGCCTCGTGCCGGCGGCGCCACCAGGCGGTGGAGAGGCGGTCGATCGGCTCGGCGGCGAGCGGCACGCGGCGGCGGAGGGGCGGGTGAGGCAGGGCGGGCCCGGCGGCGCCGGCGAGCAGGCCGGCGGCGCCGAGCAGCAGGGTGCGGCGGGTGGTCATGGCGTTTGCTGCCCTTTCACGGCGCCGATCTCGGCCGCCGACAGGCCGGCCTCGCGCAGCACCTCGTCGGTGTGCTCGCCCAGGCGCGGCGGCGGGCGGCGGATTTCGGCGGGGGTGCCGAAGTAGTCCACCGGAATGGCCAACGTGGTCATGGCGCCCTCGGTCGGGTGGTCCATGCGGCGGAAGAAATCGACCTCGCGCAGATAGGGGTCGTCGCGGAGGTCTTCCAGCGTGTTGGCGGGGCCGTGCGGCAGGTCGGCGTCGGCCAGCAGGGCCAGCCACTCGGCGGTGCTGCGCCGGGCCATCTCCTCGGTGACCACGCCGTAGACCAGGTCGATGTTGTCGGCGCGGGCGGAGATGCTGGCGAAGCGCGGGTCGGCCATCAGCTCGGGGCGGCCGAACACGCGGAACAGGCGGGTCCATTGGTCGTCGGTGACGGCGATGAGGCACAGGAAGCCGTCGGCGGTGGCGTAGGGGCGGCGGTGCGGGGTGAGCATGCGGGTGTAGCCGATGCCCTGGGCGGGGTCGTCGATGCTGTGGCCCCAGAGGTGCTCGGGCAGCAGAAAGGCCAGCACGGTGTCGAGCATCGGCACGTGCAGGGCCTGGCCGCGCCCGGTGCGCTCGCGGTGATAGAGCGCCATGCCGATGGCGCCGGCGAGCACGTGGCCGGTGAGCTTGTCGGCCATCACGGTGGGGACGTAGCGCGGCCCGTCCGCCCCTGTGGCGCGGCCGTTGAGGCTGGCCAGGCCGCTGCGGCCCTGGATGATGTCGTCATAGGCCGGCTCGTCGCGCAGGCTGGAGGACATGCGGTAGCCGGTGGCCGAGGCGTGGATGAGGCGCGGGTTGCGGGTGGCCAGGGCGTCGTAGTCCAGCCCCGCCCGGGTGGCGGCGGCCAGGCGCATGTTGTGGACGAACACGTCCGCGCCGTCGATCAGCCGCAGCAGGGCGGCGCGGGCCTCGGGGCGCTTGAGGTCCAGCACCAGGCTGCGCTTGTTGCGGTTGAGGTTGACGAAATAGGCGCCCATGCCGGGCGACCGGCGCGGGCCGACATGGCGCACCGCGTCGCCGCCCGGCGGCTCCACCTTGATCACGTCGGCGCCGGCGTCGCCCAGCACCTGGGTGCCCATCGGGCCCAGCACGGTGCCGGTCAGGTCGATGACCCGCACGCCCTCCAGCGGTCCGGCCACGGCGCGCCCTCCCTCAGACGATCAGCAGGTAGCCGAGCGAGGCCAGCCCGACGACGATGCAGTAATAACCGAAAGGGTTCAGCGCCCAGTCGTCGTGGCGGCTGAAGTAGCGCATCAGGAACCAGGTGGACAGCCAGGCCGTGACCCCGGCCGCCACCGCCGCCAGCGCCGACAGCGCCATGGTGCCGGCGGGGATGTCGGCGTGCAGCAGCTTGGGCACCTCCAGCACGGTGGCGCCGAAGATGATCGGAGTGGCGATCAGGAAGGAGAAATGCGCCGCCCCCGCATGGTCGATGCCGCGCAGCAGGCCGGCGACGATGGTGGCGCCGGAGCGCGAGATGCCGGGGATCAGCGCGGTGCACTGCGCGCAGCCGATCACCAGCGCGTCGCGCGCGGTGAGTGCCGAGAGCGGGCGATGGCCGCCGGCGCGCAGCCGCTCGCCGAACAGCAGCAGCACGCCGTTGACCACCAGGAAGCCGGCGGCCACCAGCGGCGTGCCGAACAGCGCGCGCAGCGGCTTCTCGAAGGCGAAGCCCACGATCACGGCCGGGATGGTGGCCAGCACGATCAGGGCGAACACCCGCCTGGTCTCGCGGTTGTGATGGGCGTCGTAGCGGCCGAGGATGCCCATGGCGAGCTGCCACCAGTCGCGCCAGAAAAACAGCAGCAGCGCCAGCGCGGTGCCCAGGTGCAGCATCACCAGGAAGGGCAGGAAGGCGGGGGCGCGCTGGTCCAGGTGCCAGTTCAGCACCGCCGGCAGCACCACCGCGTGGCCGAGGCTGCTGACCGGGAACAACTCGGTGGCGCCCTGCAGGATGGCCACCGCGATGGCCTGGATCGTGTTCATCGTCGGCTCGGCTCCGTGTCTGATGGCGAGGCTGTGGTGGCGGAAACCGCCGCCGTTGGCAACCCGCCCAGCTAATCGGTGTAGCGGCGGCGCAGCGCCATGAACGGCGCCTCCACGGCGGCATGGGTGAACGAGGCGACGGCGATGGTCAGCGGCACCACCAGCAGCACGCCCAGCAGCAGCGCCGCGCGGTACGGCGCGTCCGGCGGCGCCAGGAACAGCAGGTGCGTGCGCACCACCTCGATCACCAGAAAGTGCAGCAGGTAGATCGAGAAGCTGACCCGCCCGACATGGCACAGCGCGGCCGAGAGCAGCCCCGGCAGATGCGGCGCCACGCCGGTCCAGGCCAGGATCACCGCCACCCAGGCCAGCGCCTCGGCATCCGGCCAGGCGAGCTTCCAGGCGGCGGCGGCCGGCCAGCCGCCCATCCGGTGGTAGGCGGCCAGCAGCGCCACCAGGGCGATCACGGCCGGGATCAGCCAGAGCCCCAGCCCGGCGCCGCCGGCCGGCCGCCGGGCGAACCAGGCGCCGGCGATCATGCCCACCAGGAACTGGTCCATCCGCCCGGCGATGGTCCAGTAGGCCATCGTCTGCGCATCCGCCCCCAGCAGCACCGCCGCCGTGCGCAGCATCGCCAGTACCAGCACCAGCCGCAGCAGCGCCATCGCGCCGCGCTGGTTCAGCAGCCGCAGCAGCAGCGGGAACACCAGGTAGAACTGGAACTCCACCGCCACCGTCCAGGCCATCACGCTGAACACGCCGTAGCTGGCGGCACCCGGGAAATTGGCCAGCGGCAGCACGCTCTGCACCAGGCCGGACAGGCTGAACTGGTCGTGATAGGCGCTGGCGCCGACCGCTAGCAGCAGCCCGTACAGCGGGTAGATCCGCAGCAGCCGATTGGCCAGGAACCGGCCATAGGCGACATTCCGCCCCAGCGTGCCCTGCACGAAGATGAACCCGGACAGCACCATGAAGCCGCCGACGGCGGTATGGCCCTCGACCAGCACCGCCAGCAGCGGGTTGGTGGTGGCGGGCCAGTGCGTGGCCACCGCGATGTCGCCATAGGCGAGCTGCGAGCCGAGCACGTGCAGCGCGTGGTACAGCACGATCAACAGGGCGGCGGCGGCGCGGATATGGTCCACCGCCGGCAGGTGGGCGCGATTCGGGCTCTGGTCGTCCATGCCGCCCCGGTATGCCCGCTCCCGGCCCGGCGCGCCACTGGTATGCCGGGGCGGCTTGCGCCGGCGGGGGGTGCGGCGCCAATTAGGCAGGATGAGCGAGACAATCGACCTTGGTATCGAGGGCATGACCTGCGCCGCCTGCGTGACGCGGGTGGAGAAGGTGCTGAGCCGGGTGCCTGGCGTGGAGCAGGCGCAGGTGAACCTGGCCACCAACCGCGCCCGCGTCACCGTGGCGCCGGGGGTGGCGGTGGCGGCGCTGACCGCCGCGGTGGCGCGCGCCGGCTATGGCGCGGCCCCGGTGCGCGCCGATGCGCCGCCGCCACCGCCCGAGGGCGTGCCCTGGCACCTGGTCGCCGCCGCGCTGCTGACGCTGCCGCTGGTGGCGCCGATGCTGCTGTCGCCCTTCGGCTGGGGCCATGCGGCGATGCTGCCGGGGTGGGCGCAGCTGCTGCTGGCGCTGCCGGTGCAGGTGTGGATCGGCGGGCGGTTCTACGTGGCGAGCTGGAAGGCGGTGCGCGGCGGCAGCTTCACCATGGACGTGCTGGTGGCGCTGGGCACCTCGGCGGCCTTCCTGCTCTCCGCGGTGCAGCTGGCCGCGTTCTGGCCGCACGAGCCGCATGCGCTGTATTTCGAGGCGTCGGCCACCGTCATCACCCTGGTGCTGCTGGGCCGCTGGCTGGAGCATCGGGCGCGCGGGCGCACCGTGGCGGCGATCACGGCACTGGCCGCCCTGCGCCCGGAGCGTGCCCGCGTGCTGCGCGACGGCCAGGAGATCGACCTGCCGGTGGAGCAGGTGGCGGTGGGCGACGTGGTGGTGGTCCGCCCCGGCGAGCGGCTGCCGGTGGACGGCATCGTGCAGGACGGCGCCGGCAGCGTGGATGAAAGCCTGCTGACCGGCGAGAGCCTGCCGGTGGCCCGCCACCCCGGCGACCGGGTGACCGGCGGCGCCATCAACGGCGAGGCGCTGCTGCGGGTGCGCACCACGGCGATTGGCGCGGAGACGGTGCTGGCCCGCATGGTGCGCCTGGTGGAGGACGCGCAGGCCGGCAAGCCGCCGATCCAGCGCCTGGCCGACCGGGTGAGCGCGGTGTTCGTGCCGGTGGTGGTGGCGATCGCGCTGGCCACCTTCCTGGGCTGGTGGCTGGCCGGCGCGCCGGTGGCCGGCGCGGTGATCAACGCCGTCGCCGTGCTGGTGATCGCCTGCCCCTGCGCCATGGGGCTGGCCACGCCCACCGCGATCATGGTCGGCACCGGGCTCGCCGCCCGTCGCGGCATCCTGATCAAGGACGCCGAGGCGCTGGAGCGGGCCCATGCGGTGACCGTGGTCGCCTTCGACAAGACCGGCACGCTGACCGAGGGCAAGCCGCGGGTGACCGACGTGCACCCCGCCGACGGGCAGACGCGCGAGGTGGTGCTGCGGATGGCCGCCGCCCTGCAGGCCGGCAGCGAGCATCCGCTGGCCCGCGCGGTGATGCAGGCGGCCGAAGGCATGGCGGTGCCCGCCGCCACCGCCATGCGGGCGCTGCCGGGCCGGGGCGTGGAGGGCGAGGTGGAGGGCCGGCGCCTGATCCTGGGCAGCCGCCGCCTGCTGGACGAGGCCGGCGCGGCGCCGGGGGCGCTGGAGCCGGCGGCCGAGGCGCTGGCCGGGCAGGGCCGCACCCTGGCATGGCTGGCCACCGCCGAGGGCGCGGTGCTGGGGCTGATCGGCTTCGGCGACGCGGTGAAGCCCGGCGCGGCGGCGGCGGTGGCGCGGCTGCGCGCGATGGGCATCCGCACGGTGCTGATCTCCGGCGACAACCGCCACGCCGCCGCGACGGCCGCCGCGGCGCTGGGCATCGACGATGTGCAGGCCGAGGTGCTTCCGGCCGACAAATCCGCCCGCGTCGCCGCCCTGCGCGGCGATGGCGAGGTGGTGGCGATGGTGGGCGACGGGGTGAACGACGCGCCGGCGCTGGCCGCCGCCGATGTCGGCTTCGCCATGGGCACCGGCACCGATGTCGCCATGCACGCCGCCGGGGTGACGCTGATGCGCGGCGACCCGATGCTGGTGGCCGACGCCATCGACCTGTCGCGGCGCACCTGGCGCACGCTGTGGCAGGGGCTGTTCTGGGCGATGGCCTACAACGTGCTGGGCATCCCGATCGCCGCCGCCGGGCTGCTGGACCCGATGGTGGCCGGCGGCGCGATGGCGTTCTCCTCGGTCAGCGTGGTGCTGAACGCGCTGGCGCTGAAGCGCTGGCGGCCACGGGCATAGTGCCCGGGGCGATGCCAGGGGGGGTGAAAGAGGCGCTGGCGGCCGCGATCTTCGTGGCGACCTACGCGGTGGTGGCGGTCGGCCGGGTGCCGGGGTTGCGGATCGACCGCGCCGGGGCGGCCTTCCTGGGCGCCGCGCTGATGGTGGCCAGCGGCGTGCTGAGCCTGGACGAGGCCTATCGCGCCATCGATTTCGACACCATCGCCCTGCTGCTGGGCATGATGATCGTGGTGGCCAATCTGCGGCTGGCCGGGTTTTTTGACGTGGTCACCGCCTGGGTGGTGGGCCGCGCCCGCCGGCCGCTGCCGCTGCTGGCCGCCGTGGTGGCGACCGCCGGGGTGCTGTCGGCCTTCCTGGTCAACGACACCATCTGCCTGGTGCTGACGCCGCTGGTGCTGCGCATCGTGCTGCATCTGCGGCGCAACCCGGTGCCGTACCTGATCGCCATCGCGCTGTCGTCCAACATCGGCGGCGCGGCGACGCTGACCGGCAACCCGCAGAACATGATCATCGGCAGCCTCTCGGGCATCCCCTACGGCCGGTTCGCGGGCGCGCTGG
Organism: Rhodospirillales bacterium 70-18; assembly: GCA_001899585.1. Lineage (GTDB taxonomy): Bacteria > Pseudomonadota > Alphaproteobacteria > Acetobacterales > Acetobacteraceae > 70-18. The sequence continues at coordinate 294,540 of MKWE01000053.1, forward strand.
CGCCGGTGGCGGCGCTCGGGCTGGTGCTGACCGTGGCGCTGGTGGCGGTGGTCTGGCGGGGCGAGTTCCTGGCCGGGGCGCGGCTGGCCGCCGATCCGCCGGCGGTGCGGTTCAACCGCAGGCTGCTGCGCAAGACGCTGCTGGTGGCGCTGGCGCTGGTGGCCGCCTTCTTCGCCGGCGTGCGCCCGGCCGAGGCGGCGGTGGTGGCCGGCGGCCTGCTGCTGGCCAGCCGGCGGGTGAAGGTGGCGCGCATGTACGCCGAGATCGACTGGACGCTGCTGCTGATGTTCGCCGGGCTGTTCGTGGTGGTCGCCGGGCTGGAGCACGCGGTGCTGACGCCCGAGCGGGTGCGGGCGCTGGCGGTGCTGCACCTGGAGCGCACCGGCGTGCTGGGGGTGGCGACGGCGGTGCTGTCCAACATCGTCAGCAACGTGCCGGCGGTGCTGGTGCTGCGGCCCTTCGTGGCCAGCATGGCGGACCCGCAGCGCGCCTGGCTGGTGGTGGCGATGGCGGCGACGCTGGCGGGGAATTTCTCCATCCTGGGCTCGGTCGCCAACCTGATCGTGGTGCAGCGGGCGCGCGCGCAGGGCGTGGTGATCGGGTTCTGGACCTATTTCATGGTGGGGGCGCCGCTCACCGTGCTGACGATCGCGGCGGGGTTGGCCTGGCTGTAGGGTGAGGAAGGGGGTTCTTTGTTCCGGTCGCAACAGAAAGCCTTACGTTCCTCCCAGCACCACCGCGAGCAGCCCCGGAAACCGCCCCTCGATATCCTCGGTCCGCAGCGCGTTCAGGTGCACCGCCCCGGCGACGCGGGTGCGGATCACCCCGGCCTCGCGCAGCACGCGGAAATGGTGGGACATGCTGGATTTCGGCCGGTCCACCCCCAGCGCCCCGCAGGTCAGCTCGCCCGCCGCGGCGATGCGCCGCACCATCTCCAGCCGCGCCGGGTCGCTCAGCGCGTGCAGCACGCGCGGCAGGTCCAGCGTCTCGGCGGCGGGGTGCAGGAAGGGGCGCATGGCGGGCACGATAGCCGCTGATTGACAGCAGTTCCATAGTTCGTATTTTATCGAACACCAGAACCGCAGGAACATCCCGATGGCCAGCCCAAAACTGTTCGAGCCGATCAGCTTCCGCTCGGTGACTGCCCGCAACCGCATCGCGGTGGCGCCGATGTGCCAGTACAGCGCCATCGACGGCCTGGGCGACGACTGGCATGTGCAGCACCTGGGCGCCCGCGCCATGGGCGGCGCCGGCATCGTGTTCACCGAGGCGACGCATGTTTCCGCCATCGGCCGCATCACCTCGCACTGCCTGGGGCTGTGGAACCCGGCGCACCTGCACCTGCTGACCCGCCTGGCCGCCATCATCGAGCGTGGCGGCGCGGTGCCCGGGCTGCAGATCGCCCATGCCGGCCGCAAGGCCAGCGTGGACGTGCCGTGGCGCGGCAACAAGCCGATCCCGGTGGAAGCCGGCGGCTGGGTGCCGCTGGGCCCCTCGGCGATCCCGTTCGGCGAGGGCTACACCACCCCGCACGCGCTCAGCGTGGCCGAGATCGGCGAGATCGTCGCCCAGTTCGCCGCCACCGCGCGCCTCACCCGTCAGGCCGGCTTCAAGGTGATCGAGGTGCATGCCGCGCACGGCTACCTGCTGCACTCCTTCCTCTCCCCCGTCTCCAACCAGCGCAACGACCAGTACGGCGGCGACCTCGCCGGGCGTACCCGCGCGCTGATGGAGGTGATCGACGCCGTGCGCACCGAATGGCCCGACGAGCTGCCGCTGTTCGTGCGCATCTCCTCCACCGACTGGGTGGCCGGCGGCCTGACCATCGCGGACACGGTGGAGATCGCCAGGATGCTGAAGGCCACCGGCAAGGTGGACCTGATCGACGCCTCCTCCGGCGGCGGCTCGCCGGCGCAGCACATCCCCTCGCTGCACGCCGGCTACCAGGTGCCCTTCGCCGAGGCGATGAAGCGCGAGGCCGGCATCCCCACCGGCGCGGTCGGGCTGATCACCGCGCCCGAGCACGCCAACGAGATCGTCGCCAACGGCCGGGCGGACCTGGTGTTCGTCGCCCGCGCGGTGCTGGCCGACCCGGCCTGGCCGCTGCACGCCGCCAAGGCGCTGGGCGCCACCCCGCCGCTGATGCCGCAATACCAGCGCGCCGGCATCCGCTGACGTTTGCCCCATACCGCGAGGCTTGCCTGAAGGGGGCGGGGCCGCTATATGCCCCGCTTCGCCTTGCCGGTCGGGATCGGCGGGGCCGTTACTCATAGGTGCGACAATGAAGCCGGGCATCCACCCCGAATACCACGAGATCACCATCATCATGACCGACGGGACCGAGTTCAAGACCCGCTCCTGCTCCGGCAAGGAAGGCGACGTGATGCGCCTGGACATCGACCCCAAGTCGCACCCGGCCTGGACGGGCGTGCAGCGCATGATGGACACGGGCGGCCAGGTCGCCAAGTTCAACAAGAAATTCGCTGGCCTGGGCACCCGCAAGGCCTGATCCCGCCGCGAAATTCGGGCTTTCTGCCGCAACGCCGTCCCCTTGAACCGGGGGGCGGCGTTGCCTATTTCGGGAGTGTCGGAATGCCCAGCAGGGGTTCCGGCGACTGTCGAAGGGTCGGCCCACCGGGCGATCCATACTGGTAACCTTGCTCCCGAAGGAGGTTTGTGATGAACGCCATGAATCTGTCGCCGCTGTTCCGTACCGCCATCGGCTTCGACCGGCTGGCCCGCCTTGTGGACACCGCCGCGTCGACCGCCGAGACCGGCTATCCCCCCTACAACATCGAAAAGACCGCCGATGACAGCTATCGCCTGACCATGGCGGTGGCCGGCTTCCGGCCCGACGACATCGAGCTGACCGTCAAGGACAACAGCCTGATCGTCGCCGCCCGCCCGCCCGCCGAGGCGCCGCAGGCCGAGGTTCTCTACCGCGGCATCGCCGGCCGCGCCTTCGAGCGCCGGTTCGCGCTGGCCGACCACATCGTGGTCGAGGGTGCGAGCATGGAGAACGGGCTGCTGCACGTGGCGCTGCGCCGCGTGGTGCCGGAGGCGCTGAAGCCGCGCCGCATCCCGGTGGGCACCGCCGCTCCGCGCGTGGAGGCGGTGGCCCAGGCGGCCTAGGCAGCGGTTCGGGGGCGGCGAAAGCCGCCCCCTTCGCTGTGTGCCCTATGGCTTGCGGAAAAACGCGTCCGCGGCGCTGCGATGGGCGTTTTTTCGCCCGATTTCCGCCTCTGCCCGGGTGATTTCGGCGCGTAATTCGCCAATATACCCCTCCAGTTCCGCCACCCCCCACAGGTCGAGCGGCGGCCTAGCCACCCGGGCCGGCTTGGGCTGCGGCAGGTCGTCGTCGGTGATCATGGTTTTTCGTCCTCCGATCCGTTGCAACCTTGTCTCACGGCTTGACCATGGCGGGTCGCGGGGTCCATATGCCCGGCTTTCCCGTGGTCCCGGA
>MKWE01000053.1:298014-397584 GCA_001899585.1 Rhodospirillales bacterium 70-18
CACGACCCTGCGATCGGGCTGCGCAACGCCGTGTGAGGCCAGAAGGTACGATGCCATGACACTTCCGCTGATGCCAAAGGCCACCGCCGTGTGGCTGATCGACAAGACCGGCCTGACCTTCACCCAGATCGCCGATTTCTGCGGCATGCACCCGCTTGAGGTGCAGGCGATCGCCGATGGCGAGGTGGCGCAGGGCATCGTGGGCTACGACCCGGTGGCCAACAGCCAGCTCACCGCCGCCGAGATCGCGCGCTGCGAGAAAGACCCCGAGACGCGGCTGAAGCTCCTCCCCTCGGCCATGCCGGTGCCCAAGCGTTCCAAGGGCGCGCGCTACACCCCGGTGGCCAAGCGCAACGACCGGCCGGACGGCATCGCCTTCCTGCTGCGCAACTACCCGCAGCTGACCGACGCGCAAATCGCCAAGCTGATGGGCACCACCAAGGACACCATCCAGAAGGTGCGCGACCGCACGCACTGGAATTCGGCCAACATCAAGCCGCGCGACCCGGTGATCCTGGGCCTGTGCAGCCAGACCGACCTGCACGGCATGGTCACCCAGGCCAATGACCGGCTGGTGCGCGAGGGTCACGCCGTGCCGCCGCCGCCGATGCCCGATGCCGAGGAAGCCGCCTGAAACGGCTGGTTCTGCGGCATGATAACGGGCGTTATGGTAAGGCGTGTTATAGTGATGGACAGGGCATAACCATGTCCCGCGAGTGCTCCGGCCCCCGGCCCATCCGGTTCGCCCGGCCCGTTCGGGCGGGCGAACACGGGGGCGGAGCCGCGCGCTCAGCTATGCGTGGGCGTGCCTTTCAGCCGCTCCATCTCCTCCTTCAGTCGCAGTTTCTCAAGCTTCAGGCGGGACAACGTGCCGGCATCCGGTTGCGGCCGCTGGTCTTCCTCGAAGATGCGGCTTTCCAGGCCGGCGTGGCGCGACTTCAGGCTTTCGATGCGGGACTGCAGGCTCATGATGCCTCCTGTTCTGCGATGCCCGGGCTCCGGAGGGTTCCGGCCGGGCGCCGGGCGGGCCCGGATTGCAGCGCGGGGCCCAACCCGCAAAAAAAGGGTAACGCAAGTGACATGGTCTTTGCCACGGCAAATGCCATAGGGGCATGCTGCAAGCTCGCTGCCCCTCCTGCCATGGGTTCCGCATGTTGACCGACCGCGACTCCCTGCTGCGCAAGCTGCATGAATTGCGCAGCGAGCACCGTGACCTCGACACCGTGATCGCCCGCCTGGTGGAGGCCGGCCCGGTGGACCAGATCCACATGCAGCGCCTGAAGAAGCGCAAGCTGCTGCTGAAGGACGAGGTCGCCTGGCTGGAATCCCGCCTGATCCCGGACAGCATCGCATGAGCGGGGATCGCATGAGCGGGGATCGCATGAGCGGGGATCGCATGAGCGGGGGCGGCGCCCCGCTGGTCGGCATCATCATGGGCAGCCAGTCGGACTGGCCGACCATGCGCCACGCCGCCGAGATGCTGGACGGGCTGGACGTACCCTACGAGGCGCGCATCGTCTCGGCGCACCGCACCCCGGACCGGCTGGCCGCCTATGCGCGCGAGGCGCGCGGGCGCGGGCTGAAGGCGATCATCGCCGGGGCAGGGGGGGCGGCCCACCTGCCGGGCATGTGCGCCGCCTGGACGGCGCTGCCGGTGCTGGGCGTGCCGATGGAGAGCCATGCGCTGAAGGGCATGGATTCGCTGCTGTCGATCGTCCAGATGCCGGCCGGCGTGCCGGTGGCCACCCTGGCGATCGGCCGTGCCGGGGCGATCAACGCCGCCTTGCTGGCCGCCGCCATCCTCGCCCTGTCCGACCCCGCCCTGGCCGAGCGGCTGGACGCGCTGCGCGCCGCGCAGACCGAGGCGGTGGCCCAGGTGCCGGAGGACCAGCCGGCTTCATGACCTTCCCCCTGCCGCCCAACGCCACCATCGGCATCGTCGGTGGCGGCCAGCTTGGCCGCATGTCCGCGCTGGCGGCCGCCCGGCTGGGCTATCGCTGCCATATCCTGACCCCCGAGCCGGACAGCCCGGCCGGCCAGGTCGCCGCCGGGGTCACCCTGGGCGACTACGAGGACCCGGAGGTGCTGCGCGCCTTCGCCGCCCGGGTGGACGTGATCACCTTCGAGTTCGAGAACGTCTCGGCCGCCGGGCTGGATCTGCTGGCCTCGCTGAAGCCGGTGCGGCCCTCGCCGGCCGTGCTGCGGCTGAGCCAGGACCGGGTGGCCGAGAAGACCTTCCTCAACGCCGCCGGCGTGCCGACCGCGCCCTGGCGCGCGGTGGACAGCCTCGATGCGCTGCACGCCGCCGCCGCCGCGCTGGGGCTGCCGGCGATCCTGAAGACCACGCGGCTGGGCTATGACGGCAAGGGCCAGGCGCTGCTGCGCGCCGAGGCCGAGCTGGCGCCGGCTTTCGCCGACCTGGCGCCGCATCCGCTGGTGCTGGAGAGCTTCGTCGATTTCGCCTGCGAGGTCTCGGTGGTGGTGGCGCGCGGCGCCGACGGGGCGCTGGCCGCCTTCGACACGGTGCAGAACAGCCACCGCGACCATATCCTGGACACCACGCTTGCCCCCGCGCCGATCCCGCCCGAGACCGCCGCCGCCGCCCAGGCGATGGCGCGCCATGTGGCCGAGGCGCTGGAGCTGGTGGGGCTGCTGGCGGTGGAGATGTTCGTCACCGCCGACGGCCGGGTGCTGGTGAACGAGATCGCGCCGCGGCCGCACAATTCCGGCCACTGGACCATCGATGCCTGCCCGGCCAGCCAGTTCGAGCTGCATGTCCGCGCCGTCGCCGGCCTGCCGCTGCCGCCGGCGACCCGCCATTCCGACGCGGTGATGAAGAACCTGGTGGGACCGGAGGAGACGGCGCTGTGGCCGGCCATCCTGGCCACACCCGGGCTGATCCCGCATCTCTACGGCAAGGCGGAGGCGCGGCCCGGCCGCAAGATGGGGCACGTGACGCGGCTGTTCCCGCCCGGCGCCCTGCCGGGCCCGTTCGGCATCGCCGACGCGCTGGGGCCGCTGGCGCCGGCGGGGAACGACTGAGGGCGGGGAAGGCCCCTGCCGCCTCGTTGACGCCTTACAGGACCAGCGCGGCGGCCGCCAGTTGCACCACGTGCTCGAACGCCGCGAGGTCGGTCCAGCGCGAGGCCGGGCGGATGTCGCGCACCACCAGATGGCCGCCGGAGGCGTGCACCGCGCCGTCGACCATCAGGTTGTCGGCCAGCGCGCCGCCGGCCGGCAGAGTGAACGCTTCCACCAGCAGCCCCTCGCCGTCGCGCCAGCCGCCCTGGCCATCCGGTGCGGCGGCCTCGCCCAGGAAGCCGAGGGTGCGGGCGGCGAAGGGCTGGGCGGCGTTGGACCAGCCGAACACCGGCCGGCCGAGGGCGCGCATGAACCCCAGTTCGAACACCGTGCCGACATCGGCGCTGGGGCCGCGGAACGGGGTGAGGTTGGCGATCAGCCCGGCGCAGGCGGCGATATGGGCCTCGTTGCGCCGGGCGATGCGCAGCGGCTCGGGCAGCGCCGCCCAGCCGGCCGGGTCGCCGCCGTCCAGCGCGTCCAGCGGCGAGACGCCGCGCAGCCCATGGCGGGCGCAGACCGATTTCAGCGCCGCCGCGCGGCCAGCGGGGTCGGGCAGGAACACGTCCGGGCCGGCCAGGTAGACCGCGATCATGCCGAGCGCACGCGCAGCAGCAGGCTCAGCGCCGCGTCGGTACGGTCCAGCTCGCGGTCCATGCCCACGGCGGCGGCGCGGGCCGCGGCCACGTCGACGGTCCGGGCGGCGGCCATCAGCCGGCGCATCCGCCGCTCCAGCGCCTGCATGCCGTAATTACCAGCCATGCCGGCCAGCGCATGGGCGGTGGCGTCGATGGCGGACGGGGCGCCGGTTTCCAGCGCCTCGTGCAGGTCCATCATCTGCTCGCGCATGTCGGCGACGCATTGCTCGGCCAGGCTGACGAACACGCCGCGCGGCAGGCCCTGCTGCAGCTCGGCCAGCCGGCCGGCATCCAGCAGCAGGTCGGCCGGTTGGGCTTGTGGCGGTTGGGGCGGCGGCGGTGCGGAGCCGGTCGCTTCCGGCGAGGGCGGCTCGGGTGGTGCCGCCTCGGGCGGGGCCGGGCTGGTCGTGGCGCCGCGCGCCAGCACCTCGGCGAGATCGGCCAGGCGCACCGGCTTGCTCAGCATGCCCTGCATCCCGGCCGCCAGGCAGCGGGCGCGGTCCCCCGCCGAGGTGGTGGCGGTCAGCGCGTAGATCGGCACCAGGCCGGCGGGTGGCGGCAGTTGGCGGATCTGCCGTGCCGCCTCGTAGCCGCTCATGCCCGGCATCATCAGGTCCATGAACACGATGTCGTAGGGCCGGCTGGCGGCCAGCCGCACCGCCTCGGACCCACGGGCGGCGACCTCCACGCGATGGCCGTCGCGGCGAAGCTGGGTGGCGGTGACCACCTGGTTCACCACCATGTCCTCGACCAGCAGCACGAACACCCGCCGGGCGCGGCGGAGGGCCGGCGGAGCGCCGGCGGCAGGCTTCTCGCCGGCCTGCTCCGGGCGGGCCGGGTCCAGGCGGCCCGACTCAATTCGACTCGAACCGCGAGGGCTCGACTCGGGCCAACTCGATTCGGGCCAACTCGATTCGGGCCAATTCGACTCGGGCCAGCTCGAGCCGGCTCGCCTCGGGTCGGGGCGGGGCGGCTCAGCGTCAACGGCCGGCGCGTCGGCCGCCTCCGCGTGGGCGGCCGCAAGCGGCAGGGTGATCCAGAACTCGTTGCCGCCGCTCGCCACCGGCGCCAGCCCGACCTGCCCGCGCATCATCCGCGCCAGCCGGGCGCAGATGGCCAGGCCCAGCCCGGCGCCCGGCATCAGCGCCTCGCCCTGCAGGGGAGGCGGGCCGAAGGGGCGGGCGAAGGGTTGGAACAGCCGCGCCGCCTGCTCGGCCGGAATGCGCGGGCCGGGGTCGGTGACCGACAGGCGCAGCATCGGCTCCCCCAGGTCCAGCCGGGTCGCGCGCAGCGAAACCACCCCGGGGTCGGCGAAGGCCACCGCGTTGGCCAGGAAATTCGCCAGCACCTGGCGCACCCGGCCGGCATCGCCGTGCAGGCGGTCGATCAGGTCTGGCGCCGCCTCCACCTCCAGCACGATGCCGCGCGCGGCGGCGCGGTGGGTGAAATCCGCCGCCGCCTCGGCCAGCAGCGGACGCAGGGCGAAATCCGCCTCGCGCAGCGTCAGCCATCCCGCGTCCATGCGGGTCATGTCGAGAATGTCGCGCATCAGCGCGGCCAGGGTGTCGGCCGCCGCGCGGGCCTGGCGCAGGGCGAGGTGGCTGGGGTCGCCACCGCCGGCCGGCACCATCTGCGCCGCCATCTGCCGCAGACTCTCCAGCACCGCCTCCAGCGGAATGGCGACCTCGTGGGAGACGATGGCGACGAACTGGGCCTTCTGCTCGACCAGCTCGGCGGTCGCGCGGTCGGCGATGCGCTGCGCCTCCTCGGCGCGGCGGCGGGCGGTGATGTCGGTGTACAGCGTGACCGAGCCGCCGGACGGCCCCGGGTTGCGGCGCAGTTCCACCACCTGCCCGTTGGGGCGGGTGCGCTCGACCACCGCCGACTGGTTGAAGGTGCGCACCGTGTTGATGCGCCGCGCCACTTCGGCCTCCACGTCCACCGGCCCGAACTCGCCGGCGCGGGCCTGGGCGCGGATCATGTCCTCCATCGCCACGCCGACCCGCAGCATGGCGCGCGGCACGCCGGTCAGCTCGGCGAAGCGGTCGTTCCACTGCACCAGGCGGGACTCGGCATCGAGCATCATCACCCCGTCGGACATGCCGGAGAGCGTGGCTTCCAGCTGCGCGCTGCGCGCCTCGGCGGCGGACTTGGCGGTGGCCAGCTCGGCATAGGCGGCGGCCAGCACCGCGCGGTCGCGCCGGGAAGCCAGTTCGCGCCGGCGGTCGGCGCGCAGGCGCACCACCAGCAAAACGGCGACGACCAGCAACGCCACGGTGAGCGCCAGCAGCATGGCGTTGATCGCCACCCCGGACGCGGCGACCACGACCGGCGCCAGGTCGTCTGTAACGAGCGAGTTTGGCGGAGCGGTCACTGGGGGCCCTGGTCGGTGCGTCGGGTCGCCCGCGGCGGCGCGGGTGCGAGAGATTACACTAGACGGCCAGCACGGCGGGCCGCAACGGCCTGCGGCCTCTCCCTTGCCCATTGCCGCTCCCTTGCCCCATTGCCGCTCAAATGCAATTGTCCGGCCGCGCTGGCAGGGCGGGCCGCAGGGGCGGCCGGGCGTGGCGGCCGGGCGTGCAAATCACGAGGAATGGCATGGCGAAGATCAAGGTGAAGACCCCGGTCGTGGAACTGGACGGGGATGAGATGACCCGGATCATCTGGGGCTTCATCAAGGACAAGCTGATCCTGCCCTACCTCGATATCGACCTGAAATACTACGACCTGAGCGTGGAATACCGCGACCAGACCGACGACCAGGTGACGGTGGACGCCGCCCACGCCATCAAGCAGTACGGCGTGGGCGTGAAATGCGCCACCATCACGCCGGACGAGGCGCGGGTGGAGGAGTTCAAGCTCAAGAAGATGTGGCGCAGCCCGAACGGCACCATCCGCAACATCCTCGACGGCACGATCTTCCGCGAGCCGATCATTTGCAAGAACGTGCCGCGCCTGGTGCCGCACTGGAGCAAGCCGATCGTGATCGGCCGCCATGCCTATGGCGACATCTACCGCGCCACCGAAACCAAGATCCCCGGACCGGGCAAGGTCACCCTCACCTACCAGCCGGCCGACGGCAGCCCGGCGCAGGTGATGGAGGTGCACGACTTCAAGGGCCCGGGCGTGGCCATGGCGATGCACAACACCAGCGAATCGATCCGCGGCTTCGCACGGGCCTCGTTCAACTACGGGCTGGCGCGCAACTACCCGGTGTATCTGTCGACCAAGAACACCATCCTCAAGGCCTATGACGGCACGTTCAAGGACATCTTCCAGGAGGTGTTCGACAGCGAGTTCAAGGCGCGCTTCGATGCTGCCAAGCTGACCTACGAGCACCGGCTGATCGACGACATGGTGGCCTGCGCCCTGAAATGGGAAGGCGGCTATGTGTGGGCCTGCAAGAACTACGACGGCGACGTGCAGAGCGACATCGTGGCGCAGGGCTTCGGCTCGCTGGGGCTGATGACCTCGGTGCTGCTGAGCCCGGATGGCAACACGGTGGAGAGCGAGGCGGCGCACGGCACGGTGACGCGCCACTACCGCGAGCACCAGAAGGGGCGCGAGACCAGCACCAACCCGATCGCCTCGATCTTCGCCTGGACGCGCGGCTTGGCCTATCGCGGCCGCTTCGACAACACCCCGGACGTGACCGGCTTCGCCGAGACGCTGGAGCGGGTGTGCGTGGAGACGGTGGAGAGCGGGTTCATGACCAAGGACCTCGCCAGCCTGATCTCCAAGGACGCCAAGTGGTTGAACACGCAGGATTTCCTGTCCAAGATCGACAGCAACCTGCAGAAGGCGATGGCCGCCTGAGCGCCACGCCGGCATATGCTGGAAAGGCCCGCCGCGAGGCGGGCCTTTTGCGTTGGAAGGTGCGGTGAGCCGGCTGGCCGCGCGCCAGCGGCGGGCCACGCGGGTGGCCTTCCTGGTGGTGGGGCTGGCCACCGCCGGCTGGGCGCCACTGGTGCCCTACGCCAAGCTGCGGATCGGGCTGGACGACGCCGGGCTGGGGCTGGTGCTGCTGGCCCCGGGCGCCGGCGCGCTGGCGGCGATGCCGCTGGCCGGGCTGGCGGCGCAGCATCTGGGCACGCGCGCGGTGACGCTGGGCGGCGGGTTGCTGTTCTGCGCCATGCTGCCGCTGCTGGCGCTGGCGCCGGGGGTGGCCAGCCTGGTCGTGGCGCTGGCGGTGTTCGGGGCGGCGCTGGGCACGGTGGACATCGCCATGAACGCCCAGGCGGTGGTGGTGGAACGCGCCAGCGGCCGGCCGCTGATGAGCGGATTCCACGGCATGTACAGCCTCGGCGGGCTGGTCGGCGCGGCGGTGGCGAGCCTGCTGCTGTATGCCGGGCTGGCGCCGGCGCTGGGGGCGGCCGTGCTGGCGGTGGCGGCGGGCGGGCTGCTGCTGGCGCATGCCGGCTGGATGCTGCCGCGCGCGCCGGCCGCCGGCCCCGGCTTCGTGGTGCCGCATGGCCGGCTGGCGCTGCTGGGGGCGCTGTGCTTCGTGTCGTTCCTGGCCGAGGGCGCGGTGCTGGACTGGTCGGCGGTGCTGCTGCGGCTGTGGCGGGGCGCCGATCCGGCGACGGCCGGGCTCGGGTATGCCGCGTTCTCGGTGACCATGGCGGGCGGCAGGCTCGCCGGCGACGCGCTGCTGCGGCGCTGGCCGCCGGTGCTGGCGCTGCGGCTGGGCGGCGGGCTGGCCGCATTCGGGTTCCTGGCGCTGGCGGCGCTACCGTGGACGGCGGCCGGGCTGGCGGGCTGCGCGCTGATCGGGCTGGGGGCGGCCAATATCGTGCCGGTGCTGTTCGGCGCGGCCGGGCGGATGCCGGGCATGGCGCCGGGCCCGGCGATCTCGGCGGCGGCGACGCCGGGCTATCTGGGCCTGCTGCTTGGCCCTGCGCTGATCGGGCTGGCGGCGCAGGCGAGTACGCTGCCGCTGGCGCTGGCGCTGGTGGCGCTGCTGCTGGCCGGCGTGGCGGCGGCGGCGCGACGGGCGGTGGGATAGGTCCTTGCGGTTCCGGTTGCAAATCTGCCGCCGCGCCCCATTATCCGAAGCGTACCCAAGGGAGGCGCCGATGAACGACCTGCATGGCTTGTCCGGCCTGGTGGAGTATCCGCTGGCCCGGCGTGGCTTCGTGATGACCGGGCTGATCTCCGGCCTGACGCTGGCCACCACGCGGGTGGAGGCGCAGGTGGTCCACACCGACACGGCGGGGCTGGAAGCCGGCGAGGTGCAGATTCCGGTGACGGACGGGCATCTGCCCGGCTATTTCGCCCGCCCGGCCGGCGCCGGCCCGTTCCCGGTGGTGGTGGTGATCGAGGAGATTTTCGGCGTCCACGAGTATATCAAGGATGTCTGCCGCCGGCTGGCCAAGGCCGGCTACCTGGCGGTTGCCCCGGAGTTGTATGCGCGGCTGGCCGACCTGTCGAAGATGACCGACGTGAGCAAGATTGTCAGCGACGTGATCCTGAAGGCGCCGGATGCGACCATGCTGACCGACCTGGACAGCGCAGCGGCCTGGGCCGGCGCCAACCATGGCGACCTCACGCGGCTCGGGGTCACCGGGTTCTGCCGCGGCGGGCGCGACACCTGGCTGTTCGCTACCCACAACACGCAGCTGAAGGCGGCCGTTGCCTGGTACGGCCCGGTGGCCGGCGGCACCAGCGCGATCCAGCCGAAGACGGTGCTGGACGTGGCGGGCGAGCTGAAGGCGCCGCTGCTGGGGCTGTACGGCGGCAAGGACACCGGCATCAAGCAGGAGGACGTGCAGGAAGCTGCCAAACGCGCCCGCGCCGCCGGCCAGACCGTGGAGATCGTGGTCTATCCCGACGCGCCGCATGGCTTCCACGCCGATTATCGCCCCAGCTACAAGCCGGCCGACGCGGCGGATGGGTGGAAGCGGATGTTGGCGTGGTTCAAACAGCATGGGGTGGGGTAAGGGCTGAGAAAGTCTTCTTTTTGTGAACAAAAAGAAGCAAAAAACTTTTTATTCGTTGGAGTCCTCAGAGGAGGCCCCAACGAGTGAAAGTTTTTGGTTCTTTTTTTCAAAGAAGAACCGCTTCCTTCCTACCTGGCCACCACCCGCGTAATCCCGTCGCCCAATTCCGCTGCCACCAGTTCCCCCCGGGCGACCATATAGTGGACATGCGCCAGCACCTCGCCGAACGCGAAGCCGGTCTGGTGCTCGTCGAGCGCGCGCGGGAACAGCACCGGCAGCAGGTCGGCCGCCGAATGCGGCGCGGCGCGGCAGGCGGCGGCGATCTCGGCGCAGCGCTGGTCGTGATGGGACATCAGCTCGCCGACGCGCTGATGCAGGCCGAAGAACGGCAGGTTGTGGGTGGGCAGCACTAGCACGTCGTCGGGCACGCCGGCGCGCAGGGCGGCCAGCGAGTGCAGGTAGCGGCCCAGCGGATCGGCCCCCTCGTCATAGGCGTGCACGCTGATGTTGGGCGAGATGCGCGCCAGCACCTGGTCGGCCGGGAAGAACAGCCGGTCGGCGCGGCACAGCAGCATCACCTGCTCCGGCGCGTGGCCGCCGCCGGTCAGCACCTCGAAATCGCGGCCGCCGATGCGCAGAGTCTGGCCGGCTTCCAGCAGCTCGAAGTGCGCCGGCAGGTCGGTGGTCATGCGCAGATAGGCGTGGCCGCGGCCCATCACCGCCTCGGTTGCCGCCGCTTCCAGGCCGTTGCGGCGGTAGAAATCGCGGTGCTGCGGCGAGCCGACGGCACTGGGGTCGGTGCGCATGAAGTGGCTGGTGGCGTGCTCGGCGCGGCTCATCGCCAGATCCACCTCGCAACGCTCCAGCAGCCAGCCGGCCAGGCCGGCATGGTCGGGGTGGTAGTGGGTGACGATCAGCCGGGTGATCCGCCGCCCGCCCAGGCCGCCGCGCAGCAGCCCCTCCCACACCGCGCGGGTGCGCATGTCGGCGATGCCGGCATCGACCACCGCCCAGCCGTCGCCATCCTCGATCAGGTAGATGTTCACGTGATTCAGCGCGAAGGGCAGCGCCAGGCGCAGCCACAGCACGCCCGGCGCCACCGGGACGAAACTGCCATATTCGGGCGGGACGGCATGCGGGAAGACCAGCGTGGCGGCGGGGGCGATCACGGACATGCGGCCACGTTAGGCAGGCCGGCGGGGGCGGGCAACCTCAGGCGCGGCGCCGCACCGCAAGGCTGACCGCCAGCAGTCGCGCCGTCTGATCGTGCCGATTCAACGTGGTGTTGCGGATTTTCACCTAGCCATGCGTGGGGCGGGAGGCTGATGGCCAGGTGCGAGGTCCGCCAGCTAGCTGATCGCGTGCATGCCCGCTCCGTTGCCGGCACGCCCGGCGCGCGCTTTGATGCGGGGATGAAGACCGAGAAGCCCGACACCGGCAACATCCGCCGCGCCATGCTGCGCATCGAGGGTACCCGGCTGGAGGCCGCCTGGTGGGGGCTGGACGCGCCGCCCGGCCTGGTGCTGCTGCACGAGGGCCTGGGCAGCGTGGGGCTGTGGCGCGACTGGCCGGCGGCGCTGGCGCGGGCGACCGAGCGCTGCGTGTTCGCCTGGTCGCGGGCCAGCTATGGCCGCTCCGAAAGTTGCGCGCTGCCCCGCCCGCTCGACTACCACGACGCCGAGGCGGCGCTGCTGCCGGCGGTGCTGGACGCGGCCGGCGCCGGCGCCTGCGTGCTGGTCGGCCATTCGGACGGTGCCACCATCGCCGCCCTGCACGCGGTCGGCCGGCCGGACCCGCGAGTTCGCGGCGTGGTGCTGCTGGCGCCGCATTATTTCGTGGAGCCGATCTGTCTCGCCGGGCTGGCGGCGGCGCGGCAGGCCTGGGAGCAGGGCGATCTGCGCGCGCGGCTGGCGCGCCACCACGGCGACGTGGCGGCGGCGTTCCACGGCTGGAACGACACCTGGCTGAACCCGGCGTTTCGCGGCTGGGATGTGCGGGGGCGGCTGGCCGGGCTGGGCGTGCCGGCCCTGCAGATACAGGGCAGCGGCGACCAGTACGGCACCACCGCCCAGACCGACGCGCTGGAGCGCGCCGCGCCGGGCCGGGTGGAAACCCTGGTGCTGCCGGTGGGCCACACGCCGCATCAAGAGGCGGCGGCCGCCGTGCTGGCCGCCGTCGCGGATTTCACGCAACGGCGGCTGGGCGTTACCGCAGGTTGAAGCCGATACCCACCGAGACGCCGGGCGCCACATAGGCCGGCGGCGCGTAATAGACGGGCGGGGGCGCGTAGTAGACCGGCGGCGGACGGTAATAGACGGGCGGCGGCGGCGCATACACCACCATCGGGCGGCCCCAACGGCGGTGCTCCCAGCGCTCATGCCCGCCACCCCAGCCGCGGTGCCAGCCGTCGCGGTCTGCCCAGGCGGGCGCGACGGCGGAGGCCGCAAGCAGGGTCCCGATCGCCAAGGCGCCGATCGCAGTCGCTCGCATCGTGCTCATCGTCTGTCTCCCAAGTCTATTCGACCGAAGTGGGTCGGGAGGAAATCTGGGCGACGATCATGGCGGTTTGCTGGCAAGACGATAACAACGCCGTGACCATGCACGCCCGCCCCGATTGCGCCGCGTCGGAGGCTGGACCACTCTGCCGGCAACGGGACAAGGGAGGCTGCCACCATGCTGATGCCGGATTTCCAGGTCATCGACGAGCGGTTCCGCCGGTTGGTGATGGGCAACGTGCATGTCGAGAAACTCGCCACCGGCATGCGCTGGGCCGAGGGGCCGGCCTGGTTTCCCGCCCACCGCTACCTGATGTGGTCCGACATCCCCAACAACCGGCAGATGCGCTGGGACGAGACCGACGGCTCGGTCTCCGTGCTGCGCGAGCCGGCCGACAATTCCAACGGCAACACCGTGGACCGGCAGGGCCGGCTGGTCACCTGCCACCACCGCACCCGCAACGTGGTGCGCACCGAGCACGACGGCAGCCGCACCGTGTTGGCCAGCCACTGGGAGGGCAAGCGGCTCAACTCGCCCAACGACGTGGTGGTGAAGTCCGACGGTTCGGTCTGGTTCACCGACCCCAGCTACGGCATCGACTCGGAATACGAGGGCGACGCCGCGGCCCCTGAGATCGGCGGCTGCCATGTCTACCGCCTGACGCTGCCCGACCGGACGCTCACACCGGTCGCCACCGATTTCGTGAAGCCGAACGGGCTGGCCTTCTCGCCCGACGAGACCCGCCTCTACATCGTGGACAGCGGCTATTCGCATGGCGAGCACCTGCCGCGCCACATCCGGGTGTTCGACGTGCAGGGCGACCGGTTGGGCGGCGGCGCGGTGTTCGCCACCTGCGACGTGGGGCTGTTCGACGGGCTGCGGGTGGACGTGCACGGCAATGTCTGGACCAGCGCCGGCGACGGCGTGCAGTGCTACGCGCCGGACGGCACGCTGCTGGGCAAGATCCTGATCCCCGAGGTGGTCGCCAATTGCTGCTTCGGCGGCGTCAAGCGCAACCGGCTGTTCATCTGCGGCACCACCTCGATCTACGCCGCCTACCTCAATACGCGCGGAGCGTAGCGAGTGCGGTTCTGCCATTTCATCACCTTCGAGCGGGCCGGCGCCGCGCCGCCGGCGGCGGAACTGGCCGGGCTGTCGGCGGTGCTGGCGGCCACGCCGGGGCTGGACCACGCGCTGCTGCACCTGCCGGCCAGCGCGCACGACCCCTATCTGCACGACGGCGCCTCCCCAGCCCTCGCCCTGCAACTCTATTTCGCCGAGATCGCGGCGCTGGAGGCCGCACTCGCCCCGGACGGCCGGTTGCAGGCGCTGGCGGACCCGGCGCTGCTGCCGTCGCTGCGCGGCGCCACGGTCACCCAGCAGGCGATGCTGGTCCGCCGCTTCCCGGTGCCGGAGCCGGATTCCGGCGTGGCGGAGGAGGCGGCGCAATGCACCTATCTGGTGTCCTACCAGGGTGCGGCCGAGGATCTGGATGCCTGGCTTGCGCACTACATCGCCGAGCATCCGCCGATCATGGCGCGCTTCCCCGGCATAAGGCAGATCGAGATCACCACCCGGCTCGACTGGCTGGGCAGCCTGCCCTTCGCGCGGGTGGCCTATATGCAGCGCAACAAGGTGGTGTTCGACAGCCCCGCCGCGCTGACCGCGGCGCTGGCATCGCCGGTGCGCGACGAAATGCGGGCGGATTTCCACCGTTTCCCGCCATTCACCGGGCCGACGACGCATTTTCCCATGCTCACGCGCCCCATGCTTAGGCGCGGGGTTGGGTTGCCCGGCGGTGGCCGCTGACCTGCACGCCGTCCTGCGCCGTCAGCGTCAGGAAGCCGGGCAGCGCCACCAGCGGGAACAGCGCCGAGAGCAGGAACACCAAGTGGAAATCGGCCACCGGCAGCACCCGCTCCGAACCCGCCACCAATGACAGCAGGGCGGCGGCGATGGCGATGCCCACGCCCATGGTGAGTTGCTGGATGCCGCCGCCGAGGCTGGTGGCGCGGCTCAGCCCGGCCGGCGGGATGTCGGCATAGGTGAGCGTCTGCAAGGTGTTGAACTGGGTATTGCGGATCATGCCGAACACCAGCACGTAGCCGATGATGGCCGCGTGCGGCACCGCCGGGCCCAGCAGCGCGAAGCCGGCGATGCCCAGGGCGCAGAGCAGCGTGTTGCCCAGCAGCAGCCGGTCGAACCCCAGCAGGCGCAGCGACCGCACCGTCACCGCCCGGGCCACCAGCGTGCCCAGGCTCATCACGAAGGTGAGCGAGCCGGACTGCATTGCCGACAGCCCGAACCCCACCTGCAGCATCAGCGGCAGCAGGAACGGCACCGCGTTCATGCCGATGCGCGATATGCCGCCGGCCAGCAGCGCCACCCGGAACGAGCGCACCCGCAACTGCGTGAGATCCAGCGCCGCATTGGCGCGCCCGCGGGCATAGAACGCGTACCAGGCGAGCACGCCGGCCGACACCGCGAACAGCAGCGCCACCAGCGGCCAGGGCAGGAACGGGTGCCCCAGGCTCTCCAGCGCCACCTGCAACAGCAGCATCCCCAGCGCCAGCAGCAGGAAGCCGCGAATGTCGAACGGCGGCGGCCGCTCGGCCGGCACGTCCTGCACATAGCGCCAGGCCAGCATCGCCCCCAGCACACCGAACGGCACGTTGACGTAGAAGATCCAGCGCCAGTCCGCATAGCTGGCGATGAACCCGCCGGCCAGCGGGCCGAGCGTGGGGCCGATCACCGAGGGGATGTTCATGTAGCTGATGGCGCTGGCCAGCTCGCTGCGCGGGAAGCTGCGCAGCAGGATCAGCCGCCCCACCGGCGTCATCAGCGCGCCGCCGAAACCCTGCGCCACCCGCGCCGCCACCAGCATGGCGAAGCTGCCGGCCGCCCCGCAGGCCATGGAGCCGAGGGTGAAGATGACGATCGCGGCGCAGAAGGTGCGCCGCATGCCGTAGCGGTCGGCGATCCAGCCGCTGACCGGGATGAACACCGCCTGGCTCAGGATATAGCCGGTCAACGCCAGGTTGAGCCGCAGCGGCGTCTCCCCCAGCCCGCGCGCCATGTCCGGGATGGCGGTGACGATGATAGTGCTGTCGAGCTGTTCCAGGAAGAAGGCGAACGCCACCACCAGCGGGATCAGCAGGCGCAGCCGGGGGTCGCGCTGGGTGGGGGTTTCGGTGTTCATGGCCCCCACCCAGCAGGAAGCGTGCCGTTCAGACCAGCAGGGACCGGCGCGAGACCACGAACTCCTCCACCGCGGCCACATAGGCGTCGTAGTCATCCTGGGTCAGCGGCACCGACAGCGCCATCATGCCGCGCCGGGCGATCCAGAAATTGCTCCGCAGCAGGTCGAAGAACAGCAGGTCGCGCGCCTTCATGTTGCCGCGCGCGGCATCCGACGGCGCCCGCACCGGCCCGCGCAGCATGTGCACGGCGATCATCGAGCCGCGGCCGGTGAACTGCATCGCCACGTCGTGCTTCTGCGCAACCGCGTTTAGCCGGCCGCGCAGCGCCTCGCCCACGCCGTTCAGCCGGTCGGCCTCGGCGGGGGTGTAGACCTCGGTCAGCGAGGCGATGCCGGCGGCCATGGTCAGCACGTTGTTGTTGAACGTGCCGGCATGCGGCAGCGCGTCGGCCCGGCGCGGGTCGAACAGGCCCATCAGCTCCGGCGCGCCGCCGAACGCCCCGAAGCTCATGCCCCCGCCCACGTATTTGCCCAGCGTGGTCATGTCCGGGATCACCCCCAGCACCGCCTGCAGGCCGCCGGGCGACAGGCGGGAGGTCATCACCTCGTCGAAGATCAGCACGATGCCGTGCCTGCTGGTCTCCTCGCGCAGCATCTGCAGGAACGGCAGCTCGGCCGGGATGCAGCCGCCGCCGCCCAGCATCGGCTCCAGGATCACGCAGGCCAGTTCGCCGGCATGGGCGCGCAATTCGGCCCGTGTGGCGTCGATGTCGTTGTAGATGCCGTACACGTAGTCGAACGGCGCGTTGATGTTCACCCCCGGCGAGAAGGTGAACACCGCGCCGTGGTAGCCGCTGCGCATCACCATCACCTTCTTGCGGCCGGTCTTGGCCACGGCGGTGCTGATCGCCAGCAGGTTCGCCTCGGTGCCCGAATTGGTGAACCGCACCTGCTGCATCGAGGGGAAGCGCGCGGTCACCAACTCGGCGAAGCGCGGCTCATAGGTGTTGTGCCCGCCCATGTTGATGCCGGCTTCCAGCGCCTGCGTCACCGCGCGGCGGATGGCCGGGTGGCTGTGCCCGGCGATGCCGGCGGTGTATTCGCCCAGGAAGTCGCGGTATTCGTGCCCGTCCACGTCCCACAGCCGCGCATCCTCGCCGCGGGCGAAGGTCACCGGGAAGGGGTCGTAGAACAGCACCGTGCGGGTGTTGCCGCCGGGCATCGGCCCGGCCGCCTTCTGGTGGTTGGCCAGGCTGGCCGGGTTGCGGTCGGTGTATTCCCGCTTCGCCTCGTCCAAGGCCGCATCCAACGTGATGTTGCGCGTGACGTTCATGGCTGCCCATTCCCAAGATTGCGCGCCCATCGCAGCGCGCCGGGGTGCAACAGTCAACCGTGCATGCCAGAATAGTTGCATCGAAACGGCCGGCACGACCGGCGAACGGGGGAGTTCGGGCCATGGACGGAACGGGAAAGATCGCGCTGGTCACCGGGGCGGGCAGCGGCGTGGGCCGCGCGGCCGCCCTGGCGCTGGTGGCCGATGGCTATTCGGTGGTGCTGGCCGGCCGCCGCGCCGATGCGCTGGCCGAAACCGCGAGCCTGGCCGGCACGGCCGCCGGGCGCACCCTGGCGGTGCCGACCGATGTGACCCAGCCCGCCCAGGTGGATGCCCTGTTCGCCGCCATCAAGGACAGGTTCGGCCGGCTAGACGTGCTGTTCAACAATGCCGGCGGCAACGTCCCCAGCACCAATTTCGGCGACTTCACCTGGGAGCAGTGGACCAGCGTGGTCGCCGTCAACCTCAATGGCTGCTTTCTGGTGGCCAACGCGGCGTTCCGCATGATGCGCGACCAGACGCCGCGCGGCGGGCGGATCATCAACAACGGCTCGATCAGCGCGCACACGCCGCGCCCCGGCTCGGCCGCCTATACCTCCACCAAGCACGCCATAACCGGCCTGACCAAGTCGATCGCGCTCGACGGCCGCAAGTTCGACATCGCCTGCGGCCAGATCGACATCGGCAACGCCGCCACCCCGATGACCGCCCGCATGGCCCGCGGCGTGCCGCAGGCCGATGGCACGATGCAGGTGGAGCCGACCATGCACGCCGACAATGTTGGCCGCACCATCGTCTACATGGCCGGCATCGGGGCCGACGCGAACGCGCTGTTCGTGGTGGTGAAGGCCACCAAGATGCCGTTCGAGGGGCGCGGCTGACGCCCCTCAGGCGGCGCCTTCAGGCCAGGATGAAGTCGCGGATCACCTGCATGGTCCGCGCCGGCGCATCCGCATGCACGCCGTGGCCGCAGCGATGGAACACCGCCAGGCGTACCAGTTCCGGGCGCAGGGCGCCGGCCATCGCCTCGGCCAGCGGCAGCGGCAGCGTCTCGTCGTGGTCGCCGGCCAGCACCAGGGTCGGGCAGCGGACGCGGCGCAGATCGGCGGTGAAATCGAAGCGCGCCGCCTCGCCGCCGTAGAAAAGGTCGGCGACGGCCGGGCGCTGCACATAGCGCGCGGCCACGTCCGGGTCGGCGCGGCGCTGGCGGCTGCCGGCGATGCCCGGCCGGTCCACCTGCACCGCGATGCCCGCCACCGGGCAGGCCCAGCCGCCGGCGCCGATCTCCCGCGCCGCCTGTTTCTGCAGCTTCAGCAACGCCTCCATCGCCGCATCGGCGGGGAAGCTGGCGGCGGTGCTGGACAGGATCAGCTTGCCGGGGTGCCGCGGATGGCGCGTCGCATAGGCCTGCGCCACGAAGCCGCCGAAGGACAGGCCGAGCACGATCGGCTTCTCGATGCCGAGCGCCTCGCACAGCCCGCGCACGTCGTCACCCCATTGCGCCAGGGTCCAGCCGGCGCGTGGCCCGGCCTGGCTGCGCCCGTTGCCGCGCAGGTCCACATAGACAAGCTGCGCGACCTCGGAGAGCGCCGAGAAGGCCGGCTTGAACATGCTGTGGTCCGCTCCCGGCCCGCCATGCAGCAGCACCAGCGTCGGCCGCTCGCGCATCGCGGGGCCATCGGGGACGAATTTCGCGCCCTCGACATCGACGAACAGGCGCACCCCGTTCACCAGTACCTGCATCGCCCGGCCCCTGGAGCGCGATGGCCGGAGGTGGCATCACCGGATGTCTGAATCGCCCGATAAAACAATGCTCTAATCATGCTCCGGCCGGCGCGTGCGCAGCCGCTTGATCCCCGCCCGCTGCGTCTTGACCTCCAGCCGCCGCAGTTGCGAGCCCCAGGTCGGCTTGGTCGCCCGGCGCTTCACCGGCGTCACCGCCGCCTTGCGGATCAGCGCCAGCAGGCTGTCCAGCGCGTCGGTCCGGTTGCGGTCCTGGCTGCGGAAGCGCTGGGCGGTCAGCACCAGCACTCCGTCATTGGTCAGCCGTGAGCCGGCCAGCCGCTCCAGCCGCGCGCGCACCTCCTCGGGCAGCGACGGCGAGCCGCGCACGTCGAAACGCAGCTGCACCGCCGTCGAGACCTTGTTCACGTTCTGCCCGCCGGGACCGGAGGCGCGGATGAAGCTCTCCTCCAGTTCCCGCTCGTCCAGGCTGATGCTGGGAGTGACGTAGATCAGGGTGCTGCTCGCCGTTCATTCATCGTCGTCTTTTACGGGCACGCCGCTGGTCACGCCACCGTCGATCACCATGGTCTGCCCGGTCATGAAGCTGCCGGCCGGCGAGGCCAGGAACACCGCGGCGCCGGCGATCTCGTCCGGCTCGCCGATGCGCTTGAGCGGGGTGTCGCGCGAGCGGCGCTTTTCCTTCACCGGGTCCTCCCACAGCGCGCGGGCGAAGTCGGTGCGGATCAGCCCGGGCGCGATGGCGTTGGCGCGGATGTTCTTCGGCCCCCACTCGGCCGCCAGGTTGCGCACCAGCTGCATATCCGCCGCCTTGGACACCGCATACACCCCCAGATGCGTCGAGCCGCGCAGCCCGCCGATCGAGGAGACGATGATCAGCGAGCCGCCGCCGTGCCCGGCCATGCCCGGCGCCACCATGTTGCACAGCCAGAAATTGCTGCGCACGTTGTAGTCCATCACCCGGTCCCAGGCGTCGTCCGGCAGCGTGATCGACAGGCCGTAATGCGGGTTCACCGCGGCGTTGCACACCAGGATGTCGATCCTGCCCCATTTCGCGATTGTGGCGTCCACCAGCGCCTGCAATTCCTCCTTGCGGCCGATATTGCAGGTCTTGGTCATCGCTTCGCCGCCGGCCGCGATGATCCCCTGGGTCACCACGTCGCAGGCATCCTGCTTGCGGCTGGAGACCACCACCTTGGCGCCGTGCTGCGCCAGCCGCTGCGCGATGGCCCGCCCGATGCCCTTGCTGGCGCCGGTGACGATGGCGACCTTGCCGGTGAGGTCGAACAGGGATGCTTGCTGGTCGGGCATGGGTTTCTCCTCCGCTTCGTTGGCCGCAGGGTCGCGCATTCGTCACGCTGGCGCCAGGGAGGCAGGCATTCTTTTTGTGAACAAAAAGAAGCAAAAAAACTTTATTCGCTGGGGTCCCGGGCGGTGGGGGCAACGGGTAAAAGTTTTTTGGTCCCTTTTTCCAAAAAAGAACTGCTTCCTTCCCGCCTTCTAACGACACCGAACATGCTCTAGCGTCAGCCTGTTTTCGGCACGAGGAGAGACGGGATGCGTCTGCAGGGCAAGGTCGCGGTGGTCACCGGCGCGGGCGGCGGGTTTGGCGAGGGGATCGCCCGGCTGTTCGCCGCCCAGGGCGCGAAGGTGGTGGTGGCCGACCTCGACGGCGATGCAGCGGCGCGGGTGGCCGGCGAGATCGGCGCGACGCCGTTGCAGGGCGACGTGAGCCAGGGCGCCGATGTGCAGGCGATGGTGGACGCCGCGGTGAAGGCCCATGGCGGGCTGGACATCGTGGTCAACAACGCCGGAACCACGCATCGCAACCAGCCGATGCTGGGGGTGGACGAGGCGACGTTCGACCGGGTGTACGCGGTGAACGTGAAGTCGATCTACTGGATGGCGCAATCGGCGGTGCCGGTGCTGCGGGCGCAGGGGCGCGGCGGCTCGATCATCAATATCAGCAGCACCGCCGGCATCCGCCCGCGGCCCGGCCTGGTATGGTACAACGGCACCAAGGGGGCGGTGAACACCATGACCCAGTGCATGGCCATCGAACTGGCGCCGGACAATATCCGGGTGAACGCGATCTGCCCGGTGCTGGGGGCGACCGGGCTGACCGAGCTGTTCATGGGCCAGCCCAACTCGCCGGAGGTGCAGCAGCGTTTCCTGTCCAGCATTCCGCTGGGGCGGATGAGCACGCCGGCCGATATCGCCAATGCCTGCCTGTGGCTGGCCGAGGACAGTTCCAGCTTCATCACCGGGGTGCTGCTGCCGGTGGATGGCGGGCGGGTCGCTTGAACATCCTGTCGATCCAGTCCTGGGTGGCCTATGGCCATGTCGGCAACGCCTCGGCGGCCTTTCCGCTGCAGCGGCTGGGGGCGGAGGTGTGGGCCGTGAACACGGTGCAGTTCTCCAACCACACCGGCTATGGCCACTGGACCGGCGACGTGTTCACCGGCGAGCAGGTGGGCCGGGTGATCGCCGGGATCGAGGCGCGCGGGGCGTTCGCGCGGTGCGACGCGGTGCTGTCGGGCTATATGGGCGACCAGGGCATCGGCGCGGCGATCCTGGATGCGGTGGCCCGGGTGAAGGCGGCCAATCCGGCGGCGCTGTATTGCTGCGACCCGGTGATCGGCGACGACGACACCGGCGACTATGTGCGCGCCGGCATCCCCGAATTGCTGCGCGACCATGCGCTGGCGGTGGCCGACATCATCACCCCGAACCGCTTCGAGGTGCAGCGGCTGACCGGACAGGACTGTGCCACGCTGGACGGGGCGAAGGCGGCGATCGTCCGCCTGCAGGCGATGATGGCGCCCGCCGGGCCGCGCTGCGTGCTGATCACCAGCCTGCGCACCGACGACACGCCGGCCGAGGCGATCGACATGCTGGTGGGTGAGGGCGGGGCGTTCCATCGCCTGCGCACGCCGCTGCATCCGCTGTCGATCAACGGCGCGGGGGATGCGATCGCCGCGCTGTTCCTGTTCCACCGGCTGCGCAGCGGCAGCGCCGTGGTGGCGTTGCAGGAGGCGGGCAGCGCCATCCACGGGCTGCTGGCGCGCACGGCCGTCGCAGGCTCGCGGGAGATATTGACGGTGGCGGCGCAGGAGGAGTTCGTGAACCCTTCATCGCGGTTCGTGGCGGCGGCATGTTAAAGGAAGGAAGGGGTTCTTTTTTGAAAAAAAGAACCAAAAAACGTTTGTTCACTTTGGCGCCGCGCGTTGGTTCAGGCCAAGCGAATAAAGTTTTTTTGTTTCTTTTTTTTCAAAAAAAGAAACCCTTTTCTTCCTTTGAGTACGGCCAATGATGGGCTTCACCGCCGTCTACCGCCGCAGCCTGGCCATGCTGGGCCGCGACCTGCGCCTGGCGGCCGCGCTGAGTGTGGCGAACCTGCTGGTGGCGGGGCTGCAATTCCTCGATCCGCTGCTGTTCGGCCAGGTGATCGGGCTGCTGGCCCGCGCCTCCAGCATGGACAAGGCCGTGCTGTGGGCGGAGGCGGCGCGGCTGCTGGGCATCTGGGGGGTGGTCGGGCTGCTGGGGATCGTCGCCAATATCGTCGCGGCCTTGCATTCCGAGCGCCTGGCGCACCGCAACCGGCTGGCGGCGATGAGCCGGTTTTTCGCCCATGTGCTGACCCTGCCCCCCAGCTTCCATGGCGACGCGCAGACCGGGCGGCTGATGAAGACCATGCTGTCCGGGGCGGATTCGCTGTTCTGGCTGTGGCTGTCGTTTTTCCGCGACCAGCTTTCCACCTTCGTCGCCGTGCTGGTGCTGCTGCCGCTGACGCTGTTCATGAACTGGCGGCTGGCGCTGGCGCTGATCGTGCTGGTGGTGCTGTTCTGCACGCTGACGCTGCTGGTGATCCGGCGCACTGAGGCGGGGCAGGAGCGGGCGCAGCACTGGCAGATCCAGCTTGCCGGCAGCGCGCAGGACGTGCTGGCGAACGTGACGGTGATGCAGTCCTTCACCCGCATGGCCGCCGAGACCAGCCGGTTCGGCGACATCGTGCAGCAGGTGATCGCCCACCAGTTCCCGATCCTGAACTGGTGGGCGGTGGTGAACGTGATGACGCGGGCCGCCAGCACGGTGGCGGTGATCGCCATCGTGCTGATCGGCACGGTGCTGAACCTGCAGGGCCAGGCCAGCGTGAGCGAGATCGTCACCTTCATGGGGCTGGCCGGGATGCTGATCGGGCGGCTGGACGGGGCGATGAGCTTCACCGCGCGGCTGTTTTTCGAGGTGCCGGGGCTGCGGGCGTTCTTCGCGGTGCTGGATGCGAAAAGCTCGGTGCCCGAGCGGGCGGATGCGGGCGCGCTGGCGCCGGGGCCGGACGGGCGCAGCGGCGAGGTGGTGTTCGAGGAGGTCGGCTTCGCCTATCCGGGCGGGCCGCCGATCCTGGACGGGGTGTCGTTCACCGCGCGGCCGGGCATGGCGGTGGCGCTGGTGGGGCAGACCGGGGCCGGCAAGTCCACCGCCATGGCGCTGCTGCAACGCGCCTGGGACCCCGACCGGGGGCGGGTGATGATCGACGGCCAGGACATTCGCGACGTGACGCTGGAGAGCCTGCGCCGGGCGATCGGCGTGGTGTTCCAGGAAAGCATGCTGCTGAACCGTTCGATCCGCGACAACCTGCTGATCGGCAACCCGAATGCCACCGCCGAGGAGCTTGAGAAGGCCTGCCGGATGGCCGATGCGCACGAGTTCATCATCCGCCAGCCGCAGGGCTACGAGACGATGGTGGGCGAGCGCGGCAGCACGCTGTCGGGCGGGCAGCGGCAGCGCCTGGCGATCGCGCGGGCGCTGCTGAAGGACCCGCCGATCCTGATCCTGGACGAGGCGACCAGCGCGCTGGACGCGGCGACCGAGGCGCGGGTGTCGCGCGCGCTGAAGGCGCTGATGGCGGGGCGGACGACGTTCATCATCGCCCACCGGCTCTCGACCGTGCGCGATGCCGACGAGATCCTGGTGTTCGACGGCGGGCGGATCGTGGAGCGCGGCAGTTTCGACGCGCTGCTGGCCCAGGGCGGGCGGTTCGCGGAACTGGTGGCGACGCAGCTGGCGCCGGCGGCGGCGGTGCCGTAGCCGGACGATTGTGCACCGCACACCCAGATTTTGCGCGGCATGGTTGTGCTGGCGTATGGTCCATCCCTGTTGATCGGCCCGGCGATCCCTGCCGGGCGGTCGTGCAGGCGGGCGTGCCCGTCCCTGCTGGCCCATCCTCGCTGGAGGGGACAAAGGCCGCTCCCGCCTCGAACCGGGAGGAGCCGACCGATGACTGTCGCCGCGATCCTGAAGCACAAGGGCCATGATGTCGCCGCCGTGCGGCCGACCGAGACCGTCGCCGAGGTGGCGAAGCTGCTGTCGAGCCGGCGGATCGGCGCCGTGCTGGTGCGCGATGCCGCCGACCAGCTGCTGGGCATCGTCAGCGAGCGCGACATCGTGCGTGCGCTCGCCAATAACGGGGCCACCACGCTGAGCATGACGGCGGGGCAGCTGATGACGCGGGCGCTGACCACCGCGACGCCCGCGACCACGGTGAACCAGGCGATGACGCTGATGACCGCCGGGCGGTTCCGCCACATGCCGGTGCTGGACGGCGGACGGGTGGTGGGCATCATCAGCATCGGCGACGTGGTGAAGTCGCGCATCCTGCAGCAGGAGCAGGAGGTGGACAGCCTGAAGGCGTATGTGACCGGGGCGGCCTGAGGCCTCAGGAGGAGGGGGCGGTCAGCGGTTCGCTGGTCACCGGGGGCGCGCCCTGGGCCGGCACATAGGCGGGGCCCGGCTGCGGCGGCCCCGGCGGGCGGTATTGCGGGTCGTGCGACAGGTGGGGCGCCGTCGCGTCGGCCTGGGCGACGGGGGCGTTCTGGTCGCGCCAGACCGGCTTGCCGAGGTCGATCTGATCCTGGGTGGTGGTGCCGCCGGCCACCGCGCCCACGCCGGCGCCGATCGCCGCCCCCAGGCCGATGCCGATCGGCCCGCCCAGCACGCCGATCATCGCGCCGGTGCCGGCGCCCGTGCCTGCGCCGGTGCTGACGCGGGAGAACTGGTCGCCGCCGCAACCGGCCAGGAGCGGCAGGGTGGCGGCCAGCAGGATGAGGGGTCGCATGTTGGTCTCCTTTGGCAGCGGCGGTTGGCGTTCACCGGCCCAGTTTCGCAGGCAAACATGGCGCTTGTATGCCACTTTGCGGGCGGTTGTGGTAAACAACTTTCAAGACACACCGTAGAATATTGTTTTGTCTACCAATTCCCATGGCGGCGCCGGTGTTCTAGGCTGGCCTGACACAGCAGGAGGCCGCGCGGTGCATCCCGACCCCATCCCGTATTCGCCGATCCGCCACCGGCCGCGGCTTTCCTGGCCGAACGGCGCGCGGGTGGCGCTGTGGGTCTGCCCGAACATCGAGCATTACGAGTTCCTGCCGAAGTTCCAGCGCACCCGCGACCCTTGGCCGCGCAGCCCGGCGCCGGATGTGCTGGGCTACTCCATCCGCGACTACGGCAACCGGGTGGGGCTGTGGCGGTTGTTCGAGGCGACCGACGCGCTGGGGCTGCGCTGCACCGTCAGCCTGTCGATGGCGGTGCTGCAGCATTATCCGGCGATCCTGGAGGCGATGGAGCGGCGCGGCTGGGAGTACATGTCGCACGGCATCTACAACACCCGCTACCACTGGGATTTCACCGCGGCGGAGGAGCGGGCGGCGATGCTGGAGAGCCGCGAGATCCACCGTGCGCTGACCGGGCGGGAGCAGCGCGGCTGGTTCAGCCCGGCGATCACCAACACGCTGAACACGTTCGACCTGGCCGCCGAAACCGGGTTCGACTATTGCTGCGACCTGTATCACGACGACCAGCCCTTCCCGGTGCGCACCAAGACCGGCGACCTGATCACCGTGCCCTATACGGTGGACCTGAATGATGTGATCGTGTGGCGGCGGGGCGAGGAGATCGAGAGCTTCGCGCGACAGATCCGCGACCATTTCGACACCGTGTACGCCGAGGGCGCCGAGCAGGGGCGGGTGATGTGCATCGCGCTGCATCCGTTCTGGGTGGGGCAGCCGCACCGCATCCGCGGGTTCCAGCGGGTGATGGAGTATATCCTGTCGCATCCCGGCGTATGGTGCGCCACCGCCGCCGAGATCGCCGACCATTACCGTGCCAATCATCTGGCCGCCGTCGAGGCGCATCTGGCGGCGCGGGAGGCGATCCATGGCCGATGAGCCCCGCGTGGCGCCGCCCGCCGCCATCCCCCCGGTGGGGGAGGCGCGGCCGGCCGGCATGGACCACGCGCTGTATCCGTTCCGCACCCTGGCGGAGGGGCCACGCATCGCCTGGCCGCAGGGCGGGCGCATCGCCTTCAGCGTGACGCTGATGCTGGAAGCGCGGCAGACGGTGCCGCCGCCCGGCGCCAGCCGCGACCCGCGCATCGTCTCGCCGCTGGGCAATTTCAGCCCGGACTGGCTGACCTGGAGCCAGCACGAATACGGCAACCGCGTCGGCATCTTCCGTGTGCTGGACGTGCTGGACCGCTTCGGCGTGGTGCCCAACGTGGCGCTGGGCGCGGCGGCGGCGGGGCGCTACCCCGAGCTGGTGGACGAGTGCGCCCGCCGCGGCGCCACCTTCCTGGCGCACGGCACCTGGGCGACCGAGCGCATCACCAGCCGCATGACGCTGGCCGAGGAGCGCGCCCACATCGCCGCCAGCCGCGACGCGGTGGCGCGCGCCACCGGGCGGGCGCCGGCCGGCTGGTGCGGCCAGGATTTCAACGAGAGCGTGGACACGCCGGGGCTGCTGGCTGAGGCGGGGTTCTACTACACGATCGACTGGAGCAACGACGACCGGCCATACCTGTTCGCGCCGGGCGGCCTGCTCAGCCTGCCGGCGCAATCGGAATGGAACGACCTGGAATGTATGTGGCTGCGCCGGGTGGCGCCGCAGGACTGGGCGGCGTCGATCGCCGAGGGCTTCGCGGTGCTGCATGAGGAGGGCGGCGCGGTGTTCCACCTGGCGCTGCACCCGTGGATCTGCGGCCAGGCGCACCGCATCCGCTACCTGTCGGACGCGCTGGCGCGGGTGCTGGGGCGCGGACAGGTGTGGCGGGCCGGGCTGGATGCGGTGGCGCAGGCCGCGCGGAACAAATTGCGTGCGTGACGACACCGCGGCGAACATGCTGACATGCGAAGGTGACCGCCGGCCCCCGCACCGCCCCCAGCAGGAGTGAGTCTCATGGCCTTGCCCATCCAGATCAAGCCGCCGTCCTGGTTGCAGGAATTCCAGGCCTTCATCATGCGCGGCAACGTGGTCGATCTCGCGGTCGGCATCATCATCGGCGCCGCCTTCACCGCCATCGTCGGCAGCCTGGTGAAGGACATCTTCACCCCCATCATCGGCCTGCTGGTCGGTGGCATCGACTTCACCAACATCTTCATCACCCTCAAGGGCGACTCCAAACCGACGCTGGAGGCGGCCAAGGCGGCCGGGGCGGTGACACTGAACATCGGCCTGTTCCTGAACGCGGTGATCCAGTTCGTCATCGTCGGCTTCGCGGTGTTCTGGCTGGTGAAGGGCCTCAGCGCGCTCTACCGCAAGAAGGCCGAGGAGGCGCCGCCGCCGCCCCCACCGCCGCCGACCGAGCTGCTGCTGGCGGAAATCCGCGACCTGCTGAAGCAGCAGGCGGCGAAGTAGCGGCATGGCGCAGGACACGACGGCTCCCGCGGCCGAGCCTCGCCCGGCCGAAACCGGGCTGACCCGCGAATTGCTGCTGCAAGGCGCGCTGCCGGCGCTGGTGGCCGCCGCCCATCCGGAGGTGCGGCTGCTCAGCGACGAGGAGCGCGCCGCCTCGCTGCGTGCCATCCTGGACGCGCGGCCCGAGCATGGCGACGGGCTGTGGGTGTTCGCCTATGGCTCGCTGATCTGGAACCCGCTGATCCACCACACCGCCCGCCGCCTGGCCCACGTGCCCGGCTGGCGCCGCAGCTTCTGCCTCTCGACCAAGGCCGGGCGCGGCACGCCGGACAATCCCGGGCTGATGCTCGGCCTGCGGTCCGACGGCGCGCACGGCCTGGGCTGCACCGGCGCGGTGTTCCGCATCGCCGAGGAACTGCTGGAGCAGGAGCTGGACATATTGTGGCGGCGCGAGATGGTGGCCAGCGGCTACATCCCGCGCTGGGTGCCGATCGAGGATGCGGCGGGTGGCGCGCTGGGCGCGGCGATCGCCTTCACCAT
This sequence comes from Rhodospirillales bacterium 70-18, assembly GCA_001899585.1. Taxonomy (GTDB): domain Bacteria; phylum Pseudomonadota; class Alphaproteobacteria; order Acetobacterales; family Acetobacteraceae; genus 70-18. The sequence continues at coordinate 325,669 of MKWE01000053.1, forward strand.
CAACCCGAAGGGGCCGACCTATTGCGGCGACCTGCCGGAGGCCGACGTGGTGCGCCGGCTGGCCACCGCGCGCGGCGGGCTGGGCACGGCGGCGGAATATCTGTTCCGCACCCGCGACGGCCTGGTGGAGATGGGCATCCACGACCCGTTCGTGGAACGGCTGGCACATCTTGTTGATCTGGAACTGAAGCCGGCTGCCTGAGCGGCGGCTTTGCTGTACTCTCCGGCCCTGGGTTGGGGAGATGAGTCCGATGCGAATCCGTCTGCTGGTGGCGTTGCTGCTCGCCCTGGCCTGCCTGGGGCAGCCCGCCCGCGCCGATGAGTTCAACCCGGCCGGCCTCGCCGCCGACTCGCGGGCCTATGCGCAGTCGCTCACCAGCCGCTTCCCGGCCGGCGGGTCGCCTCTGGCCCGCCGCGCCGCCGAGGACCGCGCCGCCGCGGCCCTGGCCCGCAAGGACTGGCCCGCCGCCGCTGCCGCGCTGGAGGCACGGGTCGCGCTCGGCGAGGCATCCGCCGATGACTGGCTCGCGCTGGCCCGCGCGCAGCTCCGCCGCGTGCCGGCGGAGCCGCAGAAGGCGCTGGCCGCCGGCTGGCAGGCCTTCCAGGCGGTGGACAGCGGCCCCCCCGAAATCCCCGCTTTGCTGCTGATGGCCGAGGCGCTGCGGGCGCTGCACCGCGACGCCCAGGCGGTGCAGGCGCTGGAGGCGGTGGTGCAGCGCGACTCCGCCAACCCCGCCTACCAGCGCGCCCTGGCCGACGCTCGCCGCGCCGCCGGCATGCTGGTGCGCCAGGTGCGCACCGAGGGCGAAGCCGATCCGCCGCGCGCCTGCATCGACTTCACGGTGCCCCCGCGCCGCGGCGCCGGCTTCAACCCGCAGGACTGGGTGCGGCTGGACCCGGCGCGGCCGCAGGCGGCGGTCACGCGCGAGGGCGACCAGGTCTGCGTCTCCGGCCTGCCCTCGGGCGAGCGCACCCGCATCATCCTGCGCGCCGGCCTGCCCGGCGAGCAGGGCCTCGCCCTGGCGCAGGAGACCACGCTGGCGATCGCCATGCCCAACCGCCGGCCCAGCCTGGGCTTCGATACCCGCCTGTTCGTGCTGCCGCGCGGACAGGCCCCGGCGATCAGCCTTACCAGCGTGAACCTCTCGGCCGTGTCGCTGAAGCTGATCCGCCTCAGCGAGCGCAGCGTGGCCGCGCTGCTGCGCGACAACCGGCTGGGCCAGCCGCTGGACTCCTGGGCCGCCGACAATCTGGGCGACACCGTGGGCAGCGTGGTCTGGGAGGGCAAGGCCGAGATCCCGAAATGGCAACCCAATCACCCCGCCCGCACCGCCCTGCCGCTGCCGCCGGCGCTCACCACCGCCGGACCTGGCCTCTACGCGCTGATCGCCGGGCCGGGCGACGGCACCGGCGGCAACGTGAACAGCGCCGTGCAGGTGATCCTGCGCACCGACCTCGCCCCTACCGTCTGGCGCGGCGCCGACGGGCTGACCGTGCAGGTGCGCGGCTATTCCGATGCGGCGCTGCGCCCCGGCGTGCGGGTGGTGCTGGTGGCGCGCAACAACGACATCCTCGGCCAGGCCACCACCGGCGCGGACGGGCTCGCCCGCTTCCCGGCGCCGCTGCTGGCCGGCGACGGCTCGCTGGCGCCGGCGGCCTTGCAGGTGTTCGGGCCGAAGCCGGCCGACGCCGCCAGCCAGGACTTCGCCACGCTGGACCTCAACGTCGCCGCCTTCGACCTGTCCGACCGCGGGGTGGAGGGCATGCCCCATCCCGGGCCGCTGGACGCCTATGTCTGGCTCGACCGCGGCATCTACCGCCCCGGCGAGACGGTGCGGGTGATGGCGCTGCTGCGCGACGCCGCCGGGCTGCCGGCCGATATCCCGGCGCGGGTGACGGTCAGGCGGCCGAACGGCCAGGTGTTCCTGCGCGCCACCCCGCCGCGCACCGGCGACGCCTCGCTGTATCTGCCGGTGCCCCTGTCCGCCGGGGCGGCCGCCGGCACCTGGACCATCGACGTGGCCGCCGACCCCGCCGCGCCGCCGATCGGCCATGCCGAGTTCCGCGTCGATGCCTTCGTGCCCGACCGCATGGCGGTGGATCTCGGCCCGGTGCCGGCCGTGCTGGAGGCGGGCAAGACCGTCGACCTGCCGGTGGCCGCCCGCTTCCTCTACGGGGCACCCGGCGCCAACCTGTCCGGCAAGGCCAGCCTGCGCCTGGTGGCCGACCCGGCGCCGTTCCCGCTGCTGGCCGGCTACCGCATCGGGCTGGCCGGCGAGAGCTACGCCCCCGAAAGCCGCGACCTGGACCTGCCGGACACCGACGCCCAGGGCCACACCGCGCTGCCGCTGGACCTGGGCCGGCTGCCGGACGTGACCTTCGCCCTGCAGGCGGAGATCGAGGTCGCGGTCAACGACCCCTCCGGCCATGCCTCGCGCGCGGCGGCCAGCGTGAAGGTGCGCCCGGCCAACCCGCTGATCGGCATCAAGCCCGGCTTCGCCGACAATGCGGTGGATGCCGGCGCCGAGGCGGCGTTCGACATCCGCGCCGTGCACCCCGACGGCACGCCGATGGCCATGGCCGCCAAGTTGCGCCTGGTGCGCGAGCGGCCGGACTGGCGGATGGTGATGCACGGCAGCCTCGCGCGCTACGAGACCGTCTGGCGCGACGAGCCGCTGGAAACGCGCGACGTGCAGATCCCGGCCGACGGGGCGCTGCACATCGCCCGCAAGCTGGATTTCGGCCGCTACCGGCTGGAGGTGGCGCAGGCGGGCGGCATGGCGGTCACCTCCTACCGCTTCCGCTCCGGCTGGGCCGGCTCGGACAGCCCCGACGTGCCGGACCGGGTGGATGTGTCGGCCGACCGCCGGGTGGTGCCGGTAGGGGAGAACGTGCGCATCCATGTCGCCGCCCCCTTCGCCGGGCAGGCGACGCTGCTGGTGCTGTCCAACCGGGTGCTGTCGCTGCGCACCCTGGCGGTGCCGGCGGGCGGCACCGATGTGGAGGTGCCGGTCACCGCCGATTGGGGGCCGGGCGCCTATGTGGCGGTGCATGTGTTCCGTGGCGCGGAGGCCGCTGGCGTGCGGCCGGCGCGCGCCATCGGACTGACCTGGGTGGGCGTGGACCCGGCGGCGCGTACGCTGGACGTGGCGGTGCAGGCGCCCGAGCGCGTCGCCCCGCGCGCGCCGCTGGTGGTGCCGGTGCACGCCGCACCCGGCGCCTGGGTGACGCTCGCGGTGGTGGACGAGGGCATATTGCGGCTGACCCGCTTCGCCTCGCCCGATCCGCGGCCGCATTTCCTCGGCCGGCGCCAGTTGGGATTGGATATCCGCGATGATTGGGGCCGGCTGATCCCCCCCGCCGAAGGGGAGGCGACGCTGCTGCGCCAGGGCGGCGACGAGGGCAGTTTCGTGCTGCCGGACATCCCGCAGCGCACCGTCACCCTGTTCAGCCCGCCGGTGCAGGCCGGGGCGGACGGCTTCGCCCGCATCACGCTCGACCTGCCTGACTTCAACGGCCAGGTCCGGCTGATGGCGGTGGCCTGGCAGGGCAACCGCATCGGGGCGGCCAATACCGACGTCACCGTGCGCGACCCGCTGGTGGCCGAGGCGCTGCTGCCGCGCTTCCTGGCCCCCGGCGACGAGACGCGGCTGGCGGTGCTGCTGCACAATCTCGACCTGCCGAAAGGCGAGGCGGCGGTGCGCGTCAGCACCAGGGGGCCGCTGGAACTGGCCGGGCCGGATCGGCTGCTGGCCGATCTGGCGCCGGGCGAGCAGGGCCTGCCGGCAACGAAGCTGCGCGCCACCGGCGTCGGGCGGGGGGTGGTGTCGCTGGACATCACCGGCCCCGGCGGCTTCCATCTGGTGCGCGACACCGCGATCACGGTGCGGCCGGCGCGCGGGCGGGTGACCATGGTCTCCGGCGCGGAACTGGCGCCGGGGGCGACGGTGAAGCTGAGCGCGGACACTACCGGCTTCCTGCCCGGCACCGCCAGCGCCACCGCCAGCTTCGGCGCCCCGGTGCGCTACGACGCGGCGGCGCTGGTGAAGGCGCTGTCGGACTACCCGCTGTCCTGCCTGGAGCAGACCACCAGCCGCGGCCTGCCGCTGGCGCTGCTGCCCGATGGCGCGGCGGCGGGGCCGGACCGCGCCGGGCGGCTGCAAACCGCGGTGGCCTCGGTGCTGGACCGCCAGCGCTACGACGGCGGCTTCGCGCTGTGGGCGGCCAGCGGCGAGGCCGAGCCGTGGCTGTCTGCCTACGCCATGGAGTTCCTGCTGCGCGCCAGGCGGGCCGGTGCTGCGGTGCCGGACCAGGCGATGGCCGATGGGCTGAAATTCCTCGCCGGTGCGGCCGATGGCGAGGGCGACGACCAGCCCTGGATGGCCGCCCAGGCCTATCGCCTCTATGTGCTGGCGCTGGCCGGGCAGGGGCGGCCGGGGGCGGTGCGCGTGCTGGCGACGCATATGGACCGCCTGCCGACGCCGCTGGCCCAGGCGCAGGTGGGCGCCGCCCTGGCGCTCGCGCATGACCGCCCGCACGCCGAGGCCGCCTTCGCCGCCGCGCTGGACCATGCGGCGCGGCGCTGGTGGGCGTTCGACTACGGCACCGCGCTGCGCGACCAGGCGGCGATCGTGGTGCTGCTGAAGGAAAGCGGCCTGCTGCCGGACCGGCTGGCCCATCTGGTGGCGGCGCTGCCGGGGGCCGACCTGGCGCCGGAGTCGATCAGCACCCAGGAGGAGGCATGGGCCGCCGCCGCCGCCGCCGTGCTGGGGCGCGACGGCAAGCCCGCGCATATCGCGGTGGATGGCGGGGTGACGATGAGCGCGCCGACCATCACCCTGGCGCTGACCCATCCGACGGAGGTGCGCAACCTGGGCGAGCAGGCGGTCTGGCAGTCGGTCTCGGCGAGCGGCGTGCCGGCCGCCGCGCCGGCTGCCAGCCGCCAGGGCATGCGCGTCACCCGGCAGTTCCTCGCGCTCGACGGCAGCGCGCTCAACCTGGACGACCTGCGGCAGAACACGGTGTTCGTGCTGCTGCTGGAAGGCCGGGCGGAGGACGGGCAGGCGCACCGGGCGATGCTGCTGCAGGGCCTGCCGGCGGGCTGGGAGATCGCCGGGCGGCTGGGCGCGGGGGAGGCGCCGGGGATGAAATGGCTGGGCGACCTCAGCGAGACCGAGGCGCAGCCGGCCGCCGATGACCGCTTCGCCGCCGTGGTCGCGCTGACCGCCGACCACCCCGCCTTCCGCGTCGCCGTCCGCCTGCGCGCGGTGACGCCGGGCGATTTCGAGCTGCCGGGGGCGGAATTGTCGGACATGTACCGCCCCGGCGTGTTCGCCCGCCAGGGTGTCAACCGCATCAAGGTGCTGCCGCCGGGATGACCCGGCGCTCCGCCCTCCTGCGTGCGCTGGGGGTGGCCGCCCTGCTGCTGGCGGGCGCGGCGGTCGCGGCGGACCGGCTGTTTCCGCCCGACCTGTCGCGGCTGGCCGATGTTGGGACCGAGGTGCTGGACCGGGACGGGCGGATCGTCGCCCTCAGCCCGGCGCCGGGCGGTGTGTGGCGGTTCCGCACCAGCGTCGCCGACGTGTCGCCGGTGTTCATCGACACGCTGGTGGCTACAGAGGACCGGCATTTCTGGCAGCATCCGGGGGTGAACCCGCTCGCCCTGCTGCGCGCAACGTTTCAGGACCTGCGCGCGGGCCATGTTGTGTCCGGCGGTTCCACCCTCACCATGCAGGCGGCCCGGCTACTGGAACCGCGGCCGCGCACCGTGCGCAGCAAGCTGATCGAGATATTCCGGGCCCTCCAACTGGAGGCCCGGTTCAGCAAGCGCGACATCCTCGGCATCTGGCTGACGCTGGCGCCCTATGGCGGCAATCTGGAGGGGGTACGGGCCGGCTCGCTGGCCTGGTTCGGCGTGCCGCCCTCGGCGCTGGAACCGGCGCAGGCGGCGCTGCTGGTGGCCATTCCGCGCCGGCCGGAGGCGCTGCGGCCAGACCGCCACGCGGCGCGTGCGCGGCGCCTGCGCGACCGCATCCTGCATGCCGATGGCGGCCCGGTGCCCACCGCCCGCCAGCCGCTGCCGCGCCACGCCCGCCAGGTGGTGGCCGCCCTCGGCCACGCGCCGCGCATCGCCACCACCCTGGACGCCACGTTGCAGGCCGCCGTGGAACGACTGGCCGACGAGCGCCTGCGCGACCTGCCGGCGCGGGTGTCGATGGCGCTGCTGATCGCCGACGCCCGCACCCGCGACATCCGCGCCATCGTCTCCGGCGGCACCGCGCGGTCGGAGGCGCGGGCCTGGGCGCTGGACCTCACGCGGGCGGTGCGCTCGCCGGGCTCGGCGCTGAAGCCGTTCATCTACGCGATGGCCTTCCAGGACGGCATCGCCGGGCCTGAGACGCGGGTGGACGACCTGCCACGCCGCTTCGGCGCCTATGCGCCGGAGGATTTCAACCGCAGCTTCGCCGGTACCGTCACCGCCGCGCAGGCGTTGCAGCAATCGCTGAACCTGCCGGCGGTGGCGCTGCTGGACCGGGTGGGGCCGCTGCGCTTCCTGGCGACGCTGAAGGCGGCGGGGGTGCGGCTGTGGCTGCCGCCGGGGGCGGATGCGTCGCTGCCGATCGCGCTGGGCGGCGATGGCGTCACGCTGCGCGACGCGGTGGGGCTCTACGCCGCCCTGGCCACCGACGGCAGCGCGATGCCGCTGCGGCTGCGCGCCGACGACCCGGCCAGCCCGGTGACCTTCCTGCAACCACGCGCGGCGGCCACCGTCGCCGCGGTGCTGACCCATCCGTTCCCGGAGGGCGGCCCGCCGGGCGTGGCGTGGAAGACCGGCACCTCCTGGGGCGGGCGCGACGCCTGGGCGCTGGGCTTCAACCGCACCCATGTCGCCGGCGTCTGGGTCGGCCGGCCGGACGGCACGCCGCTGCCCGGCGCCACCGGGGCGCGGCTGGCGCTGCCGATGCTGGCGCGGCTGTTCGAGCTGCTGCCCGCCGCGCCGCGCCCCATCCCGCCACCGTCGCCGCCACCGCGGGCGCGCATGTCCGTCGCGCGCGCCGACGGCCTGCGTCTGCTGTTCCCGCCGCCCGGCGCGGTGCTGGGCAGCGAGCTGCTGGGCGGCGATACGACGGTGACGCTGCGGGCCATGGGCGGCCAGCGCCCGCTGACCTTCCTGGTGGACGGCGCGAAACTCGCCACCGACCCGGCACGGCGCGAGGCGGCATGGCGCCCGGCCGCGCCCGGCTTCTACCGTCTGACGGTGCTGGACGCCGAGGGCGGGGCCGCGCGCGCGACGGTGCGGGTGGCGGCGCCGGCCTGGCAACCGCCGCAGCGATAGGGCGATTCAAGGGCCGAAATCGGCCCGAAACGCGGCTAATTCGGCTCGGAAAGGCCCAAAGACCGGGCTGTTGCGACGATCGTGGCCCAGGTATCGAGCTGCAGCGGCACCCCGTTGGCCAGCCGGTCGGCGCGGGTGCGCGCTTCCGGCTCACCGGGCACCAGCACCTCGGTGACGCCCAGCGCGGGGCGGGAGGCCTTGACGTAGTCGGCGTAGTCGCGGGCCTCGCGGACGAAATGCCGGCTGCCGAAATGGGCGGGGTCCAGGTAGATCGACAGCATGCCGTTGGTGATGCGCCGGCGCGTGGTGCCGGGGGTGATCGGGCCGGAGGTGCCGCCGCCGGTCAGCACGCCGGCGAGGATTTCGCACATGAAGGCGATGCCCGAGCCCTTGTGCTCGCCGAAGGCGCGGATGGCGCCCGGACCGTTACCGGCGTTGCGCGGGCCGGCCTTGGCGAGCGGTCCATAGAGCGTCGCCGGGTCGGTGGACAGCTTGCCGTCCGGGCCGATCAGCGCGCCCTCCGGCAGCGGCTTGCCGCCGTTGGAGGCGACCAGCACCTTGCCCTCGGCCACCACCGAGGTCGCGAAATCCAGCAGCAGCGGCGGCTGGCCGGCCTCCTGAGGGATGCAGATGCAGAGCGGGTTGGTGGAGAAGCGGCGGTCCACCCCGCCGAACGGCGCCACCAGCTCGCCCTGGCTGACATTGACGAAGTGGATGGAGATCTGCCCGGCGGCGGCGGCCCGCTCGCCCCAGTCGCCGATGCGGCCGATATGGCCGGTGTTGCGCAGCGCGATCACCGACATGCCGGCGGCGCGCGCCTTGGCGATGCCGAGGTCCACCGCCTGCGGCCCCACGGTCTGGCCGAAGCCGGCATTGCCGTCCACCACCGCATGGGTGGGGCCCTCGGTGACGATGGTGATGTCCTGCCCGGCCAGCACGTCGCCGTCCTGCAGCACCTGCACGTAGCGCGGCACGCGGATCACGCCGTGGCTGTCATGGCCGGTGAGGTTGGCCGACAGCAGGTAGGTGGCGATGCGCTCGCCCTCGGCGCGGTCGGTGCCGGCCTTGGTGAATATGTCGGCGACGAACCGCCGCAGCGTGTCCGCGGCGATCAGATGGGTCGGCAGGTCGGCCATGGCGTGTCTCGTCCGGGTGAGGCAGGGGGGGCGCGGGGCGCGCCATATGGCCGGCGGGGCCGGGGAGGGGGCCGTGGCTGCCGCCACGGCCCCCGACGGTCAGACCACGCGGCCCGATGCGTCGTCGATCAGGTGCATCATGGTCATGTCGGCCGACAGCGGCAGCTTCTGCTCGGGCTTGGCGGTGGTGGCCGGGTCCACGCGGGCGCAGACCGGCTCGCCGTTGACGAAGAAGTGCACCATGGTCTCCATGCCCATCGGCTCGACCACGTCAACATTGGCGGTCATGTGGGCGATGCCCGGCTTTTCCTGGTCGTGCGTCTCGGTGAGATGCTCCGGGCGGATGCCCAGGGTCATCTTTTTGCCCTTGAACGGGGCATAACGCTCCCACCGCTCGCGCGGCACCGCCAGTTTGGTGCCGTCGGCGATCTGCACCGTCAGCCCGCCCTCGTCGAACACCTGCACGGGCAGGAAGTTCATCGCCGGGCTGCCGATGAAGCCGGCGACGAAGCGGGTGGCCGGGTTGTGGTACAGCTCCTGCGGCGGGCCGACCTGCTCGATCACGCCGTGGTTCATCACCACCACGCGGTCGGCCAGGGTCATCGCCTCCACCTGGTCGTGGGTGACGTAGACGGTGGTGGTGCGGACCTTCTGGTGCACCTTCTTGATTTCGGTGCGCATCTGCACGCGCAGCTTGGCATCGAGGTTGGACAGCGGCTCGTCGAACAGGAACACCTTGGGGTGGCGCACGATGGCGCGGCCCATGGCGACGCGCTGCCGCTGGCCGCCGGAGAGCGCCTTGGGCTTGCGGTCCAGCAGCATGTGGATGTCCAGGATGCCGGCCGCCTCGTCCACGCGCTGCTTGATCTCGTCCTTGGCCACTTTGCGCAGCTTCAGGCCGAAGGCCATGTTGTCGAACACGCTCATATGCGGGTACAGCGCGTAGTTCTGGAACACCATGGCGATGTCGCGGTCGCGCGGTGGCACGTCGTTCACCACGTCGCCGCCGATCCAGATCTCGCCGGAGGTGATCTCCTCCAGCCCCGCGATCATGCGCAGCGTGGTGGATTTCCCGCATCCGGAGGGGCCGACGAGCACGACGAACTCCTCGTCGGCGATCTCTAGATCGATGCCTTTTACCGCCTGGACGTGGCCCTCGTATTCCTTCACGACCTTGCGGACGGAAACCTGCGCCATTGCTGGTCTATCCCTTCGTTGCGCCTGCCGTGAGGCCGGCAATGTAGTAGTCCATCAGGAAGGCGTAGATGATCACCGGGGGCGTGGCGGCCATGACGCAGGCCGCCATGATCTTGCCCCAGAGGAACACGTCGCCACGGATCAGATCGCTGACGATGCCTACCGTCAATACCAGCTGATCGCCGGTGTACAGATAGGCCAGCGGGTAGAGGAACGAACCCCAGGCGACCGTGAAGGCGAAGATGGTCGCCGCGATGATGCCGGGCATGGCAACGGGGATGAAGATGCGCAGCAGGATCTGCACATAGCTCGCCCCGTCGATCAATGCCGCCTCGTCCAGTTCCTTGGGGATGGAGCTGAAATAGCCGATCATGATCCATGTGCAGAACGGCACCGCCAGCGTTGGATACAGCAGCACCAACGACCATGTGCTGTTGATCAGCCCGAGCTTGCCGATCACCTGGAACAGCGGGATGAACAGCAGCGAGGCCGGGATGAGGTAGGTGAGGAACACGCCGGTGGAGATGGTCTGGCTGCCCCAGAAGCCCATGCGGGTGAGGGAGAAGGCGGCCATCACCGAGATGATCATGCTGAACGCCACGACCAGGATCGTGACCCAGACCGAATTGAAGAAGTAGATCTGGAAGTTGTGGTAGTTAATCAGGTAGGTGTAGTTCTCCAGCGTCGGCGAATGCACCACCCAGGGGCTCCCGGCCTGCGCCGATATTTCGGCCGAGGACTTCAGGCTGGTGATGATCATGTAGACCGGCGGCACCAGGAACAGCACCACGAACACGCTCAGCGCGGCGTAGCTGCCCCACAACGCCCATTTGCGCTGGCGTTCCAGGCTGCCGGCGCGGTGGGCCGCGGCGGCTCTCACATGCGTCGCGGTCGCGCTCATGTCGCGATCTCCTTGGTCCGCCTGGTCACGCCGCGCAGCACGAAGAAGGCGGCCACGGCCAGGATGGGGAACATGAACAGGCTGACGGAGGCGCCGAGCGGGATGTCGCCCGACTGGATGCCGACCGAGAAGGCGTAGGTGGCGAACAGATGCGTCATGTCCTGCGGGCCGCCGGCAGTGAGGATGCGCACGATGTCGAAGTCGGCGAAGGTGACGATGAGGCTGAACAGCACCGTGATCGAGATGATATTGCGCATCATCGGCAGGGTGACGAACAGCAGCTTCTGCGTTGCCCCCGCGCCATCGATCGATGCCGCTTCATACAGCTGCTCCGGCACGGATTTCAGCGCGGCGAGATACATGATCATGAAGAACGGGGTGCCGAACCACACGTTGACCATGATGACCACGATGCGCGCGTTCCAGCCCACGCCCAGGAACGGGATCGACTTGAAGCCAAAATAGTTCAGGATCCAGTTGAACGCCGAGTACGACGGGTCGAACAGCCACCACCACGACAGCGTCGACAGCGCCAGCGGGATCACCCACGGCACTAGCAACAGGCCGCGCCAGATGCGCTGGTTCTTGCCGGGGATGTTGTGCATCAGGTGCGCCAGGATGAAGCCCAGGAACGCCTTCAGGATCACCGCGGTGATCGCGAACAGGCAGCTTTGGAATATCACCAGCTGGAAGGTGTGGCGCTTGAGCAGGAAGGCGAAATTGCCCAGGCCCACGAACTGAGTCATGCGCTTGTTCAGCATGCTCAGGTAAATGGCGTAGAACGCCGGATAGATGACCAGGCCCGCGATCAGCAGGATCAAGGGCAGCGCCATCAGGAATGCGATCGTGGAACGCTGCCGCATAAAGCGCGCGAAACCCGTTTTCGGCGCCAAGCGCTGGCGCGACATTCCCGCGGCGCCCACGGCGACGCCGGTGCCATCAGCCATCAAATCCTCCCATAGCCCAATGCAGAATGGCCAGCCCGGGTGCGGGCGGCGCCGCGGCGCCGCCCGCCCTGCCGGTTAGCGGACGAAGCCTTCCAGCTCGTCGTTGGCCCAGGAGACGACGTCCTTGATGCTCTGCCCGCTCTGCAGCTTGGCGAACATCGTCGACATCGTGGCGCGGTTGTAGATCTGCACGCCGATATCCGGCGGCGCCGGCATCGAGGCCAGGTGCGTCTCGCCGTGATGGGTCTTGCGCACCGGGTAGTTGAACACCGAACCCTTCGGCGGCTCGGCATCCGACCAGATCTTGAAGTCGGTCATCGACAGGAACGGCGGCAGGTCGTAGCCGAGCACCGCGTTGTCGCGCTCCTCGACATTCTCGCGCTGCATCAGGAAGGTGATCAGTTCCTTCGTGGCGGTCTTGTTCTTGGAGAACTTCCACAGCCCCCAGAAGTTCATGCTGTGGGGCATGTAGCGCACGCCGGCCGGGCCCATCGGCGCCGGGAAGGTCCAGCAATCCTTGGCCACGTCCGGCGCGTCGCGCCGCGCCACCGCCCAGGCCGAGGGCGGATTCCAGATCAGCGCGCTTTTGCCGGAAATCAGGGCGCGGTTGTTGGAGGCGTCGTCATAGCTCACCGCGTCGGCCGGCAGGAACTTCACCAGCTTCTGCATGTATTCGAGGACCTGATTCACCTGGTCCGACTTGACGGTGATGTCGCCCTTCTCGTTGACCAGCGCCGCGCCGAAGGCCGCGAAGATCGAGCCGGCGGTGTCCACGGAGTCGGCGGTCTGGCCGAGGCCGATGCCGAAGGTCTTGCCGGCCTTGTGGCAGGCTTCCGCCGCCTTCAGCATGGCATCGTAGGTCCAGCCTTTCTGCAGCTCGTTCTCGACCTCCTCGGCCGGCCACATCTTGGTGACGTCGATCCCGGCGGTGTCGCGCAGGATGCTGATCCGCCCGCTTGGCCCCTTGTTCTGCGTGCCCCAGCTGGTCGGCACCGCCAGCCAGCTGCCCTTGTGCAGGCCGAGATACTTGGACACCGAGTTCACGTCGCCGTACTGGGCGATCAGGCCCTTCACGACGTCGTCCACCGGCTCCAGGTGGTCACGCTGGTTCTGCACTTCCCAGTTCGGAATGGTAATGGCGTCGTGGCCGGTGCCGGCTTGCGCCTCGGCATTGATGGTCAACAGGTTCTTGTTGCCCATCGAGGTGATGAAGTCGATCTGTACATCGACCTTGTTCTTCGCGGCCCACCCGTCGATCTGCTTTTTGATCGCCACGTTGCCGGCCGGAACCCAATGGTCCCAGAAGAAGATCGACACCTTGCCGGCGGCGTGGGCGGTGCGGATATGCACCAACGGCAGCGCCGCCGCGGCGGCCCCGATCTGTAATGCCTTGCGGCGTGACACGCGCGATTTGAGCATGTGTTGAATCCTCCCCGTGTTCGGCCGGCTTGTGCCGGACATTTCGATTGCCTCAGATGCCGCCGACGAACCCGCCTTCAGCTCCGTAGGAAAGTTAGGCATATCCGGTGCCCTGACGCAACGCGCGGATGCATCATGAGGCGAAATCTGTCCACGCGGGTTGCCGATGAAGAGGAACCCGGGACCATTTCAGGTGGAATTGCTGAAAAATTAAGCGAAGCCGGTCAATTTCGCCAGAATCCGCATGGGTCCTGGCGATTCGTCGCACGGCCCCGCAATGTATGCGTCAGATCTCGATGAACACGCTTTCCCCGGGGCCTTGCAGGCGAATGTCCAGCCGCCAGCCATCCGGCCCGTCCGGGCTGGCGACCAGGCTGGCCCGCCGCGCCGGGTCTTCCACCAGCGCCAGCAGCGGGTCGGTGGCGTTCAGCGCCTCGCCGGCGAAATAGGCGCGGGTGTAGAGCCGGGTGAGGATGCCGCGCGCCAGGATGTTGAGCGCCAAATGCGGCGCCTGCAGCGTGTTGCCGCGCCCGGGCACCGGGCCGGGTTTCAGCGTGACGAAGCGGAAGCCGCCATCGGCGCCGGTGGCGCAGCGGCCATAGCCGGGAAAGCGCTCGTCGGCAGCGGGGCTCGCCTGCCACAGCTCCACGCAGGCATCGGCCACCGGCGCGCCGTCGCCGTCCAGCAGCCGGCCAGCCAGCACCAGCCGCGTGCCGGCGGCGCCGAAGCGGGTGAGGTCGGCCAGGGCGGGATCGTCGATCAGGTGCCAGTAGGGGCCGATCGTCTGGGCGGCGGTGGCGGGGGTCATGCCTCGTGCTCCGGGCCGGCGTTTTCCATCGGTGTCGCCGCCGGGCCGCGCAGCACGATGTCGAAGCGGTAGCCCAGCGCCCAGTCCGGCTGTGTCGCCGCCAGGTCGAACATGGCCACCAGGCGCTGCCGGTGCGCCGGGTCCGGCACCGCGTTGTAGACCGGGTCCAGCGGCAGCAGCGGGTCGCCGGGGAAATACATCTGGGTGATCAGCCGGGTGGCGAAGCCGGCCCCGAACAGAGAGTAATGGATGTGGTTCGGTCGCCAGGCATTGGGGTGGTTGCGCCACGGATAGGCGCCGGGCTTGATCGAGACGAAGCGGTACCAGCCCTCGGCATCGGTGAACACCCGCCCGGCGCCACGGAAATGCGGGTCCAGCGGCGCGTCGTGCTGGTCGCCGGGGTGGTGGTAGCGGCCGGCGGCATTGGCCTGCCACAGCTCGATCATGGTCTGCGGCACCGGCCTTCCGTCCTCGTCGGTCACCCGGCCGTGCACGATGATGCGCTCGCCCAGCGCCGCCTTGCCGTCCACCGTCGACATGTCGGCCAGCGGCGGGAACTGCGCGGGCGAGAAGCGCGGGCCGGTCGCCTCGGTGATGGTGTGGGCGAAGCGCAGCAGCGGCTGCGTCGGGTGGCGCAGGCGGGTGCTGCCGTAGTCCGGGCTGTCGTTGTCGGGCTGGCTGCCCGGGGCGGCGGCGCGGAAGCCGAGCGTGCCGGTCATGGCGCATCCATCTCCTTGAGGGTTTCCTCCTTGGGGGTTTTCGGGGCCATCCCCATAGGGTCGTCGAGGCTGCCGCCTTCCGGCTTCGCGCGGAGGAGCATACCGGTATCTCTCGTCAGCCGGCCAGCGCCGCCACCAGCCGGCGCGCCTTGTCGGCCACCACGGCGGCGCTGTCGCCGGGCTTGTAGATGGAGGAGCCGATGCCGAACCCGGCCGCCCCCGCCGCCCGCCACGCCGCCAGCCCGTCCGCGTCGATGCCGCCCACCGGCAGCACCGCGGTGCCGGCCGGCAGCACCGCGCGGACGGCGCGCAGCACCGCCGGGCTGGCCGCCTCGGCCGGGAACAGCTTGATCGCGTCGGCCCCGGCCGCCAGCATGGCGAATGCCTCGGTGGGGGTGAAGAAGCCGGGGCAGGCCAGCATGTCGTGCCCCTTGGCCGCGCGCACCACCGCCTCGGCGGCATGCGGGGTCACGATCAGCCGGCCGCCGGCGGTGGCGATCGCCTCCACCTGGGTGGGGGACATCACCGTGCCGGCGCCGATCAGCATGCGCGCGCCGAAGCGGTCGGCCAGCCGGCCGATGCTCTCGATCGGGTTGGGGGAGTTCAGCGGCACCTCGACGATGGCGATGCCCTCCTGCTCCAGCGCGGCGCAGATGTCCTCGGCCTCATCGGGCGTCACCCCGCGCAGGATCGCCACCAGCGGGCAGCGGGCCAGCCATTCCTTCAGTCCCATCGTGTCGCCCCTCCGATGGCGGCCAGCCCGCGTGCCGCCGCGTTCTCGTCCATGATCCCGGCGGTGCCGCCGCAGGCCAGGATCGCCTCGGCATACAGCGCGCACAGCCCCGGCGTGCCGATCAGGTGCACCAGCGCCTCCGCCGGCAGTGCTGCCCGCACCTCGTGGCCGATCAGCAGGCCGGACAGATAGGAGGCGCTGGCGGTCTCGGCCAGCTGGCCCATCAGCCCCAGCGTGCGCACGCCGAACAGGTGGTGCAGCAGGTGCCCCGGCTCGCCCGAGCGCGCCAGCCCGCGCGCGAAGCCGGCCGGGTCGTGCGGCCCGTCCTGCATCATCCGCCCCAGGATGGTGCCGGCCCGCAGCGCCGCGAACGCCTCGCCGCTGAGATAGGTGCGATAGGCCAGGATGCGGCGGCCGCGGATGCGCGCCCATTTGGAGTGGCTGCCGGGCAGGCAGACGATGCCCTCGCCGCCCGGCTCGTCGGTCTCCAGCCGGTCGAGCACGCCGATGATCTGGGTTTCCTCGCCGCGCATCACCTCGGGCGTGTCGGTCTGGTCGGCGTCGGACAGGCCGGGCACCAGCTTCACCCGCACGCCGCCGCCCGTAAGGCCGAACGGCACATCGACCAGCGCGGCGGCGATCTCGGCGGCGCCGGCGGGGCAGGGCAGGTAGGGCGCCTCCACCCAGCCCTGCCGGCTCCCCACCATGCCGGACAGCAGCACGTGCCGCTCCCCATCCGCCAGCCACGGCCCGATCGCCGCGTGCAGCGCCGCCGGAAAGCCGCCCGGCTCGATATGCAGGATGCCGCGCGGCGCCTCCAGCCGCGCCAGCACCCGCCCGGCCGCATCCAGCCGGAAGGCGCGGAAGCTGCTGGTGCCCCAGTCGACGCCGATCATGCCACTCCGTTCCCCGCCCCTGTCCGCCAAACGCAGCTTGCCACTCCCGGCCGCTCACCGCACCATAAGCGGGAGGAGTCTTTGCGACATGAATATCTGGGATGCAACCTTCTGGCGCACGCTGGTGTGGCGCGGCGGGGTCGGCGCGGTGTTCGCGGTTGTCCTGCTACCGATGGTCGCCGTGGTGTGGCTGAGCTTCTTCAACCAGGAGATCGCCTCCTTCCCGCCCGACGGCTACACGTGGCGCTGGTATGTGAACGCCTGGGACCAGAAGCAGTTCGCCCGCGGCTTCATCAACTCGCTGCAACTGGCGGCCATCGCCACCGTCATCGGCGTCACGGCCGGCACCGCCGCCGCGGTGGCGCTGGTGCGCGGCCGCTTCCCCGGCCGGACGGCGCTGTCCGGCCTGCTGCTGGGGCCGCTGGCGGTGCCGGGCGTGGTGCTGGGCACCGGGCTGTATGTGTTCTTCGTGCAGATCGACAACGCGATCGACTTCCAGATCGTCGCCACCCTGCCGGGCCTGATCGCCGCCCATGTGCTGCTGACCATCCCATGGACGGTGCGGCTGGTTTCGGCCAGCCTGCTGGGCGTCACCGCTTCGGTGGAGGAGGCGGCGGCCAATCTCGGCGCCCGCCCGTTCACCGTGTTCCGCCGCGTGACGCTGCCGATGATGCGCGCCGGCGTGGTCGCGGCCGCCCTGTTCAGCTTCATCCAGAGCTTCGAGAACCTGGAGCTGACGCTGCTGCTGGTCGGCCCCGGCCG
Organism: Rhodospirillales bacterium 70-18; assembly: GCA_001899585.1. Classification (GTDB taxonomy): domain Bacteria; phylum Pseudomonadota; class Alphaproteobacteria; order Acetobacterales; family Acetobacteraceae; genus 70-18. Next base: position 342,523 of record MKWE01000053.1, read on the forward strand.
CTCCACCCTGCCGGTGGAGATGCTGAATTACCTGAATTTCCGTGTCGATCCCACGCTGGCCGCCGTCGCCGCCGTGCAGATCGTGCTGATCGGAGCCTTGATGCTGATAACCGACCGTTTTGTAAGCCTCTCGAAAGTGGTGTCATGAGCAGCCCAGCGCGGAGTGTCGCATGAGCAGCCTGAGCCTGCAGGGGTTGCGCCGCACCTATAGCGCCACCGTCGCCGTGGATCGCGTGGACCTGGACATGGCGCAGGGCGAGCTGGTGGCGCTGCTCGGCCCGTCCGGCTGCGGCAAGACCACCACGCTGCGCATGGTGGCCGGCTTCGTGCTGCCCAGCGCCGGGCGGGTGCTGATCGGCGGCCAGGACGTGAGCCGGGCGCCGCCCTATGCCCGCGACACCGGCATGGTGTTCCAGGGCTACGCGCTGTTTCCGCACATGACGGTGGCCGACAACGTTGGCTTCGGCCTGGAGATGCGCCGCGTCGGCCGTGCCGAGCGCGCCACCCGCATCGCCGAGGCGCTGCGCCTGGTGCGGCTGGACGGCCTGGCCGAGCGCCGCCCCGCCCAGTTGTCCGGCGGCCAGCAGCAGCGCGTCGCCCTGGCCAGGGCGCTCGTCGTCAACCCCAGCGTGTTCCTGCTGGACGAGCCATTGTCCAACCTGGATGCCCGGCTGCGCGCCGAGGTGCGGGTGGAAATCCGCGCCCTGCAGCAGCGCCTGGGCCTGACCACCCTGTTCGTCACCCACGACCAGGAGGAGGCGCTGACCATGGCTGACCGCCTGGTGGTGATGGACCGCGGCCGGGTGCGCCAGACCGGCTCGCCGGAAGAGCTCTACGAGCGGCCGGACAACCTGTTCGTCGCCAGCTTCCTCGGCCGCTGCAACATCTTCCGCGGCACGGTGGAGCGGCCCGGCCGGCTGCGCGCCGGCACCGCCGCGCTGCCCTGCGACGGCGGTGCGCCGGGCGAGCGCTCCGCCCTGGTGGTCCGCCCCGAGCGCGTCGCCATCGTCCCCGGCGAGGCGGGCGAGGGGGGCCTGCCCGGCCGCGTCGGGCTGGTCACCTATCTGGGCGGCCTGACCGACTGGCATATCGACACCCCGGCCGGCCCCGTGCTGGTCACCCGCCCGACCCCCGCCGAGGGCGATGCGCTGCGGCGCCTGTCGCCCGGCGCGCCGGTGCGGCTGGACTGGACCGAGGCCGCCGGCCGGCTGCTGGCCGATGACGAGCACACAGCCGACAAACACAGACAGGGAGACCCGAGATGAGTACCAATATCGGCCGCCGCACGCTGCTGGGCGCCGCCCCGCTGGCCGCCGCCGCCCTCGCCGCCTCCGCCCGCCCGGCGCGGGCCGGCGGGCAGGTGGTGGTCGGCACCTGGGGCGGCGACTACGCCGAATTGCTGACCCGCAACGTGGAGAAGCCGCTGCTGGCGCCGCAGGGCATCGAGGTGCTGCAGGACATCGGCAGCCAGGACGCCCGCAAGGCCAAGCTGATCGCCGAGCGCAACGGACGGCGCAGCAGCATGGACGTGGTGCACCTGTCCGACACCGACATGTACCAGATGGCCCAGCTCGGCGTGTTCGACGACGTGCCGGCCGACATCGTCACCAACGCCAAAAACATCATCCCGGCGCTGCACCGCGCCTATTCCATCCCGCATATCTTCTCCGGCCAGGTGATCCTGTACAATCCGGACAAGATCAAAACTCCGCCAAAGGGCTTCGCCGATCTGTGGGACCCGAAGTGGAAGGGCAGGGTGGGCATCCCCGACCTCAACTATCCCGCCGTCACCTTCGGCACCGCCATCATGGCCGGCGGCTCGATGGGCAACTGGGAGCCGGCCAAGAAGGCGCTGCTCGACCTGAAGAAGAACAAGCCCGTCGTCTACCCCTCCCACGAGGCGATGGCCCAGGCGCTGAAGGCCGAGGAGGTGTGGATCGCGCCGATGTGGCTGGCGCGCACCTATATGTGGCGCAAGGCGGGGCTGAAAATCGCCCATATCGTGCCCGAAGAGGGCGCGATTCCGGTGATTTTCGAGGCCGCGGTGACCAAACACGCGCAGAACAAGGCCAATGGCTGGGCGTATCTGAACGCCATGCTGGATGCCGGCGCCCAGGCCGGGTTCGCGGACCGCATGGGCTATGTGCCCACCGTCACCAACGCCAGGCTGCCGGACGACCTGGCCGCGCAGATCGGCTTCACCCCCGCCCAGCAGGCGAAGTTCAACGTGCCGAACTACGAGTACCAGGCCAAGAACCTGCCGGCGATCCTCGACTTCTGGAACCGGGAATTCAAGGCATGAGCGGCGCCCTTACCCGCCGCGCCCTGCTCGGCACCGCCGCCGCCACGGCGCTCGCTCCGCGCGCCCGCGCCGCCGAGCAGGTGATCGTCGGCACCTGGGGCGGCGATTACGGCGCGCTGCTGGCCAGCAATATCGACGAGCCGCTGGTCGCCCCCATGGGCATCGAGGTGCTGCAATCGGTGGCCGACGCGCCCGCCCGCAAGGCGCGGCTGATCGCCGAGCGCGGCGCCCGGCGCGGCACCATGGACGTGGCGCTGCTGTCGGACGTGGACATGTTCGAGATGCAGCAGCTCGGCCTGCTGGATGCGCTGGACATGGGGCGGATGGCCAATGCGAAGAACATCATCCCCGCCCTGGCCAAGCCCTACGCCATCCCGCAGATCTATTCGGCGCAGGTGATCCTGTACAACCCGGACAAGGTGAACCCGGCGCCGACCTCCTACGCCGATCTGTGGGACAAGAAATACCGCGGCCGGGTCGGCTTCTCCGACCTGCTCTACGCCCAGATCACCGCCACCGCGGCGCTGGTCGGCGGCGGCTCGATGAGCAATTACGAACCGGCCAAGAAGGCGCTGCTGGAGCTGAAGGCGCTGGATGCCAAGGTGTACCCCAGCAACGAGACCCTGGCGGTGGCGCTGAAGGGCGAGGAGGTCTGGATCACCGTCATGTGGCTGGCCCGCGGCTACCAGTGGCAGAAGGCCGGCATCAATCTGCGCCACGCCTTCCCCAAGGAGGGCGCCACCCCGATCCTCTACCAGGGCGCCATGCCGAAGAACGCCCAGCACAAGGATCCGGCCTACCGCTACCTGAACGCCATGCTGGACCCGCGCGCGCAGCAGGGCTTCGCGGCCAAGATGGGCTACGTGCCCACCGTGACCAACGCGAAGCTGCCGGAAGACCTGATGGCGCAAATCGGCTTCACGCCAAAGGAACAGGAGGCGTTCCTGCTGCCCGACTATGCCTATGTGGCGCAGCACAGCCGGGATATCTTTGATTTCTGGAACCGTCAGTTCAAGGGCTGACGCATGCCCCTGCTTCTTCTTCCGGCGGCGTTGCTGGTCTGCGTCATGATGATGGCGCCGATGGTGCTGCTGTTCCGCTATTCGCTGAACCTGTACAGCCCCACCCAGTTGATGGTCGAGGCGCTGAGCCCGGCCAACTACCTGAACGCGGTGCGGGACCCGTACTACCGGGACGTGCTGGGCACCACGCTGTGGGTGGCGCTGCTGTGCACGCTGCTGGCGCTGGCGGCGGGGTTTCCCGCCGGCTACGCGCTGGCGCGCATGCGTGGCCGCTGGAAGGCGTGGCTCACGCTGCTGACCATCTTCCCGCTGATGGTCGGCAACGTGGTGCGCGCGGCCGGCTGGATGACGCTGCTGGGCAATACCGGCATGCTGAATGCGGCCTTGCGCGGCCTGGGGCTGGTCGGCGAGCCGGTGCAGATCATGTACACCACCGGCGCGGTGGTGATCGGCATCGTCACCGTGGTGCTGCCCTACATGATCCTGACCCTTGCCAGCGTGATCGAGAGCATCCCGCGTAGCGTGGAGGAGGCGGCGGCCAACATGGGCGCCCGGCCGTTCACGGTGTTCCGCCGCGTGGTGTTCCCGCTGTCGCTGCCTGGGGTGGTCGCCGGCTCGGCGCTGGTGTTCATCCTGTGCATGAACGCCTATGCCACGCCGGTGCTGCTCGGCGGCTCGCAGTTCAAGATGATGGCGCCGGCGGTGTACGACCAGTTCGTGCGCACCACCAACTGGCCGTTCGGGGCGGCGCTGGCCTTCATCCTGCTGTTTGTCACCCTCGGCCTGACCATGGCGGGCAGCGCGTTGCTGCAGCGGCGTTACCGGGGGTAACGCAAAAGAAATACGGACGGCAGGGTTTCTTTCCGGTCTATGAAGGCGCATATGACCGGCACGGCACTTTTCGGCCTGGGCTGACCGCCTGTTTGCGTGCGTGGCTTCGCACTGGTTCTTCCCCGATTCGAAAAACATTCCGACCCGCATGTCGCGGGTCGCCGGAACGCGGAGATGCACCATGAGCATGGGCACTGTTAAGTGGTTCAATACCACCAAAGGCTACGGCTTCATTCAGCCGGATGACGGCTCCAAGGACGTGTTCGTCCATATCTCGGCGGTCGAGCGCGCCGGCATTTCCCTCTCGGAAGGCCAGAAGGTGAGCTACGATATCGAGCGCGGGCAGCAGGGCAAGACCTCGGCCGTCAACCTCAAGGCCGATTGAGGCGCGAAGGGCAGCAGATGGCCTTGCACAAATTCGCGGTGGGCGAGCGGGTGGCCTTCACCCCTGGCCGCCACGATGGCAATGTGCCGCGCGGCGCCTATACGGTGACGCGCCTGCTGCCCGTTGAGGGCGGCGAACAGCAATATCGGGTCAAAAGCACTGGCGACACCCACGAGCGCGTCGTGCGGGAAAGCCAGTTGCGCCGCGAATAGACGGAAGGCGTTATGGCATTCAAGGTCAACTACAACCAGCAGCGTGCCGAGCGGAACCGCGCCAAGCAGGCCAAGAAGGACGCGAAGCTGCGCGAGCGTGAGGAAGAAGTCGCCCGCCGCAAGGCCGGCCTCGACCCCGCGCCCGCCGACACGGCCGGCGAACCGGGCGCCGAGGCGCCCACGGAGCACAGCGATGGCACCCCCTAGGCGCCGCATCGAGACCAGTTTCGTGGCGTTCGACGTGATGTATGTCGACGGCACGCGCAGTTCCAACCGCCGCGTTCCCGCCACCGCGCTGACCGGCTTCGACGGCGACGAGCCGGCCAAGGCGATCATCGAGGCCCAGGACCGCGAAATCGGGCTCGCCTCCGGCCGTCCGCGCCCGGATATCCGCTCGGTCTCCCGCTCGCCGCAGAAGGCGGTCGTCAAGGACTGAACGCGGTTGGCCGGTCAGCCCGGCTTGCTGAAGTCCGGCCCGCTGAAATCCGGACGACGCTTCTCGAAGAACGCCGCCACCGCTTTCTTGAACTCGGCGGATTGAAGCTGGGCGGTGAAATGCTGCCCTTCTTCATCCATCCGCTCGGCAACGCCGGTGGTGGCGCTTTTCAGCAGCGCCTTGGTCAGCCGCAGCGCCGTGGGCGCCTGGGCCGCCAGTTTCCCCGCCAATTCCCGCGCCGTCTCCATCAGCGCTGCCTCCGGCACCACCCGGTTGGCCAGCCCGATCTCGCGCGCCGTCGCGGCGTCGATCGGCTCGCCCAGCAGCATCATTTCCGCCGCCCTCTGGTGCCCGGCCAGCCTGGGCAGCAGCAGCGAGCTGGCCGCCTCCGGCACCAGCCCCAGCTTCACGAAGGGCAGCGACAGCCGCGTCCCCTCCGCCAGCACCACCAGGTCGCAATGCAGCAGCATGGTGGTGCCGATGCCGACCGCCGCGCCCTGCACGGCGGCCACGATCGGCTTGGGATGCGTCGAGATCGCCCGCAGGAAGCGCCGCGACGGCGAATCCTCGCCCAGCGGCGGCGCCCCCGAGACGAAATCCGCCAGGTCGTTGCCGGCGCAGAAGCCGTCGCCGCTGCCGCACAGCAGCACGCAGCGCACCGCGGGGTTGTCCGCCGCCGCCACCAGCGCGTTGGCCAGGGCCGCGTACATCGGGCGGGTCAGCGCGTTCTTCTTTTCCGGCCGGTCGATCCGCAGTTCCAGCACACCGCCTTCGAGGGCGGAGGTGACGTGTGCGTCCATCACAGGATCGTCTGGCTTTTCAGGTCCTTCGGCGCTTGGGTCAGCACCTCCGGCACCGCGCCCACCACCACCGTGTCGTCGTGGCGGAAGCCGCCCAGGCCGAACACGTAGAGCCCCGGTTCGGCCGAATACACCTCGCCCTCCAGCAGCGGCCGGGTGTTGAAGGCCATGTCCTCGGGGAATTCATGCCCCATCACGCCGATGCCGTGGCCGGTGCGGTGCAGCACATGCGAGCCGAACCCGGCCCGCTCGATCACCGCCAGCGCCGCCTCGTCGATGCCGCAGACCGGGGCGCCAGTGACCGCCGCGGCGGCCGCCGCCTCGTTGGCCGCCGTCGCCCCCGCGAACAGCGCCTGTTGCCGCGCATCCGGCTTGCCGCAGAACCAGGTGCGCTCGTTCTCCACCACCAGGCCGTTCACGCGCGGGATGACGATGTTGACCAGCCCGTGCCCGGCCTCGATGCGCGCCCCGGCCTGTCGCCCGTCGCCATGCGGGGCGGCGGAGGCCGGGCCGGACAGCGTCCAGCAGCGCATGATCTCCAGGTGCTCGCCGGGAAAGCGCCGCCCGCCTTCCTCGGCCATCAGGGCGGCCATCGCCATGTCGAGTTCCTGCACCATCCGCCCGGGTCGGATGTTCTCGCGGTAGCGGTCCTGCACCCAGTCCGACAGCGCCGCGATCTGGCGCATCAGCGCTATCTCCTCGGGGTGCTTCACCCAGCGCAGCGCCCGCAACTCCGGCACGATGACCTCCAGCCGCGCCTTCGGCAGCAGCGCGACCGCCTTGGCCAGCGGCCCGCCGCCATCGGCGCCGATCCGCGCCGCGCCGAGGCCGGCCTGTTTCAGCTTCGCCGCCACCATGTCCGCCCACTGGCCGGCCAGCGGCAGCCGCATGCCGGTGCGCGGGTGCTCGGCATAGAACGCCGCGTCGGCGACCCACAGGCGCTGATCCTCCTGCCCGTAGCGCCAGTGGTTGGTGGACAGTTCGTTCAGGATGGCGAAAGGCTCGCCGTTGCGCGGCACCACGCAGACGATCGGCCGCTCCCAGGTCTGCACGTCGGTGCTGAAATTGGTGGCGAACTGGAAGAAATCCGCGGTGGTGAAGGCCAGCGCGTCCAACCCCTCGCGGTCCATCAGGGCGCGCATCTGCTCGTGCCGGTGGGTGCGGACTTCGGTGCCGAGGAATGCCATTCTTGTCTCCTTTAGGCGGGCGGGAAGGAAGTTGTTCTTTTTTGGAAAAAAGAACCAAAAAACTTTTATTCGCTGGAATCTCAGCGGATAAAATTTTTTTGCTTCTTTTTGCTCACAAAAAGAAGACTTAACTTCTTGAAATCAACGCCATGGCCGGCAATGCCAGATGCGCGAACAGCCGCGTGGTGGCGATGTCGTCCTCCGAATACCAGCCGGCCTGGTGCAGCAGGTTCAGCGTGCCGATGGTCTGCCCGCGCCAGCGCACCGGCATGTTCAGCACGCTCTCGCAGCCCAGCGACCAGATCAGCTCGTAGTCGAAGAACACCTCTTTGATGTCCTCGCGGGTGCGGCCGATATACGGCTCGCCGCCGAAGATCACCCGCTGCATCCAGGGGCTGTCGGTCACCGGCTTGCGGCCGCCCACGGGGTAGGCGTCGGGCAGGTTGCTGTAGAACCGCTCGCTCTGCTTCAGGCCCGGATGGTGGATCAGGATGGTGAACAGCTTGTGGCCGATGGTGGCGGCCAGCGCCGCGTCCACCGCGCGGAAGGTCGCCCCCGGCTGGTCGATGTCACGGTGGGCGGCCAACACGGCGGCCAAGTGGGCGGTGGGGTCGGGACGGGTCATCTTGGCTCCAGGCTCAGGGTTCGGGTGCGCTCGGGCAGGATGCCTTGCGGGCGCAGATACAGTACCAGGATCAGCGCAATGCCGATGCTCGCCTCGCGCAGGGCGGCCACCTGCACCGGCGCCAGGCCGGGCACCCAGTTGCCGGCGAAGCGCGTGCCCTCGGTCAGGAACACCACCAGCACCGCTCCCAGCACCGCGCCGCGCATTGTGCCGGTGCCGCCGGCGGTCAGCGCCAGCACCACGTAGATGGTGATCAGCGGCTGATAGGCGTCCGGCGCGATATAGGCGTTGAAATGCGCATACAGCGCGCCCGCCAGCCCCAGCACGCCGGCGCCCACCGCGAAGGCCTGCACCTTGAAGCGCAGCACCTTTTTGCCGGCGACGGCGGCGATCATCTCGTCCTCGCGGATCGCCCGCAGCACCCGCCCGAACGGCGAGGCCGACAGCCGGCCCAGCAGCAGCGCCACCACCAGCACCGTGCCCCAGACGATGGCGGCGAACAGCAGGTTGAACTGCAACGGGCTGAGCACCCCGCGCCCCGGGCCGGGAATGGCGGAAATTCCGTCCGTGCCGTTGGTCAGCCAGATCTCGTTGCTGGCGACCAGGCGGATCACCTCGGCGAAGCCCAAGGTGACGATCGCCAGGTAGTCGCCCTTCAGCCGCGCCGTGATCACCGCCACCACCGCGCCGACGGCGGCACAGGCGAGCAGGGCGGCGAGCCAGCCGGCCAGCATCGGCCAGTGCAGCTTCAGCACCAGCAGGGCGGAGACGTAGCCGCCAATGGCGTAGAACCCCACCAGGCCCAGGTTGATCATCCCGCCCAGGCCGAAGATCACGTTCAGCCCCAGCGCCATCAGCGCGTAGAAGCCGGCGAATACGGCCATGGCGAGGAGGTAGCTTTCCATCAGGAAATGCCTCCAGAGCAAGAAAGCAAGTTGTTCTTTTTTTGAAAAAAGGACCAAAAAACTTTTGTTCTCTGGAGTCTTATCGGGTGAAGTTTTTCTGCTTCTTTTTGTTCATAGAAAGAAGGCTTGCTTGCTTCCATCAATACGCCCTCTCGCCCAGCAGCCCGCGCGGCCGCAAGGACAGTACCAGCAGGATCGCCACGAACCCCACCGCGGTGCGGTAGGTCGGGTCCAGCACCAGCACCGACATCTCCTCGCCGATCCCGATCACGAACGCCCCCACCACCGCGCCGGGAATGCTCCCCAGCCCGCCCACCACCGCCGCCGCGAACACCGACAGCATCACCCGGAAGCCGGTCAGCGGGTCGATCGAGGTGTCCAGGCCGATCAGCATGCCCCCGAAGCCGGCCAGGCCCATGCCGACGAAGCTGGCCAGCCGGGCCACCACATCGGCGTTGATGCCCTTCAGCCCGGCCAGCATCGGGTTGTCGGCCACCGCGCGCATCATCTTGCCGGTGCGGGTGAAGGCCAGGAATGCGAACAGCGCCGCCATCGCCAGCCCCGCCGCCACGGCGTTCTCAAGCTGTTGCGGACCGACGCGCAGCGTGTCCCCCCAAGGCATGGGCCAGTGCCAGTCCCGCAGCACCGGCAGGTCGTAGCCGCGCAGGTCGTTACCGAAGCTGAAGCGGACGATGTTCTCCAGCACGATGGTCAGCGCCACCGAGGCGATGGCCACCGTCAGCGCCCCGGCCGGGCGCAGCCGCCGCAGCACGATCTCGTCGCTCACCACCCCCACCACGCCGGCCACCAGGAAGGCGGCCAGCAGGGCGGCGGGCGCCGGCAGCCCGAACCAGACATTGGCGACGAACCCGGCATAGGCGCCTATGGTCGCGTGGCTCGCCACCGCGAAATTGGGAAAGCGCAGCACCGCGTAGATGGCGGTGAACCCGATCGCCGGCACCGCGAGCTGGGTGCCGGCCAGCAGCCCGTTTAGCAGGAGCTGCGCGAAATCGGCGATCAAGAGATTTCCAGCAGCTTCATCTTGCCCTTCTCCGCCACGTCGAAGCGGAACTTGCAGTTGCTGATGTCGCCGGTGGGGGTGAACTTGCAGGGGCCGGAGGCGCCCTCGTAGTTGATCGCCTTGCCGGCGGCCAGCAGCTTCAGCCCCTCCACCGCGCTGGTCACCTTGGTGCCGGCTGGGTCGCCCACGCCGCGCACATTGTCGTGGATGGCCTGCCCGCTCACTGCGCCGGCCTTGGCGATCGCCAGCACGGCCAGCGACACATGGTCGTGCACCTGGCAGGAATACGGGTCCGGCTCGGCGCCGCCCAGGATCGCCTTCACCTTCGCATAGGCCGGGCTGCCCACGTCCGGCGAGGGCGCGAAGGCCACCAGCCCGTCGGACACGTTGGCCGGCACGCTGCCCAGCAGCTTGGCGTTGGCGGCGTAGCCATAGGTGAACTTCTTGCCCTCGTAGCCGGCGCGGAACAGCTCGCGCAGCAGAACCGCCAGGTCCGGCTGGTAGCTGTTCAGGTACAGCGAGTCCGGCTTGGCCTTCAGCATCTCGTCGATTTCCGTGCGGAAGGTGGTCTTGGCCTGATCGTAGATCACCTGACCCACGGTGTCGGCCCCGTGCGCCTTCAGCGCCTCGGTCAGCACCTTGTAGCCGTCCACCGCGAAGGGGGTCTGCGCGGCCAGCGAGAACACCTTCTTGCTGCCATGTGCGGCCAAATACTCGCCCGCCCGCGTGCCCTGCAGGTGGGTGTTCGGCTGGGTGCGGATGATGAAGCCTTTGTGCGGCATCTGGGTGATCGAGTCGGCACCCGAGACGGTGAACAGCATCACCTTGTTTTCCCAGCACAGCGGCGCCACCGCGGTGGTGACCGAGCTGGCCCAGGTGCCGATCACGGCGTCCACCTTGTCCACGTCGATCAGCTTGCGCGCGGCGCGCACCCCGGCATCCGGGTTGGTCTGGTCGTCCTCGCCGGTCAGCAGGATCTGCCGGCCGAGCACGCCGCCGGCGGCGTTCACCTCGTCGACGATGGTCTTGGCGACCTTCACCATGGCCGGGCCGTACGAGCCGCCGGCCCCGGTCAGCGGGCACAGCGTGCCCAGCCGCACCGGCTCGCCGGCGGCGCGGGCCAGCCGGCTGACAAACGGAAGGGACAGGCCGCCGAGCAGCGTGGCGCGGCGCGAGGTACGGAGGGTCATGGCCCGAAGTCTCCCTGTTATTGGCCCGATCATACAAGCTTGGCGGCCCGGGGCCAGACCCGCCGCGCGGTCATGGGTTTGTTTCGAAATGTCGAAATTTGTCAATACAGCGGATCATTGCTTGTCACTCACGTTAAGATCAAATCATTATATGAGCATAATAATCGTAAAGAAATGTGAATTTCTCGACACTCGCTTGTTCGTCTCGCGATCCCCTCCCGTGTTTGGGTCGCGATATGAGGCGGCTTGGGCAACTGGAGGATGGGGTCACATGAATTACTCACCAGGCCGGATTCCTTTGCGTTGCTCGCTTTAGCCGCCGGCTTGGCTTGGGTCTGCCGCCGTCCGACGGCGGCCAGTTGATCGTCGGGCCAGTTGTTGCCGTGCTCCTGCGGAGCATAGGCCATCGTGCCGTAACCATGTGTCAATCTGGACTCGCTTTCAGAGCGGGTCACATAAGGAAACCGCTTCATGAGCCAACCATTGGCGAGAATTCGCGCCGCCTCCATTGCCCTTCTGGTCACGCTCGGGTTCGGCCTCACCGCCGCGCTGCCTGCCGCCGCGGCGGAACTGGTGTTCGATCGCGGCTTGCCGACGGCAAACCTGAACAACGCCGCCGGTGCCAGCCGAAGCAACGTCGCCTGGGCTGACACTGTCGCATCCACAGTATCGATCGGCGACAACTTCGTGTTGAGCGGCGCGCCGTCCTACACGCTCACCGATATTCGCATCTGGGTTATCGGCGGGCCGGATTCGCCGGCGGCGAATGCGTTCAACCTGTGGTTGGGCGCCGACACCGGCGTGACCACGACGGTTGCCCTGGCCGCCGCCTCGACCTCGGTCATCTCGACGACATATGCCGGCGGCGCCCTGTACCAGAGCACCTCCGGGGCGCTCCTGAAGATCTATCAGGTCGATTTCGGCGGCCTGAATCTGAACCTCGGCTCCGGCACCTACGCCTTTGGTGTTTCCGGTGTTACCGGCGCGGGCCTCACGACCCCCTATCTGAGCGCTTCGAACGCGGCCCTCAGCGGGTCGACGCAGATGGGGCCGGACGGGGTGATCTACGGGTTCACGTCCGGCGGCCTGATGGACACGGGCAACAGCTATCCGTGGCCCACCATCGATGGTTGGGACAAGACCAGCGACATCAACGTGCAGGTCTTCGCGACGGTGCCGGAGCCGATGACGATGGCCCTGCTCGGCACCGGCCTGCTTGGGCTCGTGGCCATCCGCCGGCGCCGTGCCTGAACCCGCCGGCCGCCGCGCGGGTCATCCGCGCGGCGGCGCGTCCTGGCTGAACAGGTAGCCGGCCATCCCGGCCGCCAGGGCCAGGGCCAGCGCCAGCAGCACCCAGCCGCGCCCCTCGGTGCCCAGGTGGTGCACGTCGGCCAGGTACGGCCCGGCCCACAGGCTCAGCACCGTCGCCATCGCCGGATAGCCGAAGGTGTGCATCGACAGGATCGGCAGCGGCCCCGGCGTGCGCCAGATGCGCAACTGCCCCAGCACCGCCTGCCCCAGGCTCTCGCGCGGCCCGCACGGCGGTGGCACCCCGGGCGGGTCGTCGCGCACCATCACGTGCCACGCCACCCCCATCGCCGCCGTCAGCACCGCCGAGGCCGCGAACGCCCCCCGCCAGCCCAGGTACACGCTGGCGAACCCCAGCGGCGAGCCGGCGGCCAGGATGCCGAGCTGACTGAGCGCGAACACCCGCGCCAGCGCCCCGGTCAGCCGCGGCCCGGAATACCAGCGCGCCGAAACCACCACCGAGGCCATGAAGCTCGCCGCGCAGCCCAGCCCCAGCACGAAGCGCGCGGCCGCCAGTTGCGCTCTGTCGGCGGCGAAGCTCTGCCCGACCGCGCCCATCACCGCGAGCACGGTCAGGCACGACACCACCACCCGCGGCCCCACCCGGTCGAACGCCACCCCGATCGGGATCTGAGACACCACGAAGGCGAGAAAGAACGAGAAATTCGCCGCCCCCAGCGCCTGCGGCGAGGCCGCGAGGTCGTGCGCCAGTTCCGGCGCCACCACCCCCAGCGCCGCGCGATGGAACTGGCTCACCGCCGTCGCCGCCAGCATGGTGATCACCCAGCCGGCCGAGCCGACCCTAGCCACCGAGGAACAGCCGCCGCACCTCCGGGTCCTCGGCCATTGCCCGGGCCGGCCCCACCCGCACCGTCCGCCCGTCCACCAGCACCACGCCCCGATCGGCGATCATCAGCGCCTCGCGGGCGTTCTGCTCCACCATCAGGATCGCGGTGCCCTCGGCGTGGATGGCGACGATGGTGTCGAACAGCGTCTCGGCGGCTTTCGGCGACAGCCCGGCGGAGGGCTCGTCGAGCAGCAGCAGCTTCGGCTGGACCATCAGCGCCATCGCCATCGCCAGCACCTGCCGCTGCCCGCCCGACAGCGTGCGCGCCGCCTGCCGCCGCTTCTCGGCCAGCAGCGGAAAGCGGGCGAACAGCGCCTCGATCCGCGCCCCGGCGGCGCGCGATTCCAGGAAACCTCCCATTTCCAGGTTCTCGCGCACCGTCATGGTGGGGAACACGTTGGCCTCCTGCGGCACGAAGGCGATGCCGGCCTTGGCCCGCGCGCGCGGCGACAGCCCCTCGATCGCCCGCCCCTCCAGCGTGATCCGCCCGGATTTCAGCCGCAGCAGCCCGGCGACCGCCTTCAGCAGCGTGGACTTGCCCGCCCCGTTCGGCCCGATGATCGCGACCAACTGGCGCGGCTCCACGGTCAGCTCCGCGCCTTTCAGAATCTCGTCGGCCGCGCCATAGCCGCAGACGACGCCGATTGCCTGCATCATGGCGTAGAACACCCAAAGAAACGGATAAAGTTTTTTTGCTTCTTTGTTTTCAAACAAAGAAAACTGTTCTTTTTTGAAAGAAAGAACCAAAAAACTTTCATTCGTTGGTTGGTCATGCCCATGTGCGGCTGCCCATATAGGCTTCCTGTACTTCCGGATTGGCGGCGATCTGGCTGAAGCTGCCCTCGGTCAGCCGCCGCCCTTCCGCCATCACGATCACCGGGTCACACAGCCGCGCGATCAGGTCCATGTGGTGCTCGATCACCAGGAAGGTGATGCCGTCGTCACGCAGGCCGCGCAGATGCTCGGCGATCTCCTCGGCCAGGCTCGGGTTCACCCCCGCGATCGGTTCGTCGAGCAGGATCATCCGCGGGCTGGCCATCAGCGCGCGGCCGATCTCCAGCAGCTTCTTCTGCCCGCCCGAAAGGGCCGCGGCCGGGTTGTTGGCCACATGCAGCAGGTTGAGCCGCCGCGCCACCTCCACCGCGCGCACCCGCGCGGCCTCCTCGGCCGCCCGCCCGCCGCCCAGCAGCGCCGTCGCCAGCCGCTCGCCGGGCTGGTCGGCGGCATAGAGCATCAGGTTGTCCAGCACCGACAGCCGCGAGATGCCACGCGCGATCTGGAACGTCCGCGTCAGCCCCGCCCCCGTCACCCGGTCCGCCCGCCAGCCGGTGATGTCCATGCCGCCGAACACCACCTGCCCGCCATCGGGCGGCACCACGCCGCTGATGCACTGGAACGCGGTGGTCTTGCCCGCCCCGTTCGGCCCGATCAGCGCCGTGATGGTGCCGGCCGCCACGTCGAAATCCACCCCGCGCAGCGCCTGCACCCCGTAATAGCTGCGGGTCAGCCCGCGCACCGACAGCAGCGCCGTCATGCGCCCGGCCCGAAATGCACCGCCAGCCACACCGTCGGTGGCTCCGCCTGGGTCCGCTCCACCCGATGGCGGCGGTGCGCCGGCAGATGCGCCCAGTCTCCCGCCGCCAGCGCGCGCGGCGCGGCTTCGCCCTCCACCTGCAGGCTGGCGCTGCCCTGCAGCAGCAGCACGAATTCGTCCTGCGCCTGATCGTACCAGAATCCCGGCGGGCTGGCCTGCCCGGTGGAGACGATCCGCTCGATCGCCAGCCCCGGCCGGCGCAGCAGCTCGGTGAACTGCTCCTCCGCCAGTGCCCGCGGCACGTCAGCGAGCAGGTTCATGCGAACACCGAGGCGTCGAACCCGTCCGGCAGGACGCCGCGCGGGCGGATCATGTCGTACGGCCCGCGCGCCAGGTACTGCCCGCTCCCCGGCTCGGCCTGCACCACGCCGTCGCGCATCACCACCGCGCCGCGCCGCAGCGTCGCCACCGGCCAGCCGGTCACCCGCATGCCCTCATAGGGCGTGTAGTCCATCACGTGCTGCATCAGCCCGTTGGTCAGCGTCATCTCCTTGGCCGGGTCCCACAGCACCAGGTCGGCGTCGAATCCCGGCGCGATGGCCCCCTTGCGCGGATACAGCCCGAACAGCCTGGCCGGATTGGTCGCGGTGATCCGCACGAAGGTGTTGATGTCGATCCGCCCCTTGCCGACCCCCTCGCTGAACAGGATCGGCAGCCGCGCCGTCAGCCCCGGCACGCCGTTGGGAATGTCGCGGAACGGCGCCTCCACCCCGTTCACCCGCTTGCCGCGCG
This sequence comes from Rhodospirillales bacterium 70-18, assembly GCA_001899585.1. Lineage (GTDB taxonomy): Bacteria > Pseudomonadota > Alphaproteobacteria > Acetobacterales > Acetobacteraceae > 70-18. Next base: position 357,920 of record MKWE01000053.1, read on the forward strand.
GCCCGGCATAGCTCCAGCCGCTATGGTCCGACGACACCACGTCCAGCGTGCCGCGCCGCACCTCGCCCCACAGCGCCTCGGCATCGGCGGCGTCGCGCGGGGCAGGGGAGCACATGAACTTCGCCCCCTCGAACCCCGGCCGGTCCATGTCGCCGGCGGTGAGGGTGAAATATTGCGGGCAGGTCTCGCCCCACACCTTCAGCCCGCGCGCCTGGGCGCGGGCGATTTCCTCCGCCACCTCGCTGCACGACACGTGGAACACCTGGATCGGCTGGTCCACCAGCTCGGCCAGCGCGATGGCGCGGTGCGTGGCCTCGCGCTCCACCATGCGCGGGCGCGCCCAGGCGTGGTATTTCGGCGCCGTCCGCCCGGCCGCCAGCAGCGCCTCGGTGCGCCAGTTGATCGCCGCGTAGTTCTCGCAATGCACCGTCACCAGCGCCCCCGCCCGCCGGGCCGCCGCCAGCACGCGCAGGAAGCCGCGATCGTCCAGGTGCAGCGGGTCGTAGGTCAGGAACACCTTCAGGCTGCGCACCCCCTGTTCCACCACCTGCGGGATCTGCTGCCAGATCACCTCGTCGGAGGCATCGGTGATGATCTGGTGGAAGCCGTAATCCACCATCGCCTGCTGGGCGCGGAAGCGGTACTCGGCCAGCGGCGCCAGGATGCCCGCACCCTTGAACTGGGTGGAGAAGCTGACCACCGAGGTGGTGCCCCCCGCCAGGCAGGCGCGGCTGCCGCTCTCCCAGGTCTCCTCGTCCGCGCCGCCGCCTTCCTGCAACTGCTCGATATGGCAATGCGTGTCCACCCCGCCCGGCAGCACCAGCAGCCCGCCGGCGTCCAGCTGCGCCGCCCCCTCCAGCCGCTCGCCCACGGCCGCGATCCGCCCGGCGCGAATACCCAGGTCGGCGCGCAGCGTGTCGGTCCCGGTCACCACCGTGCCGCCGCGAATCACCAGATCGTATTCCGCCATCTTGTCTTCCTGGCCCGCTGTGTTCAGCGTGGAGTGCAGCCGATTTTGCCGCCCCCCGCAAGAATTTGCGGCCGAAGGACACGCCATGCGCCTGACCGACCCCGCCACCCCCCCGGCCGCCCGCCCGGTGAGCATCCGCTTCGAGGGGCAAGACATCCCGGCCCTGCCCGGCGAGACCGTGGCGGCCGCGCTCTCGGCGGCCGGCATCCTGGCCTTCCGCCACACCGCCAGCGGCGCGCCGCGCGGCCTGTATTGCGGCATGGGCGCGTGTTTCGACTGCGTGGTGACGGTGGATGGCCGCACCGGCCGCCGCGCCTGCCTGGAGAAGGTGCGCGAGGGCATGCAGGTCACCGGCGCCATCCCGGCCGCCCCCGCCGCGCTCGCCCCCGAACCCGTCGCCGCCCAGGCTGACGATCGCGCCTGCGACGTGCTGGTGGTCGGCGCCGGCCCGGCCGGGCTGGCCGCCGCCATCGCCGCCGCCGAGGCCGGCGCCGCCGTGGTCGTGCTCGACGAGCGCGCCGCCCCCGGCGGCCAGTACCACAAGCCGCTCGCCCCCAGCCACCAGGCCACCGCGCCTGACGCCCAGTTCCGCGAGGGCGCCGCCCTGCACGCCCGCGCCCTGCGCGCGGGGGCCGCCATCCTGCAGGACGCCACCGTCTGGGGCGCCTTCGCCGCCACCGCCGAGCAGGCCGGCGAGGTCGCCGCCGTCATCGATGGCCGCGCCGTCACCTTCCACCCGCGCCGGCTCGTCCTGGCGCCCGGCGCGCATGAACGCCCGATGCCGCTGCCGGGCTGGACGCTGCCGGGGGTGATGACCACCGGCGCGCTGCAAACCCTGGCCCGCGCCCAGCGCGTCTCCCCCGGCGGCCGCGTGCTGATCGCCGGCTCCGGCCCGCTCAACCTGCAACTGGCCTGCGAGCTGTTGGCCGGCGGCGTGCAGGTGGCCGCCGTCATCGAGGCGGCGCCCAAGCCCGGCCTGGCCAGCCTGCGCGCCGCCTGGGGCATGCTGCGCGCGGCCCCCGGCCTGGTGCGCCAGGGCCTGTCCTACCTCGCCACGCTGGAGCGCGCGCGCGTCGGCATCGTCTGGAACAGCCGCGTCACGGCGTTGGAGGGAGAGGGCAGGGTGGCCATCGCCCATCTCGCCACCCCCACCGGCCCGCGCGCCATCGCCGCCGAGGTGGTCGCCATGAATCTCGGCTTCCAGCCGGAAACCGGCCTCGCCCGCGCGCTCGACATCCCGCACCGCTTCGTCGATGCCGGCCTCGGCCACCTCGCGACCGAAACGGACGGCGATGGCCGCACCGCGCTCGCCTCGGTGTTCGCGGTCGGCGACGGCGCCAGCCTCGGCGGCTCGCGTGTGGCCCTCGCCCGCGGCCGGCTCGCCGGCCTGGCCGCCGCCCGCGACCTCGGCCGCGCCGCCCCCGACGAGCCGGCCCTGCGCGCGGCACTCGCCCGCGCGCAACGCTTCCAGGCCGCGCTCTGGTCGCTGTTCCCGCCGCCGCCCGCCCTCGAACTCGCCGACGACACCATCGTCTGCCGCTGCGAGGAGGTCACCGCCGGCCGCCTGCGCGCCGAGATCGCCGGCGGGCTGGTCTCCATCGCCGCCCTCAAGAAGGCCACCCGCGCCGGCATGGGCCGCTGCCAGGGCCGCTTCTGCGCCGCCAGCATCGCAAGGCTCTGCCCGCACGCCCCGGGCGCCGACGCCTTTGCCGCCCCGCGCGTGCCGGTGAAGCCGGTGCCCGCCGCCGCGCTGATGTTCGAGGCCGGCGAGTTCGAGGCGCCGCTGCTCGACGACCCCACCCCCAACCAGCGCCGCGTGCCGGTCCGGCCCCCCGCCCGCGCCACCGAGGCCGCCGACATCGTGGTGATCGGCGGCGGCTCGGTCGGCCTCTCGGTCGCCTATTTCCTGGCGAAGGACGGCGCCGACGTGCTGGTGATCGACCGCGACGAGGCCGGCCTCGCCGCCGCCACCGCCAATGCCGGCAGCCTGCACGTGCAGTTGCTCTCCTACGATTTCGGCCACCCCGGCATGCCCGAGGATGGCGGCCCCGCCGCCCACACCATGCCGCTCGCCCCGCGCAGCATCGCGCTGTGGAAGCAGATCGCCGCCGAGGCCGGTGAGTCCCTCGGCATCTCCACCCAGGGCGGCCTGATGCTGGCCGCCACCGAGGCCGATCTCGGCTGGCTGCGCGCCAAGGCGGCGATGGAGCGGCGCTGGGACATCGAAAGCCACCTGATCGGCGCCAACGAACTGCGTGACCTCGCCCCCACCCTGGCGCCCGACCTGCTCGGCGCGGTGTTCTGCCCCGCCGAGGGCCGCATCGACCCGTTGCGCGGCACCATGGCGCTGTCTCGGCTGGCGCAGGCGCATGGCGCGCGGCTGCTGAAGGGCGCCGAGGTCACCGGCATCGCCCGCGTTGGAGCGGCGTGGCAGGTGCAGACCGGCAGGGGCCCGGTGGTCGCCGGCCGCGTCGTCAACTGCGCCGGCCCCTGGGCGAAGCGCATCGGCGCCATGGTCGGGCTGGACCTGCCGGTGACCGGCACCGTCCAACAGGTGATCGTCACCGAACCCGCCCCGCCCCTGGTGCCGCACCTGGTCGCGCTGTCGCACCGGCACCTCTCGCTGAAGCAGCAGGACAGCGGTGGCCTGCTGATCGGCGGCGGCTGGTTCGGCGCCTTCGATCCCGGGGACGGCCGCAGCCGCAACCTGCGCCGCAACATCGAGGGCAATCTCTGGGTCGCCGCCCGCGTGCTGCCCGCTTTGCGCGGCCTGTCGATCATCCGCGCCTGGACCGGCATCAACCCGGCGATCGACCGCGCCCCCATCCTCGGCGAGGCCCCCGGCCTGCCCGGCTTCTTCAACGCGGTGACGGCCAACGGCTACACCCTGGGCCCGATCGCCGGCCGGCTGACCGCGGACGCGGTGCTGCACGGGCAGGCGCCCAACCCCTGGTATACGCTGGAGCGGTTCGGGTAGCGGCCAAGGCGGCGTCACAAAAGGGGCGGGGAGGCGAAGCGACGCGGCCTTGCCTTGCTGCTCCCCGGCGCCCTTGATGAAGAAAAACGTTATAACATAACATTTTCATCGCTGCCTCTCGCACCCGGTCTTGACGGCGCCGCGCCGTATATGAGAATGCGAGTCATTCTTAATTACAGGATTCCCGCCATGCGCCGCGCTCTCCTCGCAACCGCCCTGCTCGGCGGCGGCCTCATCGCCGCTGTGCCCACCGCCGCCCAAACCGCGCCCGCCGACCCGCCCCGCGTCGGTCTGTGGGAGCGTGACGCCCTGCTCGGCGACCTCGGCGGCGTGCGCCCGGCGCTCGCCGCCTGGGGCCTCACCTTCGGCCTGTCCGAGACCAGCGAGGTGCTCGGCAACGTCTCCGGCGGCCTCCGCCGCGGCGCCGTCTACGAGGGCGCCACGCTGATGAGCGTTACGCTGGATACCGGCCAGCGCCTGGGCATCCCCGACGGCACCTTCATGGTCAGCGCCTACCAGATCCATGGCCACGGGCTCAGCACCGACAATATCGGCAACCTCAACGTCGCCAGCGGCATCGAGGGGCCGCGCTCCACCCGGCTGTTCGAGCTGTGGTACGAGCAGGCGCTGCTCGACGGGCAACTGGCCATCCGCGTCGGCCAGCAGGCCGCCGACTCGGAATTCGCGGTGGCCGGGCATGCCGGGGTGTTCATCAACGCCGGCTTCGGCTGGCCCACCCTGTCGGCGGCGGACCTGCCCGGCGGCGGCCCGGCCTATCCCACCGCCACGCCGGGGGTGCGGGTGAAGTGGCAGGCGACCGACCAGGTGGCGGCCCTGCTGGGCGTCTACAACGGCGACCCGGCCGATAACGGCGACGGCACCGCGTTCCGGCTCAACAAGGGCGTGTTCGTGATCGGCGAGCTGCAATACGCCCGCCCGAAGGAGGCCGGGCTGCCCGGCACCTACAAGATCGGCGCCTGGTACAACTCCAACGCCTTCGCCGACCAGCGCTACGGCGCCGACGGGCTGTCGCTGGCCAACCCCGCCAGCATCGGCACGCCGCTCTCGCATCGCAACAACTGGTCGGTCTACGCGGTGCTGGACCAGATGCTGTATCGCGCGCCGGGCAGCGAGGATGGCGGGCTGGCGGTGTTCGCGCGCATCGCCGGCGCGCCGGGCGACCGCAACGCCGTCGATCTCTTCCTCAACGCCGGCCTCACCTACAAGGGCCTGGTGCCGGGGCGGGCGGATGACACCGCCGGCATCGGCGTGGTGTACGCCCGCGTCAGCCGCCGCGCCGCCGGGCTGGATTCCGACACCGGCTTCTACAGCGGCGGCTGGTATCCGGTGCGCGGCAGCGAGACGGCGGTGGAACTCACCTACCAGGCGCAGGTGGCGCCGTGGTGGGTGGTGCAGCCGGACCTGCAATACGTGTTCAACCCCGGCGGCGGCCTGCCGGACCCGAACCGGCCCGGCCGGCGCATCGGCGGCGCCGCCATCCTCGGGCTGCGCACCGTGGTCACCTTTTGAGAGAAGGCGGGCTGAGAGAAGGCGGGCTGAGAGAAGGCGGGGCTGGAAGGGGGGGCGGTTGCCGGCGGCGGGGTTTTGCGCTGGTGTTGCGGCAACCCCGGAGGACCCCGCCATGACCTACACCCCGCCGCCGCATGCCGTGCAGCACTGGAACGTCACCAAGCCCTCGGCCACCGGCCGGCGCGGCATGGTGGTCTCCCAGAGCCGCGACGCCGCGCAGGCGGGTGTCGCGGTGCTGGAGGCGGGCGGCAACGCGGTGGACGCGGCGGTGGCCACCGCCTTCGCGCTCGCCACCGTGGAGCCGTGGAATTCCGGCCTCGGCGGCATCGGCTTCGGCCTGGTCCATCGCGCCGGCGAGCCGAACGCCAAGGTGGTGGATTTCGGCCCGGTCGCCCCGCGCCATCTCAGCCCGGCCAACTTCAAGCTCACCGGGCGCATGACCACCGAGCTGTTCCGCTGGCCGGAGGTGGAGGGCGACGCCAACATCCACGGCCCGCTCTCGGTCGCGGTGCCAAGCTCGGTGGTGGGCTACGAGCGGCTGCACAGCACCTGGGGCCGGCTGCCGCTGGCCGAGGTGATGGCGCCCGCGGTGGCGCTGGCCAAGCGCGGCCTGCCGGCGGACTGGTTCACCGCGCTGAAGATCCTCGGCTCCGCCGGCGTGCTGAAACTGTACCCCGAAAGCGCCCGCATCTACCTGCGCGACGGCCTGCCGCCGGCGCCCCCCGCCGCCGGCGCCGCCGCCTTCCTGCGCCAGGGCCGCCTGGCCGACACTCTGGAGCGCCTGCAGCAGGCCGGGCTGCGCGACTACTACGAGGGCGACATCGCCGCCTCCATCGTCGCCGACATGAAGGCGGCCGGCGGTGTGATCGACGCCGGCGACCTCGCCGCCTGCGCCGCCCGGGTGCGCCCGGCCACCGAGATCCCCTGGCGCAACGGCCGCGTGCTGCAACTCGCCACCGGCCTGACCGCGGCGCCCACCCTGGCGCGGGTGCTGCAAACCATGGTCGATGCCCCCTATGGCGCGGCCCCCGACGCCGCCTGGTTCCGCCTGCTCGCCGGCACCCTGAAGGCCGCCTATGCCGAGCGCCTGTCCGGGCTGGGCGCCGAGGAAGCGGCCGAGCCGGCGGGGGCGGAGACCTGCACCACCCATCTGACCGTCTGCGATGCCGAGGGCAGCATGGTGGCGCTGACCACGACGCTGATGTCCTCGTTCGGCAGCCGGGTGGCGCTGCCGGGCACCGGCATCATGCTGAACAACGGCATCATGTGGTTCGACCCGCGCCCCGGCCAGCCCAACTCGATCGCCCCGGGCAAGCGGCCGCTGACCAATATGTGCCCGATAGTTATGAAGCATAACAATCAGCCGGTGCTGGCCGCCGGCGCCTCGGGCGGGCGGCGGATCATGGCCGCCGTGTTCCAGCTGATGTCCTTCGTGGCGGATTTCGGCATGACCCCGGAGCAGGCCGCCCACCACCCCCGAATCGACGTGTCGAGCGCCGAGGAAGTGACGGCGGATCAACGGCTTGCGGCCGATATCCTGGCCGGCCTGGCGGCCGACGGCATGCTGGAGGTGGTGGAGAACACCGCCGTGCCGGTGAATTTCGCCTGCCCGAACATCATCGTGCAGAACCCGGACGGCAGCCGCACCGGCATCAGCGACGCGATGTCCCCCTGGTCGGCGGCGGTGGCGCAGTGATCAGGTTTTGAGCTGTTTTGCCAGTCTTTTTGCCAGAATCCAGCCGATAATGGCGGAGCAGGGGGCGGCCGGCACCATCAAAAGCCAGCCGACATTGACCCCCTGCGCCGCCAGGTTCATCCCGATCCCCAGCATCAGCCCGCCGATCAGGCTGCCGGAAACCGAGGAATACAGGCCGAGCATCAGGATATCGCCGCGCGTGATCATGGCGAGGAGCTAACCCCGCCGCCGCGGTTTGACAAGCGCCGCCCCGCACGCCTATACGCCGCTCACTGCTGGGAACGTGGACAGGCCCTTGGGGTCTGCCCCGCCCTTTTCATGCGGAAAAGGGCCTACCGGTGCAACAAGCCACGGATGCTGCCTCGCCGGCGCCGGGCACGATACGAAAGGACCGCGCATGACCAAGCGCGCCCAAAGCAAGTACAAGATCAACCGCCGCCTCGGCGTGAACCTCTGGGGCCGCCCGAAGTCGCCGATCAGCAAGCGCGATTACGGCCCCGGCCAGCACGGACAGCGCCGCAAGCAGAAGCCGACCGATTTCGGCGTGCAGCTGATGGCCAAGCAGAAGCTGAAGGGCTATTACGGCAATATCGGCGAGAAGCAGTTCCGCAAGTATTACGACGAGGCCGTGCGCCGCAAGGGCGACACCTCCGAGAACCTGATCGAGCTGCTGGAGCGCCGGCTGGATGCGGTGATCTACCGCATGAAGTTCGCCATCACCCCCTTCGCCGCCCGCCAGTTCGTCAACCACGGCCACGTTACCGTGAACGGCAAGCGCGTGAACATCCCGAGCTTCCTGGTGCAGGACAACGACATCATCGAGGTGAAGGAGAAATCCAAGCAGCTCGCCATGGTGCTGGACGCCTCGCAGAGCGCCGAGCGCGACGTGCCGGAGTATCTGGAAGTGGACCACCGTGCCATGAAGGGCCGCTTCGCCCGCGCGCCGAAGCTGTCCGACGTGCCGTATCCCGTGCAGATGGAGCCGAACCTGGTGGTCGAGTTCTACTCGCGCTGAGTTTGGTTTGCCGATCGCAGGCGCCCCGTTCCGGACTGTCGGAGCGGGGCGTTTCGATTCAAGGGTTTAGACGCCGCCGGTAGAGGGCGATCAGCCGCTCCCAATGCCGCTCGGCGGCCAGCTTGTCGTAGCACCAGCGCTGCGGGAAGGCGAAGCCGTGGTGCACGCCGGGGTACACCTCGAGCTCGCCGGCGCAGCCCGATGCCTCGAATAATGCGCGCAACTCGTCCACCATCGGCAGCGGCGCCAGTTCGTCGTGCTCGGCGCAGGCGATATACGCCTCCCCCTTGATGCGGCCGAGCGACAGATGCGGGCTTTCCACCGCGTCGCTGACCAGCCAGGTGCCATAGAACGAGGCGGCCGCGGCGATCCGCTCCGGGTAGCGGGCGGCGGCGGCCAGGGCGTAGGGGCCGCTCATGCAGTAGCCATGCGTGCCCACCGCGCCGTGGCCGAGATCGGCACGCGAGTCGATGAAGGCCAGCATGGCGCCGACATCCTGCATCACCGGCGGGATGGTCATTTTGGTGCGCACCGCGCGCATGCGGTCGCGCTCGGGGTCGCCGTCCTTCAGCACGCCGGGGCCGAAGATGGTGTCGCGCCCGGCGCGGTAGTACAGGTTGGGCAGCAGCACCGCATAGCCGGTGGTGGCCAGCCGGCGCGCCATGTCGCGCAACTCCTCGCGGATGCCCGGCGCGTCCATCAGCATCAGCACCGCCGGCGCCGGCCCGCCGCGCTCCGGCCGGCAGAGGAAGGTTTCCATCGCGCCGTCGCGCGTGGCGATATCCAGGGTTTCCTCGATCATTCGGCCCTCCCGCCCGTGTTTGCGCCGACCCTAGCGGGGCGCGGGGGCTGGCGCCATCCGCCGGCACGCCCCCCGGCTTGAGCCGCCGCCGCATCCCCCCGATACTTCGCGCAACGGCCCCGGATCGAACCGGTGGCCCGCGGAGGAAGCGCGCGATGGATTTCGGCCAGTTCAACCTGATGGGCTACCGCGAGCGGGGCACGCCCACGCATCGCATCTACGACGACGCGGTGGCGCAGGTGAAGGCCGCCGAGCGGGCGGGGTTCGCCGTTTCCTGGTTCGCCGAGCACCATTTCTCCAACTACTGCGTCTGCCCCTCGCCGCTGATGATGGTGGCACGGCTGGCCGGCGAGACCAGCCGCATCAAGCTCGGCAGCGGCGTGGTGATCGTGCCGCTGTACAACCCGGCGCGGCTGCTGGCCGAGATCGGCATGGTGGATGCGCTCACCCATGGCCGGCTGGTGCTGGGGGTGGGCAGCGGCTACCAGCCGTACGAGTTCGAGCGGTTCGACGAGGATCTTGCAGATTCAACGCCTAAGCTGCTTGAATTCATGCAAATGCTTGAGCAGTCGGTGACCCAGGAGACCTTCAGCCACGCGGGCGCGCATTTCCGTATGCCGCATACCCATATCGCGCCCAGAACGGTGCACGGCATGCCGCCGGTCTGGGTGGCCGGCGACAACCCGGCGCTGCACCGGATGGCGGCGCAGAAGGGCTATGTGGTGATGGTGACGCCGCGCCACTTCACCGCCGAGTTGCTGGCCAAGGCGCGCGCCCGCGTGGAGGATGCCTGCCGCGCCGAGGGGCAGGACCCGGCCCGGCTGCGCTTCGGGGCGCTGCGCCACATGTGCATCACCGACGACCGCGCCGAGGCGGCGGCCTTCCTGGAGCAGGTGCGCTACCAGATACGCCTGTCGCAGAGCCTGCGCCACCGCGAGCAGGCGCTGGACGGCGGCATGCTGGTCGAGAAGCCGTGGCCGGGGGAGATGAGCCTGGAGGTGATGGCCGAGCACATGCTGGTGGGCAGCGCCGAGGCGGTGGCCGGGCGGATGGTGGCGGAAATCCGCGCCGCCTCGCTGTGCCATTATCTGCTGCAGTTCCAGGCCGGCAGTTCGCCGCTGGACCTGGCGCTGCGCTCGATCGACCGCTTCGCCGCCGAGGTGCGGCCGAGGCTGGAGCGGGCGTTGGGGCCGCTGGAGGGGATCGGCGTGGTGGCGTGAGGTGAGGAAGCAGTTCTTTTTTGAAAAAAAGAACCAAAAAACTTTTATCCGTTTGGGCGCGTACCCAAACGGACAAAGTTTTTTTGCTTCTTTTTGTTCACAAAAAGAAGACTTTCCTCCTTCACTCCCCCCGCAACGCAAACGCGCTGCGATTGCCCGCCCGCGCCATCCCGGCCGCGTACCAGGCGCGGACGCCCGGCTTGTCGGCCAGCGCTGCGGGCGTGAAGCGGGTGTAGAACACGCAGGCGATTACGTTCAGGTCGGCCACCGTGAAGCGCCCGCCCACCAGATGGCCGCCGCCCTTGGCCAGCGCGCCTTCCAGCACCGCCAGCGGGGCTTCCAGCGCCGCCAGCGCCTGCGCCACCAGCTTCGGGTCGCGCTGCTCGGGCGGGTAGAGGGCGGTGTTGTACATCGCCTGGGCGGCCATCGGCTCCACCTCGGTGGCAGCCCACAAGGTCCACATGGTCATCAGCCCGTCCTCGGTGACATCGGCCGGGGCGAGCGGGCCGCCATGCTTCTTGGCGAGGTAGAGGTTGATCGCCAGCGACTCCCAGATCACCACGCCGTCGTCCTGGATGAACGGCACCCGGCCGTTCGGGTTCAGCGCCAGGTATTCGGGCTTGCGGCTGCCCTCGGCGCCGAGCGCCACCTCCACATGCTCGAACGGGACACCGAGCTCATGCAGCATCCAGAGGTTGCGGATGGCGCGCGAGCGGGCGGTGCCGAAGAGTTTCAGGGGCATGGGGAACCTCATGGTGGGGGGTGGCGGGTTGACGCAAGCGGCGGCAGAGTGCCGGCAATCGCTGGCAGGAGGAAGCCCATGGACCCCGTTCTCGTTGAAGTCACCCGCGGCAGCATTGTGGAATCCGCCCATCGCGGCGCCGCGGTGGTGCTGGACAGCGATGGCAAGGTCGTGTTCCAGGCCGGCGACATCGACCAGGCGGTGTATCCGCGCTCAGCGGTGAAGGCGCTGCTGGCGCTGCCGCTGGTGGAGAGCGGGGCGGCCGACCGGCTGGGGCTGAGCGAGGCGGAGATCGCGCTGGCCTGCTCGTCGCATTCCGGCGAGGCGGTGCATGCCGACACCGCCGCCGCCATGCTGGCCAAGGCGGGGCGGGACGTGGGCTGCCTGGAATGCGGCACCCACTGGCCGCTCAACGAGGCGGCGGCGCGGGCGCTGGCGGCGGCGGGGCGGGAGCCGTCGGCGCTGCACAACAACTGCTCGGGCAAGCATTCCGGCTTCGTCTGCCTGGCCTGCGCCAGCGGCGACGACCCGGCCGGCTATGTGCGGCCCGACCACCCCACCATGCGCGCGGTGACGGCGGCGCTGGCCAGCATGACCGGCGCCACGCTGGATGAGCGCAACCGGGCGGTGGATGGCTGCTCCATCCCCACCTACGCCATTCCGCTGCGGGCGCTGGCGCTGGGCTTCGCGCGCCTCGGCAGCGGGCGGGGCATGGACGCCACGCGGGCGGCGGCGGCGGCGCGCATCCGCGCGGCGGTGGCGGCCAACCCGATGATGGTGGCCGGCACCGGCCGGTTCGACACGCGGCTGATGACGGCGCTGGGGGCGCGGGTGTTCTGCAAGTCGGGCGCCGAGGGGGTGTTCTGCGCCGCCGTGCCGGAGCTGGGCATCGGCGTCGCGGTGAAATGCGACGACGGCGCCGGGCGGGCGGCGGAGGTGGCGACGGCGGCGCTGGTGACGCGCTTCCTGCCCACCAACGGCGCGGCGCAGGCGGTGCTGGGCTCGCTGGCGGCGCCGGTGCTGACCAACTGGAACGGCATCCATGTCGGCGATATCCGCCCGGCGGCGGCGCTGGCCGCGTAGCCGGCAGGCGACCCCGGGCACTTGGCGTGCCGGCGGCACTCGGGTTACGCTGCCGACATAATCAAGAATGCGGGGAAACGGTGATGAACAGGCGTTGGTTGCTCGCGGGGCTGGCGGTCCCGGTGCTGTCGCTGCTGCTGGGCCAGGCCGCGCAGGCCGCCACCTTCAAATGGGCCAATGACGGCGATGTGCGGGCGCTGGACCCGTACACGCTGGACGAGACGGTGCAGAACTCGTTCCTGGCCAACATCTACGAGCCGCTGGTGCGCCGCAACAAGCAACTCGGCACCGAGCCGGCGCTGGCGGCAAGCTGGGAGCAGCCAAGCCCGACGGTGTGGCGCTTCCATCTGCGCCCGGGGGTGAAATGGCAGGACGGCAGCGCCTTCACCGCCGACGACGTGCTGTTCTCGCTGGCGCGCATCAAGTCCAAATCCTCGCGCACCTCCTCCAACGCCGCGGCGATCAAGGACGGCCGCAAGATCGACGACCTGACGGTGGAGTTCGACACCTTCGCGCCGGACCCGATCCTGCCGAGCGAACTGACCAACATGCTCATCATGAACAAGGCCTGGGCCGAGAAGAACGGCGCCACCGAGCCGGCCGAGGTGGGCAAGAGCGAGAACTACGCCCTGCGCAACGCCATGGGCACCGGGCCGTTCAAGCTGGGCGTGCGCGAGCCGGACCGGCGCACCACGCTGGACCGCAATCCCGGCTGGTGGGACAAGCCGGAGCACAACCTGGACCACGTGGAGTTCAACGTGATCTCCAGCGCCGCGACGCGGGTGGCCGCCCTGCTGTCCGGCGAGATGGACATGATCTACGCCGTGCCGCCGCAGGACATCGAGCGGATCGGCAAGACGCCCGGCCTGCGCATCATCCAGGGGCCGGAACTGCGCACCATCTTCCTGGGCATGGACCAACTGCGCGACGAGCTGCAATTCTCCAACGTGAAGGGCAAGAACCCGTTCAAGGACGTGCGGGTGCGGCGCGCCTTCGCGCTGGCGATCGACGAGAACGCCATCACCGCGCGGGTGATGCGCGGCCAGGGCAAGCCGACCTGGGAGATGTGGGGGCCGGGGGTGAACGGCTTCAACCCGAAGCTGAACGTGCGCCCCAAGGTGGACCTGGCGAAATCGCGGGCGCTGCTGGCCGAGGCCGGCTATCCCAAGGGCTTCACCGTCACGCTGGACTGCCCGAACGACCGCTATATCGCCGATGAGGGGATCTGCACCGCCATCTCGGCGATGCTGGCCAAGGTGGGGGTGAAGGTGGATGTGTTCGCCCGCACCAAGGTGAAGTATTTCGCCGATATCGCGCCGCCGGGCTTCAAGACCAGTTTCTACCTGCTCGGCTGGACGCCCAGCACCTATGACGCGCACAACGTCATCAACGCCATCCTGCACAGCCGCGCGCTGGACAAGGGGCAGGGCACCACCAACATCGCCGGCTACAGCAACGCCCGGGTGGACGCGCTGACGCCGCTGATCGCCGAGGAGCTCGACCCCGCCAGGCGCCAGGCGATGATCGACGAGGTGGCCACCCAGGTGCAGCAGGACGTGGGCTATATCCCGCTGCACCAGCAGGGCATCACCTGGGCCGCGAAGACCAATATCGAGCTGGTTCAGCCGGCCGACAACTACTTCCCGATGCGCTGGGTGCGGGTGAAATAAGGAAAACGAACAAAAGTTTTTCGGTTCTTTTTTCCAAAAAAGAACCGCTTTGCTGAGATTTAATTGAAGCAAAGGGCTTCGTCCCCTTGCTCGGGGCGCGGCGACGCCGGGCGGGGCTGCGTGGGGGTTTCTTCCCATCGGCCGCCGCTCGGTGTAATCGGCGCGCATGAGCACCGACCCCGCCACCGAGATCGCCCGCCGGCGCACCTTCGCGATCATCTCGCACCCCGACGCCGGCAAGACCACGCTGACCGAACGGCTGCTGCGCGCCGGCGGCGCCATCCAGCTTGCCGGCAACGTGCGCGCCAAGGGCGAGCGGCGGCGCACCCGCAGCGACTGGATGGGCATCGAGCGCGACCGTGGCATCTCGGTGGTCACCTCGGTGATGACCTTCGAATACAAGGATTGCGTGTTCAACCTGCTGGACACGCCGGGCCATGAAGACTTCTCGGAGGACACCTACCGCACGCTGACGGCGGTGGACGCGGCGGTGATGGTGATCGACGCGGCCAAGGGCATCGAGGCGCGGACGCGCAAGCTGTTCGAGATCTGCCGGATGCGCGACATCCCCATCCTGACCTTCATCAACAAGATGGACCGCGAGGCGCAGGACCCGTTCGCGCTGCTGGACGAGGTGTCCTCGGCGCTGGCGCTGGACACGGCGCCGGTCACCTGGCCGGTGGGGCGGGCGGCGACCTTCGTGGGCACCTACGACATCCGCCGACGTGAATGCCACCTGACCGAGACGCTCGCGCAGTCGGATCCGCGGATGATCCAGCTCGGCGAGGAGATCGACCTGGTGCACGCCGCCCTGCCGGAGTTCGAGTTGGAGGCGTTCATGGCCGGGCACCTGACGCCGGTGTTCTTCGGCAGCGCGATCAAGGAGATCGGGGTGTCCGACCTGCTGGACGGGCTGGCCGAATACGGCCCGCGGCCGCGCGCCCAGCCGGCCGATACCCGCATCGTGCAGGCCAGCGAGCCGGCGCTGACCGCGCTGGTGTTCAAGATCCAGGCCAACATGGACCCCAACCACCGCGACCGCATCGCCTTCGCGCGGGTGTGCTCGGGCCGGCTGGTGCGCGGCATGCGGCTGAAGCAGGTGCGCACCGGCAAGCTGATCCCGCTGCATGCGCCGCAATTCTTCTTCGCCCGCGACCGGCAGATCGCCGACGAGGCGTTCGCCGGCGACGTGGTCGGCATTCCCAACCACGGCACGCTGCGCATCGGCGACACGCTGTCGGAGGAGGAGGACATCAACTTCGTCGGTGTGCCGTATTTCGCGCCGGAAATCCTGCGCCGGGTGCGGCTGGACGACGCGATGAAGGCCAAGAAGCTGCGCCAGGCGCTGCAGGAGCTGGCCGAGGAGGGGGTGGTGCAGCTGTTCCGCCCGCAGGACGGCGCGCCGCCGATGGTGGGCGTGGTGGGCACCTTGCAGCTCGATGTGCTGGTCTCGCGGCTGGCCGGCGAGTACGGGGTGGCGATCGGCTTCGAGCAGACGCCCTATCAGCTGGCCCGCTGGGTTTCGGGCGAGAAGGCGCTGCTGGCGGCGTTCGTGGCCGCCAACCGCAGCGCCATGGCCGACGACGTGGACGGCGACCCGGTGTTCCTGGCCACCAGCGCCTTCATGCTGCGCCGCACCGCCGAGCTGCATCCGGGCCTGACCTTCCGCGACATCAAGGATTTCAAGGCGCAGAAATCCGCCGCCTGATCCGGGGGGTGATCCGTGCGGGGGTTTGATTCGGATCAAGCGGAGCCGGCACGGCGCGTGCTATGAGTGCGCTCATGCAACGCGACAGGAGCGGCCAATGAACACTCGCTTACATCCGATCGTCTGGGCGCTGGTGGCAGACGGCGAGCATGCCAGGATCGTGGCCCCCACGGTTTCGCGAGGGCAGTTCGCCACCATCCTGGAGTTCGAATCCACCGCCGCGCATCTGCGCTCCTCCGACATGGGCAGCGAACGCCCCGGCAAGGTGCATGAAAGCGCCTCGACGACGCGCCACGCAGTAGAGCCGAAGCACGACCGGCATCGCCAGGCCAAGCATGATTTCGTGGTCGATGTGGCCCGCCAGGTGGCTGAGCGCGCCGGGCAGAAGGCGTTCGACCGGCTGGTGCTGGTGGCGCCCGGCCATGCCCTGCACGACCTGCGCGAGGCGCTGAGCCCGGCCGTGGCCGCGCTGGTGGTGGGCATGTTGGAGAAGGACCTGACCAAGACGACCGACCGCGAGATGGGCGAGCATCTCGGCGAATGGTGGATGGCGCCGCCGGTGGCGGACTGAGGCTAGCCCGGGCCGAAGGCCGGGTCTGAGAGGCGAGCGAGCAGGCCCAGCAGGGTCTGCTTGCCGTCGGGGCCGATGCGCGCGGTCAGGCGGGCTTCGTACTCGGCCTGGATGCGGTCCAGCCGGGCCAGCAGGGCGGTGCCGGCATCGGTCAGGAACAGGCCCTTGGCCCGCCGGTCGCCCGCCACGTCGCGGCGCTCCACCAGGCCTCGGCGCTCCAGCGCGTCGAACAGCGGGACGAAATTGGTGCGCTGGATGCCGAGCGCCTGGCTGACCTGGCTTTGGCGCAGGCCGGGGTTGCGGTGCAGCACCTGCATCACCGCGTGCTGGGCGGGGCGGATATCCAGTTCCGCCATGCCGGCCTGGGCCTCGTGCAGCACCGCCGCCTGTGCCCGGCGCAGGGCATGGCCGAGCAGCATGGGCAGGTGGCCGAGGTCGGGCGGGGGGTGGTTCGGTGCGTCCTCCATAATGCGTATGTAGCATAACTATTCGGCAATGCCATCATCCGCCGCGCCGTTGCCGGCGCGGCGGCAGGCATGGTCACGCGGCGCCGCAATACGCCTCGATCCGGTAGCCGTCGGGATCGATGGCGAAGGAGGCGTAGTAGGTCGGGCCGTAATCCGGGCGCAGCCCCGGCGCCCCGTTGTCGCTGCCGCCCGCTGCCAGCGCGGCGGCATGGAAGGCGTCCACCGCCGCGCGGCTGGGGGCGGTGAAGCAGAAATGCAGGCCGGAACGCATGTCCGCCGGCACCGGATGGGCGGTGGAATTGAGCCAGAAACCGGGGTTTTTGGCACCAAAACCGGCGTATTCGTCACCGGATGCGAGGCAGGAATAGCCCAGCGGCGACAGGGCCGCTTCGTAGAAACGCTTGGCGGCGGGGATGTCGCGCACGCCGATGGAAACATGGTCGAGCATGTCGGTCTCCTGTGGGTGATGCCGTGTCCGGTGATAACCACCATGACGGTTATATAGAACCGCGGCCGGCGGAGCTTGTCAACCACCATGCCGGTTCGTATGTGCTGGGAATGGTTCCCATCCCGCTTGGCCCCGACGATTCCTGCCTGGACTTCGTCAACACCCGCTACTGGCGCGGGCGGACAGCGCCGACCGAGACGCTGGGCGGGATGCAGGAGGCGCTGGACTGGTGCGCCGGGCCAGGGCGCGCGCCGCCGGCGGCGGTGGCGGCGCTGGCGAGGCTGTGGCAGGCGGCGCCGGAGGGGGAAATGGCGGCGCGCGCGGCGGCGCATGGCAGCCTGATCGCGCTGCGCGAGGCGCTGTTCCGCCTGCTGGCGGCGGCCGCTGGCGGGCAGGGGGCGGCGGCGGCGGATCTTGCGGTGTTCAACCGGGCGCTGGGCGAGGCGGCACCGCGGCGGCGGCTGGCGGAGGCCGGCGATGCCTATGCGTGGGATTTGGACCCGGCGACCGCCTCGGTGGCGGCCGTGCTGTCACCGGTGCTGTGGTCGGCGGCCGATCTGCTGGCCGGGCGGCGGCGGGGGCATTTGCGGCAATGCGCCAACCCGGAATGTCGCTGGATGTTCCTGGACGACAGCAAGAGCGGCAATCGCCGCTGGTGCACGATGAGCGCCTGCGGCAACCGGGCGAAGGCGCGGCGGCATTATCTCAAGGTGAAGGCGGAGAAAGAGGTTCTTTTTTGAAAAAAAGAACCAAAAAACTTTCACTCGCTGGAGTCCCCCCGCTTGGGCCGGGTCTCCAGCGAATGAAGTTTTTTTGCTTCTTTTTGTTCACAAAAAGAAGGCCTGGCTTAGCTGAACAACAACTGCCCCCCATCCACAACCACCGTCTGCCCGGTGACCCAGCGCGCCATCGGCGAGGCCAGGAACAGCACCACGTCGGCCACTTCCTCGGGCGTGCCCAGGCGGTCGAACGGGATGGATTTCAGCACGTTGTCGTAGATCGGCGAGCCTTCCTGGCGGCGCTTTTCCCAGCTGCCGCCGGGGAATTCGATGGAACCGGGGGCGACGCAGTTCACCCGGATGCCGCGCCGCGCCAGCATCGCCGCCTGGCTGGTGGTGTAGTGGATCACCGCCGCCTTCACCGCGCCGTACGGCGCCGAGCGGGTGGAGGGGCGCATCGCCGAGATGGAGGAGACCGAGACGATGCTGGGCTGGCGGCCCTTCTCCAGATGCGGCAGCGCGGCCTGGCTGGCGCGCACCACGGCCATCACGTCCACCGCGAAGCTGGCGCCCCAGCCGGCTTCGTCATCGGTCATGCCGAAGCCGGAGGCGTTGTTGACCAGGATATCGATGCCGCCCAGCGCCGTGGCGGCGGCGGCGATATAGGCGGCGATGCTGTCGGCCTGCGCGAGGTCGCAGGCAGCGGCGTGGGCGACGTGGCCGTGCGCCGCCAGCTCGGCCCGCGTGGACTCCAGCGGGCCGGCGCCGCGCGCGCAGATGGAGACATCCGCGCCGCCGGCGGCGAAGCCGAGCGCGATGGAGCGCCCGATGCCACGGCTGCCGCCGCACACCACCACCCGGCGGCCGCTGAAATCAATCGACATGTCTGGACTCCGGCTGTTCGGGACCATCCTAGCCGGGGCGGTGCGCGGCCGGCTACTCGCCCATCACGAACAAGGCGTTCTGCAGCGGTTCGTGCGAAACCATGATGATGCCGCGGAACGGGTAGTCGTATTCCTGCAGCAGGAACATCGCGCCGCCGACCGCCACCGCGCAGAGGAACAGCGAGGAGATCACCACGGTATTGCTGCCGATGCCGCCTAGCGGCGCGGACAGGCCGAAGGTGCCGAAGGTCAGCACCAGCCAGAACCCCACCACGGCGATCAGCCAGGGCGACAGCGAGCCGCCGCTGTGCGCCTCCATCGCCCAGCGCGACTCGGTGATGTCCTGCAGGATGCGCCGCGCCTCGGCCACCAGCATTTGGCGTTCGGGGTCGGTGGTGCGCAGGGTGACCACTGCGTCTTCCAGCCGGTCGAGCAGCGGTGTGGCCGCCTTGTCGGTCACGTCCACCCTGACCCGGCTTTCCGGCCAGATGTCTTTCATCGCGCGCGCGGTGTAGCGGAACAGCAACTCCCGCGCGGGCGCCGCGTCCGGCCCGGCGCGACGCAGCGTGCGGTCCAGCTCGATCAACTGGGCGGAGAAGCGCTTCACGTCGCGGTCGGCCGAGTCGAACGAGGTTTTCAGCGACACCGTCATCATCGCGACCAGCAGTGCCGCCATGGCGGCGACCATGCCGACGCCGCGACGCACCACGTCGCCGGTGCCCTGCGGCAGCATGCGCCCCGGCAGGCGGGCATGGACCAGCACCCCGGCCACGGCGGCGGTGAAAAGACAAGCAAAAACGGTCGCTCCCGTGATGGGACCGTCCATGACCGTATATTCTCCGAAACACTCCGATACATGTTGCCGGTTCGGAGGCGGAAGTCTAGCCCTGAATGTCGGAAATCGTCTGCGCGACCGTGGCGATCCGCGCCACCGGGCGCAGCGCCTCGATGGCGATGTGGTGGACCTCGGGGCTGAAGGCGGCGCAGCCGTCGGACAGCACGGTGATGTCGAACTCGCGCACATGGGCGTCGCGCACCGTGCTGGCGACGCCGCCATTGGTGACGATGCCCGAGACCAGCAGGCGGCGGATGCCGGCGCGCGCCAGCACCCATTCCAGCCGGCTCATGTAGAAGGCCGAGAAATTGACTTTCTCCACCGCCATGTCGGCCGGCGGCAGGGTGTCCACCAGCGCCTGGCCCCAGGAGCCGGGGGCGAAATCGCCCTTCGCCAGGAAGGGGCGCAGCTGCTTCAGGTGCGGCGAGATGAACGGCTCACCGCCGCGCCCGGGCACCAGGGTGAAATGGGTGGAGACGATCCAGCCCCCCGCCTGGCGCACCGCGGCGGCCAGCGGCGCCACGCGCGGCACCACGGCGGCGATGTCGGGGTTGCCCAGGCCGGCGCGGCCATAGGCGCCGTTGGGGTGCAGGAAGTCGTTCTGCAGGTCGCAGAGCAGCAGCGCGGTGGCGGACAGGTCGGGCATCAGGCGCGCTCCAGGATGAGGTTGCCGAAGCGATCGACGCGGCCGGCGAGGCCCGGTTCGATCAGGATGGTGCTGTCCGGCTGCTCCAGCACCGCCGGACCCTCGATCACCGCGCCGACCGGCAGGGCCAGGCGGTCGAACACCCGCGCCTCGTGCCAGCCATCCACCCAGACGCGGCGCGACGGCCGGGCGGCGGCGGACAGGCTGGCGCTAGGCGGCGGGGCCATCGACAGCAGGTCGATCTTCGGGCGCAGGCCGATGACAGCGCTGCGCAGGTTCAGCACGCGCACCGCCACGCCGGGCAGCAGGCGGCCATAGGCGCCGGCATAGGCGGCCTCGAACGCCGCCTGCACGCCCGCGCGGTCCAGCCGGCCCGGCGGCAGGGGCACGGCCACGGTGTGGGTCTGGCCGGCGTAGTTCATGTCCAGCGCATGCTCCACGCGCCGGCCGGTGAAGGCGATGCCGGCGCGGTCCAGCGGTTCGGACAGAGTGCGCTCCGCCTCGTCCATGGCCGCATGCAGCGCCGCCGGGTCGAGCTCGGCCAGCATGCGGTTGAGCGTGCGCACCCGGTCGTGGCGCATGTCGGCGATGACGCAGCCCAGCGCCGAGGTCACGCCCGGGAAGCGCGGCACCAGGGCGCGAGCCAGCCCCACGTCGCGGATCAGCGCGCCGGCATGCAGCGCGCCGCCGCCGCCGAACGGCATCAGGGTGAATTTCTTGGGGTCGTGCCCACGCTCGATGGAGACCAGCCGCAGCGCCCCGGCCATGCGGGCATTGGCGACGCGCAGGATGGCCTCGGCGGCCTGCATCACGCCCAGGCCGAGCGGGTCGGCGACCGCGCGGGCGATGGCGGTGGCGGCGGCCTCGGCGTCCAGCCGCGCCAGCTTGCCGCCGATCGGCCGCCCGGCATTGATGCGGCCGAGCACCACATTGGCGTCGGTGACGGTGGGGCGCTGCCCGCCCTGGCCGTAGCAGACCGGGCCGGGGGTGGAGCCGGCGCTTTCCGGCCCAACCTGCAGGATGCCGGCGGCATCCACCCGGGCGATCGAGCCGCCGCCGGCGCCGATGGTGGTGATCTCGATCATCGGCGTGCGCACCACCAGGCCGAAATCCAGCGTGGATTGCGCCGCCAGCGCCGGGGTGCCGCCGGCCACCAGCGACACGTCGAAGCTGGTGCCGCCGATGTCGCCGGTGATCACGTCGGGGAAGCCGGCCTCGACGGCGATATGGGCGGCGGCGATCACCCCCGCGGCGGGGCCGGAGAGCGCGGTGCGGACGGGCAGGCGGGCGGCGGCCTCCACGCTCATTACGCCGCCGTTGGACTGCACGATCAGGAACTCGCCGCCGAAGCCGCCGCCGCGCAGCGAGCCGTCCAGCGTGTCGAGGTAGCCGCCGACCACGGGTTGCAGCACGGCGTTCAGCGCCGTGGTGCTGGTGCGCTCGAACTCGCGGATTTCGGGCAGGATGTCGGACGAGATGGCGAGGTGCTGGTTGGGCCAGATGTCGCGGATGGCGGCCCGGGCGGCGCGCTCGTTCTCGGGGTTGGCGTAGCTGTTGAGGAAGACGATGCACAGCGCCTCGGCGCCCGCCGCCAGCAGGCGTTGCGCGGTGGCGCGCAGCTCCGCCGGGTCGATGCGGGTGAGGATGCTGCCGTCGGCCAGGGTGCGCTCGGCGACCTCGGCGCGCATGTCGCGCTCGATCACCGGGACGAAATTGCCGGTCAGCCCCCAGGTCTGGCGGCGGTCGCGGCGGCGCATCTCCAGCACGTCGCGGAAGCCCTGGGTGGTGATCAGCCCGGCGCGGGCACCCTTGCGCTCCAGCAGCGCGTTGGTGCCGACGGTGGTGCCGTGGACGATGGCCGAGATGGCGGGCAGGGGGGCCATGGCGGCGATGCCCTCGGCGAAGCCCACGGCTTCCTGGCCGCGGGTGCTGGGCAGCTTGCCGACGCGCGCGGTGCCGGTGGCCTCGTCGAACAGGAACAGGTCGGTGAAGGTGCCGCCGACGTCGACACCGATGACGAGGCGGGTCATCCGAGATACCCCATGCGGCGATCATGTTCGGTGGCTTGCGGGTCGCGCTCGGCCGGGTCGCCCCAGCCGCCGCCGCCGGGGCTTTCCAGGCGGATGCGCTGGCCGCGGCGGAGCTGCACGCCGACCACCTTGGAGGCCAGGGGCGGCGTATGCCAGACCTGTCCCCCCTGGCCGTCGTCCTGTTGGTAGCTGACCCGGTTGGCAGCCCCGTTGCCGCCGCCCAGCACGCCGCGCGGGGCGAAGCGGGCGCGCTCGGCGAACACGAAGGCCTCGGCGTGCTCGTCCAGCAGCTCGATCTCGTAGACCGCGCCCATGCCGCCGCGATGCGCTCCGGCGCCGCCGGAGCCCTCGCGCAGCGCCCATTGGGTGAAGCGGATGGGGTAGGCCGCCTCCATGATCTCCACCGGCGGGATGATGGCGGTGGCGATCGGCGGGTTGCCGTGGCTGAGGCCGTCGCCCTCCGGGTTGCCGCCATGGCCGCCGCCGAAGAAGCTGAACATCACCCAGCGGCGCCCGTCCGGCCGGGTGCCGGCGATGGAGAGCGCGTTGATGGTGCCGTAGGCGTTGCCGTACGCCTGGGCCGGTCGGATGCGCGCGAAGGCGCAGAACAGCACGTCGATGATGCGCAGGATGGTCTCGGTGTAGCCGCCGACCGGGGCGGGGCGCTGCGCGTCCAGCAGGCTGCCGGGCGGGATGGTGATGTCGATCGGGTCGAGCACGCCGGAATTGGCCGCGACCTCCGGGAACAGGTGCTTGAGCGCCACGTAGACGCTGGCGATGGTGGTGGCGGCGCTGATGTTCACCGGGCCGGCGCAGGCGCCCGCGGTGCCGGTGAAGTCCAGCCCCAGCCGGTCGCCGGCCACGGTGACGGTGCAGGCGATGCGCAGCGGCGCGTCGGTGCGGCCGTCATTGTCGAGGAAATCCTCCTCGGTCCAGCGGCCGTCGGGCAGGGCGGCGATCTGGGCGCGGATCTGCGCGGCGGCGCGGGCGGTGAGCTCGCCCAGCGCCTCGGCCACCACCGGAGCGGTGTATTCGTCCAGCAGCGCCTCGACGCGCGCGGAGCCGAGATCGAGCGCCGAGAGATGCGCGTTGAGGTCGCCATAGGCGCTGTCGGGCAGGCGGGAGGCGGCGAGGATGATGTCCAGTATATCCTGGTTCAGCACCCCGGCGCTGAACAGGCGCACCGGCGGGATCAGCACGCCTTCCTGGAAATACTCGGTGGCGGCGGGGTTGTAGTTGCCGGGCACCGCGCCGCCCAGGTCGTGCCAGTGGCCGACGCTGCCGAGCCAGCAGAACAGGCGACCGTCGCGGAAGCACGGGCGGATCAGCCGCATGTCCGACAGGTGGGTGCCGCCCAGGTAGGGGTCGTTGAAGATGAACACGTCGCCGGGCACGGGCGCGCGCGCGCCGGTGAACTTGTCGATCACCGCGCGCACGGCGTAGGCCATCACGCCCACGAAGATCGGCAGGCCGGACTTGCCCTGCACCAGCGTGGCGCCGGTGAGCGCGTCGTAGAGGCCGTGGCAGGCGTCGTGCGCCTCGGCGATGGTGGGGTTGAAGGCGGCGCGGAACAGGGTCGCGTCCATCTCGTCGGCGATCTGCTCCAGCCGGCCCTTCAGGACCGCCAGGGTGACGGGGTCGAGCATCAGATCTCCGGGTCGTAGTGCCGCGCCTCGGCCAGCATGGCGTCGGTGCCGAGCATTTCGTTGAGGCCCTGGAAGTCGAACATGCGGTTGCGGAAGGGCGCGGTGCTGCCGTGCGCCTTCAGCGAGGCGAGATAGTCCCGCGCCGCCCAGGCCAGCGCGCGCACCAGCCCGCCGGGGAAGATGACGATGCGGTAGCCGAGCGTGCCCAGCGCGTCGGCGCCGGCCAGCGGGGTGCGCCCGCCTTCCACCATGTTGGCCAGCAGCGGCACGCGGGCGGCGAAGCGGGCGATGGTAGCCTGCATCTGCGCCAGGTCCTCCGGCGCCTCGACGAACAGGATGTCGGCGCCGGCTTCCAGGTACAGCTCGGCGCGGTCCAGCGCGGCGGCGAAGCCCTCGACGGCGATGGCGTCGGTGCGGGCCATGATGAGGGCGCGGTCGCGCGCGTCCACCGCGGCGCGGATCTTGCCGGCCATCTCGGCGGCGGGGATCAGCTTCTTGTCGCGCAGATGGCCGCAGCGTTTGGGGAAGGACTGGTCCTCTAGCTGGATCACGTCGGCGCCGGCACGCTCGAACACCCGTACGGTGCGCTGCACGTTCATGGCGTTGCCGAAGCCGGTATCGGCGTCGATGATCACCGGCATGGCGACGCGCTCGCGGATGCGGGCCATCACGTCGGCCACCTCGGTCATCGAGACCAGGCCGATATCGGGCCGGCCCAGCCGGGTGTAGGCGATCTGGGCGCCGGACAGGTAGGCGGCCTCGAACCCCGCCTCCTCGGCGAGTGCCGCGGAGAGCGCGTCGTAGACGCCCGGTGCCAGCAGCGGGGGGAGGGTGCGGTCGGTCAGGCGTGCGCGCAGCGTGTGCATGGGCGTTCCGGGCGAGTTGTCCTACGGACAAGACATCCCGGCGCAACGTCTGTCAACGCGGCGGCTGCGCCCGGTGCCCGCCCAGCCGCCGGTCAGCCGCCGGTCGGCCTGGTGCCGGCGGCCGGCGTGGCGATGCCGGTGCTGCCGATGCCGGTGGTAGCGGAGAAATCCTTCGCCGACATGCCGGGGGCGGCGCGCACGAAGGCGGTCATCGACCAGATTTCCTCGTCCGAGCGGGTGTCGCGAAAGCTTGGCATGGCGGTCATCTTCACGCCGTTGCGGATGAACCAGAACGCCTCCTCCATGTGCACCCGCCGGCCGGCACGGAACAGGTTGGGCGGCGCCGGGTTCAGACCCTGGGAGATGGCGGTCGGCGGCAGCCCCGGCCCGCCATGGCAGACCACGCATTGCTCGCCGAACAGCTTGCCGCCGGCGGCGGCCACCTGTGGCGCGTCGAGCCCGGGGGGCACCTTGATGCCGCCCAGCCGTGCCGCCACCGAGCGGTCCGAGGCCTTGTGGATGGCCCATGCCACCACCGGATTGTCCGGGTTGACGGCGGCCACGTCGTAGAGGCCCGAATAGATGAACCCCACGCCGCCAGCCAGTTCAACCGCGAGGCATGGCAGCACGGTGAGCAGGACGGTCTTCATGCGACACGGCCGGTTGCCGGCGCGGCACGGCACGCGCGTCTCGTCTGTTCGATTCCGGGACTCGTCATTGTCCGCTCCTGGGTGCTGCGCGCCGGGCGGCTGGTGCGCCGGCTGTCGCCCGGTCGGCGGGGCGGTGGCGGCGTCGGCACGGATGGACGGCGCGTCGCGCGCCCGGCTCAGCCATCAATGCGCTTGCGTGACGGTGGGCGGCAGGTGCGGAAACGACCCAGGGTCGCGGGCGGGACCTGTCCCACAGCCGGGCCTGGTCTATGCTCGCACCGAATCGGCGCAAGGATGGCAATCCGTCCCGATGCGCGACGAGGAGGAGGGGTCTTGAACCGCACGCCCGCATGACCGCGTCCGATCCGCCGCTGCCGCTCTATCACCGCGTCTACCTGGTGCTGCGCCAGCTGGTGCTGGAAGGCCGCTTTCCGGCCGCGCTGGCGATGCCGGGCGAGCACGAGCTGGCCGGCGAGTACAAGGTCTCGCGCATCACCATCCGCCGCGCCCTGCAGATGCTGGAGCGTGAGGGCCTGGTGGTGCGCCGCCGTGGCGCCGGCACCTTCGCCCGCCCGCCGCTGGCGGCCGAGCCGGTGCGCGAGAACCTGCGCGGGCTGATCGAGAACCTGCTGGTCATGGGGCTGCGCACCACGGTGCGGCTGGTGGCGTTCGACTACGTGCCGGCCACGCCGGAACTGGCGGCGGTGATGGGGGTGCCGGCCGGCGCGGTGGTGCAGCGCAGCGTGCGGGTGCGCGCCGCGCGCGAGCAGCCGTTCTCGCACCTGACCGCCTGGGTGCCGGAGGCGATCGGCCGCGGCTATGGCCGTGACGACCTTGCCGCCAAGCCGATGCTGGCGCTGCTGGAGGCCGGGGGCGTGGCGATCGCGCGCGCCGAGCAGACCATCTCGGCCAAGCTGGCCGACGCCGCGGTGGCGCCGCTGCTGGGCGTGGAGGTGGGCGCCGCGCTGCTCTGGGTGCGCCGGCAGGTGTTCGACCCGTCCGGCCGGGTGATCGAGGCGCTGGAGGCGCTGTACCGGCCGGAGATGTACGCCTACCAGATCGGCCTGGTGCGCGACGGCGCGATGTGGAACCCGCAGCGGGCGGAAGCGGCGGGCCAGGGCGCGGCGGGCCAGGGCGCGGCGGGTCAGGGTGTCGGCGGGTAGAGCGCCATCGCCGCCGTCCGCAGCGCCGCCCGCGCGGCATCGTGCAGATAGACCATGTGCCCGCCCGGCAGCAGCAGCAGGCGCAGCCGGCCGGTGCCGGCCGGCCCGGTGACGCTGGGCGGGATCTGCGCCAGTTCCAGCTTGGTGCGGAAATACGGGGTCACCAGGTCGAACAGGCCGTGCACCACCAGCACATGCAGCCGCGGGTCCAGCGCCAGCGCGGTGCGCAGCGCGTCCAGCGATTCCGGGGCGCTGCGCTGGCGGCCCCAGTTCCATTGCCGGAACGCCGCCTCGTTGGCCAGCATGTAGCGGGCATCCGGCTGCCAGCCCAGCCGGTGGTAAAGCTCCAGCATCGCCGAGGTCAGCGGCGCGGCCAGCCCGCCGGTCACAGGGTCGGGGGTGTCGCCCTGCGGGTCCGAGGGGTCGGGGTTGGCCAGCGTGAGCGTGCCGTCGTACGGGCTGCCGACCCGCGTGCCGGTGGGGTCGGTGGCATGCAGGAAGGTGTCCATCGAGATGCGGCCGAAATGGCGGCGGACCAGCGCGGGGTCCAGCCCGGCGAGGGCGGCGACGGCGGCGCTGCGGCGGGTCACCGCCTCGGCGTCGCCGTCGCCGCGCAGCAGGTCGCGCAGGTAGTCGCCGGCGGCATAGGTCTCCGCCTCGGCCAGGTCGGCCGGCGCCACCGGGCCATGCGCGGCCCGCGCCACCGCGGCCAGCGTGGGCAGCAGCGTGGCCGCCGCCAGCGGGTCGAAGGCCTGGCTGCGGCCGCCGAAATCCAGCACCGGGGAGATCAGCACCAGCCCGGCCACCCCGATGCCCTGCGAACGGGCCAGCTCGCGCACCAGCCGCGGCCCCCGGAAGCCGCCATAGCTCTCGCCAACGATGAATTTCGGGGCCGCCATGCGGTCGTTGCGCAGCAGCCAGCGCCGGATGGCGGCACCCAGACTGTCGATGTCGCCCTCTACCGACCACAACTGCCGCCCCGCCTCGCCGCTGGCCAGCACGCGGCCATAGCCGGTGCCGGCGGGGTCGAGGAACACCAGGTCGGTGAAGTCCAGCCAGGTGTCGCCGTTCGGCACCACCAGCGGCGGCGTGGACGGGCCGGCGCCGTCCAGCGGCAGGCGCCAGGGGCCCAGCGCGCCTAGATGCAGCCAGGCGGAGGCCGAGCCGGGGCCGCCGTTGAACACGAAGGTCACCGGCCGCCCGGCCGGCGGCGGCTGGCCGGGCTCGCCCGCCAAGGTGTAGGCGACGTAGCCGATATCCGCCTGCGGCGCGCCATGCGGGTCGGACAGACGCAGGCTGCCGGCGGTGGCGGCGAAGCGCAGGGTGCGCGTGCCGCCGCCCGGAATCGGCAGGCTCAGCGTGTGCTGCGTGGTCACGTCGGCCGGCAGCGGCGCGGGCGGGGCGGTGGCGGCTGCCGGGGACGGCGCGGCGTCATCATGCCGGGGCGCCTGCGCCCATGCCGGCCATGCGAGCAGCAGCGCCAGCATCAGCACCATGGTGCGGCCGGCCGTGCGCGGACAGGTCATGGCGATCGCCTCATGATGATGTCGGGGCCGGCTGCTCGGTCGTGGCCAATGCGAGGGCGCGCAGCTCCTCCGGCGTGGTCGGCCGGGCCCCCAATTCACCGAAAAAATACCCCATAAGAGCGCGCAAATTGGCGAGAAAACGCTCCAGATCGGCGCGATTTCGCACATAAGGCGTGTTGCCTGGCGCCAGCGACGGGCTGTGGTAGGTGATGGTGAACACCCGGTGCCCCTGCCGCAGCATGCCCCGCACCAGTCGGCGCTGGGTGGCGAAATCCACCCCCTCGGGCGTCAGCGTCGTCCGTTCCAGCACGCCCAGCCTGGAGGCCAGCCCCGGCAGCCGCAGCCGGCGCGCGTGGCGGGACCGCACGGCCGCGTCCGCCGCGCCGCCCCAGCGTTCCGCCAAGCCGTAGAAGCCCCGCGTCACCGGGATTTCCAGCAGCTCGCCGGGCGTGCCGACCCAGTACGGCCTGGCCGAGCAGGGGCGGAAATCCGGCCCGCCATCGCGGCTCAGATTGGTATGCGGCAGCACGCTGAGGTCGATCCGGTAGCCCAGCGCCCGCAGGATGCCGGCCGTGGCCGGGCCGACGCCGTAGCGCCCGGCCTTGTAGATGGTCGGGCTGGCGTCGAAATTTGCCGCGATCGCCTCGGTCAGGTGGCGGATCTTGGCCCGCTCCAGCGCCGGGGCGAGGTTGCCGGCGTAGGAGGTGGCGGGCGAGACCGGCTCGTCGAAGGGCGGGTTGACCCAGGTGTGCAGGTGCGCGCCGATCTGGCAGTGGCCGGCATCCAGCAGCCCCTTCAGCACCGCCACCGATGAGGGCGTGGTGGCCACCGGGTAGTCGATCACATAGGTGGGGCGCAGCCCGTGCGGCGCGAAGATCTCGTGCGCCAGGGGCTGCGCCGCGATCGAGTCGACGGCCACGCTGGCGCGGTCGAACGGGGCGTTCCAGTCGAACGCTTCCTCGGTATCGACCACCACCATCAGCAGCGGGGTGTCGAGCTGGAACCGGATGGCGGGGGCGGCGGCGGCGATCATGGCGGCGTCCGGCTGGGGGTGGGGCATGGCCTGGCCGGCGCGGACTCGCCCAGCAGGAAGGCCAGCGGAACGGCGTGGCCGGGCCACACCAGCCGCGAACCGTGCGGCGTGGTCACGCGGTAGACCGGGCCGAGGCGGGCGACGGCGACCGGGTGGGCGCCCTCGTAGCCGGCGGCCAGCATGCCGCGGCGCGAGGCCGTGTTGCCGACGTTGCAGTAGATGGCCGGGGCGGCCAGGCCGCGCGCCTGGCAGTGCCGCGCCGCCGCCCGCAGCAGGGCGGGATACAGGCGCCGGCCGCGCGCCGCCGGCAAGGTGAAGAAATCCCACAGGAACGCGCCGCCCGGCGGCACGACCAGGCGCATTCCCCATTCGAACAGCACCGCCGCCGCCCGCTCCGCCGGCGCGGTCAGCCAGCCCCAGGCCAGCGGCCGGCCCGCCGTGTCGCGCGCGCAGACCAGGGCGTGGCCCTGCCGCCACCGCGCGGTGTAGTCCTCGGTCGCGACACCGCGCAGCCCCGCCAGGACGTCGGCCAGCCCGGCCTCCGCCTCGGTCAGCACGGCGCAGGCGCCAGTGCCCGCCGGCGCCAGCGCCGCGGGGCCGGCCGTGAAGAACAGCAGGTTCCGCCGACCGGCCAGCCGCCGCAATGCCCAGTAGGCGGATCGAGCCGGATGCGCCATCGGTTCCCTTGTCGCTCTGCCATCCTTGCGATACCCGTTCGGTCACGGAAAGGCGAGGGCCGCCGCCGCGGCCGGACAGTAAATTGAATTTCCCGTGGCAGTTGTATAAGGAGGAACCATAAGAGGTGCTTCCGTTCGCTGGCGCAGTTCGGCAACGCTCGCCCTGGCTTGAGTGACGCCGTCGCCTTGGTCCATATAGCCGTCCCAGCCACATGCGGAAGAAACGCGCCTCATATGCCATTCGGCTTCGAAATTCGTGACGATCTGAGCACGGAGCAACTGGCCGTGATGTGGTCCGACCTCGAACAGCGGTCGGATGCCTCGTTTTTCCAAAGCTGGCAGTGGATCGGCTGCTGGATCGCGGAGGCGGGGCTGCGGCCGGTCACCCTGGTCGGCCGTGCCGAGGGGCGGGTGGTGCTGCTGGGCGTGCTGGTGCCCACCGACCGGCGCGACGTGCTGCCCTTCGCGATCCACGGGCTGCATCTGCACACCACCGGCGACATCGACCGCGACATCATCACCATCGAGTATAACGGCTTCCTGGCCGATCGCGACTACGCCGGGGCGGCGACGGCGGCGCTGCGCTATCTGCTGACCGGAGTCGCGGTGGGCGCCAGGCGGCGCGACGAGTTGCACCTGAAGGGCATGGCGACCACGCTCGACCTGCCGGGCATCGGCGGCGAGGCGATCTGCACCGAGCTGTCGCGCAAGCCGTCCTGGCGAGTCGATATCGAGGCGGTGCGGGCCGCCGGCACCGGCTATCTCGACAGCCTGAGCGCTAATACCCGCCAGCAGATCCGTCGCGCCATGCGGCTGTATGAAAAACGCGGCCCGCTCACCGCCACGCGCGCGCGCGACCAGGGCGAGGCGCTGGCGTTCCTCGACGAGCTTAAGACGCTGCACCAGCGCTACTGGACGGGGCGGGGCGAGCCGGGGGCGTTCTCCTACCCGTTCTTCGAGCGTTTCCAGCGCCGCATGATCGAGACCGGCCTGGACTCGGGCGCGGTGGAGATCATCCGCGTCGCCGCCGGCGCGCACGTGATCGGCTATGTCTATAATTTCGTCTATCGCGGCACCGCCCTGGCCTACCAGACCGGCATCGCCTACGAGGATGACGCCAAGCTGAAGCCGGGCCTGGTCAGCCATGCGCTGTGCATCGACCTGCACCTGCGCGAGGGCGGGCGGGTCTACGACTTCATGGCCGGGGCCGCGCGCTACAAGGCGAGCCTGGGCAAGCCGGGGCCGGACATGGTGTATTACCTGCTGGAGCGGCCGACCCTGCCGCTGCGGATCGAAAGCGTGCTGCGCACGCTCAAACACCGCCTGTTCGGCGCCCGCCCGGTGCGCGCCGCCACGCCGCAGGTGGCCGAGCCGGACTGAGGCCCCCCGGGGAGCGGCGGCGCGCGGATCGGCGCGGCCGTTCCGGTCGGCCAGACAGAAGGTTCACATGGAGGCGGGGAGAAGCTGGGAGGCGGGGAGAAGCTGGCGGTTCTCCCGTTCTCATTGTTTTAGCGTTTCGTTGCGAACCCGTCTTGTCTGTCCTGCGCCGGGATCACAGCGCCGTTCCCAGCCCGCCATCGGCGAAGATTTCCTGGCCGGTGACGTAGCCGCCGGCCTCGGCCGCCAGGAAGACCGCGATGCCGGCGAGGTCGCGCGGCGTGCCCCAGCGGCGCAGCGGTATGCGCGCGGTGATGCGGGCCACCACCTCGGGGTCGCGCCGCATGGCGGCGGACATCTCCGTCTCGAAATAGCCGCCGGCGATGGTGTTCACGGTGATGCCGTGCTCGCCCAGTTCGGCGGCGAGCGTGCGGGTGATCGCCGCCAGCCCCGCCTTGGCGGCGGCATAGCCGTGGATGGTCGGGCGGCCGCGGCTGGCGGTGAGCGAGCCGGTGAAGATGATCCGCCCGTGCCGCTGCGCCCGCATGATGCCGGCGGCCTGCTGGGCGGCGAAGAAGCAGGCGGTGAGGTTGGTCGCCATCACCCGCTCCCAGTCGGCGGGCTGCCAGTCGGGCAGGGGGCGGGCGCCGTGGATGCCGGCATTGGCCAGCAGGATGTCCAGCCGGCCGTGCCGGGCGGCGACCTCGGCGATGGCGCTCCGGCTCGCCTCGATGTCGGTCACGTCGAAACAGGCGGTGTCGGCGGCCAGGCCGTCGGTGCGCAGCCCGTCGGCGGCGGCCTCCAGCGTCGCCGCATCGCGCCCGGTGAGCACCACGGTCGCGCCGGCCTCCGCCAGGCCGCGCGCCATGCCCAGGCCGAGGCCGCGCGAGGCGCCGGTGACCAGCGCGACGCGGCCGGTGATGTCGAACAGCTTGCTCATTTGATGGTCGCCTCGATGGCGGCGCGCAACTCGGGCGTGATCTCGGGCAGCACGCCGAACCAGGCCTGGAAGGCCGGGCGCGCCTGGTGCAGCAGCATGCCCAGCCCGTTCACCACCGCATTGCCGCGGCCGCGCGCGGCGGCCAGCAGCGGGGTTTCCAGCGGGTTGTAGACGATGTCGCACACCAGCGCCGCCGTCGGCAGCGCGTCCAGCGCCAGGTCCAGCGGCGGCTGGCCGACCATGCCCTGGTTGGTGGTGTTCACCAGCAGCGCCGCGCCGGCCAGCGCCGCGTGCCGGCGTTCCCAGTCCAGCACCGTGACCGGCCCGCCGAATTCGGCGGCGAGCTGCTCGGCGCGGGCGCGGGTGCGGTTGAGCAGGCGGATCTCCGGCGCCCCCTCGTCCAGCAGGCTGACCACAACGCTGCGGGCGCCGCCGCCGGCGCCCAGCACCACCGCCGGGCCGGCATCGCCGCGCCAGCCCGGCTTGCCGTCGCGCAGGTTCTCGATGAAGCCGTAGCCGTCCTTGTTGTAGCCGGACAGGCTGCCGTCCGGCTCCACCACGATCAGGTTGATCGCCCCCATCCGCCGGCCCGCCGGATCCACCCGATCCACCAGCTTCGCCGCCGCCTCCTTGTGCGGCAGGGTGACGTTGCAGCCGGCGAAACCAAGCGCCACCAGCCCGCGCAACGCATCCTCCAGCCGGCCGGGCGCCACCGGCATCGGCACGTAGGCGCCGGGGATGGCGTATTTCTCCAGCCAGTAGCCGTGCAGCTTCGGCGAGCGCGACTGGAACACCGGCCAGCCGATGAGGCCGGCTGCCCGGAACTGGCCCGCCTTGAACTCGCCCGCCTTCAACTCGGTTGTCATGTCGCCCCTATTGCTTGCCGAGCGGCGGCAGGACCTCGGTGATCACCTGCTTGCCGTCCTTCACTTCCACCAGGTAGCTCTCGCGGTTCAGGTCGCCCTTGTCGTCGTAGGTGACATCCATCAGCACGCCCGGATAGTCCTTGGCCAGCAGGGTGGCGCCGTGCAGCGCCTTGGCGAAGGCCTTGCGGTCGAACTTGCCGATCCGCTCGGTGATCGCCTTCACGATGTAGACGGCGGTATAGCCCTTGATGCCGTTATGGTCGCTGTTCATGCCGTAGGCGGCCTTGAACTTGCGGCCGAATTCCTGGACCAGCGGATTGGGCGCGTCCACGCTGAGGCCGACATGGCCCTTGGCGCCGTTGGCCGCGCCCCCGGCCAGCTCGATCACCCGCTGGCTGGTCAGCACCGTCTCGCCATAGATCGGCTTGGTGTAGCCGAGCTTGCGCAGCGCGATAAGCAGGCGGGCGCTCTCCTCCTCGTTGGTGTAGGCGAACAGCGCGTCGGCGTTGGACTTGGCGGCGTTCACCACGGCGGCGGTGAAGTCCATCTGCCCGGGCTCGGTGGAGATGTCGGCGGCGACCTTGATGCCGCGCTTGCCCAGCTCGCTGATGATGGTGTCGCGTCCGCCTTTGCCGAAATCGTTGGCGACCCAGACGATCGCCACGCTCTTGATGCCGGCCTTGGCCAGGTAGGCGGCCACCTTGGGCATCGCGTTGGCCTGGCTGAACGAGGTGCGGAAGACGTACTGGTTGCCCTGGGTGGTGAGGTTCACCGCCTCGCCGCCCATGATCATCGGGATTTCGGACTCGGCCGCGACCGACATCGCCACGTTCACGTCGCCCGAGAAGATCGGGCCCAGCATCACGTAGGGGTCCTCGTCCGCCGCGCGGGTGGCGACGGCCTTGGCGATCTGCGCCTGGCTCTGGTTGTCCTGATGGGTGATGGCGATCTGCCGGCCGAGGATGCCGCCGGCGGCGTTGATCTCCTTCACCGCGAGGTCCACGCCCTTCTGCCACATGCTGCCGGAGGTGACGCCGGTGCCGGACAGCTCGACATTGTCGATGATCTTGACCGTGTCGGCGGCCATGGCGGGGTATGACAAGGCGGCTGTTACGAGGGCGGCGCCCAGCGTGAGGGCGGTGCGGCGGGTGGTCATGGATGGCTCTCCCTTCGGGCGCTCTATCGGCGCATTCGGTGCAATGGATTGATACAACAGTGCTATTGGTCGCCGCGCAAGTCCTTCGTCGGCGCGTGCCGGCCGAGGAACACCTGGTTGAGGTCCGGGCTGGCCAGCAGCGCCGCCGCCGTGCCGTCCAGCATCAGCCGCCCGCCCTCCAGCAGCAGCACCCGGTCGGCCACCGCCAGCGCGCTGCGCACGTTCTGCTCGACCATCAGCACCGTGGTGCCGGCATCGGCGAGGCGGCGCAGCAGGGCGAACACCGACTTGGCGACGATCGGCGACAGCCCGATCGAGGGCTCGTCGATCAGGATCACCCGCGGGCGCAGCAGCAGGGCGCGGGCGATTTCCAGCTGCTTCTGCTCGCCGCCGGACAGCGCCGCCGCGTGCGCGTGCAGGCGCTCGCGCAGATGCGGGAACTGGTCCAGCACCGCCTCGATCCGCGCCGCCCGCTCGGGTCGCGCCAGGGTGACGGCCCCCAGTTCCAGGTTGTGCAGCAGCGACAGCATCGGGAACAGGTTGCGCCCCTGCGGCACGAAGCAGGCGCCCTGTTGCAGCAGGGCGGCCGGCTCATGCCCGTTGATGACGCGGCCGTGGAAGCGGATCTCGCCGGCGGCGGGGCGCAGCAGGCCGAAGAAGGTTTTCAGCACGGTGGACTTGCCGGCGCCGTTGGGGCCGATCAGCAGGGTGATCTCGCCGGCCCGCGCGTCCAGCGTCAGCCCGTTCAGGATGATCAGGCTGCCGTAGCCCGCGCGCACGTCGCGGAATTCGATGATCGGGTCAGGCGCCAAGATAGGCCTCCAGCACCGCCCGGTCGGCCTGCACCGCCGCCGGCGCGCCCTCGGCCAGGATGCGGCCCTCGGCCATGCAGATCACCCGGCCGCACAGCCGCATGACGAAATCCATGTTGTGCTCGATCACCACGAAGCTGCCGCCATGCGCGCGGTTGAGCCGCAGCAGCAGCTCCATCAGCTCCTCGATCAGCGCCGGGTTCACGCCGGCGCAGGGTTCGTCCAGCAGCACCAGGCGGGGGCCGGCCATGAAGGCCATGGCGATGTCCACCAGCTTCTGCTGGCCGTACGACAGGCCGCCGGCGCGCAGCGCGGCCACCGGGCCGAGGCGGAACAGCGCGATGATCTCCTCCGCCCGCGCGCCCAGCCCGGCATCGGGGGCGGCGAACAGCCGGCCGGCGCGGCCGCCGCGGAATTCCTGCCCGGCGGCGATCAGGTTGTCGCGCACCGACAGGCCGCCGAACACCTGCAGACTCTGGAAGGTGCGCCCGATGCCGCGCCGGGCCAGCAGCAGCGGCGACAGGCCGGTGATGTCCCGCTCCTCGAAGATCACCTGCCCGGCGGTGGGGCGCACCTGGC
The DNA here is from genome assembly GCA_001899585.1 of Rhodospirillales bacterium 70-18. GTDB lineage: Bacteria > Pseudomonadota > Alphaproteobacteria > Acetobacterales > Acetobacteraceae > 70-18. Next base: position 393,224 of record MKWE01000053.1, read on the forward strand.
CCAGGATGGCGTTGAACAGCGTGGTCTTGCCGCTGCCGTTGGGGCCGATCACGCCCAGGATCTCGCCCGGCTGCACCGCGAAGCTCACCCCGTCCACCGCGCGGATGGCGCCGTAGTGGCGGGCCATCTCGCGCACGTCCAGCAGCGCGGTCATGCGCGGCCCCGCACCCGGTCGGGCAGCGAGAGCAGGCCGCCGGGCAGCCAGACCATCATGGCGACGATGGCGAAGCCGAAGATGGCCAGGTACCAGTCCTGGGCGAAGCGCAGCCACTCGGGCAGCAGCACCACCACCACCGCGCCGAGCGCCGGGCCGAAGAACCGCCCGGCGCCGCCGGCGATGACCATCAGCAGCATCGACAGCGAGATCGACACGCCGAACGGCGCCGGGTCGATGAAGCCCACGAGGCAGGCGAAGAACACCCCGGCCACCCCGGCATAGGCGGCGCCGATGGCGAAGGCCATCAGCGTGTAGAACGTAGTGTCGATGCCCACGCTTTCGGCGCGGATCGGGTTGTCGCGCAGCGCCGCGAAGGCGCGGCCCCAGGGCGAGCGCAGCAGCCAGGCCATCAGGGCGGCCATCGCCAGCATGGCCGCCAGCAGCAGGTGGTAGAAATCCACCCGGTTGGCGAAGCGCCAGCCCAGGATCATCGGGCGGGGGATGTTGTTCAGCCCGAAGGTGCCGCCGGTCAGCCACTGCTCGTTGCGCGCCACCAGGAACACCAGCATGTTGAAGCCGAGCGTGGCGAAGGCCAGGTAATGGTGCTGCACCCGCAGCGCCGGGAAGCCCAGCAGCAGGCCGACCACGAAGCACAGCAGCGCCGAGGCGGGCAGCACCGCCAGAAAAGGCACCCCCGCCTGCAACAGGATCGCGGCGCTGTAGGCGCCGATGCCCAGGAACCCGGCCTGCCCCAGCGAGATCTGCCCGGCATAGCCCACCGTCAGGTTCAGCCCCATGCCGGCGATGACATACACGCACCACAGCGACAGCAGGTACACGCCGTAGCCTTTCAGCCCGGCCGGCAGCGCTACCAGCGCCGCCACGCCGGCGGCCAGCGCGAGCCAGCGCGTCATACCCGCCGCTCCTCGACGGTGCCCAGCAGCCCCTGCGGGCGGAAGATGATCACCACCAGGAACAGCAGCAGCGCCACCCCCTCCTTGTAGCCGGAGGAGATGTAGGCGCCGACCAGATTCTCCAGCACGCCCACGATCACCCCGCCCAGCAGCGCGCCGCGGCTGTTGTTGAAGCCGCCGATGATCGCCGCGTAGAACGCCTTCATCCCCAGCGTCTCGCCCATGTCGAACTTGGCGAGATAGACCGGGGTGATCAGCAGGGCCGCCAGCGTGGCCAGCAGCGCGTTGGCCAGGAAGGCGTACAGCACCATGCGCTGCACGTTGATGCCCAGCACCCGCGCGGCATCGCGGTTCTGCGCCACCGCCTGCATCGCCCGCCCGGTCAGCGTGCGCGACAGGAACGCCTGCAACGCCGCCACCACCGCGCAGGCCAGCAGCACCGTGCCGATATCGGCCGCCGAGACGCGCAGGCCGCCGATGTTCCACAGCGTGTCGGAAAAGACGGAGGGGAAGGTGAACACCTCGGCGCTGGCCACCCCCCGCACCGCCTGCTTCACCCCGATCGACAGGCCGAGCGTGGCGATCACCAGCGGCACCACGCCGTGGCGGATCAGCGGGTCCACCACCACGCGCTTGAACCCCGCCCCCAGCACCGCCATCGCCAGCGCGCAGGTGGCCAGGAAGGCCAGCGGCAACGGCAGGCCGGCGACGTTGAGCAGGAACAGCATGGCGAAGGCGGGCAGCATCACCATTTCGCCAAGCGCGAAATTGATCGTGCCGGAGGCCTGCCACAGCAACGTGAAGCCGAGCGCGGCCAATGCGTAGCAGCCGCCGGTGGCGGTGCCGGCGACGATAAGCTGCAGCAGATCGGTCACGCGTGGCGGGCCATTCTTATGGGCTTTCCTGGACGGCGGCCCCTATACGGAGGAAGCCAGAGCGGGTCAAATACCGTCCACGCGCAAATGGCCATGCAAATGGGCGCTTGCGGAAACGACCAGCCGGGGCGGTGATGATACGCGCGCGGGAGCGGGTTCGCCCGGTCGCGCCGATACGCCGGCGGTGCGCGTCGCCGCCTCGTAAATCCTGCTGGTGGAATGACATCCGAAATATTTATTTCGAAAATAAATCGTTCCGAGATTGTTGACAATGCACTTGGGATGGTAAATGCTCATGTCAAGACGATCATATAGAACTCGTTCGCATGAGGACTTGCGAAAATACGTTCGGAAGTGCTGGTCGGCAATGCCGTCTGTTCCATGTGCAAAAATACCCGATCTCGAAAATGGTGTGATCGCGTGTTTTAAGGAACTACAAATCAGATCTGGAACAATGAGGAGGATAAAATGGCGTGGGCCCGGAAAATTGCTCTCTCATTTCTTCTTGTGACGGTTCATCATGCGGCACTTGCGGACTCGAAGGCGATCAACGACCTGACCAAGAAGGGCGGCATACTGGATACGGCCGACCAGAAGGGCAAAAGCTACGTGGATCGCCTCACTGACCCGAACAACATGGAAGACCCGAACGCCATCGCCCAGGAGCGGGCTAAGGATTTCGCCAAGGCCGCCGCCGCGGCGGCAAAGGCCGCCACCAACGTTCCTGGAACCAGCCTAAAAGGCACCCGCCCAGGCATTTTCAGTACGATCTGGTTTGCGATCAAGTCGTTCTTCGGCGTCGCCAGCGGCACCAGCGGCACCACCCCGACCAACAAGCCGACCGGGTACAACCATGGCATCGACATCGCCGACGCCGCGGTGGTCGCATACCAAGGTAATCCGATCACCATCGGCGACGCGATCAATGTGCCATACCAGTTCACCTCGTTCCACGACGCATTCGGCGGCACCACGGCGATGCTGTACGACTTCGCCCTTTCCGTTACCTCGGATCTCACCGACATCGCTGGAGGCCCGTTCCTCGCCGACGGCTCCGGCATGGTCACATCCGCGCCGTTGCTGGACCTGACACCGGAATTCGGCTCCGCCATCCCGCAATACCAGTTGATCTCGGTCTCCGACGTGCCCCTGGCGCCAAGAGGAACCTATACGGTCCATGTCCAGGGCTGGGCTGCGGTCGATATCCCCGAACCATCCGGGCTGATGCTGGCCCTGTCGGGGCTGGGGATGCTGGCCGTTGCCCGCGCGCGTCGGCCGGTGAAGCGGATGGAAGGTTCCGGCTCACGAAGCTGCAACCGATTCAGTTGAGCTGCGTAACAGGTTCCGAACTTGTCGCGGATTGCCGGCCGCAACTGCATGCGGCGAGGATGAACTCGCACATCATGGTGTGGTGTTCCGCGGGCTGGTTCGGCGGGTCCTGCGGTTGGGGCGCCACTCCGCGCGCCTGAACGCAATCCGCCTGGCCAGCCCGGCCAGCAGCATGGTGCCGACGTCGGGCGTATCCAGCCGGGTCGGCGCCGGAAACAGAGACGCATGCGGCATGCTTCCATCCGCAGCGCCTCGGCCGATATCATATCCAGCGGCGCGCGGTTCCTGTTGCCCATCAGTGGAGCCGCCCACCGCGATGCGCATGCTGTCTCCCCCCGGCATTGCTGATAGGCTGCCTCGCACGTCCCTTCGTATGCAACGCAGTCCTGCATGCCCGGCTTCCATGGCGTGTTTCCCTACCTGGTCTCGCCGGTCGATGCGCGGGGCCGCGTCAGGCGCGAGGTGCTGGCGGCCCTGGTGGAGCGGCTGATCGAGGCCGGAGTGCACGGGCTGACGCCGTTCGGCAGCACCGGGGAGTTCGCCTACCTTTCGCTCGACCAGCGGCTGGAGGTGGTGCGCTCGGTGGTCGCCGCCGCGCGCGGCCGGGTGCCGGTGGTGGCCGGCGTCGCCTCCACCAGCACCGCCGATGCGGCCGAACAGGCGCGGCGCATGGCCGACCTGGGGGCCGACGGCGTCCTGGCCATCATGGAGGCGTATTTCCCGGTGCCGTCGCCGGCGCCGTGACGCTGCCGATGGTGCTCTACACCAACCCGCAATTCCAGCGCTCCGACCTGTCGCTGCCGGTGATCGGCCGGCTCTCGGAGGTGGCGAATATCGGCTACATCAAGGACGCCTCCACCAATACCGGCCGGCTGCTGTCGATCCTGAACGACACGCGGGGGCGGCTGCAGGTGTTCGCCGCCTCCGCGCATATCCCGGTCTGCGTGATGATGATCGGCGGCGTCGGCTGGATGGCGGGTCCGGCCTGCATCGTGCCGGAGCAGAGCGTGCGGCTGTACAACCTGGCCCGGGCCGCCAGATGGGACGAGGCGATGGCGTTGCAGCGCAGCCTGTGGCGGGTCAACG
>MKWE01000053.1:397594-423843 GCA_001899585.1 Rhodospirillales bacterium 70-18
CCGCCACGCCCTGGCCGCCTGCATCAAGGGCGCGTTGCAGATGCAGGGCTTTGACGTGGGCGACCCGATCGCGCCGCAGGCCCCGCTCAGCGAAGCGGGCCGCCAGGAGGTGCGCGCGGTGCTGGAGAGCGTCGGCGCGCTTTGGGCATCCGCCTCGCAGGGGTATGCCGCCGCGACGCCTTGCGATAATTGCCGGGTCTCCAAGCTCGCACGAAAGCCCCGATGTTCGACCTGATCTGCCTCGGCCACGCCGCCCTCGACCGCGTCTACAGCATCGCCGCCTTCCCGCCGGAGCCGACCAAGCTGCGCGCCACCCAGGCGATGGAGGTGGGCGGCGGCATGGCGGCCACCGCGGCGGTGGCGGCGGCGCGGCTGGGCGGACGTGTGGCGTTCTGGGGCAGGGTGGGGGACGACGCGGCCGGGGCGGCGGTGCGCGACGGGCTGGTGGCCGAGGGGATCGACGTACGGGGACTGCGCACCTGCCAGGGCGCGGTCACCTCCACCTCCGCGGTGATCGTCGATGCCGCCGGCGAACGGATGATCGTCACCCATCTCGGCGAGGGGCTGGACGACGATCCGGCCGGGCTGCCATGGCCGATGCTGGCGCAGGCGCGCGCGGTGCTGGTGGATGTGCGCTGGCCGGCCGGGTCGTTGGCGCTGTTGCGGGCCGCGCGTGCCGCCGGGGTGCCAGGCGTGCTGGACGTGGAGATGATGGCCGGCGCCGCGCTGGCGGAACTGCTGGATGCTACGGACCACGCCGTGTTCTCCCGCCCCGGCCTGGCCGAGTTCGCGCCCGGGCTGCCCGAGCCGGACGGCCTGGCCAAGGCCCGCGCCGCAGGTGCGGCCGTGCCGGGGGTGACGCAGGGCGAGCACGGCTATCTGTGGCTGGACCCGGCCGGCAGGGCGCGACGGCAGCCCGCCTTCGCGGTGCGGGCGGTGGACACCACCGGCGCCGGCGACGCCTTCCACGGCGCCTATGCGCTGGGGGTTGCGCGCGGGCTGGAGGTGGCGGACTGCGCCCGGCAAGGGGCCGGTGCGGCGGCGCTGAAATGCACCCGGCCGGGCACCCGCGCCGGCCTGCCGGACGGGGCCGCGCTGTCGGCCTTCCTCGCCGAGCGCGCGGCCGCCGTGTAACGCCGCGCCGCGTCGCCGGTCTGCCGGATACCCCCATCGCAGGAGATCCGCATGACCCGCAAACCCGCCATCGCCGGACGCCCCACGCTGACCCGGCGGCGCATCGGCGCGCTGCTGCCCACGCTTCTGCTGGCCGGCCGCCCGGCCGCCGCGCAGGCTCCGGCGCGGCCGATCGTGCTGGAGCTGTTCACCTCGCAAGGCTGCTCCTCCTGCCCGCCCGCCGACGCCCTGCTGCACCGCCTGGCGCGGAACGACGCCACGCTGCTGCCGCTGGCCTTCCATGTGACCTACTGGGACTACCTGGGCTGGCGCGACCCGTATTCGCTGGACGAGGCGACGGCCCGCCAGCGCGCCTATGCCCGCGTCACCGCCTCCGGCTCGGTCTACACGCCGCAACTCATCGTTGACGGACGGCATGAGGTGGTCGGCTCCGACCAGCTCGGGGTTGCCCGCGCGATCCGCGACGCCGCCGCCGAGATGGTGGCGCCGCCGGCGCTGCGCATTGCCCGTGCCGGCGGCACGGTGACGGTGGAGGTCGGCGCCGCCGCCGGCATGCCGCCCGGCCAGGTGCTGCTGATCGGCTACGACCGCGAGCACCGCACGCCTGTCGGGCGCGGCGAGAACGGCGGCAAGACGTTGCTTGAGGCGAACGTCGTCCGTTCGATGGTGCCGCTGGGCTCCTGGCGCGGCGGCGCGCTGCGGGTGCCGCACGCGCTGCCGGCGGGCGAGCGGCTGGCCGTGCTGGTCCAGGCCGCCGACGGCCACCTGCTGGCCGCCGCGACCGAGCCGGACGCGGCCACGTGACCACGGCCGCATGACCGCCGGCGCGGTTCGGCGGTGCCGGCCGGGAAAGCGGAAGTGTTTGCTTGAAACGCTGCGGAACTCGCCTTAACCTTCGAGTCGAAGGGTCACAGCAAGTGACCAGATTATAATATGTTTCGCTCGTGTTGCGCCGCGGGCGGGCATAATAAATGGGGGGAGGCTCTTGGTAGTCCAGGATCTGGAAGTGTCGCCGTATCTTCGTTGCAATATCAGCATGATGTGCGTGGCCTGATGCCGGCTGCGTCCGGCGGCGCCGATGGCTCAGCGCTGATGCGCGTCGCCGATGTGGAAATGCATTTCGGCGGCATCGTGGCCCTTGCCGGCGTGTCGTTCGAGGTCGGGCGACGGCAGATTTGCGGGCTGATCGGGCCGAACGGCTCCGGCAAGACCACGATGTTCAACTGCATCAGCGGCTTCTACCGCCACTCGCGCGGCGACATCGTGTTCGATGGCACGTCGCTCACCGGCATGGCCCGCCACCGGATGATCGACCTGGGCATCGGCCGCACCTTTCAGAACGTGGCGCTGTTCCGCAGCATGACGGTGCGCGACAACATGCTGGTGGGCGCGCACCATCTCGGGCGCACCGGCTTCATCGCCAACGCGCTGCGGCTCGGCCGCGCCACCGCCGAGGAGGCGGCCGCGCGCAGGCGGGGCGCCGAGATCCTGGCGCTGCTTGAACTGGAGGAGGTGGCCGACGAGGTCGTCTCGGCGCTGCCCTTCGGCACCCGCAAGCGCGTGGAACTGGCCCGCGCGCTGATCTCCGAGCCCAAACTGCTGCTGCTCGACGAGCCGGCCGGCGGGCTGACCCATGGCGAGGTGGACGAACTCGGCGCGCTGATCCTGAAGCTGCGGCAGAGCTTCGACATGAGCATCCTGCTGGTCGAGCACCACATGAGCCTGGTGATGAGCGTGTCCGACAAGGTCGTGGCGCTGGAATTCGGCCGCAAGATCGCCGACGGCACGCCCGACGAGGTGCGCAACGAGCCCGAAGTCATCCGCGCCTATCTGGGGGAGGGTGACGATGAGCACGCCTGAAGGGGCCGCCGCGCCAGGCGGCGTGCTGCTGGATGTCCGCGGCCTGCATGCCGGCTACGGCGAGATCAAGGTACTGCACGGGCTGGACTTCATGGTCAGCGCCGGCGGCGTGACCACGCTGCTGGGCGCCAACGGCGCCGGCAAGACCACCACGCTGCGGGCGATCAGCGGCATGATCCGCACCTCCGGAGACATCGTGCTGGCCGGCGCCCCGATCGGCGGCAAGGCGACCGAGGCGATCGCGGCGCTGGGGGTGGCGCATGTGCCGGACGGGCGCGGCACCTTCATGGAACTCACCGTGGAGGAGAACCTCCGCCTCGGCGCCTACACGCGGCGGGACAATCCGGCCGCCGACATGGAGAAGATGTTCACCTACTTCCCCAAGCTGCGCCAGCGCTTCCGCCAGCAGGCCGGCACGCTGTCGGGCGGCGAGCAGCAGATGCTGGCGATCGCGCGCGCGTTGATGCTGCGCCCGCGGCTGCTGCTGCTGGACGAGCCGTCCTTCGGCCTGGCGCCGCTGATCGTGCGCGAGATCTTCGAGATCATGCGCACCGTCATCGCGCAGGAGGGCACCTCGATCCTGGTGGTCGAGCAGAACGCTGCCCTGGCGCTGGCCATCGCCGACCGTGCCTACCTGCTGGAGACCGGGCGGATCGTGATGTCCGGCCCGGCCACGGAAATCCGCAAGGACGAGGCCGTCCGCCGGTCTTATCTCGGCTATTAAGGGGGAGGGCGGGGCATGGACGGCCTGCTGCACCAGGTATTCTCGGGCCTCGCCACCGGCGGCATCTACGCCTCGGTGGCGTTGGCGCTGGTCATGATCTACCAGGCGACCCACCACATCAATTTCGCCCAGGGCGAGATGGCGATGTTCTCCACCTACATCGCGCTCGCGCTGATCAACGCCGGCCTGCCCTACTGGGTTGCCTTCGCGGCGACGCTGGTGTTCTCCTTCGCCATGGGCGCGATCATCCAGCGCGTTCTGCTGCAGCCGCTGGCCAATGCGCCGGTGCTGGCGCTGGTCGGCGTGTTCATCGGCATGATGCTGATATTCAACAATACCGCCGGCTGGATCTTTAGCTACACGCTGAAGCCCTTCCCCAGCCCGTTCGGCGAGGGCGGGCCGATGGTGGGGGGCATGCTGTCGCCGCACGAACTCGGCTCCACCTGCGTGACGCTGGGGGTGCTGCTGTCGGTCTGGGCATTCTTCCGCTTCACCCGGCTGGGGCTGGCGATGCGGGCGGCGGCCTACAACCCGGTGTCCAGCCAGCTGGTCGGCATCCCGGTGGCGCGGATGCTGGCGCTGGGCTGGGGGCTGGCGGCGGCGATCGGCGCCATCGCCGGCATGATGGTGGCGCCGGTGGTGTTTCTCGACCCCAACATGATGGCGGGCGTGCTGCTCTACGCCTTCGCGGGCGCCCTGCTCGGCGGCATCACCAACCCGCTGGGGGCGGTGATCGGCGGCTTCCTGGTCGGCGTCATCGAGAATATCGGCGGCGCCTACATCGTCGGCACCGGGCTGAAGCTGTCGCTGGCACTGGTTATCATCGTGGCGGTGCTGGTGCTCAAGCCGTCCGGGCTGTTCGGCAAAACACTGGCGAGCAGGGTGTAGGCCAATGCGGATCATGTCCTCCCGGCTCGTCCTCGTGCTGCTGGTGCTGGCGATGGCGGTGGTGCCGTTGTTCGTCTCCAGCGGCTACCAGCTTTTCCAGTTCACCATGGTGGTGGCCTATGCGCTGGCGGTGCTGGGGGTGAACCTCGTCACCGGCTATAATGGCCAGATATCGCTCGGCCACGGCGCCTTCTACGCCATCGGCGCCTATGTGACGGCGATCATGATGGACCATTGGGACCTGCCGTACTGGTCCACCCTGCCGGTGGCCGCGGTGATCTGTGCCGGCGTCGGCTTCCTGCTCGGCCTGCCGGCGTTGCGCCTGGGCGGGCTGTACCTCGCGCTGACCACGCTTGCCCTGGCTGCCGCGGTGCCGCAATTGCTGAAATACGACCTGTTCGAGGGCTGGACCGGCGGCGTGCAGGGCATCAGCATCATCAAGCCCGACGCACCCTTCGGCCTGCCGCTCAATGCCGACCAGTGGCTTTACCTGTTCAGTTTCGCGGTTGCCGTGGTGCTGTTCATCTCCGCCTGGAACCTGGTGAACGGGCGGATCGGCCGGGCCCTGAAGGCGATCCGCGACCAGCCGCTGGCCGCCGAGGCGATGGGCATCGACCTGGCCCAGCTCAAGACCCGCACCTTCGCCGCCAGCGCGATGTATACCGGCATCGCCGGCTCCATCGCGGCCATCGCGGTGCAGTTCGTCTCGCCGGACAGCTTCGCCTCCGCGCTGTCGATCACCCTGTTCGTCGGCATGGTGGTGGGCGGTGCCGCCTCGATCTCGGGCGCGGTGTTCGGCGCGCTGTTCATCCAGTTCATCCCCAATATCGCCGACCAGGTCTCCAAGGCGGCGCCCGGAGCGGTCTACGGCCTCATCCTCATCGTCTTCATGTTCGTGGCGCCCGGCGGCATCGCCAGCCTGGTGCGCAAATGGTGGCCGGCCGGTGGAAGCCGGGCACGGTCGACCTAGATTCATGGCAGCGCGGTCGTCACGTCAGGGGGGATGATGGGGGAGTTCGCCGGCAAGCGGGTGGTCATCACGGGTGGGGCCGGCGGCATCGGCATGGAGGCCGCGCGCGCCTTCCTGGCGCAGGATGCCTCGCTGCTGCTGATCGATGCCAATGCCGATCGGCTGCACGATGCCGTCGTCCGGCTGGGTGGCGGGGCGCAGGTCGCCACCTGGCATTCGTCGATCGCCACCCCGGCCGCCTGCGCCGAGGCGCTGGCGCAGGGCGGCGGCACCCCAGGGAACGGCAAGCTGCACGCGCTGGTCCACCTGGCTGGCGTGTTCGAACCCGATCCGCTCGACCCTGCCGAGCATGACGTGTGGGACCGGGCGATCGCCGCCAACCTCACCAATGCCTATGACATGGCCATCGCCTTCCTGCCGCATGTCGACCGCGCCGCCGCGGTGCGCGGCCAGCCGGCGCGCATCGTGCTGGCCAGTTCCATCGCCTATCGCCGTGGCGGCATCGGCCGTGCCGCCTATTCCGCGGCCAAGGGCGGCATCGTCGGGCTGACCCGCGCCCTGTCGCGCGAACTGGCGCCGCAGGTGCTGGTCAACGCCGTGGCCCCTGGCATCATCCGCACCGGCATGACCACCGGCGTGATCGCCGAGCGCGGCGAGGCCCTGCTGTCGCAGATCCCGCTCGGCCGCTACGGCGAGGCGGCGGAGGTGGCTGGCGTGCTCTGCTTCCTGTGCGGCCCGGCCTCGTCCTACATCACCGGCCAGACCCTCACCATCGATGGCGGGATGACGAATGCCTGACCGGATATCCTGCCTGATACCTAGCCTGGGCGGCCCGCCGCGAGGCGGCGCCGTCGCCTGATCGACCACCAACGAGACAAAAAAGGGGAGACACCATGAAAAGACGTACATTCCTGGCCGCCGCGGGCGGTGTGGCCGCCGCCGGCGCAGGGCTGGCGAGGCCGGCGCTGGCCACCACGGTCGGCGTCACCGCCACCGAGCTCAAGATCGGCAACACCATGCCGTACAGCGGCAACGCCTCGTCCTACGGCGTGATCGGCCATGGCGACGCCGCCTACTGGAAGATGGTCAACGACATGGGCGGCGTCGGCGGCCGCAAGATCAACTTCATCTCGTACGACGACGCCTACAGCCCGCCCAAGGCGGTGGAGATGGTGCGCAAGCTGGTGGAGGAGGACAAGGTCGCCCTGCTGTTCCATCCGCTGGGCACGCCCACCAACACCGCCATCCAGAAATACTGCAACGCCAAGAAGTGCCCGCAGCTTTTCGTGTCCACGGGCGCAGACAAATGGGGCGACTACAAGCACTTCCCCTGGACCATCGGCTGGCAGCCCAGCTACCAGGTGGAGGCGCGCATCTACGCCGCCTACATCAAGAAGAACTTCCCCAACGGCAAGGTCGCGCTGATCTACCAGAACGACGATTTCGGCAAGGACTACCTGATCGGCCTCAAGGATGGTCTCGGCGCCGATTTCAGCAAATTCGTCATTAAGGTCGTCACCTACGAATCGACCGACGCCACCGTGGACAGCCAGGTGGTCACCATGAAGGATTCCGGCGCCGACGTGCTGGTTACCGCCGCGATCCCCAAATTCGCCGCCCAGGTGATCCGCAAGGTCTATGACATCGGCTGGAAGCCGGCCCATTTCATGACCAACGTCTCCTCCTCGGTCGGCGCCACCATCACCCCGGCCGGGCCCGAGAAGGCGGTGGGCATGATCACCTCGCAATACCTGAAGGACCCCACCGACCCCGAGTGGGACAAGGACCCGGGCATGAATGAGTGGCGCGCCTTCATGAAGAAATACATCCCCAACGGCGACCTTACCGACGGCGGGTATGTCGCCTCCTACGGCGCCTGCACCACCATGCACCAGGTGCTCAAGCAGTGCGGGACCGATTTCTCGCGCGAGAACATCATGAAGCAGGTGGCCAATCTCAAGAACGAGACGGTGCCGGTGCTGCTGCCGGGCATCACCGTCAACACCAGCCCGACCAACTTCCACCCGATCCGGCAGATGCAGCTCGCCCGCTGGGCCGGCAAGACCTACCAGCGTTTCGGCGACGTCATCCAGGGCTGATGCCCGGAGGCGCGGGGGCGGGCCAGCCGGCCCGCCCCCGTCTCACGCCGCGCTGTAGCCGCCATCCACCGTATAGGCCGAGCCGGTGACGAAGCTGGCACGGTCCGAACTCAGCCACACCACCGCCTCGGCGATCTCCTCCGGCTGGCCCAGGCGGTGGGCCGGCACCTTGCCGAGCAACTCGTCGCCGCGCCGCTGCACCGTCTCGGTGGTCATCGGCGTTTGGATATAGCCGGGGCACACCGCGTTCACCCGGATGCGGTCCTGCGCGTATTCCAAAGCGGCGGACTTGGTCAGCCCGATCACCCCATGCTTGCTGGCCACATAGGCGCCGGACATCGGCAGCCCGACCAGCCCGGCGATCGAGGCGGTGTTGACGATCGCCCCGCCATTCTGGCGCTGCATCTGCGGGATCTGGTGCTTCATGCACAGGAACACCCCGGTCAGATTGACCGCCAGCACCGCGGCCCAGGAACTCTCGGCCAGCTCATGCGTCCGCTGCCCGGTTGGCCCGGCCTGAAACGGCGCGATGCCGGCGTTGTTGAAGGCGCAGTCCAGCCTGCCGAAGGCGATCAGCGTGCGCGCCACCATCGCCGCCACGTCGTCCTCTCGCGTCACGTCCGCCGCGATGGCGATCGCCTGGCCGCCGATCGCGTTGATCATCGCCACCGTCGCCTGCGCCGCCGCCTCGCTGCGGTCGGCCACCGCCACCAGCGCCCCCTCGCGCGCATAGGCCAGCGCCGTCGCCCGCCCGATGCCGGACGCGCCCCCGGTCACCAGCGCCGCCTTGCCATCGAGCAATCCGGTCATGATTTCCCCCTTCTGAGCCCGGGTGCTACCCTATGGCGACGAAACGGGGATGGAAATGGCCGGAATCCGCATCAAAAGCATCGTGTACCCAACCAAATCGGTGGCCGCCGCGACGCGGTTCTATGGCGAGGTGCTGGGCCTGCCGGTGCAGTTCCAGGATGGCGACAACTGGGCGCAGTTCCGGCCCGATGGCGGCACCCTCGCCTTGGCCGGGCCGCGCGAGCAGCCGCCCGAGGCGGCCGGCCCGGTGGTGACGCTGGAAGTCGCCGATCTCGACGCGCTGCGCCCGCGCCTGGCCGGGGCCGGCGTGCGGGTGGTCGCGGAGCGCGACATGGGCAGCCATGGCCGCACGCTGACCATCGCCGACCCGGACGGCAATCTGGTCCACCTGTTCCAGAGGGCGGCTGGTTAGAGCGCGATGACCGCAGGTGGAATCGCCGGAGGTCTAAATCGCGCGACAAAGCAAAGAGCCAGAGTGCGATGGCCGCTTCCTTCAGCGGTCATCGCGTTCTAGGGCGCGTCCTCGCGGATCATGGCGGCACCCTTCTCGGCGATCATGATGGTCGGCGCGTTGGTGTTGCCGGTGGTCAGCGTCGGCATCACCGAGGCGTCGACCACCCGCAGCCCGCCGACGCCGCGCACCCGTAGCCGGGAGTCCACCACGCTGGCCGGGTCCTCGCCCATCCGGCAGGTGCCCACCGGGTGGAAAATCGTGGTGCCGTAGCCGCGCATATACGCCAGCAGCTCCGCCGAGGAGGTCACCTCCGGCCCGGGCACCAGCTCCTGCACGCTGTGCCGCGCCAGGGCGGGGGCGGCGAAGATGGCGCGGGTGAAGGCGATGCCGGCCTCCATCACCCGCTGGTCGCCGGGCGCGGCGAGGTAGTTGGGCTGGATCAGCGGCTTCTCCGCCGGGTCGGCCGATTGCGCCATGATGGTGCCGCGGCTGTCCGGCCGCACCGGGCAGACCGCCACCGTCATCCCGGCCACCCGCTCCAGCGCGCCGAACTTCAGCGGGTCGTAGCTGGCCGGCGTGAACAGCAATTGCAGGTCCGGGCTCGCCAGCCCCTCGCGCGAGCGGCAGAACACCTGCGCGCTGGTCACCCCGAAGGTCAGCGCGCCCTGCCCGCGCAGGGCGAACCGAGCCACCTCGCCGGCCAGCCGCACGCCATGCGCCAACTGGTTGATCGAGATCGCATCGCGCACCCGGTGCGCCACCCGCGCCACGTAATGGTCCTGCAGGTTGGCGCCCACGCCGGCGGCATCGTGCACCACCTCCACCCCGATCCGACGCAGATGCGCCGCCGGGCCGATGCCCGAGATCTGCAGCAATTGCGGCGAGTTCACCGCGCCGCCGCACAGGATCACTTCCCGCGAGGCGCGCAGGCTGCGTTCCTGCCCGTCCTGGCGGAACGCCACCCCCACGCAGCGCCGCCCCTCGAACAGCAGCCTTGTAGCCAGTGCGCCGGTCTCCACGCGCAGGTTGGGCCGGCCCTTCGCGGCGGCCAGGAAGGTGCGCGCGGTGGAGCCGCGGAAGCGGCCGTTGCGGGTCATCTGGGAATAGCCGACGCCCTCCTGCTCGGCGCCGTTCAGGTCGCGGCGGAACGGGTGGCCGGCCTGCTGCGCGGCCTCCACGAAGCGGTCGGTCAGCGGCAGGATGGTGCGGTAATCCTCCACCTTCAGCACACCGCCCTTGCCGCGATAGGCCGGGTCGCCCGGCGCGTAGTGCTCGGACTGGCGGAAATACGGCAGCACGTCGTCATAGCTCCAGCCGCGGCAGCCCATCTGCGCCCAGCCGTCGAAATCCGCCGGATTGCCACGCACATATAGCATGCCGTTGATCGAACTGGAGCCGCCGAGCACCCGCCCGCGCGGCCAGTGGATCGACCGTCCGGCGGTGCCCGGCTCGGGCGCCGAGGCATAGTTCCAGTTGACCAGCGGGTTGTACAGCAGCTTCAGCACCCCGGCCGGGACATGGATCCACGGGTGCCAGTCGCGCGGCCCCGCCTCCAGCAGCACCACCTTGGCGCCGGTCTCGCTGAGCCGGCTGGCGATCACGCAGCCGGCCGAGCCGGCGCCGACGACCAGATACGCCGCGTCCATGCCCGCCCCCTCGTTCAGCCGCGCGCCGGAATGCCGATGAAGCCGCCCTCAAGCTGCGCCGCCAGGCGGAACAGCGTCGCGTCGTCAGCGAAGCGTGCCACCGCCTGCACGCCGATCGGCAGGCCCTCGGCGTTGCGGAACAGCGGCAGGTTCATCGCCGGCTGCCCGGTGGCGCTGAACAGCGGCGTGAAGGCCGCGTAGTCGCCGAGCTGGCGCAGATAGGCGTCGGTATCGTCGGTATCTGTGCGCAATTCGCCCAGCCGGGCAGGGGGGCGGGAGAGCATCGGCGTCAGGATCACGTCGAACGCCCGCCAGTGCCGCGCCGCCTGCCGCACGATGGCGTTGATGCGCGCATTCGCCCCGTGCATGTCGATCGCGCTGGTGCCCTCCCACCGCGCCACGCAGGCGCGGGTCAGCGGCTCCAGCTCGTCCGCCGCCGCCGGTCGGCCCAGCGCCTGCTCGCGCAGCCGCACCAGCCCGGCCAGGCCCGAGAGCAGGATGGTGTTGCACGCCTCGAACAGCGCGCCGCCATCCACCTCGATGCGCGTGGCCGCCACCTCGTGGCCCAGCGCGGCACAGGCCCGCCCGGCATGCTCCACCGCCGCCACGCAATCCGGATGCACCGGCACGCCGGTCCAGCTCGCCGTCACCACCCCGATGCGCAGCCGGCCGGGGTCGCGCCCGAGCTGCGCCAGGAACGGCTCGGCCGGCGGCGCGGTGAACCAGGGGGCGCCCTCGTCCGGGCCGGCGGTGGCGTCCAGAATGGCGGCGCAGTCGCGCACGCTGCGGGTCACCGCGTGCTCATGGCTCAGCCCCATCATGGCGTCGCCGCGATGCGGCCCCACGGCGTTGCGCCCGCGCGTGGGCTTCAGCCCGACCAGCCCGCAGCAGGCGGCGGGAATGCGGATGGAGCCCAGGCTGTCCGTCGCATGCGCCGCCGGCAGCATCCCGCCGGCCACCGCCGCCCCGGCGCCGCCGCTGGAGCCGCCCGGCGAATGCGCCGCCGACCACGGATTGCGGGTGGCGCCGTGCAGCGCCGGCTCGGTGCTGGCGCTCATGCCGAATTCCGGCGAGTTGGTGCGCCCGACGATCACGAACCCGGCGGCGCGTAGCCGGGTCACCGTGGTGCTGTCGAAATCGAACACGCTGCCGGCGAACAGGCGGCTGGCATGGCTGAGCGGCAGGCCGGCCACCGGCGCGTGCAGGTCCTTGATGAAATACGGCACCCCGGTGAACGGCCCCTCCGGCAGCCCGGCGCGGATGGCGGCGCGGGCGCTGTCGAACGCATGCACCACCACGGCGTTCAGGCGCGGATTATCGGCCTCCACCTGCGCGATGCAGGCGTCCAGCACCTCGTCGGCGCTCACCTGGCGGCTGCGCACCAGGGCGGCCAGGCCCATCGCATCGTGGCTGCGGTAGTCGTCAGGGGTCATGTCATGTCCACGTCGATGCCCAGGCCGCGGGCGCGGGCACGGGCGAGGATGAAATGCGCGGCCGCCAGGTCCTGCGCCGCGATGCCGAGCGAGCGGTAGAGCGTGATCTCGCTGTCGTCGCCGCGCCCCGGCCCGCCGGCCAGCACGGCGCCGATCTCGCCCACCGGATAATCCGGCCCGATCAGTCCCTCGCGCCGCGCCGCGATCACCTCGGCGGCCTGCGGTTCCATCGAGGGGATGTAGTCGGTGAACAGCCGCACGCGCGGCAGGCAGGCGGCGTCGATCTCCTGCATGCTGGGCACGCTGGCGCCGACCGCGTTGATGTGCTGGCCGGGCCGCAGCATGCCGGGCAGCAGGAACGGCGCGCGGGCAGGCGTCGTCGTCACCACGATATCGGCCGCCGCCACCGCCTCGGCCACCGTCGCCGCCGGCTCGGCGCCATGCCGCGCGGCGAAGGCGCGCGCCTTGTCCGCGTCGCGCCCCCACACCAGGATGCGCCCGATCGGCCGCACCGCCCGCATGGCGGCCACGTGCACCCCGGCCTGCTCGCCGGTGCCCAGGATCGCCAGCGTGCGCGCATCCGCCCGCGCCAGCGCCCGGGTCGCCACCGCCGTCGCCGCGGCGGTGCGCAGCGCGGTCAGTTCGGCGGCATCCATGCACAAGCTCGGCAGTCCGGTCTCGGCATCGAACAGCAGCATCAGCCCGGCATGGGAGGAGCGGCCATGGCGCGGATTGTCGGGAAACAGGCTGAGCACCTTGATGCCGTGCCCGGCCGGCGCCCCCAGCCAGCCGCCCATGATGCCCATTGCATTTCCAACGGGGGCGTTCCCTGCCGGCAGCCTCACCATGCTGCGCAGCGGCAGTTCGGCGTGGCCGGCGGCGACCTCGATCATCGCCGCCTCGATCGGCGCGATCAGCGCCGCGACATCAACCAGGCCCGCGATGTCGCGGCCAGACAGCACCAGCATGCGTTCACTCCTCCGCCTCCAGCCTGCGCCGGGCTTCGGCGAGCCGCAAGCGCCCCTCGGCGGACAGGCTCGGCGCGGTCAGGCGCAGCCTGGTCAGCACCTCGACCATCGCCTCCACCACCACCAGCCGGGCGAACCATTTCTTGTCGGCCGGCACCACGAACCACGGCGCTTCCGGCGAGGCGGTGGCGGCGATCGCGTCCTCGTAGGCGAGCATGTATTCGTCCCAATACCGGCGCTCCTCGATGTCGCCGGCGTTGAACTTCCAGTTCTTGCCGGGCGTGTCCATCCGCTCGATGAAACGCTTCTTCTGCTCGGCCTTGGAAATATGCAGGAAGAACTTCAGCACCACCGTGCCCTGCCGTGCCAGGTACTGTTCGAAATGCGCGATGTCGGACAGGCGGTTCTTCCAGATCTTCTTGGTCACGGTCTCGGCCGGCAGCCGCTGGCGGGCCAGGATGTCCGGGTGGACGCGCGCCACCAGCACTTCCTCGTAATGGCTGCGGTTGAAGATGCCGATATGCCCGCGCTCCGGCAGCTTGCGCGTGATGCGCCAGAGGAAATCATGGTCCAGTTCCTCCGGCCCCGGCGCCTTGAAGGCCGTCACCTGCACGCCCTGCGGGTTCACGCCCGACATCACGTGCTTGATGGTGCCGTCCTTGCCGGCCGCGTCGATCGCCTGGAACACGCAGAGCAGCGCCCATTCGTGCTGGGCGTAGAGCAACTCCTGCTGGTCGGACAGCCGCGCCACGCCGGCCGCCAGCAGGGATTGCGCGTGTTCGTCGTCCAGGTGCACGCCGTCGCTGTCGCCGGGGTCATGATCCTTCAGCCGGAACCCCTTGCCGGAGGTGATCCGGTATCGGTCGATGGCCTTGCGGAGTTGCTTCGGGGTCACGGCCCGGTCATCCCCTGAGGGTCATTTGGCGGGGGCTCCGTAATTGGCGACCAGATAGCTGATGATGGTCGCCTCCTCGGCGTCTTCCATCGGCGCGCCGAACACCTTGCGCATCTTGCCAACCTCGGCCTTCCAGCCATCGGGCGAGAGGAACGGCGAGTTCATGCGGATATAGTTCAGACTATGGCAGGCGGCGCAACGTACCGATGCGACATCCTGCCCCGGCCCGGGCTTCAGCTCCACCACCTGCTGCGCCAGCGCGGGGCCGGCGGTGAACACCAGGGCGACGAGAATCGTGCGGAAAATCATGGTGTTCCTCCCCCTAGGCCACGGTCAGCGCGAGCGTCTGGATAACGTTGTGGTGGTAGCCGGCGGGGTTGAATTTCAACTTGTCCACCTGCACCTCGCCGGCATTGCTGGTTGCCCGCACCATCACCTTCACGGCGCCCGGCGCGGCCTTGAGGGCGGCACTGAACGGGCGGAAGGCATAATGGCCGAGATCCTGGCCCAGGCTGGCCGGCGCCCAGTGCGCGCCGCCGTCCAGCGAGGTTTCCACCGTGCGGATGCCGCTGCCGCTGTCCCAGGCGATGCCCTTGATCTCGAAGCCAGGCTTCACCGTGGCGCCGTCGGCGACGTTGGTGACCAGCGAGTTCACCACGATCTCGGTGATCGGCGTGCTCTGCGCGTTGGTCTGGCTGGCGAAGGGGTGGGCCACCGGGAACATGCCGGCCGGCACCCGATAGGCCGCGGCCATCCAGAAATTCTGCAGCGGCTTGCTGCTGATTTCGATCTGGTTCAGGTGCTTCATCCAGTAGGTCGCGGTCCAGCCCGGCACGATCAGGCGGATCGGGAAGCCGTTCAGGTGCGGCAGCGGCGCGCCGTTCATCTCGTAGGCGATCAGCGTGTCGTCATCCAGCGCCCGCTGCATCGGGATGCTCTTGGCGAAATCCGGGGTGGCCGGCAGCACCGGGCCGTCGGCGCCATGCAGGATCACCTCCAGCGCGCCCGCCTTCACGCCGGCCCGGTTCAGCACGTCCTTCAGCCGCACGCCGGTCCAGCGGGCGCAGCCCATGGCGCCGGTGCCCCATTCCACACCCGCGACATGCGGCTGGAACAGCCCGCGCCGGTTGCCCGAGCACTGGCAGACGGCGACGAATTGGTGCTGCGGCAGGCTGCGGAGTTCGGGCAGGGTGAACGACACCTCCTTGCCGGCGGCGTCGCCCCCCACGGTCAGCTTCCAGTTGCGCAGTTCCGCCATCTCCGGGATGCCCGCGAGGTGGTAGCGCACGAAAAAGCGGTCGTTGGGGGTGATCGGGGTGGCGAAGGCGTCCATCGTCGCCTCGTAGTTCGGCGGCCGGTCGGACAGGCGCAGCAGCGGCTTCTTGCCCGGCAGGGTGGCCAGCGCCACCTCGTCCAGCGTGCCCTGCGGCAGGCCCGGGTTCATGCCCGGCACCGCGGCGCGCGCCACGCCGGCACTCAGCAGCGCCGCGCCGGACCCCGCCAGCACATCGCGTCTCTTCATTGTTGTTCCTCCCCCGTTCGGAATCTCATCCGATATCAATGGTATCGTGGCGCGGCCGGCGGGGGGCTTCAATATGTTTTTTCACGAATATGAGAAAAACAGGCTCAGCGTCGCGGCTTCACCAGCGCCCACAGCAGCGCCACCCCCTGCAACGCCAGTGACAGGGCCAGCGCCCAGCCATAGCCGGCCTTGTCCCAGCCGCCGGCGGCGGTGCGCGGCCACAGGTCCAGAATATGGCCGACCGCCGTCTGCAGCGCGAAGGCGCCGGCCAGGGTGGCGGCGTTGATCGCCGTCGCCACCCGGCCGGTCTGCTCCACCGGGAATATCTGCGCGATCGCGGCGTAGCCCGCCGGCCCGGCCGAGGCGAAGAACGGGAACAGCGCCCACAACACGGTCACGGCCACCCGGTCGGTCGGCCCGGTCAGCAGGGCGATCTGCACCGCGATCAGCCCGAAGGCGCTGACGAACGGCATGGTCATCGGCGAGAAGCCGCGCGCCTGCAGCCGGCTGGCCAGCAGCCCGTTGGTGAAGCTGCCGCTCATCAGCCCCAGCGCGAAGCAGAACAGCGTGGCAGCCCGCGCGCCGCCGTCCAGCCCCGCCACGTCGCGCAGCCACGGCCCGGCCCACAGGCCCTGGTAGGTGAAGTTGATCACCGTCAGCAGCGTCACCGCCGGGGCGAAGCGCCAGAACCGCCGGTTGCCGTAGATCGCGCCGATCACCGCGACCTCCTCGCCGAGGCTGCGCCGGCGCATCGGGTCGCCCTGCCGGGGCGGCTCGCGCACCGAGGCCCAGCACCACGCCGCCATCGCCAGCGCCAGCGCCGCCAGCGCCCAGAACACGCCGCGCCAGCCGATCAGCGGCAGCAGCGCGTTGGCCGGCGCCGTCACCGCCAGCCCGCCGGCGCCGCCCACCACCATCGCCAGCCCGGTCATGCCGGCCACCTGATGGCGCTCGAACCACTGGCTGTTGGCCTTCAGCACCGCCATCAGCCCGGCCGCCACCCCGATGCCGGTCAGCGCGCGGGCCAGCATGAAGCCGGTCATGCCATCGGCCAGGGCGAAGCCGGCGAAACCCGCCGCCGCGGTCACCCCCATGCAGGCCTGCACCCGCCGCGGCCCATACAGGTCCAGCAGCAGCCCCACCGGCAATTGCCACAGGCAATAGGCGCCGAACATCACCGCGCTGAGCAGCCCCAACTCGCTGGCCGACAGCCGGTACTGCACCGCCAGCACCGGCCCTACCACCGACAGCACGGCGCGCGAGGCCTGGGTGAGGAAGTTCATCCCCGCCAGCGGCAGGGTCACGCGCAGGAAGATGCGGCGCACCGGCGGGTGCTGCCCGGCCGGCGCCCTATGCCTGCCGCTTCACCGCCAGCGCCGCCGGCGCCTGGCAGGTGGGCATCAGCTCCATGCGGTTCACGTTCATGTGGCGGGGCAGGGCGATCACCCAGGCCACCGCCTCGGCGATGTCCTCCGGCGTCAGCGGCTGGGTGCCGGCATACACCGCCGCCGCCCGCGCCGCATCGCCGCCGAAGCGCACGCTGCTGAACTCGGACCCGCCGACCAGCCCCGGCTCCAGGTCGGTCACCCGCACCCCGGTGCCCACCAGGTCGGCGCGCAGGTTCAGGCTGAACTGCGTGACGAACGCCTTGGAGGCGCCGTACACATGCCCGCCCGGATAGGGGTAGATCGCCGCCGTGCTCGACAGGTTGATCACGTGCCCCCGGTCGCGCGCCACCATGGCGGGCAGCAGCGCGCGGGTCATGTGCATCAGCCCGGTGCAGTTGGTGGCCACCATGGTGTCCCACTGCGCCAGATCGGCCTTCCATGCCGGGTCCAGCCCCAGCCCGAGGCCGGCGTTGTTGACCAGCACATCCACCTCGCGCCAGCCCTCCGGCAGGCTGCCGGGCAGGGCGGCCACGGCGGCGGCGTCGGTGACATCCAGCGCCACCGGCAGCACGGCGGCCCCCAGTTCAGCGGCCAGCGCGCGCAGGCGGTCGATCCGGCGGGCGGCGGCGATCACGCGATGGCCCTCGGCCACCAGCCGGCGGGTGATGGCGGCGCCGAAGCCGGCCGAGGCGCCGGTAACCAGGACGGTGAGGCTCAATGGCTGCACTCCGAGAGGGGAAAGCGTGCAGCATAACCGGCACGCCGCGGAGCGTCAGCCCGGCACCTGGAATTGGACCGAAACGGGACAATGATCACTCAGACGTTGTTTCCACTCGATGCCCTGCTCGCGGAACACCAGCACGCGCAGCGTGTCGGCGCGCATCCAGCCGCGCGCCGCGCCGCCGGCGATGATGTGGTCGATGAAGCCGCCGCCGCCCCAGCACGGGCTGAAATGCCCCTCCGTGGCGCGCGCAAGCGGCCCGGACTGGCTGAGCCCGGCATAGAAGGCGTCACGCCCGTCCATCCAGCGGTTGAAATCGCCCATCAGCACGAACGGCACCCCCTCCGCCCGCCGCTGGGCGATCCAGCCTTGCAGCACCGGCAACTGCATCCGCAGGGTGGCGCATTGCCCCCGCCGGGAGCGGGCCAGCGCGTCCTCCCGGCAGCCGGTCTTGAGGTGCACCGCCAGCAGCCGCAGCCGCCCGCCCGGCAGGTCCAGGGTGATGTCCGCCCCGCTGCGCAGCCGGCTTCCCGGCCCCAGCGTCAGCCCCGCCAGGTCCGGGTTGGCGGTGAAGCGCAGCCCCCGGCGTACCGCGAAGCCGACCCGCTGCACCACGCCGTCACTAGTAAGATGCAAAACGTAACGTTCCGGCGGGAACACCCGTGCGGCCACCGCCGGCCCGTCCACCTCCTGGAACGCCACCACGTCGGCGGCCAGCAGCCCGGCGTAGTCGCGCAGGCGGTCGATGTCGGCGGCGGTTTTCGGCCGCACGTCGGGCGGCAGCGCCGGGTCGCCTGGCGGCCGCGCGGTCAGCCATTCCAGGTTCCAGGTGCTCAGCTTCAGCGTCTCCGCCGCCCCGGTCGCGGGCGCGGCGGCCAGGGCGAGCAGCATGAGCAGGAGGGCGGCGATCTGTTTCATCGGATCATGTTGGGGCCATAAGCCCCTGGTATGCCAGACCTGCCCCCCCGGTCGATGGGGGGTCTACCGGGACGCTCCGGGCGATGCCATAGTAACCGACCCCCAAGGCGGCAACGCCGGGGCAACACGGCGCCGCGAGCGCCGGGAAGATAGGGGAGTTCCTGCGTCTTGAAGCCGACGGACATCAGCGACCCGAACTACTTCCACAAGGTTGTCGACTGCCAGTGGGCGTGCCCCGCCCACACCCCGGTCCCCGAATACATCCGGCTGATCGCCGACGGCCGCTATGCCGACGCCTATATGATCAACTGGAAGTCCAACGTCTTCCCCGGCATCCTCGGCCGCACCTGCGACCGGCCCTGCGAGCCGGCCTGCCGCCGCGGGCGGGTGGAGCAGGAGCCGGTGGCGATCTGCCGGCTGAAGCGCGTCGCCGCCGACTACAAGGGCGATGTCTCGGCGCGCATGCCCACCCCGGCCGCCACCCGCAACGGCTACCGCGTCGCCTGCGTCGGCGCCGGCCCCGCCAGCCTGACGGTGGCGCGCGACCTGGCACCCTCCGGCTACCAGGTGGTGGTGTACGACAGCGCCCCCCATGGCGGCGGCTTCATCCGCAGCCAGATCCCCAAATTCCGCCTGCCCGAGAGCGTGATCGACGAGGAGGTCGGCTATATCGTCGATCTTGGGGTGGAAACCCGGTATAATTCGTATGTTTCCAGCCTGAAATCGCTGCTGAATGAGGGCTACGACGCGATTTTCGTCGGCTCCGGCGCCCCGCGCGGCCGCGACCTGGACCTGCCCGGGCGGACCGAGGCGGCGGCCAACATCCATATCGGCATCGACTGGCTCTCCTCGGTATCCTTCGGCCATGTCAGCGGCATCGGCCGGCGCGTGCTGGTGCTGGGTGGCGGCAACACCGCGATGGATTGCTGCCGCTCCGCCCGCCGCCTCGGCGGCGCCGAGGTGAAGGTGGTGGTGCGCAGCGGGTTCGAGGAGATGAAGGCGTCGCCCTGGGAGAAGCAGGACGCGATGAACGAGGACATCCCGATCATCAATTTCCACGTGCCCAAAAGCTTCGAGCACAAGGAGGGCCGCCTGGTCGGCATGACCTTCGAGAAGGTGCACGCCGAATACGACGAGAAGGGCCGCCGCCGGCTGGTGCCCACCGGCGAGCCGGACGTGTTCATGGAATGCGACGACGTGCTGGTGGCGGTGGGGCAGGAGAACGCCTTCCCATGGATCGAGAAGGATATCGGCATCGAGTTCGACCGCTGGGGCATGCCCAAGGTGGACGAGGCCACGTTCCGCTCCACCCACCCCAAGGTGTTCTTCGGCGGCGACTCCGCCTTCGGCCCCAAGAACATCATCTGGGCGGTGGCGCACGGCCACCAGGCGGCGATCTCCATCGACAAGCTCTGCCGCGGCGAGGACGTGGCCGACCGGCCGCCGCCGATGACCACGCTGGTCAGCCAGAAGATGGGCATCCACGAATGGAGCTATGACAACGACGTCGCCATCGACCTGCGCTACAAGGTGCCGCACACGGAGAAGGCGGTGGCGCTGGCGGATATCGGCGCCGAGGTCGAACTCGGCTTCGACCCGGCGCTCGCCTTCAAGGAGGCGCAGCGCTGCCTGAACTGCGACGTGCAGACGGTGTTCGCGCCGAAGCTGTGCATCGAGTGCGACGCCTGCGTGGATATCTGCCCGGTGGACTGTATCACCTTCACCGAGGACGGCGCCGAGGCCGAGCTGCGCACGCGGCTGAACGCGCCGGCGCACAACACCACCCAGGAGCTGTATGTCTCCAGCGGACTCAAAACCGGGCGCATCATGGCCAAGGACGAGGATGTCTGCCTGCATTGCGGCCTGTGCGCCGAGCGCTGCCCCACCGGGGCGTGGGACATGCAGCGCTTCCTGCTCGACATGGCGCAGGTCAAGCCCGGCAGCGCGGTGAGGGTTCCGGCATGAGCGCGCTGCAGGCTGTCAACGACTTCGTCGTCAAGTTCGCCAACGTCAACGGCTCCGGCTCGGCCTCGGCCAACCGGCTGTTCGCCCAGTCGATCCTGCGCATGGGCGTGCCGGCGACGCCGCGCAACATCTTCCCCTCCAACATCCAGGGCCTGCCCACCTGGTACGAGGTGCGCGTCTCCGAAGCCAACCACATGGGCGCGCGCGGCGGCACCGACCTGATGGTGGCGATGAACCCGCAGACCTGGGACCAGGACGTGAAGTCCATCGTGCCCGGCGGCTACCTGTTCTACGACAACACCAAGCCGATGCCGGCGAGCAAGTTCCGCGACGACATCAACGTGATCGGCGTGCCGCTCACCGCCATCAGCAACGCGCAATACACCGACAGCCGGCAGCGCCAGCTGTTCAAGAACATCATCTACGTGGGCGCCCTGTCCGCCCTGCTGGACATCGAGCCGAAGGTGATCGAGACTCTGCTGGCCGAGCAGTTCCGCACCAAGGAGAAGCTGATCGGCGCCAACGTCCAGGCGCTGCATCTGGGGCGGGACTGGGCGCTGGCCAACCTCGCCTGCCCGATCGGCCTGCGCGTCCGCCGCTCCGACCGGGTGGGCGAGCGCATCTTCATCGAGGGCAACGCGGCGGCCGGGCTGGGCGCCGTATATGGCGGCGCCACCGTCTGCGCCTGGTACCCGATCACCCCCTCCACCTCGCTGGCCGAGGCGTTCACCCGCTACTGCAACCGCTTCCGGGTGGACAAGGAAACCGGGGCCAAGAAATTCGGCATCGTGCAGGCCGAGGACGAGCTGGCCTCGATCGGCATGGTGATCGGCGCCGCCTGGAACGGCGCGCGCGCCTTCACCGCCACCTCCGGCCCTGGCATCTCGCTGATGCAGGAGTTCATCGGGCTGGCCTATTTCGCCGAAATCCCGGCGGTGATCTTCGACGTGCAGCGTGCCGGCCCCTCCACCGGCATGCCCACGCGCACCCAGCAATGCGACGTGCTCTCCTGCGCCTATGCCAGCCACGGCGACACCAAGCACGTGCTGCTGTTCCCCGAAGACCCGCATGAATGCTTCGAGATGGCGGCGTTGGCCTTCGACCTGGCGGACCGGCTGCAAACCCCGGTTTTCGTGCTGCTCGACCTCGATATCGGCATGAACGACCGGCTCTGCGCCCCGTTCAAGTGGGACGACACCCGCCGGATGGACCGCGGCAAGGTGATGACCGCCGCCGAGCTGGACTCCGGCCGCCAGTTCGGCCGCTACCTGGATGTGGACGGCGACGGCATCCCCTATCGCACCTATCCCGGCACCCACCCCACCAAGGGCAGCTTCTTCACCCGCGGCACCTCGCGCGACCGCTTCGCCCGCTACACCGAGGAGGGGGCGGCCTACCAGGACAACATGGAGCGGCTGCTGCACAAGTTCGACACCGCCAAGACCCTGGTGCCCGCCGCCATCCGCCACGACGCCGCCGAGCCCACCCGCCTCGGCGCGATCTATTACGGCTCCACCAGCCCGGCGATGGACGAGGCGGTGGAATTGCTGGCGGCACAGGGCATCGCGGTCGACGCGCTGCGCGTGCGCGCCTTCCCGTTCGGCGAGGAGGTGATGAATTTCGTCGCCGGCCACAGCCATGTGTTCGTCGTCGAGCAGAACCGCGACGCCCAGCTGCGCACCCTGCTGATCAACGAGGGCGAGATCGACCCCAAGCGCCTGGTGCGCGTGCTGCATTTCGACGGCTCACCGATCACCGCCCGCTTCATCGCCGCCGCCATCGCCCGCACCGTCGCCCCGGAAGTCCCCGCCCAGCAGTTCGAGAGCGTGCAATGACCTATCTCCCGAAGCCGAAGCTGCACCACCCGGAACTGGCCACCAACGCGCTGGGCTTCACCCGGCGCGACTACGAGGGCGCCATCTCCACGCTCTGCGCCGGGTGCGGCCATGATTCGATCAGCGCCGCCATCATCCGTGCCTGTTTCGAGCTGGATTTGCAGCCCCACCGCATCGCCAAGCTCTCCGGCATCGGCTGCTCCTCCAAGACGCCCACCTATTTCCTCGGCAATTCGCACGGCTTCAACTCGGTGCACGGGCGCATGCCCAGCGTGCTGACCGGCGCGAACATCGCCAACCGCGACCTGATCTATCTCGGCGTCTCCGGCGACGGCGACAGCGCCTCGATCGGCATCGGCCAGTTCGCCCATTCGATCCGCCGTGGCGTCAACATGACCTATATCGTCGAGAACAACGGGGTGTACGGCCTCACCAAGGGCCAGTTCTCCGCCACCGCCGACAAGGGCGCCAAGAACAAGCGCGGCGTGCCGAACCTGGACGAGCCGATCGACATGATCTCGATGGCGCTGCAACTCGGCGCCACCTATGTCGGCCGCGGCTTCTCGGGCGACAAGACGCAGCTTGTGCCGCTCATCAAGGGCGCGCTGATGCACAAGGGGGCCGCCTTCATCGACTGCATCAGCCCCTGCGTCGCCTTCAACAACCACGAGGGCAGCACGAAAAGCTTCGACTACGTGCGCGAGCACAACGATGCCGTGAACTTCCTCGATGTCATCACCGGGCGCGACGAGATCACCGCCGACTACGCCCCCGGCTCGGTGGAGATCGTCCGCCAGCACGACGGTTCGCTGCTGAAGCTGCGCAAGCTGGAGGCCGAATACAACGTCAACGACCGCGCCAGCGCGATGAACTACCTGCAGCACCACCACGCGCGCGGCGAGATCGTCACCGGCCTGCTCTACGTGGACCCCGACGCCGACGACCTGCATGGCTATCTCGGCACCGTGCCGACGCCGTTCAACGCGCTGGATGATTCGGCGCTGGTGCCGGGGGCGGCGGCGCTGGACAAGCTCAATGCGTCGTTGAGGTAGGAAAGCGGTTCTTTTTTGAAAAAAAGAACCAAAAAACTTCATACGCTGGAGTCCGTCCGCGGAGAGACTCCAGCGAATAAAGTTTCTTTGCTTCTTTTTGTTCACAAAAAGAAGACCTTCCCGAAAACCGCGCTCACCACCCGCCGCGCCGCGCTCGCCGCCGCCGGTATGCTGGCCATGCCGGCGATCCTGCACGCCCCCATCCTGCATGCCCCCATCCTGCACGTTCAGGGCGGGCCGCTCAGGATCGCCATGGTCACCACGCTCTCCGGCCCCGGCGGCTATCTGGGGGCGGATATTCGCGACGGCTTCCGGCTCGCCATGGCCGACGGCAAGCTCGGCGGCGTGCCGGTGGACCTGCTGGTGGAGGATGACGGGCTGCGGCCCGCCCAGGCGAGGCAGATCGTCAACCGTCTCATCAACACCGACGGCATCCGCCTCTACACCGGCATCGCATTTTCAAGCGTGCTCGGCGCCGTGGTCGGCGACATCCTCGACGAGGGCGGCATCTATGTCAGCCCGAACGCCGCCCCCGCCAACCTCGCCGGCCGGAACTGCCACCCCAACTACTACGTGGTGTCCTGGCAGAACGACGGCCCGCACGAAAGCGCGGGCGAGAACGCCAATCTGCTCGGCCACAGGCGCATGTATGTGCTGGCGCCCGACTCCCGGGCCGGCAGGGACGCCATCGCCGGCTTCAGGCGCTACTTCAAGGGCAGCATCGCCGGCGAGAGCCACACCCGCCCCGACCAGACCGACTACGGCCCCGAGATGGCGCGGATCCGCGCCGCCAACCCCGATGCGGTGTTCCAGTTCCACCCTGGCGCCCTCGGCATCGCCTTCATCCGCCAGTACCGGCAGGCCGGGCTGCTGGGCAGGGTTCCGATGGTGCTGCCGGCGCCCTCCCTGGACAGCGTTATCCTCGGGGCGGTCGGCGAGGCGGCGCTGGGCATCGATGTCAGCGCCCACTGGAACGCCGATTTCGACAACGTCGCCAATCGCGGCTTCATGGCCGATTTCCAGGCGAAGTACAAGCGCCTGCCCACCTGCTACGCCAGCCAGGGCTACGACACGGCGCTGGCGATCGGCGCCGCCCTGTTCGAAACCAAGGGCCAGCTGCGCGACACCGAGCTATTCCGCCGCGCCATGCTGCCGGCGACCTTCCAGTCCGTGCGCGGCAGGTTCCGCTTCGGGCCGAACCAGCACCCGATCCAGGACTGGTGGGCGCTGCGGGTGGAAAAGGGCAAGGACGGCACGCCGGCCCTCGTCACCAGGGGGCGGGTGTTCCAGGATCACGGCGACGCCTATGCGGCCGAGTGCAGGATGTGAGGGATCGGCACGGCCAAGGGCGTCGCCCCCGCCGTCCTCGGCCACCTGGCGACCGATTATTTATTCGTGTTCCCCGCCTTCGCCCGCCCGAACCCGCCCGCCCCCCGGCCTGTCCTGGCCGGAATACCGTCGCGGCAGCCGCCGCGCCGTGGTATCCGGAGAACCGCTTGGCATTGCCGGCGACCCGGCCGGCGCGCCGCCGCCGCCGCCGACGACGACGACGACGAATGACCGCGTTCCCGTGTGCAGCAACAGGCAACCGCCGTGACGCTCGCCGTTCTTGTCCTGGCCTATACCCGCCCCGCCGTGCTGCGTGCCACCGTCGATATGTTCGCCGGCTCGGGCGCGACCTTCTTCGTGCATGTGGACGCCAAGGCGGAACTGTCGGCCTTCGCCGCCCTCCAGGGCCGCCCCGATGTCGTGTTCATTGAGGACCGGCAGACCGTCTTCTGGGGCGGCTTCAACATGGTCCTGGCGGAAATCGCTTTGATCCGCCACGCCCTGCGCCACGCCGCGTTCGACCGCCTGGTGCTGATCTCCGACGACACGGTGCCGATCAAGGCCATCGGCAAGCTGACCGAGGCGCTCGCCGCGCCGACGCTGTGGATCGTGCAGAATTCGTTGCCGGAATTCAGGTGGCGCTACGATGCGTTCTGCTATTTCGACTCGCTGGCCACCAGCCCGCGCCACGTCCACCCCAGGGAACGCCTGTTCGGCCCGCCCGAATTCGCCGACCTGCGGGACATGATGAAGCTGCACCAGGCCGGCAAGCAGCCGCTGGACCGCCTGGTGCACGGCCCGCAATGGTGGTGCCTGTCCGGCGAGGTGGCCGCGGCCGTGCTGGCGCTGCACGACGCCGACAGCCACCGGCGCGAATCCTTCCGCTTCTCCGCCATCCCCGACGAGAGCTACATCCACACCCTGGTCGCCCAATGCGCCGGCCATTGGCCAAAGCGGGGCTCCCCGGTGTTCACCGATTTCGACCGCGATCCGAAACCCTACGTGTTCCACAACATCGACGAGCTGGCGGCGGCCTTCGCCTCGCCCCGCCCCTTCGCCCGTAAGATCGCCGAGGACGCCACCCTGCTCGCCGCCATCGCCGCCCGCGTCGCCCAAGGGTAGCGCCGGCCACGGTAGCGCCGGCCACGGTAGCGCCGGCCACGGTAGTGCCGGCTATACGATTTTGCCCTCGAACGGCGGCAGCAGGTCTGGGCTTTCGAACTCCACCACCCACAGATCGGGGTCATAACCAAGCTGACGCTGCACATAGGCATCGACCGCCGCCTGGTCCACCGCCGCCGCCCCGGTCGCCCGCACCCAGGTCATCTCGCCCTCCGCCCCGCGCGACTGCGACAGCACCACCATGCCCAGCCGGCCATGCAGCACCACCAGCACGCCGCCGGCATCCGGGTCGCCCTTGCGCAGCACCATGCCGTAGCGCCCGGCCGCATTGCCCAGCCGCAGCGCCGCCTGCACCCACAGCCCGGCCTTCACCCGCGCCTCGGCCATCCCATGCGTCTCCATCCCGTAATCCATCCGGGCAGACATCGGCGCGGCATCGCCGCTTGGCAAGCAAACAGATTCACATCGAGGCGGGGATGCGGGGAGAAGCAGGCAAAACGCTGCTTCCTTCTCCCC
>MKWE01000053.1:423852-435966 GCA_001899585.1 Rhodospirillales bacterium 70-18
CCTCGATGTGAACCAAAAACCCGCGCTACCCCGCCACCGCCGCCCACGCCCCCCGCAACGCCGTCTCGGCACCATCCGCCCCCAGCGCATCCCACGCCGCCCGCGCCGCCGCCACATCCTCGGCCCCGCGCGGAAACTCCAGCGCCGGCGGCAGCCCCTCCGGCCGCAGATGCACGGACCGGCACAGGGGATAGTCCCGCACCCGCCACGCCGGGTCGTGGGTGGTGAAAAACGCCAGGCACGCCACCCCCATCGCGTCGGCCAGATGCACCATCGCGGTATCGGCCGAAACCACCAGCCGCGCCCCGCCCACCAGCGCGCACAGCGCGTCCAGGCTGGCCGCCGGCGGCAGCCGCGCCTGCGTCAGCACCGGCACCCCGCAATGCCGCTCCAGCCACGCCAGGATACGCGCCTGCACCGCCTCCGGCATGTCGCGCATCGGGTTGGCGGTGCGCGGGCATACCAACACATACCCGCCCGCCGCCCCCCCCGCCGCTGGTGCCGGTGCCGCCACGCGCGGCGCCAGCCAGGTGTTGCGCTTCCAGGCCGCCGGCACCGAAGCCGGGTCCGCCCCCAGCCGCCGCAGGAAATAATCGATCATCGCCACCCCCCGGAAATCCGGGTCGAAGGCGAAATCCCGCATGTCGATCACCTCGGCGAACCCCGTGGCGCCCGCGAACGGCCGCGCCGGCGTCGCATCCTCCCACGGCAGCACCCGGATCTCCGCCAGGTCGGCCGCCGCCGCATACACCCCCTCGATCACCGGCGAGGGCATCACCAACCGGAACAGCACCGCCTCGCGCCGCAGCAGCCCCAGCGCCCGCACGGCATGCAGCGCCTGCAAGCCGATGATGCCGTCGCCCAGCGTCCGGCCAAAGCCGTTCACGATCGCCACCCGGCCGTCCATCCCGCCCCCGCTTGATCCCGTTCCGCGCTGCTGCCACAACATCGCACCCCGGCGTGAGGACCAGCATGACCAAACCGCTCACCGATGCCCAGCGTGCCTACGAGGCCAAGCGTGCCGCCAAGGCCGGCGTCAGCCTGGACAAATGGCTGGCCCAGAAGGCCCGCGACCGCCAGCAGGAAGAACAGGCCCGCGCCACCGCCGCCAAGCCGCCGGCGCCGCCGAAAAAGCCGGGGCTGTTCGCGCGGCTGTTGCAGAAGGCGGAGAAACCGCTTTAGCAAGAACGGAAGCCTTCTTTTTGTGAACAAAAAGAACCCTTTCTTCCTGCACTCTTCGCCGCAGCCATGCCCATAACCATCGCCGCCCACGCGGATTGGAGCATCGACCCGCGCAAGCGCTGGATCAGCGTCGCCCGCCTCGACGGCGCGGGCTGGCACCTGGCCGCGCCCGCGCCGGTCGGCCCGGTCGAAACCCTGCTGCCCCGGCTGCGCGCCCAGGCCGGCGAGGGCACGGTGGTGCTGGGCGTGGACCTGCCGCTCGGCCTGCCGCGCGCCTACGCCGCCCGCTGGGCCCGCCAGCCGGATTTCCCCAGCTTCCTGCGCGCCCTGGCCAGCCGCCCCGGCTTCTTCGCGGTGTGCGACACGCTGGACCAGCTCGGCCCCGACCGCCCCTTCTACCCGCGCCGCGGCCTGGCCGGCATGACACGGGCGGCGCACGCGGCGGCGCTGGACCTCGGCGGCCCGGCCGGCCTCTCGCGCGCCTGCGACCGCGCCACCGCCGAACGCCCGGCCGGCGCGCCGCTGTTCTGGACGCTGGGCGCCAACCAGACCGGCAAGGCGGCGATCGCGGCGTGGCGGGACTGGCTGCTGCCCGAACTGGCCGGCCCGGCGCCGCCGCGGCTGTGGCCGTTCGAAGGCCGGCTGGCCGATTTATCGGGCCGGAATGCGACAATTATGGCCGAGACCTATCCGGCCGAGGCGCTGCGCCACCTGGGCCTCAAACTCCCCGGCAGCAAGCGCCGCCAGACCGACCGCGCCGCCCTTGCGGAGCCGCTCCTGGCCCGGATGCGGCGGCTCGCGGTGCGATTTTCGCCCGATTTAGGGGCGATTCTGGCCTCTGGATTCGGCCCCGACGCGCCCGGCGAGGACCGTTTCGACAGCCTGCTGGGCGTGCTCTGCGTGCTCAACGTGCTCGCAGGCCACCGCCCGGATTTCATCCCGGACGACCCCTGGATCCGCCGCTGGGAAGGCTGGGTGCTCGGCCAGACCGCCTTGCCGCGCTAATATCGTGCTGGCGCGCTAATAAAGCCCCGCCTCGCGCGCCCGCACCCGCGTCAGCGCCACCAGCATCGCCAGCACCGGCGTCGACACCCCGGCCAGCCGCGCCAGTTCCAGCGCCCCGTCCAGGATGCCGGCAACCTCCATCGGCCGGCCGAGTTGCAGGTCCTGCAGGATGCTGGGCCGGTGGGTCATCGCCTGCAACGCATTGATCTGCTTGTCGATATCCATCACCACCCGGCAGCCGAGCGCGGCCGCGA
The DNA here is from genome assembly GCA_001899585.1 of Rhodospirillales bacterium 70-18. Taxonomy (GTDB): domain Bacteria; phylum Pseudomonadota; class Alphaproteobacteria; order Acetobacterales; family Acetobacteraceae; genus 70-18. The sequence goes on from MKWE01000053.1 coordinate 426,294, forward strand.
CCGCCAGCCCCTCGGCGAATACCGCCCGGCTGGCAGCGACGCAGGCCGGCTCGGCCAGCACCTCGCGCGGCGCCGCGCGCGCCAGCACCACCAGCGGGCCGGATGCGAGGTTGGTCAGCAGCTTGGCCCAGATCGCGGTGCGGATATCGGTGCTGGCTTCCACCTCGAACCCCGCCGCGCGCAGCGGCGCGGCAATGGCCTCGATGCGCGGCGAGGCGCTGCGGTCCGGCTCGCCCAGCACCAGCCGGCTGCGCCGGTTGGCCACCTGGATCACCCCGGGGGAGATCACCGTGCAGGCGGAATAGACAACCCCGCCAATGGCTTGCGCCGGCCCGACGGCGTTCCACACGGCGTCGCCCGGGTCCACCGCCGGCAGCCGCCGGCCCTCCAGCGCGCCGCCATGGGCGTGGAAATACCACCACGGAATGCCGTTCATCACGAACGCCACCGGCGTCCCCGGCCCCAGCAACGGCGCGATGCCGGCGGCGACCGAGGGCAGGGCGGGCGCCTTCACCGTCACGATCACCGCGTCCTGCCTGCCGAGCGTCGCGGGATCGTCGCTGGCGGCGACGCGGGCGGTGAATTCGTCATCCGGCGCCTGGATGCGCAGCCCATGTGCCCGCACCGCCGCAAGCTGGGCGCCACGGGCGACGATGGAGACTTCGGCCCCGCCGCGCGCCAGCCGTGTGGCCAGGTGGCCGCCGATGGCGCCGGCGCCGTAGACGCAGATCCTCAGGACAGCAACTCCAGCGCGGCGCGCGACAGCGCCTGGACGCCCAGGCCGATGCAGGCCTCGTCGGGCTGGTAGTTGGAGTTGTGCAGCCGGTCGTCGCGGCCGGGGGCGCCGGAGCCGATGCCGAGCTGGAAGCTGGGCACGCGCTGGGACATCAGGGCGAAATCCTCCGCCCCCATGGTCGGCGGCCGCTCGCGCACCACATCGCCGAACTGGTGGCGCACCGCGTCCATGGTGGGGTCCAGCACGCGATCGTCGTTGACCAGCGGCGGCACGCCACGGATGTAATCCACCTCGCAGCGCACCCGCAGCCCCTCCAGCGCGCCGGCGCAGAGCCGCTTGATGGCGGCTTCGGCGGTGTCGCGCGCGGCGTCGTGCAGGGTGCGCACGGTGCCGGTGAAGGTGACCGAGTCGGGGATGATGTTGCTGGCCAGGCCGCCATGGATGGCGCCCACGGTGACCACCGCGGGGTGCAGCGGATTGACCTCGCGCGAGACCACCGTCTGCAACTGGGTGATCAGGTGGGCGGCGGCCACGATCGGGTCCACCGCGCCGTGCGGATAGGCGGCATGGCCGGAGACGCCGTGCACAGTGACGGTGAACACATCCGCCGCCGCCAGGGCCGGGCCGCGCGTATAGTCGAACGTGCCGACCGGCGAGTGCGGGTGGTTGTGGAAGCCGAGGGCGAAATCCACCTTCGGGCCGTCCAGCACGCCTTCCTCCAGCATCACCTTCATGCCGCCGATCGCCTCCTCGGCCGGCTGGAACACCAGCTTGACGGTGCCCGCGATCTGCGGCGCCAGGTCGCGCAGCACCTCGGCCACGCCGATCAGGGTGGTGGTGTGCAGGTCGTGGCCGCAGGCGTGCATCTTGCCGTCGACGGTGCTGGCGAAGGGCAGGCCGGTCTGCTCGTGGATCGGCAGCGCGTCCATGTCGGCGCGGATCACCAGCACCGGGCCGGGGCGGCCGCCGCGGATCAGCCCGACCACGCCGGTCTTGGCAACGCCGGTCTGGTGCTCGATGCCCAGGCGGGCCAGCTCGCGCGCCACCACGCCGGCGGTGCGCACTTCCTCGAACGCCAGCTCGGGATGGGCGTGCAGGTCGCGACGAATCTCGATCAATGCCGGTTCGATCCGTTGCGTAATCTCGCGGATGGCGGTTTGCGGGTCGTTGGGCAGCGAGGCGGGGGCGTTCATGGCGGCGCTTTCGTCGGATTGAGAAGGGGCAGCATACTGGCCGTGCCGCGCGCCGCCCGCAAGGAACGAGGCCGTGTCTGCCCGCCGGATATTCTCGCCGGCTGGACAGGCGCGCCGCCCGCCACCTATAGGTGCGATCGTTCCAGCATGGTGCCCGACATGTCCGACTCCGCCCAAGCCGCCGCCCGCCGCGTGGTTCCGGTGATCCTGTCCGGGGGCTCTGGCACGCGGCTATGGCCGGTGTCGCGCGAGAGCTTCCCGAAGCAGTTCTGGCCGCTGATCTCCGAGCGTTCGATGATCCAGGAGACCGCGCAGCGCGCCGCCGGCGAGGGTTTCGCGCCGCCGCTGGTGGTGTGCAACCAGGAGCATCGTTTCCTGGTGGCCGAGCAGATGCGCCTGGCCGGGGTGGAGGGCGCGCGCATCGTGCTGGAGCCGGTGGGGCGCAATTCCGGCCCGGCGATCCTGGCCGCCGCCCTGCTGGTGGCCGAGGCGACGCCGGACGCGGTGCTGTGGATGATGGCCGCCGATGCCGCGATCGGCGACGTGGCGGCGCTGCATGTGGCGCTGGATGCCGCCGTGGCGGCGGCCAGGGCAGGGCGGATCGTCACCTTCGGCATGCGCCCGACCAGTGCCGAGACCGGCTATGGCTATATGGAGCTTGGCCCGGCGCTGGAGGGCATTGCCGGCGTGCACGCGGTCGGCCGGTTCGTCGAGAAGCCGGATGCCGCCGCCGCCGCCGAGATGGCCGGGTCAGGGCGGTTCCTGTGGAATTCCGGCATGTTCGTGTTCACCGCCGCCACCCTGATCGCCGAGATGGCGGAGCATGCGCCGGCGGTGCTGGCGGCGGTGCGCGCGGCGGTGGCGGGGCGGGTGCAGGACCTGGACTTCATCCGGCTGGACCCGGACTCCTTCACCGCCTGCCCGAATATCAGCCTGGACTATGCGGTGGCCGAGCGCACAAGCCATGCCGCGGTGGTGCCGGCCGATATCGGCTGGTCGGATGTGGGGAGCTGGGGCGCGCTGTGGACGCTGGGCGACAAGGACGGCGCCGGCAACGTGGCGGTGGGTGACGTGCTGCTGGAGGGCGCGCGCGACTGCTACGTGCGCAGCGACGGCATCGTGACCGCTGTGGTGGGCTTGCAGGACGCGGTGGTGGTGGTGACCGAGGACGCGGTGCTGGCGATGCACCGCGACCGGGCGCAGGACGTGAAGAAGGTGGTGGACCGGCTGCGCGCGGTCAGGCGCCACGAGGCGGTGGCGCATAACCGGGTGTATCGCCCCTGGGGCTTCTACGAGAGCCTGATCCAGGGCGAGCGGTTTCAGGTGAAGCGAATCGTGGTCAGCCCCGGCCAGAAGCTGTCGCTGCAGAAGCATTTCCATCGCGCCGAGCATTGGGTGGTGGTGCAGGGCACCGCGCTGGTGACGCGCGACGAGGAGGTGCTGATGGTGCGAGAGAACGAGAGCATCTACCTGCCGCTGGGCTGCCTGCACCGGCTGGACAATCCCGGCCGCATTCCGCTCACGCTGATCGAAGTGCAATCCGGCAGCTACCTGGGCGAAGACGATATCGTCCGTTTAGAGGACACCTACGGTCGGCACTAAAACGAATAAAGTTTTTTTGCTTCTTTGTTTTCAAACAAAGAAGACTGTTCTTTTTTGAAAAAAAGAACCAAAAAACTTTCATTCTTTTATTTCGCGTCGTGGAAAATAACCCCGAGCGTGAAGCGGGCTCCGGAGCGGATGCGGCTGACGCCGTGGCGCAGGGCGACGCGGTAGTCGCCGCGCCTGCCGGCCACCGGGCGGTGATTGACCGCGAAGATCACCGCCTCGCCCTGGCGCAGCGCCACCACCTCGGGCCGTGACTGCATGCGCGGCCGCTGTTCCACCAGTACGAATTCGCCGCCGCTGAAGTCGCGCGCCGGGTCGCTGAGCAGGAAGGCGGCCTGGAGCGGGAAGGCGAGGTCGCCATACAGGTCCTGGTGCAGGCAGTTGTAGTCGCCGGCGCCGTATTTCAGCAGCAGGGGCGTGGGCCTGGTCTGGCCGGCGGCGTGGCAGGCGGCCAGGAAGGCGGCGTGGCCGGGCGGGAAGGGGGCGGTGCCGAGGCGGGCGGCCCAGGCATTGGCGACCGGCGCCAGGCGCGGATAGAGCAGGGCGCGCAGGTCGGCCACCGGCTCGGGCAGCGGGGCGGCGAAATATTGGTATTCGCCGCTGCCGAAACCATGATGCGCCATCACTATTCGGCTGCGAAAGATCGGCTTGCCATACGACTCGGCCAGGGCGGCGCATTCGGCCGGGCTGAGCAGCGGGCCGGTGGCGGCGCAGCCGTGCTGGTCCAGTTCGGCGGCGATGCGGGGCCAGTCCAGAGCGGCGATTCGTTCGGCAATGGGGCGGGGTGTGAGGTCGGTCATGCCCGCATCGACGCAGGCGGCGGCGGCTGGCGCCATCCGCTCCTTGCCCCCGGTCCTACCCTCCCTCCGGGTCACGCGCGTCGATGCGCCCAGCGGTCGGCGGTGAGGCCGAGGATGGACACCGTGCCGCTGCGCACCGCCCCCAACCGGCGCGCGACGGCGGCGGAGGCGGTGTTGTCCGGCAGGATGAAGCTGGCCAGGGCGGGCAGGCCGCCGGTGGTGAGCGCCCAGTCGCGGATGGCGGCGGCGGCCTCGGTGGCCAGGCCCTGGCCCCAGAACGGGCGGTCCAGCGCGTAGGCGAGTTCCGGTTCCGGCCAGGTGAACGGGTGCAGCACCCCGGCGCGGCCGGCGAAGCGGCCGGTGGCCGCCTCCTCCAGCGCGAACAGGCCGATGCCGCGCAGCGCCCATTGGCCGAGCGCGCGGGCCATGCCGTCCCAGGTTTCCGCCCGGCTGCGCGGCTGGCCGGTCCCCAGGTGGCGCATCACCTCCGGGTTGGCCTGCATGGCGGCGTAGGCGTCCAGGTCCTGCTCGCGGAAGGCGCGCAGGACGAGCCTCGGGGTGCGCAGGGTGGGGATGTCGAATCGGGTCATGGCGCGGGCTCCGGGGGATGCGGCCGGGAGCATAAAGGGGCGGGGGGCGGGGCGACAGGTTGCCGGGGTGTGCTTTTAACGTGACAGGGGGGTGGCCCCGCCGGCGGCTGATCGCGCGGATGTGATGACGCCGCGCGGCGGGCAAACGGAAGCCGGCCCCCGGGGTTTCCCCGGAGGCCGGCTGGCAGGCTCGAGTCTGAAGCGAGGATTACTTCAGGATGATTTCCACGCGGCGGTTCTGCGGCTCGCGCACACCGTCGGCGGTGGGGACCAGCGGCTTGGTGTCGCCGAAGGCCTGGATGTCGATGGCCGACTGGGCGACGCCCAGGCGAACCAGCTCGGCCGCGACGACCTGGGCGCGACGCATGGACAGCGCCTGGTTGTAGCGGGCAGTGCCGGACTTGTCGGCGTGGCCGTCAACCTCGATGCGGGTGGTCTGCACGCGGGTGGAAGCCTGCGCCGCCTCGGCGATGATCTGGCGGGCACGGGCGGTCAGGTCAGACTTGTCCCAATCGAAGAACACCAGATAGGTGCGGACCGGGGCCGGGGCCGGTGCGGCCGCGGGAACCGCCGCCGGGGCCGGGGCAGCCGCGACCGGGGCGGCGCCCAGGGCGTAGCGCAGGCCGATCATGCCCGACAGGTTCTGGAAGCTGTCCAGCTTGCCGTTGCCGCGGAAGTTGGTGTCGTCGAACGAGGTCAGGTAGCGGACGTCGGCGGTGACCGAGAGGCCGGCGACGCTGGTCGGGAAGGCCGCGCCGACGATGCCCTGGGCGGCGAGGTTGCCGTTGGACTGGGCGTGGCCGCCACCGCCGGAGATCGCCATCCACTGGTAGCCGATGCCGGCGCCGATATACGGGTACATCCAGCCGAAGCCGGCGTCGATGTCATAGATGGCGTTGGCCATCACGCCGTAGATGCCGGAGTCGCCGCCGGTGCCGCCGATCTTGGAGTGGGCGCCGCGATAGGCGAACTCCAGTTCGCCGCGCAGGCCGTTGCCGAAGCCGTAGCCGGCGCTGACCGAGCCGACATAGCCGAGGTCGGACTTCAGGGTGAAGGCGTTGGGCTTCGTCTTCATGTTGAAGAGCTGGTTCACGCCGACGCCGGCGCCGACATAGATGCCGCTGACGGGCTGGGCCATCGCCGAAACCGGCAGGGCCACCAGGGTTGCGGCGAGCATCGCGTTGCGCAGGTTTGTCATTGTCTACTCCTTGATTTCCGGTCAGCGCCGGAGAAGGCACCGTCGAAGGGAACGTCGTCGCCAGGAAGCGTCTTGCTCGTCCACCGAAACTGGTGAGATGAACTTAGCCACTCTCGGGCGGGCAAGCCATAGCGTGCAACCATGCAACGGGGCTGACGCTGCGTTTCAGCCACAGCCTGTGTCTGATATGCCACAGGTAGTGCCATCTCCTCGGGGGTCAGTTACAGGTGGAAACCATGAGCGGCTGGTCGATCGGGGCGCTGCTGGCCAGCGGGCCGATGTCGGCCGGGCTTTTGGCGGCCAGCGCCTCGCCGAACAGCGCGTTGCTGACCTGGCAGAAGGCGGCATCGCGCGAGCGGCGCTGCTGCTGCACGTTGGCCAGCTCGGTCTTGTAGGAGTCCATCTCGGTCTGGCCCTGCTTGCCGCGGCCATAGGCGCGGTTGAAGTAGTTGGTCAGCTTGGCGTCCTGCGTCACCAGCACGGGGCGGTTGCGCTTGATGAAGGCGTTGTACTTGTCCTCCTCGCCGCAGGCCAGGGCGGCGACCATCAGGCGGGTTTTCAGGCCGGTGACGTCGAACGCCTCTTTCTCCTCCGGCTTGGCGCAGGCCCTGGCGGTGGGCACCGGGTCCATCTGCGCCATCGGGACAGGCGCCGGGGCGGGGGGCGGGGCCGGCGCGGGCTTGCTGCAGCCGGCCAGGGCGGTGGCGAGCAGCAGCGTGGCACCGAGCGATGCAAGCCGCGCCGTGGAGACGGCCGGAGTCGGCGGGGACGATAGGCGCATCGATGAAGCCTCCTGGACACGCGGTGCTGGCCGGCGTTGGCACGGCCACGTCGCCCATATCGCGCGGCGAATGAGGTAAACCGCGCAACCGGCCGATTTGCAACAGCAAAAGCTGGCGCGTGGGATTAAATATTTCACAACCGGCACGCGACGGTCGCGGCAAGGTCCGGATGGCGGCGGGGGCCGGCGCACCCCATTGTAATGGCCATGAGCACCATCGATGACACACGCTGGGACCTGGTTCTCCGCCGCCAGCGGGCGGATTTCCTCTATGCGGTCGCGACCATGGGCATCTATTGCCGGCCGGGCTGCCCCTCGCCGCGGCCAAAGCGCGAGAATGTCCGGTTTTTTCCGGATTGCGCGCAGGCCGAGGCGGCGGGGTTCCGCGCCTGCCGGCGCTGCGACCCGAAAGGCGAGCGCGAGGCGCTGGCGCGCGCCGTGGTGGCGGATGCCTGCGCGTTCATCGAGGCGGAGGAGGCGATCCCCGCGCTGGAGCGGCTGGCCGAGCGGTCGGGGTATTCGCGCTTCCATTTCCTGCGGCTGTTCCGCGACCATACCGGGCTGACGCCGCGCGGCTATGCCGAAGGGGTGCGGGCGCGGCGGCTGCAGGCGGCGCTGGCGGGCGGGGCACGGGTGGCCGACGCGGTGGCGGAGGCCGGCTATGGCTCCGAGTCGCGGGTGTACGAGGATACCGGGCGGCTGCTGGGCATGACGCCGGGGGCGCTGCGACGCGGGGGGGCGGGGGAGGTGATCCGCACCGCGTTGGCGGAATGCCCGTTCGGGCGGCTGCTGGTGGCGGCGACCGCGGCGGGGGTGTGCTTCCTGGGCTTCGCCGAGCCGGACGACACGCTGCTGGGCGAGCTGCGCCGGCGGTTCCCGCGTGCCACGGTGGTGGCGGACGACGCGGCGCTGACCGATACGGTGCGGGCGGTGGTGGCGTTCATGCGCGAGCCTCGGGCCGGGCTGGCGCTGCCGCTGGATCTGCGCGGCACGGCGTTCCAGCTGCGGGTGTGGGCGGCGCTGCGGCAGATCCCGGCGGGGCAGACGCGCAGCTACGCGCAGCTCGCCGAAATGGTCGGCAACCCGGCGGCGGTGCGCGCGGTGGCGCGGTCCTGTGCCACCAACCCGGTGGCGCTGGCGGTGCCGTGCCATCGGGTGATCGGCAGCGACGGAGGGCTGGCCGGCTATCGCTGGGGGGTGGCGCGCAAGCAGGCGCTGCTGGCGCGCGAGCGGGCCGAGGCGGAGGGCTGAGGTCATTGCGGTGGCGGCGGCCGGGCTGATAGACGGGAGGTTGCCGTTGATCCGCCGGGGGGCGCATGACCGCCACTTCTGATCCCATTGTCGTGACCGATTATCGGGCGTTGCTGTCCGGCGGGTACTGGTTCCCGGTTGCTTCGGCCGCCTCGCCGCTAGTGCCGGCGGCGCAGCCGGTGGTGCTCACCTATTCGTTCTCCCAAGTGGCCACCGCGACGATCAAGGCGGCCAGCGCCACCGCGGCGGCGACGTTCCAGCCATTCTCCGAGGCGGACAAGGCCACCACGCGGCTGGCGTTGCAGCAATGGTCGCAGGTGAGCGGCATCACCTTCATCGAGACCACGGCGAGCGAAGGCGATCTGACCTTCGGCTATTACGACTTGGCGAGCCTGGGTGCCGCCGGCGCGGCGGGGCTGGGAAACTACCCCTCGGCGGGCGCCTATATCGGCTCGGGCGGCTATCCGATCACCTACAGCAACCAGTTGCCGGCGGCGGGCGACGTGTATGTGGACACGTCGTATGTGTCCGACCCGGTGCTCCAGGCCGATCTGGGCCATGTGCTGGTGCACGAGATCGGCCATACGCTGGGGCTGAAACACCCGTTCGACGCCGGGGCCTATACGCTGGACCCCAGCCTGGACACCGGCACCAACACGGTGATGAGTTACACTGGTGCCAGGCTGGACACGCTGGGGCCGCTGGACGTGGCGGCGGTCCAATACATCTACGGCAATTTCGGCACCACGCCGCTGGCCTGGACCTGGTCGTGGGACGTCACCAGCGAGACCTATACGGTGCATTCCACCGGCGACGGCCAGTTCGTGCGCGGGGTGGGTGCCGCCAGCGACGTGGTGTATGCGCCCGGGCTGCACGACGCGGTGGCGACGCAGTCGGGCAACGACGTGATCTATGCCGACGGGCAGCCGCTCTGGGTCAATGCCGGGGCGGGGACGGACACGGTCTATACCGGGCTGACCTATGCCGGGCTGCTGGGCGGGGTCGGGGGCAGCGGCGATTTCCGCTACGTCTATGTGGGCGGCGACTACCAGTACTATTACGGCGTGGAGGACCTGGAGTTCAGCGACGGCGTCTATGCCACCGGCAGTTCCAGCTTCATCGCGGCGGGCGGCGTGGGGATCGCGGCGGCCGACGCGGCCAGGCCGGAGGGGGATAGCGGCAGCACCGCCTTCACCTTCACGGTCACCCGCGGGGGGGCCGCCGACGCAGCGCGGGTGGTGGACTGGGCGGTGACCGGCAGCGGCGCGAACCCGGCGGACGCGGCGGATTTCGCCGACCTGGTGCTGCCGTCGGGCAGCCTGACGCTGGCGGCCGGCCAGATCAGCCAGACGCTGACCATCGCGGTGCGCGGCGACACGCTGGTGGAACCGGATAACGGCTTCACCGTCACGCTCACCGACCCGGCAGGTGGGCAGATGCTGGGCCAGGCCACCGGCACCATCCTGGCCGACGACACCGGGCTGGCGATCGCGCCGACCGATGCCAGCAAGGCCGA
>MKWE01000054.1 GCA_001899585.1 Rhodospirillales bacterium 70-18
GGACCTCGGCGATGTTGCGCTCCGCCACCTGGCGCAGGGCGGCCAGCAGCGCCGGCACCGCATCGTCCGCCAGGCGGTAGAGCACGCGCTTGCCGTTGCGCCGTGTCGCCACCAGGCCGCTGCGTCGTAGCTGCTGGAGGTGCTGCGAAATATTGGCGAAGGGCTGGCCGCATCGCGTGGCAAGCGCCTCCACCGACCGCTCGCCCTGGCCGAGATGCTCCAGCAGTTCCAGGCGGTGCTCATGACCGAGCGCGCGGGCCAGCGCGGCGAACTGGACGAGGAGCTGACGCTTCGGACTGTCGCTGCTTGACATCGGTCGGGCTTGGTTCGTTAATTCAATTGATAGATTGAATGATGGCCATCCCGGCCGCCTCCGTCAACCCGGATGCCGCCCATGATGGATGCCCTGTTCGGCACCTACCTCGCGCAGCCGGCGGCGAGGCACGCGGCGATGACGATCGGCCTCACCCGGTTCCGCGACCCGCGCGAACAGCGGCTGGGCCGCATGCTGACTCAGCCGCTGCGGGATGGCGATCGCGCCTATTCCCTGCCCAACCGGCAGGCCGCGCACGGCGATGGAGACGAAACACCGGAAGCATCCGCAGGCCGGTGATGAGAGGGAGAACGGAGATGGGACGCCACAGGACGATCGCCGCGACGCTCGCGGGCGGCCTGCTCGCGGCGGCAACGCCGGTCGCCGTCATGGCGCAGACGCCGCCCGCGACCTATGGCTACGGGCCGCGCATGATGTGGGATGGCGGCGGATACGGCATGGTGTTCGGGCCGCTGGTCATGATCCTGGCGCTCGTCGCCGCGATCGCCACCGTGGTCGTGCTGGTCCGTTGGCTCGGCGGGCCGAGCTGGGGACCGCACCACTACCACACGCTGCCGCCGGGCCGCACGCCGCTCGGCATCCTCAAGGAGCGCTTCGCGCGCGGCGAGATCGACAAGGCGGAGTGCGAGGAGCGACGCCGCATCCTCGGCGATCGAACCGGAACGGGGGGATACGTCGATGACGACGCTGCTGATCCTGAACGACCCGCCCTATGGCACCGAGCGCTGCTACAACGCGCTGCGCCTGGCGGGCGCCCTGCTGAAGCGCGACCCCGGCACGGCCGTGACCGTCTTCCTGATGGCCGACGCGGTCGGCGCCGCGCGCCGTGGCCAGAAGGTGCCGGAAGGCTATTACAGCCTGGAGCGGATGCTGAAGCGCGTGGTTGTCGGCAAGGGCGACGTCTTGCTCTGCGGCACCTGCATGAATGCGCGCGGCATGACTGACGACGACATCATGGAGGGCGCGCGGCGCAGCACCATGAACGAGCTTGCCGCCGCGACCGCCGAGGCGGCGAAGGTGCTGGTGTTCTGATGGCGACCGTCGATGCCTCTGGAGCACCGGCAGGTTCAACATGTCGGCTTCCGAACGCATGGGCTGAATCGTGGCGATCGGTGCGCTGCTGCTGAACGGCGAGGCGCGCGGCCGGCGGATGATCCGCACCATCGTGCTGGCGCCGACGGCGGTGACACCGGCGGTGGTCGGCACGACATGGTACATCGTGTTCGGCGCCACCATCGGGCCGCTGAACTGGCTGCTGTCGCTGGCCGGGATGGGGCCGGTGGGCTGGCTGACCAATCCGCTCATGCCGCCGTTCACGTTCCTGCTCAACTTGGCCGGACTGCAGACGGCGCCGGACGAAACGCTGGGGGCCGCGAAGGCGCCTCGGATGCCCCGTACCCTTTCGGGTGTGCCGCCATCACTCTTCCCGGCCCACAGGCCTTGAAGCACAGCCGAGCCACATCGCGCGGTTTGCACCCTGGTTATTCTCAACCTGGTCTACGAGGATGCAGCGGGATATCACCGCGGACAGCTTGATATCATGCCGACATCTCATCATTCTGGTGGGCGGTTTCTTGGGAGTCAGATATGCCGCAGCGACGACAACGTGCCGGGTCCGGTGACCGCAACGCCAGTGCGGAGCCGGGGCGGCGCCATGCCGGAGGGCGCGGCGGAACGCACGTGGGCCCGGCCGCGATGATCGCGCGCAACGCGGGCTGGGTGTTGATTGGCCTGGCGTGCTTCGGCTGTTCGGCGAAGCCGCCGGCGACCACGGCGGCGGTGATGCCCGCAGCGGCGCCGGCTGTCGAATCGCCTTCGACATTCGCCCCGGCCGCCCCGCAGGACGTGGCGGCGGCAGCGGAGATGGCCGGGCTCTATCGCGACATCTGCCTGACCGCATTCCCCGACCTGGCGGCGATGACCCGCGCCCTGAACGCACATGCCGCAACGCCGCTGACCGCCAAGGAGGTCGCGGCATATCTGCATGCGGACCCGGGACAGGGTTGGCAACTGCACAGTGACATCGCGCGTTATGTGGTCACGGTCGAGGCGCCGCCGTTCCACACCTGCGGGGTGCGGCGGATGACCCGATCGGGCTTCCCGACCGCCAAGCCCTATGTGGCGGCCCTGCGCGCCTTTGCGGCGACCAGGTCCCTCGCGCTGGGGGCGACGTTGCCGCTGCCCCGGACGGGGGCGGATGGCAGCAATACGCTGATCTACGGCACGCCCTTGTTGGCGCCCGGAGGGCAAGGGCAGAGCGAGACCAGCATGTACATCACCACCAACTATCACGGCCGGCTCAACCCAAAGGTCTGGCCCGAGACGGTCGGTGGCGTGGGCGTCGAAGTGCGGATGGCGCACACCCTGGCCGGCGCCGCGCGATAAGCGGGCGTCGGGCGGCCCTGGCTCACTGGCGGATCGCTGCCTGACGCGCCTGACCCAAGAGTCCATCCGGGATCAATTCGTGGTTTGGCATAGCTTGCGGAGCATGCGGCGGACGGAGGCCCGGCGCACGAAGGTGAGGCCGGTGCGGTTGAGGCGCTCCCGGTCCTGTGCCAATCGGCGGCATCGGCTTGTTCGTCCTGCCTCGACGATCCTTCGTCGAGGCAGGACGAACAAACCGATGCAGATCGGATCGCTTGACGATATCGACATTGACCTGATCGCAAGCGGCCGCCAGGCCATCGCGGAATTTCGGCCCCATGACCGACACGCTGGCCGCCCTCACCCCCACCCCCACCCCACCCCGCACCGAAGCCCTCGCCCCCTTCCACGCCAGCTACCCCCCCCTGGTGCCGGACCAGCGGTTTGCCCTCCAGGCCGCCTCCCCCCGCCCCGAAACCCTCGCCGACATCCAAACCCTCGCCCACCACCCGGACTTAGGCCTCCACACCCCCAACCGAGCCCGCGCCCCCGTCGGAACCGTCGCCAACACCAACCCCGCCCACGTCCACACCAAATCAGGCGAAGGCTACCGCCTCCTCGCCAACACCCTCATCGCCATCGACTCCTTCAACGCCCAAACCGCCGCGCCCACCTGCTCGCGGTTCACGGCGGAGAAGGCGCGCTTGACGCTGGAATGAGGGAAGGAAGGCAAGCGGCAGGAAGGGAAGCGCTTCTTTTTTTGAAAAAAAGAAGCAAAAAAACTTTCTCTCCGCCTCTGGTGCTCGGAACGGGCTACTGCCAGAAAGCGTCTGGCCGTGGGCTTGGGAAAATCATCTCGATCGGTCTCCGCGAACACGATTCTATCGTAGTTTCGGTGATGAATATGTCCCTTTCGATGATGCTCTAGAAGTAGTATAATTTCTGACGATGAGTGCTATCGAGTCGCCCGCGCGCCGCCTTTCACTTTCACGGCGCAGAAAATCTTGCTGATTCAGGCCCGTTAATCGGATTTTCAAATGTCCAGAGACGACTTCAAGCCCCAAACGAGGGCTACGATAGAAAAGCGTGCTGCTTCGATTTGCTCGAACCCGCAGTGTATGGCTACGACATCCGGACCGAGCCTCACGCTGCCTTCCAAGGCAACCAATGTGGGCGTGGCATCGCATATCACAGCAGCCGCACCAGGCGGCGCTCGTTTTGATGACTCGCTCACTTCAGAGCAGCGAAGCGGTATCGAAAACGGGATTTGGCTATGTCAAACGTGCTCGGCGCTTATCGACCGCAATGGCGGCGCCGACTATTCTACCGACTTACTTCGGAAATGGAAAGTTGTGCGAGAGGCGGAAGCCGCGCGACAGGTCGGTAAGACGGCCATCACGCCATTATCCGAAATAGCGGGAACCATTTCGGCAAGCGGCGTAGGTGTCGTAACCGGAGCGGAGATCACAAAACCCACTCGTATTGCGGCCGGAACACAGATATCAGCGTTCGGCGTTGGAAATATCACAGGAATAAAAAATTAATGAGTGGCGCAGCGCAAATTCTATATGGAATGATTTGCAGTGACTGCCACACGACTACGGGCGTCGCCGCAACTGTAGTGGGTGGCGGACATCGCCTATCGCCAATCTGCCACAGATGCGGAAGCGCGAGACTCGTACCCGCCCCTCAGTGGGTCACGGTCATGAACTACACATGTCCGGGATGCAGATCGTTTTTCGGGATGTTCACAGCGAACGGAAACCCTAGATGCCCAAAGTGCGGACATTCTATCTAGTAAGATCAATGGGCGGCTCGAAGCGGTAGATGATCCTGTATAAAAATATTTCTCAACTGTCGCTTACCTCATGGGTCTGGCCACTTGGGCCAGCTATCGTTTTACCCAGGCTCGCGATATACGTGTAAGTGAACTGATTTCTTGATTCTATTCATTGCATAAATTTCATTAGAAATTTCTCCGCTGATCTTGGAACGGCGCATTCGATTGTTATTTCGATTAGTTAACAATGATAGCGAGGCTGCTCAGTGACCAAAATCAACTTTGGCTTCTCGGCATTCTTAAAGGTGCTTTCCCTTAACGAAAAGCCTCAAAGGAGGGAAATTCGAAGCCGGCTCGCTCCGTCGGCTGGCAGCGGCTTTGACTTTCATAAGAGCATGAGAGAATGTGCCCGTCGTTACCTCGTGCACGGCGAGCCGCTGGCCTCCGTGGCCGCTTCCACCGCTGCTATTACGAGGCTCCCTGAACGACAGTCTGCGGCGGCTGCGCTCGAACGTCTTGGGAGTTGGCGCGAAAGGACCTCGGGCGAGATCGTCAATATAGGGACCGCCATATACGAAAGCCCAAGACATCTATTTAGGGTCAGGTTCGAGCCAGTCTTCGGCTTACGAGCGCATGGGCGGGTGACGGCCTACACTATTTGGAACAACAAAAGCCCGCTGCTCGCGGTCGCACCGTCATATGCGGCACTCTCACTGGCAGCGGAGGCTTACCATATTCAGGGCGATGACGCCATTGAAGTAGGCTTTCTCTCCCTACGAGAGCCAGTTCGGTGCTACTCACTAAGTGACGCTCCTGCTCGCTCCGCACTGTCAGCGTCGATAGTTAGCCACGTCGAGGAACTCATCCTAGAAGAACGGCCGACTGCGGTTCCGCACGTAGAAGACCGACCCACTCCGCTTTGAACATCGATCGACTCTGATGCGCAACAGCATAACACAATTCTCAAGTCAAGATCACAAAGTCAAGATGCTGTAGTGGACCTGGATGAGAAAATGCCCCCGGCAATCTATCAAGTGGTGAGGTCGCGCCCCCCTCCCCTCATCAAGCTCCCGCAGCATCAGCACCATGCTCGGCACCGCTGACGACATCGCCGCCGGATAGATCGCCGCCCCCCTTTCCCCTTGCAGCGAACCTAAAGGTCAGCACAACTAACCCCCGTGCAGATCACCCCTCCGGCCTCCGCGCTCGGCCAACGCTATCTCCCCCATGTCGAGGACCTCTGCGCCACCCTCGCCCGCGTCGCCGCGCGCCACAGGGCACTCTCCCCGCTCCTGGTCCTGGTCTGATTCCGCCTGCGTCGCACCTTGGCCCGGCTCGATCGGCTGGTCCTCCGCTGGCAGCGCGGCCGCCACCACCCTCGCAGCGCCGCAGCGATCGGCCACGCCCGCCCCTCACCCGGCCGGGCTGCCCCGCCGCGCGCCCCAGGGTGATGCCTGGCTCATCCGCCTGCACCAGCCCCTGGCACAGCTCGCCCCGCGCATCGCCCTCCTGCTCCACGACCCCGAGATAGCAGCCCTCTGCGAAGCCGCCCCGCAGGCCGCCCGCCTGCTGCGCCCGCTGGCCCGCATGTTCGGCCTCGCACCCCCCAGCCTTATCGCCCGCCGCCCCGGCCCACCAGGCCGCCCAAACCCCGCCTGCCAAAACCCAAACCGCTGCCCTTCGCCGAGCATTCCCCTTCGGTCTGGCCCTTCGTCCCCCAGCGCCTGCACCTGCCCGTCGCCGGCCTCCGACGAACCAGGCCCCACGCCTGAGCCGCCGAACCGAGCCCGTAATCGTTCCGTTAACGTATCACCATGGCCAAACCCTGAAACGGCTGCACCGACATGGTGATTCGCAGCACGCTGTCGGGTGTTGCCAGTGACGCCCCAAACCACCCGCACGTCAGGCAACGATATCCGCCACGGCCAGACTGTGAGTACGGCACGCTGCTCCAAAAGGGCAACGTCAGTCTGATCCGCGCTGCACGGCTGCCAGCAGCGCCCTAAACTCTTCCCGCGTCGTCCCCGTAAGGCGACCAAGCCCCAACGCGGCGCTCATCGCGCGAACCGCGTCGGCATGGTCGACAAAGTCACGCGCAAAGCCGAGCTTCTCTGGATAGGGGACGTCGGTCCACTGGCGGGGTTCCCCGGCGATGTCGCTCCCGCGATAGGGAACGATCGCCACAGGCTCCGCGGTTGGCATCCAGATGACCTCCTCCCCGTCCGGCGCCGGGACGAATTGGCCGAGCGGTTCGGCTACGGCGCGCACCACCCGCACGATTTCGCGCCCCGTCCGCTGGAAGCGGTGACGCCTCGCGACCAGGCGAGCAAGGCGATGTAGGGTGATGGGCGCCTCGGCCGCGATTATCGGCGCCATCATTGCGGCGAGCGCGGGGATGTAGTCGGGATCATAGAACCGATCCGGCTCGGGGAGAGGCGCTCCGCCTGCTCTCGCGACAGCCGGCCGCGGGGCGTCCGGCGCCATCACGGCTTCGTCAGGCGAAGCAGCGGGCTGCGCCGCCCGGATCAATCCCGGCTCGCCCGCATCGGGCTCGGGCGCCGGAGCGGCAGGGTCAACCGCCGCCTCCGCTTCAGGCCACCCGGGGGGATTCGGGATGTCCGGGGTCTGGACGCAAGGCGTTGCGGGGGCAGGGATTGCTTGATCCTGTTCCAACAGGCTCCGCAACGCCGCGTCGAGCCGGTCGAGGCAAGCGCCGGAATCGAGGAACCAATCAGTCGACCATAGCCGTATCAGCCGCCACCCCAGCTGTTCCAGGACGATGTGCCGCACCCGGTCGCGATCGCGCGCCGAAGGCGATGCATGATAGGTCGCACCGTCGCACTCGATGCCTGCGAGGAACCGCCCAGGCGCCTCTGGATGGACGATCCCGAGGTCGATCCGGAATTTCGATACGCCCACCTGGGTCCGTACGTCCCATCCGCGCCCGCGCAGCGCCTCGGCCACCGCCGCCTCGAAGTCACTGTCATAATCCTGATGCCCGCCCGGCCGCACGGCGGCGCCAAGAGCGACCGGGCCGCGTTCGGCGAACTCGAGATAGTGTTTCAGCTCCTGAACTGCGCGCGCGGAGGTACGGGTCAGATCGATCATCTCCGGCCCGAAGCTCGCGAACACCACCACCTCGCTGGTCGCCCGGGTGATGGCGACGTTGAGCCGCCGCTCACCGCCCTGGCGATTGAGCGGGCCGAAATTCATCGACATGGTGCGTGCGCCCGGCTCGGTCGGCCCATAACCGATGCTGATCAGGATCACGTCGCGCTGGTCACCCTGCACAGTCTCCAGGTTCTTCACGAACACCGGCTCCGCTGCGTCCGCGCCGAAGAAGCGCTCCAGGTCCGGGTCGGCCCGGCGGGCGTCGTCCAGTAGATCCTCGATCTGCCGCTGTTGCTCGGTGTTGAGCGTGACCACCCCCACCGACGTCTTCGCCTCGCGCGGATCGCGCAGCCGGCGCAGCAGTTCCGCCACCAGCGCGCGCGCCTCGATCGGGTTGGTGCGCGTCTTGCCCTTGGCATAGACACCGTCCACCCGGCACAGCGAAACCGCGCTGTCGCGCGTGTCGGCGGCCGGATAGGTGACCAGCGAAGCGTCGTAATAGGCGTGGTTCGAGAAGGCGATCAGGCTCTCGTGCCGGCTGCGATAGTGGCCGGTCAGCCGGTGGTGGGGCGCGCGGGCGGCCAGCGCCTCGTCGAGGATGCTTTCCATATCCTGCAGATCCTCGTCCCCCATCTCCTCGCCCGCCGCCTTGTCGAAGAAACTGGTCGGCGGCATCTGCTTCGGGTCGCCGACGATGATCACCCGCTTTCCGCGCGCGATGGCGCCGATCGCGTCGGGCACAGTGATCTGCGATGCCTCGTCGAACACCACGAGGTCGAACATCGACTGATCCGCCGGCAGAAACTGCGCCACCGAGAGCGGGCTCATCATCAGGCATGGGGTCAGCGCCAGCAGGCTGTCGCCCATCTCGGTCACCAGCCGGCGGACCGGCTTGTGGCGCGACTTCTTCTGCAACTCGCGGGCCAGCACGCCTAACCCGGCTGGCGCGCCCGGTGCGTCCTTGCGTGGAATTGCCTCTGACAGCAGCGCGCGCACATAGTCGGCGGTGGTCTCGGCCAGCCTGCGGTCCAGCTTGCGGAAATTTCCGATCTGCGTCTCATGCTCCCCGGCCGAGAAGCCGCGCAGCACCGGCCGCTGGTCGATCAGCAGCGGCGCGGCCCAACGGCAATAGGCGGTGCGCAGCGCCTCGGCGGCCATTTCGGGCGCGAGCGTGCCGGCCTCCAGTGCCGCCACCAGCCGGCCCAGCCCCGCCGCCTCCGCCGTGCGCCGGGCGGCGATCCATCGGCACCAGTCGTTGAGCCGGGCGGTGCGCGCCGTGACCGCGCTGGCGGTGCGCTCGGCCGCCGCGCGCGTGATGTCGGCGGGTAGGCCGCACGTCTCCTGAAACGTCGCGAACGTCGCCAGAAACCGCGTCAATGCCGACACGAACCGATCGGCCGCCGCTTGTAGCGGCATGCCGGACTCCAGCAGGTCGCGCCCGTCGACGAGCAGCCGACGCAGCCGGGCGCGGGTTTCGACCATATCCCGCCCGGCCCCGGCCAGCGCGAGCAACACCATCCGCGCGCCGGCCCCCACCTCCGCGACGGCGGTGAGCGCACCCGGATCGATGTCGAGTTCCCGCGCCGGCAGGCCGGACGGCAGCGCCGCCAGCGCCGCGCGCGCCACGTTGGCGCGGGACTGGGCGGTCGCCAACCGCTCCAGCGCCGCCTCCGAGGTCTTGGAGGCCGGCCAGCCCAGCCGTCCCTCGATCTCCCGGCGCAGACGGCCCAGGGCCCTCCCGCGAAACAGCCAGCCGCGCGCCCGGGCGGCCGCGCGCTGCTCCGACCAGGCCGCCACCGGCGCGTCGGACAGCACCGCTTCGGACACCGTGGCGGGCAGCGCCCGGGCGGCCGGGCCGTATGCCGCCAGCGCCACCGTCGCGGCCTGCACTGCCTCCAGCGCCGCCTTGCCGTCCGGCTCCAACGCGAAGCCCACATCCACCGCCGCGCAGCGCGGCAGGATCTCGGCGAGCGAGGCCAGCGCCCGGCTGTCGTCGACATCGTCGGCGTCGGCGAGCCCGGCCTGGGTCACGAAGGCCGTGCGCGCCGCGCGCAGCCCCGCCAGAGCGGCCGCAAAATCCTGCGCGGCCTCGGCTGCGCTCGCGGCCCAGGCGTAGGACCAGTCCTGCCGCCCGACGACGGCGAAATCCGTACGATCCTCCGCCGTCACCGGCGTGAAGGCCTGCCCAAGCGATGTCGCGCACTTCATCAGGCCGTCAAACGCCTCCGGGGTGGGCGCGCGGTCCGGGCGCTCCAGCTGCTGGCCCCAATCGAGTGTCACTGGGTGGATGTCGCCCCAGCGCGCCACCCGGGCGATCGCCGCGCGCGGGCTGATTCCGGCGGGGCCAGGGGCATGCAAGGCGTGGACGAGCCCGTTGAGCCGCTGGCGCACGCCGGCCAGTTCCGCGGCCGTGCGCGCCCATTCGTCCGCCGTCCGTTCGCCCGCGCCATCCCAGGTCCGGCCCAGATGCTCCAGCACCGCGCGCTTGTTCGCCTTGCTGGAATGCAACTCCAGGCAAAACGGCCCCAGCCCGCACTGGCGCAGCCGCCGGCTCACCACATCCAGCGCCGCCATCTTTTCGGAGACGAACAGCACCTTGCGCCCGAGGGCGAGATTGTGGGCGATGATGTTACCGATGGTTTCGGACTTGCCGGTGCCGGGCGGCCCTTCCAGCACGAAGTCGCCCTTACCGGCCGAGGCGTGGATAGCGACCGTCTGCGAGGCATCGGCGTTGAGCGGCGCGAACAGGTCCTGCGGTGCGATCCGCGCGTCGATCTCGGTGGGCGGCAGGAAGTTCGCGCCTTCGCGATAGGGTTCGCGCGGCCCCTCGATCAGATGGCGCACGAAGGCCGAGCCCTTCAGCGCCTCGGCGCGGTCGGCGAGATCCTTCCACATCAGGTATTTGGCGAAGGAGAATGTGCTGAGCGTGACCTCCTCCACCACCTCGAAGCCGGGCGTGTCGCGCACGCGGGCGCGCACCAGGTTCCAGACCCGGCGCACGTCGATGCCGCTGGCGTCGGTTGGCAACTCGCCGGCCAGATCGGCGAGCGGAATATCGAACGCCTGTCGCAGCATCTCGATCAACGTGAGGTTGAAGACGGCCTCGTCATCATGGCTCGCGAGATAGGGCCGTGCCGCCGCGCTGCGGCGCTCCAGCCGCACCGGCAGCAGGATCAGCGGCGCGCGGTAGCTGCGGGTGGTCTCTCCGGGCGGGCCCCAGCGCAGCGCGCCGAGTGCCAGGAACAGCGTGTTCGCGCCCCCCTCCTCCATGTCCGCGCGCGCCTTGCGGAACAGTTCCAGCACCCCGCGTTCCAGGGCCTTGCCGTCCACGTTCGCGAGGACCTGGTCGCGTTCCAGCGCGTCACGCGCCATCTGTTCGGCGATGTCGTCGCCGGTCTGCAGCAGCCGCAGTTCCCGATCGGGCGCCGCACCGGCGCCGTCCGGCCGCTCCGGCGCCGGAATGATGGCGATATGCCGACCGGCGGCGATGCGGTCCTCCAGGCCCGCCGGGTCGGGGCAGAACAGCGGGATCGCGGTCGCCGACGGCCGCAGGTTCAGCAGGCGGTTGCGCTTGGTCAGGTCCAGCAGCTTGCGCTGCCACTGCTCCACGCGCTCGGCCGGCGTCTCGGGCGCCTTGTCGTCGCCGATGCCGAGGTCGAAGCCCGGCAACTCGGGCGGTTCTTCGGCGATCAGCACGGGCGGCTCTGGCGCTTCCTGGGCGGCTGCCGCCCGGTCCTGCTGGGCGAGGGGACGGATGCCGCGACCGCGGGCCTGCTTCACGTCGAGCGCGTACACGAAGTCGGCCTCCCGCTCTTCGCCGATCCGCCGCCGCGCCTCGGCTGCAGCGCGGGCGAAGCTCGTCGGCGTCGCGCCGGTCGCCAGCGTGGTCTCGAACAGCACCAGTTCGTGCTGATCGACCGCCTTGCGCAGCTCGCTCGCGTCCTCGACCGTCAGCGCCGGCAGGGTCTGCGGTTGCAGCCAGACTCCTGCGAACGCATGGCCGCGGGTGAACACGACGACCGCATTGAGCCCGATTTGCTCGGCCGCCGCCGCGAACAGCAGCGCGGTGTCGAGACAGGTGGCCAGGCCCTGCGCTTCGATGTCGGAGGGCGTGCGCAGCTTCTGGCCGTTCGATTCGAAGCTGGCCGGCGGCTCGGCGTAGCTCAGCCGCCGCGCGCAGACGGCGGCCCACAGCCCGGCCATCAGCTCCCATGCCCGCTGGCGGGATCGCTTCTGATAGCCGTCGAGCGCGCCGGAACCGCCCCGGGCCTCCAGTGCGCGCGAGGCGTCCTTGAGCAGGCGGGCGACCGCGGGGTCGTTCGGCAGGATGAAGGCGGCGAGCAGCTCGGGCATCACCGCCGCGCCACCCCATTCGTTGCGCGACAGCGCGTCGATGGTGTGCGCCTCGCAGGCGAGCCTCTCTTCCCCGCGGCGCAGTTCCAGCGTCACGTCCACCCGCATCCGCTCGGTCAGCCCGTCGAGCAGGCCACCCGCCAGGTGAACCCGCCGGTCATGCACGCGGATCTCCGCGCCCGGCTCCAGCCGATCGATGCGCCAGTCGCACGCCGCGAACACCGGCGGTTGCGCGGACAGCCGCAGCGACAGCCCCTCGACCGGCAGCGCGCCGCCATTGCGTGCCACCAGCACTGCCACGACTGGAATGTCGCACTGGTGGGTGGCGAAGGAGATGCGTTGCGTCAGCTCAACATGAACTGAGCATGCGGCAGACGCGGCATCATCCTGGGCGGTATCCGGTGTCGTGATCGTCTCTTGTTCCGACATGCTTCCTCCTCGCGCCTGGTCGCGAATGTCGTGACAGCCGTGTCATACCAAGGCACACGCGCAGGACGGCGGCAAGCGCGCGGCACCATCACATACTGTGATCAACCGGCATCGACGGATGCCATTTTTACTTCGTAATCAGGTGTTGCCGCGCCTCTGGCACCACGCTCGCCGCGATGTCGCAAAGGTGGCGGTGATGGGTGAGGTAGATCACCTGCCCCACCCGCGCCATTTCGCCCAGCACGCGGAATGTTTCCTCGGCGCGCAGATCGTCGAACGTCTCCATGATGTCGTCGGCGATGAAGGGCACGGGACGGTGCCGGGCGGCGAACTCCTGGTAGCCGGCCGCGCGGAGGGCGAGATAGAGCTGGAAGCGGGTGCCCTTGGACAGGTCGTCCGCGACCTTCGAGCCGCCATCGGCGCCCAGCGCGATTAGCACCTCGCGGTCTCGCAGCTCGGACGCCAGACCGCGATAGGCGCCGCGGCTGATGGTGGCGAAGGCCGCCGAGGCGCGCTGCATCATCGCGCTGCGGTGGCGGTCGCGATAGGCGCGCAGCGCCATGCCGGCCGCCAACGTGCCGGCGCGCAGGCGCAGATAGGCCCCGGCCGCCTGCTCGACCTCCAGCAGCGTGGTGCGCCGCTGCAACTCCACCCGCGCCACCGCGTCGTCGCCGCCGATCGCCGCAATCCGCGCCTCCGACTGCCGGCCCTGCGCGAACGCCTCCTGGACCTGCTCATCCACCGGCCCGGCCTCGCCCTCCAGCCGCGACAACTCGCCCTGCAGCGTCTCCCGCGACAGCGCCGCCAACCTCGCCTCGCCCTCGGCGCCGACGTCTTCCCCCAAGGTCTGGCCAAGTGCGATGGCAGCGGTGCCGATTTCCTCCCGCAAGCCGGCGCGTCGGCCCACCGCGCGCAGGCACGCGGCCGCCTCGTCCAGCGTCGGCACCGCGAAGAACGCCAGCATCGCGCTCCGGCGCCGGCCATGCGCGTCCGCCTCGCGCGCCAGCGCCGCGCGCTGCTCCAGGCTGGTCGCCAGCGCCGCCTCATGGCCGTCGCGCAACGCCCGGGCCTCGCGCGCCGCCTGAATGCGCATCTCCAATTGCTCGGCGAGCCGGATCGGCGCGTCCGGCGCCAGGCCGAGCCGGGCGGCCAGGTCGCCGATCTCGTCGGCGAACCGCGCCTGATCGTCCGCCATCGCCGCGATCCGCGCCGTCAGCTCCGCGCGCTGACCCAGCAGCGGCACCAGCCGGCTGGCCACGTCCATCAGCTCCCGCGCCTCGTCGGGCTCGGGCGGATCCTCAGCATCGCCGAGCCAACAGCCAGCGCAGGCCTCGATCCACGCGGCACGCCACGTCTGATCCGCCCGCGCGGCCCCCTCCAGGGCGAGGGCACGCTCCGCCGCCGCCGCCTCGGCCGTCGCCACCGCTTCCCGCAGCCGCTCGCGCCGTTCCTCCACCGCCGCCACGGTCTCGGCCGCCGCCAGCAGCCCGTCCACCTCAGCCGCCGGGCCCGGCGGCATGCCGAGCGCCTCCAGCGCCGCACGCACCGCCACACAGAGCGCCTCCCCGTCCCGCACTGCCCCGTTCAACTCCAGCTCGGCGAGGCGCAGGGCCTCCCACGCCTCCACCGCCGCCGCGCGCCGCGCCAGCCAGACCTCCAGCACCCGCGGCGGCATCGCCTCCGGCAGGCCGGGCATGCCCCCGGCCACCGCCGTCGCGATCTCCGCCGTTAGCGCCGCGCGCCGCGTCGCGCCGGCCTGCTGCGCCGCTTCTTCCCGCTGCCGCTCCGCCGTCCGCCGGTGCAGGCTGCGGGCCAACTCGCCGGCCCGCGCCACATCCGCCTGATGGTTCAGCCGCGCCGCGGTAACCGCGTCGTCCTGGCGCAGCGCGTCGGCGAAGCTGTCGGCGGTTTCGGCATCCAGCGCCCGCCGATGTGCCGCCCATGCCGCGTCCCGCGCCGCGCGCAAGGCGGCCGCTTCCCGGTCGGTCGTCACCCCGGCCACCGCGACCAGCGCCGCCTGCTCGTCGCCCATTTGGGCGAGGTCAGCATCGAGCACTGCAAGCCGGTCCGCTCGCTTCGCCGCGTCGCGGTCCGTCGCGTCCAGCGCCTCGGTCCAGCCTGCGAGGCGCGCCGCGTCAGGCACCGCCATGGCGGCGAGTGCCTCCAGCGTGCCGTGCCAGGGCTGCAACGCCGCCAGCGCGTGCTCCAGCCGCAGCCGTGCCGCCGCCAGCGCCCGGTCGGCGCCGCGGTGCCGCTGGCGGTGATCGCTGCCGCGCAGGGCCGCGGCGGCGGCGGCCAGCCGCCGCACGCCCGGCTCCCGCTCCGCCACCGTAGCGCCGCCGGCCTGCTGCAACGCCTGCCGTGGCGTCGTCAGGGCCTGCATCGCCGCCGTGTGCTCGCGCGTCGCGGTGGCCAGGCTGGCGACGACACCGGAGCGCTCGGCCGCCAAGCGGTTCAGCACCGTCGCCAGTCGCGCCGGCAGCACGAGGCGCGCGAGATCGGCCTCGCTCGCCCGGTCGAGGCGCAGCAGCACCATGACGATCTCCGCATCCACCGCCTGCAACTCCTGCTGGCGGGTGGGGATGTCGAGCGTTGCGGTGACGTGGCGGGCGCGCGATTGGCCCAGGGATTCGAAGCGGGCCGCGAGGGCGGCGGCGGGCTCGTCCACCGCGATCGCGTCGCGCCGGGCGGTATGCGCCGCAATCTCGTCGGCGAGGGCGCGCTGGCGGGTCGCCAGTTCCACCTCGTCGTGCAGAAGCTTCGGCAGCGCCGCCGCCCAGCCCTCCGGCGGCTCCGGCAGTGCCGCCAGCGGCGACAGCTCGGCGCGCAGCCGCCGCAGCGTCGCCAGATGCGGCAGTGCTGCGAGCTGGCGCCGGACCGTGGCGATGCGCGCCCGCAGGCCGGCCAGTTCGGCCTGCGCCGCGTCGTAGCGGGACCGGTCCGCCTCCCGGTCCGCTACCAGCCGGTGGTAGGTGGATGCGACGGTGTCCAGCCGTTCCCGTTCGGCGCCCAGCTCGGTGAGCCGTGCTTTCAGCCTCGTCAACTCCCCACTGCGCGCGTTGGGGCGATGGAATCCGTCCGCCTCCGCGGTGATCGTCTCCAGCGTCCGCCCCAGCTCCGCGAGCCCGGAGCTGGCCGCGAACAGCAATTGTCCCAGTTCGCCACGGCTTTCCAGGATGCTGCGCCCGCCCGCCTCCAGCGTGTCGTCGTCCAGGCAGAACATCGCCTGATAGGCGGCGCGATCCAGTCCGCCCAGGGCGCCGGCCAGTACCGTGCCGGGCACCGGCCGGTCCGCGCCGTCCAGCAGGCTGCCCTGTGCGCGCTTGATGCGGTTGTAGGTCTCGCAGCCCGCCGCCGTCTCCAGCGCGCCGCCGACCCGCATCGTCGCGTAGGGGTGCAGGAAGTTATATCGGCTGCGGGTCTCGATACCGAACAGCAGGTCGAGATAGGCCGCGAGCGCAGTGGATTTGCCGGCCTCGTTGGGGCCGTAGACGATGTGCAGGTCGGGCGCGTCCACCGGCGCCGGGCCGAAATCGATGGTGGCGTCGGTGAAGCGGCCGAAGCGGGGGAGGTCGAGCCGGCGCAGTCGCATCATTCCGCCTCGCCGCCGCGCAGGCGGGCGATGACCTCCCGGGCGCCCTCGCGCGCGAAAGCCTCCAGCCGCCGCGCGGCCTCGGCCGCGTCGTCGCCCAGCAGCGGGCGGCGCGTTTCGGGCGGCAACAGGGGGCGGAGCGCGTCGGCGATCTCCGCCACTTCGCGCCGAAACGCGGCCGAGGGCAGGATGTCGGCCGCGATCAGCCGCTCCAGCTCCGCCACCGCCGAGGCGGCGGACCCTGGCTGCCCCGCGATGTCCGCCTCCGGCGCACCCACCGCCAATTCCACCCCGTCGATCCAGCAGCCCGGCAACTCGACCGCCAGGTTCTCCATCTCCGCCCGCACCAGGTCACCATCGCGCAGCAGCCGCCAGGCCAGCGGCGTGGCGCCCCCCAGCCCGAGCCTTACGATGAGGTGTTCGGCGGCCACCTCCGTTCGCGCCCCCCGCAGCGCCGCGGCGATGGCCCGCAGCATGTCGCGCCAGTCCTCGATCCCCGCCAGATCCACCGGAACGCGCGCAAACTGGGCCACGGCGGTCGGTCGCGCTTCCACCTCCACCACCCGGTCATCGCCGATCGTCACCAGGCTGACCGACTTCTCCCCCGCCTCGCCGATATCCCGCCCCTGTGGCATCCCGGGCATCACCACCGTGCAGGGCCCCGTCGCCACCGACCGGCGATGGATATGCCCGAGCGCCCAGTAGTCGAACCCCGAAACGAGCAGATCGGCCGTGGCGCAGGGCGCGTAGGGGTCGTGCCCCAGCGCGCCGTCCAGACTGGTATGCATCAGCCCAATGTTCAGGCTGCCCGCCACCGGCGCCCGATACTGCGCCAACAGGCTCTCCGGCGCTTTCGGGTGCGCGAAGCTCAGGCCGTGAATCACGACCGGCTGCTCGCCCCCCGGCCGCTCCAATGCCACCGCCTCGGCCCGCCCACCGAACAGCTTCACCGTCTCCGGCAGCGCCAGCTCCCGCGTGATCCGCGAGATAGCATCGTGATTGCCGCGGATGACGAAGCTCGGGATGCCCGCCTCGTGCAGCCGGCGCAGCTGCGCGGCCAGGAACAGGGCGGTCTTCATGGAGGTCTGGTCCCCGTCATACAGGTCGCCCGCGATCAGCAGCGCGTCGACCCGCTCTTCGAGGCAGAGATCGATGGTCGCGGTGAAGGCCTGGCGCGAGGCGTCGCCGATCAGCCCGGCCAGCGCCGGGTCGCGCAGCGCCAGTGAGCGCAACGGCGAGTCGAGATGGATGTCAGCAGTATGAACGAATCTGAATGGCACGGCTGTATCCTAGGGTGTCGGTAGCAACACGCAACCAACTATCAATCGGGGGCCGAGATTTCGCATTGGCGCTGTCTGCCTCGGTCGACCTGCTCCAGCGGGTGCCAAAGCGCACGCACACTTGGACGATGTGCTTGCAGCACCATGATGCAGCGGATGCGCACATCCGCCCCGGAGAGAGGCGATGCCCCCAGCCAGCCAGCCCTGCGCTACCGAGAAGGACAGGGCCGCCCACCACCGCCTCATCTCACGTCCGGTGGGAGAACAGGCGATGCCTCCGGCGCTTCGCGCCTTGCCAAGCGAGGCACAGTCACAAGTTGAGTACTGGTTCGCTCGGCTCGGCGCCGCGTTGGGGAACTCGTGTGCGCCCACGAATGGCGCCCCATGCGGCCGCGGCCGTCCTCTTTGCAAGGTCCCGGTCCAGCGCCCCGGCACCACCGTCTCCAGCCTGTAGAGCGCCGATTGCGTCAGCGCCGCCAAAGATAAGGGCGGCAATGGCCTCGACCGGCATCGGCCGGATCTCCCCCGCAGCAACCAGTGGGCGCGCCCACTCGCCAACCACATTCGCAACGTCGGCAATATGTGGGTTGGCAGTCGGACCGGCACCAAGGTAGAGCAGCGCCGGCCTGAGCCCGAACCACAGGCGTGCCCGCGTGCCGTGGCCCGCGACCCACCGAAGATGGACATTCAACACCGCGGCGATCGCCTGTTC
Organism: Rhodospirillales bacterium 70-18; assembly: GCA_001899585.1. GTDB lineage: Bacteria > Pseudomonadota > Alphaproteobacteria > Acetobacterales > Acetobacteraceae > 70-18. The sequence continues at coordinate 17,956 of MKWE01000054.1, forward strand.
CGGCGATCGCGCCGGCAACAACAGGCGGGACAGCACCTCCTCCCGATAGGAGCAGGCGATGTCCTCGATCAGGCCTTCGGCGAGCTGCGTCTTGGTCTTGAACAGATGGAAGAAGCTGCCGTTGCTCACCCCGGCACGGGCGCAGATCTGCGCCACGGTGACCTCGAGATAGCCGTGGCTGACAAACAACGCGCCGGCGGCGGCAAGCAGCTGTTCACGCGTTTCGGACTTCAGGCGACGCGCAACGGGCATCCTTGATTCCATGATTTGCGAGCTAGAGTATTACTCTAGAGCAAAATTTGTAATTTGTAATTCCCTGATCTCGCTACCTTTTCGGGCGGCCGCGGACCTGTCTGGGCCAAGCGAGCGACCGCACACCTCACGCTCCCCGGTGTTTCCAATACCGAATCACCGCCCCGAACCGCATGGCCTCCAACAGGTCGTGACAGCTTCCTGGCTCGGTGAGCACGTCCAAACACCTCCCGCCGACGCCGATTCGCCCCGCACCCGCCCCGGGCGCGGGACCGTCAGACTGCGGACCGGGCACCACCCTACCGCCCACGCTATCGAAGGCGCTGGCGACCCTGGCCGGCCTGCTGGGCGAGCAGGCGGCGGGCGAGCTCATGCAGTCGGATCCCATCCCCAAGACCGAGGACCAAGCACCATGAGCCTCCCCCCGTCGCTGGCCGTCGTCCTGACGATCGCGCAGGCCGCCGACAAGCTGCAGCTTTCCATCAAAACCGTCCGCCGCTTGATCGCCGCGCACGATCTGCCGGCGTACCGCGTGGGGCGCCAGCTGCGCATCAGCGAGAGCGACTTGCGCGGCTTCCTCGCGCAGCGGCGCGCGTGATCACGCGTGGGTAGCTATGTCCATGTAAGTACATGGGCAATACCGAGCGTGTGACTACACACCACAAGTAATCAGGAATGTTATGCAAGATGTGCATGCACGAATTTGACTCCAATTCCAATACTGTCCATCAAGGAGGCCTGATGTCCACTTCTGTCCCGATCCAACCCCACACCGCCCCAGGCGTAATGCTGACCATGGCGAGGCTCTGCGACGCGATCCAGGTCGCCCACGATGTCTCTCCGCGCCGCCGGGCTGAGGTCGTCTCGTCATTCCGCTCCTTTGAGAAAGCGGCCCGCCAGCCATTGGCGACGCTCTCAGCTTCGCCGGTAGAACTGCGCAAGCTCCTCAAGGACGTGACGCCGGCCATGATGGGTTTGTCCGCCGGCCGCTGGCGCAATGTGCTCAGCGATATCCAGTTTGCACTCGGCTGGGCGGGCCTCTCCCGGATCCCCGCCCGCTATACCGAGAAGCTCTCCCCGCAATGGGCGACGCTGATCAGCGGGATCGCCCTCATGGGCGATCGCTACAAGCTGGGGCATTTCGGCCGCTATTGTGGCCGGGCCGGCATCGTGCCGGCGGACGTGACCGCCCCCGTGATGGACAGGTTTCTGAATGACCTGCTGCTCTACAGCCTCATACAGGAGCCGGAGCGCCGTCACCGCGATGCCGTGATGGCCTGGAACCGCTGCGTCGGGCTGTATCCGGCATGGCCGCAGCTGCGCCTCGCTGTTCCCGATAATCGCAGCACCTATTCGCTCCCCTGGTCCACATTCCCCCCCTCGCTCAAGTCCGACATCGATGCCTGGCTGCGACACCTGTCGGGCGTTGACCTGTTCGCCGAGCTGGAGTTCGACCCGTTGCGGGAGACGTCGCTGGCAACGCGCACGAAGCAGATCCACCTCTGGGTCTCGGCGCTGGTGCTGCAGCGTGAGGACCCGGCCGCGTTGCAGAGCCTGGCCGATGTGGTCACTTCCGAGCGGATGGCGAAGGGGTTACGCTTCTTCTGGGACCGCGCTGGCAGCAAGGCTTCGTTGCATGCCGCCCAGATCGCCGGAGTCGTCCGGTCGATCGCCCGGCATTGGGTCAAGCTCGGGCAACCCGAACTCGACCGGCTGAAGGCGATGGCCCGCAAGATCACCCCGCGCGCCACCGGCATGACCACCAAGAACAAGAACCGGCTGCGACCACTCTACGACCTGCGCACGCAGCAGCGTCTGCTGACCTTGCCGAATCGGATACGTGCCGAGGTGACCCGGATCGGCGTCCCCACCCGCGCCCTCGCGCAGCAGATGCAGACGGCGGTGGCCATCGCCGTGCAACTCGTGGCCCCGATCCGGCTGGGGAACCTGGTCCGCCTGAAGATCGGCACCCACCTGCTGCGGGGGCGGAACGGCAGCTTGACCCTCGTGCTGGCCGAGGACGAGGTCAAGAACGGTATGCCGTATGAGTCTGAGCTGCCGGAGAACGTCGTGGCCCTGATCGATTTGTATCTCAGCTGCTACCGCCCGTTGCTGGGGGACGAGGGGGCGACCTGGCTGTTCCCGGGGCGGGATCCCGGCAAGCCGAAGTCCCATGCCGGCCTGCGGCAACAGATCCAGGACTGCATCCGCAAGCGCTGCGGCCTGGCGTTCCATCCGCACCTGTTCCGCCACACGATGGCGAAGATCATGCTGGAGCATAACCCCGGAGCATATGGGCTGGTGCAGCGGGGTCTGGGCCACAAAACCCTCGCCACCACCATGCAGTACTACTCGGGCATGGAAACCCGTGCCGCGCTGCAACATTACGACGCGCTCATCCTCAAGCTGCAGGAGGAGGAACTCCCCGTGAGTGGGAGCGGCCGCCGGCGGGGGAGCAAGGCATGACCGGGGCGCCCGATACTGTTGCGCTGCGCGACGACGCGGGGGCGGACCGTCGCGTCGCCTGGCCCGTCCTGCGCTGGCCCCTGCGCGATATCGATGCCTGGCACCGCGCGCGGCGCGCAGGAGACTTCCTGTCGGATGATGGTGCCGCCGCCAATTGGCGTGATGCGACCGTCCGCGCGGCCATCGGCGAGTACGGACGTTTCCTGGCGTTTCAGCACGAGCATGGCCTGCTGGACCCCAACAATGGTCCGGGGAACCGGGTGACCCCAACCACATTGCGCGCCTACGTCGACTTTCTCCAGGCCCGCTGTTCGTCCAAGACCGTCGCGAGCTACATCGGGATCCTCGGAATGATGATCCAGGCGATGGCGCCCGCCACCGACTGGCGCTGGCTCTGGGACCTCCAAACCAAGCTGCAGCGCAAATCCAAACCCTCCCGCAACAAGCGCAGCAAGCTGGTGCCGAGCCGCGAACTGGTGCGTCTGGGCCAGGACTTGATGGTGCAGGCCGAATCGGCGACCGACCTTCCGGCGATGCGGGCCGCGCTGGCCTTCCGTGACGGGTTGATGATCGCCTTGCTCGCGCTGCGCCCCCTGCGCCAGCTGAACTTCATCGCCATTCAGATCGGTTGCCACCTGATTCGAGACGGCGAGAGCTACTCGCTCTGCTTCACGGCTGGGGAGATGAAGGCCGGGCGGCCGCTGGAGTTCCCCTATCCGACCGCGCTGCTGCCCGCCCTCAACCGGTATCTGATGGTCTATCGCCCGATCCTGCTGGGCCTGCGCGACTCGCGTGGAGCGAGTCGACAGAACACTCTGCCGGACGCCGCCACCAGACTTTGGGTCACCCAGTATGGCACGCCCGTCGGCGCCTTCGCCCAGACCAAGGTCATCAAAAAGCACACTGCCGCGCGCTTCGGTCATGCCCTCAACCCGCACCTCTTCCGCGATTGCGCCGCCAGTTCGATCGCCACCGAAGACCCCGAGCATGTCCAGATCGTCGCCTTGATCCTGGGGCACTCGACGCTCAAGACGGCCGAGCGACACTACATCACCGCCGGCACTCGCGGCGCGACCAAGAGCTACCAGGATCTCGTCCGCACACTGTCGGAGGCGTGGTGATGGCGTTTGCCGCCCACCCCATTCATATCTTCCTGCTGGCATATTCCGCGTGGAACACGGTTGAATGTCGGTTGACCACCATCCCGTCCTATTCCCCGGTGTCGTGATGCGCGCCGTCATCTACACCCGCTACAGCAGCGACCAGCAGCGCGATGCCTCGATCGACGACCAGATCCGCATCTGCAAGGAGAGGGTCGCCGCCGAAGGCTGGCAGTTGGTCCAGGTCTATCGTGATGCCGCGTTCAGCGGCGCCACCACCCTGCGGCCCGGATACCAGGCACTGCTGGAAGGAGCGCGCGAGGCGGCGTTCGATGTTGTGGTGGCCGAGGCGCTGGATCGCCTGTCGCGCGACCAGGAGGACGTGGCGGCGCTGTTCAAGCGGCTGCAATACGCCGGCATAAGGCTGATAACCCTCGGCGAGGGCGAGATCAGCGCGCTGCATGTCGGCCTCAAGGGCACGATGAACGCCCTGTTCCTCAAGGACCTCGCCGACAAGGTGCGGCGCGGCCTGCGCGGCCGGGTCGATGCCGGCAAGTCCGGTGGTGGCAATGCCTATGGCTACACCGTGGTGCGACAGTTGGACGCCGCGGGCGAGCCGATTCGCGGCGATCGCAGCATCAACGCCGCCGAGGCGGAGGTGGTGCGCGGGATCTTTCGGGAGTTCGCGGTCGGCAAGTCGCCGCGCGCGATCGCCCTGGCGCTGAACCACGAGGGCATCCTCGGCCCACGTGGCGGTTTGTGGAGCCCGAGCACCATCTACGGCAATCGCGCCCGCGGCACCGGCATCCTGAACAACGAGGCCTATATCGGCCGCCTGATCTGGAATCGCCTTCGCTACATCAAGGACCCGGAGAGCGGTCGCCGCCGGTCGCGCGCCAATGCCGATGCCGCGGTGACCATGGTCGAAGTTCCTGAGCTGCGTATCCTCACCGATGCCGAGTGGGAGGCGGTCAAGGCGCGCCAGAGCTCGCTCGACCGCGATGCCGCCGCGCGCGATGGTCTGCAGTCTTCGGCGCCGGCGCCCGCCAAGCCGTTCTGGTCGAAGCAGCGGCCGCGCTATCTGTTTTCCGGGTTGATGCAATGCGGCTGCTGCGGCGGCGGCTTCTCCAAGATCAGCCAGGACCATTTCGGCTGTTCGACTGCCCGCAACAAGGGCCCCACGGCCTGCACCAACCGAATCGGCATCCGCCGCGACGTTCTGGAGGCGACGGTGCTGGACGGCCTGCGCAACCGGCTGATGGACCCGGAACTGTTCAAGGCCTTCGCCGGCGCGTTCACCGCGGAGTGGAACAAGCAGCAGGGTGCCTCCGCCGCAACACAGGACGGCCTGCGCGCCGAGCGCCACAAGATCACCCAGCAGATGGAGCGACTGGTCGACGCGATCGCGGATGGCACGCCGCCGTCGGTGGTCAACAAGCGGCTGGCCGAGCTCGAGCAGCGCCAGCAGTCGCTCGACACCAAGCTGGCCGAGACGGTGGCCCCCGCCCCGCGCCTGCATCCCAACCTGGCCGAGGTCTACCGCCGCAAGGTCGCAACGTTGGCGGACGCGCTGGGCGCCGAGAATGGCGCTGAGGCGCGCGAGGTCGTGCGCGGGCTGATCGACGCGATCGTGCTGGTGCCGGAGGACAGCCGCCTGCGGGTCGAGGTTCGCGGCGCGCTGGCGGCGATTCTGGCGCTTGGCCAGGGGGCCCAGAACGCCAAAAGCCCCAGCGCGAGCGCTGAGGCTTTGAGTTTGCAAGTCAAGCTGGTTGCGGGGATAGGATTTGAACCT
>MKWE01000055.1 GCA_001899585.1 Rhodospirillales bacterium 70-18
CGATTGGCGGATCAGGGCTGGACTCGGGGCAGCGGCGGGTCTGAGGCGCCGCGCATCCAAGTGTAACAGATTTGCCACGCGCCGACAGCCATTGCCCGGCCGCCCTACCCGGCACCCTCATCCTATGGCATAGAGCGCCCCGCGCGGCGCGCAATACGCCAAAATCGCAAGGCCGCCAGCCGCCTCAATTCTGCAATCAAGGATTGCGGCGACCTTGCAACCTGTAATATCCGACTGATTGGGTTGGGCATCGCACCGGGCGCCGCGGTGCTGCCGGCCCCACGGTCGGCCAATTTCGCCTGGGACCAATCCTGCTTGGGAGTCGTGCATGCTTCGTGTGGTTCTGGCCCAGCCGCGCGGCTTCTGCGCCGGTGTCGAGCGCGCGATCGAGATCGTGGAGCGCGCCCTGAAGAAATACGGCCCGCCGATCTATGTGCGCCACGAGATCGTCCATAACCGCCATGTGGTGGAGGACCTGCGCCGGCGCGGCGCGGTGTTCGTCGACGAGCTGGACCAGGTGCCGCCGGGCGCGATGACGGTGTTCAGCGCCCACGGCGTCGCCCGCAAGGTGGAGGCGGTGGCGCGCGACCGCGGCCTGCCGGTGATCGACGCCACCTGCCCGCTGGTCGCCAAGGTGCACAACGAAGGCCGTCGCTATGCCGGCCAGGGGCGCGAGATCGTGCTGATCGGCCATGCCGGCCATGCCGAGGTGGAGGGCACGATCGGCCAGATCGACGGCACCGTGCACCTGGTGCAGACGGTGGCGGACGTGGCGACGCTGGCCCCCGGCACCCCGGACAGGCTGGCCTACATCACCCAGACCACGCTCTCGGTGGACGACACCCGCCATATCATCGCCGCCCTGAAGGCCCGCTTCCCAGCCATCGTCGGGCCGGACGTGCGCGACATCTGCTATGCCACGCAGAACCGCCAGCAGGCGGTGCGCGACCTGCTGGCGCAGGTGGACGTGCTGCTGGTGGTGGGCAGCCGGAACAGTTCCAATTCGAACCGCCTGCGCGAGATCGGGGCGGAGCTGGGCAAGCCAGCCTATCTGATCGACGATGCCTCCGGCCTGGAGCCCGGCTGGTTCCAGGGCGCGGCCAGCGTCGGCATCACCGCCGGCGCCTCGGCGCCGGAGCTGCTGGTGCAGGGCGTGGTCGATGGCCTGCGCCGGTTCGGGCCGATCGTGGTGGCCACGCTGGACGGCGTGGCCGAGGATGTGCGTTTCCGCTTCCCGGCCGAGCTGGCCGACGCCTGAGCGAAGGATCGACAAGATGAGCATTCCGCTGCACCAGGCCCTGCGCGTCGGCGCCTATGTCGTCAAACAGCACCTAATCGGGCGCAAGCGCTACCCGCTGGTGCTGATGCTGGAGCCGTTGTTCCGCTGCAACCTGGCCTGCGCCGGCTGCGGCAAGATCGACTATCCGGCCGAAATCCTCAACCAGCGCCTGTCGGTCGCCGAGTGCCTGGAGGCGGTGGACGAATGCGGCGCCCCGGTGGTGGTGATCGCCGGCGGCGAGCCGCTGCTGCACAAGGAGATCGACGAGGTCGTGCGCGGCATCATCGCCCGCAAGAAATACGTGATCGTCTGCACCAACGCGCTGCTGCTGGAAAAGAAGCTGGATCTGTTCAAGCCGAACAAGTTCTTCTCCTGGTCGGTGCACCTGGACGGCGACCGCGAGGACCACGACCGCTCGGTCTGCCAGGGCGGCGTGTACGACCGCGCGGTTTCGGCCATCGCCAAGGCGAAGGCGGCCGGCTTCCGCACCATCATCAACGCCACCCTGTTCAACAACGCCGACCCCGAGCGGATGGCCAATTTCTTCGACGACGTGATGGCCATGGGCATCGACGGCATCTCCGTCTCCCCCGGCTATGCCTACGAGCGTGCGCCCGACCAGCAGCACTTCCTCAACCGGCGCGCCACGAAGGAGCTGTTTCGGGGCATTTTTGCCCGGGAAAAGGCGAAAAAAGCCGCCAATCCGCGCCATAAGAAGTGGCAATTCAACCAATCCTCGCTGTTCCTGGATTTCCTGGCGGGTAACCAGACCTATCACTGCACCCCCTGGGGCAACCCGACCCGCACCTATTTCGGCTGGCAGCGGCCCTGCTACCTGCTCGGCGAGGGCTACGCCAAGACGTTCAAGGAGCTGATGGAAACCACTGACTGGGACAAGTACGGCACCGGCAACTACGAGAAATGCGCCGACTGCATGGTCCATTCCGGCTACGAGGCCACCGCCGTCGCCGCCGCCGTGCGCAACCCGCTGAAGGCGCTGAAAGTGGAACTCCAGGGCATCCGCACCGAGGGCGCCATGGCCCCCGATGTGTCGCTGGAAATGCAGCGCCCGGCCGAGTTCGTGTTCAGCCGCCATGTGGAGAACGCCATGGCCCGGCTGAAACACGAGAAGCCGGCCAAGGCCGACAAGGTGGAGGCGGCGGAGTAAGACCTTCTTTTTGTGAACAAAAAGAAGCAAAAAAACTTTCCGTTCGTTTGGGGGTCTTGTCGCCACCACTCCAACGAATGAAAGTTTTTTGGTTCTTTTTTTCAAAAAAGAACCGCTTCCTCCCCACCGGAATCCACCATGAAGTCCCTCTCCGTCTCCGCCCTGGCCGCCGGGATGCTGGCCGCCTTTGTCGGCTTCGCCAGTTCCTTCGCGGTGATCATTCAGGGCCTGACCGCGGTCGGCGCCAGCCCGGCGCAGGCGGCCTCCGGGTTGATGGCGCTGTCGGTCGCGATGGGGCTGGGCGGGGTGATCCTCAGCCTGCGCACGCGCATGCCGATCAGCATCGCCTGGTCCACCCCCGGCGCGGCGCTGCTGGCCACCTCGGGCGCGGTGGCCGGGGGGTTCGCGGCCTCGGTGGGGGCGTTTCTGGCGACCGGGCTGCTGATCGTGGCGGCCGGGCTGTGGAAGCCGCTGGGCCGCTGGGTGGCGGCCATTCCGGCGCCGCTGGCCAGCGCCATGCTGGCCGGCGTGCTGCTGGGGCTGTGCCTGGCGCCGGCCCGCGCGGTGGCGCAGTCGCCGGGGCCGGGGCTGGCGATCGTGCTGGCCTGGGCGGTGGTGGCGCGGATCAACCGCCTGTTCGCGGTGCCGGCCGCCGTGGTGGTGGCGTTCGGCTGGATCGCGGCGACCACCGACCTGTCGTCGCTGCACGCCGCCGCGCTGTGGCCGCACCCGGTGCTGGTGGCGCCGGTGTTCTCGCCGGCGGCGCTGGTCGGCATCACGCTGCCGCTGTTCATCGTCACCATGGCCTCGCAGAACATTCCGGGCATCGCGGTGCTCGGCATCAACGGCTTTCGCCCGGCGCCCGGGCCGCTGTTCCGCGATACCGGGCTGCTGAGCCTGCTGGCGGCGCCGTTCGGCGGGCATGCGGTGAACCTTGCCGCCATCACCGCCGCCCTGTGCGCCGGGCCGGACGCGCATCCGGACCCGCGGCGGCGCTGGCCGGCGGCCGTGGTGGCCGGGCTGGGCTATATCCTGTTCGGCCTGCTGGCCGGCGCCGCCACCGCCTTCATCGGCGCGGCGCCGCCGGTGCTGATCGAGGCGGTGGCCGGGCTGGCGCTGCTGGGCGCGTTCGGCGCGGCCCTGCTGGGCGCGGTGTCGGACCCGAAGGACCGGGAGGCGGCGGTGGTCACCTTCCTGGTTTCCGCCTCCGGCCTTAACTTCATGGGCATCGGCGGGGCGTTCTGGGGGCTGCTGGCCGGCGGCGGGCTGCTGGCGCTGGGGCGCTGGCGCCGGGGGTAGCCCCCGGCGCCAGCCCGGTCAGCCCCGCTTGACGTTCCAGAACAGCGGCAGCCCGGTGAGGATGCCGCTCAGGTCGGCGCGATAGGCCGTCTTGTTCAGCGACTGGCCGAGCGGGATGTAGGGCACGTCCTGGAACGCCTGCAATTGCAGCGCGTCGGCCAGCTTTTTCTGCGCCGCGAGGTCGGGGGCCTTGATCCACTCGTCGCGCAGGCTCTCCAGCTTCTCGCTGGTCGGCCAGCCCGGGGCGGCCTGCTTGCCGTTCCCGCGCAGGAACACGTGGCCCACCGGGTTGGCCTGGTCCACACCGGCCCAGGAGGTCTGGAACACGCTCCAGCCGCCCTTGTCCACCGGGTCCATCTTGGCCCGGCGCTGCACCAGGGTGGCCCAGTCCATCGCCTGGGAATCGACGTTCATGCCGAGCTTCTTCAGCAGGTCGTTGGTCACCTCGGCCAGCGCCTTCACGCTGGGGATGTCCTGCGGCGCCAGCAGCACAACCTTCTCGCCCTTGTAGCCGGCGGCGGCGAGCGCCTTTTTGGCCTTGTCGAGATCGCGCGGCGAGGTCAGCGCCTCCATCCCGGCGGTGCTGGCCATCGGCGTGCCCGGGCAGAAATAGCCAACCTTGTCGTGCCAGAGGGTGCGGTCGTCGCCCATCACCGCGGTCATGTATTCGGACTGGTCGATCGCCTCGATCATGGCGCGGCGGATCGCCGGGTTGTCGAACGGCGGCTGCAACTGGTTGAAGCGCATGGTGGCGATGGTGCCGGTCGGCACGTTGAACCTGGTGGCGATGCCGCGCGACTTCTCCAGCAGCGGCACCAGGTCGGCCACCGGCACGTCCCACCAGTCCACCTCGCCCTGCTGCAACGCGCTCGACACGGTGGAGGCATCCGGCATGATCCGCCATTCCACACGGTCGAAATGCACCACCTTGCCGCCGGCGGTGCCGTTCGCGGCGCCCTGGCGGGGCACGTAGTCCGGGTTCTTTTCCCACACCACCAGCGAGCCGGGCACCCGCTCGTCGGCCTTGAACCGGAACGGCCCGCTGCCGACCGTCTCGGCCACCTGCTTGAACGGGTCGGTCTTGGCCAGCCGCTCGGGCATCATCACGCAGATGCTCGGCGAGGTCTTGCCCAGCGCCATCGGCAGCAGCGCGAACGGGTATTTCAGCTTGATCTGGATGGTGCGGTCGTCCGGCGCGCTGATCTCGTCCAGCGCCGCCGCCACCGCCTGGCCGTAGGAGTCGCGCTTGCTCCAGCGCAGGATGCTGGCGACGCAGTCGCGCGCCAGCACCGGCTCGCCGTCATGGAACTTCAGGCCGGGCCGCAGCGTCATCTTCCACAGCTTGCCGTCGTTCTCGGTGACCGCGCCTTCCAGCATCTGCGGATGCAGGTTGTACTCGTCGTCCATGCCGTAAAGCGTGTCGTACACCATGAAGCCGTGGTCGCGGGTCTGGTAGCTGGTGGTCCAGACCGGGTCGAGCGAGGCCAGATCGGCCTGCGGCACGAAGCGGAGCACCTTGGACCCCTGCGCGCGGGCGATCGCCGGCATCGCCAAGGCCGCGGCGGTGCCCGCCAGGAAACTGCGTCGATGCATCGGAACCTCCCTGTTGGTGGCTGTGTCTGTGTACGGGCGCGACTATGGCGCAACCCGGCGCGGGTGCAAGCGCATGCCCGGCGAGACCGGCGATGTGGACGGCGGCGGGCTGTGCCAGACTGCGCCTTCCATTCCGCCGGGACGCCGCCATGCAGGATGCGCCATTCTGGACCCAGCCGACCGCCGCCCTGGTCGCCGCGATCGGCAGCCCGCCGGACGGGCTGGCGGGCGCGGAGGCGGCACGGCGGCTGGCGCAGCACGGGCCGAACGATGCCGGCGCGACCCGCCGCCGCTCCGCCTGGCACGGCCTGGCGGTACGGCTGGGCAATCCGCTGGTGCTGATCCTGCTGGCGGCCTCCGCCCTGTCGGCCACCGCCGGGGACGTGACCAGCTTCGCCATCGTGACGGGCATCGTCGGGCTGAGCATGCTGCTGGACATGGTGCAGGAATCGCGCGCGCATGCGGCGGTGGATGCCTTGCAGGCGCGCGTGGCGGTGCGCGCCCAGGTGCTGCGCGACGGGGTGGAGCAGGCGGTGCCGGTGGCCGGCCTGGTGCCAGGCGACCGCGTCCGCCTCTCCGCCGGCGACCTGGTGCCGGCGGACGGGCGGCTGCTGGAGGCGCGGGACTTCTTTGTCAACGAGGCGCTGCTGACCGGCGAATCCTACCCGGTGGAGAAGCAGGCCATCGCCATCCCGGCGCCGGCGGAGGAGTGCATCGGCGCGCCGGCGGCCGTGCTGGCCGGCACCTCGGTGATCTCCGGCCACGCGGTGCTGCTGGTCTGCGCCACCGGCCGGCACACCGCGCTGGGCGGGCTGGCGGCGATGCTGGTCGCGCGCGCGCCGCCAACCTCCTTCGAGCGGGGGTTGCGCCGCTTCAGCGCGCTGATCCTGCGCGTGACCATGGTGCTGGTGGTGGTGGTGCTGGCCGGCAGCCTGTGGTTCCAGCGGCCGTGGCTCGACAGCGTGCTGTTCGCGCTCGCCCTGGCGGTAGGACTGACGCCGGAACTGCTGCCGATGATCGTCACCGTCACCCTGGCGCGTGGCGCGGTGCGGCTGGCGCGCCGGCGGGCGATCGTGAAGCGGCTGCCGGCCATCCACAACCTGGGCGCCATGGACGTGCTGTGCACCGACAAGACCGGCACGCTGACGGAGGCCAAGATCCAGCTGGTGCGCTGCGTGGATGCCGCCGGCCAGGACAGCCGCCGCGCCTTCGAGATGGCCTGGCTGAACAGCCATTTCGAAACCGGCCTGAAAAGCCCGCTCGACGAGGCCATCCTGCGGCACGAAACCGTCGATGCCGCCGCCTGGCGCAAACTGGACGAGGTGCCCTTCGATTTCGAGCGCCGCCGCGTGTCCGTCCTGGTCGAACGAGGGGGCGAGCGGCTGCTGGTCGTCAAGGGCGCGCCGGAGGACGTGCTGGCGCTGTCCAGCGCGGCCGAAACCCCGGACGGCGGCACCCGGCCGCTGGACGCGGCCGGGCGGGCGGCGCTGCACGCGGCGTTCGAAGCGTTCGGCGCGGAGGGCTGCCGGGCGCTGGCCGTCGCCTGCCGGACCACCGCGCCGGACCACGCCACCGCCGTGGTGACCGACGAGGCAGCGCTGGTGTTCGTGGGCTTCGCGGTGTTCCTGGATCCGCCGAAGCAATCCGCCGCGGCGGCCATCCATGCGCTGGCGCGCGACGGCGTGGCGGTGAAGATCCTGACCGGCGACAACGAGCGGGTGGCGGTGCATCTGTGCGCCCAGCTCGGCATCCGCGTCTCCGGCGTGTTGACGGGCGACGCGCTGCACAGCCTGTCCGACGAGGCGCTGCGGGCCCGGCTGCGCCGCACCAGCCTGTTCTGCCGGGTGACCCCGCAGCAGAAGCTGCGCGTGCTGCTGGCGCTGAAGCATGGCGGCCAGACCGTGGGGTTCCTGGGCGACGGCATCAACGACGCGCCGGCGCTGCATGCCGCCGATGTCGGCATCTCGGTGGACAGCGCCGCCGACGTGGCCAAGTCGGCCGCCGACATCGTGCTGCTGGAACAGGACCTGGGGGTGCTGCACGAGGGCGTGGTGGAGGGGCGGCGCACCGTCGCCAACGTGTCGAAATACATCCTGATGGCCGGCAGCTCGAATTTCGGCAACATGGTCAGCATGGCGCTGGCCGGGCTGATGCTGCCGTTCCTGCCCATGCTGCCGACCCAGGTGCTGCTGAACAACCTGCTCTACGAAGCCACGCAGATGGCGCTGCCGCTGGACCGGGTGGACCGCGAGGCGATCGCCCGGCCGGTGCACTGGGACATCCGGCTGATCGAGCGCTTCATGCTGGTGATGGGCCCGCTCAGCTCGGTGTTCGACCTGCTGACCTTCGCCGTGCTGCTGTACGTGTTCCATGCCGATATCGCGCAGTTCCGCACCGGCTGGTTCGTGGAATCGATGGCCACGCAGACGCTGGTGATCTTTGCCGTGCGCACCCGCCGGCGGTTTTTCGCCAGCTTCCCGCATCCGGCGGTGGCGGTGCTGGCGGTGGGGGCGGCGGCGGCGGCGGTGGCGCTGCCGTTCCTGGCGGTGGGGCGCTGGTTCGGCTTCGTGGCGCTGGGGTGGGACTTCCACCTGTTCGTGCTCGCCACCGTGGTGCTGTACCTGGCGGCGGTGGAGGCGATCAAGCCGTACTTCTATGCCCGCCTCGCACCCGGCCCCCTTGCATCGGCGCGGCGCCCCGGCTTGTCTGCCGGCAGCCGCGAGAGTGGCGGCGAGACGCGCGGGACGGGTAGGAGCGAGTGATGGAAGCAGTCGATTGCGTGGTGGTGGGGGCAGGCGTCGTCGGTATCGCGGTAGCCCGCGCGCTGGCGCTGGCCGGGCGCGAGGTGATCGTGCTGGAGGCCGCCGAGGGCATCGGCACCGGCACCTCCTCGCGCAACAGCGAGGTGATCCACGCCGGCATCTACTATCCCAAGGACAGTCTGATGGCCCGCTTCTGCGTGCAGGGGCGGCGCATGCTGTACGCGCTGTGCGCCGAGCGCGGCGTGGCGTTCAACAATTGCGGCAAGTTGATCGTGGCGACCTCGGTGGAGGAGAACGACCGGCTCGCCGGCATCAAGGTGCGCGCCGAAGCCAACGGGGTGGAAGGCATGCGCCTGCTGGACGCGACCGAGGCGCGGGCGCTGGAGCCGAACCTGGAATGCACCGCGGCCCTGCTGTCGCCCACCACCGGGGTGGTGGACAGCCACGGCTACATGGTGGCGTTGCAGGGCGACGCCGAGAATGCCGGCGCGGTGTTCGTGTTCCACAGCCCGGTGACCGGCGGGCGGGTGGTGGCGGGCGGCGTGGAGATCAAGGTGGGCGGCGCCGAGCCGATGGCGCTGCGCTGCAACCTGCTCATCAATTCGGCCGGGTTGCAGGCCCCCGCCGTGGCGCGGCGCATCCAGGGCATGCCGAGCCAGCTGGTGCCCCAGGAATACTATGCCAAGGGCAACTACTTCACGCTGACCGGCCGGTCGCCATTCTCGCGGCTGATCTATCCGGTGCCGGTTCCGGGCGGGCTGGGGGTGCACCTGACCATCGACCTGGGCGGGCAGGCGCGGTTCGGGCCGGATGTGGAATGGATCGACGGGCTGGACTACACGGTCGATCCGCGCCGGGCCGACAGCTTCTACGACGCGGTGCGGCGCTACTGGCCTGGGTTGAAGGACGGCGCGTTGCAGCCGGGCTATGCCGGCATCCGGCCGAAGATCGTGCCGAAGGGGGCGCCGGGTCAGGATTTCGTGATGCAGGACCGGCGCGTGCACGGGGTGGAGGGGCTGGTGAACCTGTTCGGCATCGAATCCCCGGGGCTGACGGCGGCGATCGCGCTGGCGGAGCATGTGGGCGCGGCGGTGGCCGGCTCGTGATGCGTCGCCGTCCCGCGCTTGCGCGCCGGCCGCACGCGGTGTAGCGCCGCGCTCGTGTTCAGGCATTTCCTCTCATGGTTGCGGGGCATGCCGCGCTGGCAGGCGCGGGCGGCGGCGACCGGGCTGGGCGCGCTGGCGGCGGCCGCGTTGCCGCCGGTGCATGCGGTGCCGGTGCTGCTGCTGGCCGTACCGGGGCTGCTGGCGCTGCTGGGCGCGCAGCGGTCGTGGCGGGGTGCCGCGCTGATCGGGTTCTGGTTCGGTTTCGGCCATCACCTGATCGGGCTGTACTGGATCACCGAGGCGATCCTGATCGAATCCGCGCGGTTCTGGTGGCTGGTGCCGCTGGCGGTGCCGGCGCTGGCGGCGGTGCTGGCGGTGTTCATCGCGGCCGCCTGTGCGGTGGCCTGGCGGGCGCGGGCAGGCTGGCGGCGCGCGCTGGTGTTGGCCGGGGCCTGGGTGCTGGCCGACCTGCTGCGCCAGTTCGTCGCCACCGGGTTCCCGTGGAACCCGTGGGGCAGCGTGTGGGCGATGCCGAACGCGCTGGGCGATGTGATGCAGCAGCCGGCCGGCTGGATCGGGGTGCACGGGCTGACGCTGGCGACCGTGCTGCTGGCCGCCACGCCGGCGCTGGGACGGCGGGCGACGGCGTTGGGGCTGGCCGGGCTGCTGGCCTGGGCGGGTTTCGGGGTATGGCGCACGGCGACGCCGCCGCCGGCCGGGCCGGACCTGTCGGTGGTGCTGGTGCAGGGCAACGTGCCGCAGGGGCGCAAATGGGACCGCGCGTTCGTGGTGGACACGTTCGAGCGTTACCTGGCCCTCACCCGCGAGGGCGTCGCGCAGGCCAAGGGCGCGCCGACGGTGGTGGTGTGGCCCGAGACCGCGAGCCCCTTCCCGCTGGAGACCGCGCCGGCCGCGCGCGCGGCCATCGCCGAGGCGGCCGGCGGGCCGGCGCTGATCGGCAGCGTGCGCTGGGGGGCGGACCGGCGGCCGCGCAACACCCTGATGGCGCTGCTGGGCGCCGGGCCGCCGGCGCTTGAGTACGACAAATGGCACCTGGTGCCGTTCGGCGAATACCAGCCGAGTTGGCTGCCGCTGGGGGTGCAACTGGTGCCGGGCGGCGGGTTCGCCGCCGGCCCGGGCCCGGCGACGCTGCACGTGCCGGGCCTGCCCGCGGTCGGCCCGCTGATCTGCTACGAGGCGATCTTCCCCGGCCAGGTGGTGGACCGTGCCGACCGGCCGGACTGGATGGTCAACGTGACCAACGATGCCTGGTTCGGCAACTCTACCGGGCCGCGCCAGCATCTCGCCGCCGCCCGCATGCGCGCCGTGGAGGAAGGGCTGCCGCTGCTGCGTGCCGCCAATACCGGCATTACCGCCGCGTTCGACGCGCTGGGCCGCGAGCAGGCGCGGCTGGGCATGAACCGCGCCGGCGTGCTGGTGGTCCGGCTGCCCGGCAAGCTGCCGCCCACCCCCTTCGCCCGGTTCGGCCTGCTGATCCCGGCCGTGCTGGCGCTGCTGGCGCTGGGCGGCGGATTCGTCACGATACCGCATCGCACTCCCACAAAGATGTAACTAAAATTGGAACGGTGATAGATTCTTAGGAAATCATTGACGATTTGCGGTTGTGACCGTAACTACCATGCCTACCTCGCCGCGCTAACCGTGCTTGACACCCTGCCACGGGTGCCCTGGCGGCGACGTTCATCAGGAGTTGATGCCCAATGCCCGGTGACCCTATCGACGCCGGCCCGGAGCGCGCCGACAGGGAGTCGCGACCCAGCCCGATCGACGTGCATGTGGGCTCACGCATCCGGCTGCGCCGCACCCTGCTGGGGCTGTCGCAGGAGCGGCTGGGCGAGGCGCTGGGGCTGACCTTCCAGCAGGTGCAGAAATATGAGCGCGGCATCAACCGGGTGGGCGCGTCGCGGCTGTACGACCTGTCGCGTGTGCTGGATGTGCCGATCAGCTTCTTTTTCGACGACATGTCCGACCAGTCGCCGGCCGGCTTCGGGGCCGCCTCATCCGGCCTGGGCGCGCGCCGCAGCTTCGGCTTCGCCGACCGGCAGGATTCGATCAACGCCCCGGCCGACGACTCGATGAGCCGGCGCGAAACGCTGGAACTCGTGCGCGCCTATTACCGCATCACCGACCCGGCGGTGCGCAAGCGGGTGTTCGACCTGGTCAAGTCCCTGGTACCCGACGATGGCCAGAGTGATCGATGAGCGGTGACGTGCCGTTTGGCGGATCGGGCGGCGGCTGACCCTCCGGGCGCTGGGCATCCGGCGCCGCTGCGGACAGGTTTGCCGTGCCGACACACTCCCGCCCCCCCCGCTGCGCGGTCGCCAGAGCCGCGGTGGCGGCGTCCAGCAGCGTGGCGGGCGCCACCGGGTCGGGCAGCGGCAGCACCGCCGCCGTGCCGGCGCTGGCGGTCAGCAGCCCGTCGGGCGCCCGCAGATCGGGGATCTGCAAGGCGCGGATGAGCCCCAGCATGCGCTTGGCGACCAACGCGGCACCCGCCCGGTCGGCACCCGGCAGCAGCACGGCCACGCGGTCGCCTTCCAGCCGCGCCGCCAGGTCGCCCGGGCGCCGCAACGCGCCGGCCACCGCGCGGGCCACCCGGCGCAAGGTGGCGTCGCCGCGCACATGGCCTTGGGAGTCGCGATAGCCGGCGAACTGGTCGAGCTCGATGAGCACCAGCCCGAGCCGCTCCTGCACGCGGAAGGCCCGGCGCAGTTCCTGGGCGATCGCCTCGTCGAAGCGGCGGCGGTTGGCCAGCCCGGTCAGCACATCCTCCAGCGCCAGGGTCGCCAGCCGGCGCTCGGCATCGGCCAGCCGGTCCTCGGCCCGGCGGCGGCGGGACACGTCGCGGCTCACCATCAGCACACCGCCATCCCGCAGCCGCGTCAGCCGCGTTTCCAACCACGCCAGGCCGCCATCCTGGCGACGCACCCGCTGTTCGCAGGTGATCACGACGGCCGGATCGACAAGGCG
Organism: Rhodospirillales bacterium 70-18; assembly: GCA_001899585.1. GTDB lineage: Bacteria > Pseudomonadota > Alphaproteobacteria > Acetobacterales > Acetobacteraceae > 70-18. The sequence goes on from MKWE01000055.1 coordinate 12,199, forward strand.
GTCGAGCGTGGCGCGCAACCGGTCCCAGTCCTCGGGGGGGCGGTCCAGCTGCGGTGCGCGGGCCTGCAGGGCGTCGGCATCGTAGCCGAGCAGTTCGCGCGTGGCGCCGCGCACCGCGCGGCGGCTGAGGTCGGGGGGGAGGATCTCGAACATCTCGCCGGCGCCGGCCGCCAGCAGGCGCAGTTCCTCCGTCGCCTCGGCCAGCGTCGCGCCGGCGGCGTCCAGCCGCGCCTGTGCTGCGGCCAACTGGCGGGCCTGGCCGGTCAGCCGGGCGGACACCGCCGCCAGCATGGCCGGCAGGCGGCGCGGCGCAACGTCGCCAGACAATGGCCCCTGCGCCAGTTGGCGCAGCCCGCCAGCGAGGCGGCGCCCAACCAGCAGCCAGGCAGCGAACAGGCCGATGACCACCGCCAGCGCGGCCTGCCCCAGCGCCAGCCAGGCGGCACGGTCAGCCACGGTGGTCCCGAAATCGTCCGGCAGCAGCACCGTCAGCAACACCGGCTGGTCCAGCACGCCGGACAGTTCCTGCCAGCCGAACCACTGCTGCCTGCCCCCGGGGCTGCGTGCGAGCACCGCGCCAGTGCTACTTTGCCGCGCATCGGCCAGCAGCACCGGCAGCGCGACCCGGCGCCCCAGCGACGGCGTGGCCGGCACCCCGGCCAGCACCGTGAGGTCGCGGGCGCTCAACAACAGGAAAGCCGGCGGCGGGGCATCGGCATCCGCCGCCAGTGGCGAGCGCAGGCTTTCCAGTGACAACCCCATGGCCAGCACGCCGACGGGCGCGCCGCCGGGCACCGCGGGCGGCAGCGGCAGCGCCGCCACGGTGGCCGGACGCCCGGTGATCCAGCCGCTCGGCACGCCGGCCAGCACCGGCGCGGCGCCCGGCGACAGCAGCGCCGCCCGCAGGAAGTCCTGCCCGGCGACGCTGGCCGCGGCCGGCACGCTGCCGCACCGCATTGTGCCGTTCACGCCGAAGAAGCCGATCCCTTCGGGCCAGACACCAGCGCCGGGCATCGCCGCGCAGGGCCCGCCGGGCGCGGCCGCGAGGGTGCGCAGCAATCGCACCGCGTCGATCAATTCCACCTGCACCGCGCCGGACGCCGTGCGTACCGCGTCCCGCGCCTCGGCCTGGATCGCGTCCGGGCTGGCGGAACGCCGCGCCAGCGTGTCGTGCAGCCAGACCCCCAGCAGCGGCCCCACCGCCAGCAGCGCCAGCAGCCACAGCCGGGCCGGCACGTCCAGAACGGAGCGAGGCTGGGCGGATGGGCGCAAACCTGATGTCCTTCTGTCGCAGGGTGCCTCCGGCGGCCGGGCCGGGGCAGCCGCTCTTCACCAAAGCGTGAAAATCACCGCTCCGGGCCATTTTCGGCAAGGCTGAAGAAGTCTTAATCCTTGTCGCGAATCTCGGCGCCCGATTGCCGCGCCGGCCTAGCCGCTCGGCTGCGGCTCGCGCAGTTGCGGGTTGTCGAACACCGGGTTGCGCCAGCGGTCCAGCGCCTGGCGCAGCGCCTCCGCCAGGTCGCGCTTCTCGGCCTCGCCGAGGGTGGCGCCGACTTCCTCGCGGACGCCGTGCGACACCAGCAGCAGCGCCGGCACCCGGCCCGGCCGCTCCTGCAGCGCCACGTTCAGCCAGCCTGGCTTCAGCACCACCTCGTGCCGCCGCCCGTCCGGCGCGGTACGCACCACCCGCAGGCCGGTGGGCGACAGCAGCAGCAACTCGGTGGCGCGCGCCGCGCGGGCGTTGAGGCGGAACAGCCAGGCCGCCAGCAGCAGTTCCACGCCTGTGAAGCCGCCCACCGGCCAGGCGCCGAGCCAGACGAACAGCGCGCCGGTGCCGCCCGACAGCCCGCAGATCGCCACCAGCAGCAGCCGCAGCGCCCGCGCCGACAGGCTGCGATGCGGCACGATCAGCGCCTCGAACAAGGTAGGCTGCACACTCTGCTCCATGACCTGCATATAAGGCGCCCGGGCCGGTTGCCAGAGGCGGGCCGCGAAGGGAATGATACAGCATGCCACAGGACGACGCATCGCGGCCGGCCCGGCCACCCCGCAAGCAGCCGGCCGCGCGCCGCCCGCCGCCCGCCGGCGCGCGCAAGACGCCGCGGATGACGCACGCGCAGGTGCTGGGCTTCCTGGACGCGCTGGCCCAGGCCAATCCCGACCCGCGCAGCGAACTGGTCTATGCCGACCCGTTCACCCTGCTGGTGGCGGTGGTGCTGTCGGCGCAGGCGACCGACGCCTCGGTAAACAAGGCGACGGTCGGACTGTTCCGCGAGGCGGCGACGCCGCAGGCGATGGCGGCGCTGGGCGAGGACGGCGTGGCGCGGCATATCCGCACCATCGGGCTGTGGCAGAACAAGGCGAAGAACGTGGTGGAACTGTCGCGCCGCCTGGTGGCCGAGCATGGCGGCCAGGTGCCGCACGACCGCGCCGCCCTGGAGGCGCTGCCCGGCGTCGGGCGCAAGACCGCCAACGTGGTGCTGAACGTGGCCTTCGGCGAGCCGACCATGGCGGTCGACACGCATGTCTTTCGCGTGGCCAACCGCACCGGCATCGCCCCGGGCAAGAATGTGCGCGCGGTGGAGGATGCGCTGGTGGCGCGCGTCCCGCCGGCGCTGCTGGGCCGGGCGCATCATTGGCTGATCCTGCATGGCCGGCATGTCTGCAAGGCGCGGGCGCCGGAGTGCTGGCGCTGCGTGGCCGCCGCCTGGTGCCGCTTCCCCGACAAGGCCGCCCCGCCGGCGCGCAAGCCGCCCCGCGGCTGAACCGGCCGGGCCTGGGCCGGCCGGGCCTGGGCCGTGCCGCCGGCGCATTGGATCGCGCGGCGATTTGCGGCATGCTGGGCGCATGGCAGCATCGGCCAGCATCGGCATGTCGGCATCCGCGAGCAGCAGCACGGCAACCAGGAGCGGGGCGTCGCAGCCGCGCGACTACCGGCTGGACTTCTTCCGTGGCCTGTCGCTGTTCTTCATCTTCATCGACCACATCCCGGCCAACCCGGTCAGCTACTTCACGCTGAAATCCTTCGCGCTCAACGACGCGGCGGAGGTGTTCATCTTCATCTCGGGCTACACCGCGGCCATGGTCTACGGCCGCGCGGTCGGGCGCGACGGGATCCTGTTGACCACTGCGCGCATCTACCGGCGGGTATGGACGCTGTATGTCGCCCATCTGTGCATGTTCATGATCTACATGGCGGAAATCGCCTATACCGCGCGGCACTTCAATAACCCGCTGTTCATCGAGGACCTCGGCGTCGGCGATTTCATCACCCGGCCGGACGAGACCATCGTGAAGGTGCTGCTGCTGCAGTACCAGCCGACCTTCCTGGACATCCTGCCGCTGTACATGGCGCTGCTGGCGATCTTCCCGCTGTTGCTGCTGGCGTTGCGCCGGCACGTGCTGCTGGCGCTGGTGCCCTCGATGCTGATCTATGCCGCCGCCCAGATCTGGCAGATCAACATGCCGGGCAACGAGGGCGAAGGCTGGTATTTCAACCCGTTCGCCTGGCAGTTGCTGTTCACCATCGCCGCCGCATTCGGCTATGCCAGCGGCCAGGGGCGCGACATGCTGCCCTCCGGGCGCTGGCTGGTGGTGCTGGCGGCGCTGATCGCCGCCGCCGGGATGCTGATCCAGCTGTCCTGGACCAGTCACGACCTGCTGGGGATGGGGCCGCAGATCCTGCGGCGGACGCTGTGGCCGGTGGACAAGACCAGCCTGCCGCTGGTCCGGATCGGCAACGTGCTGGCGCTGGCGGTGCTGGTGGCGCGCCTGGTGCCGCGCAACGCCGGCTTCCTGACCCGCCCGGCCGGCTGGCTGGTGGTGCTGTGCGGGCAGCATTCGCTGGAGGTTTTCGCGCTGAGCATCCTGCTGGCGGTGCTGGGCAACATCGTGCTGACGCTGGCCGGGCGGTCGCTCGGCCTGCACCTTGTGATCACGGCTTGCGGGATGCTCATCATGATCGGCCTGGCGTTGCTGATGTCCTGGTTCGCCGGCGGCGGCCGGCTGCCCGCCCGCCCCGTCGCCCTGGCGGTGGCAAGGACGGACGGGGCGGGGGGCGCGCCATGACGGTGCGCGCCCTCGCCTGCCTGCTCACCCTGCTGGCCGGCCCGGCGCTGGCCGCCGCGCCGGCCTGTCCGGTGCCGCCGCCGCTGGCATTGCCGGACCTGGCGCTGCCCGCCGCGAAGGCCGAGATCGCCGCCCACCACGCGCTGGTGATCCTGGCCCTGGGCAGCGCGCCCACCCTGGGGGCGGCCGCCGACGGGGCCGCCTATTCCTACCCCGCACGGCTGGAGGCGCATCTGGCGGCGCTGCTGCCGGGGGTCGCCGTCAGCGTGTTGAACCATGGCGCGGCGCAGCGCTCCACGCACGGCATGGCGGTCCACCTGCCGCAATTGCTGACCGAGACCGGCGCCAGGCTGGTGATCTGGGAGAGTGGCGGGCGCGAGGCGGCGCGCGGCATGGATGTCGATTCCTTCGCCGGCGAACTGCAGACCGGGCTGGACGCGATCCACGCGGCCGGCGCGGAGGTGATCCTGATGGACCTGCAATACGCGCCCGGTATGCCGCATCTGGTGCCGGTGGACCCATACCGGCAGGTGATCCACGACGCCGCCGCCAATTCCGGCGACCCGGTGTTCGAACGCTACGAGCTGATGCTCGATTGGGCGAACCAGGGCATGGACCTCGCCGCGCACGACCCGGCCAGGCGCATCGCGGCGGCCCGCACGCTGTTCGACTGCCTGGCCGGCGCGCTGGCCCGCGCGATCGTGCGGGCGGTCAAATAGCCGGGTTCAGCCAAGCTCCCCATACGTCGCCGGCACCGCCGCCTCATGCAGCGCCAGCCGAACGCGCGGGCTGAGCAGCGCGGCCAGTTCCTCCTGATGCCGGTAATCGGGCATCAGCGCCTCCAGCGTCGCGTCGCGGCCGGCGGCCGGATGGAAATACAGCTCGCTCACCCCGGCCGGCAGGTGGGCCAGCAGCGCCAGCACCCGCGCCTCGGTCATCGCGCCGCTCCAGGCCAGGCCGAACACGTGGTCGTTGGCCACCATGCCGGCGCGGCGGATCTGCCGGCGCAGCAGGCGCGACCAGGCGTGCAACGCCCGCGCGCCGACGCCCTGGACCACGCCACAGGCCGCCATCACCGCCGGCGGCTCGGCCGGGACACGCACCGCCCGCAGGCCGTGGCGGGCGCCGATGCGCACCAGCAGCCCGCCCACGGTCGGATGCAGGTGCATATGCTTGTGCGCGTCGGCATGGTCCAGCGTGAGCCCGGTGGCGGCGAAGGCGGCGAACTGGGCCTCGATCTCGGCCGCCAGTTGCCGGCGCACCGTGGGGCGGAAGAAATAATCCACGCCGAGCCGCAACTGGTCCGACGGGAACCAGCCGCGCGCATCCACCAGATCGGGGATCGCCGCCGGCGGCAGCACCGCCGGCCCCTCGATCACCACCAGATGCAGCCCCACCCGCAGGCCGGGCAGCCGATGGGCGCGGCGCACCGCGTCCGCCGCCGCCGCGCCCGCCACCATCAGGCTGGCGCTGGACAGGACGCCCTCGCGGTGCGCCCGCTCGATGCCCTCGTTGACCGCGACCGACAGGCCGAAATCATCGGCCGAGACGATCACCCGCCGGGCAGGCTGCCGCATCACGGGCCGGCGGATGCTCCGGCCCGCATCGCCTGGCCGCGCCACTCCACCTCCCACCCCGCATAGGCGGCCAGCAGCACGGCCAGCGACAGCAGGTCGCGCAGCGGCAACAGGAGCAGCGGCGCCGGGGTCACCACGCCGGGCCGGCCCGCGAGCGCCACGTCGATCCCGCGCGCCACCGCCGCACGCACCGCCCAGGCGGCCAGGAACAGCAGTACCGACCACGACGCCGCGGCCGACACCACGACGGCCAGCACCGCCCAGGCCAGCGGATATTGCAAGCCGGACAGCGCGAATTGCCGCGGCACCAACGCCCGGATGGTGCGCGCCCAGCGCAATTCGTGCCGCACCAGCGCATCCAGCTCGGTCTCCGGCACCGTGGTCGCCGGAATGGAGACCGCCAGCCGCACCGCCTGGCCGAGCGCCTGCACCTTGCGGCCCAGGGCATTGTCGTCGGCCAGGTCGTCGGCCAGCGCCGCCAGCCCGCCGATCGCCACCAGCGTGTCGCGCCGCAGCGCCATGGTGGCGCCCAGGCAGTCCTGCCGCCCCAGCGCGCGGGCCAGCAGCACCCCCGGCAGGAAGCCATGCGTGATCGCCGTCGCCCCCAGCCGCCCGGCCAGGGCCGCGCTCGCCGCCAGCCCGGTGTAGAGCGAGGTCACCAGCCCGGTTCCAGGCAGCGCCAGGGTGGCGACGATATCGTCGAGATAGTCGGGTGCCGCGTGCACATCGCTGTCGGCGATCACCAGCACGTCGTGGCGGGCCGCCGGCAGCATGTTCATCAGGTTGGAGATCTTGCCGTTGCTGCCGTGCCGCGCCGGGTTCACCACCACGGCGATGTCGCAGGCCGGAAAGCGCGCGCGCAGCCGCTGCACCACGGCCAGCGCCGTATCGCTGGCGCCATGCAGCCCGAAAACGACCTGGAACTGCGGATAATCCTGGGCGCAGGCGGTGGCCAGTGCCGCTTCCAGCAGCGGCTCGTCGCCATAGAGCGGCTTCAGGATGGTGACGCCGGGGCGCCGCTGCGGCGGCAGCGGCCCGGGGGCGGCCAGAAAGTGGCGCAGCGCCCACCAGCCGGCCACCGCCTGCCCGACGCCAAGGCTGACCAGCACCGCGGCGCCAATGGCCAACCAGCCCATATCTATTGTCCCTACGACTTCCCGCCCGTCGCCAGCGCCACGGCCTTGCTTTGCAGCATGGCGATCAGCGGCGCGGCGTCGCCGCCGGACAGCAGCGAGCGGAAATCCGAACGCTGCGTGGCGACCCGGCTGATCGCGCCGTCCACCAGCACGTCCACCGCTTTCCAGGTGCCGCCGGTATCGCGCATCACATAGTCCAGGCGGGTCGGCGTGCCGGTCGTCGGCACGATGTTGGACTGCACCACCGAATCCGCGCCGACCTGGCGCAACTCCGGCCGCACCTCGAACCGCTCGCCGTTGAAGCTGTCGAAATTGGCGGTCCAGGAGGCGACCGTGAAGCGGGTGAACGCCTCCATCAGCTCCTGCTGCACCGCCGGCGCGAAGCCGCTCCAGCGGGCGGCGCCGACCGAGTTGCGCAGGATGGTCGGCAGGTCGAACACCCGTTCCACCACCGGGCGCAGCGTCGCGGCGCGGGTGGCGAAGGGCGTGGCGGCGCCGGCCCGCATGGCGGCCAGCAGGGCGGCGTTCAGCGCCACGATCGGTTGCGCCGGCGCGGGCAGGTCGGCCGCGTGCGCCGGCAGCAGGCCGGCGAGCAGCAGCAATCCGAGGCTGCGCCGTGCGATCATGCCGTCGCCGCCCCCGCATCCTTGCCGAGTGCGGCGATGGCGGCATCGACGATGTCGCGGGCGGTCAGGCCGGCCTGGATCATCTGTTTGGCCGGGCTGTCGTGGTCGATGAACATGTCCGGCAGCACCATCGGCCGCACCTTCAGACCGCCATCCAGC
>MKWE01000056.1:0-176198 GCA_001899585.1 Rhodospirillales bacterium 70-18
TACGGGAATGGCTTGAGGCGAGAGGAACAGCTTGACCCCGGCAACCCCAATCAGAGAGGGTTCTTAGCGCAGTGCCGAATCCAGTCGCGGGCGGAAAGTGGGCACGTAGGCGGTTGGTGTCTGCCAGCCAGCTTCGAGCGAGGCCTCCGTGTGTTACAATCCCGCCGCCAGAACTCCAAGGCGGCGCGGGCGTGGGCGCGGACGAGCGCGCCGAACAGGGTTTCGTTGGGCAACGAGTTGGGCTGGCGGCCAGTCGCGATCGGCCTCAGCCCCGCCACCTGCCGCAACCGGCCGGGCCTGAGGCAGGGGGCACTGTCCCCCATGCCGCTGGAAATCCATCCGGTGCTCGACCCCACGCTGGCCGGGCATCCCGCCGCTGATTGACGTGCATCAAGGCGGTCGAGGTGGCCTGGGCTGACAAGAGCCTCTCAACCAGCCGTCCGCCAACATAGGAGCGCCCCATGGAACGCCGCGATATTGTCCTCTGCAATCCGGTTCGCACGGCCATCGGCACCTTCGGCGGCAGCCTCAAGGCCATGCCCGCGCCGGCGCTGGGAGCCGCCGCCATCAAGGCGGTGTTGGCGCGGTCGGGACTGGCGGAGGCGGGCATCGGCACCGTGGTGATGGGCAACGTGATCCAGGCCGGGGTGAAGATGAACCCGGCACGTCAGGCGGCGATCCTTGGCGGACTCCCGGTGGAGGTGCCGGCGATGACGGTGAACCGGGTGTGTGGCTCCGGTGCCCAGGCCATCGTCTCGGCCGCGCAGGAGGTGATGCTCGGCCTGATCGACAGCGCCATCGCCGGCGGGATGGAGAACATGGACCTCGCCCCGTTCATGGCGCCGGGGGCCCGTTGGGGCTATCGCCTCGGCGAAGGCCGGCTGTTGGATGCGGTGCTGGAGGACGGGTTGAACGACGCCTTCTCGGGCAAGCATTCCGGCTGGCACACCGAGGATTTGGTGACGCGGATGCAGATCTCCCGCACCGAGCAGGATCGCTGGGCCGAGCGGTCGCAGCAGCGTTTCGCCGTGGCGCAGGCTGCCGGGCGCTTCAAGGACGAGATCGCGCCGGTCGAAGTTGCCGGCCGCAAGGGGCCGGCGATATTCGACACCGATGAGCATAACCGGCCAGACACCACGATGGAGTCGCTCGCCCGCCTGAAGCCGGCGTTTCGCCCGAACGGCACCATCACTGCAGGCAACGCCCCCGGCCTGAACAGCGCCGCCGCCGCCATGGTGGTGGCCGAGCGCGGCTGGGCCGAGCGGCACGGCCTGGGGCCAATGGCCCGGGTGGTGAGCTACGGCATCGCCGCGGTAGAGCCCGGCATGTTCGGGCTAGGTCCGGTTCCCGCCGTGCAGCAGGCATTGGCGCGGGCAGGCTGGGCGACCGGCGACATTGAGCGCGCCGAAATCAACGAGGCGTTCGCCGCCATCGCCGTCGCGGTTACCCGCGAACTTGGCTTGCCGGAGGAGATCGTCAATGTCGAGGGCGGCGCCATCGCCCACGGCCACCCGATCGGCGCTACCGGCGCCATCCTGATCACGCGCCTGCTGTATTCGATGCGGCGCGACAGCCTGACGCGCGGTGTGGTCACGCTGTGCATCGGCGGTGGACAAGGTATTGCGCTTTGCCTTGAACGGGTCGCCTAAACGCGCCACACCCGGTGCCACTCACTTCCGAAAGCCACGAACCATGACCATGCTAGGCAAGCCTTGGATACGCTGGGTGGTCGTCCTGGTCCTGGCGGCTGGGGCTTATCTCGGCTGGCAGGCCCTGCGCGGCGATACCGCATCGTCTACCATCGCCAGCGGCAATGGCCGAATTGAGGCTGCGGAGATCGACATCGCGACCCGCAATCCCGGGCGGATCACGGAGATTCTCGCCAAGGAGGGTGATTTCGTCACCGCCGGGCAGGTCGTCGCGCGGATGGACACCTCGCAGCTACAAGCACAGCGCGCCGGGGCGGAGGCGCAGCTGCAGCAAGCCGTCATCGGGGTCGCCACCGCGAACAGCGTGGTGACGCAGCGCGAGGCGGAGCGGACGGCGGCGATCGCGGTGGTGGCGCAGCGTGAGGCAGAGCGCGACGCGGCCGACCACCGGCTCGACCGCTCTGAACAGCTCGCCCGCAACGACACGGTGTCCCGCCAGGTGCTCGACGACGACCGGGCGCGCCGGCAGGGCGCGGTGGCGGCGGTGGCTGCGGCCAAGGCCCAGCTGGCGGCCACCGAGGCGGCGATCAACACCGCCCAGTCGCAAGTGGTTGCCGCCAAGGCCGCCATCACCGCCGCACAGGCGGTGGTGCAGCGGATCGACGCCGACATCGAGGACTGCGCCTTGAAGGCGCCACGGGACGGCCGCGTCCAGTATCGGGTGGCCGAACCCGGCGAGGTGCTGGGGGCCGGCGGGCGCCTGCTGAACATCGTCGATCTGGGCGACGTCTACATGACGTTTTTCCTGCCAACCGAGCAGGCCGGCCGGGTCGCCCTGGCCGCCGAGGCGCGCATCGTGCTGGATGCGGCGCCGCAGATCGCCATCCCGGCCACGATCTCGTTTGTCGCCGATGTGGCCCAGTTCACGCCCAAGACGGTCGAAACCGCCTCGGAGCGGGGCAAGCTGATGTTTCGTGTGAAAGCGCGCATCTCGCCCTCGCTGCTGCGTAAGCATATCCGCCAGGTGAAGACCGGCCTGCCCGGCGTCGCCTATGTGAAACTCGATCCCGGCGCCGCCTGGCCGCCCAGCTTGCCGCCCGTGCTGACGCAATGACATCGGGGCTGCCTTGCGTCGCACGCCTCGCAGGGGTCGGCCTCGCCTATGGTGCCACCCGCGCACTGGACGGCATCGATCTCGCGATTCCGGCGGGCGGCATCATCGGCTTCATCGGCCCGGACGGAGTCGGCAAGTCCAGTTTGCTGTCGCTGATCGCCGGCGCCACGCGCATCCGCCAAGGGCAGGTGCAGGTACTCGGCGGCGACATGTCCGATCGCCGGCATCGCGGCGCCACCTGCCAGCGCATCGCCTTCATGCCGCAGGGCCTCGGCCGGAACCTGTATCCTACCCTATCGGTGTTCGAGAACGTCGATTTCTTCGGTCGCCTGTTCGGTCATGCGCAGGTGGCGCGCGAGCAGCGGATCGCCACGCTGCTGGAGAGCACCGGGCTCGCCCCGTTCGCCGACCGTCCCGCGGGCAGGCTCTCCGGCGGCATGAAGCAGAAGCTCGGCCTGTGCTGCGCGCTCATTCACGACCCCGACCTGCTGATCCTGGACGAACCGACCACCGGCGTGGACCCGCTCTCGCGCCGCCAGTTCTGGGACCTGATCGCGACGATCCGTGCCGGCCGCGCGGGCATGACCGTGCTGGTCGCCACCGCCTATATGGAGGAAGCCGCGCGGTTCGACCGGCTGGTGGCGATGGATGCCGGCCGCATCCTGGCGACCGGCACACCGCAGGAACTATTGGCGCAGACAGGCGCCGAGACCCTCGACAGCGCCTTCATCGCGCTGCTGCCGGCGGCGAAGCGGGCAGGGTATGTCCCGGTCGAGGTGCCGCCGCGCGCGGCCAACGGCGAATCCGACATCACCATCGAGGCGGACGGCCTGACCATGCGGTTCGGTGACTTCGTGGCCGCCGACCGGGTCAGCTTCCGCATCGGCCGCGGCGAGATCTTCGGCTTCCTCGGCTCGAACGGCTGCGGCAAGACCACCACGATGAAAATGCTGACCGGCCTGCTGCCGGCGAGCGAAGGCCGCGCCCGGCTGTTCGGGCATGAGGTGGATCCCCACGACATCGAGATCCGCCGGCGGGTCGGCTACATGTCGCAGGCGTTCTCGCTCTACACCGAACTCACCGTGCGGCAGAACCTGGAACTGCACGCGCGGCTGTTCCGGCTGGCTCCAACCGCCATGCCTGCCCGCATTGCCGAGGTGGCCCGGCGCTTCGACATCGCCGGCGTGATGGACTCGCTCCCGGATACACTGCCGCTCGGCGTCCGCCAGCGCCTGTCCCTGGCTGTGGCGATGATCCATGGGCCGGACATACTGATCCTGGACGAGCCCACCTCCGGCGTGGACCCGGTGGCGCGCGACCAATTGTGGCGGATCCTCGTCGAATTGTCGCGCCAGGATGGTGTGACGATCTTCATCTCGACGCACTTCATGAACGAGGCCGCGTGCTGCGACCGCATCTCGCTCATGCATGCCGGCCAGGTGCTGGTGACCGGCACGCCGGCCGAAGTCATCGCCGGCGCCGGTAGCGCGACGCTGGAGGATGCCTTCATCCACCACCTGGAAGCCGCGATCGGCGATGCTCCGGCCGCAACGCAGGCCCGCCGGGTATTGCCCGTGGCGACCACGCCCGCCGTGCGGCAGCAACCCAGAGGGTTCGACCCGCGACGCCTGTTCAGCTACGCGCGCCGCGAAACCCTCGAACTGCGGCGCGACCCGATCCGGCTGACGCTCGCGGTGCTCGGCAGCCTGATCCTGATGCTCGTGATGGGCGCCGGCATCACGCTGGACGTCGAGAACCTCAGCTTCGCCGTGCTCGACCGCGACCGCACGACCACCAGCACCGAGTATGTGCTGGGCATCGCTGGCTCCCGTTATTTCACCGAACGCCCGCCGCTCCGGGACTACCAGGACCTCGACCGCCGGATGCGCGCCGGCGAGATCAGCCTCGCCATTGAGATACCTCCCGGCTTTGGCCGCGACGTTGCACGCGGCCACGCCGTGCAGATCGGCGCCTGGGTGGACGGCGCCATGCCGCAGCGCGCCGAGACGGTGCGAGGCTACGTGCAGGGCGTGCACGCGCATTGGCTGGCCGAACGCGCCCGCGAAGCCCTCGGCGCCGCCGCGATCGCGGCCAACTTCACCATCGAAACCCGCTTCCGCTACAACCCCGACGTTCGCAGCATCGTCGCCATGGTTCCGGCGGTCATCGCGCTGCTGCTGATGCTGATCCCGGCGGTGCTGGCCGCGATCAGTGTGGTGCGCGAGAAGGAACTGGGCTCCATCGTCAATCTCTACGTCACCCCGGTCACGCAGTTGGAGTTCCTGCTGGGCAAGCAACTCCCCTATATCGCGCTCGGCATGCTGAACTGCCTGCTGCTGACGGTCTGCGGGGTGTTCGGCTTCGGCGTGCCGTTCACTGGCAGCCTGGTCGCCTTCCTCGTCGCCGCCCTGCTCTACGTGACGGCCGCGACCGCGCTCGGCCTGCTGATATCCACCTTCATGCGCAGCCAGATCGCGGCCCTGTTCGGCACCGCGGTGATCACCCTGCTGCCGGCGGTAAGCTTCTCCGGCATGACCGACCCGGTAAGCTCGCTGGTCGGCATCGGCGCGGTGATCGGGCGCGCCTACCCCACCACCTATTTCCTGACCGTGGCGCGCGGCGCCTTCTCCAAGGGCCTGCACTTCGCCGACCTCTCCGCCACCCTGGTGCCTCTGCTGATCGCCGGCCCCCTCCTGGTCGGGCTGAGCGCAATCCTGCTGAAGAAACAGGCCAACTGAAATGCGTCCGGCGAACATCCTCTTTCTCGCCGGCAAGGAACTGCGCGGCCTGCTGCGCGACCGCATGCTGCTGGTGCTGATTGTCTATTCGTTCACCATCGCGGTCTACACCGCCGCGACGGCCATGCCGGAGACCCTGCACCGCGCGCCGATCGCCATCATCGACGAAGACCGCTCCCCGCTGTCGCAGCAGATCGTCGGTGCCTTCTACCCCCCGCATTTCACCTTCCCCCAGCTGATCACCCCGGGTGAGATGGACCGGCGGATGGATGCCGGCCTCGACACGTTTGCGCTCGACATCCCGCCAGGCTTTGAGCGCGACCTGCTAGCCGGCCGCTCGCCCGCCATCCAGCTCAACGTCGACGCCACCCGCATGACGCAGGCGTTCAGCGGCAGCGGCTACGTCCAGAGCATCGTGTCCGACGAGGTGAACGCGTTCGCCGCGCGCCGCCCGGTCACCGCGGTGCCACAGGTCGACTTGGCGCTGCGCATGCGCTTCAACCCCGAGCTGAACAAGAGCTGGTTCGGCGCGATCAACGAGTTGATCGACAACGTCACGATGCTCGCCATCATCCTCACCGGCGCCGCGCTCATCCGCGAGCGCGAGCACGGCACCATCGAGCATCTGCTGGTGATGCCGGTCACGCCGCTGGAGATCATGACCAGCAAGGTCGCGGCGATGGGCCTGGTCGTCCTGGCGGCGACGGCGCTGTCGCTGCTGCTGATGGTGCAGGGCGCCCTTGGCGTGCCGATCGCCGGCTCGATCTGGCTGTTCCTGCTCGGCGCCGTGCTACACCTGTTCGCGACCACCTCGCTGGGAATCTCGCTGGCCTGCGTCGCCGGCAGCATGCCCCAGTTCGGCCTGCTGCTGATGCTCGTGCTGCTGCCGATGCAGGTCCTGTCGGGCGGCATGACGCCGCGCGAAAGCATGCCGGACATCATCCAGTGGATCATGCTCGCGGCGCCGAACACGCATTTCGTGATGATCGCCCAGGCGATCCTGTTTCGTGGTGCCGGGCTTGGCGTGGTTTGGCCGCAGTTTCTGGCATTGCTGGGGATCGGTGGTGCCCTGTTCACCTTCTCGCTTGGCCGCTTTCGGCGCTTCCTGAGGTAAGTGACCCAGTCGGCTTCCACCCGACTGGGTCGGTGCGCCCTCACTGTAGGCCGGGGGCGGAGGGTTCCGGCGCGGTCGTCTGGTGATCGGTGCAATCGAAAGCCATGTAACTCGTAAGGAGATCAAGACTTGAAAGCGCGGTGCGGTGTCGGATCCCGCGTCGATTAGCCCTGACGGTACAGAATGCGCCGGATGTGGATTGGCGACCCGATGCGCCCGACCTTGATCGCGTCGATCGCCTGCCAGCTTTTCATCTCGTACCGCACAACTGCCCTGCGGTTGCCGCCCGAACACGACCTTGTGATGCCGCCAGCCGCGCTGGCGACGGTCGCAGACGACGGTGCGGTGGTGCTGGCGTCGGGCGGGCCGCGACTACCTCCTCGCCGCTGGATTCGAACCGCCCCCCGGTTGAGGCGGCTCCGCCTGCTCCATCGTCGTTGCACCTGCGGCGAGCCAGCCAAGGAAGCTGGTGGCGCCGGCGCTGTGCAGCGGCACCATGGGCTTGCCGGTCTGCTGGCAGTGCCGTTTGACCAGCAGAGCGGCGGCGTGGCTGACGCAATCCACCGGAAACAGCACCACATCGGCGCGGCTGGCCATCCCAGCCAGGGCGGGCGCGCTCGCCTCCACGCCGGCATCATGGTGCAGCAGTTCCGCCCCGTGCTGCGCCGCCAGCGCCCGCAGCCGCGGTATGGTTTGCGGGCGGCCGCCGACATACAGCAGCGTCAGCCCGGTTTGGACGCACGCATCGGGCGGGGATTTCTGCGCCGGCATGGCGAGACTCGCCTCGATCGCGACCAGTTCGGCCGCCAGGGCATCGGCTCGCTGGCGCTCCAGCGCGTGCGCCTCCCGCTGCCGCTGCGCGGCTGCGCGCGCCGTATCCAGCCGGGCTTCCAGGGCCGCGCGCCGTTGCGTCTCGGCCGCCACGCGCTGTTCCAATGCCGTCACCAGAGCCTGCAGCGCGCGGGTCTCCGGCGGGCTGGCAGTGTTCGGCTCCGTCGCCCGGGCGGCCAGGGCACTGCGCAAGTCGCGAATCTCGGCGTCGCGCTGCACCATGCCGTCGCGCAACTGCGCCTGCTGGCGCGCCAACGTTTCCGCCATCGCCGCGTTTTCCTGCTCCAGAGCCCGTAGCCGGCGGATATCGGCGCGGTTGGCGGCACCGACCAGGTGCGACAACATATGCACCTCGCCGAATGCCTCATGGATCAGCCGCGGCGTGCTCGCCGGATGGGTGAGAGCGGCCCAATAGCCGCCGGCGATCTCGGCGGCGGCCAGCGCCTCCTGCCATTTTTCGCGCAGCGCCGCCTCGGTGCGGGCGGCGGCGAAGCGGCGGACCATCAACCGGTGGCGATCCTCCAGCGCCTTGTCGAGCAGCCATCCGGGACCATCATGTCGGCCAGCCAGGGCGACGCCGCGTTTGTGCAGGTCGTGCTCGCTGTCCGTGGCATCGGCGACGCCCAATTTGTCGAGAATTTTGCGCAACTCTGCGGTGGTCAGGCAGGTGCCGATCACCGAGCAATGCAGCATCGCCGCGAGCTCCCATAGGCGGGTCCGTCGCCCGCTCGCCGGGGTATGCTCGTCCGGCGCGCTCCACCGCACCGGCTGCAACGCTGCCAGCGCCGGATTGAACGGCGTACCGCCCTGGCGCGCGATGGGGGGCCAGGCAAGGGCAGGGGAGCATGTCGGTGCGGTCGATCGGGTGTCGGCCATGGCCTCTCTTTCCAATCGCTATATCCAACCGTATATAGCGATATGTCGCAGATCGGCGCGCACTTGCCAAGGCCGGCAAGGTGGCCCGATCCGTTGGGAGAGGAAGCAGAGCCATGCAGCACGAGCAGCAATTCTACATCGACGGCACCTGGGTCGATCCGCTGGCGCCGAAACTGCTGGATGTCGTCGATCCGTCCACCGAGGAGGCGTTCACCCGTATCGCGGTGGGCAGCGCCCCCGATGTCGATCGTGCGGTGGCCGCTGCCCGTGCCGCCTTTCCTGCCTTCTCCCGCAGCACCCGCGCCGAGCGCCTCGGGCTGCTGCAGGCGATCCTGGCGGAATACGAGAAGCGCCGCCATGACATTGCCGCTGCACTCTCGCAAGAGATGGGCGCGCCGCTGCAATTCGCCTATGACCGCCAATCGGCCACCGGCTCGGCGCATCTCAGCCGGATGATCGAGGTGCTGAAAGGTTATGCGTTCGAACGCGTGGAAGGCAGCACCTTGATCGCCCGCGAGCCGATCGGCGTGGTTGGGCTGATCACGCCGTGGAACTGGCCGATCAACCAGATCGTCTGCAAGGTCGCCCCGGCGATCGCGGCCGGCTGCACCATGGTGCTGAAACCCTCCGAGGTGGCGCCGCTCAACGCCATCATCTGGACCGAGATCATGCATGCCGCCGGCGTGCCGAAGGGCGTCTACAACATGGTGCAGGGCGAGGGCGGCGTGGTCGGCGCCGCGATGTCGGCGCATCCGGATATCGACATGATGTCCTTCACGGGCTCCACCCGCGCTGGCATCCTGGTGGCGCAGGCCGCGGCCGTCACGGTGAAGCGGGTGGCGCAGGAACTCGGCGGCAAGTCGGCCAACATCCTGCTGCCGGACGTGGATTTCGCGACCGCAGTGCATAAGGGCGTGCTGAGCATGATGGGCAATAGCGGCCAGTCCTGCAATGCGCCCACCCGCATGTTCGTCCCCGCCGACCGGCACGAGGAGGTGAAGGCGATCGCCAAGGCCGCCGCCGAAAGCCTGGTGGTCGGCGACGTGAACGATCCGCGCACCAATCTTGGGCCGGTGGTCAGCGCGGTGCAGTTCGACAAGATCCAGCGCCTGATCCAGGCCGGCATCGCCGAGGGTGCCGAACTGGTCGCCGGCGGCCCCGGCCGGCCGGAGAACCTCAATCGCGGTTACTTCGTCCGCCCCACCGTGTTCGCGGGCGTCCGGAACGACATGATGATCGCGCGCGAGGAGATTTTCGGACCGGTGCTGTCGATCCTGCCCTATGCCGACGAGGCCGAGGCGATCCGGCTGGCCAACGACACCGTCTACGGCCTGGCCGCCTACGTGCAATCCGCCGATCTCGGCCACGCAAGGCGGGTGGCGGCGCAGATGCGCGCCGGCAATGTCTACCTCAACTACCCCGCCGGCGACACCGCGGCACCCTTCGGCGGCTACAAGCAATCCGGCAACGGCCGCGAATATGCCCAGTGGGGCCTGGAGGAGTTCCTCGAGGTCAAGGGCGTCGTCGGCTACGAAGCCGCCTGAGCTCGCCTTTGCAGGACACACGCACATGAACATCGAAACCACCGCCAGCCGCACCCGCGGCAACCGGCTGCGCGCCGTCGGCATGCTGCGCTACTACGCCGGCCAGGCCACCGCCATTCATGGTGAAACCGTCGAGAACTCGCTGCCCGGTGACTACGTCAACTTCACCCTGAAGGAGCCGGTGGGCGTGGTGGGCGCGATCATCCCGTGGAACGGCCCGCTGACCGCGACCATCTGAAAGCTCGGCCCGGCGCTGGCCACCGGCTGCACCGTGGTGCTGAAGCCGGCCGAGGAGGCGCCGCTGGCCCCGCTGCGCCTGGCCGAACTGTGTCAGCAGGCAGGGGTGCCGCCGGGCGTGGTCAACGTGGTGCCGGGCTACGGCGAGACCGCCGGCGCCGCGCTGGCGGCCCATCCCGATGTCGACAAGGTGGCCTTCACCGGCTCGCACCTCACCGGCCAGAAGATCGTCGCCGCCTCGAACGGCAACCTCAAGCGGGTCTCGCTCGAACTGGGCGGCAAGTCGCCGGACATCGTGTTCGCCGATGCCGATCTTGATGCCGCGGTGCCGGGGGCGGCGATGGCGGTGTTCGCCAATTCCGGGCAGATCTGCAGCGCCGGTACAAGGCTGTTCGTCGGCAGCCGGTGTATGAGGAGTTCACCGCCCGTGTCGCCGCCTACGGCAAGGCGCTGCGGGTCGGCGATGGTAGCGACCCGGCCACCCAGGTCGGGCCGCTGGTCTCCGCCGAGCAGATGGATCGCGTCAGCGGCTATCTGGCCATCGGCCGTCAGGAGGGCGCCCGCCCGCTGGTCGGCGGCGAGCGGCTGACCGACGGCGCCATGGCGAAGGGCTTCTTCGTGCCGCCGACCGTGTTCGCCGATGTGCGCGACGGCATGCGCAGCGCCCAGGAGGAGATTTTCGGCCCGGTGATCTCGGCGATCCCGTTCTCCGATATCGAGGACGTGACCGGCCGCGCCAACCGCACCGGCTTCGGCTTGGGCAGCGGGGTGTGGATGCGCGATGTCGCCAAGGCGCACACTCTGGCGCGCGCCATCCGCGCCGGCTCGGTCTGGATCAACTGCTACCAGGCGATGGACCCGGCGGTGCCGTTCGGCGGCTACAAGATGAGCGGCTACGGCCGGGAGAGCGGCCGCCAGCACGTGGAGGAGTACCTCCACGTGAAATCCGTCTGGATCCGCACTGGCTGAAGCGACCGGGCTGCCCGCCGGCGGCGATCAGCCATCGGCGGGCGGAGCTTCGGTCTCGAAATCCCCCCGTCGCGGCGGGGCGACCGGCGTGAACAGGGTGCGGTCCGGTTTCAGGTCCAGCAGCGGCGTGCCGTCCAGGCAGTCCAGCCCGCGTACCAGCACCGTGTCGCCTTCGATCGCCACCAGCGTCGCGATCGAGGTACCAAGCGGGTTCGGTCGCACCGGCGAGCGCAGCGAGAACGTACCCCGCACCGAGCCGTCATTGGCCGGGCTCTGCCGCACCAGGTCGCGACGCGACAGATGCAGCCAGTAGATCACCTCGATCCGTGCATAGCGCCCGAGTCCCTCCAGCGCCGGCACCCAGGGCGCGAAAATCTCGATCCGGCAGACAGGCCCGTCCGCCCGCCCCTGGCGCGGCGCCAGCATGCGGGAGGTCCACGGCGTGCGGATGCGGCCAATGAAGATCAGCCCGCCATCGGTCGCCGGCGGCAGGTCGATCGCAACCTCTCCGGCGCGGATTTCGTTCTCGCGCACCATCACCGTGCGCTCGGTCGCGCCGCGACGGTGCCGTGGCGATTCGTCCCAATCGGCGTCATCTCATTGCACCTCGATACGAACAACATCCTGCACCGACCGACCCGCGCGTCGTTCAAGCGGAACCGCAAGCTCCAATACACCGTCAACCGCGCCATCTACGTCATGCGCAACAGGATCGAACGGTTCTTCAACCGGCTCAAGGAAAGCCGGCGCGTCGCGACCAGATACGACCACACAGCCGAAAGCTTCCTCGGCTTCGTCAAACTCGCCGCGATCAAGATTTGGATACACTTTGTCCACGCGACCTAATGGAAATCGCGCGACTTCGGCAGGATGCGGGCGTCGCGGGGGTGTTGGCCGCGGGGGATTTGAGGGTGCTGGAATTCATCCGCAGGGGCGAGCGGCAGGCTCGGCTGCGGGGTATCGAACAGGTGGCTCAGTTCGGCCGAACGGTCCCTTACGCTGATCGCCATCAGGTGCACCACACCTTCAGGGCTCTTCTGCACGCGGCCTTGCACGCGCATCAGCCGGGCCGCCATCACCTCGCGACGAAAGGTTTCGAACAGGCTGGCCCAGAGAATGACGTTGGTGATGCCGGTCTCGTCTTCCAGCGTGATGAAAACGGCGTTGCCCTTGCCGGGGCGCTGGCGCACCAGCACCAGGCCGGCGGTGCATATGGTCGCGCCGTCGCGGCAGGCGGAGATTTCGGCGGCGCTGCGCACTCCCTCGGCGCGGAAGATCGGGCGCAAGATGCCCATCGGGTGACCTTTCAGGGACAGTCGCATCGTTTGGTAGTCGGCGGCGATATGCTCGGCCAGCGGCATGGACGGCAGGCGCGCATCGGCCTCTGCCGCCAGTTCATGGGCGTCGGCGGCGGTGAACAACGGTAGCGGCGCCGCATCGGGCAGGCGGCGCGTGGCCCACATAGCGGCGCGCCGGTCCAGCCGCAACGAGCGGCAGGCATCGGCGTCGGCCAGCACATGCAGCGCTGGTGCGCGCAGCCCGGTGCGCATCGCCAGCGTCTCGATATCCGGGTAGCCGGTGCCGCGCAGCGTGGCGATGCGCTGCCCGTCTGCCTCGTGCAGCCCCTCGATCTGGCGCAGGCCTAGGCGAAGGCCAGGCACGCCCTCGCCCTGCTCCAACGTGTTGTCCCAGGCGCTGTGGTTGACGTCGGCGGGGTGGATCGCCACGCCGTGCTCGGCGGCGTCGCGCACGATCTGCGCCGGCGCGTAGAACCCCATCGGCTGCGCATTCAGCAGTGCGCAGGCGAAAACGGCAGGGTGGTGGCATTTGATCCAGGATGAGATGTAGACCAGCTTGGCGAACGACGCCGCATGGCTTTCAGGGAAGCCGTAGCTGCCGAACCCCTTGATCTGCTCGAAGCAGCGCATCGCGAAATCCCGCTCGTAGCCGCGCGCGACCATGCGTTCCACCATCAGCGCCTCAAATTCCCCGATGGTGCCCAAGTTGCGGAAGGTGGCCATGGCGCGACGCAACCTGTTGGCTTCCACATCGGAGAATTCCGCGGCGACCATGGCGAGGCGCATCGCCTGTTCCTGGAACAGCGGCACGCCGAACGTCTTGCTCAGCACATCCTGCAATTCGTCCGGGTCGTGCGGCGGCGCCGGGCCGGGCAGTGCCGGGCGCTCCAGTCCGGAGCGGCGGCGAAGATAGGGGTGCACCATGTCGCCCTCGATCGGCCCGGGCCGCACGATCGCCACCTGGATCACCAGATCGTAGAACACCCGCGGTTTCAGGCGCGGCAGCATGTTCATCTGCGCCCGGCTTTCAACCTGGAACACCCCCAGCGAGTCGCCGCGGCACAACATGTCGTAGACCGCCGCGTCGTCACGCGGCACATCGGCCAGGCCCATGTCGATGCCGGCATGGCGGCGCAGCAGGTCGAAAGCCTTGCGGATGCAGGTCAGCATGCCCAACGCCAGCACATCCACCTTCATCAGCTTCAGCGTGTCGATGTCGTCCTTGTCCCATTCGATGAAGGTGCGGCCGGGCATCGCGGCGTTGCCGACCGGCACGATCTCATCCAGCCGCCCGCGCGCCATCACGAAACCGCCGACATGCTGCGAAAGGTGGCGCGGAAAGCCGAGCAGCCGGGTCGCCAGCCCAAGGGTGCGGCCGATCAACGGGTTTGCCGGGTCCAGCCCGGCCTGGGTCACGTGGTCATCGGGGATGTCGCTGCCCCAGCTGCCCCATTGGGTGGAGGCGAGGCGCGCAGTGATGTCCTCCGGCAGGCCGAGCGCCTTGCCCACGTCGCGCAGCGCGCTGCGGGGACGGTAGCTGATGACGGTGGCGACGATGCCGGCGCGGTGGCGGCCATATTTCTCGTAGATGTACTGCATCACCTCCTCGCGCCGCTCATGCTCGAAATCCACGTCGATATCGGGCGGCTCCTGCCGTTCGGCGGAGATGAAGCGGGCGAACAGCAGGTTGTGCTCGGCCGGGTCCACGGCGGTGATGCCCAGCACGAAGCAGACCGCCGAATTCGCCGCCGAACCGCGTCCCTGGCAGAGGATGCCGCGCTCCCTGGCGAAGCAAACGATGTCGTGGATGGTCAGGAAATACGGCGCGTAGTCGAGCTGGGCGATTAAGGCGAGCTCATCGCGCAACTGGCCG
The DNA here is from genome assembly GCA_001899585.1 of Rhodospirillales bacterium 70-18. Taxonomy (GTDB): domain Bacteria; phylum Pseudomonadota; class Alphaproteobacteria; order Acetobacterales; family Acetobacteraceae; genus 70-18. The sequence continues at coordinate 14,244 of MKWE01000056.1, forward strand.
GCCACTTTCGGCGGCACGCCTTGCGGATAGCGGGAGGCGGCATGCCGTGCGGTCAGATCTTCCAGCCATGCCTGCGGCGTCCAGCCCGCCGGCACCGGCTCCTCGGGGTATTCGTATTTCAGTTGGTCCAGACTGAAGCCGATGCGATCCAGCAGGCGCTGCGTTTCCGCCACCGCCTGCGGCACGTCGCGGAACAGCCGCGCCATCTCGGCGGCGGGTTTGAGGTGACGTTCGGCATTCGCCTCCAGCCGCCGGCCGGCGCGGACGAGGGGCACGCCCTCGCGGATGCAGGTTAGCACATCCTGGAGGTCGCTCTGTGCCGGGCGGTCGTACAGCACGTCGTTGACGGCGAGGAGGGGGAGCCGCGCGCCCGCGGCCAGGTCGTGCAACCTGGCCAGGCGGCGGCGGTCGTCGCCGTGCCGGGGCATGGTGGCGGCCAGCCACACCGCGCCCGGTGCCGCGACGGCCAACTCGTCCAGCACCGGCGCCATGCAGCCCTCCGGCATCGCCACCAGCAGCAGCCCGCCGGTGTCGGCCAACAGGTCCGCCCGTGTGAGGTGGCATTCCCCTTTCGGGGCTCGCCGGTTGCCCAGGGTCAGCAGGCGGCACAGCCGGCCCCAGCCGTCGCGGGTCTCGGGATAGGCGATGATGTCGGGCGTGCCGTCGGCAAACACCAGCCGGGCGCCCACGGCCAGCTTGAACGCCTCTGCCGGGGCCGCCAGCGTCGTCCCGGCCGCGCGCAGTTCCTTCAGGGTCGCATAGGCGCGCACCACCCCGGCCACCGTGTTGCGGTCGGCGAGGCCGATGCCGGTATGGCCGAGTTGCAGGGCGGTCAGCACGAGGTCACCCGGATGCGAGGCGCCACGCAGGAAGGAGAAATTGCTGGCCGCCGCCAGTTCGGCATACACGCTCATGCGAACAGCCCGTGCAGGAACCAGCGTGGTGCGGCGTCCCCCACGCCATGCTGCCCCTCGCGGAACACCCAGAATCGCCGGCCCAGGCTGTCTTCCAGCCGGTAATAATCGCGTGCCGGCGTGCCGGGCGCCTCGCGCCACCATTCCGGGGCGATACGCTCCGGCCCCTCGGCCCGGGCGATCTCATGTAGTGCGCGGCGCCAGCGAAACCGCAGCGGGGTGCCGTCGGGCACTTCGGCCAGGGTTTCGATCGGCTCCGGCGGTTCGAACAGGCGCAACGGACGGCGCGGCGGCCCCGGGGGCGGGCTCCAGGGCTGCGGGGCGGCGGTGGGGCGAAGCTGCGCCGGCACTGCGAGGGCGGCCTGCTCGGGGATATGGGTGTCGCGCGCGGCAAAGCGCAGCACCCGGTCGCGGCCGAGGCGGGCGACCAGACGGTCGATCAGGCCGGCGACTTCCGTCGCTTCGCCGGTCTGCCCGTCCAGTTCGGGTTGCACCGGGGCCAGCGGTTCGGCATGGGTCACCGCCAGGCGTACGAGGTCGATGCCAAAGCCGGCGTCGATCGGCTCGCTGAGGGCGGCGATGCGCAGTTCGAACAGCCGCAGGATCGCGGGCACATCGCGGGAAGGGCGGCCGGTTTCGACCAGGATGCGGCACACCTGGCCGTCGCTGCGGAACAGGCTCGCCTCGAAGCCGCGCCCGCCAGCGCCGCGCTGTGCCAGGGTCGTGGCAAGTGCCATGGTCAGTTCGGCCAGCACGGCTTCCAGCGCCTTGGCCTGCACCAGCGGTTCCAGGAAATGCCGCTCCGCCGTGCAGGCGGCCGGCGGGCGGAACGGCACGATGCGGGTGTCCTCCAACCCCAGAATGCGCGCCAGCCGCAGCGCCGGCCCGGCGCCGAAACGTGCGGTGAGCGCGCTGGCGGGGCGGTCGGCCAGGTCGCCGATGGTCTTCAGCCCGGCCCGCAGCAGGGCCCGGGTTGTCGCCGCATCAGCCTCCAGCGCCGCCACCGGCAAGTTGGCGATCCCGTCCGCGGTGCCGAAGCGCGCCAGTGCGCGGGCGGCGTCCGGCGTGTCGGCGATGCGGTCGCGCACCGACAGGCCGAGCCGTGCGATCCGGCCCAGCAGCGCCGTCCGCAGCCCGGCCTCGCCGCCGAACAGATGCGCGCAGCCGGTGATGTCGAGCAGCAGCCCGTCCGGCGCGGCCAGCGCCACCAGCGGGGTGAAACGCTCGCACAGCCCCGCCAGCCAGGCCAGGAAATCGGCATCCGCCAGCGGATCGGCGGCCATCACCGCCAGGGAGGTGAAGCGCGCCCGTGCGTCGGCCAGGGTCAACCCGGGGGCGAGGCCCAGGGCGGCCGCCCGCTGGTCCACGGCGAACAGGTGCTGGGCACCGCGCAGCCTTTCCACCAGTACCAAAGGCGGCTCATCCGGCCCGCCGGTCGGCGCTCCATCCGCCTGCCCATTCGCGCCCCTTCTGGTCCAGGCCAGCCGGTCGGCCGGCAGGAACGGGAACCACAGCGCGAGGTAGCGGCGTGGTGTCATGTGCTTGGAAGCGTTGTTGTTCATGGTTCCACTCCAGATGCCAGGTGGCCCCCGCCGCGCCGCCGCGATGGCGCAGCAGGGTGGCGGCAAAGGCAGGGGGTCCCGGCGCATTGGCCGCCAATGGCCGCGAGGGCAGGGCGCCGACCAGCCAGCGCGAGGCCGCGGCGCTGGCTGTGGGGGTCGCGGCCACGCGCAACATGAGCACCGGCACGCCGGACCCTTCCGCCGCCAGGGACAGGCGCCGGCTGGTGCTATGGTCGAGCAGCGGCGCCTCCCCCCAGGGCTCCACCAGCACGGCGCCCAGCCCGTTGCAGCGCGCGGCCTCGCCCGCCGCCCGCAGCACGCCCAGCACATCGCCCGCCCGCACCAGCACGACCAGGGCCGGGTTCAGCCCCAGCCCCGCCAGCCCCGGCGGGTGCAGCCGCCCGGTCTGGCCGTCCAGGAAATCCTGCCGCACCCACAGAATGCGCCGCTGCCGTGCCGCCCGCAGCGCCAGCAGGGCGGCAAACCCCATCGCCGCCGCCACATCGGCCTGCCCGGTGGCGAACACCTCATGCAGCCCGCCGCGGGCCAGCCCGCCCCCCAGCCAGTCATCCAGCTCCGCCAGCCCGAGCGTAATATCTCCCCGTCGCATGGGCGCGACGGGGCGCGCCAGGCCGGCAAGCCGCTGGCGAAGGGGCAAAGGGATGCGAGGCGGAACCTGATGGCCCATGCGGCATGTTCCTTGTTTGTTCCCATAAGAACAACCAAGACCCCCACCACGTCAAGCGCGGATAGCTGCGGCGCGCCCAGCCGCAGGCGGAAGGCCCGGAGGCTTCGGCCCGCCGCCTGCCCGGCCCCTTGGCCTCAGATCGGCCGGGCGCCGATCACCGCATGGCGCAGCCGGGCCGAGATCCAGTCGATCGCCGACACCGTCACCAGCAGCATCACCACCAGGAACGACACCTGCTGCCACTCCAGCGTGCGGATCATCTCGCTGAGATACAGCCCGATCCCGCCGGCGCCGACGATGCCGATGATGGTGGCCGCGCGGGTGTTGGACTCGAAGAAATACAGCAGCTGGCTCGCCATCACCGGCAGCACCTGCGGGATGATCCCGAAGCGCACCGCCTGGGGCCGGCTGCCGCCGGCGGCCAGCACGCCGTCCACCGCGCGACGGTCCACCGCCTCGATCGCCTCGGAGAACAGCTTGCCGAGCGAGGCGAAATCCGAGGTCATGATCGCCATCACCCCGGCGAACGGGCCGAGGCCGACCACGTTGATCCAGATCAGCGCCCAGATCAGCGTGTCCACCCCGCGCACGGTGTCGAACATCCGCCGGGTCAGCAATTGCAGCGCCCGGCTGGCCACCACGTTGCGCGCCGCCAGGAAGCCCATGGGGAAGGCCAGCACCGCCGCCCCCAGCGTGCCCAGCAGCGCGATGCCCAGCGTCTGGCCCAGCGCGTGCAGGTACAGCACCGTGCGCGACCAGGTTTCGGGGTTGGGCGGCAGCATCAGCCCGGTGATGAAGGCCAGCCGCCCCGCGCCCTTGGCCAGCATGGCCGGCGTGAAGCCGAGCTGCACCACGCCGAAGCCGAACAGCCCCAGCACGGCGGCGGCCAGCGCCACCCGCCCGGCGCGGGCGCGCCAGTCGGGGCGGAACTGCGCCGGGTGGCGCGCCATGATGGCTTCCCGCCCATCGACGAAGGCGGTGCGCAGCGCGCTCCGGCCATCCCGCGCGCCGCTCATCGGGCGGACTCGCCGAGCATGCGGTGGCGCAGCTTCTCGGTGCCGTAGTCGATCATCATCACGGTCAGGATCATCAGCACCAGCAGCGCGCTCACATCGGAATAATAGAATTTGCGGATCGCCTCCAGCAGCGTCTGGCCGATGCCGCCGGCGCCGACGAAACCGATCACCGCCGCGCCGCGCACATTGATCTCGAAGCGCAGCAGGCCGTAGCTGGCGAAGTTCGACAGCACCTGCGGCAGCGCCGCGAAGCGCACCCGGTGCAGCCAGGAGCCGCCGGCCGCCGCCACGCCCTCCAGGGGCTTGGCGTCGATGTTCTCGATCACCTCGGCGAACAGCTTGCCCAGCGTGCCCATTGTGTGCACCGCGATCGCCAGCACGCCCGGCACCGGGCCGAGCCCGAAGGCGACCACGAAGATCAGCGCGAACACCAGCTCCGGCACCGTGCGGGAGAATTCCAGCAGCCGCTTGGTGGCCCCCCGCAGCATGGCCGAGCGGGTGAGGTTGCGGCTGGCCACGAAGCTCAGCACGAAGGCGGCCGCGCCCCCGGCCAGCGTGCCGACATAGGCGATCAGCACCGTCTCGGCCATCAGCCGCAGCCAGGTGGCGAGGTTCCAGAACCAGTCGGCCGGCGAGGTCCACACCCGCGCGCCGCTGTCCAGCTTCAGGATGGCGTCGAAATACGAGCCGAAATTGCCGATATGGGTGAACAGCACCGCCGGGCGCACCTCGGCGGCGATGCCGGCCAGCAGGATGGCCAGCACCAGCGCGATGGCGGCCAGCATGGTGCGGGCGCGACGCGCCGCCATCGCCCGGTCATAGGCGGCGGCGAGGTGGCCGACATCGGCGCTGGCAAGCTGGCTGCTCAGGCGTCCCACAGGCATCTCCACATGGCACGGGGGACCCAGTCGGGGGGAGGGCCGCCCAGGCCCCCCGCCCTGGTTGGTCGCAGCAGGCTCAGGCCTTCTTGCGCAGCGCGTCGACGAACTTGATCAGCTTGATGGTGTCGTCGTAGGCGGCGTTGTCGATCGGCTGCCAGGGCCGGTTCTTGCCGTCCGAGAGCTTGTCGAAGGCCGCCTTGTCGTTCTTCGGCGCGTCCAGGAAGGCGGTGCGGATGGCCGCCTTCAGGTCTTCCGGCATGCTGTCCAGGTAGGCGGTCGGCGAGTTGATGATCAGCGGCGACTTCACGATGATGCGGAAGTCGTCCTTGGTCATCACCCGGCCGTTATCGGCTTTCAGCATGCCCTTGGAGAGCATGCGGGTGAGGTTGGAGTCGTTTTCCGAGTTCCACCAGTTGGCGCACACATCCACCGTGCCCTGGCTCAGCGCGATCACCGCGTTCTCGTGGCTGCCGGTGAACACCACGTTGGAGAAATAGCTGTCCGGCTTGATGTGGGCCTGGTCCAGCACGAAGCGCGGCATGTTGTTGCCCGAGGTCGAGTTCGGATCGACCAGGCCGAGCTTCTTGCCCTTCAGGTCGGCCAGGGTCTTGTACGGGCTGCTGGCCATCACGTAGAACACCGAGTGGTAGCCTTTGCTGCCATCGTCGTTCACGTCGATGATGAAGGCGGTGGTCTTCACCCCGGTCACCAGCGCGCGCGAGAACGAGGCCGGGCCGTAATAGGCGATCTGCACGTTGCCCGAGCGCTGGCCCTCGATCACGGCGGCATAGTCGTTGGCGATGCGCAGCTTCACCGGCACGCCGAGCTGCTTGGACAGATAGCCCATAAATGGCTCGAACCGCTCGGTCACGCCCGAGGCGTTCTCGGCCGGCACCACCGCGAAGGTCAGTTCCGGATACTTGGCCTTCCACGACTGCGCGAAGGCGGCGGTGGCGGGCAGGGTGGCCGCGGCGGCGGAGGCCGCGAGCAGGGAGCGACGGGTCAGCATTGGCAATCTCCTGGTGAAAATGGGGAACGGCACCGCCGGCAAGTCCGCCTGTCGGTCAGGCGATCTGGGTGGCGGCCTGGGCGTCGGCGTGCGCGAAGCCGTGCGGGGCAGGGGCGGGGTGGCCGCCGAGCACCTCGGCGGCCTCCAGGCCATACAGGTCGCGCGCCACGCCCTCGGTCAGGGCCGCGGGCACGTCGTCGAACACCACCCGGCCCTGCGCCATGCCCACCAGCCGGTCGCAATAGGCATGCGCCAGGTCCAGCGAGTGCAGGTTGCACAGCACGGTGATGCCGAACTGCCGGTTGATCCGGTGCAGCTCATCCATCACCACCTTGGTGTTGCGCGGATCGAGCGAGGCCACCGGCTCGTCGGCCAGAATGATGTCCGGCTCCTGCACCAGGGCGCGGCAGATCGCCACGCGCTGCTGCTGCCCGCCGGAAAGCTGGTCGGCGCGCTGGGCGGCCAGCCCGCCGATATCCATGCGCTCCAGCGCCGCCAGCGCGATCAGCCGGTCCTCGGGGTGCCACAGCCGCGACATCGCCCGCCAGCCGGCCATGTGGCCCAGCCGGCCCATCATCACATTGGTCAGCACATCCAGCCGGCCGACCAAGTTGAACTGCTGGAAGATCATCGCGCAGCGCCGCCGCCATGCCCGCAGCTCGCGCCCGCGCACCGCCGAGACATCGACGCCCGCGAACGCGATGCTGCCCTCGCTGGGGTCCACCAGCCGGTTGATCATGCGCAGCAACGTGGACTTGCCGGCGCCGGACCGGCCGATCACGCCGACGAAACTGCCCGGCTCGATCGACACCGAGACCCGGTCGGCCGCCAGCGTGGCGCCGTAGCGTTTGGTGAGGCCGGTGACCGTCAGCATCGCAACCCTCTCCGTTCGCGGCGTGAGTTACGCCGCGAACGGAGACGAAACGATGACGGTTTCTTTAGGCTTCGATGAAGCTCCCGGCCACGACGCGGGCGCCTAGCCCACCCGCGCGCGCAGCCAGGCGCTGGCGCTGGCGATCGCGGCGCGCGACTTGCCCACAGCGCTGGACAGCCGCATGAAGCCGTGCAGCACGCCGGCATAGGTCTCCAGCGTCACGTCCACGCCGTCGCGGCGCATCGCCTCGGCCATGCGCTCGCCGTCGCTGCGCAGCACGTCCAGCTCGGCCACCTGGATCAGCGTCGGCGGCAGGCCCGTCTGGTTGCCGCGCAGCGGGGCGGCCAGCGGGTTCAGCCGGTCGGCCGGGTCGCGCGTATACAGGTTCCAATAGGCCTGCATGGCCGCCCGCGTCAGGCCGAACCCCTCGGCGAATTCGCGGTAGCTCGGCGACTCGAAGTCGCAATCGGTCACCGGATAGGCGCACAACAGGCCGGACAGCGCCGGGCCGCCGCCGTCGCGCAGCGCCAGCGCGGCGGCCAGCGCCAGGTTGCCGCCCGCCGAGTCGCCGCCGAGCAGGATGCGCGCCGGGTCGATCCCCCAGGCCGGCGCATGCGCGGCCAGGTGGCGCACCACCGCGGCGCATTCCAGCACCGCCTGCGGAAACCGCGCCTCGGGCGAGAGCGCGTAGTCCACGCTCACGATCGCCACCTCGCCGCCCTCGGCGTATTCGCGCACCAGCCGGTCATGCGTGTCCACCGACGACCACACCCAGCCGCCGCCATGGAACCACACCAGCACCGGCAGCACCTTGTCCCGCCGCGGTCGGTGCAGCCGGCACAGCACCCGCCGGCCGCGCGCGAACACCCAGCGGTCGGCGGTGTCGGCCATCACCGGGCCGCCGCGCGCCCAGATCATGTTCAGCGTGTCGTTCACCTGCCGATGCGCGTCGAACGGCTCCTGCGGCAATACCGGGGGGTATTTCGCCGCTTCCGCGTCCATTATGGCCCGGGCCTGCCGCATTTCCGGGTCCCAACGTGCCGAATCCAGGCCAGCTTGCGCGCTCATGCTTCCCCCTGCCGATGCTCCGCGCGCATATTGGACCGCCCCGCCGACGAGGGAAACAGGCCGCATTTGCCGGCGGCGGCCGGAACGGGTGTATGCTGCATCGCACAATGAACCTCATGCCATGCCAGTAAGCTATCGCCCCACCCCCGGCCGCTTCCGGCCGGAGGCGCTGTTCCGCCCCGCCTCGGTGGCGGTGATCGGCGCCGACAGCCCGGCGGGGGTGCAGGTGCTGGGCAATCTGCGGGCCGGCGGCTTCGCGGGCGCGGTGCTGCCGGTGGCGTCCGGCGCCGATATCGCCGCCCTGGCCGAGGCGCCCGACCTCGCGGTGATCTGCGAGCCGGCGCCGGACATCGCCTCCCTGTTCGCCCGGCTGGCCGCGCGCGGCACCTTCGCGGCGGTGGTCACCGGCATGGCCAGCGGCCTGCGCGCCGCCGCGCGGGCCAGCGGGGTGCGGGTGCTCGGGCCGGGCAGCTTCGGCGTCGCGGTGCCGGCGCTGGGGCTGAACGCCACCACCGGCCATCTGGTGCCCCGCCCCGGCCGGCTGGCGCTGGTGTCCCAGTCCGCCGCCCTGTGCCGCGCCGTGCTGGACTGGGCGGAGCCGAACGGCGTCGGCTTCAGCCACATCGTCGGCATCGGCGGCAACGAGGATATCGGCTTCGCGCTGGTGCTGGACTGGCTGGCGCGCGACCCCGGCACCGGGGCGATCCTGCTGGACATCCGCCGGGTGAAATCCGCCCGCCTGTTCCTCTCCGCCGCCCGCGCCGCCGCCCGCATGCGTCCGGTGGTGGCGATCCGCGCCGGCAGCCGGCTGATCGACCCGGACGGCGACGCCAACGCCGCCTTCGAGGCCGCGCTGCGCCGCGCCGGGGTGCTCAGCGTGGCCACCCTGGAGGAGCTGCTGGCCGCCGCCGAAACCCTCACCCGCGCCCGCCCGCCGCGCGGCGAGGCGCTGGCCATCGTCACCAACGCCATCGGCCCGGCCCAGCTGGGCGCGGATGCCGCGCTGCGCGAGGGCCTGCAGCTCGCCGCCCTGACCCTGCCGACGCGCGAGGTGCTGCGGCTGGCCGTGCCCGGCGCCTTCGCCACGCGCGGCGGCGCCGACGTGCCGGACGGGGTGGGCGACATGATCTATTGCGGCCTGGACACCCCCATCAAGCTGGCCGAGGCCGCCGCGCTGCTGGCCGGCGCGCCGGAAGTGGGCGGCGTGCTGGTGGTGCATGCCCCCACCGGGCCGGGCGACGCCGCCGGGATGGAGGCGATCGCCGCCGCGGCCGGGGCGCTGAAGGTGCCGGTGCTGGTCTGCGCCATGGGCGAGACCACCGGCGCCGCGCATCGCCGCCGGCTGGCCGATGCCGGGGTGCCGGTCTTCGCCACCCCCGAGCAGGCCGTCCGCGGCTTCGCCCACCTGGTGCAGCACCGCCGCACCCGCGAGGCCGCCCGCGAGCTGCCGCCCCGCGCGGTGATGCAGCTCGACCCCGACCGCGCCGCCGTGCGCGCCCTGTTCGACGCCGTGCGCGCCGAGGGCCGGCTGGCGCTGACCGCCGGCGAGGCGGCGCGCGCCCTGGCCGCCTACCGCATCGCCAGCGCCGCCCCGGCCGAGGCCGGCGGCCACAACCTGATGCTGCGGCTGGGCGAGGACCGTATGTTCGGCCCGATCCTGGCGATCGGCCAGGGCGGCCCCGCCGGCACCGTGCTGCACGACCTGGCGATCGACCTGCCGCCGCTGAACCTGCCGCTGGCGCGCGCCCAATTCGCCCGCACCCGCATCGCCGCCGCCTTCCCCTCTGGCCCCGACGGCCCGGCCGAGGCGGTGGCGGCGGTGCTGGTGCGGGTCAGCCAGCTGGTGGTCGATTTCCCCGAGATCCAGTCGCTGGAGATCGATCCGGTGCGGCTGGACGGCGCCACCGCCCTCGCGGCCGGCGCCCGGCTGGTGCTGCGCCCGCCCGGCGCCGCCCCGGCCCGCCTCGCCATCCCGCCCTATCCGGCCGAACTGGCCGGCACCCTGCAAACCGGCGACGAGGTGCTGACCATCCGCCCGATCCGCCCGGAGGACGCCGCCGCCCACGGCGAGCTGTTCCGCCGCCTGTCGCCGCAGGACGTGCGCTACCGCTTTTTCAGCGCGCTGCGCGAATTGTCGCCCGAGCAGCTCGCCCGCATGACCCAGGTGGATTACGAGCGCGAGATGGCGTTCATCGCCGTGCGCGAGCCGGCCGGCGAGACGGTCGGCGTGGCCCGGCTGGTGCGCGAGAGCAGCGCCGTGGAGGGCCAGGGCGGCACCGGCGAGTTCGCCGTGGTGGTGCAGCCGGACGTGAAGGGCAAGGGCGTGGCCAGCGCGCTGATGCGCCGGCTGATCGACTGGGCGCGCGGCCAGGGCATCACCATGATCGTCGGCCAGGTGCTGGCAGACAACACGCCGATGCTGGCCTTTATCCGCGGCCTCGGCTTCACGCTGCGCCGGATGCAGGGCGAGAGCGACGTGATGGAAGCTGTCCTGTCCCTGGAATCACCGCCCACCCCGACCCCTGGAGCCCGCCCATGACCACGACGCCCGCCCCCCCGCTGCCGCTCGGCCACGGCCTGTTCGGCCGGCTGCGCCGCGATGCCGGGCCGGTGTGGGATGCCTATGTCGGCCACCGCTTCGTGCGCGCGCTGGGCGACGGCACGCTGCCCGAGCCGGCCTTCGCGCATTTCCTCAAGCAGGACTACCTGTTCCTGATCCATTTCGCCCGCGCCTACGCGCTGGCCGGCTTCAAGAGCAGCACCCTGGCCGACCTGCGCGCCGCCGCCGCCGCGGTCACCGCCATCGTCGATGTGGAGATGCCCCTGCACGTCGCCTATTGCCGCGACTGGGGGCTCGGCGAGGCGCAGATGGCCGCCGAGCCGGAGGCGCTGGAGACCATGGCCTATACCCGTTTCGTGCTGGAGCGCGGCCTGGCCGGCGACCGGCTGGACCTGGACGTGGCGCTCGCCCCCTGCGTGGTCGGCTATGGCGAGGCGGTGGAACGCCTGCTGGCCGACCCGGCGACGCGCCGCCAGGGCAATCGCTACGCCGCCTGGATGGACGCCTATGCCGGCGCCGAGTACCGCGCCCTGGTGGCCGGGGCGATCGACAACCTGGACCGCCAGGGCCTCGCGCGCGGGGCCGAGGCGCGCTATGCCGACCTGCTCGCCACCTTCGTCGCCGCCACCAGGCTGGAGGCGGCGTTCTGGGACATGGGCTGGGCGGCAGGGCAGGGAGCAGGCTGATGGCGTTGTGGGTGCGGTTCGCCCGTGCGGACGGAATGCAGGGCTGGGGCACGCGGGATGGCGATGCCATCGCGGTGCAGTCGGCCGCCCCCTGGGACTCCCCCACCGCCACCGGCGAGACGCTGGCGGCGGACGGCGTGCGCCTGCTCGCCCCGGTGCGGCCGCCGCGCTTCATCGGCCTGTGGAACAATTTCCACGCCATGGCCGCCAAAACCGGCGCCGGCATCCCCGAGGCGCCGCTGTATTTCCTGAAATCCCCCGGCAGCATCCTGGACCCGGACGGCACCATCCGCCCGCCCGCCAGCTACGCCGGCAAGGTGATCTACGAGGGCGAACTCGGCATCGTTATCGGCCGCCGCTGCACCGATGTGGACGAGGCCACCGCCGCCGCCGCCATATTCGGCTACACCTGCGTCAACGACGTGACCGCGCTTGACCTGTTCGGCAATGATCCCGGCTTCTCGCAATGGGCGCGCGCCAAGGGCTGCGACAGCTTCGGCCCGGTCGGCCCGGCGATCGCCACCGGGCTGGACTGGTCCAGCCTGGTGGTGCGCGTCAGCCTCAACGGGCGCGAGCGGCAGAACTATCCGGCGGCGGACATGATCATCCCGCCGGCGCGCATCGTCAGCCTGATCTCGCGCGAGATGACGCTGGAACCCGGCGACCTGATCGCCTGCGGCACCTCGGTCGGCGCGCTGCCGATGCGCCCGGGCATGGTGGTGGAGGTGACCATCGACGGCATCGGCACCCTGCGCAACACGCTGGCGGCCTGATCCGTCCCGTGGCTACCCCCTCAGGAAGCTCTGCACCAGGCTGCCGGCCACCAGCCGCCAGCCATCCACCAGCACGAAGAAGATCAGCTTGAACGGCAGGCTCACCACGTTCGGCGGCAGCATCATCATGCCCAGGCTCATCAGCACGCTGGCCACCACCATGTCGATCACCAGGAACGGCAGGTAGAGCAGGAACCCCATCTCGAACGCCCGGCGCAGCTCGCCGACGATGAAGCCCGGGATCAGCGCCCGCCACGGCGCCTGGTCCATCGCCGGCGGGTTCGCGAGGTGTCCGAGGTCGAGGAACAGCCGCAGATCCTGCGGCTTGATGTTGGCGGCCATGAACTTGCGGAACGGCTCGGCGGCCAGCCGCAGCCCCTCGAACGAATCGACGGTGCCGTTGCTCATCGGCAGCAGCCCGCTGGTCCAGGCCTGGTCCAGCACCGGCTGCATGACGAAAAAGGTCAGGAACAGCGCGAGGCCGATCAGCACCACGTTCGGCGGCGTGCCCTGCGTGCCCAGCGCGCTGCGCAGCAGCGACAGCACGATCACGATGCGGGTGAACGCCGTCACCATCACCAGCAGGCTCGGCGCCAGCGAGATCACCGTGATCAGCGCGGTGAGCTGCACCAGCCTCGTGGTGGCCCCGCCGCCGCCCGACCCCAGGTCGATCGCCACCGACTGCGCCTGCGCCAGCCCCGGCCACAGCAGCAGCGCCGCGGCCGCCAGCCCCGCCAGCCGCCTCATGGCGCGTCCCCCGCGCCCGGCGGCAGCCAGCCCACCACGATGTCCTGCGCGCCGCCGGTCAGCAGCAGCACCTGCCGCCCCTCGCAGCGCACCAAATGCAGCCGCCGCCGCGGGTCCAGCGCCAGCGTCCGCGCCACCGCCAGCCGCGCATCCCCTGTCCCCCCCAGCAGCCGCGCCTGCACCCCCCGGGCCAATCCCCCCCGGGCCACCCCCCCGCGCGCCAGCAACTGGGCCAGCCAGATCAGCCCCAGCACCACGGCGAGGGCGGCGAAAGCCATAAACAGCGAACCCGGTTGCATGGCGCGGCCCTTTTGGCGGCGGATGGAAGCGATTCACGGCACGTTTCAGCCCGGCGCCAGCAGCACCCCCAGCGCGTCCAGCTCCGCCTGCAGCGCGATCAGCCGCACCCGCAGCAGCCGCCCTTGTGGCGGCGGCAGGTCCAGCGCCCGCGCGCACAGCAGCCCCACCATCCGGTCGAGCCCGTCCAGGTCCAGCCGCCGCCCCGCCTCGGCCAGCGCCCGCGCCAGCCGCAGCGTGCCGGCCACGCTCTCGGCCATCGCCTCGGCCGCCGCCAGCGGCGCCGCCTCGTCCAGCGCGGGAAACGGATGGTTCGAATCGGGGGGCATCGCTGCGGACATGGTGCGACGCATCAAGCGCGAATCTGGTTGACAGAAGGTTGCCAGGCCCTCGGGTTAGGCCATCGGGACGACCCGCCCGTTCACGCCTTGCATTAACCCCCTGTTGTGATTCTCCCGGCATCCTGGCTCCCGCCGGCAGCACGGGAGCAGCCTGACCGATGGACCCCAACCGCATCGCGCTGTTCGCGCTGGCCGACCGGCGGCTGGCCTGGGCCGACCGCCGCCAGCAATTGCTGGCCCAGAACATCGCCAATGCCGACACCCCCGGCTGGCGCGCCCGCGACCTCAAATCCTTCGCCGACACCCTCTCCGGCAAGACCCTGGCGATGGCCCCGGTCGCCACCGAGGCCGGCCATCTTCCCGCCACCGCCTCCACCCGGCTCGACACCACCAAAACCAGCAACGACCGCGCACCCGACGGCAACTCCGTCCAGCTCGACGACCAGCTCAGCCGCGTCGCCGACACCGAGACCACGCAGGCGCTGGTCACCGGCCTCTACACCAAATACCTCGGCATGTTCCGCACCGCGCTCGGCCATTGATGCCCCGCCATCGCAGGGAGACCCGCATGAACCTCACCAAAAGCCTCGGCATTTCCGCCGCCGGCATGGCGGCGCAGACCACCCGCCTGCGGGTGATCGCCGAGAACCTGGCCAACCAGGACAGCACCGGCAGCACCCCCGGCGGCAGCCCGTACCGCCGCAAGACCGTCGCCTTCGTGGACCGCATGGACCGCGCGCTGGGCACCGAGACCGTCGCCATCGGCAAGATCGGCCAGGACCCCTCGGCCTTCCCGCTGCGCTACGACCCCGGCAGCCCGGCCGCCGACGCCAAGGGCTATGTGCGCACCCCCAACGTCAACAGCTTCGTGGAGGTGATGGACATGCGCGAGGCCGAGCGCAGCTACAACGCCAACCTCGCCGTCATGCAGGTCTCGCGCGGCATGCTCACCCGCGCCATCGACATGCTGAAGTAGCGCCGTGGCCGTCCCCACCATCGTCATCACCCCGGGTGCCGCCGCCCAGGCCTACCGCGCCGTCGATGCCGGCACCGCCGGCGGCGCGCCCGGCGCCGATTTCGGCGGCGTGCTCTCGCGCGCCCTGCACGACGTGGTGAACACCGGTCAGCAGGCCGAGGCGAAATCCATGCAGGCGATCGCCGGCGGCGGCAACATCACCGACGTGGTCACGGCCGTCTCCAAGGCGGAACTCGCCCTGCAGACCACCGTGGCCATCCGCGACCGCGTGGTGCAGGCCTACCAGGACATCATGCGCATGCCGATCTGACCGCCGCCCACCCCGCACAACCCACGCCTCCCCGCACAAAAAGGACGGGACGGAATGCAGGAAGCCGATGTTGCCGCCATGCTGCGCGACAGCATGATGGTGGTGCTGAAACTGGGCGGCCCGGTGCTGATGGTGGCGCTGGCCACCGGGCTGGTGATGTCGCTGTTGCAGGCGGCGACGCAGATCAACGAGCAGACCCTGGCCTTCGTGCCCAAGGTGCTGGCCATCGGCGCCACGCTGGCGCTGTCCGGCGCCTTCATGATGTCCACCCTGAGCGACTTCGCCCACCGCATCTTCGACACCATGGTCGCGGTCGGCGGCTCGTGAGCGTGGCCGACGCCGCTGCGGCCGCCGTGCTGGCCGGCCTGCCGGGCCTGGCGTTCGGCTTCGCGCTGGTGCTGGCCCGCGTCAGCGCCGCCTGCATGATGCTGCCCGGCATCGGCGAGGCGGAACTGCCCGCCACCATCCGCGCCGGCTTCGCGGTGGCGCTCACGGCGCTGCTGCTGCCGGTGCTGCAACCGATCCTGCCGGCCGAGCCGGCCTCGGTGTTCGCCAGCTTCGCCATGGTCGCCGCCGAAACCGCCACCGGGCTGTGGCTCGGCTGGCTGGCCCGGCTGGTCATGCTGGCGCTGCCGCTGGCCGGGCAGGTGGCGGCCTCCATGCTCGGGCTGGCCAACGTGTTGCAGCCCGACCCCACGCTGGGGCCGCAGACCACCGCACTGTCCCGCCTGCTCGGCGTCGCCGCCCCGGTGCTGGTGCTGGCGAGCGGGCTGCACGCGCTGCCGCTGGCCGCCCTTGCGGGCAGCTACCGGCTGATCCCGGCCGGCACGCTGCTGCCGGTGGCCGGCACCACCGCCGGGGTGGTCGCCGCCGTCGGCGACAGCTTCGCGCTCGGCGTGCGGCTGGCCGCCCCCTTCATCGCCGCCGGCATCGTCTGGCAGATCGGCCTAGGGCTGGTGTCGCGCCTGGTGCCGCAGCTCCAGGTCTATTTCGCCGCCATGCCCGGCCAGATCCTCGGCGGCCTGCTGCTGCTCGGCCTGCTGTCCAGCGCCATGCTCGCCGCCTGGCAGGCGCATGTGGCCGACAGCTTCCGCGCCCTGCCGGGGCTGTAGCGCATGGCCGAGGCCGCCGATGCCGAAGACCGCACGGAAGCCGCCTCCGCCCGCCGGCTCGACAAGGCGCGCGCCGAGGGGCAGGTGCCGCTGTCGCGCGAGCTGCCGGCGCTGGCCGTGCTAGGGGCGGCGGCGTTGGTGCTGATGATGGCAGCACCCCCCGCCGCCACCCGGCTGGCGCTGCGCCTCGCCTTGCTGCTGGAGCAGGCGGACCGGCTGAACCCGGTGACCGCCCTGCGCGACGCGGCGCTGGAGGGGGTGCGCGCCGCCGCCCCCTTCGTGCTGGCCGCCCTGGTGGCCGGCAGCCTCGCGGTGCTGTTGCAGACCGGCTTCCTGTTCAACCTCTCGGCGCTGGGGCCGAAGCTGTCGCGGCTGGACCCGCGGCGCGGCCTGTCGCGGGTGTTCGGCTTCGCCGGCCTGCTGGAGGTCGGCAAGTCGGTGCTGAAGGTCGGCGCGGTCGGCTGGGCCGGCTGGCTCGCCCTGGCCGGCGCCATCCCGCAACTGCGCGACGCGGTGCTCTGGGACGCCGCCACCCTGGCCGACCGCACGCTGCGGCTGGTGGTGCAGGTGCTGCTGGCCATGCTGGCGGCCCAGGCGGCGATCGCGGTGCTGGACGTGACGCGCGCGCGGCTCCAGCATGCCCGCGGCCTGCGCATGAGCCGCCAGGAACTGCGCGACGAGCACAAGGAGTCGGAAGGTGATCCGCAGATCAAGGCCCGCATCCGCCGCCTGCGGTTGCAGCGCGCCCGCCGGCGCATGATGGCGGCGGTGCCGAAGGCCACCGTGGTGGTTACCAACCCGACCCATTACGCGGTGGCGCTGGCCTACGACCAGGGGGCCGCCGGCGCCGCCCCGCTCATCGTCGCCAAGGGGGTGGACGAGGTGGCCGCGCGCATCCGCGCCCTGGCGCAGGCGCATGGCGTGCCGCTGGTCGCCAACCCGCCGCTGGCCCGCGCGCTGTATCCGCTGGAGCTGGACCGCGAGGTGCCGGCCGAGCACTACCAGGCGGTGGCCGAGATCATCGCCTATGTCTGGCGCCTGCGCGGGCGGGCGGCATGAACCTCACCCTGCCGCGCGCCGTCGCGCCGCCATTCCGCCTCCCCCGCATCCGCCTCCCCCGCATCCGTCTGCCCCGGCCCCGCTTGCCCCGCCCTCGCCTGCTGCTCCCCCGCTGGCTGCGCGCCCTGCTGCCGCAGCCGCCCCGGCTGATCGACCAGCTTGCCGGCGCCGAGGACGCGGTGCTGCGCGTGCTGTTCGAGGAGGCGTCCACCGGCGCGCTGATCGTCGATCGCGCCGGCCGGGTGGTGCGGGCCAACGCCCTGCTGCGCAAGCTGCTGGGCGAGGCCGGGGACCTCGCCGTCGGCGCCTCCGCCGAGCGGCTGTTCGACCGCGCCGGCCGCGACGCGGCGTGGGAGGCGGTGACCGCCCTGCTGGCCGGCCGCGCCCCCGGCCCGGCCAGCTTCGCCACAAGGCTTGCCGGCGCCGAGGACGCGCCCACCGTCAGCGTGGCGATGATCCCGCTGCGCGAGGCCGACCACCAGGTCAGCGGCGCCATCCTGCGCTTCTCGGACATCACCCTGCAAAAGCAGCTGGAGGCGCAACTGGCGCAGAGCCAGAAGCTGCAGGCGGTCGGCCAGCTGGCCGGCGGCATCGCGCACGACTTCAACAACCTGCTCACCGCGGTGATCGGCGCCGCCGATTCGATGGCCGCGCATCCGGGGCTGGACGGCGAGATGCGCGAGGATGTCGAGCAGATCCGCACCAGCGCCGCCCGCGGCGCCGCCCTGGTGCGCCAGCTCCTCGCCTTCGGCCGCCAGCAGACGCTGCAACCGCGCGTGGTGGCGGTGAACGCGGCGATTGCCGACCTGTCCGGCCTGCTGCGCCGCCTGCTGGGCGAGACCATCCGCCTGGAGATGGAGCTGGAGCCGCCCGGCCGCACCGTGCGGGTGGACCCCTCGCAGCTCGACCAGGTGCTGGTGAACCTGGCGGTGAACGCGCGCGACGCCATGAAGCAGGGCGGCACGCTCACCTTGCGCAGCGGCCACATCACCCTGTTCCGCCCGCTGGTGCGCGGCTCGGAAACCATCGCCCCCGGCCGCTACGTGATGATCGAGGTGGCCGACACCGGCGCCGGCATCCCGCCCGAGGTGCTGCCGCGCATCTTCGACCCGTTCTTCACCACCAAGCGCGAGGGCGGCGGCCACGGGCTGGGCCTGTCCACGGTGCACGGCATCGTGCGCCAGTCCGGCGGCTATCTGGGGGTGGAGAGCGAGCCGGGGATGGGCACGCGCATGCGCATCTACCTGCCGCGCTGGGAGGAGGCGGTGGCCATCCCGCGCCGGCCGCGCCCGGCCGCCGCTCCCCTGGCGGTCGCCCCGCCATCCGGGTCGCCTCCCGAATCGGGGCGCGACTCGGGCCGCGACTCGGGCCGCGAATCTGCCGCGTCGCCGGCCGGCCCCACCGCGCCACGCCCGTTCGGCCAGGGAGTGCCCGGCCTGGTGCTGCTGGTGGAGGACGAGGACGCCGTCCGCCGGCTGGCCGAGCGCACCCTGGCCCGCCACGGCTGGACCGTGCTGGCCGCCGACAGCGGCGAGGCGGCGCTGGCCCTGCTGGAGGCGCTACCGGGCGGGCAGGCGCCGCCGCTGGCCGCCATCGTCACCGACATGGTGATGCCCGGCATGGACGGCGCCGCCCTGGTGCGCGCGGTGCGCCAGCGCCTGGGCACGCCCGCGCTGCCGGCCATCCTGGTCTCCGGCTACGCCGAGGAGACGCTGCGCCAGGACGTGGACGCCACCGCCACGGTGTTCCTGCCCAAGCCCTATGCGCTGAAGGAGCTGGCGGCGAAGCTGGCGATGGTGGCTGGGAGTGGCGGAATATTCCGAAATCAGGATTAATGGTTCCTTTTATGTTCTTGCGCGCCGCCGTCGCCTGAACGTATATCGAACGCGCCCGGCCGTGGCGGCCCGATTCGGCACCTCCCCCGTTCCGGCGTGTTTGGGGAACCGCCGCATTGCGGCGCCGCCATCGGGTGTGAGAGGGTAGAGTCCTGGGCGAATCCCATACCGGGATATGCCATGCTGACAACGAAGCCCCGGGGATGTCGCCCCGGCGGAACGCCGGCGACCGTGCCGCGCAGGAGATGGGTATGGACAAGAACAAGGCGCTCGAAGCTGCGATGGTGCAGATCGACCGGGCCTTCGGCAAGGGCTCGATCATGCGCATGGGCGCCCGCGCGGGCGACGAGCAGATCGAGGTGATCCCCTCCGGCTCGCTCGGGCTCGACCTCGCGCTGGGCATCGGCGGCTTCCCGCGCGGCCGCATCATCGAGATCTACGGCCCGGAAAGCTCCGGCAAGACCACGCTGGCCCTGCACGTGATCGCCGAGGCGCAGAAGCGCGGCGGCACCTGCGCCTTCATCGACGCCGAGCATGCGCTGGACCCGCTCTATGCCCGCAAGCTGGGCGTGGACGTGGACAACCTGCTGATCAGCCAGCCCGATGCCGGCGAGCAGGGGCTGGAAATCGCCGACACGCTGGTGCGCTCCGGCGCCATCGACGTGCTGGTGGTGGACAGCGTCGCCGCCCTGGTGCCCCGCGCCGAGCTGGAAGGCGAGATGGGCGACAGCCATATGGGCCTGCACGCCCGGCTGATGAGCCAGGCGCTGCGCAAGATCACCGGCAGCGTCTCGCGCAGCAAGACCATGCTGATCTTCCTCAACCAGATCCGTATGAAGATCGGCGTGATGTTCGGCAACCCGGAGACCACCACGGGCGGCAACGCGCTGAAGTTCTACGCCTCGCTGCGCCTGGAGATCCGCCGCACCGGCTCCATCAAGGACCGCGACCAGGTGGTGGGCAACACCACCCGCGTGAAGGTGGTGAAAAACAAGCTGGCCCCGCCGCACCGCCAGGTGGAGTTCGACATCATGTTCGGCGAGGGTATCAGCAAAGTCGGCGAACTCATTGATCTTGGCGTCAAAGCCGGCGTGGTCGAGAAGTCCGGCGCCTGGTTCAGCTACGACAGCACCCGCATCGGCCAGGGCCGCGAGAACGCCAAGCAGTTCCTGCGCGACCACAAGGACGCGGCGGCGGCGATCGAGGCCAAGGTGCGCGACCAGGCCGGCGTGGTCACCAACATGATGCTCGCCACCCCGGAGAGCGAGGACGCCGAAGCTGCCGAATGACGATCCTGCCGCCCCGTCAGGCACGGCGCCGGACGGCGACGACCGCGCGCTGATCGAGGCGGCGCGGGACGTTCTGCGCCGCCACCACCGCCCGTTCTGGCACACCGTTGCCGCCGCCCTGCGCAGCAGCGACGGGCGCATCTTCACCGGCGTTCATCTCGGCGCCACCGTCGGCCGGCTGTCGGTCTGTGCCGAGGCGGTGGCGCTGGGCCGCGCGGTGCTGGAGGGCGGCATCGCCCCCGGCGGCCCCAGCCTGCTCACCGCCGTCGCGGTGCGCCACCCCAAGCCCGAGGAAGCCGACCAGAGCCACGCCGTGGTCTCTCCCTGCGGCGCCTGCCGGGAAATGCTGGCCGATTACGCGCCGGACGCGGCGGTGATCGTCCCCGGCCCGGACGGCGCGCCGATGCGGCTGCCGGTGCGGGCGCTGCTGCCGCTGCCCTATCGCAGATAGGTATGCGGCATGATGGTTATACATCATACCTATTTTCAGCCGCCGGCTTCCGGTGCAGGATGCCGGCCGGGGGAACGCCATGACCGACACCGATCCGCATAACGTCGCCGCATCACTCTGGGCCGCCATGCAACAGGGCCGGCACATGCCGGCCGAATGGATGGGCCGGCTGGACATGAACCAGGCCTATCGCGCGCAACTGGCGCTGCTGGACCTGTACATCGCCGCCGGCGAGCGCCAGGCCGGCTGGAAAGTGGGCCTCACCGCCGCCGCCATGCGCCAGCAGCAGGGCGTGCACGAACCCTGCTTCGGCTTCCTGCTCGCCAGCGGCCAACGCCCGAGCGGCCATGCCTTCCGGTTTGCCGAACTGATCGCCCCCGGATTCGAGAACGAGCTCTGCCTGCGCATCGGCACCCGCCTGCAAGGCCCGGGGGTGACCCTGGCGCAGGCGGCGGCGGCGGTCACCCATGCCGCGCCGGCGCTGGAAATCATCGAAAAACGGGGTGCTTTTGCCGCCGATCTGGCGCTTTCCATGGCCGATAATGCCCAACAAAAGGCGTTTGTGACCGGCTCGGAGGTCCCGCTCACCCCTGCCAACCACGACCTCGCCGCCGCCGCGGTGGCGGTGCATGTGAACGGCGAGCTGCGCGAAACCGCCCCCGGCGCGGCGGTGATGGGGGAGGGGGCGATGCTGTCGGTGCAGTGGCTCGCCAACAAGCTCGCCGAGTTCGGCCGCGCCATCGAGCCGGGGGCGCTGATCATGTCCGGCAGCTTCACCAAGCAATACCCGATCGCCCAGGGCGACGCGGTGGAGTCCCGCTTCACCCCGTTCGGCACGGTGGCCGCCACGTTCGCCTAATCGGCGGGCGCCAGCATCGCCGCCAGCCAGGCCGCCACGGTCTGGCCGCGTTGCCAGTGCGCGCGGTGGATGCCGGCCGCGGCGGCCAGGGCGGGGTGGCGGGCCTCGGCGGCGGCGAGGGCCTGCAGCACCGAGGCGGGGGTGAAGGCGGCGAAGGTGGCGCCGGCGGCGTGGCCGGCTTCGATCTGATCGGCCATCCAGGTTTCCGCCGGCGCCACCACCGGCACGCCGCAGGCCGCCGCCTCGGCGAAGATGCCGGAGGTGCGCGCGGCGTAGGACTCCGGCTCGTACGGCAGCAGCATCAGCCGGGCCGCCAGCAGGCGGGCGTACCAGTCCTCGTGCCCGCATTCGCCGACATGCAGGAAGATTTCCATCGCCTCGGCCGCCGGCCCCAGCGCTTCGGCCAGGGCCGCCGCGCCATCGGGGTCGTTCACCTGCACCGCCACCCGCGCCCCCGGCCGCGTGGCGGCGAGCCCGGCCAGCACCGGGGCGACCAGGTCGCTGCCCTTCTCGCGGCGGAACTGGCCGGCGATGCACACATCCACCGGCGGATGCCGCCCCGCCGCGCGCAGCCGGTTCAGCTCGGCGGGCGGAGGGTAGCGCATCGGCATCGGCACCTGCCGGCAGGGCGTGCCGGACAGCGCCCGCACCATCGCGCCCAGGCGCGGATCGACGGTGGCGAACAGCACGCCGCCGGCGGGTGCGGCCTCGCGCAGCCGGGTCGCGGCATGGCGGATGAAGCTGGCCTCGCCGGCGATGCGGCTGCGCCCGGCTTCCAGCCGCCAGTTGCGCTCGGCCATCACGAAATGGCAGGCCACGCGCGGGCGGGTGCCGGCCGGCAGGGTGGCCAGGAACTGCGCCAGGCCATGCACCGCCCATGCCTCGGCATAGGGCAGCAGCACGATATCCCCGGCCCCCACGCCGTCCGCCGCCAGGGCGGCGCAGTCGGCGGCGAAGGCGGCGGCCAGCGTGATGTAGTCCGACAGGATGCCGATGACCGGGTCGGTTTCCAGCACCGTCGAGGGCGCGTGGTGGAACGCCGGCACCGCGCCGGTCGCCGCCGCCAGGGCGGGCTGCACCCGGCGATGCGCGTAGAGCCGCAGCGCCACGCCGCTGGCCCGGCATGCCTCGGCGATGCCCTCGGATTCCTGGAGGTAGTGGGAATGCCGGTCGCGCAGCCCATTCTGGATACAAAACAGGCGCATCGCCGTTCCTTGCCGGGGGGAGTGCCGCATTGTGCGGGGATCGCGGGGAGGAAGGAAGGTGCGCCCAGCCCTCGTCCCGTCATGCCCGTTGGGTGTGGCGCATCCGCGCGGCTGGCGGCATGCTGGCGGGGCATAATCCGGGGAGCCTGCCATGCCAGCCACCGCCGACCTCTGGCGCCGCGACGCCGCCGAGCTTGCCGCGCTGATCCGCACTCGCCAGGTTTCGGCGCGCGAGGCGGTGCAGGCGGTGCTGGGGCGGATGGACGCGGTGAACCCGGCGATCAACGCCGTGGTGCGGCCGCTGCACCGCGAGGCGCTGGCCGCCGCCGATGCCGCCGATGCGGCGCAGGCGCGCGGCGAGGCGCTGGGGGTGCTGCATGGCGTGCCGGTGACCACCAAGGTGAACACCGACCAGGCCGGCCTGCCCACCGATAACGGCGTGGTCGCCTACAAGGACGTGATCGCCGCCGAGGACAATCCGGTGATCGCGCATCTGCGCCGCGCCGGGGCGATCGTGGTGGGGCGGACCAACACGCCGGCCTATTCCATGCGCTGGTTCACCGCCAACGACCTGCACGGGCGCACGCTGAACCCGTGGGATGCGCGGCTGACGCCCGGCGGCTCCTCGGGCGGGGCGGCGGCGGCGGTGGCGGCGGGGATCGGTCCGATCGGGCATGGCAACGACATCGGCGGCTCCATCCGCTACCCGGCCTATTGCTGCGGGGTGGCCGGGCTGAAGCCGACGCATGGGCGCGTTCCGGCCTGGAACCCGACGGCGCCGGGGCCGCGGCCGATCGCCTCGCAACTGATGTCGGTGAACGGGCCGCTAGCGCGCCGGGTGCGCGATCTGCGGCTGGCGCTGGAGGCGATGGCCGGCGCGCATCCGCTGGACCCGCGCAGCCTGGACATGCCGTTGCGCCACCCGGCGCCGGGCCGGCCGCCGCGGGTGGCGCTGGTGGCGCATTGGCCGGGGGCGGCGGTGCATCCGGCGGTGGCGGCCGGGCTGCGGGCGGCCGGGGCGGCGCTGGCGGCGGCCGGCTACGTGGTGGAGGAGATCGACCCGCCCGACCTGGCGGATGCCGCCGCGCTGTGGATGCAGATCGCCATGCCCGACCTGATGACCGGGCTGGCGCCGCTGGCCGAGGCGAATGGCGATGCCGGCATCAAGAGGTCGATGGAATTGTGGCGCGCCATCAACCCGCCGCCGGACCCGGCGCGGGCGCTGGCGGGGCTGGCACGGCGGGAGCTGATTTTGCAGAAATGGCAGGTGTTCCTGCAGGACCGGCCGCTGGTGCTGATGCCGATCTCGGCGGCCTTGCCCTACCCGCAGGACCACGACCTGCGCGACGCGGAGACGGCGGCGCGGATGACCGTGGAGCAGGGGCCGATGCTGGCGCTGGCGGTGCTCGGCCTGCCCTGCGTGGCGGTGCCGGCCGGGCTGCACGAGGGGGTGCCGCTGGGGGTGCAGATCGTCGCCGGGCGGTTCCGCGAGGACCTGGCGCTGGATGCCGCCGAGGTGGTGGAGGCGGCGCTGGGGCTGGATACTCCGATCGACCCGAGGGGTGCGCCGTGATGCCGGCCGCGATCGTCGCCGGGCTGCTGGAGCATGCCCAGCTGGACGTGGGGCTGGACGGGTTGGTGCTGACCGGCGCGGAGCCGGTGCTGCCGTCGTCGTTTCGCGTGGATGCGGCGGCACAGGCCGCGATCGCCGCCGCCGGGCTGGCGGCGGCCGAGATGTGGCGGCGGCGCACCGGGCGGGCGCAGGGCGTGGCGGTGGACATGCGCGCGGCGGCCGCCGAGTTCCGCAGCGAGCGGCATGTGCGGCTGGACGGCGCGCCGCCGGGCGAAAGCTGGGACGCCATCGCCGGGGTGTATCGCACGGCCGATGGCTGGGTGCGGCTGCACACCAATTTTCCGCATCACCGCGCCGGGGTGGTGCGGCTGCTGGGCTGCGCCGATACTCGCGAGGCGGTGGCGGCGGCGCTGGCCACGCGGCGGGCCGAGGCGTTCGAGACCGAGGCGACCGAAGCCGGCATGTGCGTCGCGGCGCTGCGCGATTTCGCCGCCTGGGACGCGCATCCGCATGGGCAGTGGCTGCGCGGGGTGCCGCCGCTGCGCATCGAGCGGATCGGCGACGCGCCGCCGCGGGGCTTCGCGCCCGATCCGGCCCGGCCGCTCTCGGGCGTGCGGGTGCTGGAACTGACGCGGGTGATCGCCGGGCCGGTGGCCGGGCGGACGCTGGCGGCGCATGGCGCGGACGTGCTGCACATCACCGGGCCGGGGGTGCCCAACATGGACGTGCTGCTGCCCGACACCAACCGGGGCAAGCGGCCGGCGGAGCTGGACCTGCGCGCGGCGGCGGGGGCGGCGCGGCTGCGCGAGCTGGTGGGGGGTGCGGACGTGTTCCTGCAATCCTACCGGCATGGCGCGCTGGCCGGGCTGGGGTTCGGCGCCGGGGCGGTGACGGCGCTGCGGCCGGGGATCGTGCATGCCACGCTCTCGGCCTATGGCGAGGACGGGCCGTGGGGCGGCAAGCGGGGCTTCGACAGCCTGGTGCAGGTGGCCACCGGCTTTAACGCGGCCGAGGCGGACGCGGCGGGCAGCGCCACGCCCAGGGCGTTGCCGTGCCAGGCGCTGGACCATGCCTCCGGCTACCTGCTGGCGCTGGGCACCATGGCGGCGCTGCTGCGGCGGGCGGAGGAGGGGGGAAGCTGGCAGGTGCGGGTTTCCCTGGCGGGTACCGGCAACTGGCTGCGCTCGCTCGGGCGGCTGCCACTTGGGCTGGCGGCGGCCGACCCTGGGCAGGCGGAGGTCGCCGACCTGCTGGAGGAGTCCGATAGCGAGTACGGGCGGATGCAGGCGGTGCGGCATGCGGCGGTGCTGTCGGAGACGCCGGCGCATTGGGCGTTGCCGGCGCGGCGGGCGGGGAGCAGTCCGGCGGCTTGGTAGGGGAAGAAGATCCACATGGAGACGAGGAGGCGGGGAGAAGAATGCGGAGGCGATCGTGCTTCTCCCCGTCTCCCCGCCTCCATGTGAACCTTGCCTGGTTTGGCTGGTGTGACAGGGGTTGAGCCATGGATGCGGTCGGGCGGTTGCGGGGGATTTGTCTGGCGTTGCCGGAGGCGGAGGAGCGGGAGACCTGGGGGAAGCCGACCTTTCGGGTGGCGGGCAAGATTTTCGCCATGCCTCGCGACCGCGACGGCAGGCCCGCCGTGTGGTTCAAGGCGCCGAAGGGCAGCCAGGCGGTGCTCCTGGCGGCCGACCCGGCGCGGTTCTATGCGCCGCCCTATGTGGGGCCGAAGGGCTGGGTGGGGATGATGCTGGCGCCGGCGCCGGACTGGGACGAGGTGGGCGCGCTGGTGGCGCGCAGCTACCGGCTGGTGGCGCCGCGGCGGCTGGCGGCGTTGGTGGCGGAATAGGGAGGAAGGCCCCTCGTGCCCTTGCCCTTGCCGCATCGGGCACGGGCGCGTGACAGCGGGCGGCGCGTGCGCTACGTCATCCGCCCGTCTTTTGCCCCGTCTTTTCCGTGGAAATCCCAGGCCGCCATGACCAGCAGCAACGACGTTCGCGCCACCTTCCTCGACTATTTCGCCCGCAACGGCCACACCGTGGTGGAAAGCTCGCCGCTGGTGCCGCGCAACGACCCGACGCTGATGTTCGCCAATTCGGGCATGGTCCAGTTCAAGAACGTGTTCACCGGGCAGGAGAAGCGCGCCTATACGCGGGCGACCACGGCGCAGAAATGCGTTCGTGCCGGCGGCAAGCACAACGACCTGGACAATGTGGGCTATACCGCGCGGCACCATACGTTTTTCGAGATGCTGGGGAATTTCTCCTTCGGGGACTACTTCAAGGACCAGGCGATCTTTCATGCCTGGACGCTGCTGACCAAGGATTTCGCGCTGCCGAAGGACAAGCTGCTGGTCACCGTCTATGCCGATGACGACGATGCGGCGGCGCTGTGGAAAAAGATCGCCGGGCTGCCGGAGGAGCGGATCATCCGCATCGCCACCTCGGATAATTTCTGGCGCATGGGCGACACCGGGCCGTGCGGGCCGTGCAGCGAGATTTTCTACGACCACGGCGAGGCCATCCCCGGCGGGCCGCCGGGCAGCCCCGGCGAGGACGGCGACCGGTTCATCGAGATCTGGAACCTGGTGTTCATGCAGTTCGAGGAGGGGCCGCCGGGCACCCGCGTGGCGCTGCCGCGGCCCTCGATCGACACCGGCATGGGGCTGGAGCGGTTCGCGGCGATCCTGCAGGGCAAGCACGACAATTACGACACCGACACGCTGCGGGCGCTGATCCTGGCCAGCGCGGACGCCACCGGCACCGACCCGGACGGCCCGTTCAAGACCAGCCACCGGGTGATCGCCGACCATCTGCGCAGCACGGTGTTCCTGATGGCCGACGGGGTGCTGCCCTCCAACGAGGGGCGCGGCTACGTGCTGCGGCGGATCATGCGCCGGGCGATGCGCCACGCGCATATGGTGGGCGCCACCGAGCCGCTGATGTGCCGGCTGGTGCCGGCGCTGATCCGCCAGATGGGTGCGGCCTATCCCGAGATCGCGCGGGCCGAGGCGCTGGAGACCGAGACGCTGCGGCTGGAGGAGACCCGGTTCAAGGCGATGCTGGACCGCGGCCTGGGGCTGCTGGCCGAGGAGACGGCGATGCTCTCGCCGGGCGACCGGCTGTCGGGCGCGGTGGCGTTCAAGCTGCACGACACCTTCGGCTTTCCGCTCGACCTCACGCAGGACGCGCTGCGCGAGCAGGGGATGTCGGTGGATACCGAGGGCTTCGCGGCGGCGATGGACGAGCAGCGCCGCCGCGCCCGCGCCGCCTGGGCGGGCAGCGGCGAGGTGGGCACGGAGCATGTCTGGTTCGACCTGAAGGAGAAGCTGGGGGCCACCGAGTTCCTGGGCTATTCCACCGAGAGCGCCGAGGCCGAGATCATCGGGCTGGTGGTGGGCGGGCACGCGGTGGCGCGGGCCGAGCCGGGGGCAGAGGTGGCGGTGGTGCTGAACCAGACGCCGTTCTACGGCGAAAGCGGCGGCCAGGTGGGCGATACCGGCATCATCGCCGGGCCGGGGCTGCGCATCGAGATCCACGACACCCAGAAGAAGCTGGGCGACCTGTTCGTGCATCTCGGGCGGGTGAAGGAGGGCACGGCCGAGGTCGGCCGGCCGGTGCTGGCGGAGGTGGACCATGCGCGGCGCACCGCCATCCGGGCGCATCACAGTGCGACGCACCTGCTGCACGAGGCGCTGCGCCGGCGGCTGGGCACGCATGTGGCGCAGAAGGGCAGCCTCAACGCGCCGGACCGGCTGCGGTTCGACGTGTCGCAGCCGGTGCCGATCGGGCGCGAGGACCTGGCCTGGGTGGAGGCGGAGGTGAACGCGCGTATCCGCGACAATTCCGAGGTGACCACGCGGCTGATGACGCCCGAGGCGGCGGTGGCCGAGGGGGCGATGGCGCTGTTCGGCGAGAAATACGGCGAGGAAGTGCGCGTGGTCGCGATGGGCGGCGCGGATGGCAACAAGGGCGCCTGGTCGATCGAGCTGTGCGGCGGCACCCATGTGCGGCGGACCGGGGATATCGGGCTGCTGCGGGTCGTGGGCGAGAGCGCGGTGAGCGCTGGGGTGCGGCGGATCGAGGCGGTGTGCGGCGAGGCGGCGCTGGCGGCGATCGCCGAGAACGACCGGCGGCTGGGCGAGGCGGCGGCGGCGGTGAAGGCCAGCCCGGCGGAGCTGCCGGAGCGGATCGCAGCCCTGGTGGAGGATCGCCGGCGGCTGGAGCGGCAGGTGGCCGAGTTGCAGAAGAAGCTGGCGACCGGCGGCGGCGCGGCGGCGGCCGAGGAGGTGGGCGGCGTGCTGCTGGCGGCCCGCGACCTGGGCGAGGTGCCGGCGCGCGACCTGAAGGGGCTGGCCGAGGTGATCCTGAAGCAGCAGGCGGGCGGGGTGGTGGCGCTGGTCTCCTCGGCCGAGGGCAAGGCGAGCATCGTGGTGGCGGTGGCGCCGGAGCTGACGGCGCGGTTCAGTGCGGTGGACCTGGTGCGCGCGGCCAGCGCGGCGGTGGGCGGCAAGGGTGGCGGCGGGCGGCCGGACATGGCGCAGGCCGGCGGGCCGGATGCGGGGCGCGCGGCGGAGGCGCTGGCGGCGGTGCGGGCGATGCTTGCGGGATAGCGTTGCGCTCGCGGGATAGCGTTGCGTAAGCGGGCCGTTCGCCGCTAGCATCGCGCCGGGTCGCGCGGGAGGCCGCGCCAGCCGGGAGGATCGCCGATGCTGCCGGACGCGATGAGCCGCCTACGTGCCGTCATCCAGGACATGCCGGAAACGGAACGATCGCCGTTCCAGCGGCAATTGCTGGCCGAGATGAACGGGTTGGCGCCGTTGTACGCGCTGCTGCACCCGATCCGCGCCATGCTGCCGCGCGCGGTGCAGACGCTGTTGCAGACGCAGAGCTTCCTGGCGGTGAACCCCAATCCCGGTGCGCCCGCTGGTGGCGGCGGTGCGGCGCCGCCGGTCGGCAGCAATTGCCGCTATCCCGATTGCCTGCGCGGCTGAAGGGGATGGCCAGTTTCCAGATCCGGCCGGACAACAGCCGCTTCGACGGCTATTTCACGGTGGCGCTGGATTCCACCACCACGCCCGACCCGATCGAGGCGGCGTTCCGGCGCGACGTGAACCTGGTGATGGCGCGGCTGGCCGCGCTGCGGGCGCTGAACGCCGATACGCCGGTGCCGACCGCCTCGCTGCTGCGCAAGATGCGCCAGGTGGATGCCTGGGTGACCACGCTGCGCACGGTGGCGCAGGCGCTGGCCGACGGGGTGATCGACGCGCCCTCGGCGGCGGCGGAGGTGGCCACGGTGCGCCAGCGCATCGAGGCGATCGACAGCGCCGACTTCGTGGTGGAGACGCAGAACGACGGCGAGGGACGGGCGGTCGACATCATGATCGACATCGGCGCGGCCGAGTTGGCGCAGGACAAGGTGCAGCTCTACCAGGCCATCGACCAGGCGTTGACCGTCATCAAGGTGGCCTTCGCCGGCGATGGGATGAGTGCCGCGCGCGAGGCGCAGCAGCGGGTGAAGCTGGATGAATACGTGCGCAAGCTGGCCGGCATCGCCAGCGTGGGGCTGGAGCTGAAGAACCAGACGGCGTTCGGCCAGATGGCGCTGACCAGCCTGACGAGCCAGATCGCGGCGCGCGAGGCGGCGGTGGTGAAGAACGCCTATGTGAAGCGGCTCGGGCTGCATTCGTTGGTGTGGGCGGTGGCGATGTGGCTGGTGTTCGTGCTGATGCGCCAGCACGGGCAGCCGGTGCTGGAGGAATTTCCGTTTCCGGCGTTCGTTCTGATGGCGGCCGGCGCCGCGGTGGGCACCTGGCTGTCCTTCGCGCTGCGGCGGATGACACTGGGCTTCGCCGACCTTGCCTCGCCGGAGGAGGATCAGTTGAGCCCCGGCCTGCGCATCATCTTCGTGATGGCGCTGACCATGGTGGTGGGGCTGCTGTTCTACACCGGGGCGGTGGGCATCGAGATGGGCACCTTCAAGACCGGCTTTCCGCTGGGCGAGGGCAAGGAGGTCGGCTACGGCGTCGCCGCCCTGATCGGCGCGCTGTGCGGCATCGCCGAGCGCGGCCTGGCCACCGCCGTCTCCAGCAGCGCCGGCCAGTTCATCGGCGGCATCGGGGCGCGCTGAGCGACGGCCCACGCGTCTGTCATCCTTCTGGATGGGCGGGCAGACCCTTCCCTCGGCTGCCGGTCGGTGACAGGGTGTAACCGGTGCAGGAGGACTGGATGCGGCTTGAGATTGGGCAGACACTGGTGTTCGCCGAGGGGCGGCCGTTCGGCGCGGCCGGCGCCTATGAGTTGCTGCTGGGGCGGGCCTATTACGAGGTGGACCCTGCGGCGCCGGAGCAGGCCTCGATCGTGGATATCGCGCTGGCGCCGCCGGGAGCGGATGGGCTGGTGCATTTTGCCGGCGACGTGGCGATTCTGCGCCCGCTGGACCCCAGCCGCGGCAACCGGCGGCTGTTCTTCGACTGGGGCAATCGGGGCAACAAGCGGGCGCTGCAATATTTCAACGACGCCGCGCCGGGCAACCTGCCGCTGAGCCGGGCCCAGGCGGGCAACGGCTTCCTGATGCGGCGCGGCTACACCGTGGTGTGGGGCGCCTGGCAGGGCGACCTGCTGCCGGGTGACGGGCGGATGCTGCTGGACCTGCCGGTGGCGCGGCGCGGCGGGGCGGCGGACGGGCCGCCGGTGACCGGCCAGGTGCGCACCGAGTTCATCGGCCGCCCCGGCGTGTTCACCCAGCCGCTGTCCGGCTGGGCCTCCACGCGCAGCCATTCGGCGGTCAGCCTGGACCGTCGCCGCGCCAGCCTGACCCGGCGGCGCTATGCCGGCAGCCCGCGCGAGCCGGTGCCGCCCGACCAGTGGCGCTTCGCCCGCACCGAGGGGGGCGTGGGGCTGGACATGCAGGGGGCCGATGTCGCGCTGGTGCCCTCGCGCGAGAACCTGCACATCCCGGCCGGCTTCCAGCCCGGCTGGATCTACGAGCTGATCTACGAGGCCGAGGCGCCGCTGGTGCTGGGGCTGGGCCATGCCGCGGTGCGCGACCTGGTGAGCTTCCTGCGCCATGACGACGGCGACGGCAACCCGCTGCGGGGCGGCATCGATTTCGCCTATGGCTGGGGCCGCTCGCAGACCGGACGGGCGATCCGCGACTTCATCCATCGCGGCTTCAATGCCGACGCGCAGGGCCGGCCGGTGTTCGACGGGCTGCTGCCGCATGTCGCCGGCGCCGGGCGGCTGAACACCAACCGCTTCGCCAACCTGACGGTGGCCGCCGGGCAGCAATACGAGGACCATTTCAACCCGGCCGACAGCTTCCCGTTCGCCTACGCGCCGTGCACCGACCACATCACCGGCCGGACCGACGCGATCCTGACCCGGCCGGCGACCGATCCGAAGGTGATCCACACCCAGACCGCCACCGAATACTGGCAGCGCCGCGGCTCGCTGGTGCACACCGATACCGAGGGGCACGACCTGCCGATCCCACCCGGCGTGCGCATCTACGCCTGGGCCGGGTCGCAGCACGCCGCCGACCCGAACATGGGGGCGCCGGCCAAGGGCATCTGCCAGCAACTGGGCAATGTGCTGGCGACCTCGGCGCTGTTCCGCGCGGTGCTGGACATGCTGGACCGCTGGGTGACCGAAGGCGTTCCGCCGCCGCCGAGCGCGGTGCCGACCCGCGCGGACGGCACGCTGGTGGCGATGGCGGACTGGCGGCTGCAGTTTCCGGCCATTCCCGGGGTGATGACGCCGTTCGGGCCGAGCGATTTTCCGGCCTGGGACTATGGCCCCGAGGCGGCGCAGGGCGTGCTGCGCGAGCCGCCGGTGGTGGATGCGTCGCGCCGCTACGCCGTGTTGGTGCCGGCGGTGGATGGCGACGGCAACGAGCTGGCCGGGGTGCGGGTGCCGATGCTGGCCGCGCCATTGGGCACCTATACCGGCTGGAACCTGCGCGCGCGCGGGCATGGCCACGGGGCGATGCACGAGTTCAGCGGCGGCACCATCCCGTTCGCCGACACCGCCGAGGAGCGGGCGATCACCAGCGACCCGCGCCCGGCGGTGGCCGAGCGCTATGCCGATCGCGCCGCCTATGTGGCCGCCATCGCGGCCTATGCGGCGGCGCTGTCGCGGGTGGGGTTCCTGCTGGCCGAGGACGTGGCGCGGGCTGAGGCGGCCGCGGCGGACTGGCACGCGCCGCGGCACAAGGTGGAGTTGCCCTAGCGCCGCGGCGCCCGTTCAGGCCGCCGCCATTCGCAGCCGCGCGCCGCCCAGCCGCGCGACCAGGAAGCCGACCACCGCCAGGTTGGCCACGTTGCTGGCCACCCCCAGCAGGAAGGCCGGGGCGTAGGAGCCGGAGGCGTCGTACACCGCGCCGCCCATCCAGCCGCCGGTGGCCATGCCGAGCAGGCCGCTGAACAGCAGTGCCGGCACGCGCCAGCCGGCCTCGCTGGCCGGGAAATGCTCGCGGATGGCCAGCACGTAGCTCGGCACCAGGCCGGCGAAGCCGAGGCCGAAGGCGGCGGCGACGGTGAACAGGCCGATCTCGCTCTGGGTGGCCAGGAACAGGCTGAGCGTCACCGCCTGGCAGGCCGAGCACACCAGCACCGTGCGCAGCCCGCCGATCCGGTCGCCCAGCCAGCCCCAGAACTGCCGGCTGAGGAAGGCGCAGGCCAGCAGTACCGACAGCATCGCCGCCCCGGTGGTGGCCGACAGGCCGAGGTCGGTGCAGAAGCTGACCAGGTGCACGCTGGGCAGCGCCATCGGCACGCAGCACAGGAAGATCGCCACCGACATCAGCCCCAGCACCAGGTTCGGCCGCATCCCCAGCACCAGCCCGCCCGGCATCGGCCCGGCGCCGTAGCCGCCGGCCGCCGGCGCCTTGGGCGGCGGGCGCAGGAACAGGATGGCCAGCGGCAGGATCGCCACCGCCTCGATCACCGCGAAGACCAGCGTGGTGCGCTGCCAGCCCCACCATTCGATGCCGCGCTCGAACAGGCTGGGCCAGATTGCGCCGGCGACGTACTGGCCGGAGGTGATCAGCGCCAGCGCGGTGCCACGCCGGCGGTCGAACCAGCGGCTGACATAGGTCATCAGCGGCGCGTTCAGGCAGCCATTGCCGAGCAGGCCGAGGAACAGGCCGTAGCCGATATACAGCGCCCACTGCCCGCCCAGCGTAGAGATGGCCAGACCCAGGGCCGCCATGCCGGCGCCGAAGACGGTCATGCGCCGCACGCCCAGCCGTTCGGCCAGCCAGCCCATCGGGATGCCGCCCAGCCCGGTGCCGAACGAGGCCAGGGCGGCGGCCAAAGCGGGGACGGAGCGGGGGGCGCCGAGATCGGCGGCGATCGGCTTCAGCGCCACCACCAGCACCAGCGGCGCGCCATAGGTGACCGACATGATGGCCAGTGTGGCGAAGGCCACGACCCAGGAGGCGCGGGTCTCCACGCTGCGTGCCGTCATCGGTTGGTTTCCCCCCGGCGCCTCAGGCGGAGAGGCGCGCCACCACAGCTTCGATGAAGCGGTCGCAGGCCGCAAGCTGGTCCAGCGCCACGTATTCGTCGGCCTTGTGCGCCTGGGCGATGCTGCCGGGGCCGCAGACGATGCTGGGCACGCCGTAGGCCTGGAAGAAGCCGGCCTCGGTGCCGTAGCTGACCTGCTCCACCGTCTTGTCGGCCAGCAGGTCCAGCGCCAGGGCGTGCACCGCACTGTCCTCGTTGGGCGCCAGGGCGGGGATGGCGCTGATCCGCTCGAAGGCGATGCCGGTCTCCGGGCCGATGGCGCGCATCTCCTGGCTCAGGGTGGCTGCCAGCGCTGTCAGTTCGTCGATGATCGCGTCCGGGTCGAAGCCGGGGACGTAGCGGTAGTCGCACAGGAACGCCGCGGCGGCCGGCACGATGTTGGAGCCGATGCCGCCCTCGACGATGTTGGTGGAGATGGTGGTGAACGGCACGTCGAACCCCGGCACGCGCATGCCGAGTTCGCGCTCGCGGGTGGCGATCTCGCGGATGCGGGCGATCAGCACGGCGGCGGCCTCAATGGCGTTGACGGCGGTGGGGGTGAGCGAGGAATGCGCCGCGCGGCCGGTGACACGGCAGCGATAGACACGGCCGCCCTTGTGGGCGCTGACCACGCGCATCGAGGTCGGCTCGCCGACGATGCAGCCGCCGGGGTGGACGCCCCATGCCTGCATCGCAGCGATGAGGTGGGGGATGCCGAGGCAGCCCAGCTCCTCGTCGTAGGTGAGGGCGATATGGATCGGCTGCGCCAGCGCGGCGGCGGCGTAGCGCGGCGCGTGGGAGAGCACCACGGCGTCGTAGCCCTTCATGTCGCAGGCGCCACGGCCGTACACGCGGCCGTCGCGGATGCTCGCCGTGAAGGGGTCGCTGGTCCAGGCCTGGCCGTCCACCGGCACCACGTCCACATGGCCGGACAGCACCATCCCGCCCGGTCCCTCGCCGAAGGTGGCGAGCATGTTGGCCTTGCGGCGGTCGGCGCTCCAGTCCATCCGGGTGCGCGCGCCGTACGCCTCCAGGTGGGCGCGCGCCCAGTCGATGCACTCCAGGTTGGAGTTGCGGCTGGTGGTGTCGAAGCCGATCAGGGTGGCGAGGCAGTCGAGCGTGGGGGTGCTCATGCTTCGGCGTAGGTTTCGACGAAGCGTTCCAGGCGGTTCATCGCCTCGGTCAGCGCCTCGGGGCTTTTGGCGTAGCACAGGCGGATATGCCGCTCGGCGCCGCGGCCGAAGGCGATGCCCGGGGCCATGCCGATGCGCGCCTCCACCACCGCGCGCTTGCAGAATTCCAGCGTGTCGGTGACGCCGTCCACCTCGAACATGGCGTAGAAGCTGCCCTTGTTGGGGATGTTGCGCACGCGCGGCATGCGTGCCAGGCGCTCGTTGACGATGACGCGGCCGGCGGCGCAGCGGGCGGCGAAGTGCTTGACGAAGTCCTCGCCCTGGGTGAGGGCGGCGATGGCGCCGGCCTGGAGGAATTCCGGCGCGCCGGAGGTGTTGAACTGGATCAGCTTCTCGAACGCCTCACGGCAGCCCTCGGGATAGACCACCCAGCCGAGCCGCCAGCCGGTCATCGCCCAGGCCTTGGAGAAGCTGTTGACCACGAACACCGGGTCGTCCGGGCGGGCGATCTCCAGGAAGCTGAAGGCGGCGTTCCGGTCGTAGACGGTGCGGTGGTAGACCTCGTCGGAGATGATGGCGATGCCGCGGGCGCGGGCGAATTCCAGCAGCGCCTGCGCCTCGGCCGGCTCCATCATCCAGCCGGTGGGATTGCCGGGCGAGGCGAGGTAGATCGCCTTGGTGCGC
The DNA here is from genome assembly GCA_001899585.1 of Rhodospirillales bacterium 70-18. Lineage (GTDB taxonomy): Bacteria > Pseudomonadota > Alphaproteobacteria > Acetobacterales > Acetobacteraceae > 70-18. The sequence goes on from MKWE01000056.1 coordinate 49,648, forward strand.
CCGTCGCAGGCGGCGAACACGGCGTCGAGGTCGAGCGACCAGCCGTCGTTGCCGGCGGTCATCGGCACCTCGCGCACAGTGGCGCCGTTGATCTGCATGGCGCGCATGATGTTGGGCCAGGAGGGGGTGACGGCGACCACGTTGTCGCCCACGGTCACCGTGGCCTGGGCGATCAGCGCGACGGCGCTCATGCCCGAGGCGGTGAGCGCCACGCGGGTTTCCGGCAGGTCCACGCCGTAGACCATCTTGTTATAGTCCACGATGGCCTGGCGCATCGCCGGGACGCCGCGGTTGGGGGTGTAGAAGGTCTTGCCGTCGCGCATCGCCTGGGCGGCAGCCTCGCAGATGAAGTCCGGCGTCGGCAGGTCCGGCTCGCCGGCGAACATGCCGATCACGTCCGGGTAGTCGAAGCCCATGCGCCAGACCTCGACGATCGGCGAGTCTTCCAGTTCTTGGATGCCGTCGCGGATGATGGACATGTGGGACTCCGGTTGCCGGGAAGGGGGGCCGCATGCAACGCCGCCGCGCCGGGCGCGTCAACCACCCGCGCGCCACGATCGCGTCACTTGACCGGGGCCGGGGGCGCTGGTGTTGTCATGCCGCCGCACCCCGGGGAGGACCCGCCATGACCCGCCTGCTTGCCGCTACGCTCGCCGCCACGCTGGCCGCCATCGGTACGGTGCAGGCCGCGCCGAAGGACAGCATCATCATCGGCATGACGCTGGAGCCGCCGATGCTGGACCCGACCGCGGGGGCCGCGGCGGCGATCGGTGAGGTGACCTATCGCAACATCTTCGAGGGGCTGACGGCGCTGGATTCGGGGATGCAGGTGCATCCGCTGCTGGCCAAAAGCTGGACGGTGTCGCCGGACGGGCTCACCTACACCTTCGCGCTGCGCCCGGGGGTGACCTTCTCCGACGGCGCTCGCTTCGATTGCAGCGTGGTGAAGTTCACCTATGAGCGGGCGGCCGCGCCGGACAGCGTGAACGCCCACAAAGGCAAGTTCGAGCCGATCGCCAGCGTGGCCTGCCCAACCCCCGAGACCGCGGTGGTGACGCTGAAGCGGCCGACCGGCGCCTTCCTGGTGGATATGGGCACCAACGACGCGGTGATGGTCTCGCCGGTGTCGGCCGCCGGCAACAAGACCAACCCGGTCGGCACCGGGCCATACAAACTGGTGCGCTGGGTGAAGGGCGACCGGGTGGAACTGGCGCGCAACCCCGGCTACTGGGGCGGGCCGCCGGCCATCGCCAGCGTGACGTTCCGCTTCATCGCCGACCCCTCGGCGGCGGCGGCGTCGGTGCTGGCGGGCGACGTGGACGCCTTCCCGCTGTTCCCGGCGCCGGAGACGCTGGACCAGTTCCGCGCCGACAAGCGCTTCCATGTGCAGATCGGCACCACGTCCGGCAAGACCATCCTGGCGCTGAACAACACACGCAAGCCGTTCAACGACATCCGGGTGCGCCGCGCGCTGGCCCATGCGATCGATCGCAAGGGGCTGGTGGACGCGCTGGGCAATTACGGCACGCCGATCGGCTCGCACGAGGTGCCGGGGGATGCGGGGTATATCGACCTCACCGGGATGTACCCGTACGACGTGGCCAAGGCGAAGGCGCTGCTGGCCGAAGCCGGCATCAAGCCCGGCTTCACCATGACCATCCGCCTGCCGCCGCCGCCCTATGCGCGGCGAGGCGGCGAGGTGATCGCGGCGATGCTGGAGCAGGTGGGCATCACCGTGAAGCTGGTGCCGATCGAGTGGGCGCAGTGGCTGGACCAGGTGTTCAAGCAGTCGGATTTCGACGCCACCATCATCAGCCATGTGGAGCCGGGCGACCTGGATATCTACGCCCGCGACAAATACTATTTCGAGTACCACAGCGCCGAATACAACGCGCTGTACAAGCAGTTCGCCGAGACCAACGACCCCGCGACGCGGCTGGCGCTGCGCGGCGCCCTGCAGCTCAAGCTGGCCGAGGACGAGCCGAACGTGTTCCTGTTCGCGCTGGCCAAGGTGGGGGTGTGGAACGCCGACCTGCGCGGGCTGTGGAGCAATGAGCCGATCTTCGCCAACGTGGTTTCGGAGATGTCTTGGGCGAAGTGACGAAGGTCTTCTTTTTGTGAACAAAAAGAAGCAAAAAAACTTTTTGTCCGTTGGAGTGCCCTTGGAGGGTGCGGAGTGCCAGCGGATGAAATTTTTTTGGTTCTTCTTTTCAAAAACGAACCCTTCCTTTCGTCAATGATCACCTTCACCGCCCGCCGGCTGATCGCATTGCTGCTGACCCTGCTGGCGGCCTCGCTGGTGGTGTTCCTGGTGTTGCAGGTGCTGCCCGGCGACCCCGCCAGCCTGATGCTGGGCACCGAGGCGCGGGCCGACACGCTGGCGGCGTTGCGCCACCAGATGGGCCTCGATGTGCCGGCCCCGGCGCGGTATTTCGGCTGGCTGTGGGGCATGGCGCGGGGCGATTTCGGCGTCAGCTACACCTATAGCGTGCCGGTGGCCGAGCTGATCCGCGCGCGCGTGGCGGTGACGCTGCCGCTGGCGCTGATGGCGATCTGCCTCTCGGTGGGGCTGGCGATCCCGGTTGGCGTGCTGGCGGCGGCGCGGCGCGGGCGGGCGGCGGACGTGGCGGCGATGGGGGTGGCGCAGCTCGGCGTGGCAGTGCCGAATTTCTGGCTCGGGCTGCTGCTGATCCTGCTGTTCGCGGTGACGCTGGGCTGGGTTCCGGCCGGCGGGTTTCCGGGCTGGCAGGACGGGCTGTGGCCGGGGCTGCGGGCGCTGCTGCTGCCGGCGCTGGCGCTGGGGCTGCCGCAGGCGGCGATCCTGGCGCGGATCACCCGCTCCTCGGTGCTGGAGACGCTGGGGGAGGATTTCGTGCGGACCGCGCGCGCCAAGGGGCTGACCCGCCGGGTGGCGCTGTGGCGGCATGCGGTGCCGAACGCGCTGGTGCCCGTGGTCACCATCATCGGCCTGCAATTCAGCTTCCTGCTGGCCGGCACCGTCATCGTGGAGAACGTGTTCGCGCTGCCCGGCATGGGGCGGCTGATGTTCCAGGCGATCGCCCAGCGCGACCTGATCGTGGTGCAGGACCTGGTGGTGCTGCTGGCCGGCAGCGTGATCGTGGTGAACTTCGTGGTGGACCTTGCCTATGGCGTGCTGGACCCGCGGCTTGCGCGCGGCGGTGCGTCGTGAAGGGGGTGTGGCGCCGGCGCAACCTGTTGGCCGGGCTGGTGCTGACGGCGGTGATTCTGGCCGCCGCCCTGGTCTCGCTGGTATGGACGCCGTATCCGCCGACGGCGATCGACATCCTGCACAAGCTGGCGCACCCGTCGCGGGCGCATCCGCTGGGCACCGACCCGTTCGGGCGGGACGTGCTGTCGATGATCATGGTGGGCGCGCGCAACTCGTTGCTGGTCTCGGTGATCGCGGTGGCGCTGGGGGCGGGCGGCGGCATCCCGCTGGGCGCGCTGGCGGCGGCGCGCGGCGGCTGGGTGGACGACCTGGTAATGCGCGCGACCGACCTCGCCTTCGCCTTCCCGGCGTTGCTGACGGCGGTGATGATCACCGCGCTGGCCGGGCCGGGGGCGGGCAACGCGATGATCGCCATCGGCCTGTTCAACATCCCGGTGTTCGCGCGGCTGACCCGCGGGGCGGCGATGGCGGTGGGCAAGCGCGAGTTCATCCTGGCCGCGCGCGCCGCCGGGCGGGGCGACATCGCCATCACGCTGGACCATGTGCTGCCCAACATCGCCGCCGTGCTGATGGTGCAGGCGACCATCCAGTTTGCGCTGGGCATCATCGCCGATGCCGGGCTGTCCTACCTGGGCCTGGGCACCCAGCCGCCGCAGCCGAGCTGGGGCAAGATGCTGAATGACGCGCAGACCTACATCTACAAGGCGCCGCTGCTGGCGGTGTTCCCGGGGCTGGCGATCACGCTGGCGGTGCTGGGCCTGAACCTGCTGGGCGACGGCCTGCGCGACCTGCTGGACCCGCGGCTGCGGCGGGCGCGCTGATGCTGGAGGTGCGCGGCCTGTCGGTGGCGATCGGGGGGGCGCCGGTGCTGTCGGATGTCTCGTTCAGCCTCGCGCGCGGCGAGACGCTGGGGCTGGTGGGCGAGTCCGGCAGCGGCAAGTCGATGACGGCGTTGGCGGTGATGGGCCTGCTGCCCGACCGTGCGCGGGCCACCGGGCATGTGGGCTTCGAGGGCGCCGACCTGCTGGCCGCCGGAGAGCCGGCGCTGTGCGGGCTGCGCGGGCGGCGCATCGCCATGGTGTTCCAGGAGCCGATGACCGCGCTGAACCCGCTGCGCAGCATCGGCCGCCAAGTGGCCGAGCCGCTGCGCCTGCATCTGCGGCTGTCGCGCGCGGAGACGGAGGCGCGCACCCGCGCGCTGCTGGACCGCGTTGGCCTGCCGGCGCCGCGTTTCCAGCCCGGGCTGTATCCGCACCAGCTTTCGGGCGGGCAGCGGCAGCGGGTGATGATCGCCATGGCGCTGGCCTGCGGGCCAGACCTGCTGATCGCCGACGAACCGACCACGGCGCTGGACGTGACCATCCAGGCGCAGATCCTCGACCTGCTGGGCGACATCGTAGCCGAGCGCGGCATGGCGCTGCTGCTGATCACCCACGACCTGGGCGTGGTCAGCCGCAGCGCGGCGCGGGTGATGGTGATGTATGCCGGGCGGGTGGTGGAGCAGGGGGCGAGCGCGCCGGTGTTCGCGGCGCGGCGCCACCCCTATACGCGCGGCCTGTTCGCCGCCTCGCCGCATGCCCGCCCGCCGTCGCCGGGGGCACGGCTGGCGGCGATTCCCGGCCAGGTGCCGGAGGCCGGGCACCTGCCGCCAGGCTGCGCCTTCGCCGCGCGCTGCCCGAACACGCGGGCCGATTGCCTGGTGGCGCCGCCGCCGCTGATGGATGGCGTGGCCTGCCTGCATCCGTTCGGTGCGCCGTGAGCGCGCTGCTGGAGGTGGATGGGCTGGTGCGGGACTATGCGCTGCCGCGCACCAGCCTGCTGGGCCGCGCGCCGCGGCTGCGGGTGTTGCACGGGGTGGGGCTGTCGCTGGCGGCCGGCGAGGCGCTCGGGATCGTTGGCGAATCCGGCTGCGGCAAGTCCACGCTGGCGCGCACGGTGATGGCGCTGGAGCGGCCGCAGGCAGGGCGCGTGGTGTTCGCCGGGCAGGATCTGTTCGCGCTGGACCGGGCCGGGCTGCGCGCGGCGCGGCGAGGCTTCCAGGCGATCTTCCAGGACCCGTATGGCTCGCTGGACCCGCGCCAGACCGTGGCGCGGATCGTCGCCGAGCCGGTGGCGGCGCTGGAACGGGGCACGGGCGCCGCCGAGCGGCGGGCGCGGGTGCTGGCGGCGCTGGACGAGGTCGGGCTGCCGGCGGGCGCGGCGGCGAAATACCCGCATGAATTCTCCGGCGGCCAGCGCCAGCGCATCGCCATCGCGCGCGCGCTGGTGACCCGCCCGGCGCTGATCGTGGCCGACGAGCCGGTTTCGGCGCTGGACGTGTCGGTGCAGGCGCAGGTGCTGAACCTGATGCTGGACCTGCGCGAGCGGTTGGGGGTGGCGATGCTGTTCATCAGCCACGATCTGGGCGTGGTGCGCTGGGTGACCGACCGGGTGGCGGTGATGTTCGCCGGCCGCATCGTGGAGCAAGGCCCGACCACGGCGGTGTTCGACGCGCCGCTGCACCCCTACACGCGGGCCCTGGCCGACGCCGTACCACGCCCCGGCGCGGCCGCCCATGCCCGCGTGCCCGAGGCGGCCGGGGAGGCGCCGGCCGGGGGCTGCCCCTACGCGCCGCGCTGCCCATTGGCGCAGGCGGCCTGCGCGGCCGAATTGCCGGCGCTGCGCGCGGTGGCCGGCCGGCTCGTGGCCTGCCACCGCGCCGGCGAGGCTACTTGCTGAAGTGCAGGCCGCCGAGCCGGATCAGCCCGTCCGGCACTTGCACGAAGCCGTCCAGGTTCTTCTTCATGCCGACGATGTTCTTGGCGGTCCACAGGTAGACCAGCGGCAGATCCTGGCGCTGGATCGCCCAGACCTTGCCGTAGATGTCGCGCCGCTGCGCCACATCGGTGACCAGGCGCGCATCGTCCAGCAGCTTGTCCATCGCCGGGTTGCTGTGGTGGCCGTAGTTGAAGGTGCCGCCGGTATGCATCAGCGCCCACATGTTGCCGTCGGCGTCCGACCGGCCGGACCAGCCGATCATGTAGGCCTGGAAATTGCCCGCATAGCCGGCCTGCAACGAGGAGGCGAACTCCATCGCGCGGATCTTCAGGTCGAACCCGGCCTCGGCCACCATCGACTGGATCACCTCGGCGGCCTGCATGTTCACCGGGCTGTTCGGCACGGTCAGTTCCACCGGCACGCGGCCGGTGACGCCGGCCTGCTTCAGCAGCGCCTTGGCGGCGGCGATGTCGCGGGCCGGCGGCTGGATCGAGGGAACATAGAAGGGCGAGCTGGGTGGGTTGGCCTGCGCGGTCGGCGTGAACATGCCGTTGAACACCACCTGGATCAGCGCCGTGCGGTCGATCGACAGCTCGAAGGCGCGGCGGACCAGCGGGTTCTCGCCGATCATCGTTTTGGCGGCGGGGCCGTTGTTCACATTGAAGTTGATGCCGACATAGCCAAGGCCGTCACCGATCGCCAGTTTCAGCTTCGGGTCCGCCTTCACCGCGGCGATGTCGGTCGGCGTGATCGACTCCGCCAGGTCCATGCTGCCGGCCTGCAGGTTGGCCAGCGTCACCGCCGAGTTGGTGATCGGCAGATAGACCACCTCGTCGAAATGGTAGTCCTTGGCGTTCCAGTAGCCGGGATAGCGCTTCAGCACGATGCGGTCCTGTGGCACCCGCTCGGCGAAAGCGTAGGGGCCGGCGCAGACCGGGTGCAGGCCAAAATCGGCGCCCGCCTTCTCGGCCGCCTGCGGCGCCACGATGATGCCGGAGCGGTCGGTCAGCTGCGCCAGCAGCGGCGAGGAAGGCTGCTTCAGCACCAGTCGCACCGTCAGCGGATCGACCACCTCGATGGACTGGATCGCGTTGATCTCGCCCACGCGCATGCTGCGCTTCATGGTCAGGTGGCGGTTCAGCGAGTATTTCACCGCCTCGGCGTCCAGCTTCTCGCCGTCCTGGAAGGTCACGCCGGCACGCAGCGTGATCACCAGGTGGGTGGGATCCTCGTATTTATAGCCGGTGGCGAGCTGCGGGATGATGTTCAGCTTGGCGTCCAGGTCGAACAGCTTGTCGCACATGCCGGCATAGACGATGCGCCCGACATAGGAGGAGCCGAGCGTGGGGTCGAGGATATCGGGGTCCTCGCGCAGGCCGATCTTGAGGGTGCCCTGTGCCTGTGCGGCGAGCGGGGTGAGCGCCAGCACGGCGGCGGCGGCGAGAAGCAGGCGGCGCATGGGAGTCACTCCGTGAAGGGGGTTCAGGGGAGGGGTTGGCCGTGGGCGGTGATATCGGCCTCCACCACGGCACGGTCGATGCTGCCCCAGGGGTGGTCGCGGCCGGGCATGTGGCGACGGAACACCGCGTAGCGCACCAGGCTGACCCGGTGCAGGCGGCGCAGTTCGGCCAGCGGGTCGGGGTGGTCGTCGCTGCGGATGTCCAGGTCGGGGTAGGGATCGGCGGTGCAGACCTTCAGTGCCGCCGACTGCTTGCCGCGCTTGTCGCCGCCGGCGGCCTCGCCGGCCTCCATCGCGGTCAGCAGGCGCTCCACGAGGCTGCCGGTCGCGGCGACGAAGGCATCCAGGGTGGCCTGCACCACCTGCGGCCCGGCCAGCATGTTGCCGGCGACGGAGACGTTCTCGCCCTTCACCATGCCGGCCCAGGTGACGCAGTCCGGCCCGGTGTGCTGGGCCAGCCGGCCGCGCGCATCCAGGATGTGCACCTGCCGCTGCAGGCGGCCGGGGTCGCCTTCCAGCAGCGAATCGACGATCGCCTGCGGGGCCTCGCCGGCGCGCAGGCGCGGCATGGCGGCGATGGCGTGCAGCGGGTTGACCAGCGCCTGGGTGGACATGGCGCCGACGCCGCCCTCCACATGGATGCAGATGGCGCCGACGGCGAAGAACCGCGAGGCGACCGCGGCACCGAGCGCGCCGGTGGCGGGGTCGCGGACGAGTATGGACCATGTCATGCGCGGAGCATCACGCGGGTGTGAGTGTTCCGCAAGCGGGGTGAAGGAAGGAAGTTGTTCTTTTTTGGAAAAAAAGAACCAAAAAACTTCCATTCGTTTGACGTGTGCGCCGGCCCGCAAGCCGAGGGAAATCCAGCAAAAGGACAACGAATAAAGTTTTTTTGCTTCTTTTTGTTCACAAAAAGAAGACCTGCCTCACTTCACATGTGCCACCCGCAAAGCGTTCGTGGTGCCGGCCTGCCCGAACGGCACCCCCGCGATCACCACGATCTCGCTGCCATGCGGCGCCAGCCCTTCGGCCTGTGCCGTGCGGGTGGCGCGCTGCACCGTCTCGCTCATCGAATGCACGTCCGGCGTGGTCACCGCATGCACGCCCCACACCACGGCCATGCGCCGCGCCGTCTGCACGAACGGGGTCAGGCTGAGGATCGGCGCTTCCGGCCGCTCGCGCGCGGCGCGCAGCGCGGTGCTGCCCGAGGCGGTGAAGGCGCAGATGGTGCTGGCGCCGATGGTGTGCGCCACCTGCCGCGCGGCGGCCGCGATGGCATCGGCGGCGGAGTGCTCGGGCGGCGGGCGCGACGCCTCGATGATGCTGCGCCAGCCGTCATCCTGCTCCACGCGGGCGATGATGCGGTCCATGATGTTGACCGACTCGTACGGATACTGCCCGGCGGCGGTCTCGGCCGAGAGCATCACCGCGTCCGCGCCGTCGAACACCGCGGTCGCCACGTCCGAGGCCTCGGCGCGGGTGGGGGCGGGGGCGCTGATCATGCTTTCCAGCATCTGGGTGGCGACGACGACCGGGCGGCCGAGCGCGCGGGCGGCACGCACGATGCGCTTCTGCGCCAGCGGCACCTCCTCGGGCGGCAGTTCCACGCCCAGGTCGCCGCGCGCCACCATCACCGCATCGGAGAGGGCGAGGATGGCATCCAGGTTCTCCAGCGCCTGCGGCTTCTCCATCTTGGTCATGATCCAGGCACGGCCGGCGGCGATGTCGCGCGCCTCGGCCACGTCCTCGGCGCGCTGCACGAAGGACAGGCCGATATAGTCCACGCCATGTTCCAGCGCGAAGGCCAGGTCCTCGCGGTCTTTCACCGTCAGCGCCGGGATCGGCAGCACCATGTCGGGCACGTTCACGCCCTTGCGGTCCGACAGCGGGCCGCCGACCATCACCTCGGTCTCCAGATGGTCTTCGCGCACGCGGGTCACGCGCAGGCGCAGCTTGCCGTCGTCCAGCAGCAGCGAGGTGCCGATGGAGGCGGCCCGGATGATCTCCGGATGCGGCAGGTTCACCCGCGTCACGTCGCCCGGGGTGGGGTTGAGGTCGAGCGTGAAGTGGCTGCCGGTCTGCAACTGCACCCGCCCGCCGCCGAACCGGCCGACCCGCAGCTTCGGCCCCTGCACGTCGGCCAGGATGCCGATCGGCCGGTCGAACCGGGTTTCCAGGTCGCGGATGATGGCGATGCGGGCGGCGTGGTCGTCATGCGTGCCGTGGCTGAAATTGAGCCGGAATACGTCCGCGCCGGCGCGGAACAGCAGCGCCAGCACCTCGGGGGTGGAACTGGCCGGCCCGATCGTGGCGATGATCTTGGTGCGGCGGCGGCGGCGGATTTTTTCGCGTTGGGCCATCGGGTCTCCTTCAGGCGACGAGGATCGCGCGGATATCGTTGACGTTGGTGAGCGTCGGGCCAGTGCGGATCAGGTCGCCGATCGCGTCGAACAGGCCATAGCTGTCATGGGCCGCCAGCACCGTGCGCGGGTCCAGCGCGGCCGCGCGGGCGCGGGCGAGGGTGTCGGGGGTGACCAGCGCGCCCGCCGCGTCCTCGGTGCCGTCGATGCCGTCGGTGTCGCCGGCCACCGCCCAGATGCCGGCCTCGCCTTGCAGCGCGACCGCCAGGCCGAGCAGGAACTCGGTGTTGCGCCCGCCCCGCCCGGCGCCGCCGTGGCCGATGCTCACCGTGGTCTCGCCGCCCGACAGCAGCAGCGCGGGGGCGGGCAGCGGCAGGCCGTGGGTGCGGATAGAGCGGGCGATGCCGGCCATCACCGTGCCCATCTCCCGGCTTTCCCCCTCCAGCGCGTCGCCGAGCACCAGCGGCGCAAGGCCCATGCCGCGCGCGGCCTCGGCGGCGGCGGCCAGCGCCAGGGCGGGGGTGGCGATGAGCTGGAAGCTGGCGTTCGGCAGGCTGCCGGGCTTGGGCGTCTCGTCGCCATCCTGGGCCAGCCGCGCCGCGACGGCGGGCGAGGGATCGATCCCATAGCGCGCGACCAGCGCCCGGGCGGTGGCGAACGTAGTGGGGTCGGGCACCGTGGGGCCGGAGGCGATCACCGCCGGGTCGTCGCCCGGCACGTCGCTGATCGCCAGCGTCACCACCCGGGCGGGCGCCGCGGCGGCGGCCAGCCGGCCGCCCTTGATGCCGGAGAGGTGCTTGCGCACCGCGTTCATCTCGGAAATCGTCGCCCCGGAGGCCAGCAGCGCCCGGTTCACCGCCTGTTTGTCGGCGAGCGTCAGGCCCGCCGCCGGCAGCGCCATCAGCGCCGAGCCGCCGCCGGAGATCAGCGCGATCACCAGGTCGTCCGGCCCCAGGCCCTGCACGGTCTGCAGCATGCGCCGCGCCGCGGCCTCGCTGTTGGCGTCCGGCACCGGGTGGGCGGATTCCATCACCTCGATCCGCCGTGTCGGCACCGCATGGCCGTAGCGGGTCACCACCAGGCCGGAGAGCGCCACGTCCGGCCAGGCCTCCTCCAGTGCTGCGGCCATCACGGCGGCAGACTTGCCGGCCCCGACCACGACGCAGCGCCCGCCGGGGGCGGAGGGCTTGGCCGGCAGGTGGCGGGCCAGCATCACGCGCGGATCGGCGGCGGCAACCGTGGCGTCGAATATCCGTCGCAGGGCCGCCCTGGCGCGCGCGTCGTCCCACTGCATGCTGGTTCCCCCGATCCGTTGGCGCCAGTATGGCGAAGCCGCGTCCGCGACGCCATGTTGGACCTGTGAACAGGAGGCAACCCCGATGCCCATACCCGAGATCGACGACAAGACCCGCACCGAGTTGGAAGCCGCGGCCTTCCGCCGCCTGGTGGCGCATCTGCGCGAACGCACCGACGTGCAGAACATCGACATGATGAACCTGGCCGGCTTCTGCCGGAACTGCCTGTCGCGCTGGTATCGCGAGGCCGCCGCCGAGCAGGGCATGACGCTCACCGACCCGGACGCCCGCGAGATCGTCTACGGCATGCCCTACAAGGAGTGGCAGGCGAAATACCAGAAGGAGGCCAGCGCCGACCAGAAGGCCGCCTTCGCCAAGGCCAACCCCGGACACTGACCGCGACCATTGACCGCGACCATTGACCCGGACGGGGCGACAGGACTAAAGCCCGCCCCCCTACCGCCTGCCCAGGAGAGCCGCATGGCCGACGCCGCCGAGAAAGTCGAAGAGAGCGCCCAGTGGGGCAACATCGCCGCCGACCGGCTGCGCAGCCTGATCGAGCGCATCGAGCGGCTGGAGGAAGAGAAAAAGGCGTTGTCCAGCGATATCAAGGACATCTTCGCCGAAGCCAAAAGCGCCGGGTTCGACGTGAAGGTGATCCGCCAGCTCATCCGCATCCGCAAGCAGGAGCCGGCCGAGGTGGAGGAGCAGGAGACCCTGCTGGATGTCTACCGCCGCGCGCTGGGAATGTAGCGTGCCCGGTTGCGGCCGGGCCGGGGCGGGGCATATATCCCCGCCATGACCGACACCGCGCCGCGACCCGCCATCCGCTCCCGCCGTCGCTATTACGCCACGCTGGCCGGACTGGGGGTGGCGATGGTGGTGATGTTCACCCTGGTCTCCTACTCCGTCACCCTCTACCGCATGTTCTGCGAGGCCACCGGCTCCGGCGGCTACACCCAGCGCGCCGACAGCACCGGCGGCGAGGCGCTGGGCCGCGAGATCACCGTCGCCTTCAACACCGATGTCGCCCCCGACCTGCCCTGGCGCTTCGTGCCGGTGCAGCGCCAGGTGAAGCTGCGCCTCGGGCAGGAGACGGTGGTGTTCTTCCGCGCCGAGAACCTTTCGGACCACGACCTCGTCGGCCATGCCACCTTCAACGTCACGCCCGAGCGCGTCGGCATCTACTTCAAAAAAATCGAGTGCTTCTGCTTCACCGAGGAACGGCTCGGCGCGCACCAAAGCGTCGAGATGCCGGTGGATTTCTTCGTCGACTCGCGCATGGGCCAGGATCGCGAGGACACCGACGTGCACACCGTCACCCTGTCCTACACCTTCTTCAACTCGAAGAACCCGGACGGCGCCACCGACATGGCCCGCTTCGACAACCGCCCGCCCGACGCGGTGGCCGGCGAGAAGGTGTTCGCCACCGTCTGCGCCGCCTGCCACGGGCTGGACGCGGCCAAGGAGGGCCCGCCGCTGCGCACCGTGTTCGGTCGCCGCGCCGGCAGCGCGCCGGGCTACCCGTATTCCGCCGCGCTGAAGGCCTCCGGGCTGACCTGGAACGCGGCCAGTCTGCAACGCTGGCTCGCCTCGCCGCAGGCCGCCGTGCCGGGTGCGCAGATGCCCTATCACCTCGACGACGCGGTGCGCCGCGGCGACATCATCGCCTACCTGAAGTCCCTGGCGCCGGACGCCCATGCCGAGGCTTCGCCGGCGACCGGAAAGCCGCCCGCCAAGCTGTAGGGCGCCGCCGCGCCGGAGCAGGCAGACGCGGCGGCGCCGTCGCCACTCCCGCCTAGCGCTGGGCCGCCACCAGCAGGAACATCGGCCGGTCCCGCTCCACCGCCAGCGCTGGCCGGGCGGCGATCTGCGCGTCGGTCGGGCGCCATTCCTCCACATGCGTGAGGGTGAAGCCGCAGGCCAGCAGCAGGTTCAGCGTGGTGCCGATGGTGCGGTGCTGCTTCACCACCCCCTTGGCCAGCCAGTCGGTGCTGCGCGGGCCTTCCTCCAGGTAGCGGTCGATCGGCCACACTCGCCGCCCCTCGGCATCCGCCACGAAGCCGGGCCGCGACGGCGCCATGTAGATCGGGTGCTCCATCGAGAACACCAGCCGCCCGCCCGGCACCAGGGCGGCATGGATGCGCCGCAGCAGCCGCTCGAACGCCACGATGTAGTGGAAGGTCAGCGAGGAATAGGCCAGGTCGAACGCCGCCTCGGGCAGCGCCACCTCCTCCAGGTTGGCCCGCGCGTAGCGGATCGCCGGGTCCTCGCCGGCCTGCCGCGCCCGCGCCAGCATGTTCTCTGACACGTCCAGCCCCAGCACCTCGGCCGCCCCCTGGGCACGCGCCCAGCGGCAGAACCAGCCGAAGCCGCAGCCGAGGTCCAGCACCCGCCGCCCGGCGAGGCCCGGCAGCATCGCCCGCAGCGCCGGCCACTCGGCCGCCCCGTCCAGCCCCTCCACCGACCGGCCAAGCCTGCTGTAGCCGGCGAAGAAGGCGTCGTTGTCGTAGATGTTCTGTGTCATGTCATGCACGCTCCGTCAGGGATGAATATCGAACGGACGCGGGCCGTGGCATGGCCATGAAAAGGCCCCGTCCGTTGCCGGCGGGGCCAAGGAGTCGCTAGCGGCGACGCCGGATCAGCGCGCGCAGTTCTCCCACGTCCCACCAAGGGGGATGCGGGCGGGTCTGGCGACTATGAGGACGATCCTGCACATGGCCGCAGCCTGCCGCGCCCCCGGCCGCCCCGTCAAGTGGCCGATCACGTCAGGTCGCCGCCCCGTCAAGCGGCCGATCACGTCAAGCCGCCGATCATGTCAGGCGGCGTGGCCGTCCAGCCGCGCGCCATGCGCCCGCACCACCAGGTGCCGCCGCACCTTCTGGGTCGCGGTCAGCAGCCCGTTGTCGATGGTGAAGGCCGGCACCACCGCATGGCGGCGGATGCGCTCGGTGACCGCCAGGCGCATGTTCACCGCACTGACGGCCGCGGCCACGGCGGTTTCGTCGCAGCCCTCCGCGGCCACCACCAGGGCGGACAGCCCGGCCTGCCCCTCGCCGGTCACCACCGCCTGGGCGATCGCCGGCTCGGCCAGCAGCATCCCCTCGATGCGCGCCGGCGAGATATTCTCCCCGCCCGAGAGCACGATCATGTCCTTCTTGCGGTCGGTGATGCGCAGGTAGCCGTCCGGGTCCAGCACGCCGATATCGCCGGTGTGCAGCCAGCCGTCGCGGATCACCGCCGCGGTCTCCTCCGGCCGGCCCCAGTAGCCGTCCATCACCAGATCGCCTTGCACCAGGATTTCGCCGTCCTCGGCGATGCGCAGCGCCACCCCCTCCAGCGGCGGGCCGACCGTCTCGATGCGGATGGCGTCCGGCGGGTTGGCGGCGATCACCGGACCGGCCTCGGTCTGGCCATAGCCCTGCAGCAGCTTGATGCCGAGCGCGAGGTAGAACCGCCCCACCTCCGGCTCCAGCCGCGCGCCGCCCGAAATCGCCGCCCGCAGCCGCCCGCCGAAGCGCGCGCGCACCTTGTGCCGCACCAGCCGCTCCAGCAGCGGGTCCAGCACCCGGTCCAGCAGCGACAGCCGCCCGCCGGCCGCCCGCCGCGTGCCGATGTCCAGCGCCCGGGCGAACAGCGCCCGCTTCCAGCCCGGCTCGCGCGCCACCTGGGCCAGGATGCGGCCGCGGATCACCTCCAGCACGCGCGGCACCATGGTCATGATCGTCGGGCGCACCGCCAGGATGTCGGCGGCCAGGTGCTCCACGCCGCGCGAATACACCACCTCGGCGCCCACGCTCAGCATGAAGAACTGCCCGGCGGTATGCTCGAAGCTGTGCGACAGCGGCAGGTAGGACAGGTAGGTCTCGTGCCGCGGCCCGGTCCCGCCATCCTCCCGCCACAGCCGCTGCAACAGCCGGAAGGCGCCGGCGCAGTTGGACAGGATGGCGCGGTGCGGCAGCATCACCCCCTTGGGCGCGCCGCCGGTGCCGGAGGTGTAGATCAGGCAGGCCAGCGCGCCGGGCGGGATCAGCGCCGCCTCGGCGGCGATGTCGTCGGGCGGCGCGTCCTCGCCGGCCAGCACGGCGAAGCGGATGCCGGGCACGCCGGGGGCGGCGAAATCCTCCATCGTCACCAGCAGCCGCAGCGGCCCGGCCTGCGCCACCTTGGCCGCCAGCGCGGCGGTGGAGACGATCGCCACCCGCGCGCCGCTGTCGCGCAGCACATGCGCGTGGTCGTCCACCGTGTTGGTGGTGTAGGCCGGCACCGGCACGGCGCGGATGGCCAGCAGCGCGGTCTCGGCGATCGGGTATTCCGGCCGGTTCTCCGAGACGATCAGCACCCGGTCGCCGGCCGCCACCCCGGCCGCGCGCAGCCGGCGGGCCACGCTGGCGGTCTGGCGGGCGAATTCCGCCCAGGTGATGCCCTGCCACGCGCCCTGCCGGAAGGCCCGCAGCATCGGCCGCTGCGGCCAGGCGCGGGCGCACTCGAACATCATGGCGGCCAGGTTCGGCCATGTCGGATAGGCGTCCATCGGTCCTCCCGGCTGCCTCGCCCCTTTGCCGTTTCTCCCGCATAACCTACATGCACGCGCACGACCAGCAGGACAGGACGAACTCCACCATGCCCGACGGACAGGCCGCCGCCGATCTCCCCACCTGGGACCTCGCCGACCTCTACCCCGCGCCCGACAGCCCGGAACTGGCCGCCGACCTCGACCGGGCGGAGGCGGAGGCGGCCGCCTTCTCGCACACCCAGGCCGGCAAGCTCGGCGGCCTGTCCGGCCGCGCCCTGGCCGCGGCCATCGCGGAATACCAGCGGATCGAGGAAATTCTCGGCCGCGTGATGTCCTACGCCCAGTTGCTGTTCAGCGGCGATTCGACCGACCCGGCGATCGGCCGCTTCTACCAGTCGATGACCGAGCGGGTGACGGCGATCTCCAGCCACCTGATCTTCTTCTCGCTGGAGCTGAACCGGCTGGACGAGTCGGTGCTGGAGGCGCGGCTGGCCGAGGCCGCGCCGCCCGGCCAGGGCCTGGCTGCCTGGCGCCCCTGGCTGCGCGACCTGCGCGTGTTCCGCCCGCACCAGCTTTCCGACGAGCTGGAGAAGCTGCTGCACGAAAAGGAGGTCACCGGCCGCTCCGCCTGGTCGCGCCTGTTCGACGAGACCATCGCCGGCCTGCGCGTGCCGCTGGCCGGCCCGGGCGGCGTCGAGGAACTGACCGTCTCGGCGGTGCTGAACAAGCTGTCCGACCGCGACCGCGCGGTGCGCGAGGCCGCCGGCCGGGCGATCGGCGAGGTGTTCGGCAAGAACGCGCGGCTGTTCGCGCTGATCACCAACACGCTCGCCAAGGACAAGGAGATCATCGACACCTGGCGGCACTTCGACCGCCCGGCCAGCTACCGCAACCGCGCCAACATGGTCGAGGATACGGTGGTGGACGCGCTGGTGGCCGCCGTCTCGGCCGATTACGGCCGGCTGTCGCACCGCTACTACACGATGAAGGCGAAGTGGCTCGGCCTGGAGAAGCTGCAGCACTGGGACCGCAACGCCCCGCTGCCCGGCGACGACGACCGCGAGATTCCGTGGACGGAGGCGAAGTCGCGCGTGCTTCGCGCCTATGGGGCCTTTTCGCCGGAACTGGCCGAGATCGGCGGCCGCTTCTTCGACCGGCCGTGGATCGACGCGGCGCTGCGCCCCGGCAAGGCCGGCGGCGCCTTCGCCCACCCCACCGTGCCCGGCGCGCACCCCTATCTGCTGCTCAACTACCACGGCCGCACCCGCGACGTGATGACGCTGGCGCACGAGCTTGGCCACGGCGTGCACCAGGTGCTGGCGGCCAGCCAGGGCTACCTGCAGGCGAGCACGCCGCTGACGCTGGCCGAGACCGCCAGCGTGTTCGGCGAGATGCTGACCTTCCGTGCCCTGCTGGACGCCGAGACCGACCCGGCGCGCCGGCGCATCATGCTAGCCGGCAAGGTAGAGGACATGCTGAACACGGTGGTCCGCCAGATCGCCTTCTACCAGTTCGAGGCCCTGCTGCATGACGAACGGCGCGGCGGCGAGGTGGTGGCCGACCGGATCGGCGAGATCTGGATGCAGGTGCAGAAGGCGAGCCTGGGACCGGCATTCGAATTCACGCCGGACTACAAGGTGTTCTGGGCCTATGTGCCGCACTTCATTCACTCGCCGTTCTATGTCTATGCCTATGCCTTCGGCGACTGCCTGGTGAATGCGCTGTATTCGGTCTACCAGTCCGGCCATCCGGGCTTCCAGGCCAAGTACCTCGACATGCTGCGCGCCGGCGGCACCAAGCGGCACAAGGAGCTGCTCGCCCCGTTCGGCCTGGACGCCTCGGAGCCGGCGTTCTGGACGCGCGGGCTGGACGTGATCTCTGGCTTCATCGACGAACTGGAAAAGGTCGCCTGATGGCCGAATCCGAGGACAAATCCTCCCTTTTCGGCGAGTTGCGCCGCTTCGCCCGCACCTCCGGCGCGGTCGGCGGCATCGCCGCGAGGGTGGTGGGGGAGCGGGCCTTCGGCATCAAGACCAACCGGGCCGGCCATGCCGAGGACCTCAAGACCATCCTCGGCGGGCTGAAGGGCCCGATGATGAAGGTGGCGCAGTTCCTCTCCACCGTGCCGGACGCGCTGCCGGCGGAATACGCCGCCGAGCTGGCGCAGCTGCAGGCCAACGCCCCGGCGATGGGGGCCGCCTTCGTGCGCCGGCGCATGCAGGGCGAGCTGGGGCCGGACTGGCGGTCCCGCTTCGCCGAATTCGACGTGGAGGCCGCCGCCGCCGCCTCGCTGGGCCAGGTGCACCGCGCCACATTGCCGGACGGCACGCTGGTCGCCTGCAAGCTACAGTACCCGGACATGACCAGCACGGTGGAGGCCGATCTGCGCCAGCTCAAGCTGGCCATGGCGATCTACCACCGCATGGACAACGCCATCCAGCACGACGACATCTACGCCGAGCTGGTCGAGCGGCTGCGCGAGGAGCTCGACTACGTGCGCGAGGCCGCGCAGATGCGGCTGTACGGCCTGATGCTGGCCGACCGGCCGGAGGTGCACGTGCCGGTGCCGGTGGAGGCGCTGAGCACCCGCCGGCTGCTGACCATGACCTGGCTGGAGGGCCGCCCGCTGATGCGCCGGCTGGAGGAGGCCCCCCCGCAGGACGAGCGCAACGCCATCGCCCGCGCGCTGTTCCACGCTTGGTACGTGCCGTTCTACCGCTTCGGGGTGATCCACGGCGACCCGCATCTGGGCAATTACCAGGTCTGCCCCGACGGCAGCCTCAATCTGCTGGATTTCGGCGCCATCCGGGTGTTCGGGGCGAAATTCGTCCGCGGCGTGATCGACCTCTACGAGGCGGTGCGCGACGACAACGAGGAGCAGGCCCACCACGCCTACAGCACCTGGGGCTTCACCGGGCTGACCCGCGAGAAGATGGCGGTGCTGAACGACTGGGCGCGCTTCCTGTACGAGCCGCTGACCCAGGACCGGGTGCGCCGCATCCAGGAGGACGACGACCCCCAGTTCGGCCGCGCGGTGGCCGAGCGGGTGCATGCCGGCCTCAAGCGCACCGGCGGCGTGCGCCCGCCGCGCGAGTTCGTGCTGATGGACCGCAGCGCGATCGGCCTGGGCAGCGTGTTCCTGCGCCTGGGGGCGGAACTGAACTGGCACCGGCTGTTCAACGAGTTGATCGCCGATTTCGACGCCGATACCCTGGCCGCGCGCCAGGCGGCGGCGCTGGCCGAGGCACGGGTGCCGCCCACGCTATAATCAGCCTAGCCAGGGGGATCGCCGATGCTCGAGTCGCTGCGCAGCGGCGCCTGGCTGACCCGGCCGCGCATCCGCGCCTACGCGGTGCTGTGCTGCCTCGCCTACCTGGCGGTGATCGTGTTCGCCTTCGCCACTGCCCACGGCGATGTCGACGAGGCCGGCCGCCCGCTCGGCACCGATTTCAGCGAGGTGTGGGTGGCGGGGCGGACGGTGCTGGCAGGCCACCCGGCGCTGCCGTACGACCCGGCGGCGCACGCGGCGGCGCAGCATGCCGTTTTTGGGCCTGATTCGCCGTTTTTTGGCTGGCATTACCCGCCTTATTTCCTCCTTTTGGCGGCTTTTTTCGCGCTGCTGCCCTATCTGCCGGCGCTGGCGGTGTGGCAGGGGGTGACGCTGGCGCTGTACCTGCGGGTGGTCTGGCGGATCGTGCCGGACCGGCTGGCGGTGCTGGCGGGGCTGGCGTTTCCGGCGGTGTATGTGAATCTCGGCCACGGCCATAACGGCTTCCTGAGCGCCGCCCTGCTCGGCGGCGGGCTGCTGGCGCTGGAGCGGCGGCCGGTGCTGGCCGGGGTGCTGTTCGGCCTGCTGGCCTACAAGCCGCAATTCGGCGTGGTGCTGCCGGTGGCGCTGCTCGCCGGGCTGTACTGGCGGGCCATCATCGCCGCGGCGGCCACGGTGGCGGCGATGACGCTGGCCACCCTGGCGGCGTTCGGCCCGGCCACCTGGCTGGCCTTCCGCGACAGCCTGGCGTTCACCCGCACGGTGGTGCTGGAGCAGGGCAGCACCGGCTGGGAGAAGATCCAGAGCGCGTTTTCCGCCGTGCGCATGTGGGGCGGCGGCATCGGGGCTGCCTATGCGGTGCAGACGGCGGTGACGCTGCTGGTGCTGGCCGGGCTCGCCTGGCTGTGGGCGCGCCGGGGTGCCGACTGGCGGCTGCGCGCCGCCGCTGTGCTGCCGGCGGCCCTGCTGACCACGCCCTATTGCCTGGATTACGACATGATGCTGCTGGGTCCGGCGCTGGCGTTGCTGGTGGCGCACGGGCTGGCGCGCGGCTTCGCGCCGTGGGAGCGGACCGTGCTGGCCGCCGTCTGGTGCGCGCCGCTGCTGGCCCGGATGGTGGCGGCGGTCACCCTGGTGCCGCTGGGCCTGCTGTCGATGCTGGCGCTGTTCGGGCTGGTGCTGGCGCGCGCCGGGGGCGATGCCCGCGCGGCGGCGGCCTGACCCCTTGCGCGCGCCCTCTTGCGCCCTGCCCCCTTGCGCCGGGCCCGCCGGGGCGGGCATATGGAGCCTCGCATAAGCCTGTGTTCGCGCTGCCCCGGAGCCACGGAAGGATGATCGGATGCGCCTAGCGGTGCTCAAGGAACGGCGTGCGTTTGAAACCCGCGTCGCCGCCACGCCTGACACGGTGAAGAAGCTGATCGCGCTCGGCCTGACCGTGGCCATCGAGACCGGGGCCGGGCTGGCGTCGGCCGTGTCGGACGCCGAATACCAGGCAGCCGGCGCCGAGATCTGCCCCGACCCGGCCGCCACGCTGGCGGGTGCCGGGGTGGTGTTCGCGGTGCAGGCGCCGGAGCCGGCCGAACTGGCGCTGATTCCGCGCGGCGCCCTGCTGGTGTGCATCGCCGGGGCCTTCGGCGACGCCGCCCTGGTGCCGGCGCTGGCCGCCGGGGGCATCGACTGCGTGGCCATGGAGATGCTGCCCCGCATCACCCGCGCACAGTCGATGGACGTGCTGTCCAGCCAGGCCAACCTGGCCGGCTATCGCGGCGTGATCGAGTCGGCCGGCGCCTTCGAGCGTGGCTTCCCGATGATGATGACCGCCGCCGGCACCGTGCCGCCGGCCCGCGTGTTCGTGATCGGCGCCGGCGTGGCCGGGCTGCAGGCCATCGCCACCGCCCGCCGCCTGGGCGCCATCGTCTCGGCGACCGACGTGCGCCCCGCCGCCAAGGAGGAGATCAAGTCCCTCGGCGCCACCTTCGTGGGCGTGGAGGACGAGGAGACGGCGGCGCAGACCGGCG
This sequence comes from Rhodospirillales bacterium 70-18, assembly GCA_001899585.1. Lineage (GTDB taxonomy): Bacteria > Pseudomonadota > Alphaproteobacteria > Acetobacterales > Acetobacteraceae > 70-18. The sequence continues at coordinate 70,511 of MKWE01000056.1, forward strand.
CCTATGCCAAGGAACTCTCCGACGCCTTCCGCCGCAAGCAGGCCGAACTGATGGCCACCACCATCGCCAAGAACGACATCGTCGTCACCACCGCGCTGGTAATGGGCCGCCGCGCCCCGGTGATCGTGACCGCCGAGATGGCCAACGCGATGAAGCCCGGCAGCGTGATCGTCGACCTCGCCTCCGACGCCGGCGGCAACTGCGCGCTGACCGTGCCGGGGGAGAGCATCGTGACGCCGGGCGGCGTGAAGGTGCTGGGCTGGCGCAACTGGCCCGGCCGCATCGCGGTGGCCGCCAGCAGCCTGTACGCGCGCAACCTGATGACCTTCCTGACCAGCTTCTGGGACAAGGAGGCCAAGGCGCCGAAGCTGCCGGACAGCGACGACATCATCAAGGGCACGCTGCTGACCCGCGGCGGCGCCGTGGTGCACCCGCAGTTCCAGCCCAGCCAGGCCGCCTGAGCCCCCGACGCCAGAGACGGAGAGATACGGCATGACCCCCGACCAGTTGGCCGTCCAGGCCGAACAGCTTGCCCAGAACCTGCGCGCCTTCGCCACCGTCGCCGGCCCGGTGGCCGAGGCGGTGGAGCCGTTCGTCTTCCTGCTGGCGATCTTCCTGATGGCCTGCTTCGTCGGCTACTACGTGGTGTGGAACGTGACCCCGGCGCTGCATTCGCCGCTGATGGCGGTGACCAACGCCATTTCCTCGGTGATCGTGGTCGGCGCCATGCTGGCCACCGGGCTTGCCGAGAACGGCTGGGCGATGGCGTTCGGCTTCATCGCGGTGATGCTGGCCAGCGTGAACATCTTCGGCGGGTTCATGGTGACGCAGCGGATGCTGTCGATGTTCCAGAAAAAGAAGAAGTGAGGGCGCGCCGATGTCTGCCAGCCTGACCGCTGTCCTCTACCTCGTCGCCGCCGTCCTGTTCATCCTGGCGCTGCGCGGCCTGTCGCACCCCGAGACCTCGCGCCAGGGCAACCGCATGGGCATGGCCGGCATGGCCATCGCCATCTTCGCCACCCTGGCGCATCACGGCATGTCGGGCACCGGGTTCCTGCTGATCGCGCTGGCGATCGCCATCGGCGGCACGGTGGGCGCGGTGGTGGCCAAGCGTATCCAGATGACGGCGCTGCCGCAGCTGGTCGCCGCGTTCCATTCGCTGGTGGGCCTGGCCGCGGTGTTCGTGGCGGCCGCGGCGCTGAACGCGCCGGAGAGCTTCGGCATTGGCACGCCCGGGCATATCCATCCGGAGAGCCTGGTGGAGATGTCGCTGGGGCTGGCGATCGGCGCGATCACCTTCTCCGGCTCGCTGATCGCGTTTGCCAAGCTGCAGGCGCTGATGAAGGGCAACCCGATCACCTTCCCCTATCAGCACCAGCTCAATCTCGGGCTGGGCATCCTGCTGGCGGTGCTGGTGGTGATCTTCGTGGTCACCGGGGCGCAGCCGGTGTTCTGGCTGATCGCCATCCTGGCCATCGCACTGGGCTTCCTGCTGATCATCCCGATCGGCGGGGCGGACATGCCGGTGGTCGTCTCGATGCTGAACAGCTACTCGGGGTGGGCCGCCTGCGGCATCGGCTTCACCATCCAGAATCTGGCGCTGATCATCACCGGGGCGCTGGTGGGCGCGTCGGGCGCGATCCTGTCGTACATCATGTGCAAGGGGATGAACCGCAGCATCATCAACGTGCTGCTCGGCGGCTTCGGCTCGGAGAGCGGCGGCCCGGCCGTGGCTGGCCCCGGTGGCGACCGCACGGTGAAGTCGGGTGCGGCCGAGGATGCGGCGTTCATCATGAAGAACGCCTCCAAGGTGATCATCGTGCCCGGCTACGGCATGGCGGTGGCGCAGGCGCAGCACGCGCTGCGCGAGATGGCGGATACGTTGAAGAAGGAGGGGGTGGAGGTGAAATACGCCATCCATCCCGTGGCCGGCCGCATGCCCGGCCATATGAACGTGCTGCTGGCCGAGGCCAACGTGCCGTACGACGAGGTGTTCGAGCTGGAGGAGATCAACAACGAGTTCGCCACCGCCGACGTGGTCTACGTGATCGGCGCCAACGACGTGACCAACCCGGCCGCCAAGACCGACCCGGCCTCGCCGATCTACGGCATGCCGATCCTGGAGGTGGACAAGGCGGGGACGGTGCTGTTCGTCAAGCGCTCGATGGCCTCGGGCTATGCCGGGGTGGACAACGAGCTATTCTTCCGGCCGAACACGATGATGCTGTTCGGCGACGCCAAGAAGATGACCGAGGAGATCGTGCAGGCGCTCAACCACTGAGCTGCCCGCACGCCTGAGTCACCCGTACGCCTGAGTTGGGGTCAGCGCCAGCGGCGGCCGTGGCCCCAGCCGCCGCCATGGCCCCAGCCGCCGCCATGGCCCCAATAGCCGCCGCCGCCGACACCGACATAGACGCTCGGCGGTGGCGCGTAGACATAGGCCGGGGCGGCATAGCCGTAGCCGTAGCCATCGGCCGGGTAGGCGACGCAGCCGGACAGTCCCAGCAAGGCGGCGCCGACCAGGATGGTGCCGGCGAGTGCCGAAACACGCGGCGCGGCGCGGGGCAGGCGGCGCGGGGCAGACATGGCGTGACTCCTGTTAACGCTTGACAGGTAAGATGGGCATGCTTTGCGGCAACACCATGATGGCGGTGTGGCCGATCGGGGCGGCTGCTCACATGTCCGCGATGTTATCGCCACGGCGCGGCGCGGACGTGGTTTCGCCATCATGTGCCGGGATTATGGGCAGGCGTCGCGACGGCCTGCGGCGCGTTGAGAGGATTTGCGCCATGCGCACCCGTACGCCCTGGTTCCGCCTGACCGCCGCCGCCGTTGCCGGCGCGCTGCTGCTCGCCCCGGTGCTGCCCAGCGCGGCGTGGGCGCAGTCCGAAGGCGGCGACAACCTGCCGGCGACCGATCCGCCCGCCACCGTCGGCCGGGTGGCGAATTTGCGGGGCACGGTGTCGTTCCACACCGCCGACCAGACCGAGTGGCAGCCGGCGGCGCTCAATTATCCGGTCACCGCCGGCGGGTCGTACTGGACCGAGCCGGGGTCGGGCGCGGAGCTTGAGGTGGGCGCCACCCGGCTGGTGATGGACCAGAGCACGGAGCTGGATGTCAACACGCTCGACGACCACGCGCTCGCGGTCACCGTGCCGCAGGGCGGGCTGTACCTGGGCCTGCGCGACGTGTTGCCGGGCGAGACCACCACCATCACCACGCCGCGTGGCCAGGTGACCATCGGGACGCCCGGCCGCTATGTGGTGGAGGCCGGCGATGCCGGGCAGCCCACCAGCGTCACCGTGCTGGACGGTGCCGCCCAGGTCTATGGCAACGGCGTGTCGCTGCAGGTGGGGCCGCAGCAGACCGCGACGATCACCGGCACGGATGTGTTCCAGGGCAGTCTTGGCCCGCAGCGCCTCGCGCCGTTCGCCGCCGCCGAACTGGCGCGCGAACGGCCGGTGCCGACCGGCGAGTATGCGCCGCCGCCGCTGGTGGCGCAGATGACCGGCGGTGACGCGCTGGTGGACACCGGCACCTGGGAGCCGACGCCCGAGTATGGCCGCGTCTGGTTCCCGCCGGTGGCGGTGGGCTGGGTGCCGTATCGCCACGGCCACTGGGCTTGGGTGGCGCCGTGGGGCTGGACCTGGATCGATGACGCGCCCTGGGGCTTCGCGCCGTTCCATTACGGGCGTTGGGTGGAGATGGGGCCGCGCTGGGGCTGGGTGCCGGTGGAGCCGGGCATCAGCGTGGTGGTGCGGCCGGTCTATGCGCCGGCGCTGGTGACCTTCATCGGCCTGGGCGTCGGGGTGGCGATGGGGGCCTCGGTCGGCTGGATCCCGCTGGGGCCGCGCGAGGTGTACCGGCCGCCGTACCGGGTCAGCAACACCTATATCCGCCGGGTCAACGTGACCAATGTGGTCAATGTGACCAACATCACGAATGTCCATACCACCAATGTGTTCATGAACCGGCGTGCCGCCACGGTGGTGCCGGCCGCCGCGATGGTCGGCTCGGAGCGTGTCGGGCGGCGGGCCCAGCAGATCTCGCCGCAGGCCCTGGCCGCCGCCCGTCCGCTGGCCGCGCCCCCGGTGCGCCCGACCCGCGCGACCGCCGGGGTGACGCCGGCGGTGGCGCGGCAGATGAACCTGCCGCCGGTGCCGGCCGGGGCCGTGCGTGCCCGCCCGGCGGCTCCTGGCCCGGCGGTTCGCCCGGCCGGGCCGGGCGGGGCGCCGTTGCAGCGCGCCGGTATGCCCGGCGTGGTGGCGCCGGGGCAGCCTCGTCCTGGTGCACCGGGGCCGACGCAGCCTCGCCCTGGTGCGCCTGGTCCCGCGCGACCGGGGCCGACGCAGCCGTTCCTGCGCCAGCCCGGGGGCGCGGCGCCTAACGCGGCGGGGCTGCCGGCCAACCGCCAGCCGCCGGTGGCACAGCCTCGGCCGGGCGCGCCTGGTCCCGCGCAGCCGGGGGCGACGCAGCCATTCCTGCGTCAGCCCGGGGGGGCAGCGCCGAACGCGGCGGGCCTGCCGGCCAGCCGCCCGTCGCCGATGGCGCAGCCTCGGCCCGGCGCCCCTGGTCCGGCGCAGCCGGGGCCGACACAGCCGGGATTCGGCCAGCGGCCAGGACAACTCGCGCCGAGCCAGCAGCCGGGCCTGCCGCCGCTGCGCCAGCCTGGTGCGGGGCGGCCGCAGCCGGGCCTGGTCACCCCTGGCGCCCCAGGGCCGCAGCGCCCGCAACCGCCGGCCGTTCAGCGCCCGGCTATCCAGCACCCGGGCATGCCGCAGGCGCCTGTCCAGCCCTTCGTGCGGCCGGTGCCCCAGCCCGGGATGGCGCCAAACGTGCAGCGTGCGCCAGCGCCGCAGGTGCATGCCGCGCCGCCGCCGGTGATGCGCGCGCCGCCGCCGCAGGTGCACGCCGCGCCGCCGCCGGTGATGCGTGCGCCGCCGCCGCAGGTGCACGCCGCGCCGCCGCCGGTGATGCGCGCGCCGCCGCCGCAGGTGCATGCCGCGCCGCCGCCGGTGATGCGTGCGCCGCCCCCGCAGGTGCATGCCGCGCCGCCGCCGGTGATGCGTGCGCCGCCGCCGCCGGTGATGCGCGCGCCGCCCCCGCAGGTGCATGCCGCGCCGCCGCCGGTGATGCGCGCGCCGCCGCCGCAGGTGCATGCCGCACCGCCGCCCCCGCCACAGCAGCACCGGCAGTGCCCGCCGGGCCGGCCCGGTTGCTGACGCGGCGGTGACCGGCGAACGCCCTCGCGATCGCGCGCCGGCCGACGGCTGTCGGCCGGGAGGCGCGGGATGATCGCCCGGCGCCGGGTGGGCCGCCGGTTGCTGGACCTGGTTCTGCTGCCCTTCGCGCTGGTCTTGGTGGTGCTGGAGGACCTGGTCTGGGCCGGCGCCCGGGCGTTGCTGCGGCAAGCCGCCCGCCTGCCACCGGTGCGCGTGGCCGAGGCCGGGTTGGGCCGGCTGCCCGGCTGGGCGGCCTTGCCGCTGTTCCTGGTGCCGGAGCTGCTCGGCCGGGTCGGCGAGGTCTGGGCGGTGGCGCTGCTGGTGGGTGGCCAGGTGACCGCGGCCGCACTGGTCTATGTGGTGGTGCGGTTGCTGGCCACGCTGCTGGCGGTGTTCATCTATCATGCCTGCGAGGCGGCGCTGCTGCGGATCGGCTGGTTCGCCCTCGTGGTGGGCTGGGTGCGGGCGATCCGCGACTGGGCGCTGTGCCTGCTGCGGCCGTGGCGGGAGCGGGTTCGCACGGCGATGCGCGCGGCGCCCGGCGGCTTTTCCCGACGCCTGGGCGCGCTGCGCCGCCGGCTGGCGCGGCGGCTGGTGCCGCGCGCCTGAGGCTCACCCGGCGCTGTGCAGCGGCAGGCCCGGCACGTCCCAGTCCCGGTCGGTCCAGTCCAGCGCCACCAGCTGGCCGCTGCCCGACAGCGTGACATAGGCGGTGCGCAGGTCGGCGCCGCCGAAGCAGATATTGGTGGTCATCGGGTCGGGGAATTGCACCACCCGCAGCACCCGCCCGTCCGGCGCGATCACCGTCACCGCGCCGGTCACCAGGGTCGCCACGCAGATGTTGCCGGCGGCGTCCACCTTCAGGCTGTCGAACATCTGGTAGCCGCCGAGCCCCGCCACCAGCCGCCCGCCATGCGGCGCCATCGCGTGCTTGCGCGCCACGCCGGGGCTGTCCAGCTCGAACGCCCAGAGCCGTGCGGTCAGCGTCTCGGCGACGTAGACGGTCCGCCCGTCCGGCGACAGCCCGATGCCGTTGGGGGACATCAGGCCATAGGCGAGCTCGACGATGCCGCTGCCGTCGGCGCGCGCGTAGTAGACGCCGCCGAGGTCCCGTTCGCGCGGCCGCGTCTTGCCGAGGTCGGTGAAATAGAAGCCGCCCTCGGCGTCGAACACGATGTCGTTGGGGCCGCGCAGGCGGTACTCGCCGCAGGCCTCGTACAGCACCGTCACCGCGCCGGTGTGCGCGTCCACCCGCTCGATCCGTCCGCCGGTGTAGTCGGGCGGTTGCAGGCCGGGGCGCAGCACGCCGCCGGCCTCATGCCACAGGAAGCCGCCGTTGTTGCAGACGTAGAAGGCGCCGTCCGGCCCCAGCGCCAGCCCGTTCGGGCCGCCGCCAGGCGTGGCCAGCACGCGCACGCCGCCATCGGGCGCCACCACCGAGACCGTGCCGCGGGCGATCTCCACCAGCGCCACCGAGCCGTCGGCCAGCCACACCGGCCCCTCGGGGAACCGCAACCCGCTCGCCACCACCCGCATCGCCGCATCCCTCCCGTTGGCCTTCCGCCGAGCCTAGCGGATTCCCCGCCGGGCTGAAAACGCCGGCATCGGGATGACGCGGGTTGCGAAACCGCACCACCTGTCGGATGGTGCCAGTGTGATGTTCCGTTAAGCCGGCCACGGTATTGGTGCGCCGGCATGAGCCAATTCATGGAGTCCGGTCTGACGGGATGACGACCAGCGCCGCGATGTTCCTCCTCGACGTACTCCTCGTGGCCCTGGTCTGGCCGTTCGCGGTGTGGTTCACGCTGCCCGCCGGCGCGACGTGGCCGGCTGTGCTGGTGGTTGCGCCGGCGCTGCTGCATCCGGCGGCCAACCTGCTGTTTCTCTACGCGCTGGGCCTGTATCGGCGCGACGCCATCCTGGAGACCCGCAAATCGCTGGGGCGCATTCCGCTGGTGGTCGGCATGGGTGCACTCACCGCCGCGGCCGGCGGGTGGCTGCTGCGCCTGATGCTGCCGCCGGGTCCGCATGCGGACCCGGCGCGGCTGTTCGTCCTGGCGGTGGTCTGCTTCGCCTTCTGCGGCCTGGCCGCCCGGCTGCTGCTCGCGCTGCTGCGCCGGCGCGCGCTGTTCCGCTCGCGGCTGATGGTGGTCGGCGCCGGCCGGCGGGCCTGGGACCTGGTGTGGATGCTGCGCAACGAGGGCAGCAGCCTGCATTACGAAGTGACCTTCGTGCACGACCCGGCGCATGGCGAGATCGACCCGCGGCTGGCCCAGGACAAGGCGCACCGCATCGTGACCGGCGGCGGCGACATGCTGGCGGTGGCGCGCGCCATCCAGGCCGACCAGATCGTGGTGGCGCCGGACGAGCGGCGCGGCATGGCGCTGGAAGGGCTGATCGCCTGCAAGACCGCCGGCTATCCGGTGCGGCAATACATGGGCTTCCTGGAAAAGGAGATCCGCCGCATCGACATCAAGCGGCTGGACCTGACCTGGGTGCTGTATTCGGACGGCTTCTATTTCGGCCTGTTGGACCGGGTGCTGAAGCGGCTGCTCGACATCGCGGTCAGCCTGGTGATCCTGCTTCCGGCCGCGCCGTTCCTGCTGCTGGCGATGCTGGCGGTGTGGGCCGGCGATCGCGGGCCGGTGTTCTACCGCCAGGCGCGGGTGACGCGCGGCGGCAGGCAGTTCCGCATCGTCAAGCTGCGCACCATGCGGGTGGATGCCGAGGCGCGCGGCGCGGTGTGGGCGGCGGCGGGCGACAGCCGCATCACCCGGGTCGGCAATTTCCTGCGCCGCACCCGGCTGGACGAGGTGCCGCAGCTGTTCAACGTGCTGAAGGGCGAGATGTCCCTGGTCGGCCCGCGCCCGGAGCGGCCGGAATTCATCGACGAGCTGGCCCGCGAACTGCCGCTGTACAACGAGCGCCACATGGTGAAGGCCGGCCTCACCGGCTGGGCGCAGGTCAACTATCCCTATGGCGCATCGCTGGACGACGCCCGCTCCAAGCTCAGCTACGACCTGTATTACGTGAAGAATTTCAGCGTGGTGTTCGACCTGCTGATCTTGCTGCAGACCCTGCGCGTGGTGCTCTGGCCCAGCGGCGTGCGGTGATCGTGCTGCGGCGCGGCACTCGCGCGCGGCGCAGGGCGTGCTATAAGAACCGCGCCGACCGTGTTGAAAATCAAAGGGGGACGGCGGCTTCGGACTGAACCATTTTTCAGGCGAGGCTTAGGATGCGACGGCTTGCTTCCCTTCTGACGGCCGTGCTGGCGCTGCTGGCGGCGGCACCAGATGCACGCGCGGCCGGCGCGGTGCTGGTGATGAATTCCGCCGCCGCCTCGCTGTCGGTGCTGGACATGGCGACCCTGCGCGAAACCAGGCGCATCCCGGTGCTGCGCGAGCCGCACCACTGGGCGCTGACCCCGGACGGGCGCGACCTGCTGGTGGGCGACACCGTCGGCAACGAGCTGCTGTTCCTCGACCCGGTGACCTTCGCGCTGCGCCGCCGACTGCCGGTCGCCGACCCCTACCAACTCGGCTTCAGCCCGGACGGCAAGTTCCTGGTGGTCAACGGCCTGGCCCGCGCGCAGATCGACATCTACGACGCCGGCACCTACGCGCTGGTCAAGCGCTTCAAGATCAAGTCGATGCCCAGCCATATGGATTTCTCGCCCGATTCGGCGGTGGTCTATATCTCGCTGCAAGGCACCGGGCGGCTGGTGGCGATCGACCTGCGCCGCATGGCGATCCTGTGGGACAAGCCGGTGGGGCCGGCGCCGGCCGGGGTGATGGTGCAGAACGGCCATGTGCTGGTGGCCAACATGGGCGCCGACGACCTCTCGGTGGTGGACCCGGCCGACGGGCGCGTGCTCAGCCATATCCGCACCGGCCGCGGCGCCCACCAGTTGTTCCGCTCGCCCGACCGCAAGCTGATCTACGTCAACAACCGCATCGACAGCACCATCGTGGTGCTGGACGCCGCCAGCCTGAAGGAAATCCGCAGCTATAAGCTGCCGGGCGGGCCGGACGACATCCAGTTCGCGCCGGACGGGCATATCTGGGTTACCATGCGCTTCGCCCACAAGGTGGCGGTGCTGGACCCCAAGACCGGCGACTACACCACCATCGAGACCGGGCGCTCGCCGCACGGCATCTTCCTCAACCCGCGCGCGGTGGCGGCGCCATGACCTTCCTGCCGTTCGACACCGCCGCCGGCTGGCTGCAGCAGAGCGTGCTGCTGCCGCTGATGTACCGCTTCGACCTGATGCAGTGGGAGGACATCTCCTTCGGCTGGGCGTTGTTCGCGGTGTATGGCGCCGCCCAGGTGGTGGTGACCTTCGCGGTGTGCCTGCCGCTGGAGCGCTGGCGGCCGGTGGAGCACTGGCCGGACAGCCGGGCCGTGCTGGTGGACATGCTGTACACTGTCATCTCGCGCGTCGGCCTGCTGCCGCTGGTGACCTTCGTCGCCTTCTACACCTTGCAGGTGCAATTGAACGGCTGGCTGACCGATAACGGCTGGGTGCCGCCGACGCTGGAGCGGCTGTTCCCGTTCCTGCTCGGCAAGCAGGTGCTGACCTTCTTCCTATATGCGGTGATCCTGGATTTCGGCGAATACTGGCGTCACCGGCTGAGCCACGTGTTCAACTGGTGGTATTCGCTGCATGCGCTGCACCACGCGCAGCGGCAGATGACCTTCTGGTCGGACGACCGCAACCACCTGCTGGACGAGGTGATCGCCTTCGTTTGGTTCACCGCGATCGCCCTGCTGATCGGCATCCCGCCGATGCAATTCCCGCTGCTGGTGCTGCTGCTGCGCCTGCTGGAGAGCCTGAGCCACGCCAATGCGCGGCTGTCCTTCGGCTGGCTGGGCGAGCGGCTGCTTGTCAGCCCCCGGTTCCACCGCGCCCATCACGGCGTGACCGCGGCCGGGCTGCAAAGCGTGAACTTCGGCGCCATCCTGCCGTGGTGGGACATGCTGTTCCGCACCGCCGATTTCTCCCGCAGCTTCGCCCAGACCGGAGACCCCACGGCCGAGGAGGCGCTGGCCACCGGCAGCTACCTCACCCAGCAATGGGTGGGGCTGCGCCGGATGCTGCGCGACCTGTTCGGTGTCGCCGTGCCGGGCCGGGCGACCACCGACCGGGCGCTGCGGCGGTAGCCTATCCGGCGGTGGAGGCCCCGCCGGCGCGGCAGAAGGCGAAGTCGCAGCCCTGATCGGCCTGGGTTACCTGGTCGAGGTACAGCCGCAGATAGCCGCGCTCGGCCCCCGGATGCGCTGGCGGTGGCGTCCAGGCGGTGCGGCGGGCGGCCAGTTCGGCTCCGTCTACCAGCAGGTCGATGCGCCGGGCGGCGGCGTCCAGCCGGATGCGGTCGCCGGTCTTCACCAGCCCCAGCGGGCCGCCGACCGCCGCTTCCGGGGCGATGTGCAGCACGATGGTGCCGAAGGCGGTGCCGCTCATACGGGCGTCGCTGATGCGCACCATGTCCTTCACGCCGGCGCGCGCCAGCTTGCGCGGGATGGGGATATAGCCGGCCTCGGGCATGCCCGGCGCGCCCTTGGGGCCGGCGTTGCGCAGCACCAGCACGTCGTCGGCGGTCACGTCCAACTCGGGGTCGTCGAGGCGTGCGGCCATGTCCTCCAGCCCGTCAAACACCACGGCACGGCCCTCGTGCTGCATCAGCGCGGGAGTGGCGGCGGAGCGCTTCAGCAGCGCGCCGTCCGGCGCCAGGTTGCCGCCCAGCACGGCCAGTCCGCCGCCCTCGGCGATGGCGGTGGCACGGGTGCGGATGACGGTCTGGCCGGGCACGTCCTCGGCCAGCGCGATGTTGTCGGCCAGCGTGCCGCCGGTGACGGTGAGGGCCGAGGTGTCGAGCAGGTCGGCGATCTCCTTCAGCAGCTTCGGCATGGCACCGGCCCAGTGGAAATGCTCCATGTAGTGATCGCCGCTGGGCTTGAGGTCCACCAGCACCGGCACCTCCAGCCCGAGGCGGTCGAACTCGGCCATGTCGATGTCGATGCCCAGGCGCCCGGCGATGGCGGTGAAGTGGATCAGCCCGTTGGTGGAGCCGCCGATCGCCTGCAGCACGGTCAGCGCGTTGCGGAAGGCGGCCTTGGTCATGATGTCGGACGGCTTGCGGCCGGATTTGGCCAGCGCCACGGCGGCGGCGCCCGAGGCCTCGGCGGCGCGGATGCGGTCGGCATGGGTGGCCGGGATGCTGGCGGCGCCGGGCAGGCACATGCCGATGGCCTCCACCATGCAGGCGATGGTGCTGGCGGTGCCCATGACCATGCAGGTGCCCTTGGTCGGCGCCAGCCGGTCGGTCAGCAGGTCGGTTTCCGCCTCGTCGATGCGGCCGGCACGGTACTCGGCCCACAGGCGGCGGCAATCGGTGCAGGCGCCCAGCACCTCGCCCTTGTGGTGGCCGACCAGCATCGGGCCGGTGGGCAGCACGATCGCCGGCAGGTTCACGCTGGCCGCGCCCATCAGCTGGGCCGGCAGCGTCTTGTCGCAGCCGCCGATCAGCACCACGGCGTCCATCGGCTGGGCGCGGACCATTTCCTCGGTGTCCAGCGCCATCAGGTTGCGCAGGAACATGCTGGTGGGGTGGCTGAAGCTTTCGTGGATTGACACGGTGGGGAAGGCCATCGGCATGCCGCCGGCCAGCAGCACGCCGCGCTTCACCGCCACGATCAGGTCCGGCACGTTGCCATGGCAGGGGTTGAAGTCGCTGAACGTGTCGGTGATGCCGATGATCGGGCGGTCCAGCGCGGCATCGGTATAGCCCATCGCCTTGAGGAAGGCGCGGCGCAAAAACAGGGAAAACCCGGCATCGCCATAGGTGGCGAGGCCCTTGCGCAGTCCGGTTGCCATCGTATCGTCCTTCCGCGGCGGCGAATGCGGGACGGACGATACGGGAGCCGGGGCGGTGGCGCCAGCCGGGGGCGCGGTCAGTAGGGGCGGTGGCCCACGTAGTTGCCGGGCGGCGAGTAGCTGCAGACCCAGATCTCCGAATTGCCGCAACTGGCCATGCCGCAGCCGACGAAGCGGGTGCTGCGCCAGACGATCTGGGTGTAGTGCCCGCACACCGCGCCGGGCGCGCAGGCGCCGGTGGCCGGGTTGTAGGCGCGCGCCTCGCCCACCCACAGCGCCACCACATCGGCCGGGCTGGCATGCGCGCCGCCGAACCATGCCAGGTTCTCACCGACCCCGGAGGTGCCGCTGTGCTGCATGGCGCAATTGGCGCCGCGCAGGCGGTTCGCCCAGTTCTGCGCGATCGCGGCGACTTCGGCCGACCAATGCAGGTCCGGCACCCCCACGGCGCGGCGCGCGCGATTATGGGCGGCCAGCATGCCCGCGAACTGCGCGGGCTCGGGGTCGCCATAGCCGCGGGCCGGCGGCGCGGCGTGGGCGGGGAGGGCGAGGAGGCATGCGGCGGCGAGTGCGAGGCCGGCGAGCAGGCGGTGGGTCGGCATGGTTCGGATCCTCGGCGGCAGTGCGGCGAATTGGTTATGCGACATAACCATCATGACTCATACATACTGCGCCGGGAGCATGTCGGAACCATGGCCGGCGCGCGGCGGAGTGGTGGCGGCAGCCGGCGGGCCGGCGCGGGGGTTGCATCGCGGGGCCGCTTCGGGGTGTATCGGCATCCCCGGCGTGCCGCGCCGCCACAACGGAGAAGCCTGATGAACCTGCAAGGACAACCCGCCATCGTCACCGGCGGCGCCTCCGGCCTCGGCGGCGCCACCGCCCAGGCGCTGGCCGCCGCCGGCGCCAAGGTGGCGGTGGTCGATCTCAACGCCGATGCGGCACAGGAGATGGCGGCCCGTGTCGGCGGCATCGCGATTGCCTGCGACGTGGCCGATGCCGAGGCCGCCGAGCGCGCCTTCGCCACTGCCCGCGCGGCGCACGGCCCGGCGCGGGTGCTGGTGAACTGCGCGGGCGTCGGCACGCCGGGGCGCATCGTCGGGCGCGACGGGCCGCTGGCGCTCGGCGCCTATGAGAATGTGATCCGGGTCAACCTGATCGGCACCTTCAACATGCTGCGCCTGGCCGCCGCCGAGATGAGCGTGCTGGAGCCGATGGACGACGGCGAGCGGGGGGTGATCATCAACACCGCCTCGGTCGCCGCGTTCGACGGGCAGGTGGGGCAGGCGGCCTATGCCAGCTCGAAGGCCGGGGTGGTCGGACTGACGCTGCCGGCGGCGCGCGAACTGGCGCGGTTTGGGGTGCGGGTGATGACGATCGCGCCCGGATTGTTCCAGACGCCGATGATGGCGGCCCTGCCGGACGACGTGCAGCAGAGCCTGGGCCAGTCCGTGCCGTTCCCGCAGCGGCTGGGCGCGCCGGACGAATACGCGGCGCTGGCGCTGCATATCGTGGTCAACCGGATGCTCAACGGCGAGACCATCCGCCTGGATGGCGCGCTGCGGATGGCGCCGCGGTAGAACGTTTCCCGGCGGCGGGTTAGGCTCGCCGCCGGCACAGCTTCGGGAGAATGCCATGAAACAGCGGACGGTCGTGCATCACGAGGCGGGTGACACGTTTCAGCACGGATTGCGCGCGTTTTTCGCCTATCGCGACCTGGGAATCCGGGGCGCGACCGCCGGCAAGGTGGGCGCGCATGTGATCCGCGCGGTGCCGGGCGAGCATGCCCAACCGCAATGGCACACCCATGATCTGGAGTTCCAGTTCGTCTATGTGCTGAAGGGCTGGGTGGAGTTCGAGTACGAGGATATCGGCTTCGTCCGCCTGGAGGCTGGCACCAGCGTGTACCAGCCGCCGATGGTGAAGCATCGCGAGATCCGCCACAGCGAGGACGTGGAAATATTGGAGATCACCTCGCCGGCGGAGTTTGAGACGCGGGTGGTGGAGGGTCCGGCTGCGGCATAGCTAAGGAAGCCAGCCCGCAAAGATCCGTAGAGAAGATGGAGTTTCTTCTTAACGAATAAAGTTTTTTTGCTTCTTTTTGTCCACAAAAAGAAGACTTACCTTTTCATGGCCTGCTTCAGCAGGTCATGCGGCAAGGCATGGACGATACGCCCGTCTCGCCCGGTCATCGTCTCGGCGGCGCAGATGGCGTTCAGGATGGCTTCCTCGGTGGCTTCGGCGGCGGCCTGGAAGAGGAGCGTCATGGCTTCCGGGGCGAGCATGCGGGCGTGGGTGACGGACTCGCCGGCGCGGATGTGGTTGGCGGTGGAAAAGGCCAGGAAGATATCGCCGCTGCCGTTGCTGCCGATGCCGCCCACCCAGGCCAGGCCGGTGGTGGCGCGGCGGGCCAGACGCTGGCACTGGATGGGCAGCAGCGGGGCGTCGGTGGCGAGGATGACGATGATGCTGCCGGCCTCGCGCGGCATGGTGCGGTGGCTGGCCACCACGTCCGGGCCGATGATCCGGCCGACCGGCACGCCGTCTACCCGGAACAGCTCGCGGGCGCCGTAATTGGCCTGCACCAGGGCGCCGACGGTGTAGGTGGCGCCGTCCTGCGCCACCACGCGCGAGGCTGTGCCGGTGCCGCCCTTGAACTCGTGGCAGATCATGCCGGTGCCGCCGCCCACGTTGCCCTCCGGCACGGGGCCGGAGGCGGCGCGGTCGAGCGCCTGGAAGGCGAGGTCGGTGGTGACCGGGAAGCGTTCGCTCTCGGACAGCCAGCCGTCATAGGTCTCGGCGGCGACCGGCAGGTGGAAGGCCTGGGTGGCGCCGTCGCGCACCGCCAGCGCGCAGATGGCGTCGCGCACGATGCCAACGGAATAGGTGTTGGTGATGCAGATGGGGGCCCCCAGCAGGCCCTGCTCGGCGATCCAGGGCAGGCCGGTCATCTCGCCGTTGCCATTGAAGCTGTGGATGCCGGCGAAGCAGTAGTCGCCCCAGATCTCCCGCCCGCGCGGCCAGATGGCGGTGACGCCGGTGCGCACCACGTGCGGGGTGTCGGCGACCAGGGTGGCCACGCCCACGCGCACGCCGGCGACATCGGTGATGGCGTTCCAGCGCCCGGTGGGCAGCAGGCCGGGGGTGATGCCGAGGTCGCGCAGGCGGGGCTTGGTCATGGCGGGATTCCGGGTCGGTTGCCTTGCGGCGGGGAAGGGGGTTTGCTGATCGTCTCGCCGCGCGCGGCGTTTGCATAGGGGGATGACGGGGATGGACACCGTACAGGAGATCGAACTGCCGACCGGGCGGATGATCGCGCGCATCGAGGGGGCGATCGGCTGGATGATCTTCAACAACCCCGAGCGCCGCAACGCCGTCTCGCTGGACATGTGGCAGGCGATGCCGGCGATCCTGGATCGCTTCGAGCAGGACCCGGCGGTGCGGGTGATCGTGCTGACCGGGATGGGCGAGCGGGCCTTCGTGGCCGGCGCCGACATCTCGCAATTCGAGCAGCAGCGCGCCTCGGCCGACCAGGTGGCGCATTACGACGGCATTTCCGGCGAGGCCAACCGGCGGCTGGCGGTGTGCCCGAAGCCGACCATCGCGATGATCCGCGGCTATTGCATCGGCGGCGGCGTGGGCATCGCGGTGGCCTGCGACCTGCGCATCGCCGCCGAGGGGGCGAAGTTCGGCGTGCCCGCGACCAGGCTGGGGCTGGGGTATGGCGCGGACGGGGTGAAGAAGCTGATGGACCTGGTCGGCCCGTCCCACACCAAGGAGATTTTCTTTACCGCGCGGCATTTTTCGGCGGCCGAGGCGCTGGGCATGGGGCTGGCCAACCGGGTGCTGCCGGAGGCGGACCTGGAGGCCTATGTGCGCGCCTATTGCGCGACGATCGCCGAGAACGCGCCGCTGACCATCAAGGCGGTGAAGATCACGGTGGGTGAACTGGCCAAGGAATCGCCGCGGGTGGACCACGATCTGTGCGCGAAAGTGGTGCAGGCGTGCTTCGACAGCGAGGATTACGTGGAAGGCCGGCGGGCATTCATGGAGAAGCGCAAGCCGGTGTTTCGCGGGGCGTAGCGGCGCAGGCGCGGGGTGGCACGCAGCGCGCGCCACCCCCGCCCGGTCGGGCTACAGCACCAGCGTTCCGGTCAGCACCGCGCTCAGCAGCATTAGCGCCAATATCAGGACGGCGATGAAGAACAGCACGCGGGCGATGCCGGCGGCGGCCGCCGAAATTCCGCCGAAGCCGAACAGCCCGGCGACCAGGGAGATCACCAGGAATACCAAGGCCCAATACAGCATGACTGTTCTCCTGTTGCTCAGAATGAACATGTAGTGCGGGCCATGTGGCGATTTTATGGGCAGATGTTCACGAATGTCTGATCGGGACGGGGGGACTTTCGCGACGCGCCCGGCGCGTTAAACTCGGCGAAACACCAGGGGGAACTTCCATGCAGCCGAGAATCGTCTTCGTGCCGTCCGGCGCGCCCGACGGCCCGATCGCCCGCGAAATGGCCCCGCCCGGCTTCGAACTGGTGCAGGTCGCGGCCGGCAGCCCCGAACTGGCCGCCGCCATGCCGGGCTGCGACTACCTGGTGGGGCTGGGCGACGCCTCGATGACCGACGCGTTCTTCGCGGCGGCGCCGCGGCTGAAGCTGATCCAACTGCTCAGCGCCGGCTATGACAAATGCGACATCGAGGCCGCACGCCGCGCCGCCATCCCGATCTGCAACAACGGCGGCGCCAACTCGGTGGCGGTGGCCGAGCACGCGGTGATGCTGATGCTGGCGACCGCCCGGCAACTGGTGTGGCAGCACACATCGGTCGCCTCCGGCCAATGGCGCGGCAACAACTGGGATCAGCGGCACGTGTATGAGTTGCAGGGCAAGACGCTCGGCATCATCGGGCTGGGCACCATCGGCAAGAAGGTCGCCCGGCTCGGCCGCGCTTTCGGCATGAACGTGCAGTATTTCGACACGATGCGCCTGAACGAGGACGCCGAGGACGCGCTGGGCGCGCGATTCCGGCTGTTCGACGAGGTGCTGCGGACCTCCGACCTGGTGAGCTTGCACGTGCCGCTGCTGGAGTCCACGCGGCACATGATCTCCACGCGCGAACTCGCGTTGATGAAGCCGAGCGCCTATCTCATCAACACCTGCCGCGGCCCGGTGGTGGACGAGGTGGCGCTGCACGCGGCGCTGACCGGCGGGGTGATCGCCGGCGCGGGGCTCGACGTGTTCGAGCGCGAGCCGCCGGCACCGGACAATCCGCTGTTCGTGCTGGAGAACGTGGTGCTGACGCCGCATCTGGCCGGGCCCACCTGGGAGAACCGCGCCAAGCGTTTCCGCAACGCCTTCGACAACATCCAGCGCGTGCAGCGTGGCCAGGCGCCCTATTGGGTGATCCCCGAATTGCGGGACCTGCTGGCATGAGCGCCTGGTTCGAGATCATCCGCGATACGCTGAAGCGCCACGAGGTGCGGCTGGTCGCCTATGTGCCCGACAACGTGTTGACGCCGCTGATCCGCGCGATCACCGAGGACGACTATTTCACCTCGTTCGTCACCACCCGAGAGGAGGAGGCGGTGGGCATCGTCGCCGGCGCCTGGATGGGCGGCACGCGCGGCATCGTGCTGATGCAGACCAGCGGCTTCGCCACCTTGCCGAACGTGCTGGCCTCGCTGGCGGTGCCGTTCCAGGTTCCGGTCCTGATGCTGGTCTCCGAGCGTGGCACGCTGGGCGAGTTCAACCTCGGCCAAGCGCTGGTGGCGCGCACCATGCGCCCGGTGCTGGACAGCATCGCGGTGGAGCACCACACCATATCGCGGCTGGACGAGTGCGAGTTCATCGTGGACCGCAGCGTCCGCCAGGCGGTGGCGACCCAACAGCCGGCCTGCCTCATTCTCTCGCCGCTGCTGACCGGCGGAAAGGTGTTCGCGCAATGAGCGGTTTCTCGAACCGGCCGCTGGCGCGCGCCGAGGCGAAGGTGATGGGCCGGCTGGACCTGACGAAGCGGCTGGTGGCGCTGCTGCGGCACGAGGAGGCGGTGGTCGGCGGCATTGGCAACACCAATTTCGACCTCTGGGCCGCGGGGCGGCGGCCGCAAAATTTCTACATGCTGGGCAGCATGGGGCTGGCGGTGCCGATCGCGATGGGCGTGGCGCTGGCGCAGCCGCAGCGGCGGGTGGTGGCGCTGGAGGGCGACGGCTCGATCCTGATGCAGCTCGGCTGCCTGGCGACGGCGGCGAACCTGAAGCAGGGCAATTTGCTGATCGTGGTGATGGACAACGGCAGCTACCAGATCACCGGCGGCCAGGCGACCGCCACCGGGCTGGGGGCGGACATCGTGGCGATCGCCCGCGGCGCCGGGCTGGCGCAGAGCGCCTGGGCGGCCGATGAGGCGCATTTCGAGGAGATGGTGGGCCAGGCGCTGGCCGAGCCGGGCCCCTGGCTGATCGGCGTGCGCATCGACATGCAGAAGCCGGTGATCCAGACCGAACGTGACCCGGCGCAGATCCGCGACCGCTTCATGCGCGGGCTCGGGGTGAAGCCCGCCTGGGGGTGAGCTCCATCCTGGCCTGGTCGGTCGGAGAATGCGCAGTCGGCAACGCACGATTTCCGGCCGGCCAGACGGTTTCTTCCGCGAAACCTGTTGACTCCGTTGCGCGCCCGTTCAACCGTAGCGCCGGGACGCTACGACGCACGCGCGAACAACCAAGGCGGAAAGCAACGGAGGGCGCGATATGGCTGATCGGACACGGATTCCGGGTGGACTCGGGCGGCGGGACTTCCTGAAGGCCAGCACGGCGGGGGTAACGCTGGCGGCATTGGGCGGGGCACCCGCATGGGCGGCCGGCACGCCCTGGGCCGATCGCCCGGCCAGCAAGGTCGACAAGCTGAACTTCGTCGTCTGGACCTATGGCGACATCTACACGAAGATCGCCGCCAAATTCCAGGCGGATTGGGGAATCCCGGTCGATTCCACCATCTCCTCGTTCAACGACCACCCGACCAAGCTGATGACCATGTACGCGGGCGGCGAGGCAATCGACGTGTCGCAGTCCTCGCCGTTCTCCTTCCCGAATTTCATCAGCCAGGACCTGGTGGAGCCGCTGGACGACATGCCCGGCGCCAAGGAATATCTCGCCGACCTTACCGAATCCGCCAAGCAGGTCGCGGTGTATAACGGCAAGCTGATGGGGCTGCCGTATTTCTCCACGGTCTGGGTGTGGAATTATTACCAGGACATGCTCGAAAAGGCGAAGTTCGAGCCCTTCACCTCGTATGACGGGTTCATGGAGCAGTGCCGCAAGGCCAAGAAGGACAAGCTCTGCGAATACCCGGTCGCCTGGGTGGCCGGGGTTGGGCTGGAGCAGCTGCCTGGCACCTGGTACCAGATGACCTGGAACCGCGGCGGTGTGTTCTTCGACAAGTCCGGCAACCACCAGCTCGGCGACGGCTCGATCGCGCGTGAGACGCTGAAATGGTGGATGCAGACCTTCAAGGAGGATCTGGCGGACCCGGAATCGCTGAAGGCGCAGTTCACCACCTCGGCCAAGGCATTCGGTGCGGGCAAGAACCTGTATCGTGGCCCCAACCACCATTACGGCCTGAACATCGTCAACGACCCCAAGCAGTCGCCGATCGCCGGCAAGGTGAAGGTGCACGGCTCGCCCGGCGACGGCCGCACCATCGGCGACTCGCACGTGTATTTCCTATGCACCGCCAGCCGCGACAAGGAATGGGCCTGGAAGCTGCTGCAATACCTGGGCGGCAAGACCAAGGATGGCAAATACACCCAGGCGGAAAACCTCGCCCGCGACGCCATGCTCGGCTCGGGCTACAAATCGGTGATGACCAGCAACGTGATCACCGAGGGCTGGAAGCCGTGGGGCGACCCCGCGAAGATACTGGAGATATGGGACAAGGCCACCTATGTCGGCGAGGTCTGCAACTCCATCTACAAGCCCTGGCACTTCCCCTGGACCGACCGGCTGAACATTGAGGTGCAGAAGGCGCTGACCGGGCAGATCACCGCCGATACCTGCTGCGACAACCTTATCGCCGCCATCAAGGAGGTCCAGAAGGGTTGAGGCGGGATCGTTCGTGGTGAGCGTCGCGGCCGCGCGCCCGGCAGCACCGGGCGCGCGTATCGGCGGGGTGGCGTACCGGTTCGGCCGGGAACTGCCGCCCCGGGTCCTGGGGCTGGTGATGAACCTCCCCACCATGCTAACCCTGGCCCTGGTGCTGGCCTATCCGATTTTCTACGCCGCCTACCTGTCGTTCCATAAGGTCTCGCTGGCGCAACTGCGCCGCGGCATCTTTCCGTTCGTGGGGTTGGACAACTACCACCGGATCCTGACCGATCCGCTGTTCCTGCTGGCGCTGAAGAACACCTTCATCTTCACCGCCTTCTCGGTCACGCTGGAGATCGTGCTTGCGATCGCCATCGCCCTGCTGATCGACCAGAAGCATGTCTGGACCGGGCGGATCACCAAGTTCCTGATCCTGCTGCCCTACGCGGTGCCGCCGATCGCCAACGGGCTGATCTGGTCGTTCCTGTATAATTTCGACTTCGGCTTCCTCAACCGCATCCTGTTCACGCTCGGGCTGATTCACGAGCCGATCAACTGGTCCGGCGAGCCGTCCACGGCGCTGCTGGCGGTCGCGGTGCCGTATATCTGGCGCACCTTGCCGTTCGCCATCCTGCTCATCCATGCCGCCCTGCAGGGCATCGACCCGGCGATGTACGAGGCCGCCTCGGTGGACGGCGCCAACGCATTGCAGCGGTTCCGCCACATCACCCTGCCGCTGCTGGCGCCGGTCATCGTGGTGACGCTGGTGCTGCGCACCTCCTTCGCCTTCGCGGTGTTCGACGAGGTGCTGGCGATCACCCAGGGCGGGCCGGGCGACGCCACCTGGGTGGCAGCCTGGTACAGCTACAAGAAGGGCTTCAACCCGCCCTTCGACATCGGTGTCGGCTCCGCCTCGGCCTTCGTGCTGGCGCTGATCGTGGGCGCGCTGGCGATCGCCTACGTCAAGCTCATCTACCGCCGCATCCAGTAGGACCGCCCGATGCGCCCCTCTGCCGCCACCCGCGCCCTGCTGCACCTGGCCAATGTCGCGGTCATCCTGTTCTTCCTGCTGCCGCTGATCGCGGCCCTGATCGGCGCGCTGCAATCCGAGCGCAGCCTGCAGGCCTCCACCCGCTCGATCCTGCCGCCGGAATGGACGTTCGACAATTTCCGCGTGATCCTGTCAGGCGGCGCCCAAAAGGGCACGATTTTCGACCAGGCGACCTACCTGCCCGACAACGTCAAGAAGATCTATTACGCCCTGGCCAACAGCGCGGTCATCTCGGTCTCGGTGACGCTGCTCACCCTCGTCTTCGCCTCGCTGTCCGCCTACACCGTGGTGCGGCTGCACCTGCGCTGGGTGCTGTGGCTGATGAACGTGAATGTGTTCGCCCGCTTCGTGCCGGTGATCGTGCTGATGATCCCGCTCTACGTCACCTTCCGCCGGTTCGGGCTGCTCAACTCCATCTGGGGCGTGATCATCGCGCTGACGGGCTTCCTGCTGCCCTACGGCATCCTGATCCTCGCCCCCTATTTCGCCTCCATCCCGCGGGAGCTGGACGAGGCGGCGCGCATCGACGGCTGTTCGCGCTTCAGCGCCTTCCTGCGCATCACCCTGCCATTGTCGACGCCGGCGTTGGCGTCCTACGGTGCCATCGTCTTCGTGATCGCCTGGAACGACCTGCTGATCCCGCTGATCCTGAACAACCGCGCGGAGTTCATGACCTTGCCCGTCGTCATCGCCAGCCTGGTGGGAGATGTCCACGTGTTCTTCAATCTGCTGATGGCGATCTGCCTGATCGCGCTTGCGCCCTCGGTGCTGCTGGTGCTGCTGCTGCGCAAGTTCGTGGTGCAGGGCCTGGCGGTGGGCGGCGTGAAGGGCTGAGCATGTTCCAGTTCGACAAGACCCGCCTCGACCTCGCCCGCGAGTTCCGCGCCACCCCCTGGGGCGAGCACAGCCCGGACCTGCAATACCTGCTGAGCCTGATGCGCCGCCCGGGTCCGGAGCCGTACCACGTGCTGATCACCGACCGCCCGGGCGAACGCTGGACGCTGGCGACCATGCAGCCGGGCAGCAAGTCGCCGCCGCGGCGCACCAACATGGTGTTCACCGACCTGCGCGCGGCGGAGTGGCATGTGTTCCGCCTGCGATGGGCGCGGCTGGCGGGTGAGGAGTTGCCGTTCGAATGAACCGCGTGATGGCCTATTGCGACCGCTGGACCGTGGCCCCCGGCGAGACCGTCCGCTTCATGGTGAGCTGCCTCGGCGGCACCAGCTACACCGCGCAGATCCTGCGCCTGAAACAGCCCGACGCCGGGCCGCAGGCCACCCCGTTCGCGCCGGAGCCGGTGGACGCGCCCTGCAACGGCCCGCATGACGGCCGCTTCCAGGCCATCCCCATCGGCTCCTTCGCCGTGGTGCCGGCCCATCCTGCCCTGGCGCCCGCCGGCAGCTTCACGCTCGCGGCCCACGTGTTCCCCACCACCCCCGCCAAGGGCCGACAGGCGATCATGGGGACATGGTGCGAGGTGAGCCAGACCGGCTACGCGCTGGAGATCGACGGCCAGGGCCGGCTGGCCTTCCGCATCGGCGCCGGGCCGGGCCGGGTGGCCGTGGCCACCGCCGCCCCGCTTAGCACCCGCCGCTGGTACCACGCCGCCGCCAGCTACGACGCCGAGGCCGGCGCCATCATCCTGCACCAGTCGCCGTGCAGCGACCACGACTTCCACCCCGAGGCGCCGGCCACCGCCACCGCCCCCGCCGGCTTCGCGCCCGGCGCCGGCGGGCCGCTCGCCTTCGCCGCCCACAGCGCCGGCCCCGCCGCCGGCCCCTCGCCCTGGGGCGGGCTTGCCTTCGCCGGCCATTTCAACGGCCGCATCGACAGTCCGCGCCTGTGCGCCGGCGTGGCCGACGCGGCCGCCCGCGCCCTGCTCGCCACCGACCCGCTGAACGCCGCACTGGCCGCAAGCCTTATCGCCGCCTGGGATTTCAGCCGCGACATCCCCACCGAGACCATCACCGATATCGGCCCCCGCCGCCTGCACGGCAGCATCGTCAACCTGCCCACCCGCGCCATGCGCGGCCATAACTGGACCGGGCGGGAAACCAACTGGACCCGCGCGCCGAGGGAATACGGCGCCATCCATTTCCACGACGACGACCTGGTGGACGCCTGCTGGGCCCCCGATTTCGCCTTCACTGTGCCCGAGGGCCAGCGCTCCGGCGTCTACGCCGCCCGCGTCACCGCCGACGGCTTCGATTTCTGGGTGCCTTTCTTCGTTCGCCCGCCGCGCGGCGCCGCCACGTCGAAGGTGGCCTTCCTCGCCTCCACCGCCACCTACACCGTCTACCTCAACAACCGCGGCCGCTTCCTCTCGCTGCTGACCGAGCGCTACCAGGGCCGCGTCATGGTGCTGGACGAGATCGACTCCCTGCTGATCGAATTCCCAGAGATGGGCCTGTCCACCTACGACCGCCATTCCGACGGCAGCGGCGTCTCCTATTCCAGCCGCCACCGCCCGCTGCAGAATTTCCGCCCCACCGGCCGGCACTGGAACTTCAACCTCGACCTGTTCATCGTCGACTGGCTGGAAAAGCTCGGCGGCGACTACGACGTGATCACCGAGGAAGACCTCCATACCGAGGGCCTGGCCCTGCTGGAGCCATACAGCGTCGTCCTCACCGGCTCGCACCCCGAATACGACTCGCTGGCAATGCTGGACGCTTTCGAGGCCTATCTGCGCCGCGGCGGCCGGCTGATGTATATGGGCGGCAACGGGTTCTACTGGCGCATCGCCCACCACCCCGCCCGCGAGGGCGTGATCGAGGTCCGCCGCGCCGAGGGCGGCGTGCGCGCATGGGACACCGAGCCGGGCGAGGCGTTCCACAGCTTCACCGGCGAATATGGCGGCCTCTGGCGCCGCAACGCCCGCGCGCCGCAGCGCTTGGCCGGGGTCGGCTTCATCAGCCAGGGCTTCGACCATTGCAGCTACTACCGCCGCACGGTGGATGCCGCCGATCCGCGCGTGGCCTGGATGTTCGCGGGCGTCGAGGACGAACTGATTGGCGATTTCGGCATCCTGCAAGGCGGCGCCGCCGGCCTGGAGATCGATGCCGTCGATCCCCGCCTCGGCACCCCCCCGCATGCGCTGGTGGTGGCCCGCAGCGAAAACCATTCCAACACCTACGAACTGGTCGCCGAGGAGGTGCTGATCCCGCACGGCGCCACCGACGCGGTGATCAACCCGGACATCCACGCCGACCTGACCTTCTTCGAAACGCCCGGCGGCGGCGCGGTGTTCTCCACCGGCTCGATCGCCTATGCCGGCTCGCTGGCCTGGAACGGCTTCGACAACAACCTGTTCCGCCTGACCACCAACGTGCTGGAGCGTTTCAAATCCCCGATGCCGTTCCCACTCCCAAAATAAACGAACAAAGTTTTTTTGCTTCTTTTTGTTCACAAAAAGAAGACCTGCCTTTCTTCGAGGAAGTTTTATCTCCCTATCGAGTCTGCGACCACCCGATATACAACCCGGACGCCACGATAACCGCCGCGCCCACCCAGGTCATCGCGTCCGGCAGGTTGCCGAAGAACAAATATCCCACCGCCACCGAGCCGATCAGCTGGAAATACTGGAACGGGGAGACCACATTGGCAGGCGCATAGATCAGCGCCCGGGCCACGCAGTAATGCCCCAACGCCCCCAGCACGCCCATCGAGCAGAACAGCGCCACCGTTGCCGCATCGGCCGGCGTCTTCCATACGAAGGGCAGCACCGCCAGCAGCCCGAACGCGCCCACCACCGAACTATAGATGGCCGAGGTCTCCGGCGGGTCGAACGGCCCTACGAGGCGGGTCAGGATCTGGTACAGCCCGTAGAAGCTGGCGCTGCACACCACCAGCAGGCTCGCCCAGTGGAACAGCTCGCTGCCCGGCCGGATCACGATCACCACGCCCACGAACCCCACCGCCAGCGCCGCCAGCCGTCCCGCGTTGGTGCGCTCGCCCAGCATCGGCCAGGCCAGCGCCGCCACGATCAGCGGCCCCGTCAGGCTGATGGTGGCGGCCTTGGCGATCGGGATGAAGGTGAGGGCCAGGAAAAAGCAGATATTGGAGCCGAACAGCAACGCCGAGCGCACCACCTGCAACCCCGGCCGGCGCGAGCGCAGCATGCCCAGCCCGTATCTCGGCAGGAAGGCCGCCGACATGAACACGATATGTCCGAACGCCCGCGCCCACGACACCTGCACCGAGTTGTAATGCGCGCCCAGCAGCTTGGCGACGCCGTTCATCACCGGGAACAACAGGCCGGACAGGCAGATGAACAGGATGCCGAGCAACACCCGCCGCTCGGCGCCGCTGCGTGCCGGCCGGGCGGCCGCGGCAGTCGAAGGCGCTGGCCTCACACGGCTGGTCCCGGAAATCCCATGGCCGGCACGATGCGGTGGAAACGCCCGGCGGGCAACCGGGCGCTCCATACGCCGTCGGGTGGTCAGTGCGCGTCGGTCACCACGGCCTTCGGCTTGGCCAGCAGCAGCGTCAGCGGTACCGCCAGGAAGAACAACCCGGCCATCAACAGCAGCACGTCATTATAGCTCAGCACCAGCGCCTCTCGGTGCACCAGCGCGGACACCCGCGCCAGTGCCGCGATATGCGCCTCCACGCCCTTGCTGGCGGTCATCGCATGGGTCAGGTTATCGATGAACCGCGTCGCTCCCGGCCGCGCCCAGTTCACCTGCTCCTGTAAGTGCAGCACATGGGCGGCGTCGCGCTGGGTGGCGATGGTGTTGATCAGCGCCAGCCCGATCGCCCCGCCCAGGTTGCGCATCAGGTTGTACAGGCCGGAGGCGTTCTTGAGCTGCTGCGGCGCCATGGTGCCCAGCGCCAGCGTGTTCACCGGCAGGAACAGGAACATCATCGAGAACCCGCGCAGCCCCTGCGGCAGCAGCATCTCCCAGAACGAGGACTGGTTGGTCAGGTGCGCCAGCCACCAGACGGACACCCCGAACATCACCAGCCCCATCGCCAGCATCCACCGCAGGTCCATCACCTTGGAGAGACGGCCGGCGATCGGGGCCGAGACGAACATCATCAACCCGGTGATGAACATGATCCGCCCGATCTCCAGGCTGTCGAAGCCGCGCACCCGGGCCAGGAACACCGGCACCACATACACCGCGCCATACAGCCCCACCCCGATCACCAGGCTGAACAGCGAGCCGAAAGCGAAATTGACATTGGTGAACGCGCGCAAATCCACCAGCGGGTCGCGCCGCGTCAGCATCCGCCAGAAGAACAGCGTCGCGCACACGGCAGCGATGAGGCTCAGCCTCACGATGGTGCTGTCCTGGAACCAGCCGTCTTTCTCGCCGTCCTCCAGCACGTATTCCAGGCAGCCCAGGAAGCCGGCCATCAGCACCAGCCCGAACAGGTCGAAGTTGCGGCGCAGGCTATGGTCGGGCCGGTCGATATGCACGAAGGTGAACACGCTGGTGGCCACCAGCAGGCCCACCGGCACGTTGATCAGGAACAGCCAGTGCCACGACAGCGCCTGGGTCAGCCAGCCGCCCAGCGTCGGCCCGATGGTCGGCGCCATGGTCGCGGTCAGGCCGATCAGCACCGAGATCTGCGCCCGCCGGCTGGCCGGGAACATCTGGTACGAGGCGGAGAACACGGTCGGGATCATCGCCCCGCCCAGGAAGCCCTGCATCGCCCGGCACATGATCATCGTGTTCAGGTCGCTGGACATCGCGCACAGGAACGAGAATACCGTGAAGCCCAGCGCGCTGATGGTGAACAGCACCCGCGTGGACAGCAGCCGCGACAGCCAGCCCGAGAGCGGGATCATCACGATCTCGGCGATCAGGTAGCTGGTCTGCACCCAGGCCACCTCGTCCGGGCTGGCCGACAGCCCGGCCTGGATCTCGCCGATCGAGGCGGCGACGATCTGGATGTCCAGGATGGCCATGAACATGCCCAGGACCATGGACATGAACCCCACCCAGTCCCGCCACGTCAGCGCGTTGGGGTCGGCGAGCGGCTGTGCGTTGACGGCCATGGCGGCATTCCAGCTTCGCGGCGCCGTTACTTCGTGTCGCCCAGGTGCAGCGTCGCCGCGGCGGTGCCCAGCAGGCCCAGCCGCTCGGCATCCGGCCCGCGCGTGTCTACCTCGGCGGTCACCGACAGCCCGGCGCGCAGCCAGGGGTCGTGGGCGGCGTCGGCGGGATCGATGGCGATCTTCACCGGCACGCGCTGCACCACCTTGGTGAAGTTGCCGGTGGCGTTCTCCGGCGGCAGCAGCGAGAACAGCGCCCCGGTCGCCGGCGCCAGGCTGGTGACACGCCCATCCACCCGCGCGCCGCTGTCGATATCGGCGACCAGCCGCACCTTCAGCCCCGGCTTCACCAGCCGTAGCTGCGTCTCCTTGAAGTTGGCGATCACGTAGAGCTTGCCGGCCAGCGGCGCCACGGCGATCAGGTTCTGGCTCGGCACCACGTGCTGGCCAAGCTGGGCGGCGCGGTTGCCGACGATGCCGTCGAACGGCGCGCGGATCACCGCGTAGGAAAGGTTGTTGTCCGCCAGTGTCGCCGACGCCTCGGCGGAGCTCAGCGTGGCCTCCGCCTGCACCGCCTGCGCCTGCGCCACCTGCAGCGCATCCTGGGCGGAAGCCTTCTGCGCCTGGGTCGCGGCCAGGGCGGCGCTGGCCTTGCTGGCGCTGGCGACCGCCTGTTCATTGGCCTGGCGCGAGGTCCAGCCGGCGCCGGCCAGCGAGGCCGAGCGCCGCGCATCGGCAGTGGCCCGGGTCAGCTCTGCCTGCGCCTGGTCGATCGCCGCATCGGTCTGCGCGATCATCGAGCGGGCCTGCGTCACCTGCCGCTGCGCCATCAGTACCCCGGCCTGCGCCACGCCCACCTGGGCGCGCGCCTGCGCCAGCTTGGCGGTAAGGTCGGCCGGGTCCAGCACGATCAGTGCCTCGCCGGCGGTCACGCGCTGGTTGTCGCCCACCAGGATGCGCTGGACATTGCCCTCCACGCGCGGGCTCAGCACGGCGATGTCGCCCTGGATATAGGCGTTGTCGGTGCTCTCGATCCACTGGCCCTCGACGATCCACCAATGCCCGACCAGCCCCAGCACGCCCAGCACCAGCACCGCCAGCAGCAGGCGCAGCACCGGCACCTGGCGTCGGCGGCGCAGCGGCGTCGGCGGCAGGGGGCTGCTCGCCTCGATTTCGGCCTGGGTCTGGGTAGAAATATCGGGCATCGGCTTCTCGGCAACGGCGTTCATCGGGGGCGGGCTCCTGGGTGAACCGAACGGTTCAGTCTGGTGAGCGGAACATGGTCCCGATGTTGCGGCGCGTCAAGAAAAAACTGAACCGTTCAGTTCAGTTTGGCCTTGACGGCGCGCGCCCCGCCACGCCACATATCGAAATCATGACAGATGCAACCGCGACAATTTCTCTGCCGGCCGAGACCTCGCCCAAGCGCCGCCTGGTGTTGGAGGCGGCGGCGGACCTGTTCATGGAACATGGCTACGAGAAGGTGAGCATGGACGCGGTGGCGCGCGGCGCCGGCGTGTCCAAGGCGACGCTCTACGCGCATTTCGCCTCCAAGGACGCGCTGTTCGCTTCCATCGTCGGCGAGGCGTGCCAGCGCAACACCGCCCCGGAGGGCAGCTTCCCGGCCGAGGTCACCGATATCCGCGCCGCGCTGACAGTGATCGGCGAGCGCGTGCTGCGCTTCCTGCTGCAGCCGGGCACCCAGGCGATCTACCGCGTGGCGGTGGCCGAGAGCGCCCGCTGCCCCGAACTGGGCCGCGCCTTCATGGCGAACGGCCCGCAGCGTTTCCTGGACCGCTTCAGCATCTGGCTGGCCGCCCAGACCGCAGCCGGCCACCTCGCGGTCACCGATCCGCTGATGGCCGCCGAGCAGTTCGGCGCCTTGCTGCGCCTCAGCCTGTTCATGCGCGTCACCCTCGGCCTGGCCCCCGAGTGCCGCGACCCCGAGGTGAGCGCCACCGTCGCCGCCGCCGTGGACACGTTCATGAAAGCGTTCGGCCGGGCATAACGGCGTTCGGGCGGGGAGAAGATGTTCGAACCGCTTCGCCCCGCCCCCGCCTGAAGGCCTCGCCTCGCTACGCCGGCGCGATCACCGTCCGGCTCTCCACCTCCACCGCGTCCAGCCGCAACTGCACGCTGTGGTATTCCCCGGCCAGCCAGGGCGCGAACTGGTCGGCGTAATGCGGGCTGCCCGGCACGCCGGAATTGCCGATGTTCTGCACCGCCAGGAACGAGTCCGGGGCGGCGAAATCCACCACGATCCGATACTCCGCGCCCGACGCCGCACCATGCGGCGGCTGCTCGCCACCGGTGTTGCGCACGGTATGCGAGCCCCCATCCACCGGCGCCGGCCCGATATCGAACGCCGCCGCCGTCGCCGGCACCGACAGCGGATGGCGCCAATGCGCCACATGCACCCGCCCCCACCGCCACTCCGCCGGCGCCTCGCCCAGCCGTTCGCGCAGCGCCGCCATCGCCGAGCCGCAAGCCGCCACCAGCGCCGCCCGCGTGCCGCCTTCGAAATACGGCCGGTCCGGCTGCTCCAGCAGCGCCATCGCCAGCCCGGTCTGCTGCTGCGCCAGGTCCAGCAGCCGCGCCGGCAGGTGCCGGGCCAGCACGGCCCTTTGCCAGTGGAACATCAGCGTCTCGAACACCGTCGCCGCCGTACTCTCCAGCGTGTAATCGCCGTTCCAACCCTCCAGCATCGCCGCCACCAGCCGCGCATCGGCCTCGTCGCTGCCCGTCAGCAGCCCCAGCACATGCGGCACCATGCGGGTGGCGCGGGTGCTGCGGACATCGTTCTGCAGCATAATCGTCTCATTCCGGCCCGATGCCGGATGCGCCGCGAACGCCTCGTCGATGCGCACGCCGCGATGGCCTTGCGAATACGCGCCATAGATCGGCGGCTGGAACGCCGGCCCGACGATGCGCTGGTTGGCGCTGGCGACGTAGCCGCGGCCAGGATTGTATTCGTGCGGCAGCGCCGCGAACGGGATATGCCCGCGCCAGCGGTCTGCCGGGTTGTCGGCGTCGCGATACCCCGCCACCACCCGCCCGCGCACCGGCACCCGCCCGGCCATCTGGTAGCCGACATTGCCCGCCGCGTCGGCATAGACGAAGTTGAACACCGCCACCGACCAGTCGCTCACCGCCGCCCGGAACCCCTGCCAGTCCTTGGCGCGGGCGATGGCGATGCTGGCGCGCAGGTCGTCCAGATGCTCCGCTCCCACCCAGCGCAGCGACAGCGGCGGGTCGCCGCCCTCGGTCACCGCCGGCACCAGCGCGTTGACGATCGGCCCGCGCACCGTGGAGCGCACCACCAGCGTATGGTCCGCCTGCCCGCGCACCGGGATCGCCAGCGTCCGCTCGTCGAACCGCCGCCACACATCGCCGTCGCGGTAGCGGCCGGGGTCGGCCGGGTCCACCGTCTCGCGGTACAGGTCGCGGCAGGAGGCGGCGTTGTTGGTCAGGCTCCAGGCGATGGTGCCGTTGCTGCCCCACCACAGGCCCGGCACGCCGGGATGGCCGCAGCCGGCGGCGTTCTCCTCCGGCCCGTGCATGGCGTATTCGTACCACGAGCCCGGCACCCAGAACGGCTGGTGCGGGTCGCCGGCCAGCAACGCATGGCCGCTGCCGGTGCGCCCGCCGGCCACCGCCCAGTTGTTGCTGCCGGTCGCGTCGTCGGTGCCGGTGAACACGCCGCCGCCGCCGCCCGGGATCACCAGGTGCTCGGCCGCCTCGGGCGTCAGGTACAGCTCCCGTAGCGCCGCATCCGGCAGGAAGCGCGCGCTCTCGGCGGCGCTCAGCCGGTCGATCCGCCCGTTCAGCGACCACCACAGCCCGCGTGCGATCGCCACCACGTCGCCCACCGTGAACGGCGCCGGCGCGTAGCCCAGCAGCGCGAACTCCACCGGCAGCGCCGTCCCGAACGCCTCGATCTGCCGGTTGATGCCGGCCACGAAGGCGGCCACCAGCGAATAGGTCGCCCCGTCCATCCGCGCCGGCTCGGGCGCGCAGATCAGGTCCATCCCCACGGTCAGGTGGGCGATGTCGCTGGCCAGGTAGGCCGGCCCCAGCACCTCAGCCTGCCGGCCCAGCGTGCGGCGGCGCAGCCGGTCCATCTGCCACAGCCGGTCCTCGGCCATCGCCACGCCCAGGCCGAAATACAGGTCGGCGCTGTCGGCGGCATGGATATGCGGCACCCCCGCGCGGTCGCGCAGAATTTCGACCCGCCCGCGCACCGCGGCGGCGAAGCTGCGGTCGGAAGGTGCGCCATGGCGGCTCAGGAAGGCGTCGCGCGCCGCGGCGAACTCGGCCGGCGTGGCCCCGGCGGCGGTGCACACCGCCTCGATTCCGCCGGGCTGGCGCAGCGCCGACAGCAGGGTGGCGTCGTCGATCGGCATGGACAAATCTCCTGGTTTCGCGTCCCGGCCTGCATCATTGGCCAATGCGGGGCGCGGCACCAGCCGGGGGGGTCAGCTGAACGCCGCCACCCCCACGGTCACCAGCCCCAGCACCAGATTCGCCACGATCAGCCAGCGGATGCGGTTCACCGCCGCCGCCGCCACCGCGATTTCGCCGGCCACCATTGCGCCGCGCAGCGTCCGCCATGGCCCGAAATAGACCGCCAGGAACACCACCGCCATCATCAGCCCCAGCCCGTGCATCACGTGCACCGCCACCCCCACCCCGCGAAACCCGCCGAGCAGCCCGAACACCATCGCGTAGCCGGTCAGCAGCACGATCGGCATCACATGCCAGACGGTGCGAAAGAAGCGCCGGAACACCTGCACATGCAGCGCCAGCCGCTGCGCCGGCTCCAGCGCCGCCAGCGAGGGCCGCAGCACGGTGATGGCGAACGCCATTCCGCCCACCCAGAGCACCGCGCCCAGCAGGTGCAGCGCCAGCAACACGTTCAGCATCAGCAGGGGATTTTTCACGCCATCGTCTCCTCGATTTCGGACAGCAGGGCCAGCAGTTCCTGCGCGGCCAGCGAGCGCGGTGCGGCCTCGTTCACCCCCAGCCCCTGGGCGAAGGCCGCCGCGAAGCCGGTGCGGTTGCCCAGCGTGGCGGCCAGCGCCGGCAGCCCCTGGCGGGCGATCTCGGCGGCCACCGCCGCGCGCAGCCGCCCGCCGGCCGGGGTGCGGTTCAGCAGGATGCGGATGGTGCGCCGCTCGGCCAAGGCCAGCTTCAGCGTGCCCTCGGCGGCCCATAGATCGGGCGGGCTGGGCTGCACCGGCACCAGCACCAGGTCGGCCGAGCGCACCGCCAGCCGCGCGTCGGTCTCCACGCTGGGCGGGCTGTCGATGATCAGCACGTCGTGGCTGCGGCGCAGCCGCTCCAGCTCGGCGGCCAGCCGCCAGCCGGCCACGTTGGACAGCTCCACCGGCGCGGCCGCCACCTTGCGCGCCATGCGCAGCGCGTGCCAGCGCGCCAGGCTGCCCTGCGGGTCGATGTCCAGCACGGCGACGCGCCGCCCGGCCCCGGCCATCGCGGCGGCGAGGTTGGCCGCCAGGGTCGTCTTGCCGGCGCCGCCCTTCTGCTGGGCCACCGTGATCACCACCGCCATGTCAGCGACTCCAGTTTGTGCGGTGCAATGCTATACCAGGGGAGGGGGGATTGGCCCTAACAAGGAAGCAAGGGTTCTTTTTTGAAAAAAAGAACCAAAAAACGTCATTCGATAAGGCCCGCGCCACCCCGCCAAACGAATAAAGTTTTTTTGCTTCTTTTTGTTCATAAAAAGAAGACCTTCCTTCCCTCCGGAGCCCCCATGCCCGAACCGCTTCCGACCCCGGACGAGATGGCCCAGGCCGACCGCGCCGCGGTGGCGCTCGGCCACCCGGTCGCCGAACTGATGGAGAATGCCGGCCGCGCCGTGGCCCGCGCCGTGCGGGCGCGCTTCGCGCCGTGCCGCACCCTGGTGCTGTGCGGCCCCGGCAACAATGGCGGCGACGGCTACGCGGCGGCGCGGCTGCTCGACCTATGGGGCTGGCCGGTGCGGGTGGCGGCGCTGGCCCCGCCGCGTGGCCCGGCGGTGGCGGTGGCGGCGCGCTGGCGCGGTCCGGTGGTGCCCTTCACCCCCGCCGAGACGGCGCGCTGCCCGCTGGTGATCGACGCGGTGTTCGGCGCCGGGCTGGCCCGCGACCTGGACCCGGCGGTGGCCGAGGTGCTGCGCGCCGCCCCCCGGCTGGTGGCGGTGGACGTGCCCAGCGGGCTGGATGGCGCCACCGGCCAGCCGCGCGGCTTCGCACCCAGGGCGGTGCTGACCGTCACCTTCTTCCGCCGCAAGCCCGGCCATCTGCTGCTGCCCGGGCGCACGCTGTGCGGCGAGACCGTGCTGGCCGATATCGGCATCCCGGCGGCGGCGCTGGACGGCGTGGCCCCGCGGACCTGGCGCAACACCCCGGCGCTGTGGCGGCTGCCGGCGCCGGGCGTGGCCGACCACAAATACACCCGCGGCCACGTCACCATCCTGGGCGGCGCCGAGATGACCGGCGCCGCTCGCCTCGCCGCCGCCGCGGCCCGCCGCGCCGGCGCAGGCATGGTGACCATCGCGGCGACCGGAGGAGGGGAGGGCGTCGCCGCCACCTACCGCGCCGGCGACCCCGGCGTGCTGGTCAGCGCGGCGCCGCTGGCGGCGCTGCTGGAAGACCGCCGCCGCGCCACCTGGCTGTGCGGCCCCGGCCTGGGCGCGCCCGCCGGGGCGGCGCTGGCGACCCTGCTGGCCGCCGGGCGGTGCGTGGTGGCCGATGCCGATGCGCTGACCGCCTGCGCCGGCGCGCCGGAGCGGTTGCGCGGCGCCGCGGTGATCACCCCGCATGAGGGCGAATTCGCCCGCCTGTTCGGGACGGCGGGGCCGCACCGGCTCGCCGCCGCCCGCGCCGCCGCCGCCGCCACCGGGGTGGTGGTGGTGCTGAAGGGCGCGGACAGCATCATCGCCGCCCCGGACGGCCGCGCCGCGATCACCGACAACGCGCCACCCTGGCTCGCCACCGCCGGCACCGGCGACGTGCTGGCCGGCGTCGTGGCCGCCTTGCTGGGGCAGGGGATGCCGGCCTGGCAGGCCGCCTGCGCCGCCGCCTGGCTGCATGGCGAGGCGGCGCGCCAGTTCGGGCCGGGGCTGATCGCCGAGGATCTGCCGGCATGTCTGCCATCGGCGATCGCGGCGGCGATCGGGAGTCCCGCGCCGGGGCACGAGCCTGTATAGTCGCCGGAGTGCCTGAAGGAGTTGCCGACGTGAACACCATCACCGCCCCCGCCCTGCTCGACCGCGACGGCCTGCTGGACCGCGCCATCCGCCGCATCGCCGGGGTCTGGCGCGACATGGCCTCCTCGGTGTCGCAGGACGAGGACGAGGGCATCGCCGCCCAGATGCGCGCCTGCCTGTCCGGCCCCGGCGGTGAGATCAGCGCGCGCAACCGCACCGCCAAGCTGGCGCAGGCCTATCTGGGGCTGGACGAGGCGGGGCGCACCGAATTCCTGCGCATCCTGGCCGGCTTCGATTCCGACCCGTCGGCGCTGGATGCCGTCTACGCCGCCGTGCAGGCCGCCAGCGACCCCACCGAGCGCGCCGCCGCCACCGCCGCCCTGCGCCGCGCGCTGGAGCCGCCGCGCCTGCGGCTGCTGACCCAGTTCACCACCATCCCCGACGGCGTGAAGTTCCTGGTCGATCTGCGCGCCTTCCTGCTGACCCGCGCACGCGGCGACAAGCTGTTGACCGCGCTGGATTCCGACCTGCGCATGCTGCTGGCAAGCTGGTTCGATGTCGGCTTCCTGGAGCTGCGCCGGATCGACTGGGACAGCCCGGCGGCGCTGCTGGAGAAGTTGGTGGGCTACGAGGCGGTACACGAGATTCGCGGCTGGCGCGACCTCAAGAACCGGCTGGACGCCGACCGGCGCTGCTATGCCTTCTTCCATCCGCGCATGCCAACCGAGCCGCTGATCTTCGTGGAGGTGGCGCTGGTGAAGGGCCTGTCCGGCTCGGTGCAGGCGCTGCTGGATGAGCGGGCGCCGGTGGTGGACAACGGAGCGGCCGATACCGCCATCTTCTACTCCATCAGCAACTGCCAGCGCGGGCTGAGCGGCATCAGCTTCGGCAATTTCCTGATCAAGCGGGTGCTGGAGGTGCTGGGGCCGGAATTCCGCAATCTCAAGACCTTCTCCACCCTTTCGCCGATCCCGGGGTTCCGCCGCTGGCTGGATCGCAAGCTGGAAGCCGCCGAGCCAGGCCTGCTGACCGAGGCTGAGGCGGCGGCCCTGCGCGCCCAGGCGCCGGAGGGCGAGACCGGCCCGGCCGCGCTGGCCGCCCTGCTGGCCCGGCGCGGCTGGCCCCGCGAGCCGGCGGCGGCCAAGGCGCTGGAGCCGGTGCTGGTGCGGCTCTGCGCCGTCTACCTGCTGCACGAAGGCAACGGCACCCGCGCGGCCGACCCGGTGGCGCATTTCCACCTGTCCAACGGCGCGCGGATCGAGCGCATCAACATGCTGGCCGACACCTCCGAGAAGGGGGTGAAGGAAAGTGCGGCCCTGATGGTCAACTACCTGTACGACCCGGCGCGGATCGAGCAATACCATGAGGACTATGCCGGCGCCGGCCGGCGCAATGCGTCCACTGTGGTGCGCAAGTTGGCGCGGGCGTGAGGAAGGAAGCGGTTTTTTTGAAAAAAGAACCAAAAAGCTTTTACTCGCTGGAGTCCCCGCTCTTCGCATTTGCTCCAGCGAATAAAGTTTTTTGGTTCTTTTTGTTCACAAAAAGAACGCCTTGCCTATTCTGAAGAGCCTACCGAAGGAGCCGCCATGAACGACCTAGCCCCCCAGGGCACCATCCGCGCCGATGCCTTGCCGCAGCGGCGGGTGGAGTTGCTGCGGCAGATCGAGCGCAAGCTGCTCTGGCTCTCCGCCTGGATGATCCATAATGCCAATCATATCAGGCCCAGCCGCGACGGGCTGAAGGTGGGCGGGCACCAAGCGTCCTGCGCCTCGGTGATCTCGATCGTCACCGCGCTGTATTTCGAGATGCTGCGCCCGCAGGACCGGGTGGCGGTGAAGCCGCATGCCGGGCCGGTGTTCCACGCCATCAACCATCTGTTCGGCCGCCAGAGCATCGCCCAGATGGAGGGGCTGCGCCGGATGGGCGGCGCGCAATCCTACCCCAGCCGCACCAAGGACGGGCCGGAGGTGGATTTCTCCACCGGATCGGTGGGGCTCGGCGTGGCGATCACCAGCTTCTCGGCGCTGATCGCCGACTATGTGCGGCTGCACGGGCTGGGCCGCACCGATCTGCCGCCCGGCCGCCACATCGCCATCGCCGGCGACGCCGAACTGGACGAGGGCAACATCTACGAGGCGCTGCTGGAAGGCTGGAAGCACGACGTCCGCAATGTCTGGTGGATTATCGACTACAACCGGCAAAGCCTTGATTCCGTTGTTCCAGACCGGCTGTTCGGGCGCATCGAGGGCCTGTTCCGCGACATGGGCTGGAATGTCGTGACCATGAAATACGGCCGCAGGCTGCAAGCCGCCTTCGCCCGCGAGGGCGGCGAGGCGCTGCGGCTGTGGATCGACGACTGCCCCAACTCCTTGTATTCGGCCCTGACCTTCCAGGGCGGCGCGGCCTGGCGGCAGGCGCTGCTGACCGATCTGGGGCGCGACGGCGGCGTGCGGGCGATCATCGACCCGATGTCCGACGACGAACTCGCGGCGCTGATGACCAATCTGGGTGGGCACGATATCGAGGCGATCATCGAGCAGCTGCGCGCCGCCGATGCCGCCGGCGACCAGCCGACCTGCTTCATCGCCTACACCATCAAGGGCATGGGCCTGCCGTTCGCGGGGCACAAGGACAACCATGCCGGACTGATGAGCCGCGAGCAGATGGAGGTGTTCCGCACCGCCATGGGCATCCGCCCGGGCCATGAATGGGATCTGTTCGAGGGGCTGGAGGCGGGCGAAGGCGAACTGGAAGCTTTCGTGAAATCAGTGCCTTTTGCGACTCCGCTCACACCGGAAGGCAGGTCGCTGAGCGCCCCCGTGGTGGCGCTGCCGGACCGCCTGCCGATGCCCAAGCTGGCCGGGCGCAAGATGGCGACGCAAGGCGGGTTCGGCGAGATCCTGGCCGAGATCGGCCGCGGCCAGGGCGCGCTGAAGGACCTGGCCGACCGCATCGTCACCACCAGCCCGGACGTGACGGTCTCCACCAATCTCGGTCCCTGGGTGAACCGGCGCGGGGTGTTCGACCGGCATACCCGCAACGATGTGTTCCGCGACAGCAAGCTGGCCAGCGCGCAGCGTTGGGGGATGACGCCGGAGGGGCAGCATATCGAGTTGGGCATCGCCGAGCAGAACCTGTTCCTGCTGCTGGGCGCGGCCGGGCTGGCGCCGGCGCTGCACGGGGCCCGGCTGCTGCCGATCGGGACAGTGTACGACCCGTTCGTCAACCGCGGCCTGGATGCGCTGCTGTATGCCTGCTACCAGGATGCGCGGTTTCTTTTGGTTTCAACGCCTTCCGGCATCACACTGGCACCCGAGGGCGGGCAGCACCAGTCGATCAACACGCCGCTGATCGGCCTCAGCACCGACCGGTTGGCCAGCTACGAGCCGGCGCATGTGGACGAGCTGGCGATCCTGCTGCGGCACGCCTTCGTGCATATGCAGAAGCCCGACGGGTCGGCGGTGTGGCTGCGGCTGTCGACCCGGCAATTGGAGCAGAAAGAGCGGAATCTGGACCCGGAAGCGGTGATTTCCGGGGCACATTGGGTGGTAAAACCGGCCGAAAACGCGCGAATTTGCCTCGCCTACCAAGGTGCGGTGGCGCCGGAGGCGGAGGCGGCGTTCGCCGAACTGGCCGCCGAGGTGCCGGGGGCGGGGCTTTTGGCGATCACCAGCCCGGACCGGCTCTATGCCGACTGGACCCGGGCGGCGCGGGCGCGGCGGGATGGTGATGCGGCATCATCATCCCATATCGAACGAATCCTGGCGCCGCTGGCGCGCGGCGCGGCGCTGGTGACGGTGCTGGACGGGCATCCGGCGGCGCATGCCTGGCTGGGCGCGGTGCGCGGGCAGCGCGTGGTGGCGCTGGGGCCCGACCATTTTGGCCAGAGCGGCGATATTCCCGACCTATATAGAGAGTACGGCATCGACAGCGACGCCATATTGGACGCCTGCGCGCAGGCTTTGCTTGGGTAGCCGACTTGTGACGGAACGGCGAGTGCGCTAAAGCCCCGCGCTCACGGTCGCGGCCGCGGGCGTGGTGGAATTGGTAGACACGCCAGATTTAGGTTCTGGTGGCGTAAGCCGTGGGGGTTCAAGTCCCTCCGCCCGCACCACCGCGCCGGCGCCTCGGCCACCCGATAGGCAAGATTGAGACGAGGATTCTCCGGTTATGCAGGTTACCGAGACGCTCTCCGAAGGGCTGAAGCGCGGCTGGACCGTGGTCGTGCCGAAAGCCGACATCGAGGGCCGGCGCGCCAAGCGTCTCGCCGAACTGGCCAAGACGGTCAACCTGCCAGGGTTCCGCCCCGGCAAGGTGCCGATGCCGGTGGTGAAGACCCGCTTCGGCACCGCCGTGATGTCCGAGGTGCTGGAGGAGAGCGTCAATGACGCCACCCGCACGCTGCTGACCGAGCGCGGCATGCGCGCGGCCACCGAGCCGAAGGTGGAAGTGGTGACCCTGGGTGACGACCAGGATCTGGAGTTCAAGATCGAGCTTGAGCTGATGCCCGAGATCGCCATGCCGGATTTCGCGGCGCTCGAGCTGACCCGCATGAAGGCCGAGCCGGCGCCTGAGGCGATCGACAAGGCGCTGGGCGAGATCGCCGGCCGCCAGCGCGAGCTGGTGGAGGTGGAGGAGGCGCGCCCGGCCGCCACCGGCGAGGTGCTGACCGTGGACTTCCTGGGCAAGGTGGACGACGTGGCCTTCCCCGGCGGCACCGGCACCGACATGGACGTGGAGATCGGCGGCAGCGGCTTCATCCCCGGCTTCTCGGAGCAGATGGAGGGCATGAGCCCGGGCGAGACCAAGGTCATCAACGTGACCTTCCCGGAGGAGTACGGCGCCAAGGAACTGGCCGGCAAGGCCGCGACCTTCGACATCACCGCCAAGAAGCTGAAGACCGCCACGGTGCCGGCGGTGGACGACGAGCTGGCCAAGAAGCTCGGCTTCGATACGCTGGATGAGGTGCGCAAGCTGATCGCCCAGCAGATCCAGCGCGAGTACGACCAGCTTTCGCGCCTGCGCATCAAGCGGCAGCTGCTGGATGCGCTGGCCAAGGCGTGCGACTTCCCGGTGCCGGAGGGCATGCTGAACGCCGAGTTCGAGCAGATCTGGCAGCGCCTGGAGGCCGAGCGCAAGGAAGGCCGGGTGGATGACGACGACGCCGGCAAGGACGACGAGACGCTGAAGGCCGAGTATCGCGCCATCGCCGAGCGGCGGGTGCGGCTGGGGCTGCTGCTGGCCGAGATCGGCCGGGCCAACAGCATCAGCGTGACCGCCGACGAGATGACCCGCGCGATGCGCGCCGAGGCCGGGCGCTACCAGGGCCAGGAACAGATGGTCATGGA
This sequence comes from Rhodospirillales bacterium 70-18, assembly GCA_001899585.1. Classification (GTDB taxonomy): domain Bacteria; phylum Pseudomonadota; class Alphaproteobacteria; order Acetobacterales; family Acetobacteraceae; genus 70-18. The sequence goes on from MKWE01000056.1 coordinate 110,294, forward strand.
TTTCTTCCGCAAGAACCCGCAGGCCGCCGAGTCGCTGCGCGGGCCGATCTTCGAGGAGAAGGTGGTCGATTTCGTGCTGGAACTGGCCAAGGTGGCCGAGACCGTGGTGACCCCCGAGGAACTGGCCAAGGAGCCGGAGGTCGAGGCGCTGGCGGCCGGCTGAGCAGCGCGGACCGGCCGTACGCCCTAGGCCATCTTCGGACCCGGCCTCATCCGCTCGCAGGATGACGGCCGGGTTTCGCTTGGGCTAAAGCATGATCGGTGCTGACAGGCGCGCCGATCATGCTCCAGCCTTTTGATTTGGGCGCATGATTCACGCCTCCGGTGATTCCACCTGCGGCGATCATGCTCTAGCGTGGAGACTGGTCGGGCCGGCCGTTCGTGCCTATTTAACATCCAGCCGGCAGGATGGGCCCGAGATCGTCGAGGGCGGGCCGTTGAGAAGGTTTGAGAGCATGAGGGATCGCGATCCCGTCGAGGTCTACAACAACAACCTCGTTCCGATGGTGGTCGAACAGACCGCGCGGGGCGAGCGGGCGTTCGACATCTATTCCCGCCTGCTCAAGGAGCGGATCATTTTTCTGACCGGCCAGGTTTATGACCAGGTGGCCAGCGTGATCTGCGCGCAGTTGCTGTTTCTGGAGAGCGAGAACCCGAACAAGGATATCTCGTTCTATATCAACAGCCCGGGCGGCGTGGTGTCGTCGGCGCTGGCGATGTACGACACCATGCAGTACATCCGCAGCCCGGTTTCCACCGTGTGCATCGGGCAGGCGGCCTCGGCCGGCAGCCTGCTGCTGACGGCCGGCGCCAAGGGCAAGCGCTATGCGCTGCCGAATGCGCGCATCATGGTGCACCAGCCCTCGGGCGGGGCGCAGGGGCAGGCGACCGATATCGAGATCCAGGCGCGCGAGATCCTGTATACCCGCAAGCTGCTGAACAACATCTATGTGCGGCATACGGGGCAGCCGGTCGAGGCGATCGAGCGCAAGCTGGAGCGCGATACCTATATGTCGGCTGAAGAGGCGCGTGATTTCGGGCTGGTGGACGCGGTGGTGGACAGCCGCCCGGCCACCGGCGACGCGGACCAGAAGAGCTGAGACGTCCGCCTGGCGCCGTGTTCCGTAGCCGGATCGTTCCTGCGGGGCGGTCCGGCGGGTGGCGTTTGCGGGGCATCACCGGGTCGTGACGTGCGTGGGCCGACCCCGTATCGACGTGCCGTTGTGCCGGTTCTTGTCGCCATCGGCAGGCGGGGTCTAGACTTGGTATCTTGCGGCCCCGGCCATCCGGGACAGGAGTGTTTATGAGCAAATCCGGCGACTCGAAGAACACCCTCTACTGCTCGTTCTGCGGCAAGTCGCAGCACGAGGTGCGCAAGCTCATCGCCGGGCCGACCGTGTTCATCTGCGACGAATGCGTCGAGCTGTGCATGGACATCATCCGCGAAGAGCACAAGACGCACTTGGTGAAGTCGCGCGACGGGGTGCCGACACCGAAGGAGATCTGCAAGGTTCTGGACGACTACGTGATCGGCCAGGCCCATGCGAAGAAGGTGCTCTCGGTGGCGGTGCACAACCATTACAAGCGGTTGGCCCACGGCGCCAAGAACAACGACGTGGAGATCGCCAAGTCCAACATCATGCTGCTGGGGCCGACCGGCTCGGGCAAGACGCTGTTGGCCCAGACTCTTGCTCGAATCCTCGACGTGCCGTTCACCATGGCGGACGCCACCACGCTGACCGAGGCGGGGTATGTGGGCGAGGATGTGGAGAACATCATCCTCAAGCTGCTGCAGGCGGCCGACTACAACGTGGAGCGGGCGCAGCGCGGCATCGTCTATATCGACGAGGTCGACAAGATCAGCCGCAAGTCCGACAACCCCTCGATCACCCGCGACGTGAGCGGCGAGGGCGTGCAGCAGGCGCTGCTGAAGATCATGGAGGGGACCGTCGCCTCCGTGCCGCCGCAGGGCGGGCGCAAGCATCCGCAGCAGGAGTTCCTGCAGGTGGACACGACCAACATCCTGTTCATCGTGGGCGGGGCGTTCTCGGGGCTGGACAAGATCATCTCCGCCCGCGGCAAGGGCTCGGGCATCGGCTTCGGGGCCGATGTGAAGGACCCGGAGGAGCGGCGGATCGGCGCGGTGCTGCGCGAGGTGGAGCCGGAAGACCTGCTGCGCTTCGGGCTGATTCCGGAGTTCATCGGGCGGCTGCCGGTGGTGGCGACGCTGGAGGACCTGGACGAGGCGGCGCTGATGGAGATCCTCACCAAGCCGAAGAACGCGCTGGTCAAGCAGTATGGCCGGCTGTTCGAGATGGAGGGGGTGAAGCTGTCGTTCACCGACGACGCCCTGGCCTCGGTCGCGCGGCGCGCCATCGCGCGCAAGACGGGCGCCCGCGGGCTGCGCTCCATCATGGAGCAGATCCTGCTGGGCACCATGTTCGACCTGCCCAGCCTGGACGGGGTGGAAGAGGTGGTGATCAACCGCGAAGTGGCCGAAAGCCGTGCCAACCCGCTGTTCCTTTACGGCAAGGAACGCGCCGAGACGAGCGCCTGACGACTGCGCGCACCCGTTCGCCCCGCCTGGTTGTCAAGGCCTTGCGGGGCGGGGGGCGGATGCCGATATCGGACGCATCATCCGGGCGTCAGGCTCGCGCCAATCCATTGTGATGGGGCATAGAGCTGGCAAGTCGTTCTGGGGATGCGGTCCGTGCCCATAATCGGGGCGGTCCGCGTGCCGACTGTCCTGTAGGAGGTCAATAGCGTGACACAGTCCGACCATCCGGAATCCCCGGAGAAGAATGAGACCGGCAAGCCGGAAGCGGTGGAGAAGGCGGGCCTGGCGCGCGCCGACCTGCTGCCGGTGCTGCCGCTGCGCGACATCGTCGTGTTTCCACACATGATCGTGCCGCTGTTCGTGGGGCGCGAGAAATCCGTCCGCGCGCTGGAAGCGGTGATGAAGGACGACAAGCAGATTCTGCTGGTCGCCCAGAAGAACGCGGCGCAGGACGAGCCTTCGTCCGACGATATCTATCGCGTGGGCACGGTTTCCACGATCCTGCAACTGCTGAAGCTGCCCGACGGCACCGTGAAGGTGCTGGTGGAGGGCGGACGGCGCGCGCGGATTACCGGGTTCAAGGAGACCGAGAGCTATTTCGAGGCCTTCGTGGAGCCGATGCCCGACCTGGATGCGGCCGCCCGTGGCGCCGCCGCCGGCAAGGAGTTGGAGGCGCTTGGCCGCTCGGTGGTGGCGCAGTTCGAGCAGTACATCAAGCTGAACAAGAAGATCGCCCCCGAGGTGCTGGTTTCGCTGAACCAGATCGAGGAGCCGAGCAAGCTGGCCGACACGATTTCCAGCCACCTGAACCTCAAGATCGCCGAGAAGCAGGAACTGCTGGAGACGGCGCGCGTCGGCGACCGGCTGGAGCGGGTGTTCGGGCACATGGAGTCCGAGATCGGCGTGCTGCAGGTGGAGAAGCGCATCCGCAACCGCGTGAAGCGGCAGATGGAGAAGACGCAGCGCGAGTACTACCTGAACGAGCAGCTGAAGGCGATCCAGAAGGAGCTGGGCGAGGGCGAGGACGGCAAGGACGAGACCGCCGAGCTGGAAGCCAAGATCAAGAAGACCAAGCTGTCGAAGGAGGCGCGGGAGAAGGCGCTGGGCGAGCTGAAGAAGCTGCGCACCATGAGCCCGATGAGCGCCGAGGCGACGGTGGTGCGCAACTACCTCGACTGGATCCTGGCGATCCCGTGGCGCAAGCGTTCCAAGGTGCGCAACGACGTGGGCGAGGCGGAGAAGGTTCTGAACGCCGACCATTACGGGCTGGAGAAGGTCAAGGAGCGCATCCTTGAGTACCTGGCCGTGCAGTCGCGCAGCCAGAAGATCCGCGGGCCGATCCTGTGCCTGGTGGGGCCGCCCGGCGTGGGCAAGACCTCGCTCGGCAAGTCGATCGCGCGGGCGACCGGGCGCAGCTTCGTGCGGATGAGCCTGGGCGGCGTGCGCGACGAGGCCGAGATCCGTGGCCATCGGCGGACCTATATCGGCTCCATGCCGGGCAAGGTCATCCAGGGCATGAAGAAGGCCAAGACCTCCAACCCGTTGTTCCTGCTCGATGAGATCGACAAGCTGGGGGCGGATTGGCGCGGCGACCCTTCCAGCGCGCTGCTGGAGGTGCTGGACCCGGAGCAGAACTCCACCTTCGCCGACCATTACCTGGAGGTGGATTACGACCTGTCGGACGTGATGTTCGTTACCACCTCCAACAGCCTGCGCATGCCCGGGCCGCTGATGGACCGCATGGAGATCATTCGCATCCCCGGCTACACCGAGGATGAGAAGGTGGAGATCGCCAAGCGCCATCTGATCCCGAAGCAGACCGAGGCGCATAGCCTGAAGCCGACCGAGTGGTCGATCACCGACGAGGCGCTGCTGGACCTGATCCGTTACTTCACCCGCGAGGCCGGGGTGCGGAACCTGGAGCGCGAGTTGGCCAGCCTGGCGCGCAAGGCGGTAAAGGAGATCGTCACCGCCAAGGTGAAGAAGCTGGCGATCACCCGCAAGAACCTGGACAAATACGCGGGGGTGCGGCGGTTCCATTACGGCGAGGCCGAGTCGGAGGACATGGTCGGCGTGGTGACGGGGCTGGCCTGGACCGAGGTGGGCGGGGAGATCCTGACCATCGAGAGCGTGTTGCTGCCGGGCAAGGGCAACATCAAGTCGACCGGCAAGCTGGGCGACGTGATGCAGGAGAGCGTGTCGGCGGCACTGAGCTATGTGCGCAGCCGGTCGATCAACTTTGGCATCAAGCCGACGCTGTTCGAGAAGCGGGACATCCATGTGCACGTGCCGGAAGGGGCGACGCCCAAGGACGGGCCGTCGGCGGGCGTGGCGATGGCGGTCAGCATCATCTCGGTGCTGACGGGTATCCCGGTGCGGCGCGACGTGGCGATGACCGGCGAGATCACGCTGCGCGGGCGGGTGCTGCCGATCGGCGGGCTGAAGGAGAAGCTGCTGGCGGCGCTGCGGGCGGGGATTCGCACGGTGTTCATCCCGAAGGAGAACGAGAAGGACCTGGCGGAGATTCCGGATAACGTGAAGAAGCATCTGCGGCTGGTGCCGGTTGCGCATGTGGACGAGGTGATCGCCCAAGCGCTGGCGCGCAAGCCGGAGGCGATCGAATGGGTGGAGCCGCCGGAGCCGGTGGCGCCGGCCGCCGCGGCGGCAGCCCCGGGGGCGTTGCTGGCGCACTGATCGCGCAAGCGCCGAGTCGCAAGGCCCGCCGGAGTGATCCGGCGGGCTTTCGCGTGCCGGTTATGCTCTCGGGGTCGTGAACACATCACTGGAATGTTCGCCGGCTTCGTTGACGTGGCCGGAAGCCGGCCTCTAGTGTCGCCGTTCAGGCTGCGGCGATTCGCTGGCGGCGCCGCGACGGAGCCGGATCGCTGATGCAGGGGATGCCGCGTGGTCGCCTGTGTCGCAGCCTTCCGGTCCATTGGACAGATACGTGGGCGGCCCCGTCCGGGGTGCGCCTGAACACTCATATGACGACCAGATCAGGGGGCTCAAAGCCGTGAACAAGATGGACCTCATCGCCGCCGTGGCGGATTCGACCGAGTTGACCAAGGCCAAGGCCGCCGAGGTGGTGGATGCCGTGTTCTCGGCCATCGAGGGCGCGCTGAAGGCCAAGGAGGAGGTGCGGCTGGTGGGCTTCGGCTCGTTCGTGACCAGCAAGCGCGAGGCAACCACCGGGCGCAACCCGCGCACCGGCGAGGAGATCAAGATCGACGCCTCGGTGTCGGTGCGGTTCAAGGCCGGCAAGTCCCTGAAGGACGCCGTGAACTGAGACTGGCGGCATTCGCTGCGCCGGCAGGGCCGCCCTTCGGGGCGGCCCTTTGCGTTTGGGGCCGGTATCGCCTATGTCCCCGGCCGTTCGGCGTGGGGCGGTTAGCTCAGCGGTAGAGCGTCTCGTTTACACCGAGAGGGCCGGCGGTTCGAATCCGTCACCGCCCACCATTTCCCCCGGCTGGCGGCGCCGCATGGCGGCCATCCGGAAAATCGACCGGGGTTTGTCCGCACGCGCTTGACGCCGCCCGGCGGGGCATCTAAACGCTGCGGCCTGCCGATGCGGGTGTAGCTCAGTTGGTTAGAGCGCCGGCCTGTCACGCCGGAGGTCGCGGGTTCGAGCCCCGTCACTCGCGCCAGCATCGCAGCAGGCCCCCCCACACACAGAACCGCGCATCGCTTCGTGCGCTTTCCTTACAATCCAGGCAGGCATGCCGCCCTTGAATTCGGGGCGATTGATGCCTTTGCCCCTATGGCCGAGGGCGCGCGATGAGGGTAATGTCCGCGCGCGCTGCGGTGCGGTATTGCTGCACGGCGGCGTCGGCGTGACTCGCGCCGTGGGACGGCGGCGGCACAGGCCGGCGCCGGCAGACCGAAAGGAAGCATCATGGCGCCCGCGCTGGCCGCGTATTTCCCGATCCTGGTGTTCATCGGCATTGCCGGCGTGATCGCGCTGGCGATGGTGGGCGGCTCGCTGGTGGCGGCGCGGCAGAAGCCGTACGCGGAGAAGCTGTCGGCCTATGAGTGCGGATTCGAGGCGTTCGACGATGCCCGCCGGCGGTTCGACGTGCGGTTCTACCTGGTGGCGATCCTGTTCATCATCTTCGACCTGGAGGTGGCGTTCCTGTTCCCCTGGGCGGTGAGCCTGGCGGATATCGGGGTGTTCGGGTTCCTGTCGATGCTGGCCTTCCTCGGGGTGCTGACGGTTGGCTTCATCTACGAGTGGTGCAAGGGCGCCCTGGATTGGGAGTGAGCGGCATGAGCGCGACCGAGACGGTGATGATGGACTTCAAGGCCGGCGCGCTGGCGCCAGGGGCGGCGCAGGACGCGGTGGTGAAGGGCATCACCGGCGAGATGGCGGACAAGGGCTTCGTGGTCGCCAACCTGGACAAGCTGGTCAACTGGGCGCGCACCGGCAGCCTATGGCCGATGACCTTCGGGCTGGCCTGCTGCGCGGTGGAGATGATCCACGCCTACATGCCGCGTTATGACCTGGACCGGATGGGCATCATTCCGCGCGCCTCGCCGCGGCAGAGCGATGTGATGATCGTGGCCGGCACGCTGACCAACAAGATGGCTCCGGCGTTGCGCAAGGTGTACGATCAGATGCCGGAGCCGCGCTGGGTGATCAGCATGGGCAGCTGCGCCAATGGCGGCGGCTATTACCATTATTCGTATTCGGTGGTGCGCGGCTGCGACCGCGTGGTGCCGGTGGACGTGTATGTGCCGGGCTGTCCGCCGACCGCCGAGGCGCTGGTGTACGGAATCATGCAGTTGCAGAAGAAGATCCGCCGCACGGGGACCATCCTCCGTGGTTGACGACGTGGTGCAGGAGCCGGCGCCGACTCCGATGCAGGTGCTGGCCGAGTCGCTGGCGTCGGTGCCGGGGCTGTCGGCGGTGGGCTTCGAGCGGGACGAGCTGGTGGCGCATGCCGGGCGGGACGGGCTGGCGGCCCTGATGACCGTGCTGCGCGACGATCCGCGCTTCGCCTTCGAGCAGGTGATGGACATCTGCGGCGTGGACTGGCCGGAGCGGGCCGAGCGGTTCGACGTGGTCTACAACCTGTTGTCGGTGTCGCTGAACCAGCGGCTGCGGGTGGTGGTGCCGACCGACGAGCAGGCGCCGGTGCCATCGGTGCACACGGTCTGGCCGGTGGCGACTTGGTGGGAGCGCGAGGCATGGGACATGTTCGGCATCGTGTTCTCCGGCCAGCCCGATTTGCGGCGCATCTTGACCGATTACGGCTTCGAGGGGCATCCGCTGCGCAAGGACTTCCCGCTCACCGGCCATGTGGAGGTGCGCTACGACGAGGAGCGCAAGCAGGTGGTCTATGAGAAGGTCAAGCTGACGCAGGACTTCCGCAACTTCGACTTCCTGTCGCCGTGGGAGGCGATGACCTCGCTGCCCGGCGACGAGAAGGCGCGAAAGGGGAGCACGCCGTGAGCGAGACGGTGAAGACCGATCCGGTGACCAAGACGGTCGAGATCGACAGCCACTCCATCAATTTCGGGCCACAGCATCCGGCGGCGCATGGCGTGCTGCGGCTGATCCTGGAGATGGACGGCGAGGTGGTGGAGCGCGCCGATCCGCATATCGGGCTGCTGCATCGCGGCACCGAGAAGCTGATCGAATACAAGAGCTACATCCAGGCACTGCCGTATTTCGACCGGCTCGATTACGTGAGCCCGATGTGCCAGGAGCATGCCTTCGCGCTGGCCACCGAGCGGCTGCTCGGCATCAAGGTGCCCGAGCGGGCGAGCTGGATCCGCACGCTGTTCAGCGAGATCACCCGGATTCTGAACCACCTGCTGAACGTGACGACCTATGCGCTGGACGTGGGGGCGATCACGCCGGCGCTGTGGGGGTTCGAGGAGCGCGAGAAGCTGATGGAGTTCCATGAGGCCGCGTCCGGCGCGCGGCTGCATGCGAATTATTTCCGGCCAGGCGGCGTCGCCAAGGATCTGCCGGCCGGGCTGGAGGAGAAGATCGGTGCCTGGGCCGAGACTTTCCCGAAGTTCATCGACGACCTGGAGACGTTGCTGACCAACAACCGCATCTGGAAGCAGCGGTTGGTGGATATCGGCATCATGACGGCGGAGCAGGCGCTGGCCTGGGGCTTCACCGGGCCGTGCCTGCGGGCCTCCGGCGTGCCGTGGGATCTGCGCAAGTCGCAGCCGTACGAGATGTACGACAGGCTCGATTTCCGCATCGCGGTCGGCCGCAACGGCGACTGCTATGACCGCTACTTGATGCGCATCGGCGAGATGCGTGAAAGCGTGTCGATGATCAGGCAGTGCCTGGCGCAGATGAAGCCGGGGCCGGTGAAGGTCTCGGACCACAAGATCACGCCGCCGAGCCGTGGCGAGATGAAGACCTCGATGGAAGCGCTGATCCATCACTTCAAGCTGTACACGGAAGGCTTCCACGTTCCGGCGGGCGCCACCTATACCGCGGTCGAGGCGCCGAAGGGCGAATTCGGCGTGTATCTGGTGGCCGACGGCACCAACCGTCCCTATCGCTGCAAGATCCGCGCGACCGGCTTCGCGCATCTGCAGGCGGTGGAGGCGATGTCCAAGCGGCACATGCTGGCCGATGCGGTGGCGATCATCGGGTCGCTCGACATCGTGTTCGGCGAGATCGACAGGTAGAGCATGGAAGAGAACGCAACCGGCGGGTTCGAGCAGCCCGCGAGCTTCACCTTCGATGCCGAGAGCATGGCGCAGGTGGAGCGGCATATCGCCAAATATCCGCCCGGCAAGCAGGCCAGCGCGGTGCTGCCGTTGCTGGACCTGGCGCAGCGGCAGATGGGGCGCGCCACCGGCAGCGCGTGGGTGCCGGTGGCGGCGATGGACGAGATCGGGCGCATCCTGGGGATGCCGCCGATCCGGGTATATGAGGTGGCCACCTTCTACCTGATGTTCAACACCGCGCCGGTGGGCAAGTTCCACCTGCAGCTTTGCACCACCACGCCATGCTGGCTGCGCGGCTCGGACGAGGTGGTGAAGGCGTGCCGCGATGCCACCGGCATCAAGGGCTGGAAGGAGACCAGCGCCGACGGGATGTTCACCATGACCGAGGTGGAATGCGTCGGCGCCTGCGTGAACGCGCCGGTGCTGCAGGTGAACGACGATTTCTACGAGGACATGGACGCCGAGCGGACCAAGGCGCTGCTGGCGGCGCTGCGGCGCGGCGAGGTGCCGAAGCCGGGCTCGATGGCCGGGCGGCAGACCTCCGCCCCCGAGGGTGGGCCGACGACGCTGACCACGCTGAAGTTCGAAAAGGCGGAATGAGCGCATGCTGAGCGATCAGGACCGGATTTTCACCAATCTCTACGGGCTGCACGACCCCGGGCTGGCCGGCGCGCGGGCGCGTGGGGACTGGGACGGGACGGCCGCCATCCTCGCCCGCGGGCGCGAGGCGATCGTGGAGGAGATGAAGGCGTCCGGGCTGCGCGGGCGCGGCGGCGCGGGGTTCCCGACCGGCATGAAATGGTCGTTCATGCCCAAGACCATCGGCGACCGGCCGCATTACCTGGTTGTGAACGCCGACGAGTCCGAGCCGGGCACCTGCAAGGACCGCGACATCCTGCGCCACGACCCGCACAAGCTGGTGGAGGGTTGCCTGGTCGCCAGCTTCGCGATGGGCGCGCATGCCTGCTACATCTACATCCGCGGCGAGTTCTACAACGAGGCGGTGGCGTTGCAGCGGGCGATCGACGAGGCCTACGAGGCCGGGTTGATCGGTAAGAACGCGGCGGGCTCGAGTTGGGATTTCGACCTGTATCTGCATCGCGGCGCCGGCGCCTATATCTGCGGCGAGGAGACCGCGCTGATCGAGAGCCTGGAGGGCAAGAAGGGCATGCCGCGGCTGAAGCCGCCGTTCCCGGCCGCCGTCGGGCTGTATGGCTGCCCGACCACGGTGAACAACGTGGAGAGCATCGCGGTGGCGCCGACCATCCTGCGGCGCGGGGCAGCGTGGTTCTCGGCGCTGGGGCGACCGAAGAACGCCGGCACCAAGCTGTTCTGCATCTCCGGCCACGTGAACAAGCCGTGCAACGTGGAGGAGGAGCTGGGCATCCCGCTGCGCGAATTGATCGACAAGTATGCCGGCGGCGTGCGCGGGGGCTGGGACAACCTGCTGGCGGTGATCCCGGGCGGCGCCTCGGTGCCGGTGCTGAACAAGGCGACCTGCGACACCATTCTGATGGATTTCGACAGCCTGCGCGACGTGAAGAGCGGGCTGGGCACGGCGGCGGTGATCGTGATGGACAAGTCCACGGACATCATCAAGGCGATCGCCCGGCTCAGCGCCTTCTACAAGCATGAGAGCTGCGGCCAGTGCACGCCATGCCGCGAGGGCACCGGCTGGATGATGCGGGTGATGAACCGCATGGTGCAGGGGCGTGCCGAAGTGTCGGAGATCGACACGCTGGAGCAGGTGACGCGGCAGATCGAAGGGCACACGATCTGTGCGCTCGGCGATGCGGCGGCCTGGCCGATCCAGGGGCTGATCAAGAACTTCCGGCCCGAGATGGAAGCCCGTATCGCCGCCTATAAGGCCGGTGCAACGCGCATGGCAGCGGAGTAGGCGCGATGGTGAAGGTCACGGTCGACGGCATCGATGTCGAGGTGCCTCCGGGCTCCAACGTGCTGCAGGCCTGCGAGGCGGCGGGCAAGGAAATCCCACGCTTCTGCTACCATGAGCGGCTGTCGGTGGCGGGCAATTGCCGCATGTGCCTGGTGGAGATCGAGAAGGCGCCGCCCAAGCCGTTCGCCTCCTGCGCCTATCCGGTGAACGAGGGGATGGTGGTGCACACCGACAGCCCGATGGTGCGCAAGGCGCGCCGCGGGGTGATGGAGTTCCTGCTGATCAACCATCCGCTGGACTGCCCGATCTGCGACCAGGGCGGCGAATGCGATCTGCAGGACCAGGCGGTGGGCTATGGCGGCGATTCCTCGCGCTATGAGGAGGCCAAGCGGGCGGTGAAGGACAAGAACCTCGGGCCGCTGGTGAAGACGGTGATGACGCGCTGCATCCAGTGCACGCGCTGCATCCGCTTCTCGACCGAGATCGCCGGGGTGTCCGAGCTGGGGGCGACGGCGCGCGGCGAGGGCATGGAGGTGGGCACCTATGTGGAGAAGGCGCTGACCTCGGAGCTTTCGGGCAATCTGATCGACATCTGCCCGGTGGGGGCGCTGACCTCCAAGCCGTATGCCTTCGTGGCGCGGCCGTGGGAATTGAAGAAGACCGACAGCGTGGACGTGCTGGACGCGGTGGGTGCGGCGATCCGGGTGGATTCGCGCGGGCCAGAGGTCCTGCGCGTGCTGCCGCGGCTGAACGAGGACGTGAACGAGGAGTGGCTGGCCGACAAGTCGCGCTTCGCGGTCGATGGGCTGAAGCGGCGGCGGCTGGACTCCTGCTGGGTGCGGCGCGACGGCAAGCTGGTGCGCGCGGAGTGGGAAGAGGCATTCGCGGCGATTGCCGGGCGGCTGGCGGGGCTGGACGGGACGCGGATCGGCGCCGTGGCCGGCAACCTGGCCGACGCCGAGAGCATGTTGCTGCTGAAGGAACTGATGGCGGCGCGGGGCTCGGCCAATTTGGATTGCCGGCAGGACGGGGCGGCGCTGGATGCCTCGCGGCGGGATTTCTACAGTTTCAACACCTCGATCGCCGGGATCGAGGAGGCGGACGCGCTGCTGATCGTGGGCAGCAATCCGCGCCGGGAGGCGCCGCTGATCAATGCGCGCATCCGCAAGGCATGGCTGGCCGGCGGGCTGAAGGTGGCAGCGATCGGGACCGAGGCGGACCTGACCTATCCGGTGGAGTGGCTGGGCGAGCGGCCGGTGGTGCTGGGGCAGGTGCTGTCGGGCAGCCATGGTTTCGCCGAGGTGCTGAAGGCGGCGAAGCGGCCGATGATCATCGTGGGGCAGGGCGCGCTGGCGCGACCCGACGGGGCGGCGATGCTGGCGGCGTGCTGGAAGCTGGCGGCCGAGACGGGGATGCTGACGCCGGACTGGCACGGCTTCAACGTGCTGCACACCGCGGCGGCCCGGGTGGGGGCGCTGGATCTCGGCTTCCTGCCGGGTGCCGGGGGCAAGGACCTGGCCGGCATGCTGGGCGGCGGCGTGGACCTGCTGTGGCTGCTGGGGGCGGACGAGTTCGACACCGCGAAGATCGGGGCCGGCACGTTCGTGGTCTATCAAGGACATCATGGCGACGCGGGCGCGGCGCGGGCGGATGTGATCCTGCCGGGGGCGGCCTATACCGAGAAGAACGGCACCTACGTGAACACCGAGGGCCGGGTGCAGCGCGGGCAGTTGGCGGTGTATCCGCCAGCGGCGGCGCGCGAGGACTGGAAGATCCTGCGGGCGTTCAGCGGCTATATCGACCGCACCCTGCCGTATGACACGCTGGAGGCGGTGCGGGCGCGGCTGGAGGCGGTGAACCCGGTGTTCGCGCGGCTCGACATCCTGCCGCGCTTCGGCTGCACCGACCTGTCCGGCCCTGCCGGCGAGGTGGGTGCGCTCAGCGGGCCGCCGCTGGTGGCCGCGATCGCCAACTACTATCAGACCGACCCGATCAGCCGCGCGAGCCCGACCATGGCGGAATGCACCCGGACCTACCTGCCCCCCATGGCGCAGGCGGCGGAGTAGGGCGGATGATGGAGTTCTTCCTGACCAACCCGCTGGGCATCCTGATCCTGACCGTGCTGAAGGCGCTGGCGCTGCTGGTGCCGTTGCTGATTGGCGTGGCCTATCTGACGCTGGCCGAGCGCAAGGTGCTGGGCGCCATGCAGTTGCGGCGCGGGCCGAACGTGGTGGGGCCGTTCGGGCTGTTCCAGCCCTTCGCCGACGCCATCAAGATGCTGATGAAGGAGACCATCATCCCGACCGGCGCCAACCGGATGCTGTTCCTGATGGCGCCGATGCTGACCTTCGGGCTGGCGATGATCGCCTGGGCGGTGATCCCGGTGAACGACGGCTGGGCGATCGCCGACATCAACGTGGGCGTGCTGTACCTGTTCGCGATCAGTTCGCTGGGTGTCTACGGCATCATCATCGCGGGTTGGGCCAGCAATTCGAAGTATCCATTCCTGGGCGCGCTGCGGTCGGCGGCGCAAATGGTGTCGTACGAAGTCTCGATGGGCTTCGTGATGGTCACCGTGCTGCTGTGTGTGGGCAGCCTGAACCTGAACGACATTGTGCTGGCGCAGCGGCATGTGTGGTTCGCGCTGCCGCTGTTCCCGATGTTCATCATCTTCTTCATCTCGACGCTGGCCGAGACCAACCGCTCGCCGTTCGACCTGCCGGAAGGCGAGAGCGAGATCGTCGCCGGGTTCTTCGTGGAATACAGCTCGATGAGCTTCGCGCTGTTCTTCCTCGGCGAATACGCGAACATGATCCTGATGGCGGCGATGACGACGATCCTGTTCCTCGGCGGCTGGCTGGCGCCATTCGGGCTGACCTTCATTCCCGGGCCGATCTGGCTGATCCTGAAGATCTGTGTGGTGCTGTTCTTCTTCCTGTGGACGCGCGCGACCTTCCCCCGCTACCGCTACGACCAGCTGATGCGGCTGGGATGGAAGGTGTTCCTGCCGTTCTCGCTGTTCTATCTGGTGCTGGTGGCGGGCGTGCTGCTGGCGTTCGGGTGGCTGCCGCATGTCGCCTGATCCCGCAAACCGCCGGCGCGTAGGAGTTTGACCGATGGCATTGCTTGACCGCACCGCGCGGAGCCTGCTGCTGAGCGAGCTCGTGTCGGGCATGGCGCTGACCTTGAAGTATTTCTTCAAGCGCAAGGTGACCATCAACTACCCGTACGAGAAGGGACCGATCAGCCCGCGCTTCAAGGGCGAGCACGCGCTGCGCCGCTACCCGAACGGCGAGGAGCGGTGCATCGCGTGCAAGCTGTGCGAGGCGGTTTGCCCGGCGCAGGCGATCACCATCGAGGCCGAGCCGCGCGAGGATGGCAGCCGCCGCACCACGCGCTACGACATCGATATGACCAAATGCATCTATTGCGGGCTGTGCGAGGAAGCCTGTCCGGTGGATGCGATCGTCGAGGGGCCGAACTTCGAGTTCGCCACCGAGACGCGCGAGGAACTTTTCTACAACAAGGACAAGCTGCTGGCCAACGGCGACCGCTGGGAGCCGGAGCTGGCCCGCCGCCTGGAACTGGACGCCCCCTATCGCTGAGATGAAGGGCCGCCTCCCATCGGGGCCGGTCTCGTAGGATGACCATGAAGCAGATCAACAACGGCGCGGGTGCATGATGATCGCAGCGCTCGCCTTCTATGTGTTCGCGGCCATTCTGATCGCCTCCGCGGCGATGGTGGTCAGTGCGCGCAATCCGGTGCACTCCGTGCTGTTCCTGATCCTGGCGTTCTTTAACGCGGCGGCGCTGTTCCTGCTGGCCGGGGCGGAATTCCTGGCGATGATCCTGGTGATCGTCTACGTGGGCGCGGTCGCGGTGCTGTTCCTGTTCGTGGTGATGATGCTGGATATCAACTTCTCGCAGCTGCGCGAGGGGTTCCAGCGCTATGCCCCGGTGGGGGCGACCATCGGCGTGGTGCTGCTGGCGGAACTGGCGATCGTGCTGGGCGGCTGGAAGTTCGCGCCCGGCGCCGCCAGCCTCCGCTTCGCGCCGCGGGCCGAGGGGGTGCACAACACCGCCCAGCTCGGCCAGCTGATCTATACGCATTACATCCTACTGTTCCAGGCATCCGGCCTGGTGCTGCTGGTGGCGATGATCGGCGCGATCGTGCTGACCCTGCGCGACAAGACATCCTCGCGCCACCAGGTGATCGCCCAGCAGATCGGCCGGATGGCCGGCGACACGCTGGAGATGATGGATGTGCGCAGCGGCGCCGGCGTGCGCGAGCTTGGCATCATCCGGCCGAAGCCGGCGCCCGAGCCGGAAGTGGCGGCGCATGACGATCACGGACATCATGGGGGAGGGCACTGACATGCTCGCGGTCGGGCTCGGCCATTATCTGGCCGTCAGCGCCATCCTGCTGGTGCTGGGCATCTTCGGCATCTTCCTGAACCGGAAGAACGTCATCGTCATCCTGATGTCCATCGAGCTGATGCTGCTGGCGGTGAACCTCAACCTGGTTGCCTTCTCCTCGGCGCTGGACGACCTGACCGGGCAGGTCATGGCGATGTTCGTCCTGACCGTGGCGGCTGCCGAGGCAGCGATCGGGCTGGCCATCGTGGTGATCTATTTCCGCAACCGCGGCTCGATCGAGGTCGAGGACGTGAATCTGATGAAGGGCTGAGCGCATGCTCTACGCTGTTGCCGTCTTTGCGCCGCTCCTCGGTTCCGTCGTCGCCGGGTTCTTCGGCAAGGCCATCGGGGACCGTGCGGCCCAGGCCGTCACCATCCTGTGCATGCTGCTGGCCTCGGCCTGCGGCGTGGCATCGTTCGTGTCGCTGGTCTACCAGGGCGGCACGCCGGGTGTGGTCGACCTGGGCACCTGGGTCGATGCCGGCAGTTTCCATGTTTCCTGGGCGCTGCGCTACGACACGCTCTCGGCGGTGATGGTGGCGATGGTCACCTGCGTGGCGACGCTGATCCATATCTACAGCGTCGGCTACATGAGCCACGACAACTCGATCGCACGCTTCTTCAGCTATCTCAGCCTGTTCACCTTCGCCATGCTGATGCTGGTGACCGCCGACAACCTGCTGCAGCTGTTCTTCGGCTGGGAGGGCGTGGGCCTGGCGAGCTATTTGCTGATCGGCTTCTGGTATGAGAAGCCGAGCGCCTGCGCCGCGGCGATGAAGGCGTTCATCGTCAACCGCATCGGCGACCTCGGCTTCGCGGTCGGCATCGCGCTGGTGTTCTTCACCTTCGGCAGCATCCAGTTCGGCGACATCTTCGCCGCGATCGGCCAGCATTCCGCCGACACCTACCATGTGCTCGGCGGCACCTGGCCGGCCTTCGAGGTGATCGGCGTCCTGCTGTTCATCGGCGCCATGGGCAAATCGGCGCAGCTCGGCCTGCATGTCTGGCTGCCGGACGCGATGGAGGGGCCGACGCCGGTTTCCGCGCTGATCCATGCCGCGACGATGGTGACGGCCGGCGTGTTCCTGATGGCGCGGATGTCGCCGCTGCTGGACCACGCGCCGGGTGCGTTGGCCTTCGTGGCGGTGGTGGGCGGCAGCACGGCGCTGTTCGCAGCGACCATCGGCTGCGTGCAGAACGACATCAAGCGGGTGATCGCCTATTCCACCTGCTCCCAGCTTGGCTACATGTTCGTGGCCGCCGGCGTGGGGGCCTATCAGGCCTCGATCTTCCACCTGCTGACGCATGCCTTCTTCAAGGCGCTGCTGTTCATGGGCGCCGGCTCGGTGATCCACGCGATGTCCGACGAGCAGGACATCCGCAAGATGGGCGGCATCTGGAAGAAGATCCCGCTGACCTACACCGTGATGTGGATCGGCAGCCTGGCGCTGGGCGGCGTGTATCCGTTCGCCGGCTACTTCTCCAAGGACGCGATCCTGGAGGCGGCCTGGGCGTCGGACAGCGCCAGCGGGCATTACGGCTTCTGGTGCGGGCTGATCGCGGCGTTCCTGACCGCGTTCTATTCCTGGCGCCTGCTGATCCTGACCTTCCATGGCAAGCCGCGCGCCGACCACCACACCATGGAGCATGTCCACGAAAGCCCGGCGGTGATGACGGTGCCGCTGATCCTGCTGGCCATCGGCGCCGTGGTGCTGGGCTTCCTGTTCCGCGACCAACTGCTGGGCGAGCACTGGCAGGCGTTCTGGGGCCAGAGCATCCAGATCGCGGCCGACAACCACGTGCTGCACGCGATGGAGGAGGTGCCGGGCTGGGTGGCGCTGGCGCCCAGCGTGCTGGGCTTCGCGGGCATCGCGCTGGCATATTTCATGTATATGGCGGTGCCGTCGCTGCCGGGGCAGCTCGCCTCCGCCTTCGCGCCGGTGTACCGCTTCCTGCTGAACAAGTGGTATTTCGACGAGCTGTACGACGCCGTGCTGGTGCGCCCGCTGATGGCGCTGTCCCGCCTGCTGTGGCAGGTGGGCGACGCCACGTTGATCGACGGCATCCCCAACGGGATGGCATCGCTCACCTCCGACAGTTCGGCGCAGGTGGTCAAGGTGCAGACCGGATCGATCGCCAACTACGCCTTTGCCATGCTGATCGGCGTCGTCGCGCTGATCAGCGTCTTCCTGATCTTCCGGTGACATCATGAACGCGGCTGGCTTCCCCCTGCTTTCGCTCCTCACCTTCCTGCCGCTGGCCGGCGCGGTGGTGATCATGTCGGTCCGCGGCGACGAGGCCACGGTCGCCGCCAATGCGCGCTGGACGGCGCTGTGGACCAGCCTGATCGTCTTCGCGCTGTCGCTGATCCTGTGGGTGCGGTTCGACCCCTCCGACCCGGGTTTCCAGTTCGTGGAACAGGCGTCGTGGCTGCCGCAATGGGGCATCACCTACAAGATGGGGGTGGACGGCATCTCGGTGCTGTTCGTGCTGCTCTCCACCGCGCTGACGCCGATCTGCATCCTGGCGAGCTGGGAGGCGATCCAGACGCGGGTGCGCGAGTTCATGCTCTCCTTCCTCATCCTCGAAACGATGATGGTCGGCATGTTCTGCGCGCTCGATTTCGTCGTGTTCTACATGTTTTTTGAGGGCGTGCTCATCCCGATGTATCTCATCATCGGGATTTGGGGCGGGCCGCGCCGGGTGTATGCGGCGATCAAGTTCTTCCTCTACACGCTGGCCGGCTCGGTGCTGATGCTGCTGGCGCTGCTGGCGATGTGGTATGCGGCCGGCACCACCGACATCCCGGCGCTGCTGAAATACAGCTTCCCGGCCTCGATGCAGACCTGGCTGTTCCTGGCCTTCTTCGCCAGCTTCGCGGTGAAGGTGCCGATGTGGCCGGTGCATACCTGGCTGCCGGACGCGCATGTGGAGGCGCCGACCGCGGGCTCGGTCATCCTGGCGGGCGTGCTGCTGAAGATGGGGGCGTACGGGTTCCTGCGCTTCTCGGTGCCGATGCTGCCGCTGGCCTCCGCTTATTTCGCGCCCTTCATCTACACGCTGTCGGTGGTGGCGGTGATCTACACCTCGCTGGTGGCGCTGGCGCAGACCGACATGAAGAAGCTGATCGCCTATTCCTCGGTCGCGCATATGGGCGTGGTGACCATCGGCATTTTCACCATCAACATGCAGGGCGTCTCGGGCGCGCTGTTCCAGATGCTTTCGCATGGCGTGGTCTCGGCCGCGCTGTTCCTGTGCGTCGGCGTGATCTACGACCGTATGCATACTCGCGAGATCGCCCGTTACGGCGGGCTGGCCAGCCGCATGCCGGCCTATGCCTTCACCTTCATGCTGTTCACCATGGCTAGCGTCGGGCTGCCCGGCACCGCCGGCTTCGTCGGAGAGGTGCTGGTGCTGATCGGTGCCTTCAAGGTCAGCTTCTGGCTCGCGCTGCTCGGCAGCATGGGGATGATCCTCGGTGCGGCCTACATGCTGTATCTGTATCGCCGGGTGGTGTTCGGAAGGCTGACCAAGGACGAGCTGAAATCCATCCTGGACCTGAGCCCGCGTGAGATCGCGGTGTTCGCGCCGCTGATCATCCTGACGCTGTGGATGGGCATCTACCCGTCGAGCTTCACCAGCTTCTGGGATGCCAGCGTGAGCGCCATGGTCGAACACCACCAGGCGGCGCTGCTTCTGCACGACACCGTGAAGCTGGCCGGAGTGATGAAGTGATGGGCGGGGCCGCGATGACCTGGATGTCGCTGAACTGGACGCTGGCGCTGCCGGAGATCGTGCTGTCGTGCTGCGGCATGGCAATCCTGATCCTGGGCGTGGTGAGCCGCGGCAATTTCTTCCGCCTGGGCTGCATGCTGACGGTGGGCGCCTTCCTGCTCACCGCGATGCTGGTGCTGTCGGGGGCCAACGGGGTTGGCTATTCCGGGCTGTTCGTCACCGATGCCTACAGCGTGTTCGTCAAGCTGCTGGTGCTGGCCGCCGCCACCCTCGGCGTGGTGATGTCGCTGGATTACAACGAGCATGAGAACCTGCGCCGGTTCGAATTCCCGGTGCTGATGCTGTTCTCCACCGTCGGCATGATGCTGATGGCCTCGGCGACCAGCCTGATGACCATGTACATGGGCGTCGAGCTGATGAGCCTGTCGATCTACGTGCTGGCCGCCTTCGCGCGCGACGAACTGCGCTCCTCCGAGGCCGGGCTGAAGTATTTCGTACTCGGCTCGCTGGCGTCCGGGCTGCTGCTCTATGGCGTGTCGCTGATCTACGGCTTCACCGGCTCGATGGATTTTGCCCTGCTGGCCAAGGCGCTGAGTGATCCGGCCAGTGCCTCGCCCGGGCTGGTGGTCGGCATCGTGTTCGTGCTGTCCGGCCTCGCGCTGAAGGTCTCGGCGGTGCCGTTCCACATGTGGACGCCCGACGTGTACGAGGGCGCCCCGACCCCGGTGACCGCGTTCATGGCCAGCGCGCCGAAAGTCGCCGCGATGGCGCTGCTGGTGCGGCTGATGGCCTCGCCGTTCGGGCATCTGCTGGCGCAGTGGCAGCAGCTCATCGTGCTGATGTCGATCGCCTCGATGCTGCTGGGCTCGCTGGCGGCGATCGGCCAGCGCAACTTCAAGCGGCTGATGGCCTATTCGTCGATCGGCCACATGGGCTACGCACTGATCGGGCTGGCGGCCGGCACCCAGGCGGGCGTGCGCGGCGTGCTGATCTACCTGGTCACCTACGTGTTCATGAATATCGGCACGTTCGCGTTGATTATCGCCATGCGCCGGCGCGGGCGGGCGGTGGAAGGCATCACCGATCTCGCCGGGCTGGGCCGGACCGACCCGGCGATGGCGCTGGGCCTGGCGGTGTTCATGTTCAGCATGGCCGGCATCCCGCCGTTCTCCGGCTTCTGGGGCAAGTATTTCATCTTCACCGCCGCCGTGCAGCAGGGCATGTGGGCGCTGGCGGTGATCGGCGTGCTGACCAGCGTGATCGGCGCCTTCTATTACATCCGTATCATCAAGGTGATGTATTTCGACGCGCCGGACGAAGCTTTCGACGTGCGGCCGGCATCGCTGTCCTTCGTGGCCGGGGTGGGCGGATTGTTCACAACCTTGTTCTTCCTCTACCCGGCCCCGGTCGTCGCGGCGGCGGAGGCGGCCGCGAAGGTGCTGTTCGGGTGACAGCGTCCGCCGCGGCACCGTCCCTTCCGCGGGGATGGCGGCTCGCGGTCCATGCGGCGCTGCCCTCGACCTCCGATCTGTGCCGCGCGCTGGCGCAGGATGGCGCCCCCGCGCTGCTTGCGGTGCAGGCGCGCCAGCAAGTGCAGGGGCGGGGCAGCAAGGGCCGCCATTGGGAATCCCCGGAAGGCAATCTCTACATCTCCGTCCTCCTGCGCCCGCCGGGGCCGGCGCGCGAGGCCAGCCAATGGTCGCTGCTGGCCGGCGTCGCGGTGGCCGAGGCGGTGGTGGGGGTACTCGGCGACGACCGGGCGCTGGCGCTGAAATGGCCGAACGACCTGCTGCTGGGCGGCGCCAAGCTCGCCGGCATCCTGGTCGACAGCAGCGCCGCCCAGGGCGCGCTGGACTGGGTGGTGATCGGCATCGGCATCAACCTGGCGCTGGCCCCCACGGTGCCGGACCGGCGTACCGCGTGCCTGGGCGATGTGATCGCGCCGCCACCCCCCACGACGATGGCGGCCCTGCTGCTGGCGCGGCTGGAACATTGGCGCGGCGTACAGGAGGCCGCAGGCTTCGCGCCGGTGCGCGATGCCTGGGCGCATTGGGGCGCGCGGCTTCCGGGCTTCGCCGGCCTCGCGGCGGACGGCAGCCTGCTGGCGCCGGCGGGCACGCTGCTACAGGCCGAGGAATAGCGCCATGCTGCTGGTCATCGACGCAGGCAACACCAACGTGGTCATGGCGATCCACGACGCGCATGGCTGGCGCGGCACCTGGCGCATCGCTACCGACCCGCAGCGCACCTCCGACGATTACGCGGTCTGGCTGCTCACCCTGCTCGGCCTCTCCGGCCTGAAGCGCGAGGAGGTCTCGGCCGCCGTCATCGGCACGGTGGTTCCGGCCGCCCTCTACCACCTGCGCCGCCTCTGCCGCGACTGGTTCGAGGTGGAGCCGCTGGTCGCCCGCGCCACGCTGGACTGGGGCTTCGAGATCCGCATCGATAACCCCGACGAGGTCGGCGCCGACCGGCTGCTGAACGCGCTGGCCGGCCACCGCACCTATGGCGGGCCGCTGGTGGTGATCGATTTCGGCACCGCGACCACCTTCGACGTGGTGGACAAGGACGGCGCCTATCTCGGCGGCGTGATCGCGCCGGGCATCAACTTGTCGATCGAGGCGCTGCACCGCGCCGCCGCTCGCCTGCCGCGCATCGGCATCGGCCGGCCGCAGGCGGTGATCGGCCGCTCCACCGTGCCGGCCATGCAGTCCGGCATCTACTGGGGCTATGTCGCGATGATCGAGGGGCTGGTGGCGCGCATCCAGGCGGAGTATGGCGGCGGCCTGAAGGTGATCGCCACCGGCGGCCTGGCCTCGCTGCTCGCCGAAGGCACCACGGTGATCGAGCATATCGACCCCGATTTGACATTGGATGGCCTGCGGATGTTGGCGCAGCGCAATACGGCCCCCACATTGTCCAAGGAACGGGCACGTCTGCCCGAACAGGATTGATCTCTCCGGGCCTCCCGCCCGGCTGCATTGGAAATTGAAGGCTGCATATGGACGCGTTGAGCGGCGATCTGGCGTTCCTGCCACTGGGCGGGACGGGCGAGATCGGGATGAACCTGAACCTGTACCGCTACGGTGGGCGGTGGCTGGCGGTGGATTGCGGCATCGGCTTCGGTGGCGCCGAGCACCCCGAGGTCGATGTGATGATGCCGGACCCGGCCTTCATCGCCGAACGGCGCGACAAGCTGGTCGGGCTGGTGATCACCCATGCGCATGAGGACCATATCGGCGCGGTCGCCTGGCTGTGGCCGCAACTGCGCTGCCCGGTCTATGCCACCCCCTTCGCCGCGGCGGTCCTGCGCCGCAAGCTGGCCGAGGTGCAGCTCAACGGCGAGGTGAAGGTCCACGTCATCCCGACCGGCGGGGCCTTCGAGGTGGCGCCGTTCAGCCTGCAATTCCTGCGCATGGCCCACTCCATCCCCGAGTCGCAGGCGCTGGTGATCCGCACCCCGGCCGGCATCGTGCTCCATACCGGCGACTGGAAGATGGACCCCGAGCCCATGCTCGGCCCCTGCACCGACGAGGCGGCGCTGGCCGCCCTGGGCGACGAGGGCGTGCTGGCGATGGTCTGCGACAGCACCAACGCCATGGTCGAAGGGCATTCGGGCAGCGAGGGCGATGTGCGCCGCAGCCTGGCCGCCCTCATTCGCGGCATCAGCGGCCGGATCGCGGTCACCTGCTTCGCCAGCAACGTCGCCCGCGTGGAATCCGTCGCCCTGGCCGCCCGCGCCGCCGGCCGCAGCGTGGCCATCGTCGGCCGCTCCCTGCGCAACCTGGACGCCGCGTCGCGCGAATGCGGCTACCTCAAGGGCATCCCGCCCTTCCTGAGCGAGGACGAGGCCAACGACGTCCCCGACGAGAACCTGCTGATCCTGGTCACCGGCAGCCAGGGCGAGCCGCGCAGCGCGCTGGCCCGCATCGCCATGGACACCCACCCCCGCATCGAGCTGGGCGAGGGCGACACCGTGGTGTTCAGCAGCCGCATGATCCCGGGCAACGAGCGGGCGATCGGCGCGGTCCAGGACAATCTGGTGCGCCGCGGCGTGCAGTTGATGACCGACGAGGACCACATGGTCCACGTCTCCGGCCATCCGGCCCGCGACGAGCTGCGCAAGCTGTACAAGCTGGTCCGCCCGCGCTTCACCGTGCCGGTGCACGGCGAATGGCGCCACCTGTCCGCCCATGCCGCCCTGGCGCAGGAGGCGCAGGTCACCCCCATCCTGATCGAGGACGGCGATATCCTGCGCCTCTCCCCCGGCCGGCCGGAGGTGACCGACAGCGCCCCGGTGGGCCGCCTGGTGCTGGATGGCGGCAGGCTGGTGCCGCTGCAAGGCGGCGTGATGGGCGCGCGGCGGCGGATGCTGTACAACGGCGTCGTCATCGCCTCGCTGGCCGTGGACGAGTCCGGCCGCCTGCTCGGCACCCCCAAGGTCAGCGCCCCCGGCCTGTTCGAGCCGGAGGATCCGCAGACCGGCCGCTTGGCCGCCGATCTGGCCCAGGCGATCGCCGACCTGCCGCTCGCCCTGCGGCGCGAGGACGCGGCACTGGCCGACGCCGCCCGTGCCGCGCTGCGCCGCGCGCTGGGCCGGCGGCTGCAGAAGCGGCCGCTGGTGGATGTGCATCTGCTGCGCGTCTGACGGGCGGGGAAGGACTGGCGGACAGGGAAGGACTGGCGATGAGCCCGATCACCGGGACGGCGATGTACATCATCATCTGGTGGGTGGTGCTATTCGCGGTGCTGCCCTTCGGCACCCGCCCCGTGGCCGGCGCCGATGCCGAGAGCGGCTGGCGCGGCGCGCCCGAGCGGCCGCAGCTCTGGAAGAAGGCGCTGGCCACCACCGTGGTGGCGGCGGTCGTGTGGCTCGCCTGCTACCTGGTGATCAGCAGCGACTGGATCAGTTTCCGCAGCGGCCCCTGGGCCTTGCCGCCAGATTAGGCAAAATGCCAAAAATACAGGCAATTGCGCATAGAAAGTCAGCCATTTCTGTCCAAATGGCTGATTTTTCAGCGAAAACCGGCGAATTTTTCGTGGACGGAAACGCGGCTTGGACCCATCATCACGGCCAGGAGAGGATTGTTTCCTCCTCCTGCCGTGTGACTGGCGTTTCCTCCCTAAACTTGGCCCGCTGCGCCCTGAGGCGCGCGGGCCTTCTTTTTAGGTAACCGATCGGACTGGTCGGTGTCACGCAATTTCCGCCGGATTTCGCCAAATTTCTGCCGTTTTCTTGCTTCCAACCGTTGTGCGGCGCACCATTTGATGCGCGCACACATTGTGCGGCGCACAATAATTCCCGGCCCGGCAAACCGCGGCGCATCTGGCGGCCCGCGCCGCCAGACTGTAGGGTCCGCCTCTTCCTTGCCATGAATGGACCAGACCCGCGATGCGCCTCTCCCGCAGCCTTGTGCCGACGCTGAAGGAAACCCCGGCCGAGGCGCAGATCGCCTCCCACCGTCTGATGCTGCGCGCCGGCCTGGTGCGCCAGACCTCGGCCGGCATCTATGCCTGGCTGCCGGCCGGCTGGCGGGTGCTGCAGAACATCGCCCAGATCGTGCGCGAGGAGCAGGACGCCTCCGGCGCGCAGGAAGTGCTGATGCCGACCATCCAGTCCGCCGATCTGTGGCGCCAGAGCGGGCGTTTCGACGCCTATGGCCCCGAGATGCTCCGCCTGAAGGATCGCCACGACCGCGACATGCTCTACGGGCCGACCAACGAGGAGATGATCACCGACCTGCTGCGCCAGTCGGTGAAGTCCTACCGCGAGCTGCCGCAGAACCTGTACCACATCCAGTGGAAATTCCGCGACGAGGTGCGCCCGCGTTTCGGGGTGATGCGCGGCCGCGAGTTCCTGATGAAGGACGCCTATTCCTTCGACCTGGACCATGCCGGCGCGGTGGTCGCCTACCGCAAGATGATGCTGGCCTACATGCGCACCTTCCGCCGCCTGGGCGTGCAGGCCATCCCGATGGCCGCCGATACCGGGCCGATCGGCGGCGATCTCAGCCACGAGTTCATCATCCTGGCCGAAACCGGCGAGAGCCAGGTCTATTACGACGCCGCTTTCGAGCGGATCGACTACTCGGCGGGCGCCGTTTCGTATGAATCCGAGGCCGATCTGGCCCGTTTCTACGAAACCATGACCACCCCCTACGCCGCCACCGACGAAAAGCACGACATCACCGCCTGGGCGAAGGTCGCCGAAAAGCGCGGGGGCAGGGGCATCGAGGTCGGGCATATCTTCTATTTCGGCACCAAGTACAGCGAGCCGATGGGCCTGCGCGTGGCCGGGCCGGACGGGTCGCAGGTGGTGCCGCACATGGGCAGCTACGGCATCGGCGTCTCCCGCCTGGTGGGCGCGCTGATCGAGGCGCACCACGACGAGGCCGGCATCAAGTGGCCCGACTCGGTCGCCCCCTGGAAGGCCGCCATCCTGAACCTGAAGGTCGGCGACGCCGCCTGCGACGCCATCTGCGAGGGCATCTACGCCAAGATGGCCGGCAATGCGCTGTATGACGACCGCAGCGACCGCGCCGGCGCCAAGTTCGCCGATGCCGACCTGATGGGCCACCCGTGGCAGATCGTGGTCGGGCCGCGCGGCGCCGCCAACGGCATGGTGGAACTCAAGCGGCGCGCAACCGGCGAGCGGGCGGAACTGTCGGTCGAGGCCGCGCTGGCCAAGGTTCTGTGACGCAAAAGCGGATGAAAGTTTTTTGGGTCTTTTTTTCAAAAGAGAACGGGTCTTCTTTTTTTGGAAAAAAAGAAGCAAAAAAACTTTATCCGTTTAGTCGGAGCGGTTTCTGAATGTTCGGGCCGTTTGAGCGCACCGTGGCTGGGCGATACTTGCGGGCGCGTAAGGGGGAGCGGTTTGTCTCGGTCATCGCCATCTTCTCCCTGGTCGGCATCGCGCTCGGGGTGGCCACGCTGATCGTGGTGTCGAGCGTGATGAGCGGCTTCCAGACCGAGTTGGTTACCCGCTTCCTCGGCGTGAACGGCCATATCTCGATCGACGCCTACGCGGGCGGGCGGATCGACGACTACGCCCCGCTGGTGGACGGCATCCGCAAGCTGCCGGGGGTGACCGAGGCCATCCCGGTGCTGGACGGGCAGGTGCTGCTCACCGCCGGCCAGTCGGGCGGCACCGGCGGGCTGGTGCGCGGCATGACCGAGGCCGACCTGCGCGCGCTGCACCAAGTCAGCGACCATATCCTGTCCGGTAGCCTGGACGCCTTCAGGGGCGACGACGCCATCGTGGTCGGGGTCGGGCTGGCCAGCAGCAATCGCCTGCGGGTAGGCAGCCGGGTCACCCTGGTCTCGCCGCAGGGGGCGGCCACCGCGTTCGGCACGGTGCCGCGGGTGCGCGGCTACACGGTGGTGGCGGTGTTCGACGCCGGGCTGTCCACCTACAACAACTCGGTGGTGTTCCTGCCGCTGCCGGCCGCCCAGGTGTTCTTCCAGAAGCCGAACGCCATCACCGGCATCGAGATCCGCCTGGCCGACCCGGAGCGCGTGGGCGCCGTGGTGGAGGCGATCCGGCCGCTGCTGGGCCGGCGGCAATTGCTGCTGCGCGACTGGCGGCACGCCAACGACCAGCTCATCAGTGTGCTGCAAATCCAGAAGGATACGATGTTCATCGTGCTCGGGATGATCATCCTGGTGGCGGCGTTCAACGTCATTTCCTCGCTGATCATGCTGGTGAAGGACAAGCGGCGCGACATCGCGGTGCTGCGCACCCTGGGGGCGGGCAGCGGGGCGATCCTGCGCATCTTCGTCATGTGCGGCGCCTTCGTCGGCGTCACCGGCACGCTGCTGGGCACGGCGCTCGGCATCCTGGTCTGCCACAACATCGTGGCCATCCAGCACATGATCGAGACGGCGACCGGCGGGCAGGTGTTCGACTCCTCGGTGTTCCTGCTCAGCACCCTGCCCAACACGATCGACTGGGGCAGCGTGCTGCGGGTGGTGGCGCTGTCGCTGGCGCTGTCGCTGCTGGCCACGCTCTACCCGAGCTGGAAGGCCGCGCGGACCGACCCGGTGGAGGTGCTGCGTGGCGAATGAGCCGCTGGAAATGCGCGGCGTGGTGCGCACCTACCAAAGCGAGGCCGGTGCGCTGCCGGTGCTGCGCGGCGTGGACCTGAGCCTGTCGGCGGGCCAGATCGTGGCGCTGGCCGCGCCCTCGGGCACCGGCAAGTCCACGCTGCTGCACCTGGCCGGGCTGCTGGAAAAGCCCGATGGCGGGCAGGTGCTGGTGGACGGGCGCGACGCCGGCGCGCTGTCGGACGCCGAACGCACCGCGATCCGCCGCGACTCGATCGGCTTCGTCTACCAGTTCCACCACCTGCTGCCCGAATTCACGGCATTGGAGAACGTGGTGCTGCCGCAGATGATCGCCGGCGTCGGACGCAGGCAGGCCGCCACGCGGGCGATGGAGCTGCTGGCCTCGTTCGGGCTGGCGCCGCGCGCGCAGCACCTGCCGGGCAAGCTGTCGGGCGGCGAGCAGCAGCGTGTCGCCATCGCCCGCGCGCTGGCCAACGCCCCGCGCGTGCTGCTGGCCGACGAGCCGACCGGCAACCTGGACGTGGCCACCGCCGCCGTGGTGTTCGACGAGTTGCTGCGCACCGTGCGTGCCCACGGCGTGGCCGCCCTGATCGCCACCCACAACCCCGACCTCGCCGCCCGCATGGACCGCACCGTGACCCTGCGCGACGGCCGGCTGGAGCCGATGTGATGGCGCACGCCGATTTCGTGCATCTGCGCGTCCATTCCAGCTATTCGCTCAGCGAGGGCGCGATCAAGGCCGACAAGATCGCCGCCCTGGCGCGCGATGCCGGCATGCCCGCAGTGGCCATCGCCGATACCGGCAACCTGTTCGGCGCGCTGGAATTCAGCCAGGCCTGCGTCGCCAAGGGGGTGCAGCCGATCATCGGCTGCCAGGTGATGCTGACGCGCGAGGACAACCCGCGCCTGCCGGCGGACCCGCTGGTGGTGCTGGCGCAGACCCCCGAGGGCTTCGCCAACCTCCAGCGCCTGTCCTCGGCCGGCTTCCTGGAAACCGAGCCGGGCGCCAAGCCGCAGGTGACCCTGCAGCGCCTGTGCGACCACGCCCCCGGCCTGCTGCTGCTCACCGGCGGCACGCTGGGGCCGGTCGCCCGGCTGTTGGCGGAAGGCCAGCAGCCGGACGCCGAACGGCTGCTGGCGCGGCTGTGCGAGGCGTTCACCGACCGCACGGCCATGGAACTGCACCGCCACGGCCTGGCCGTGGAGCGTGCCATCGAGCCCGGCCTGATCGCGCTGGCCGACGCCGCCGGCATCCCGCTGGTCGCCACCAACGAGTGCTTCTTCGCCAGGCCCGAGATGCACGAGGCCCACGACGCCCTGCTGTGCATCGCCGAGGGGCGGGTGATTTCCGAGCGCGACCGCCGCCGGGTGACCGCCGAGCACTGGTTCAAGCCGGCAAAGGCGATGCGCGCGCTGTTCGCCGACCTGCCGGAAGCCTGCGACAATACCCTCGCTCTGGCCCGCCGCTGCGCCGTGATGGCCGAAACCCGCAAGCCGCTGCTGCCCGTCTGCCCCAAGGTGCGCGAGGGGGCGACCGAGGAGCAGACCATGCGGGCCATGGCCATCGAGGGCCTGGAGCGGCGCATGGATGCCGCCGGCGCCGATGCCGAAACCCGTGCCCGCTACGCCGCGCGCATGGAATTCGAGATGGGCGTGATCGCCAGCATGGGGTTCCCCGGCTACTTCCTGATCGTCGCCGACTTCATCCAGTGGGCCAAGGCGCACGACATCCCGGTGGGCCCGGGGCGCGGCTCCGGCGCCGGCTCGGTGACCGCCTGGGCGCTGACCATCACCGATATCGACCCGCTGCGGTTCAACCTGCTGTTCGAGCGCTTCCTCAACCCCGAGCGCGTGTCGATGCCGGATTTCGACATCGATTTCTGCCAGGACCGGCGCGACGAGGTGATCGCCTATGTCCGCCAGGAATACGGCGCCGACCGGGTGGCGCAGATCATCACCTTCGGCAAGCTGCAGGCCCGCGCGGCGGTGCGCGATGTCGGCCGCGTGCTCGGCCTGCCGTACGGCCAGGTCAACAAGGTGGCGGAGCTGATCCCCAACAACCCGGCCAAGCCGGTGACGCTGCAGCAGGCCATCGACGGCGAGCCGAAGCTGCAGGCGATGCGCGTGCAGGACGAGGCGCTCGGCCGGCTGATGGAGATCGCGCTGCAACTGGAGGGGCTGTACCGCCACGCCAGCACCCATGCCGCCGGCGTGGTGATCGGCGACCGCAAGCTGACCGAGATGGTGCCGATCTACCGCGATCCGAAATCGGACTTCCTGGTGACGCAATACTCCATGAAATACGTGGAGCAGGCGGGGCTGGTGAAGTTCGACTTCCTGGGCCTGACCACGCTGACCATCCTGCAGCGTGCCGTGCAGTTCCTGGCCCGCGAGGGCATCACGGTGGAACTCGGCAAGCTGCCGCTCGACGACCGGCCGACCTTCGAGATGCTGCAGCGCGCCGACAGCGCCGGGGTGTTCCAGTTCGAAGGCCAGGGCATGCGCGACGTGCTGCGCCAGATGCGGCCGGACCGGTTCGAGGACCTGGTGGCCGCCGTGGCGCTGTACCGTCCGGGGCCGATGGCCAGCATCCCCGCCTATTGCCAGCGCAAGCACGGCGAGAAATGGGAGGCGCCGCACCCGGACATCCACGACATCCTGGCCGAGACCTACGGCATCATGGTCTACCAGGAACAGGTGATGCAGATCGCCCAGGTGATGGCCGGCTACTCGCTGGGCGCCGCCGATTTGCTGCGCCGCGCCATGGGCAAGAAGATCCGCTCCGAGATGGACGCCCAGCGCAAGACCTTCCTCGACGGCGCGGCGGCGCGCGGAATCGCGCCGGAGAAGGCCGAGGAAGTGTTCGATTTGATGGCCAAATTCGCCGATTACGGGTTCAATAAGTGCCATTCTGCGCCCTACGCGCTGGTCGCCTACCAGACCGCCTGGATGAAGGCCAACCACCCGGAGGCGTTCCTGGCCGCCTGCATGAGCCTCGCGGTGAACAACACCGACAAGCTGGCCGCGCTGCGCCAGGAGGCCAACCGCATGGGCATCCGCGTGCTGCCGCCCGACATCAACCGCTCCGGCGCCGATTTCACCCTGGAACGGGATGCCGAGGGCAGGATGTGCATCCGCTACGCCCTGGCCGCGGTGAAGAAGGTCGGCATGGCGGCGATGCAGATGCTGGAGCGCACGCGCGGCTACGCCGTGTTCGCCGACCTGGCCGACCTGGCGGCGCGGGTGGACCCCAAGCAGCTCAACAAGATGCAAATGGAGAACCTGGCCCGCGCCGGCGCCTTCGACAGCCTGGAGCCCAACCGCGCCCGCGTGTTCGCCGCCGCCGAGACGGTGCTGCGCCGCGCCCAGGCCGGGGCGGAGGAGAAGCAGAGCGGCCAGATCGGCCTGTTCGCCGGCGGCAACCGGCCGGAGCCGCTGCGCCTGCCCGACATCCCGGACTGGGATCCGATGGACCGTCTGGGCTTCGAGGCGGAGGCGGTGGGCTTCCACCTTACCGCCCATCCGCTGGATGCCTATGCCCAGGCGCTGCGCCGGCTGAACGTGGTGCCCAGCACCCAGTTGGAGGCGCGGGCGCAGGCCGGCGCGGCGCGGGTGAAGCTGGCCGGCACCGTGGTCAACAGCAAGGAACGCATCACCCGCACCGGCAGCCGCATGGCCTGGGTGCGGCTGTCCGACGCCGGCGGCTCCTACGAGGTGACGTTCTTCAGCGAGGTGCTCAGCCGGTCACGCGAGATCCTGCAGGCCGGCAGCGCCGTGCTGGTGACTGCCGATATCCGGCTGGAGGGCGAGAGCCTGCGGGTGACCGCGGTGGATGTCTCCGCCCTGGACCAGGCGGCCGCGCAGGCGGGGGCGGGCATGCGGATATGGCTGGAGCAGACCGAGGCGGTGGCGCATATCCGCACCCTGCTGGACCGCGAGGGCCGTGGCCGTGGCCGGGTGGTGCTGGTGCCGCGCATCGGCCAGGAGCAGGAGGTGGAGATCACCTTGCCGGGCGGCTTCAACGTCACGCCCCGGCTGGCGCAGGCGCTGAAGGTGATGCCCGGGGTGGAGCGGGTCGAGGATATCTGACCCGCGCCGCAAGCCGGCTCAGGCGGCGCGGGCGCGCTGGCGGACCAGCAGGAGCCCGCCCAGCCCGACCAGCAGCAGCACCAGGCTCGCCGGCTCCGGCACATCGGCCGAGCCATTGTTGGGCGGCGTCACCGGCGGGGTGTTGCTGGCCAGCACGGTGGTCAGGTCGCCCGCGAAGGGGTGGCTGTGCAATTCGCCAGTGCCAGAGAAGGCGGCCGAGACCAGCGAGCCATTGATGGCATTGTTCGTCTTCACGGTGGCATAGGGCGCCAGCACGGTGCCGGCCCAGCCATAGCCCTGGAAGTCCACGCTGGTGGCGTCCACGAAGTTCCAGATCACGTTGTTCTGGAACGAGCCGGCGCCAAGCACGTTGGGGTGGCCGAGGAAATTGCCGGTGACGTTGATGATGACCGTGCTGGCGCCGTTCAGGTTCACCTTGATGCTGCCGTAGGAGGCGAGCTGCGCCGCGGTGATGTTGATCACGGCCGCGCTGGACACGCCATCCACGCTGCCGGGCACGGCGGTCAGCATCGCGTTGTTGCTGTTCGCCGCCGGCAGCGGCGCCTGGCTGGTCGGTGTCAGATGCGACAGGCCGACCGAGGCGGTGACCAGCGTGTTCCATACATCGCTGAAAGTATAGGGCATGGTGGCGTTGTAGGTGACCGACTTGGCGCCGGAGAACCGCGAATTGCCGATATTGCTGCCGGCGACCTTCACCACCAGGTTGTTGGCGTTGTACTGGGCGTTGACCGCATTGCCGTAGACGTTGACGGCGCCATAGCCGCTCATCGTGCCGGTCGGCACGATGGAGCGCGCGTCGAGCGTGCCGGAATTCTGGCTGGTCAGGTTGCCGCCGACGATGATCGCGCCTTCGGTGTCGCTCTGGGTCTGGAAATTCCCGGCGACGATGGCGTTGAACGAGGTCAGGATGTCCTGGGTCGTCAGCGTCGTGGCGCTGGCCGGCGTGCTGATGGCGAGGACGACCCCGGCCAGAGCCGCAAGAATCCCCATTTGATGAATACGGCGCATAGCTCAATCACCCATTTTCGCGGCTCGCGCCTGGCAACCCGATCGCCAGCCGCAGCCCGTCAGTAGTACTGTTTCGTCAATTGATGACTAATTAACGAATGCGCAACCCAAATCGGCGTGCTCATCCACAAGGATGATGCGGGGCAGACGGGTGCGCCGCGCGGGGCGCGCCGGCCCGGTGCTTGCCTTTCCGGCCAAGCTGGGCCATATCGGCGCCGTTCGAGGGCGCATGCCGTCGGCAATTCACACGCGGGGCGCCTTTCCGGCCCAGATATGGGCCAGAAGCCGGTGCCGTGATGGCTTGGCCCCGCGGAGGTTCAACCGGACGAAGGAAAGGAGCACGCCGATGGCGATGCCCGATTTCACCCTGCGCCAACTGCTTGAGGCCGGCGTTCACTTTGGCCACCACACCCGCCGCTGGAATCCGCGGATGGCGCCGTACATCTTCGGCGTGCGCAACCAGGTGCATATTCTGGACCTGCAGCAGACCGTGCCGATGCTGGACCGCGCCCTGAAGTCCGTCCGCGACGTGACCGCCGCCGGCGGGCGCGTGCTGTTCGTCGGCACCAAGCGCGCCGCGGCCGAATACGTGGCCGATGCCGCCAACCGCTGCGGCCAGTACTACGTCAACCACCGCTGGCTCGGCGGCATGCTGACCAACTGGAAGACCATCACCGGCAGCATCAAGCGCCTGCGCCAGATCGACGAGATGCTGGCCGGCGACACCCAGGGCCTGACCAAGAAAGAGGTGCTGGACATCACCCGCGACCGCGAGAAGCTGGAGCGGGCGCTGGGCGGCATCAAGGAGATGGGCGGCCTGCCCGACATCCTGTTCATCATCGACACCAACAAGGAGAAGCTGGCGGTCGAGGAGGCGAACAAGCTGGGCATCCCGGTCATCGCCATCCTGGACAGCAACTCCGACCCCGCCGGCGTCACCTATCCCATCCCGGGCAATGACGACGCGATCCGCGCCATCACGCTGTACTGCGACCTGATCGCCGGCGCCGTGTTGGACGGCATCAGCGCCGAGATGATGGCCAGCGGCCGCGACATCGGCGCCGCCGAGGATCTGCCGGTCGAGGCGCTGCCCGACCTGGCCCCCGAAGCCGCGCCGCCCGCCGCCTGACCGCCACGATTCAAGGAGAGTTCCCAATGGCCGAGATTACCGCGGCACTGGTGAAAGACCTGCGCGAGCGTACCGGCGCGGGCATTTCTGACTGCAAGAAGGCGCTGGTCGAGAGCGACGGCGTGATGGACGACGCGATCGACTGGCTGCGCAAGAAGGGCTTGTCTTCTGCCGCCAAGAAGTCCGGCCGCGTCGCCGCCGAGGGGCTGGTGGGCGTGGCCACCGCCGCCACCCGCGGGGCGATGGTGGAGGTGAACGCCGAGACCGACTTCGTCGCCCGCAACGTGGCGTTCCAGACCTTCGTGCAGGACGTGGCGAAGATCGCGCTCGACGTGGGCGAGGACCTCGACACCATCAAGGCCACCGCCTATCCGGGCACCGGCCGCACGGTGGCCGAGGAGCTGACCCATCTGGTCGCGACCATCGGCGAGAACATGGCGCTGCGCCGCGCCCGCGTGCTGCATGTGCAGCAGGGCGCGGTGGCCAGCTACATGCATCAGGCGCTGAAGCCGGGCCTGGGCAAGATCGGCGTGCTGGTGGCCATCGAGGGCACCAGCGAGTTCGGGGCGCTGGAGCTGCTGGGCCGGCAGATCGGCATGCATGTCGCGGCCACCCGGCCCGAGGCGCTGGATGTCGACGCCGTCGATCCCGCCGCCCTGGACCGGGAGCGCGCGGTGCTGTCCGAGCAGGCCCGCGCCTCCGGCAAGCCCGAGGCGATCATCGAGAAGATGGTCGAGGGCCGCATCCGCAAATACTACGAGGAAGTGGTGCTGCTGGAGCAGGTGTGGGTGCATGACGGCGAGAGCCGGGTGCGTGCGGTGGTCAAGAAGGCCGGCGCCACGCTGGCCGGCTTCGCCCGCTTCCACCTTGGCGAGGGCATCGAGAAGAACGCCGGCGACTTCGCCGCCGAAGTGGCCGCCGCCGCCGGCGTCGCCTGACGCGCCGCCGGGTTCGCCCGGCCCGTGCCCCGGCCCCGGTTGAGCGGGCCGGGGCGCACTTGTTCGGGGCGGGCGGGACCTGTACGGTGCCGCCCGCCCTGACTGCGATTGCCTGATGCAAGACCGGAACCCGATGAGCCATCCCCTCGCCTATAAACGTGTCCTGCTCAAAGTGTCTGGCGAGGCGCTGATGGGGCGCCGCGACTATGGCCTGGACACCGAAACGGTGGGGCGTATTGCCAACGATATCAGCGATGTGGTGTCGCTGGGCGCCGAGGTCTGCCTGGTGATCGGTGGCGGCAACATCTTCCGCGGCGTGTCGGCGGCGGCCAGCGGCATGGACCGCGCCCAGGCCGACTACATGGGCATGCTGGCCACCGTGATGAACGCGCTGGCGATGCAGAACGCGCTGGAGCAGTGCAGCGTGCCGACCCGCGTGCAGTCGGCCATCCCGATGGCCAGCGTGTGCGAGCCCTATATCCGCCGGCGTGCCGAGCGCCATATGGAAAAGGGCCGGGTGGTGATCTTCGCCGCCGGCACCGGCAACCCGTTCTTCACCACCGACACCGCCGCGGCGCTGCGCGCGGCCGAGATGAAGTGCGACGCGCTGCTGAAGGGCACCCAGGTGGACGGCGTCTATTCGGCCGACCCGCGCAAGGTGCCGGATGCCGAGCGCTACGCCCAGCTCACCTATCTCGATGTGCTGTCGCGCGACCTGGCGGTGATGGACGCCTCGGCGATCAGCCTGGCGCGCGAGAACCGGCTGCCGATCGTGGTATTCAACATCCATGCGGCCGGCGCGTTCGGCGCGGTGATGCGCGGCGAGGGCAGGTTCACGACGATTGTCGAACCACGATGAGGCCGACCCCGGCGGTGGTGATGACCGTGCCGGCGGCTGGGCGAGCGATTGGCGGAGGGAGCTAGAGTGGTAACCGACCTGAACGAACTCAAGGAAGACCTGACCCGCCGCATGGACGGTGCGCTGGAGACCCTGCGCCGCGAATTCGCCGGCCTGCGGTCCGGCCGCGCGAACCCCGCCCTGCTGGAGCCGGTGCGCGTGGAAGCCTATGGCAGCGAGGTGCCGCTGGCCCAGGTCGGCACCGTCGGTGCCCCGGAGCCGCGCATGCTGACCGTGCAGGTGTGGGACCGCAGCCTGGTGGGCGCGGTGGAGCGGGCGATCCGCGACTCGGGGCTGGGGCTGAACCCCGGCTCGGACGGCCAGCTGGTGCGCGTGCCGATCCCGCAGTTGACCGGCGAGCGCCGCCAGGAGCTGTTCAAGGCCGCCAGCCGCTATGCCGAGGGCGCCAAGATCGCCGTGCGCGGCGTGCGGCGCGACGGTATGGACCAGACCAAGGCGCTGGAGAAGAAGGGCACCATCAGCCAGGACGACGAGAAGCGCTGGGCCGAGGAGGTGCAGAAGCTGACCGACCAGTACATCCGCCGCATCGACGAGTCGTTGGCCGAAAAAGACAAAGAAATCAAGCAGGTCTGAGGACGCAGCATGGCCTCGCACGGGCACACCCCCGCGGCCCTCGCCGAGGCGGACCAGACCGCGACTGCCCGTGCCGCGGCGCCGCCGGCGCATGTGGCGATCATCATGGATGGCAACGGCCGCTGGGCCGCGGCGCGTGGCCTGCCGCGCGTCGCCGGCCATCGCGCGGGGGTGGAGGCGGTGCGCCGCACCGTGCGCCTGGCGATTGAGATGGGGGTGGGCTGCCTGACGCTGTATGCGTTCAGCAGCGAGAACTGGCGCCGCCCGGTCGCCGAGGTGCTGGACCTCACCGGGCTGCTGCGCCACTTCCTGCGCGCCGAGATCGAGGAACTGCACCAGCGCGGGGTGCGCCTGCGCGTCATCGGCGACCGTTCCCGCTTCGACGAGGACATCCAGCGCGACCTGGTGGCCGCCGAGCGACGGACCGCCGCCAATGCCAACCTCACCCTGGTGGTGGCGCTGTCCTACGGCGGGCGGGCCGAGATCGTCGCCGCCGCCCGCGCGGTGGCCGAGGCGGCGCTGGCCGGCCGGCTGGACCCGGCGCGGCTGGACGAGGCGGCGTTCGCCAGGGGTCTGTCCACTGCCGGCCTGCCGGACCCGGACCTGATCATCCGCACCTCGGGCGAGCAGCGGCTGTCCAATTTCCTGCTGTGGCAGTCCGCCTATGCCGAACTGGTGTTCCTTGACGTGCTGTGGCCCGATTTCGGCCAGCCGCATTTCGCCGAGGCGCTGGCCGAGTTCGCCCGGCGGGAGCGGCGCTTTGGCGCGCGCCCCGGCTGAGCGCGCGGCCGCACCGGCGGGAACGCGCTGGGGCGACCTGCGGCCGCGCGTGTTGTCGGCCCTGGTGCTGCTGCCGCTGGCGCTCGGCTGCCTCTGGCTGGGCGGTGGCGCCTGGGCCGGGCTGGTCGGTGCCGGCGGCGTCGGGCTGGGCTGGGAATGGTGGTCGCTCTGCCGTCGTCGCCCGGGCAGGGTGCCGGCGCTGACGTTGGGCCTCGGCGCGGTCTACCTGGCGCCGGGCGTGGCGGCGCTGATCTGGCTGCGGTCGGACCCGGCGGTGGGTCTGGCCAACGTGCTGTTCGTGCTGCTGGTGGTCTGGGCGAGCGATATCGGCGCCTATCTGGCCGGCCGCTGGCTGGGCGGGCCGAAGCTGGCGCCGTCGGTCTCGCCGGGCAAGACCTGGTCGGGGGCGGCCGGTGGCACTGTCTGCGCAGCCGCGGTGGGGGTGGCATACGCCCTGGCTTGGCGCGTCGGCCCCGCCTGGTATGGCCCGATCGGCTACGCAATGGCGGTCGCGGCCGCCCTGAGTGTGCTATCCCAGGGCGGCGACCTGTTCGAGAGCGGGCTGAAGCGGCATTTCGGGGTCAAGGATTCCAGCCACCTGATCCCCGGCCATGGCGGCCTGATGGACCGGCTGGACGGCGTGCTGATCGCAGCACCCGCCGCCGCGCTGCTGGCGCTGCTGCTGGGGCGCGGCATGGCGTTGTGGCAATGAGGAGCAAGGACGATGCAGCGGTGAAGACGGTCACGGTGCTGGGCAGCACGGGCAGCGTGGGCACCCAGACGATCGACCTGCTGGCCGCCGACCCCGACCGCTACCGGGTGCTGGCGCTGGTCGCCGGCCGCAACGTGACCCTGCTGGCCGCCCAGGCCCGCCAGTTGCGCGCCCGCCGTGCCGTGGTCAGCGACCCGGCCTGCCTGTCCGCCCTGCGCGAGGCGCTGGCCGGCAGCGGGATCGAGGCGGATGCCGGCCCGGAGGCGGTGGTGGCCGCCGCCGGCCTGCATGCCGACTGGACCATGTGCGCGATCACCGGGGCGGCCGGCCTGGCCTCCACGCTGGAGGCGATCCGCGGCGGCGGCGCCGTGGCGCTGGCCAACAAGGAGGCGCTGGTCTGCGCTGGCGAGGTGATGCTGCACGCGGTGCGCGAACACGGCGCCACGCTGCTGCCGGTCGACTCGGAGCACAACGCGATCTTTCAGTCGATGGCCGACGGCAACCACGGCGCCATCGAGAAGATCGTGCTGACCGCCTCCGGCGGCCCGTTCCGCACCGCCAGCCGCGAGGAGATGGCGCATGCCCGGCCCGAGGCGGCGCTGCGCCACCCGATCTGGTCGATGGGCGCCAAGATCAGCATCGACAGCGCCACCATGATGAACAAGGGCCTGGAACTGATCGAGGCGGCGCGGCTGTTCGGCCTGGACAGCGCGCGCATCGGCGTGCTGGTGCACCCGCAATCGGTCGTCCACGGCCTCGTCTATTACCACGACGGCAGCGTGCTGGCGCAGCTCGGCAGTCCGGACATGCGGGTGCCGATCGCCCACACGCTCGCCTGGCCGGCGCGCATCGCCACCGCCGCTCCGCGGCTGGACCTGGCCGCCGTGGCCCGGCTGGAGTTCGCCGAGCCCGATCTGGAGCGATTCCCCGCCCTGCGGCTGGCCCGCGAGGCCTTGCAGGCGGGGGGCGGCGCCCCCACCATCCTCAGTGCCGCCAATGAAGTGGCGGTGGAGGCGTTCCTGCAGCGCCGCATCGGTTTCCTCGACATCGCCGCCAGCGTCGCGCGCGTGCTGGACGAGACCGGGACGCCGCCGGCCGACAGCCTGGAGCAGGTGCTCGCGCTGGACGCCAGCGCCCGCGCCCTGGCGACCCGGATCTGCCTGCAATACGCCCGCCCCGCCGCCTGACGCCGACCCACGCCGCCATTTCGAGAGAACCGCATAGTGTTCGATTTCCTGCCTGAATTCCTCCGCACGCCGGTCGCCTTCGTGGTCGTCCTGGGGGTGCTGGTGTTCATTCACGAGCTGGGCCACTACCTTGCCGCCCGCTGGGTGGGCGTGCATGTGGAGGCGTTCTCGATCGGCTTCGGCCGGTCGCTGGCCACCTGGACGGACCGGCACGGCACCGCCTGGAAGCTGGCCTGGATCCCGCTCGGCGGCTACGTGAAGCTGCATGGGCAGGAGCGGCCGGAGGATGTGCCCTCCGATGTGGTGGCACTGTGGCAGCCGGGGCGGACCTTCCACGAGAAACAGGTGGGCCAGCGCGCGATCGTCGTGGCGGCCGGGCCGGTGGCCAATTTCGTCCTCGCGGCGGTGCTGTTCGCGTTGCTGTTCGCCGCCGCCGGCCAGCCGGTGGTGATGCCGGTGGTCGGCGAGGTGGTGGCCGACTCGGCCGCCGCCGCCGCCGGCCTGAAACCCGGCGACCGCATCACCGCGATCGGCGCCCAGAAGATCGACCGTTTCGAGGACCTGCAGCGGATCGTCTCGGCCAGCCCCGGCAAGGCGCTGAGCCTGCAGGTGCATCGCGGCACCGCCGACCTGACCCTGACGGTGACCCCGCAGGCGCACGAGGCGGATGGCCGCACCACCGGCATACTGGGCGTGCGTGGCGGCGAAACCCGCTATATCCGCATCCCCGTGTGGGAGGCGATCCCGATGGGCATCGCCCAGACCTGGGACATCTCGGTGCAGACCCTGGCCGGCGTCTGGACCATGCTGACCACCCATAAGGGCGCCGATGAACTCGGCGGGCCGCTGCGAATCGCCCAGATGTCCGGCCAGGTGGCCCAGCACGGCCTGACCAGCCTGACCACCTTCATCGCGGTGCTGAGCGTCAACCTCGGCCTGATCAATCTTTTCCCGATCCCGATCCTGGATGGCGGCCACCTGCTGTTTTTCCTGGCCGAGGCGGTGCGCGGCCGGCCGCTGCCGCCGCGGGCGCAGGAATACGGGCTGAAGGCAGGGTTCGCCCTGCTGATCGGCCTGTTCGTCTTCGCCACCTGGAACGATTTGGGGCATATCGGGGTATTCCGCTGGATGGCCGGCCTGCTCGGGTGAGGCAAGGGCGCCAGCAGGCATTGGTTGACGGGGCGACGCGCCGCCTGTAGCGCGTGGCCGGTGGTCCGGCTATGCTCCGTCGCCCGGGGTGGGGCCGGTGTCGGCCGTCTCTCCGGTTGGGACGGCGCCGCAGTGGGGAGTTACCGCTTTTGTTACGTACTCGCGCGAAGCTGTTCGCGTCGGCTCTCTTGCTGTCCGTCGCCGTCTCGGTGGTCGCCCTGGCCCAGGGCGCGCGCCAACCGGCGCCGTCACCCGTCGCTGGGACCATTGCCGCCATCAAGGTGGAGGGCAATGAGCGGATTGAGGCCGGCACCATCCAGTCCTACATGCTGGTGCGCCCCGGCGGGGCGTTCGATCCGCAGGAGATGGATCGCAGCCTCAAGACGCTCTACGCTACCGGCCTGTTCTCCGATGTCACCCTGCGCCGCGAGGGCAGCACCCTGGTGGTGAAGGTGGCGGAGAACCCGATCGTCAACCGCATCGCCTTCGAGGGCAACCACAAGATCAGCGACGATTCGCTGCGCCCCGAGCTGCAGCTGCGCCCGCGCGCCGTCTACACCGCCGCCCTGGCGCAGTCCGACCGCCAGCGCATCCTCGACCTGTATGCCAAGCGCGGCCGCTTCGCCGCCACGGTCGAGCCGAAGATCATCAAGCTCGACCAGAACCGGGTCGACGTGGTGTTCGAGATCAACGAGGGCAATTCCACCCTGGTCAGCCGCATCGCCTTCGTCGGCAACCACGCCTTCAGCGAATCCACCCTCGGCGACGTGATCGGCAGCCGCGAGGAGGCGTGGTGGCGCTTCCTGTCCAGCAGCGACAGCTACGACCCCGAGCGGGTGAATTTCGACAAGGAATTGCTGCGCCGCTACTACCTCAGCAAGGGCTACGCCGATTTCGAGGTG
Organism: Rhodospirillales bacterium 70-18; assembly: GCA_001899585.1. Classification (GTDB taxonomy): domain Bacteria; phylum Pseudomonadota; class Alphaproteobacteria; order Acetobacterales; family Acetobacteraceae; genus 70-18. The sequence continues at coordinate 151,066 of MKWE01000056.1, forward strand.
GTGAGCGCCAATGCCGAGCTGGCGCCCGACCGCTCGGCCTTCTTCCTCACTTTCACCCTCAATGAGGGCGAGCGCTACAAGGTCCGCAAGGTCGAGGTGAACGCCACCCTGCACAACCTCGACCCCAAGACCCTGCAACAGCTGATCGAGATCGAGCCGGGCGACTGGTACAACGGCGACGCGCTCGAACGCTCGGTCCAGGCGCTGACGCAGGCGGTACAGGACCGCGGCTACGCCTTCGTCGATGTCAAGCCGCGGATCAAGCGCGACACCGAGAAGCACATCATCGACATCGCCTTCGACGTGGGCGAGGGGCCGCGCGTCTACATCGAGCGTATCGACATCAGCGGCAACCAGCGCACCATGGACAAGGTGGTCCGCCGCGAGATGCGCGTGGCCGAAGGCGACCCGTTCAACGCCACGCTGCTGCGCAACAGCCGCCAGCGCATCGTCGACCTCGATTTCTTCAACGGTGTGCGGGTGGCGCCCAGCCCTGGCTCGGCGCCCGACAAGACGGTGATCAACGTCGATGTCAACGAGAAGGCGACCGGCGAGCTGAGCCTGGGCGGCGGCTACTCCACCGATATCGGCCCGCTGGTCAGCGCCGGCCTGCGCGAGCGCAACCTGGTCGGCACCGGCATCGACGGCAGCATCAACGCGCTGCTGGCGCAGAAGCAGAGCCAGATCAACCTCTCGGTCACCGACCCGTATTTCCTCGACCGCAACCTCGTCGCCGGCTTCGACCTGTTCCGCATCCAGACGAACCTGCAGGACGTGGCCAACTACAGCGAGCGGCGAACCGGCATGACGCTGCGGCTGGGTTATGAATTCACCCAGCATGTGCGCCAGATCTGGACCTATTCGATCATCAACCGAGAAGTCTACGACGTGCAGCCCGGCGCCAGCATCTACGTGCTGGACTCCAAGGGGCAAACCCTGCTGTCGCAGATCGGCCAGGCGCTGACGGTGGACTACCGCGACTCCAAGCTGGACCCGCACACCGGCTGGCTGGTCCGCCTGGGCACCGACTTCGCCGGCCTGGGCGGCGATGCCCGCTTCGTCCGCGCCAAGCTGGATGGCGCCTACTACATTCCGCTCGACCGCCTGACCGGCAACACCGACTGGAACGTCGTGCTCCAGGGCGGCGTCGGCAAGACGTTCCAGATGGGCGGCGCCAAGGAGAAGATCATCGACCGCTTCTTCCTCGGCGGCGACAATCTGCGCGGCTTCGAGACCGGCGGCGCCGGCCCGCACAGCATTCCGGCCGGCGACAGCATCGGCGGGCGGTTCATCTGGACCCAGACCAGCGAGCTGCGCTTCCCGCTGCCGGTGTCGCGCGACCTCGGCCTGACCGGCCGCGCCTTCGTCGATGTCGGCTCGCTGTCCGAGGTGGACCCGATCGTGTTGAACGGCGCCAAGGTCGGCCTCACCGACGATGCCGCCCCGCGCGTCGGCGTGGGCGTGGGCATCTCGTGGAAGACGCCGTTCGGCCTGCTGAACGTCGATCTCGCCCAGCCGGTCATCAAGAAGAAATACGACAAGTCCCAGTTAATCCGCTTCGGCTTTGGCACGAGGTTCTAGTGCAACATACCTGCTCCGCCCGCCCGCTTCGCCGTGTCGCCCCCCGCGTGATCGCGGCCGCCCTGCTGGCGGCCGGCATGCTGCTGTCGCAGGCGCCTGCCTGGGCGCAAAGCACCGACTACTTCGTGCCGGGCAAGCCGCGCCCGGCGCCCCATGCGGCACCCGCCCGCCCGGCTCCACCGCCGCGCCCGGCGCCGACAGCGGCCCAGCAGGCCGATGCCGAGCCGGCGCCGCCGCAGATCCCGATGCCGCCGGTGCCCGAATTGCCGGCCCTGCCCAAGGGCGCCTCGCCGCCGGCTGCGGTGATGGGGGTGATCGGCGTGCCGGAGGTGATGCGCGCCTCGGTCGCCGCCCAGGAAGTGGAGAAGGTTATCAGCACCCGCCGCGAGAAGCTGAACGAGGACGCCCAGAAGGAGCAGAATACCTGGCGGGAGATGCAGCAATCCCTCGCCGGCGAGCGGGGCAAGCTGTCGCCCGAGCAGATCCGCAAGAAGGAGCAGGAGCTTCAGGACCGCATCACCACCGCGCAGAAGAAATTCCGCGAGCGGAACATGATCATCCAGGAAGCGACCCAGTATGCGCTGAACCAGATCCAGGCCACGCTGATCGGCGTGATCCGCCAGGTGTCGGACAGCCACGGCATGAACCTGGTGCTGCACCGCAGCCAGGTGGCGCTGAACGTCAACGAGTTCGACATCACCGACCAGGTGACCGCGCAGCTCAACAAGTTGCTGCCGGCGGTCAAGATCCCGCCGGATGGCGTGGCGCCGCCGACCACCGCGCCGACGGCCCCGGTGGTGACCCTCCCCGCGCCCGACAAGCCTGCTCCGGCCAAGCCGGCCGCCGCCCCGGCCACGCCGCCCAAGAAGTAGCGGCACATAGCAGGCGAGGGCCGCATGGCCGAGATCGAGCCGATCGCGGGCGATCCGCGTTTCTTCACGCGCAGCGGCCCGCACCGCCTGCAGGACGTGGCCGCCGCCGCCGGCGGCACGGTGACCGAGGCGGCGGCCGGCCGGCTGATGGTGGGGGTGGCGCCGCTGCAAAGCGCCGGCCCCGACCAGGTGAGCTTCCTGGACAACCGCCGCTACGCGCCGTTGCTGGCCCAGTCGCGGGCCGGCGCGGTGATCCTGCATGTGGCGATGGCCGAGCGTGTGCCGGCGGGCTGCGTGGCGATCGTCACCCCCGAGCCCTATATCGGCTGGGCGCGCGTGGCCGGGCTGTTCCACCCGCCGGCGCCGGCGCGGCCGGGCATCCATCGCCTCGCCTGCGTGGACCCCGAGGCGCGGATCGACTCCAGCGCCGAGATCGGCCCCTTCGCGGTGGTGGAGGCGGGTGCCGAGATCGGCCCGCGCTGCCGCATCGGCCCCGGTGCGGTGATCGGCGCCGGCGTGGTGCTGGGGCCGGATTGCCGGGTCGGCGCACACGCGGCGCTCAGCCACACCCTGGCCGGCGCGCGGGTCTATATCTATCCCGGCGCGCGGATCGGACAGGACGGCTTCGGTTTCGCCACCACCGCCACCGGCTTCCTGACGGTGCCGCAACTCGGCCGGGTGATCCTGGGGGACGATGTGGAGGTCGGCGCCAACAGCACGATCGACCGCGGCTCGGCCCAGGACACCGTGCTGGGCGCGGGCACGCGCCTCGACAACCTGGTGCAGATCGGGCACAACGTGCGCACCGGCCGCTGCTGCGTGGTGGTCGGCCAGGCCGGTGTGGCTGGGTCCACGGTGCTGGAAGATTTCGTGACATTGGCGGGGCAGGCTGGTATCGCCGGCCATCTGCATCTCGGCCGCGGCGCGCGGATCGGCGCGCAGGCGGGGGTGATGGCGGACGTGCCGGCAGGCGTGGACTATCTCGGCAGCCCGGCGGTGCCGGCGCGCGATTTCTTCCGCCAGGTCGCGGCGCTGCGCCGGCTGAGCGGGCAGGGGGCGAGCACCAAGGCCCGCGCCGCGCGGCGGGACGACAAGGCGGATGCCGGTGGCGAGCCGGCCAGCAAGACGGATACGGACTGAGTTGGCATGAACGGCACCACACCAGACAGCACAGCCACCGCCGGCGCGGGCATGACGAGCGGCGTTGCCGTCGGCACGGTGGACATCGCGCGCATCATGCACGCGATCCCGCATCGCTACCCGTTCCTGCTGATTGACCGGGTGGTCGATCTGGTGACCAACGAGCGGGCAGTCGGCATCAAGAACGTCTCGGTCAACGAGAATTTCTTCCAGGGCCATTTCCCCGGCCATCCGGTGATGCCCGGCGTGCTGATCATCGAAAGCATGGCCCAGACCGCGGCGGTGCTGGTGGTCGAGACGCTGGGGGCGGACGCGGCCGGCCGGGTGGTCTATTTCATGTCGGTCGAGGCGGCGAAGTTCCGCCGCCCGGTGGTGCCGGGCGACCAGTTGCACATCCATGTCACCAAGGTGCGCAATCGCGGAAACGTGTGGAAATTCAGCGCGGTGGCACGGGTCGATGGCGTTTCGGTGGCCGAGGCGACCTATGCCGCCATGATCATGGACCGGGTAGCGGACAGGTAGGCTGACAGTGAGTTTCATCCATCCCACGGCGATCGTGGCGCCCGGCGCCACGATCGGAACCGGCGCGCGCATCGGGCCGTGGTGCCAGGTCGGGCCCGAGGCGGTCATTGAGGACGGTGCCGAGTTGGTCAGCCACGTCGTGGTGGACGGCATCACCCGCATCGGCGCGCAGGCGGTGCTGTACCCGTTCTGCACCGTCGGGCTGGCGCCGCAGGACCTGAAATACAAGGGCGAGCCGACACGCTGCGAGGTTGGCGCCCGCACCCAGGTGCGCGAGCACGTCACGATCCACCGCGGCACCGTCACCGGCAGCGGCATCACCCGCGTCGGCGAGGACTGCCTGCTGATGGCGGTGGTCCATGTCGCGCATGACTGCCTGCTGGGCAACGGCGTGGTGGTGGCCAACAACGTGGTCATGGGCGGGCATGTCGAAATCGGCGACAACGCGGTGATCGGCGGCGCGGCGGCCATCCACCAGTTCGTTCGCATCGGCCGCGCCGCCATGGTCGGCGGCGTCTCCGGGGTCGAGGGCGACGTGATCCCGTTCGGCAGCGTCATCGGCAACCGCGCCCGGCTCGCCGGCCTCAACGTCATCGGGCTGCGCCGGCGCGGCTACGACAAGGCGCAGATCCATGGCCTGCGCACTGCCTTCCACCAGCTGTTCCACGGCCCCGGCGTGTTCGCCGAGCGGCTGGCCCAGGTGCGCGCCAGCCAGGGCGGCGACACGCTGGTGGCGGAAATGCTGGCCTTCATCGATAGCCCGGGCCGTCGTGGCCTGATCCGCGCCGCCGCGGCCGCGGATGGCGATGACACGGCCTGATCCGGCCGGCGGATGACCGGCGCCGCACGGCCCCCGCTGGGTATCCTGGCCGGCGGCGGCACCCTGCCGGCCCAGGTGGCGCGCGCGGCCCAGGCGGCCGGGCGGCCGGTGTTCCTGGTCGGGCTGGAGGGCTTCGCCGAACCCGCCGTGCTGGCGCCGTTCCCGCATGCCATCGCCCGGGTCGGCGCCGTCGGGCATATACTGGGCCTGCTGCGCGGCCATGGCTGCACCGACCTGGTGATGATCGGCCCGGTCCGCCGCCCTTCGCTGCTGGATCTGCGCCCCGACGGCGCCGGCGCGAAGCTGCTGGCCCGCATCGGTCGCGCCGCCTTCGCCGGCGATGACGGGCTGCTGAAGGCGATCGTGCGGGTGCTGGGGGAGGAGGGGTTCACCGTGCTGGGCGCGCAGGACATCCTCACCGAGGCGCTGGGGCCGTCCGGCCTGCTGACCCGCGCCGGGCCGGATGCCGCGGCGCAGGCCGATATCAGCCGCGGCGTGGCGGTGGCGCGCGCGCTGGGGGCGGTGGATGTCGGCCAGGGCTGCGTGGTGCAGCAGGGGCTGGTGCTGTGCGTGGAGGCGGTGGAGGGCACCGACGCCATGCTGCGCCGCGCCGGCACGCTGCGCCGGCCGGGGCCGGGCGGGGTGCTGGTGAAACTGCTCAAACCCGGCCAGGATCGTCGTGCCGACCTGCCGACGATCGGGCCGGACACGGTGGCCGCCGCCGCCGCCGCCGGTCTGCGCGGGCTGGCGTTCCAGGCGGGCGCCACCATCCTGGCCGATCGCGCGGCCAGCATCGCGGCGGCCGACCGGGCGGGGCTGTTCCTGCTCGGGCTGTCTGCCGAGGAGATCGCCGGATCATCCGGTTAGTTATGGGGGATAATAGTTATGGCTGATACCAATCGCTACCTGCACACCATGCTGCGCGTCGGCGACCTCGACCGCTCGGTGAAGTTCTACTCCGAGATGTTCGGCATGACCGAGCTGCGCCGCCGCGACGTGCCGGACGGTAAGTACACCCTGGCCTTCATGGGCTACGCCGATCAGCCGAACGGCACCGAGCTGGAGCTGACCTATAATTACGGCGTGGAAAAATACGATATCGGCACCGGATTCGGCCATCTGGCCATCGGAATGCCCGATATCTACGCCGCCTGCGACAAGATGCGCGCTGCCGGCGCCCGCATCACCCGCGAGCCGGGCCCGGTGAAGTTCGGCACCACCGTGATCGCGTTCGTCGAGGACCCGGACGGCTACAAGATCGAGCTGATCCAGCGCGGCTGAGGATAAGGCGCGGCGATCAGAACACCAGCCGCGCCAACTCCCACAATCCCACCCAGCACAACATCGACAGCACCGCCACGATCGGCGCCGCGACGGCCATCGGCAGGCGATCCCTGCCGGTGTCCGGCTGGACCCGTGTGCTGCTGGCGGCGAGTTTGAGGCTGCTGGTGGGCGGCATGGGACTCCGATCGGCCTCCGGTCCAACTCCCCCAGGGGGAGGAATAGCTTACGCCGACAATAACCCAACAAAAGTTAACATATCCTGTCAGATCGCGCGATATTTTCGTCATGCTGGGCGAACTCACGCCACGGTGAACGAATTTCCGCCCGATCAGGCCCCCACGGGCGGCCGGCTGGCGTCCAGGGCGGCCTGCAGCATGTAGGCGGCGGCCATGCGGTCCACCACCTCGGCGCGGCGGCGGCGGGTCATGTCGGCCTCGGCAATCAGGAAACGGTTGACCGCCGCCGAGGACAGCCGCTCGTCCCACAGCGCCGCCGGCAGGGCGGTGGCGGCCGAGAGCGCGTGCGTCCAGTCGCGTGCCGCCTGGGCGGCCGGGCCGGCGGTCCCGTCCAGCGACAGCGGCAGCCCGACCACCAAGCCGCCGGCACCCTCCTTGCGGGCGATGCGGGCGATCTCGGCGGCGTTGGCGGAGAGCTTGCTGCGCTTCACGCTGCCATAGGGGCTGGCCAGCAGCAGCGTCACGTCGGACAGCGCGACGCCGATGGTGCGGCTGCCGGGGTCCAGCCCGAGCAGGCGCTGGCCCGGCGCGAGGCGGGCACGAAGGTCGGTCATGTTGAACAGCGGCATGCGCGCGGTTATGGTCCGCCCCCGCGCCATCTCCAAGGAAATCCCATGTCGCTCGACCCCGCGACCGTCCGCCGCATCGCCAGGCTCGCCCGCATCCGCGTGGATGAGGCGCAGGTGACCCAGATGCAGGCTGAGCTGAATGCCATCCTGGGCTGGATCGAGCAGCTGAACGAGGTGAACGTGGACGGCGTGGCCCCGATGGCGGGCGGCTCGCAGGGCATGGCGCAACGGCTGCGCGTCGATGCGGTGACCGATGGCGGCATGGCCGACCAGGTGCTGGCCAACGCGCCGGACCGTGCCGGCGCCTTCTATGCGGTGCCGAAGGTGGTGGAGTGATGCTGACCGACCTCACCCTGGCCGAGGCCCGCGCGGGCCTGCGCGCCGGCCGCTTTTCGTCGCGGGAGTTGACCCTCGCGTTCCTGGGCGCGATCGAGGCGCTGAACCCCCGCCTGAACGCCTTCATCACCGTGACCGCCGAGCGCGCGCTGGCCCAGGCCGACGCCGCCGATGCCGCCCTGGCCCGCGGCGAGCATGCAGCGTTGACCGGCATCCCGCTGGCCATAAAGGATTTGTACTGCACCGCCGGAGTGCGCACCACCGCCGGCAGCCGCATCCTCGCGCCCTTCGTGCCGTCCTATGAGAGCACGGTGAGCGCCAATTTGTTGCGCGACGGCGCCGTGTTCCTGGGCAAGGCCAACATGGACGAGTTCGCCATGGGCTCGTCCAACATGACCTCGGCCTATGGCGCGGTCACCAACCCGTGGACGCGGCGCGGCGACAACCGGGCGCTGGTGCCCGGCGGCTCCTCCGGCGGCTCGGCGGCGGCGGTGGCGGCCCGCCTCGCGCTGGGGGCGACGGCGACCGACACTGGCGGCTCGATCCGCCAGCCCGCCAGCTTCTGCGGCATCGCCGGTATCAAGCCCACCTATGGCCGCTGCTCGCGCTGGGGCGTGGTGGCCTTCGCCTCCTCGCTGGACCATCCGGGGCCGCTGGCGCGCACGGTGGAGGATTGCGCCATCCTGCTCGGCTCGATGGCCGGTTTCGACCCCAAGGACTCCACCAGCGCCGACATCGCGGTGCCCGACTTCGCCGCCGCCTGCGCCCGCGGCGTGAAGGGCCTGCGCATCGGCGTGCCGCGCGAATACCGCAGCGACGGCATGGCCCCGGAGATCGAGGCGCTGTGGCGGCAGGGGCTGGACTGGCTGCGCGCCGAGGGCGCCGAGATCGTCGATGTCTCGCTGCCCCACACCAGATACGGCTTGGCCACCTACTACATCGTCGCCCCCGCCGAGGCCTCCTCCAACCTCGCCCGCTACGACGGCGTGCGCTTCGGCGCGCGGACCGAGGGGCACGACCTGATCGAACTCTACGAGAACACCCGCGCCGAGGGCTTCGGCTCAGAGGTGAAGCGCCGCGTGATGATCGGCACCTACGTGCTCTCGGCCGGCTATTACGATGCGTACTACCTGCGAGCACAGAAGGTGAGAGCCTTGATCCTGAAGGATTTCACCGACGTGTTCCAGCAGGTGGACGCGCTGCTGACCCCCACCGCCCCCACCGCCGCCTTCGCCCAGGGGGAGCGCATGGACGACCCGATCACCATGTACCTCAACGACGTGTTCACCGTGCCCGCCAACCTGTCCGGCGTTCCTGGCCTGTCCGTCCCGGCGGGGCTGGACGCGCAGGGTCTGCCGCTCGGCCTGCAGGTGCTGGGCCGGCATTTCGACGAGGAGACGGTGTTCGCGGTGGGCGCCGCGATCGAACGGGCCGCCGGCTTCCCCGCGCTGCCCAGCATCCGGGCGGGGGCCTGAGCCGATGGCCTACACGATCGAGGGCAGCAGCGGCGCGTGGGAGGTGGTGATCGGCCTGGAGGTGCACGCCCAGATCATCAGCCGGTCCAAGCTGTTCAGCGGCGCCGCCACCGCCTATGGCGCGCCGCCCAACAGCCAGGTGAGCTTCGTGGACGCCGCCTTCCCCGGCATGCTGCCGGTGGCGAACGGCGAGTGCATCCGCCAGGCGGTGCGCACCGGGCTGGGCCTGAACGCGCAGATCAACCTGGTCAGCCGGTTCGACCGCAAGAACTACTTCTATGCCGACCTGCCCGCCGGCTACCAGATCAGCCAGTACGAGCACCCGATCGTCGGCAGCGGCGTCATCGAGATCGAACTGGCCGACGGCAGCACCCGCCGCATCGGCGTCACCCGCCTGCACGTGGAGCAGGACGCCGGCAAGTCGCTGCACGACCAGGACCCTGCCCGCACCTTCGTGGACCTCAACCGCGCCGGCGTGGCGCTGATGGAGATCGTCAGCGAGCCCGACCTGCGCAGCCCGGAGGAGGCCGGCGCCTATGTCCGCAAGCTGCGCTCCATCCTGCGCTACCTCGGCACCTGCGACGGCAACATGGAGGAAGGCTCGCTGCGGGCGGACGTGAACGTGTCCGTCCGCAAGCACGGCGAGCCGTTCCGCACCCGCTGCGAGGTGAAGAACGTCAACTCCATCCGCTTCGTCATGCAGGCGGTCGAGGCCGAGGCGCTGCGCCAGATCAAGGTCTGGGAGGATGGCGGCACGGTGCAGCAGGAAACCCGGCTGTTCGATCCGAGCCGTGGCGAAACCCGCTCCATGCGCTCCAAGGAGGACGCGCACGACTACCGCTATTTCCCCGACCCCGATTTGCTGCCGCTGGTGCTGGACGAGGACTGGGTGGCCGGGCTGCGCGCCGAACTGCCGGAACTGCCGGACGCCAAGCGCGCCCGCTTCATCGCGGAATATGGCCTCTCGCCCTACGACGCCGCCGTGCTGGTGGCCGAGCAGGCGACCGCGCTGTTCTACGAGGCGGTGGCCAGGGGGCGTGATGCCAAGCAGGCGGCCAACTGGGTGACCGGCGATTTCTTCGCCGCCCTCAACCGCCTGGGCCGCAGCATCGAGGACCCGCCGGTCTCGGCCGCGGCGCTGGGCGGGCTGCTGGACCTGATCGCCGACAACACCATCAACGGCAAGATCGCCAAGGAGGTGTTCGAGGCGATGCTGGAAACCGGCGAACCCGCCGCCGCCATCGTGGACGCGCGCGGCCTGCGCCAGGTGACCGACACCGGCGCCATCGACGCCGCGGTGGACGCGGTGCTGGCCGCCAACCCGGACAAGGTGGCCGAGTTCCGCGCCGGCAAGGACAAGCTGTTCGGCTTCTTCGTGGGCCAGGTGATGAAGGCGATGGCGGGAAAGGGTAACCCGGCCCTGGTCAACGATGTACTGCGCGGAAAGTTGCAGTAATCACCAGATAAACGAATAAAGTTTTTTTGCTTCTTTTTGTTCACAAAAAGAAGGCTGTTCTTTTTTGAAAAAAGAACCAAAAAACTTTTATTCGTTTTGCTTGGGTGTTGGGGGCTCTTGCCGCGTCGTGCCGGCCCGCCTAGCGTTGCCGCCAAACCGAGCGGGAGCGCGCGATGAGCATCGAATTCTGGACCTGGAACACCCCCAACGGCCGCAAGATCAGCGTGGCGCTGGAGGAGATGGGCCTGCCCTACAACGTCCACACCGTGAACATCGGCAAGGACGAGCAGTTCAAGCCGGACTTCCTCAAGATCAGCCCCAACAACCGCATCCCGGCCATTGTCGATCCGGACGGGCCGGGCGGCTCGCCGATCAGCGTGTTCGAGTCCGGTGCCATCCTGATCTATCTCGGCGCCAAGACCGGCAAGTTCTGGCCCTCCGATCTGCGCCGGCAGGTGCCGGTGCTGGAATGGCTGATGTGGCAGATGGGCGGCTTCGGCCCGATGCCCGGGCAGGTGCACCATTTCCTGCAAGTGGAAAACGAGCAGGACCGGCGCTACGGTCTCGCCCGCTATTCCAAGGAAACCCGCCGCCTGTACGGCGTGGCCGACCGCCGGCTGGCCGTGGCGCCATACTTCGCCGGCGACGAGGTCTCCATCGCCGACTTCGCCATCCTCGGCTGGGCCTGGCGGCATGAGCGCCACCAGGTGGACCTCGCCGACTTCCCGAACGTGAAGCGCTGGTACGAAACCATGATGGCCCGCCCGGCAACGAAGCGAGGGTTCGAGGTCGCGCTGAGCTGAGGCAAGGCGGAAGCCAACAGGGAGGCGGGGAGAAGCAAGCCTCCGCTTCCTTCTTCCCGCCTCCCTGTGAACCCCTTCAAGCCGCCCGCACAAGAAAAGGGCCGGGGAACCTTCGCCCCCCGGCCCCTTCACGCTCTGCCGTCGAAGCGGCTTCAGCTCACAACGCTGATCTGCTCGCGCCGCAGTTGCACGGTCAGCTCGTCAAGCGCGCGGCCGACGCCGTCGAGCATCTCGTTGACCTCGTCGGCGCTGATGATCAGCGGCGGGCTGAACGCCAGCGCGTCGCCGGGCAGGGCGCGGCCGATCACGCCGTTGGCCTCGCACAGCTTCACCAGCCGCGGCCCGATCTTCAGCGCCGGGTCGAAGTTCGCGTGCGTCGCCTTGTCGGCCACCAGCTCCACGGCGCCGATCAGGCCGACGCCGCGCACTTCGCCCACCAGCGGATGGTCGGCGAAGCGGCGGCGCATCTCGCTCTGCAGCACCGGGCCCACGGCGCGGACATGGTCGCCGATATGCGTCTCGTCGTAGATTTTCAGCGTCTCGATGGCGACGGCGGCCGGCACCGGATGGCCGGAATAGGTGTAGCCGTGGCCGAAGGTGCCGATCTTGTGGCTTTCCTCGGACAGGCCCTGGAACACCCGCTCGTTCACCATCACCGCGCTGATCGGCAGGTAGGAGGACGACAGCGCCTTGGCGCAGGTCAGGATGTCCGGCTTCATGTTCATGGTGCCCGACCCCCAGTAGTTGCCGGTGCGCCAGAACCCGCAGATCACCTCGTCGGCGACGAACAGGACGTCGTATTTCTTCAGCACCGCCTGGATCTTTTCGTAATAGCCCGGCGGCGGCACGATCACGCCGCCGGCGCCCAGGATCGGCTCGGCCCACATCGCGGCCACCGTGTCCGGCCCCTCGGCCAGGATCAGCTTCTCCAGCTCGTCGGCGCAGCGGGTGGCGAACTCGTCCTCGGTCTCGCCGGGCAGGGCGCCATGGTAGTAGTGCGGCGCCATGGTGTGCACGAAGCCGGCCAGCGGCACATCGAAGCTGCGGTGGTTGGCGGGCAGCCCGGTCAGGCTGGCGGCGGCCAGGGTAATGCCGTGATAGCCCTTGACGCGGCCGATGATCTTCTTCTTCTGCGGCCGGCCGACGGCGTTGTTGAAATACCACACCATCTTGATGGCGGTGTCGTTCGCCTCGGAGCCGGAATTGGCGAAGAACACCTTGCTCATCGGCACGGGCGCGCGCTGGATCAGCATTTCCGCCAGGTCGATCACCGGCTCGTGCGACTTGGCGGTGAAGGCGTGGTAGAAGGGCAGCTTGCGCATCTGCGCCGCCGCCGCCTGCACCAGCCGCTCGTTGGAGAAGCCGAGCGAGGCGCACCAAAGCCCGGCGACGCTCTCGATGTAGCCCTTGCCGTTCTCGTCGAACACCCGGACCCCTTCGCCGCGGGAGATCACCATGGGGCCGACCTCCTGGTGCACCTTGAGGTCGGTATAGGGGTGCAGCACGTTCGCGATGTCGCGGGCGGCGGCGGAATTGACGAGTGGCGGGGTCATGATGTCCCTCTCCGGGAAGTGTCGCACAAGGCAGCCATCTTAGAACCTTATTGCGTCCGCTGGAAACCGTGTTCACATCGGCACAGGAGCGAACCATGACCCATCTCGTGCCGCATTCCGCCCATTGGGGCGCCTTCACCGCCGTGGTCGAGAACGACCGCCTGGTGGCCGTGCGTCCGCCGCCGGGCGACCCGGCGCCGCCCGCGCTGCTCGCCTCCATCCCCGAGGCGGTGCACTCGCCGCTGCGCATCGGCCGCCCGCATGTCCGCAAGGGGTGGCTGGCCGGCGACCGGGCGGGCGGCACCCCGCGCGGGGGCGAGCCCTTCGTGCCGGTGGACTGGGACACGGCGACGCGCCTGGTGGCCGGCGAGGTGGCCCGCGTGCGCGACGCCCACGGCCCGGCCAGCCTGTTCGGCGGCAGCTATGGCTGGGCATCGGCCGGGCGGTTCCACCACGCGCGCAGCCAGCTGCACCGCCTGCTGGCCAGCGCCGGCGGCTACACGGCGCAGCTCACCAACTACTCCTACGGCGCCGGCATGACGCTGATGCCGCACATCATGGGCGACGGCGAGGTGGTGTTCGGCCCGGTGGTGGAGTGGCGCGACATCTGCGACCACGCGAAGTTGATGCTGTGCTTCGGCGGCATCACCCTGCGCAACGGCCAGGTCAACGCCGGCGGCGGCGCGCGGCACGAAATGGGCATGTGGGTGCGCCGGGCGGCGGCGGCCGGGGTGCGGCTGGTCAACATCTCGCCGATTCGCGGCGACATGCCCGAGTCGCTCGGCGCCGAGTGGCTGCCCATCCGCCCGGGCACCGACACCGCGCTGATGCTCGCCATGGCGCATGTGCTGATCACCGAGGCCCGCCACGACCAGGGCTTCCTCGACCGCTGCACCACCGGCTTCGACCGGCTGCGCGCCTATGTGCTGGGTGAGGCGGATGGCCTGCCCAAGACGCCCGAATGGGCCGCCGGCGAAACCGGCATCGCCGCCGCCGACATCGTCCGCCTCGCCCGCGAGGCCGCCGGCGTGCCCACCATGATGACAGCCGCCTGGAGCCTGCAACGCGCCGAACGCGGCGAGCAGCCCTATTGGATGCTGGCGGCGCTGGCCGGCATGCTCGGCGGCATCGGCAAGCCCGGCCAGGGCTTCGCCTTCGGCATGGGCAGCGAGAACGGCATGGGTGGCATGCGCACCCTGCTGCCCTCGGTCACCCTGCCGGCGCTGCCCAACCCGGCCAACAGCTTCATCCCGGTCGCCCGCGTCACCGACCTGCTGGAGAAGCCGGGCGAGGAATACGACTATAACGGCCGCCGCCTGCGCTACCCCGACACGCGGCTGGTCTGGTGGGCCGGCGGCAACCCGTTCCACCACCACCAGGACCTCGGGCGGCTGCTGCGCGCCTGGGCGCGGCCGGAAACCATCATCGTCAGCGAATCGTGGTGGACCCCGCATGCACGGCACGCCGACATCGTGCTGCCCGCCACCACCACGCTGGAGCGCGAGGATATCGGCGCCTCCTCGTTCGACCGCTTCATCACCGCGATGAAGCGGGCGGTGCCGCCGCAGGGGCAGGCGCGCGACGAATACGACTACATGGCCGACATCGCCGAGGCGCTGGGCGTGCGCGACCGCTTCACCCAGCAGCGCGACGTGCCGGCCTGGCTGCGCGCCATGTACGGCCGGGCGCGCGACACCTACGCGAAGCAGGGCGTCGATATCCCGGATTTCGACGCCTTCTGGGCCGCCGGCATCGCCGAGATCCCGGAACCCGAGGGCCGCCGCGTGCCGTTCGCCGCCTTCGCCGCCAACCCGGCCGCGCACGCGCTGAACACGCCGAGCGGGCGGATCGAGATCTTCTCGGAGCGCATCGCCGGCTTCGGCTACGACGACTGCCCGGGCCACCCGGTCTGGTTCGCGCCGCGCGAATATCTCGGCGCGCCGCTCGCCCGCACCTACGGCCTGCACCTGTTGACCGTGCAGCCCGCCACCCGCCTGCACGGCCAGCTCGACCAGACGGCGCTGAGCCGGGCCGCCAAGCTGCATGGGCGGGAGGTGCTGCAACTCGGCCCGGCGGACGCCGCCGCGCGCGGGCTGGCCGATGGCAGCGTGGTGCGCGTGTTCAACGCCCGCGGCGCCTGCCTGGCCGGGCTGCGCATCACCGAGGGGCTGGCCCCGGGCGTCGCCGTGCTGCCCACCGGCGCCTGGTTCGACCCGCTGCACCCCGGCCAGCCCCACGACCCTGCCGCCACCATGTGCGTGCACGGCAACCCCAACGTGCTGACTCGCGACGAAGGCACCTCCCGCCTCGGCCAGGGCTCCATCGCGCAAAGCTGCCTGGTGGAGGTCGAGCCCTGGGCCGGCGAGCTGCCGCCGGTGAAGGTCACCACCCCGCCATTGATCGAGGAACCCGCCGCATGAGCGCCAGCATCGAGACGGTCGCGGAGTACTGGAACCGCCGCCCCTGCAACCTGCGCCACTCCACCGAGCCGGTCGGCACCCGCGCCTATTTCGACGCGGTGGAGCAGCGCAAGTATTTCGTAGAGCCGCATATCCCCGGCTTCGCACAGTTCGACCGCTGGCGCGACAAGCGGGTGCTGGAAATCGGCTGCGGCCTGGGCACCGACGCGGTGAACTTCGCCCGTGCCGGCGCCGAATACACCGGCGTGGAACTCTCCGAGGTCAGCCTCGCGCTGGCCCGCAAGCGCTTCGAGGTGTTCGGGCTGGAGGGCGGCTTCGTGCACGCCAACGCTGAGCGGCTGACCGAGCACGTCCGCGCCGCCAGCTTCGACCTCGTCTATTCCTTCGGCGTCATCCATCACACGCCGGACCCGGAGGCGGTGCTCCGCCAGGCCCGCCGCGTCATCCGCCCGGACGGCGAGTTCCGGCTGATGCTGTACGCGAAGGATTCCTGGAAGGACGCGATGATCGAGGCCGGCCTCGACCAGCCGGAAGCCCAGTCCGGCTGCCCGATCGCCTTCACCTACACCCAGGCGGAGGTGCGCGCGATGCTCCGCGCCAACGATTTTGCCGCCGTGGAGATCACCCAGGACCATATTTTCCCGTATGTCGTGGAGAAATACATCCGCTACGACTACGAGCTGCAACCCTGGTTCGCCGCCATGCCGCAGACGATGTTCCGGGCGCTGGAGAAGCGGTTCGGCTGGCATATGCTGATCGTGGCCCGGCCGGCGTAGGGGGCGATAGAGAAGAAGAATTCACAAAGAGACGTAGAGGCGAAGAGAAGGCTTTGATTTCCTCTTCGCCTCTACGTCTCTTTGTGAACCTTAGCTTTCTACCCGCCTCAGTCCCCCTGACCCTGCGGCTGTTCTTCGCGCGCAGGCGGCTGGGTGAGCGCGATGCAGTGGCGCATCACCTCCACCCCGACTAGGTTCCAGGTGATGATGCCGCCGACCATGACCACCTGCACCAGACCCTCGGCCAGTTCCGGCAGGGTCAGGCCGAGCTTCATCGCGGCGGCGGCATGGCTGCGGGCGCCGTTGAGGTTGCCGGCGAGGGTGTCGAGCAGGGCGAAGACCAGTTCCTTGGTCTTCAGCTCCAGCGCGCCGCCCTGGGCGCGGTCCTTCATCAGGCCGGCGCGCATCAGGCCATAGCCGGCGAAGGCGGAGGGTGCGTATTGGTTGAGTAACGCGAACTGGTCCGGCACGCGGCCGAAAGTCGCCATGAAGCTGTCCAGGCCCGCCTTAGCGGCCTTCGCGGTCAGGTCGTCGGTCATGTCAGGGCATCCAGGGCGGGGTTGGCAGGTTCTTGCTGCGCAGGAACTCGGGGTTGAACAGCTTGGACTGGTAGCGGGCGCCGCCGTCGCACAGGATGGTTGCGATAGTGTGGCCGGGACCCATTGATTTCGCGACACGAATCGCCGCCGCCACGTTGATGCCGGCCGAACCGCCGACCGAGAGGCCCTCGTGGATCAACAGGTCGAATACTTGCTCCAGCGCCTCGGCATCGGGGATGCGCTCGGCATCGTCGATGGGGGCGCCCTCCAGGTTGGCGGGGACACGGGACTGGCCGATACCCTCGGTGATGGAGCTGCCTTGTACGCTGAGATCGTTGGATTTTACCCAGCCGTACAGGCCGCTGCCCTCGGGGTCGGCGAGGACGATGCGCACCTTGGGGTTGCGTTCCTTCAGCGCCAGGGCGACCCCCGCGAGGGTGCCGCCGGTGCCGCAGGCGGCGGTGAAAGCATCGAGTTTTCCGCCTGTCTGGTGCCAGATTTCGGGGCCTGTGGTGGCCCTGTGACCCTCCCGATTGGCCAGATTATCGAACTGATTTGCCCAAACAGCGCCCATTTCCTCGGCCATTCGGCGCGAAACATGGACATAATTGCCCGGATCGCGGTACGGTTTGGCGGGAATCAGGCGCAGATCGGCGCCGATCATCCGCAGGAAATCGATCTTTTCGCGGCTTTGCGTATCCGGCATCACTATCACACATTTGTAACCAAGTGCGTTGCCCACCAGGGTCAGCCCGATGCCGGTATTGCCGGCGGTGCCCTCCACGATGGTGCCGCCGGGCTTGAGCACGCCGCGGGCGACGGCGTCCTGGATGATGGCCAGGCCGGCGCGGTCCTTGACCGAGCCGCCGGGGTTCATGAACTCCGCCTTGCCCAGGATGGTGCAGCCGGTGGCCTCCGAGGCGCGGCGCAGGCGGATCAGCGGGGTGTTGCCGATGGCGGCGGCAAGGCCGCCGGCGATGGCGGGCGCCTGGGTGGGATCGTTGTCCATGAAATGCTCTCGACCCTTCTTGCCGGTTGAACGACGCCACCGATCATGCGATGGCCGGGGCGTCACGCACCCGGAGAACCGACATGGTCGAGAATATTCCCCCGCGCAAGGTCTGGGAGGCGCTGCAGGCCGATCCGCGGGCGCAGCTGGTGGATGTGCGCACCGATGCCGAGTGGGCCTATGTCGGCCTCACCGACCTCGCGGCGTCCGGCAAGCAGCCGGTGCTGATCCCGTGGCAGGTGTTTCCCCAGATGGGGGTGAACGAGGGGTTCGTGGACCAGATGCGGCAGGCCGGCTTCACGCCCGAGCACCATATCTACTTCCTGTGCCGCTCCGGCGTGCGCTCGCTGGCGGCGGCCCAGGCGATGCAGGCGGCGGGGTATCCGCATGTGTACAACATCGCCGACGGGTTCGAGGGGCCGCCGGACGCGGACGGGCACCGCGGGCAGGTGGCGGGCTGGAAGGCGGACGGGCTGCCCTGGCGGCAGCGCTAGAGCATTTTCCGCGCTGATAGGCACGCGGAAAATGCTCTAGCTCATTGTTTTAGCGAGCAACTTTATCCGATCAGACGATTCCGTTTGATCGGATGTTGCTCTAGCTCTCGACCAGCCCCAGCAGCCGGCTGAGGTCGCGCCTGGGGGCGACGAGGTCGGCCAGGGTTACGTCGTCCAGCACGGCCAGGAAGGCGGCGAGCGCCCGTTGCAGCACGCCGGTCAGCCTGCAGGCGGGGCCGAGGCAGCAGGCGCCGCCGGGGCCGAGGCATTCGACCAGGGCGAGGTCCGGCTCGGTGCGGCGGATGACGGCGCCGAGGTTGATCTCGGCGGGCGGGCGGGCGAGGCGCAGGCCGCCGTGGCGGCCGCGCAGGGTGGCCACGTCGCCGGCCTGGGCGAGCTGGTTGACCACCTTGGTCAGATGCGTCTCCGAGATGGCGTAGGCGGCGGCGATGTCGCTGATGCGCGCGGGGGCGACGCTGTCCGGGCGGACGGCCAGAAACATCAGGGTGCGCAGGGTGTAGTCGCTGAAGCTGGTCAGGCGCATGGTCAGGCCGGCGTGGTGAGGGGGCGGCGCAGGGATGCGGCGTCCGCCCTCGCGTCGGGCCGGTAGAACACCGCGGTTTGCAGACTGGCGGCGATGCGGGCGGCCTTGTCGGCGAAGCGGGCGGCCGGCTCGGGGGCGAACATGTCGGCGGCAGTGGCGGTGAACAGCGCCAGCCAGTGCGGGAACAGCTCCGGCGCGATGCCGGCCACGGCGCGGTGCACCGCCACCGGGTTGCCGCTGTAGCGGCCGGTGGTGAGCATCACCGAGGACCAGAAGCGGCACATGCGGGCCAGATGCTCGGGCCAGGCGGTGTCGGCGATGTTCTCCTCGAACACCGGGCCAAGCAGCTTGTCGGCGCGGACACGGTCATAGAAGCGGTGGACCAGCGCCGCGATGGTGTCTTCGTCGATGGTGGCGAACGGCTCGGGCATCGGGGCCTCAGTAGACCAGATAGACGAGCAGGACGAGCACCAAGTTCCACACCAGCATGTTGATCAGCGTGCGGACCATCATGCGATCGTCGCTATCATGCGCGCCCATCAGGTCGCATACCAGATTTCCGGGTGCGAGGAACATCCGCAACGCGTGCTGGCCCATGGCCGTATCCCTTCGCTATAAGATGAATTTCAAATTCATCTTATAGCGCGAGCCGAGAAAAGCAAGATAAAAAATGCATCTTATTTCGGGCGCCGGTCGGCTGGTGAAGGTGGGCTCGGCCAGTATGTTCACGGGTGCGACGGTGCCGCGGTTCGCTCGGATCAATGCAGAGGTTAATATAATATGCATGCAAATTCAGCGCATTATGCGGCGCTGCTCCATATCGTTCCGGGCAGCGTCGTGTTCGACATCGGCGCCAACTCGGGCGACGTGACCCGCGTGCTCGCGACGGCTGCGGGCCGGGTCTATGCCTTCGAGCCCAATCCCAGGTGATCGCCGGCCTCAAGGCGGAGGCGCTGCCGAATGTGACCGTAGTCGAGAAGGCGGTGTCCGACATGGTCGGCGAGGCGGTTTTGCATGTCGATATCCGCCCCGACCTTGGCGCCGCTGCCTCGTCGTTGATGGAGCTGAGCGGGATGGAGGCGCAGACACAGGCCGTCACGGTTCCGACGACCACGGTCGATGCATTTTCCGAGGCATTGGGCGCCTATCCCGATCTGGTCAAGATCGATGTGGAGAGGTTTGAGCCGAACGTCATCGGCGGGGCGCACAGGGTTATCGAGCGGCGGCGGCCCATCATCATTTTTGAATTGTGGGAAAGTCATTGGGGCAGGTATCAGCCGATGACCGATTACCTGCGGCGATTTTATCACATGGTCCGATTGTCGGACGGTGCGGATGCGCAGAAATATTACAGCGCCAACACGGGCGAGGGGGTGGACGATATCTTGTGCATTCCCTTGTCGCCGCATTACGCCAGATCCTGACGGCAGCCCCCAGGCGGCGGCTCAGCGGTCGTACAGGACGCGGATCACCACGAACCAGGGGTAGCGTGTGTCCACCACGCCGGCCGGGCCGGCGAGGCGGCCGTCTGGCGTGGTGGGGACGTGGGTGAGGGCGACAGCGTCGTTCACGTTGCCGCCGATGACATCGAGTTCGTCGGTGTTGGCGGCCACCACGATGGCGCAATGGCTGGGGAAGCGGGGGGCCGGGAGGTCGGCGAAGCGGATGCCGTCTGCGCCAGCGCGGCCGGCGCAGACCAGGTCGCCGGGGATGGGGGCGTAGGCATCCGGCGCCTCGGCGGTGATGGCCAGCCCGGTTTCCTGGCCCAGTGACATGCGCCGGGCGGCGTTGATGTAGGCGGCATGGTCGGGGGCGGCGGGGAAGCGGGTGCCGGCGCCGGCCATGCGCATGACGTAGGAGATGAAGGCGGCGGACCAGGCGTATTCGCCGTCATCGGACGGGGGGAAGACGCGGCCGGCGGCGTCGTGCCGGCCGGTCCAGGCGGTTTCGGGTCGGGCGGCGTTCTGGCCGAGATACCAGTATTCGCCGACGCGCTGCCACAGCCCGGCGTCGCGCTCCGGCTTGTCGGGGGTGGGCGGGGGCGTGCCCGGCGGCTCGTCGGCGACCGGCTGGCCCCAGGCGCGCCATTCGCCGAGCGCGATGCCGATGGCGTCGGCGCGGCTGAACGGTTCGTAGGGCACGCGGGCGAAGGGCGGCAGGTGGGAGAGCGGCGCGGGCGCGGGGGTGCCGCAGGCGGCCGGCAACAGGGCCAGCAGCACCAGGAGCGGGCGCGGATTCATGTGCGTGTTGCCTCGGTTTGCGAAGTGGGCGCGCGGTTTTCGAGGCGGGAGAGCAGGCGGACGAGGGGCCAGAGCATCAGAAAGTATACCACGGCCGCGGCCATGATGGGGGTGGGATTATAGGTGAGGCTTTGTGCCTGCCGGGCCTGGAACAGCAGCTCGGGCATGGCGACCACGCTGCCCAGCGAGGTGAGCTTCACGACCTCCAGCGTGTTGGACAGCAGGTCTGGCAGGACGTTGCGGATGGCTTGCGGCAACACCACCCAGGCCATGGTTTGCAGGCGGGAGAGGCCGGTGGAGCGGGCGGCCTCGGTCTGGCCGGCGGGGACGCTGTCGATGCCGGCGCGGATGATCTCGCCGTAATAGGCGCCGGTGTTGAGGAAGAAGGCGATGGCGACGCAGCCGAAGCCGCCGAGCTCGATGCCGGCGAAGGGCAGGCCGGCGTAGAGGAAGATCAGCAGCACCAAAGGCGGGAAGGCGCGGAAGAAATCCACCCAGGCCATCAGCGGCCAGCGCACCAGCGGGCTGCGCACGCTGGCGAGCAGGGCCAGGATGACGCCGCCCAGCAGGCCGAGCGGGACTACCACGACGGAGAGCAGCAGCGTGTTGCCCAGCCCGGCCGTGAGGATGGGCCAGGCGGCACGGATGATGTCGGGATTGAAGAAGGTCTCGATCATGGAAGCACCGCCGGCGACACGGCAAACGAATAAAGTTTTTTTGCTTCTTTGTTTTCAAACAAAGAAGACTTGCTCTTTTTTGAAAAAAAGAACCAAAAAACTTTTATTCGCTTTGGCTCGGAGCGGTGCATGGCGCTTATTTTTTCCACGCGAACCGCGTTTCGACCCAGCGGCCGAGCAGCACCACGGGCAGGAAGATGGCCAGGTAGGCGGCGGCAGCCATGGTGAGGGGGGAGGGGTTGTAGCTGTTGGAGACCGCCGAGGAGGCTTGGCCGAGGATTTCGGTGACCGCGACGACCGAGCCGAGGGCGGTGCTTTTGGTGATGGCGATGGTGCGGTTGGTCAGCGGCGGGATGGTGATGCGCAGCGCCTGGGGCAGCACCACGTTCAGCAGCGTCTGGCCGAAGGACAGGCCGGTGGAGCGCGCGGCTTCCCACTGGCCTTTGGCGACGGCGGTGATGCCGGCCCAGAAGATTTCCTCGGAGAAGGCCATCAGCACCAGGGCGAGGCTCATCCAGGTGCAGATGAAGCCGGAGGGGGTAAGGCCGAGGCTGGGCAGGCCGAAATAGAACAGCACGATGATGACCAGGGGCGGCAGGGCACGGAACAGGTCCACCACGAAGATGATCGCCCAGTTGAGCGGGCGGATGGCGAGCGCGCGCAGCAGGGCTAGCGCGAGGCCGGCGGCCAGGCCGGTGAGGATGACCAGGACGGCAAGCTCGACGGTGACGACCATGCCGGCGAGGATGTCCGGCAGGTAGCGGGCCATGACCTTGGCGTTGAAGAAGGTGTCGAGGAAGCGTTGCGAGTTGGTCATCGGAGGAAGGAAGGCAGGTTACAAAGAGACGTAGAGGCGGAGAGGCGAAGGGGGGGCATTCTTCTCTCCGCCTCGACGGTTCTTTGTGAATATTTATCCGTCTGCATCAGTGCCGCTGGATCTGGCTGATGAAGGCGCGGGTGCGGTCGTGCGAGGGGGCTTCGAAGATGGCGGCGGGCGGGCCCTGCTCGACGATGAGGCCGTGGTCCATGAACACCACGCGGTCGGCGGCGGCGCGGGCGAAGCCCATCTCGTGGGAGACGACGACCATGGTCATGCCGCTCTCGCGCAGCTCGCGCATGACGGCGAGCACGCTGCCGACCAACTCCGGATCGAGCGCGCTGGTCGGTTCGTCGAACAGCATGACGCGGGGTTCCAGCGCGATGGCGCGGGCGATGGCCACGCGCTGCTGCTGGCCGCCGGAGAGTTGCAGCGGGTGGTGGCCGGCGCGGTCGGCCAGGCCGACGCGGGCGAGGGCGGCGCGGCCGATGGCGTCGGCTTCGGCGCGGGAGCGGCCGGCGACCTTGCGCAGGGCGAGGGTGACGTTGGCCAGCGCCGTCATGTGCGGGTAGAGGTTGAAGGACTGGAACACCATGCCGATGCGCTGGCGGGCGTGGTTGATGTCGGTGCGCGGGCTCAGCATGTCGATGCCGTCGACCGTGATGCTGCCGGCGGACGGCTCCTCCAGGCGGTTGAGGCAGCGCAGCAGGGTGGATTTTCCGGAGCCGGAGGGGCCGATGACGAACACCAGTTCGCGCTCGGCCACCGACAGATCGACGCCCTTCAGGACATGAAGGGCGCCGAAATGCTTGTGGATGCCGCGGGCCTCGACGATGGGCTGCGTCATCGGCTTCTGCCCGTCAGCTCTTGCAGTGCAGTTCGTGCGGGGTGGGGTCGTAGCCGGGCATGCCGGGGACGCCGTAGCCGGGGGTGACGACGTTCTCCAGGTCGTCGGGGCCGGGCTTGGCGCCGAACCATTTCTCGGAGAGGCGGGCGATGGTGCCGTCTTTCTTCATGCAGTCCAGCGCGTCCTGCATCTGGTTGCGCAGGGCGACCTCGTCCTTGCGGAAGGGGGCGGCCCAGTGGGCGCGGGTGTCCTTCAGCGCCAGGTCGGCGACGAATTGCGGGGTTTTGGAGGCGGCGTATTTGATGGTGGTGTTGCCGCCGAGGGTGGCGTAGGCGCGGCCGGAGAGGACGGCCTGGGTGGCGTCGGGCTGGGTGTCGTAGACCTGGACGGTGAAGCCGATCTCGGACGCCTTCTGCTTGGAGAGGGTCTCGTAGGGGGTGCCCTTGTTGACGGCGACGGCCTTGCCCTTGAGGTCTTCCCAGCCCTTGAGGGGGGCGGAGCCTTTCTTGATGCCGAACTGGAACTCCGTCCAGATATAGCCTGCGGTGAAGAGCATGCTCTCGGCGCGCTCCCTGGTGACCGTGGTGGGGGCGGCGATGAAGTCGTAGCGGCCGGCGAGCAGGCCCGGGATGAGGCCGGAGAAGCTGGTGCTCTCGATGGTGATGCCGCGGCCCATGCGGCGGGCGGCCTCGGTGAACAGGTCGATATTGAAGCCCTCGACGCCGCCGCCGAGCTTTGGCATGGCGTGCGGGGCGAAGGTGCCGTCCACGCCGGTGCGCAGCGGGGGCAGGGTGGTCTGGGCGTGAACAGAGGCGACGCCGGCAAACGCCAGCGCCGCCGCCAGTAGGCCGCGGCGAAGAAACATTTGTGAGACTCCCTGGGTGGCGGTTGTAACGATGACGATGCGCCGGCGGCAGGGCGGCGGCAAGCCCCTGCCTGGCGGGCACGGTGGTGTGAGGATCACGCAGAAGTGCCCGTGCGGGCGGGGTTTGACCTTCCCGGCGCGCGGCGGCGATGGCTTATAGTCCATCTTGCCGTCGCCCGGCCGAGCCGTGGCGGCTTCGCGCCTGTTCTGGTGGACGAGACGGGACCGCCGCGCATCCGACCCCGGATGCGCGGATGGGGTCGGCGGGCCTGCCAGCGGGCACGGATCACATCGCCTTGCGGGAACCCATGGCTCGGGTATCCTGCGGCCGCCAGGGAGGACGCGTCGTATGGCCGCCGACGGAACGCTCATGACCATGACCAGCCCGTTGGGGGATGGCGTGCTGCAGCCGATCGGGCTGCAGGGCGAGGAGGCGATCAGCGCGCCGTTCGTGTTCCGCGTGGAGATGGTCTCCGAGCAGGACGGGATCGATCCGGATTCGATGCTGTTCCAGCCGGCATGCGTGACGGTGCAGCGGACCGATACGGCGCCGCGACATTTCCACGGCATCGTGCGCAGCTTCTCGGCCGGGGAGAAGCGCGAGGGGACGAATTTCTACCAGGCCGAGCTGGTGCCGAAATGGTGGTTCGCCAGCCAGACGGTGGATTGCCGGATCTTCCACAACGTGAGCGTGGCCGACGTGCTGCAGACACTGTTCGACGAGAACGGGCTGTCGGGGGTGAAGACGCGGCTGCAGGGTGCCAAGACGGTGCGGCCGTTCATCGTGCAGTTCAACGAGTCGGATTTCGACTTCGCGGCGCGGCTGATGGAGGCGGAGGGGTATTATTACTTCTTCGAGCATGAGGAGAGCGCGCACAACCTGGTGCTGTCCGATGCCAACGCGGCGTTCCAGGCGCTGGCGCACCCGAATGTGGAACTGATGTTCAAGGGTGGCGGCATCAACGGGCTGAACGCCTGGCACCGGGTGGCGGCGACCGCCTACGGCAAGGTGCAGATGGACGACTACGATCCGCTGAACCCGGCGACGGCGGTGACCGGCCAGCAATCCACAGTGCTGTCTACCAGCGGGCATGCGGCGCGCGACGTGTTCGAGTGGCCGGCGCTGACCGACAAGGCGGACATGGCGACCGGGCGGTCGCGCATTCGCCAGGAGGCGGCGGAGGCGTTCTCGACGCTGTTCGAGGGGGCCGGGCAGGACCAGGAATTCATCCCCGGCGGCAAGTTCAGCCTGCAGGCG
>MKWE01000056.1:176208-219536 GCA_001899585.1 Rhodospirillales bacterium 70-18
TGACCGCCGATGCCGGCGACTACGTGATCCGCAGCGTGTTCCACGAGGCGGTGGACGAGGCGCATGGCGCCGGCGGGGCGGCCGGCGGCTACAGCAACCGGTTCACCGCGTTTCCCGCCAGCGTGACCTGGCGGCAGCCGATCACGGTGCCGCGGCCGAATCTGGGCGGGCTGTATTCGGCGGTGGTGCTGGGGCCGTCGGGCGAGGAGATCTACACCGACCAGTACGGGCGGGTGAAGGTGTGGTTCCACTGGGACCACCGCAAGGACGCGACCGCGGACAACACGATCTGGCTGCGCGTGATGCAGCCGTGGAGCGGCAACGCCTGGGGCGTGCAGCATATTCCGCGCGTGGGCACCGAGGTGGCGGTGGCGTTCGTGAACGGCGACGTGGACAATCCGATCGTGATCGGCTGCTATTACAACGCCAACCAGATGCATCCGCTGACGCTGCCGGACGACAAGACCAAGAGCGGCATCCGCTCGCGCTCCTCGCCGCAGGGCGGCACGGCGAATTTCAGCGAGTTCTGGATCGACGACAAGAAGGGCAACGAGATGGTGTTTCTCCATGCGGAGAAGGACCATTCGGAGGAGGTCGAGAACGACCAGACCGTGCATGTGATGCACGACCAGAAGATCACGGTGGACAACGACCGCACCCGCGAGGTGAAGAACAACGAGACGGTGACGGTCAAGAACAACCAGTCGATCACCGTCACCCAGGATCGCACGGTCGAGATCAGCAAGGGTAACGAGTCGCTGACCGTGAAGATGGGTAACATGACCACCGAGGTCAGCAAGGGCGACATCAGCACCACCGCCAAGATGGGCAACATCTCCACCAAGGCGAGCATGGGCAACATCGCCACCGAGGCGTCGCTGGGCAACATCACGATCAAGGCCGACCTGGGCGCCGTGAGCGTGGAGGCGATGCAGTCGATCGAGTTGAAGGTGGGGGCGTCTTCTGTGAAGATCGACCAGATGGGGGTGACCATCAAGGGCATGATGGTGAAGATCGAGGGCCAGGTCATGACAGATGTGAAGGGCCTGATCACCAAGCTCGGCGGCGATGCCATGACCATGGTGAAAGGCCCGATCATCATGATCGGGCCGTGACGGCAAGCAGGAAGCGCCGATGTCCGCCGCCCAGATGGCCAAGCTGATGACCGCCAACCTCGCCGAATTGCGCCCGCGCATCGAGGCGCCGCCGGCGGTTGCCGAGACGCTCGACCGCTGCCAGACGGCGCCTGAGGCGCTGGAGGCGCTGGTGCAGGGCGGCTTCATGAGCGAGGCGATGCGGCTGATCGCCCATGGCCTGCCGCGCCGCGAGGGGGTGTGGTGGGTGTGCATGTGCGCCCGCCATACCGCGACGGCCGACCTGGGCGCGGCCGACCTGGCGGCGCTGGAGGCGGCCGAATTGTGGGTGCGCCGGCCGACCGACGAGAACCGCCGCGCCGCCTTTGCGCGCGCCGAGGAGGCGCGGTTCGGCACGCCCGAGGCCTGGGCCTGCGTGGCGGCCTTCTGGAGCGCCGGGTCGATGGCGCCGCTGGGCCAGCCGGAGGTGCCGGCCGCGCCGCATCTGGCCGGCACCGCGATTGCCGGGGCGGTGTCGCTCGCCGCGGTACGCGGCAAGCCGGCGCGCCAGCCGGAGCGGCTGACCCGATTCCTGGAGAGCGCGCGCGACATCTCGGCCGGCGGCACCGGCCGGCTGGCGGCGGAGGCGGAGTGAGATGGGCCAACCGGCGGCGCGGCTGACCGATCTGCATGTATGCCCGATGTTCACCGGGCCGGTGCCGCATGTCGGCGGGCCGATCGCGGGCCCGGGCTGCCCGACCGTGCTGATCGGCATGCTGCCGGCGGCGCGGGTGGGCGACATGGCGGTGTGCGTGGGGCCGCCGGATGTGATAGCGATGGGCGCGTTCACGGTGTTGATCGGCGGCCAACCGGCGGCGCGGCTTGGCGACCTGACGGCGCATGGCGGCACGATCGTGCTCGGCTGTTTCACCGTGCTGGTGGGATGAGACGATGGCGCTGACGCTTTCCGTATTGCGTTGCCCGGATGCGGTGCCGCCCGAGACCCGGACGGTGACGGGCGGCGAGTTCAGCATCGGGCGCGGCCCGGACAACCAGTGGACGCTGGCCGATCCGGACAAGTTCCTGTCCAAGCGGCATTGCGTGCTGGCATTCCGCTCGGGCGGCTGGCAACTAGCCGATGTCAGCACCAACGGCACGTTCCTGAACCGCGACACCGATCCGGTGGGCGCCGGGGCGCCGCGCGACCTGCGCGATGGCGACCGGCTGCGGCTGGGCAATTACGAGATCGAGATCCGCATCGCCGAGGAAGCGGCCGGCTGGGGCGGTGCCGCCGGGGGCGGGCAGGCGGGCGGGCGTGCCGGCGGTGGGGGATCGTTCGCGGCCCCGTCATTCGCCGACCCGTTCGGCGACGACCCGTTCGGAACCCCGCCCGCCGGCGGCGGCGGATTCGGCAAGGACCCGATGCTGGAGCCGGGCGGGTTCGGCGGCATCGCGCCGCCGGCGGTGACGCTGCCGGCGGATTTCGACCCGCTGGGCGGCGATTTCGACGCGCCGTTCTCGGCCCCCACGCAGTCCGACCATGCGTCGGCGCTGGAACAGTCCTTCCGCAGCCCGACGCCGGCGCCGCCCGGGTTGCCGCCGGACCTGGACGACTGGGACCTGGACCTGTCGCCAACCCCCGCGCCTGCTGCCGCGCCGGCGCCCCCGGCGGCATCGGTGTCGCCACCCGCCGCCTTCGCGCCGCCTCCGCTGGTACCGCCTCACGTTGTCGCGCAGCCGGCGGCCGCGCCTCCGATGGCGGCGCCACCGATCGCGGTGCCCGAGGATGCCCTGGCTGATCCGTTCGCCGAGGCGGATGTGGAGTCGGCGCCGTTCGTGCCGCCAGCACCTGCCCAGCCAGCACCTGCCCAGTCATCGCCTGCCTATGAGCCGCCGGCCGAGGCGCCGGTTACGCCCGCGCCCCGTCCGGCGCTGGCGCCTGCGGCGGCGGCGGTGCCGGCGGGCGACCTGATGACGGCTTTCCTGCGTGGCGCCGGGGTGGAGGATGCGCGGCCGGCCGACCCGCTGGCGACCATGGAGCGGTTGGGCGGGGCGTTCCGCGCGCTGGTCGCCGGCGTGCGCCAAGCGCTGATCGCGCGCGCCGCGGTGAAGGGGGAGTTCCGCATCGAGCAGACGATGATCCGGGCGCGCGGCAACAACCCGCTGAAGTTCTCCGCCGGCGACGACGACGCGCTGGCCGCCCTGCTGGGCGCCGGGCGGCGCAGCGAGATGGCGCCGGCCGATGCGATCGCCGATGCGTTGCGCGACATGCGGCTGCACGAGTTGGCCACCATGGCGGCGATGCAGTCGGCGGTGCGCGCGCTGCTGGAGCGGCTGGACCCGGCGCCCTTACGCGCCGAGGCGGAAAAGGGCGGCGGGCTGCTGCCGGCGCAGCGCCGGGCCCGGGCGTTTGACAGTTTTGAGAAGCTGCACGGCGAGATCAGCCGTGCGCTGGCCGACGATTTCGATAGCGTCTTCGGCAAGGCGTTTGCTCGTGCCTACGAGCAGGCGTTGCGCGAAGCATCCGCAAAGGACCGCCCCGAATGAACCGCCGCCTGTTCCTCGCCCCCGTCGTGCTGCTCCCCGCGCTGTTGTTCGGCTGCGCCGCGCCGCCGCCGCCGCCGCCTGAGTTGGACCTGACGATCACGGCCGGCGCGGACCAGAACCCCGATACCGGCGGGCAGGCGGCGCCGGTGAAGATCTTCCTCTACCAGCTCGCCTCGGGCGCCAAGTTCGAGCGTGCCGACGTGTTCGCGCTGACCGAGCGCGACAAGGCGACGCTGGGCGAGGACATGCTCGCCTCCGAGGCAGTGGTGGTGGCGCCGGGCGAGAGCCGCGTGGTGAAGAAGCAGCTGAAGGTCGGCACGCAGGTGCTGGGGGTGGTGGTGCTGTTCCGCGACATCGACCATGCCACCTGGCGGCTGATGGCCAAGGTGGCGGCCAGCGGACCCACCAAGCTGACGCTGACCACGAAGGGGATCGTGGCCGCGCTGGCCGCCCACTGACTCACATCGGTTGCGCCGCGTGTAACTTTATCGGTTCGGATGATTTCATCCGGGCCGGGGTTGCACTAGGCTCGGGACGGGCCGGCGCGGTGGCGGGCCGCATAATGGGGGGCGGGCGCTCGACGTCATGACGTGGACCAACCGGGTGGTCTGGCAGGAAGGCATGTTCCTGCGCGCACAGCATTTCCAGCAACAGGATCGTTTCCTGGAGGCGGTGGTGCGCGGCCGCACGGCGGCGCTGCGACCGTATCCATGGGGCATCACCGAGATACTGATCGACCGCGACCTGCTGGGCACCGGACGGTTCGCGCTCGCCTCGGCGGCTGGGGTGTTCGAGGACGGCACGCCGTTCGCCATTCCGGGCGAGACCGACCATCCGGTGCCGCTGGACCTGCCGGAATCGGCGCGCAACACGGTGATCTACCTGGCGTTGCCGGTGCGCCAGCCGGGGGCGGTGGAGATCGCGGCGGATGGCGGCACCGAAGGCCGCTACGCGCTGCATCCGTTCGAGGCGTACGATACCCATTCCGCCTCGCCGCAGCCGGCGGAGTTGCAGGTGGGGCGGCTGCGGCTGCGCTACATGCTGGAAAGCGACGACCGCTCCGGCTACCTGTGCATCGGGCTGGCGCGCATCGTGGAGGTGGCGGCCGACAAGCGGGTGAGCCTGGACGATCGCTGGATCGCACCCGCGCTGGTGTGCTCGGCGACGCCACCGCTGTCGGGGCTGTTGTCGGAACTGTCCGGCATGCTGAACCAGCGCGGCGAGGCGCTGGCCGCGCGCATGACCGCGCCGGGCTCGCGCGGGGCGGCGGAAATCCAGGACTTCCTGCTGTTGCAGACGGTGAACCGCTGGCAGGTGCTGCTGGCGCACTGGGCTGATTCGGGCAACGTGCACCCGGAGGATTTCTACCGCACGCTGCTGCAGATGGCCGGCGAGTTCGCCACCTTCACCGAGACCACGACGCGGCGGCCGAACACCTATCCGGCCTATCGGCACGACGACCTGCAGCGCAGCTTCGCGCCGGTGGTGGCGGATCTGCGCCGGTCGCTGTCGGCGGTGATCGAACAGACCGCGGTGCCGGTGCCGTTGCAGGAGCGCCGGCACGGGCTGCGGGTGGGGCCGATCGTCGATCGTTCGATCCTGCGCGGTTCGAATTTCGTGCTGACGGTGCAGGCGGACATGCCGACCGAAAATCTGCGCCGGCTGTTCCCCTCGCAGGTGAAGATTGCCGCCGTGGAGCATATCCGCGAGCACGTGATGTCGCAGCTGCCGGGCATCGCGGTGCGGCCGCTGGCGGTGGCGCCGCGGCAGATCCCGTTCTACGCGGGCGCGACCTATTTCGAGCTGGACCGCAACTCGCCGCATTGGCAACAGATGCAGAGTTCGGGTGGTTTCGCGGTCCATGTCTCGGGTGAATATCCTAATCTGCGCATCGAATTATGGGCCATTCGCGGCTAACGGGCGGCGGCCGGGCCGACGGATGGACCGGAGGGCGGGCTTCGGAGGAGTGACGGATGAGTGACAACCCTTTCGAGGAAGACTCCGACCGTACGGTGATCCGCCCGGTGCCGGGTGGGCGCAAGCCGGCCGCGGCCCCCGCCGCCACGCCGGTGGGCGGGTTCGGCGCGTCGGCACCGCCGCCGCAGCCGACGGCCCCGGCCTATGCCGCGCCGGCGATGGTGGCGGATGGGGCGGAGCAGATCACGCTGGGCGGCAATACGCTGACCGCGGCGGCGGCACCGCTGCTGCAATTGCTGGCGCGGCTGCGCAACACACTGAACCAGCCTGACCCAGCCGATCTGCGTGAGCGCGCGACGCGGGAACTGCGCGCCTTCGAGCAGGCGGCGCGGGATGCCGGCGTGCCGATCGAGCAGTTGCGCCCGGCGCATTACGCCCTGTGCGCCAGCCTGGACGACGTGGTGCTGAACACGCCCTGGGGCAGCACCGGGGTGTGGGACAGCCGCTCGCTGGTCTCGACCTTCCACCAGGAGGTGCGCAGTGGCGAGCGGTTCTTCGACCTGTTGGGGCAGCTGAAGCAGAATCCCGGCTCGTACCTGTCGGTGCTGGAGCTGATGTATCTGTGCCTGTCGCTGGGTTTCATGGGCCGCTACCGGCTGTCGCCGCGCGGGCCGGGCGAGTTGGAGAAGCTGCGCGAAGACCTCTACGCCATCATCATGCGACAGCGCCAGGCGGCGGAGCCGGCGCTGTCGCCGCATTGGGAGGGGGCGGCGGCGCCCTACCGGCCGGCGCGTGCGTCGTTGCCGGTTTGGGTGGCGGCGGTGCTGGGCGTGGCGGTCGTGGCCGGGCTGTTCGTGTGGTTCTCCGGCAGCCTCAACGCCGCGTCCGACGACCTGCTCGCGCGCATGATGGCGGCGCCGCCCACGCAGATGCCGCAGATCACCCGTGCCGTGGCGGTGGTGCCGCCGCCGCCGCCGCCGGCACCGCCGGGGCCGACCTTCATCGACAAGCTGCGCCAGTTCCTCAAGCCGGAGATCGATGCCGGGCTGGTGGTGGTGCTGGGCACCGACCAGACGCCGATCGTGCGCATCCGCAACAAGGGACTGTTCGGCTCCGGCAGCGCCGTGGTGCAGAGCCAGTTCGTGCCGCTGCTGGAGCGGATCGGCACGGCGCTGAAGACCGAGCCAGGGCAGGTGACGGTGATCGGGCATACCGACAACCAGCCGATCCATACCGTGCAGTTCCCGTCCAACTTCCAGCTTTCCACCGCGCGGGCGGAGGCGGCGAAGGCGATTATCGCGCGCGCGCTGGGCGATCCCGGACGGATCAAGGCGGAGGGGCGGGCGGATGCCGAGCCGGTGGCCTCCAACGCGACCCCCGAGGGGCGCGAGGCGAACCGGCGGATCGAAGTGATGCTGCAGCGGCAAGGTTAGGGCGGGACGGGGACAATGAAGGCAGTGCTTGGTTTCCTGGGCTCCCGCTGGTTCCTCAGCTTCATCGGCGTGGCGCTGGTCGCCGCCCTGGTGTGGGTGTTCGGGCCGTTCCTGCCGGCGCTGGAAGGGTGGGTGGCGCGCGCCGTGGTGGTGGCGGTGCTGCTGCTGCTGTGGTTCGGCATCAATTTCTGGATCTCGTGGCGGCGCAACAAGGCCGACGTGGCGCTGACCAAGGGGGCGGCGGCGACGGCGGCCGATGCCTCGGCGGCGGCGAGCGCCGAAGAAGTCGCCGCCATGGGCGACAAGCTGACCCAGGCGCTGGCGCTGCTTCGGAAGGCACGCGGCACCCGGGGGTATCTGTACGAGCAGCCCTGGTACGTGATCATCGGCCCGCCCGGCGCCGGCAAGACCACGGCGCTGCTGAACGCCGGGCTGCAGTTTCCGCTGGCCGCCGAGATGGGGCAGGGGGCAGTGGCCGGGGTCGGTGGCACCCGCATGTGCGATTGGTGGTTCACCGAGAACGCGGTGCTGATCGACACCGCCGGGCGCTACACGACACAGGATTCCGACGCCGAGGTGGATCGGGCCGGCTGGCTGGGTTTCCTCGACCTGCTGAAGCGCACGCGGGCGCGGCAGCCGTTGAACGGGGTGATCGTCGCCATTTCGGTGGCCGATATCGCCGCCGCGCCGCCGGCCGAGCGGCTGGCCCATGCCCGCGCCATCCGCAAGCGGGTGAAGGAGTTGACCGACCGGCTGGCGGTGAAGGTGCCGGTGTATGCGCTGTTTACAAAGGCCGACCTGCTGGCCGGGTTCACCGAATTCTTCGATGATCTGGACCGTGAGAAGCGCGGCCAGGTCTGGGGCGCCACCTTCACGCTGCCGGCGCGTGCGCGCGACGTGCCGGAGGCCGGGGTGCTGGGCGGCTTCGTGGCCGAGTTCCAGGCGTTGGTGCAGCGGCTGAACGATCGGCTGCTGGACCGGCTGCAGGCCGAGCGCAGCCCGGAGCGGCGGGCAATGATTGCCGGTTTTCCGGCCCAGTTCGCCACGCTGGAACAGCCGCTCGCGGGCTTCCTGCAGGAGGCGTTCGGCGGCAGCCGGCTGGACCCGGCGCCATTCCTGCGCGGGGTATATTTCGCCTCCGGCACCCAGGAAGGCACGCCGATCGACCGGCTGACCGGGGCGCTGGCACGCGCCTTCGGGGTGGACCAGCGGCGCGCGCCCAGCCTGCGGCCGGAGCAGGGGCGCAGCTATTTCCTTGGGCGGCTGCTGAAGGACGTGATCTTCGGCGAGGCCATGCTGGTCTCCAGCAAGCCCGGCGCGACGCGGCGGCGAATGCTGATCCGTGCCGGGGCGTTCAGTCTGATCGCGCTGCTGACGCTGGGCGGCGCGGGGCTGCTGTACAGCCGCCAGGCCGCCAGCCGGGCGGAGATCGACACCACGGCGGCGGCGCTCGCGGCCTATGAGCAGACTGTGAAGCCGCTGAAGCTGGACCCGGTGAACGATGCAGACCTGCCGGCGATGATGGCGCTGCTGGAGCAGGCGCGGCGCCTGCCGCATGGCTATGACAGCAAGGATTCCCCGGGTTCCTGGGGCGTGGGACTGTCGCAGGACGGCAAGCTGGCCCTGGCGGCGCGGGAAGTCTACCGCAACGCCCTCGGCCGGGTGCTGCTGCCGCGGCTGATCTGGCGCCTGGAATCGCAGATTCGCGGCAACCTCAACCGCCCGGATTTCGTCTACGAGGCGACGCGCGTCTACCTGATGCTGGGCAATGCCGGGCCGCTGGATCGCGGCCTGGTACGGGAATGGATGCAACTCGACTGGGAGCAGGCCTATCCCGGGGCCGGGTCGGCGCCGTTCCGCGATGCGCTGCTGCGCCATTTGGACGCGATGCTCGAAAATCCGCTGCCGCAGGTGGCGCTGGATGGGGCCTTGGTGGCGGATGCGCGGCGCACGTTCAGCCGGGTGACGCTGGCGGAGCGGGTGTATTCGCGCATCAAACCGATGGCGTCGGCACAGAAGATCGCGCCGTGGCGGCCCTCCGACGCAATTGGTGCCACCGGCGCGACGGTGTTCGTGCGGGCTTCCGGCAAGCCGCTGACCGACGGGATTCCCGGCTTCTACACGGTGGAGGGCTTCCACAAGGTGCTGCTGCCGGCGCTGCCGGTGGCCACTAAGGAAGTGGCCAGCGAGAGCTGGGTGCTGGGGGCTCGCTCGGAGATCGACCCGAACAGCCCGCAGATGCAGTCGCTGGAACACGACGTGGTGGGGCTGTACGTAAACGACTACGCCAAGCAGTGGGATGCCATGCTGGCCGACCTGAACGTCGTGCCGCTGCATAGCATGGGGCAGGCGGTGCAGGACCTGTACGTGCTGTCCTCGCCGCAGTCGCCGATGCGCGACCTGCTGGCCAGCATTGCCCGGCAACTCACCCTGTCGGTGCCGCCGAAGGACGAAAATGCCGCGGCGGTGGACGCGGCGGGCAAGGTGGCCGGCAAGGCGGCGGCCCTGGTGCCGGGCGGTTCGACGGTGAAGCGGCTGCAAGGGTTGCTGGGCGCGCCGAGCGGGCCGCCGCCGGAGGTGCCGGGCAAGGCGATCGACGATCGCTACAAGGCGTTGCGCGATTTCGTCGGCACCGGCCCCGGTGCGCCGCTAGACATGGTGCTGAAGCTGCTGAACGATTTGCAGCAGCAGCTGAACCGGCTTGCCTCGGCCGCGCCTGGTGCCTCGGCGGCGCCTGCGGTGGCGACCGGCGAGGATCCGGCTCGGCTGTTGCAGGCCGAGGCGTCGCGCCAGCCGGAGCCGGTGGCGCGCTGGCTGCTGGCGCTGGCCGGTGGCGGCTCCACGCTGCGCGGCGGCGGCGCCAAGCAGGCGGTGGCGGCGGCGTTCGCCGGCGCTGGCGGACCGGGCACGCTGTGCACCCAGGCGGTGAACGGACGCTACCCGTTCTTTCCCGGGGCGACCAACGAGATCCCGATGGATGATTTCGGGCGGCTGTTCGGGCCGGGCGGGCTGCTTGACGGGTTCTTCAACACCCAGCTTCGCCCATTCGTCGACATGTCTGGCCGGACCTGGAAGGCGCAGAAGGTGGATGGCGTGGATCCGCCGGTTTCGCCGGGCGACCTGGTACAGTTTCAGCGGGCGGCGGTGATCCGCGACCTGTTCTTTGCCGCCGGGGGCACCGCGCCTGCGGTACGGTTCGACATCATTCCGCTCTCCCTGGATAATGGCGCGCAGCAGGTGACACTGGATTTCGACGGGGTTACCGTCTCCTACGCGCACGGCCCGTCGCGGGCGACGCAGATCACCTGGCCGGGACCGAACCGGATGAACAATGTCCGGCTGGTGTTCGATCCGCCATCGCCGGGCGATACCGGCGTGAAGCAGGCCAGCGGGCCGTGGGCACTGTTCCGGCTGTTCGGGCAGGGCACGCTGACCCAGGCGGGAGCGGCGGAACGCTACACGTTGTCGTTCCAGTCCGGTGCCCGGCAGGCAACGTTCGAGATTCGGGCCGGCTCAGTGCTCAACCCGTTCGCGCCTGGGGTATTGCAGGACTTCCGGTGCCCATCGCTGAAGTGACCCTGCCCGATCGGGCCGCGGCGGGGCTATTCGGGAAGATCCCTTCCCGGGGCGATTTTGTGCGCCTGGGGCTGCCGCGCGGCTTTGTGCAGCCCTGGGACGACTGGTTGCAGCACGTCATCGCCGGCAGCCGCGCGCAATTGGGCGAGGCGTGGCTGCCTGCCTGGATGGAGGCGCCGATCTGGTATTTCGCGCTGCCGGCGGGGATGTGCGGCGGCGATCGGGTGCTGGGGTTATGGATGCCCAGCGTGGACCGGGCCGGGCGGCATTTCCCGCTGACCCTCGCGCTGGTGCTCAGTGGCGATGCGGCGACGTCCGAAGGTGGCGCCTGGCTGGCGCGTGCCGAGGCCGCTGGGCTTGAGGCGCTGCGCGATGCACTGCCGCCCGAGGTGTTGGCCGCTCGGCTCCAAGGGGGCGGAGCGGCGATCGAAGCGCAGGCAGTGGCGCTGCCGGATCTGGGGCCACTCAACGCCGGGCAGGCGGTTTGGTGGACCGAGGGCTCGCCCTTCGTGCCGGACGGCGTCCGCCTTTTGGCGGCATTGCCCGGTATCGACGATTTTACAATGATGCTGGATGCAACCAGCGCGACGGCGTCTTGCCCGATGGACTCGGACGACGCCGACAGGCCCGATGGGGTGGAGGGAACGTGACCATGAACCGTTTTCGGTCGTACGCGGTCTCGCATCCGGGCGCCGTGCGCACCCATAACGAAGACAATTATGTCGACCGCCCGGACATCGGCCTATGGGCGGTGGCCGATGGCGCCGGCGGGCACGAGGCTGGGGAAGTCGCGTCGGGAATGATCGCCGAGGCGCTGTCGAGCATCCCGCCCGGTCTGTCGGCTTCGGAGTTGCTGGCGCAGGTGCGCCTGCGCATTTCGGCCACCCACCAGGCGCTGCGCGACGAGGCGGTGCGGCGTGGGCCACGCACCATGATCGCTTCGACATTGGTGGTGCTGCTGGCGCGTGACGGGCATTTCGCATGCCTGTGGGCGGGCGACAGCCGGATTTACCTGCTGCGTGCCGGGCAACTCAGCCAGGTGACCCGCGATCACTCGCTGGTGCAGGAGTTGGTCGATTCGGGTGCGATCACCGCCGAGGAGGCGGAGGGGCACCCTCGCGCCAACGTAATCACCCGTGCGGTGGGGGCGGAGTGCGACGCGCTGGAGCTGGAGAAGGTGAGCGGCCGGCTGATGGCCGGGGACCGCTTCCTGCTGTGCAGCGACGGGCTGAACAAGACGCTGCCGGACGACGAATTGGCGGTGCTGCTGGGGGACGACCAAGCGGTGTCGCCGGCGCAAGGGCTGGTCGATACGGCACTGGCGCGACGCGCGACCGATAACGTTACGGCAATAACGGTCGACGTTGCGCGTTGACGCGCGATCGGCTTGCCGGCACGCGATACGGTTCGTTCAAATTCCGCAATATTTTGGCCGCCCGGACATTTGTCCGGTTGAAGGAAGCAGCGCCGGGTGGCGCCCCGCAGCTGTTCTTGACGGGCCAAATATTCGAGGGGCCCCAAATACAAATCGGCCCGGCCGTCTCCGGCCAGGCCGATTGTCAGGCGGGTTACGGCGTGATCAGACGACCTGGGCCTTGGCCAGATCGTAGCTCACGTTGCTCGGCGACGTATCGGCGTTGTCGGCGCCCATCGGCGTCAGCTTGCATTCGATCTTGGTGAAGTTCAGCGACAGACTCTCGCTCGGGCGGTCACCACCGCTGCTGGTCGAGTAGCCGCTGATCATCACGTTCTGCATGGTGTACTGGAGATAGGTTTCCAGGTTGCCCTTGTCGGTCTTGCAGAAGTCGATTGTGACCGTCACGCCTTCGCCCTGCAGGGCCTCGTTCAGCAACTTCACGGTGGCGACGTCCTGCGCCTTGGTGAGCGTGATCTCGCTCACGCTCGGGGCGCTGGACTCACGGTCGGAGCTGCCGCCGGTCGGCGAGGAGATGCCGCGACCCACGCCCCACTGGAAGCTGCCGCATTCAATCCACTTGGTGTACTTCTCGGCGGTGGCGTCGCCATCAATGTCGTTATACTTCATATAGATCGGCATTACCGTATCCCCTTGTTATCGCCGTTGACGGCGGTTCACCCTAGTGTGTAGCGGAACGACCCTGACGGCTCGATCCCCACGGACACCCGCGTTATGGCGGAGCCTTCAGCCAACCTTGCCAGCACTTCCGCGGAGAGTTCCGGCAACAGTGTACGCGAAAGTATGTTCTCTACGTTACGTGCGCCCGATGAACTTTCCGTGCACCGGGCGGCTATCGTCTCCACGAGCGTCGGCTCATACTCGAACGTTGCTCGATAAGCTTCTTTCACACGTCTGGCGATCCGGTTCAACTGGAGCACGACAATTTGACGAATGATGGCCTCGGACAGCGGGAAGTAAGGAACCAACGTTACCCGGCCGAGGAAAGCGGGCTTGAAGTATTTCATCAATTCCGGCCGCAGAGCGTCGGCCAGGCCCGCCGCGTCGGGCGCGGTGTCCGGGTCGGCGAACAGCTTCGCGATCAGGTCCGTTCCGGCGTTGGACGTCATAATGATGACGGTGTTCTTGAAGTCGATGTCCCGGCCCTCGCCGTCCTTCATGTTGCCCTTGTCGAACACCTGGAAGAACACGTCCTGGACGCCCGGATGTGCCTTCTCCATCTCGTCCAGCAGTACCACGGAGTATGGCCGGCGGCGCACCGCCTCGGTCAGGATGCCGCCTTCGCCATAGCCCACGTAGCCGGGTGGGCTGCCCATCAGCAGGCTGACCTTATGCTCCTCCTTGAACTCGGTCATGTTGATGGTCGTCATGTTCTGCTCGCCGCCGTAGAGCAGGTCGGCCAGCGTCAGCGCCGTCTCGGTCTTGCCGGTTCCCGAGGTGCCGACCATGAGGAACACGCCGATCGGCTTGCGCGGATCGGTCAGCTTGGCACGGCTGGTGCGGATGGCCTGGGCCACCGCTTCCAGGGCATGGTCCTGGCCGACGATGCGCCTGCCCATCGCCTCGTGCAGGTTGAGCACGGTCTTGATCTCGTCGGACTGCATGCGCCCGGCGGGAATGCCGGTCCAGCTTTCGACGATCTCGGCCACCGCCTGGGCGTCCACCACCGGGAAAACCAGCGGGTGCTCGCCTTGCAGGGTGTGCAGCTTGGTGGTCGCCTCGGCCAGGGTGGCGCGCAGGGCATCCTTGTCTTCGGTCGTTTCGGGCGATTCGATGGCCGCGCGGGCGTCGGCGATCTGCTTGGCGAGGACCTTCTCCTCCTCCCAGCGCGCTTCCAGCGCTACCCGGTCGTCGTCGGCCTTCTTGCGCTCATCGAGCAGCTCGCCCTTCTTGGCGCCGTGGTCGGCGCCGGCGGCCATCTCGCGGTCGAGGATCTCCACCTCTGTGTCGATCAGCGCGATCCGCCGCACCCGGTCTTCCAGCGGCGCCGGCATGGCGGCCTGGCTCATCGCCACGCGGGCGCAGGCGGTGTCGATCAGCGAGACGGCTTTGTCGGGCAGTTGCCGGCTCGGGATGAAGCGGGCGGACAGCTTGACCGCCGCCTCCACGGCCTCGTCCAGGATGCGGATGCCATGGTGCTTCTCCAGGGTGGCGACGATGCCGCGCACCATGGCGATGGCCAGCGGCTCGCTCGGCTCCTCGACCTTGACGACCTGGAAGCGGCGCGTGAGGGCGGCGTCCTTCTCGAAATACTTCTTGTATTCCGCCCAGGTGGTCGCCGCGATGGTGCGCAGCTCGCCGCGCGCCAGGGCGGGCTTGAGCAGGTTGGCCGCGTCGCCCTGGCCGGCACTGCCGCCGGCGCCAATCATCTGGTGCGCTTCATCGATGAACAGGATGATCGGCTTCGGGCTGGCCTTCACCTCCTCGATCACCGATTTGAGGCGGTTCTCGAACTCCCCCTTCACGCCGGCGCC
Source organism: Rhodospirillales bacterium 70-18 (assembly GCA_001899585.1). Lineage (GTDB taxonomy): Bacteria > Pseudomonadota > Alphaproteobacteria > Acetobacterales > Acetobacteraceae > 70-18. Next base: position 190,664 of record MKWE01000056.1, read on the forward strand.
GGCCTGCAGCAGGCCGAGGTCGAGCGTGCGGATGATCACGTCCTTCAGGGCCGGCGGCACGTCGCCCTCGGCGATGCGCAGCGCGAAGCCCTCCACCACCGCGGTCTTGCCGACGCCGGCCTCGCCGGTGAGGATCGGATTGTTCTGGCGGCGGCGGGTCAGAATGTCGACGACCTGGCGGATCTCGGTGTCGCGGCCGAGGATCGGGTCGATCTTGCCTGCCTTGGCTTTGGCGGTGAGGTCGATGGTGAACTGGTCGAGTGCCGCGGAACTGCCGGAACGCGGCGCCCCATCCTCGCCGCCGCCGGCGGGCGCGCCCTCGACCGAGGTGGTGGCGGTCGCGGCCTCAATGCTGTTGGCGGTGATCGTCAGCATGTCGCGCTTGAGCTGATCGGCCGGGATCTTGGCGAACTGACCCGACGCCTCCCGTGCGCGGCGCGATAGGGTCTCGTCGGCCAGCATCGCCCAGAGCAGGTGCCCGGACCGCATCTTCGACAGGCCGTGCTCCACCGAGGCGAGCAGCCAGGCCTGCTTGGCGACCTCGACGATTTCGGGCGACAGGCTGGGCGCGCGGGCGTTGCCGGTTTTCATCCGGTCCAGACCACGATTGAGGTCTGTCATGAGCCGGCCGTGATCGGCATCGTAGTGGTGCAGGATTGCGGCGATGTCGGTATCGGTGCCGTCGGCCAGCTTGACCAGCCAATGCTCAAGCTCGACATTGTAATGGCTGCGCGACAATGTCAGGCCCGCAGCCGCTTCCAGCGACCTGCGGCAATGCTCGTTGAACCGGCCGACCAACGCTTTGAGATCGATTGCCGCCATCATTCCCCCCGGGCACGCCGATTTGCCCGGCGACGTCCGGGTCGGTACAGGTGCAGGCGGACGATAAGAGGATGGATTGGCCGGTGTCCAGCGGCAGTGGAAGCTATAATATCAATTATTGCGTGACATGGTGCGGGGGGACTCGGCGATGAGCGATTGGCCTGACGGGATAGACATGGAGGCGCTGCTCGCGCCGATCGAGGGGGATGCGCCGGCGGGAGTGGACCTGCGCGAGGATTTCTCGCCCCAGTCGCTCTACTACCGGCTGCGCGACGCCCGGGCGGAGGCGCGCGCGGCGGAACGTTCGGCGGATGCGAACCCGACCGAGGATGCCGTGATGCCGCCGCAGTGGCGCACGGTGCGGGACCTGTCGATCTCGGCGCTCAGTGGCAAGACCAAGGATCTGGAAATCGCCGCATGGCTGACCGAATCGCTGGTGCGCAGCGACGGGCTGCGCGGGCTGGCGGCCGGGGCCCACCTGATCGCCGGGCTGGCCTCCGCGCTGTGGGACGACAACCTGTTCCCGATGCCCGACGAAGACGGCATTGCGACGCGGGTGGCGCCGGTCTCCGGCCTGAACGGCGAGGGCGGCGGCGGCACGCTGATCCAGCCGCTGCGCAAGCTGCCGCTGTTCCCGCGCGCGGATGGCGGAACGTTGTTCTTCTGGCAGTACGAGCAGTCCGAGGAACTCAAGAAGATCACCGATGCCGCCCGGGTGAAGCAGCGCCTGGCCGCCGGCACGCTGCCGCTGGAGCAGGTGGAGACCGAGGCGCGTGCCGCCGGGCAGGCGCATTTCGCGGCACAGCGCCGCTTCGCCAAGGCCGCGGCGCGGGAATGGCAGGCCATGGGCGAGGTGCTGGACGCCAAGGCCGGCGCCGATGGCCCGCCCACCAGCAACGTGCGCGAGCTGATCGAGGCGCTGCTGGCGGTGATGCAGCGCTACGCGCCGCCCGACACCGATGACGACGTGGCGGCCGAGCCGGAGGCCGAAGCGGCGGGCGAGGCGGCGGAACCAGGCGCCGCGGCGGTCGCCGGCGGGATGGTGATGCGCTCGGCGCAGGCCGTGGTCACGCGCGAGGACATGCTGAAGGAACTGGCCAAGATCGGCGAGTTCTTCCGCAAGACTGAGCCGCAATCGCCGATCGCCTATACGCTGGAGGAGGCGATCCGCCGTGGCCGGATGAGCTGGCCGGACCTGCTGGCGGAGCTGGTGTCCGACACCAAGGTGCGCGACAGCATCCTCATCCAGCTCGGCATCCGCCCCGGCGTCGAGCCGCCCGCCTGAGGAGAGGCGGGCGTTATGGCGCGGGTAACGCGAAAGGTTCATTGACCTGCTGCAAGGCCGATGGCTAACGTATTGGCCGATCGCGGGTGGACAGCGGACCGGCCGAATTGTCCGCTGGCATCCGCCTGCGTCGTTTAGACACGGGTTTTCGGACCGTACAGGGAGAAGGCCATGAGTGGCAGCGTTCATGACAAGCTGAACCGCGTGCGCAAACCGCGGGTGCACATAACCTATGACGTTGAAACCGAAGGTGCGCAGGTCCAGCGGGAACTGCCCTTCGTGGTCGGCGTGATGGGTGATTTCTCGGGTGATCCCACCCAGCCGCTGCGCCCGATGGGCGAGCGCAAGTTCATCCAGATCGACCGTGACAACTTCAACGATGTCATGGCCCGGATGACCCCCGGGGTGAAGCTGAAGGTGGACAACAAGCTGGCCGACGACGGCAGCCAGATGTCGGTCGACCTGAAGTTCAATTCGATGGACGATTTCGAGCCGGCCCGCATCGTCGAGCAGGTTCCGGCGCTGAAGGCGCTGATGGAGACGCGCAACAAGCTGCGCGACCTGATGAGCAAGGTCGACCGGTCGGAAGACCTGGAGAACCTGCTTGAGCAGGTGCTGAAAAATGAGGACGAGCTGAAAACCCTGTCCAGCCAGCTCGGCCTGGGCAAGCAGGAGGGCTGATCCATGTCGGGGACGCAGGCTGCGCCCGGCGCAGCGGCCACTGAGACCACCGAAGGCCTGAACATTCTCGACCAGGTCGTCGCCGCCACCAAGCAGACCGAGCCGGACCGGGCGCAGGACCTGGTCAAGACCCTGGTGGAGCAGGCGCTCTCGGGCACCGTGACGTTCGACAAGAACCTCACCCGCACCTTCGACCGCGCGATCGCGGCGATCGACCGGAAGCTGTCGGCGCAGCTCAACGCGATCATCCACGCCGAGAAGTTCCTCAAGCTCGAGGGCAGCTGGCGCGGGCTGAACCATCTGGTGATGAACAGCGAAACCGGCACCTCGCTGAAGATTAAGGTGCTGAACGCCACCAAGCGCGACCTCACGCGCGACCTGACGAAGGCGGTGGAGTTCGACCAGAGCCAGCTGTTCAAGAAAATCTACGAGAACGAGTTCGGCACCCCCGGCGGCGAGCCGTACGGTTCGCTGATCGGCGACTATGAATGGAGCAACCACCCGGACGACGTGGAGACGCTGCGGCTGATCTCCAACGTGGCGGCCGGCGCCTTCGCCCCGTTCATCTCGGCGGCCGGCGCGCAGATGTTCGGCTTCAACGACTGGACGGAGCTGTCCAAGCCGCGCGACCTGGCGAAGATCTTCGAGACCCAGGAATACGCCAAGTGGCGCAGCTTCCGCGAGAGCGAGGACAGCCGCTTCGTCTCGCTAGTGATGCCCCGCGTGATCGCCCGCCTGCCCTATGGCGCCGCCACTAAGCCGATCGAGGAGTTCGGCTACGAGGAAGCGCCGTACGATGCCAATGGCGCGGCGCTGCCGATGGGCCACCACGACTATTGCTGGATGAACGCCGCCTACACGATGGGCGTGCGCATGACCGACGCCTTCTCCAAATACGGCTTCTGCGTCGCCATCCGCGGCGCCGAGGGCGGCGGCAAGGTGGAGGGGCTGCCCAACCACGTTTTCACCTCCGACGACGGCGACATGGACGCCAAGTGCCCGACCGAGATCGGCATCACCGACCGGCGTGAGTTCGAGCTGTCCAACCAGGGCTTCCTGCCGCTCTGCCACTACAAGAACACCGACTATGCCGTGTTCTTCGGGGCGCAGACGGTCCAGAAGGCCAAGAAGTACGACCGTCCCGAGGCCACCGCCAACGCGGCCATCTCGGCACGCCTGCCCTACATCATGGCCTCCAGCCGCTTCGCCCACTTCCTCAAGGTGATGGCGCGCGACAAGATTGGCAGCTTCCAGGAAGCATCCGACGTGGAGATCATGCTGAACCGCTGGATCAAGAACTACGTCAACGCCAACGAGAACGCCGGCCAGGAGTCCAAGGCCAAGTACCCGCTGCGCGAAGCCAAGGTGGAAGTGCGGGAAATTCCGGGCAAGCCCGGCTCGTACAACGCCGTGGCGCATCTGCGGCCCTGGCTGCAGATGGAAGAGCTGACCACCAGCATGCGCATGGTCGCGCGCATCCCGCAGAAGGCCTGAGCCCGGGCCCGGCGATGCCGGACTCGGTGCTGCCGGTTTTCCTGTGCCGGGTGTGACGGACATGCCGGGAGTGACGGACGAAGTGGCGGTCGGGGATCTCCCGGCCGCCACTGCACCGATGGATCACGAGGCGCCGCTGCGCCATGCGGTGCTGGCGGGGAGGTTTTTCTCAGCCGGCCACCGGGCCGAAGCGGAGCGCTTGGCCACGTTCAACGCGGTGTCCGGCGCCGCGACCCTTCGGACATGGTTCGGCGATACCGCCCTGCGCCGCCTAGCTGCCACGCCAGACGGTTTGCGGGGCGCGCTTGATCGCGATATCGCCGCCATCGACGCCCTGATCGGCGCGCAACTCGATGCCATTCTGCACGCGCCACGGCTGGCGCGGCTGGAGGGAAGCTGGCGCGGCCTGTTCTGGCTGGTGGACGGGTTCGACCCCGGCAACCGCATCAAGGTGAAGGTGCTGAGCGCCGCCTGGTCCGAGATCTGCCGCGACCTGGAGCGGGCGGCCGAGTTCGACCAGAGCCATCTGTTCCGCAAGATCTACGAGGACGAGTTCGGCATGCCGGGCGGCGAGCCGTACGGGCTGCTGGTGGTGGACCACGAGGTGCGCCACCGCCCCGGCCCGGGTGCGCCGACGGACGACGTAACCGCGCTGAAGCTGTTGGCGGCGGTCGCGGCAGCCGCCTTCGTGCCCACCGTCCTGGCCGCCGCGCCCACCCTGCTGGAGGTGGACGGCTTCACTGACCTGGCCGGCGTGGCCGATCCGGCGGCGCCGCTGCGCACCGCGGACTACGCCCGCTGGCGTGGCCTGTTCAGCCTGGAGGATATCCGCTTCCTGGCGGTCACCCTGCCGCGCATGCTGGCCCGCCCGCCCTGGCTGGACGACCCGGCCCGCCACGACGGCTTCCGCTACGAGGAATTCGCGCCAGACGTGGCGGCACGCATCTGGTCCAACGCCGGCTACGGCTTCGCCGCGACGGTGGTGCGGGCATTCGCCAATTTCGCTTGGCCCGCCGATGTGCGCGGTGTGGAGACCGACCGCCGGGCCGGCGGGCTGGTCGACGATTTGGCGCTGGAACCGTTCCGCACAGACGCCGGCCAGGCCTGGGTGCGCCCGTCGCTGGAGGTGGTGCTGACGGATCGGCAGGAGCGGATCCTGGTGGATGCCGGGCTGATGCCGCTCTCGGCTATCCCGTTCTCCGAGGACGCGGTGTTCGGCGCCGTGCGCAGCCTGCAGACGCCGGCGCAATATACCGGCCCCACCGCGGCCGCCGCCAACGCCAATGCGCGGCTTTCGACACAGATCAACACGTTGTTGTGCGTTTCTCGCTTCGCGCATTATGTGAAGATGCTGGGCCGCGGCATGGTCGGCTCGTTCAGGACCGGCGACGAGATCGAACGGCAGTTGCAATCCTGGCTCAGCGGCTTCGTCAACTCCAATGTGACCAGCGGCAGCGACACCCGCGCCAAATATCCGCTGATCGCCGGCCGGGTAACGGTGCGAGAGCGGCCCGGGCGGCCAGGCGTGTTCGGCTGCGTGGTGCAGTTGCAGCCGTATTTCCAGTTGGACGACGTCGCGGCGTCGTTCCGGTTGACTACTGACATCGTGGCGCCGGGGGCCAGCCTTCGCTAAGGGGGCGGGCCGGCATCGCGCCGCGATGCGGCCGCCCGCGACCGACAGGGACGACATTGACGCCGGCACCGGGTTGCCGGCCAGGGAAGGACGCAGAGAAGCATGTCTGATATCGCGGAGACCGCCGGCGCCTTGTTTCGCGCCGGCAAGCTGACGGCGGCGGTGGAGGCGGCGGGCGCGGCGGTGCGGAAGGCGCCGGGCGACCTGGGCGCGCGCGTGCTGCTGGCCGAGATCCTGCTGTTCGCCGGCAACCTGGAACGCGCCGACGTGATCCTGGACGCCGCCGCCCAGGCCGATCCGGAGGCCACGGTGGTGGTGGCGGAATTCCGCCAGTTGCTGCGTGCCGACACTGCTCGCCGGCAACTGCGCCGCGACGGCCGGGTGCCGGAGTTCCTGGACGGCGCCACCGAGAACATGCGGCTGGTGCTGGCCGCCCTGGTCGCCCTGCGCGAGGGCGACGCGGCCGAGGCCGCCCGGCTCTCCGCGGCTGCCGAGGGAGCCCGGCCGCATGTCGCCGGCCGGGCCGCCGGGGTGGCGTTCGACGATTTCCGCGATGCCGACGATCTGTGTGCCGGTTTCTTCGAGGTGCTGACCAGCACCGGCAAGTATTTCTGGATCCCGACCGAGCGGGTAGACAGCATCGAGTTCCACGCCCCCAAGCGTGCGCGCGACCTGATGTGGCGCCGGGCCAGCATGTCGGTGCGCAACGGCCCGGATGGCGAGGTCTATATCCCGGCGATCTATGGCAACGACGACCCGGCGCTTGCGGATCAGTTGAAGCTCGGCCGCGCGACCGACTGGGTCGGCGATCCGGTGGTGCGCGGCGTCGGCCAGCATCTGTACTTGGTCGGCGAGGAGGCGGTGGGCGCAATGGACCTAACCACCCTGGAATTCGACGAAGGCGCGTCGCCGGCGTGACGCAGGGAATGATCGCAGCATGAGCGGCCGGGCATCGGGGCGGGGCGGCGAGCGGGGCACGCCGGATGGCGGGCGGGCCGATGCCGCGCGCCGTGCCGGGCCGCGCGCCAAGCTGCCGCTGCTCGACCGGCTGATGGATGACTCCCCGGCCGAGCCGCGCGACCCGCCGATGTCGGCCACCGAGGCGCTGGCCGCGCTGCGCCTGTCGGTGCGGCGCGACCTCGAGGCGCTGCTGAACGCCCGCCGCCGCTGGCGCTCCTGGCCAACGGAGCTGCGCGAACTGGCCGCCTCGCCAATCGGTTACGGCATTCCCGATTTCACCTCGGGCGCGATGAACGAGGCCGGGCGCCGCGAGACGTTGCGCGCCGAGGTGGAGGCGACCATCCGTCGGTTCGAGCCGCGAATGGTCACGGTGAAGGTGTCGCTGATCGAAAGCACGGACAAGCTGGACGCCACCCTGCGTCTGCGCATCGATGGCCTGCTGCACGCCGACCCGGCGCCCGAGCCGGTGGCGTTCGACACGATGGTGGACTCGACCACCGCGGACGTCTACGTGACGGCCCGCAATGACGTTTAAGATCAAAGGATAGCAGCGCGATGTCTGACGCATTGCTGCCCTATTTCAACCGCGAGCTGCAAGCTATCCGCAAGCTGGCGCAGGAATTCGCCGAAGCGCACCCCAAGGTCGCGGGCCGCCTGCGCATGTCCGGCGACGCGGTGGACGACCCGCATGTGGAGCGGCTGCTCGACGGCGTGGCCTTCCTGGCGGCCCGCGTCCATCACCGGCTGGACGACGAGTTTCCGGAGCTGACCGACGCGCTGCTCAGCGTGCTCTACCCGCATTACCTGGCGCCGGTGCCCTCCTGCACGGTGCTGCAATTCGGCTGCCAGCCGGACCTGCTGGTGCCGTTCGAGGTCGCGCCCGGCCTGACGCTGGACAGCGAGCCGGTGCGCGGCGAGCCATGCCGCTTCCGCACCGCCTATCCGGTGACGCTGTGGCCGGTGGAGATCGAGAGCGTGCGGCTCTCCGGCCTGCCGCTCGCGGTGCCGGCCAACCCGCTGGCCGGCGGCGCGGTGTCGGCGCTGCGCATCGTGGTGAAATGCGCCAACCCCGAGGTCACCTTCGCGCAACTCGGCGTTGACCGGCTGCGTTTCTACCTGCGCGCGCCGGCCAACATCTCCCTGCCGCTGTACGAACTGCTGTGCGGCCACGCGCTGTCGGTCGCCTACGCCGACGGCCCGACCGACCCCAACCCCGTCATCGTGGGCGCTGATGCGATCCGCCCGGTCGGCTTTGGGCCGGAGGAGGCGCTGTTCCCCTGGCCCGCCCGCAGCTTCTCGGGCTTTCGCCTGCTGACCGAATATTTCGCCTTCCCGGAGAAGTTCCTGTTCCTGGATTTCGCCCGAATGGAGGGAAAAACCCTCGCATCCGGGGGAAATCGGATGGAAATCTTTGTCTATTTGGACCGTGCGCTGCCGGAATTGGAGCGCACGCTGGCCAACGACGCGCTGGCGCTGGGGTGCTCGCCGGCGGTGAACCTGTTTCCGCAGCGCTGCGAGCCGGTGCCGCTCACCCATACTGATGTGGAATACCGCGTCGTGCCGGATGTCCGCCGGCCGGGGGCGCTGGAGGTGTGGGGGGTCGAGAGGGTGCGCGAGTCGCGCTCGGACGGGTCGTTCCGGCCATGGCGGCCGTTCTACCGGCTGACCCATGGCGACCCGGAGGCGGCGGTGCCGGGCGGATTCTACCATCTGGTGCGTCGCGACTCGCCGGCGCCGCTGACCGGCAGCGAGGTGTATCTCACGCCCGACGACCCGGAATTCGCCGCCGACCGCCCGAGCGACGCGGTGCTGTCGATCGACGGGCTGTGCACCAACCGCGATCTGCCGAGCGAGTTGCCGTTCGGCCGTGGCCAGCCGCGGCTGCGCCTGGTGGAGGGGGCGGCGGCGATCACCCGCGTCACCTGCCTCACCGCGCCCACCGCCACCTTGCGGGCGCCGCTGCGCGAGCGCGGGTTCTGGCGGCTGATCTCCCACCTGTCGCTCGGGCATCTGTCGGTGGTCGGCGGCGCGGAAGGGGCGGCGGCGCTGAAGGAGGTGTTGCGGCTGTACGATCTGCGCGACTCGGCTGAAACACGCGCGGCGATCGAGGGGTTGCTGAGCGTGAGCGCCCGCCCGGGTGCGGCCCGCGTGCCGGGGGCTCGCTCCGGGGCGTTCTGCCGTGGGCTGGACGTGGCGCTGGAGTTCGACCAGCGGACCTGGCAGGTCGGCGGTCTGTATCTGCTGGCCTCGGTGCTGGACCGGTTCCTGGCGCTGCACGCCACGGTCAATTCCTTCGTCCGCACCAAGGCGTCGCTGCGCGGACGCCCGGGGGTGGTGGCGGGCTGGCCGGCGCGGGCCGGCGCGCACGTGCTGCTGTGAGCGCGCGGCGCCCGCGAGGGGCCGGATGACCCCCGGCTCCGCCCTTGCCCGGCTGATGAAGGAGCCGCAGCGTTTCCGCTTCGATGCCGGGGTGCGGTTGCTGATGCAGGCCGCCGGCACGCCGGACCCGGCCGAGGCGGTGCGGTTCCGCAGCGTGCCGGGCCTGGGCTTTCCGGGTGCCGACATCACCGCGATGCAGCCAGGCGAGGAGGGGCAGCCGCCGCGCCTGGTGACCCCGGTGATGGGGCTGACCGGCACCACCGGCGTGCTGCCGCGCTACTACACCGAGATTCTGGGCCAGACGCTGCGCGACCGCTCGCGGGCGATGCACGACTTCGTCGACATGCTGTCCCACCGCATGGTCGCGCATTTTGCCCGTGCCGGCGTGAAATACCGCCTGGCCCGTGCGGTGGAAACGGCCCGGCTGGCGCCGCCCGATGCGGCGCGGGCGGACGCGCTGCCGCCGGACCCGGTGGCGACCATGCTGCTGTCGCTGACCGGCTATGGCACCGGGCATCTGCGCGGCCGGCTGGCGGCGGGCACCGATCCGCTGCTGCATTACGCGGGCCTGCTGACGATGCGCCCGCGCTCGGCCGACCGGCTGGCGGCGCTGGTGTCGGACTGGCTGGGCCGGCCGGTGGAGGTGGTGCAGTTCGCCGGCGCCTGGCTGACGCTGGAGCCGGACCAGCAGACCAGCATGCCGCTCGGCCGGCGGGCAGGGCAGTTCAACCAGCTTGGCGTCAACGCGGCGATCGGCACCCGCGCCTGGGATGTGCAGGCGCGGGTGGTGCTGCGGGTGGGGCCGCTTGATCGCGCCTCCTTCGCCGCATTGCTGCCCGACCGCCCGGCGCTGCGCCGGCTGGTCTCCCTGGTGCGGGCGTTCCTGGGGTTCGAGACCGGCTTCGCCGTCAACCCCGTGCTGGCGGCGTCGGCGGTGCCGGAGATGCAACTGGGCGGCGCGGACGGGCCGCAGCTTGGCTGGAACACCTGGCTGCCCGCCCCCGGCCTCGGCCGGCGGCGCGATGCCGGCGAGGCGGTGTTCGAGGCCGAGACCGTGGAGGCGGGGGACGCGCGATGACGGGAGCGGGCCGATGAGCGGGTGGGGCGGCGGCTATGTCACCGATGTGACCTATCTTGCCCAGCATTATCCGGAGCAGTCGCCGCATATGCTGGCCGCTGCCTGCGTGGTCTCCGGCGTCGATCCGGGCTTCACCGGCGAGGCGCCCGGGCTGCATTACCTGGAACTGGGTTGCGGCCGCGGCATGAATGCCCTGGTGGTGGCGGCGGGCAACCCGCGCTGGCGGGTGACGGCGATCGACTTCACGCCGGCCGCGATCGCCGAAGGGCGGCGGACTGCGGCGGCGGCCGGGCTGGAGAACATCACCTTCATCGAGGCCGATCTGGCCGGCTTCGCGGAGACGGTGGAGGCGCGCGCGCTGCCCGAGGCTGACTTCGTCAGCATGCACGGGGTGTGGAGCTGGGTGCCGGTGGCGGTGCGGGCCGGCATCGTGCGCCTGCTGGCCGCCAAGCTGCGGGCCGGCGGGGTGGTCCATGTCAGCTACAACGTGCTGCCGGGCCTGCAGGGCGCGCTGGGCATGCAGCGGCTGATCCGCGCGGCCGGCGGGGCCCTGGCGCAGCGCAGCGACCGGCAGGTGCTGGCCGGCCGCCAGGTGGTGATGGACCTGGTGGCGGCCGAGGCCCTGCACCTGCGCACGCCGGTGGTGACCGAATTGCTGCGCCACCTGGAGAAGGCGCCGGTGGAGTACCTGGCGCATGAATTCATGAACGCCACCTGGGCGCCCTGCTTCCAGGCCGATGTGGCCGAGGCGTTGGCCGATGCGAAGCTGGAATTGGTAGCCTCCGCCAAGCTGCCGGAGAATTTCCTCGGGCTGATGCTGGCCCCGGCGCAGATCGCGGTGCTGGAACGTTTCGACGATCCGCGCCTGCGTGAACTGGTGAAGGATATCTGCGTCGATCGGGCGTTGCGGCATGATGTCTATGTGCGCGGCCCGCAGCGGCTGGATCGGGCGGTGCAGGACAGCCTGCTGCGCGGGATGACCCTGGCGCTGACCGTCTTGCCCGGCAATTTCGCCTACCAGATCGAGATGCCGGCGGGCCGGGCGACGCTGGGCGAGGGGTTTTACGGCCCGGCGGTCGCGGCGCTGGCCTTCGGGCCGCGCCAGGTCGGCGAATTGATGACCCTGCCGGGCCAGACCGGCAGCAGCGACAACCCGGCGGAGCTGGTCGCCATGCTGGTCGGCACCGGGCAGGCGGCGTTGCTGCCCTGGCCGGACGCGGCGCCCTCGGGCGGCGCGATGCGGCTGAACGCGGTGCTGGCGCGGCAGGTGGTGCGGCTGGACGGGCTGAACCGCACCACGGTGGCGGCGAGCGCGCGGATGGGTGGCGGGCTGGTGTGCCGGGCGGTGGAGTTGTTCCTGTTGGAACGCATCGCCGAGGCCGGCGGCGGGCTGGACCCGGGAGTGTGGGCGCTTGAGCTGGCCCCGGACCTGCCGGTGGAGGACCTGAACGTGTTGCGCGGGCAGTTGCAGAAGGTCGTCGAGGACCGGCTGCCGATCTGGCGGTCGGTCGGGGCGATCTGATGCGCGTTGCCCCCGAGCTGCGTTGCGGGGTGCGTCAACGAAATGTGACATAGGTTGCCTGCCGATTCGGGCGTTCGGCAGGTGTTGGCGCATACGTCCATCTGTCCTGCCATTGGCGCCCATGATATATTGGTGTCACCACGTAGGGAGGCTTCGACACGCCATGCGCACTTCGACCATTGCCGTTGCGGCAGTCGCCCTTCTCCTCGGCGGCAGCCCCGCCTGGGCTCAGGGCAACCCGAGCGCGGACCAGATCATCAACGCCCTGAAGCCGACTGGCGGCCTGCTCGGCAGCAGCACCCGCGGCATCCGCCCGGCGGCGCCTGCCGTGGCCGCGCCGGCGAGCCCGCATGTGCAGCCGGCGGCTTCGCGGGCGCCGGCGGTTGCCGCGCCCGCTCCCGCTGCGCCCTCGGTGCAGCCGGCCGCGGCGGCCGCCCCGATGCATGCCGCCCCGCCGGCGGCGGCGCCCTCGGTCAACCTCACGGTGCAGTTCGCCAACGGCTCGGCGGAACTGACGCCGGCGGCGATCAAGACGCTGGACGAGTTGGGCCGGGCGCTGTCCAGCCCCGCGCTGTCCGGCTATCGCTTCCGGATTGAGGGCCATACCGACACGGTCGGCTCGCCGGCCTACAACATGTCGCTGTCCCAGCAGCGCGCGGCGAGCGTGGCGAGCTATCTGGAGCAGAAGTTCGGGGTGGGCGCGGCACGGCTGGAAGCGGTGGGGCGTGGCCAGGAAGGCTTGCTGGTGCCGACGCCGGACCAGACGCCCGAGCCGCGCAATCGTCGCGTGCAGGTGATTAACCTCGGCGCCTGATTCACCGATGAGGGCCGGCCACGCCGGCCAGTTCGGCCGGAGGACCAGACGGTGGATGCATGAATCCGCGTGGGTCTGACGACCGGACCGTGAGGATGCGCCCGCCGGCGGCCAAATCTGGCCAGCTGGCGGCAGCATCCTCCGGGCCTGACGCCAACCAGGATGGCGCGGGCGCCCGGGGCCGTCGCGCCAAATGGGTGTTGCCTGGGCTCGGTGGCGCCGGGGCTTTGCTGGTTGTCCTGGTCGCTGGATATCTGGCGCTCCGCCCCGCCTCGGTTCCCGTTCCGCCGCCGGCCCTGCCGCAGACCGCCTCGATCCCGGTGGCGCCGGTTCCAGCGGTCCCGGCGCCCGCTGCTCCGGCTCCGGCTCCGGCTCCGGCTCTGGCGCTTACCGCGCGCACGGCCGACGAGGCGGCGATTGCCGCGCATGTCGCCACCACGCTGACGCTGTTCCGCTTCGCCCCCAATCCGAATATCCTGGTGTTGGACTTCCCCGGCCTGCACCAGCAGGGGCTGATGCTGAACCGGGTGGCCGCCATGGTCGAAAAGGCCGGCCTGCCGCATGACCGGGTGCTGACCGACGCTGAGCTTGATGCCGCCATTCGGGCGCACGGCGACACAGTGGACACGTACTATTATGGCCACGACTATCCGGCCGCCGATCTGGCGGCGTTTTTTGCGCGGGCCGACCGCCAGGGCGTGCGGCTGGGGGCGGAGGAGGAGGCGTTGCGCGCCATGCTCACCCAGCAGGGCTTGCTGGAGCCGGGCAGCCGTGGTGCGCTGATCTCCATCCCGAGCGTCAACGCGGCACAGGGGATCGACGAGGCGATGCGGGCGTCGATCCTGCGCCATGAATTGTCGCACGGCGAGTTCTTCAGCAACCCCGCCTACGCGGCCTATGCCCGGAAATTCTACAACGAGATCATGCCGGAGCCGGCGCGCAAGGCGTTCCTGGCCTATCTGGTCAGCCAGGAATACGACCCGGCTGTGCCTGATCTGGTGATCAACGAAACCCAGGCCTATCTGATGAACACCGCCGATCCGCGGCTGTTCAACGCCGCCGTGGTCGGCATGACCGATGCGGACCTGAATATCCTGCGGGTGCGCTTCCTGGCGGGCATGCCGGCGGGCTGGCTGCGTGACCGCATCGCGCTCCCGCCCGCGGTGGCCGCTTCCGCCAACGCCGCCAGCCGCCCGGCGCCCGAAGGGGCGCCGGTTCGGCAGTAACCGCCGGCCGGCGAGGGGTCAGCGCGCCTCGGTATCCACCCGCACGGCGTTGGCGACGATCTGCACACCCTGGCGCCTGGCGGCCTCGATGGCGGTCTTCAGGTCGCGCAGGTAGGCGTCGCTGGTGTCGTCGTTGCTGCGGGGGTGCGGGAACAGCGGGGCCGAGGTGGCGATCACCAGGATCATGTCGGTGCCGAAGGGCGGCCCCACCGTCCAGCCGACCTCCTCGGGTTTGCAGCGGCAGGTCACGGGGTCGCCAAGCGTTACCACCGCGCCGGCCGGGAAGGTGCGGGCGGCCTCGCGGATGGTCGTGTGCAGGCTCTGCACGCGGCGATCCGGGGTCTGGATGTCGATCTGCCGCTCCTCGGCGCTGGGGTGCAGGTGGACCATGCTGCCGTCGCCGGCGAAGTAGTCGACCTGCAGATAGGCGGCGAATGGCGGCACGGTCACGCGCGGGACGATGCTGTCGGTATCGTGCAGGGGCACCGCGCCGCCCTTGAGGCTGATCGCCAGGTTGCCGGGATGGTCGCCGAAATGGGCGGCGATCGGGCGGACCGTGTCGAGCACCTTGCAGTACGAGGCGGTGAAGCTGCCGACGTGCCAGGTGAGCGGCGCGGTGCCGGCCGCCGCCTGCACCGCGGCGCGCAGGCGCGGGGCCACGTCCGGGCCGGCAATGCCGGTGACCACCACACCTCCCTGGTCGGTGACATCGCCGCCGATCAGGGCGCAATTGAACGGCGCGATCGCCGCCGCCACGGCCGCGCGCAGGGCCGCGGCAGAGGATTGCGGCGCTGGTGGGGGGCTGGGGGCTGGGGCCGGCGCGGGCACCGGTGTTGGGGCGGGGGCCGGCGGGATTACGGGGCTCGGCGGCGGCACCGGCACCGGCACCGGCACCGGTTGCGGCGCCGGGGCAGGCGCCGGCTGCGGCACTGGCGCAGGCGTAACGGGGGCTGGCACAACAGGAGCTGGCACGGGCACTGGCCCGGGGGCGGGTGCCGGTGCGGGCGCTGGCACAGGCGCCGGGGCGGGGATCTGGGCAGGGATCGGGGCGGGGGCCCGGCTGGGCGGTGGCGCCGGGGTCGGCGTGACTGGCATCGGCACGCTGGGGGCCGGCGCCGGGGGTGGCGTCTTGTCGCCGCCAGCCAGCAGGAAATAGCCGCCACCGCCCAGCACCGCCACCGCGGCCACCGCCACGCCGGCAAAAAGCGGCAGCTTGCTGCGAGCGGGTGGCGTGGCGTTGGCCGGCGATGCGGCGGCGCGCGGCGGCGCGGCCGGGGAAGCGGCCGGCGGGCGCGGGCGCTGCGTGGCGATCACCGTCGCGTCGGCCTCGGCGGCTTGCGGCGGCGTGGCGCCAGATGCTCCGGCACTCGGCGCCCCGGCGCCGTTGAAGGCCGCGCGCAGGGCCTGGGCGAACTCGTTGGCCGAGGCAAAGCGCTGCTCCGGACGCTTGGCCATCGCCTTGGCCACCACCTCGTCCAGCGCCGCCGGGGCGGTGACCGACAGCTCCGACGGGCGCGGCGGCGTGGTGTTCAGCGCCTTGTGCATGATCGCCGTCATGCTGCCTTCGAACGGGCGCTCGCCGGTGAGCATCTGGTAGAGCACCACGCCGGCCGAATAGATATCGGTGCGGGCGTCGACCGTCTGGCCCATGAATTGTTCGGGCGACATGTAGGCCGGCGTGCCCATGATGGTGCCGGCCTGCGTCATGCTGCTGCTCTCGATCCGGGCGATGCCGAAATCGGCGATCTTCACCTGGCCGTCGAGCGTGATCATCACGTTGGCTGGCTTGATGTCGCGGTGCACCACGCCGCGCTCGTGGCTGAACTGCAGCCCTTCGAGCAGCGCCTCCATCACCCGCACGGTCTCGGCGACGGGGAAGCGCTCCTGCTTCTCCATCACCCCCTTCAGCGAGTTGCCGTCGACGAACTCCATCACGATGTAGGCCAACGTGTCGGTTTCGCCGTAGTCGAACACGCCGACGATGTTGCGATGGGTCAGCCGGCCGGCGGCCTGGGCCTCGCGCTTGAAGCGTTCCAACTCGTCCTGCGCCTCGGTATCGGAGGGGTCGGGCAGGGTGATCGTCTTGATCGCCACGCGGCGGTCGATGACGGGGTCGCGGGCGTCGTAGACGGTGCCCATGGCGCCCTTGCCGAGGATGCCCCGGATCTCATACTTGCCGAGCCGCTGCTCCATCCTCGCCCCTTCCGCGTGTCCTGGCATGGCGTCGCGTGCGGGTCTTGCCTGCCCGCGGCGCCGGCGCCTGTCGCGCGCGACTATAGCCCGGCCATGGGCCTGGAAGGAAATGCCCCCTGTGCCGGCTGCCGCCGGATCGGGGTACACGAACCGGGCACGCGGGCCGGGTACGGCTTCGGCCGCGACCGGTTGCGCCGGACGAATGTGCCCCCACATCCCTGCTGCACCGGCCGGGCGCCTCCGGCGGGGATGGCGGAAGGGAACAATACGCATGGCATCGATCAAACGCACGGCCTCGGCTGCCTGGAACGGCTCGGGCAAGGACGGGCACGGCAGCCTGACCACCCAGAGCGCCACGCTGAAGGACACGCCCTATTCCTTCACCGCACGCTTCGGCGATGGCGCCGGCACCAACCCCGAGGAACTGATCGCCGCCGCCCATGCCGGCTGCTTCACCATGGCGCTGGCCTTCCAACTCGGCGCCGCCGGCCACGTGCCGGAGACGTTGAACACGCAGGCGCGGTTGACCATGGAGCAGGAGGACGGCGGCTGGACGATCAAGGCCGTGCATCTGGTGCTGACCGGCAAGGTGCCGGGCATCTCGGCCGCGGATTTCGCCGACATCGCCGCAAAGGCCAAGGCCGGCTGCCCGGTGTCGCGCGTGCTGAAGGCGGACATCACGCTGGAAGCTTCGCTGGGGTAGCGCGCGGGCGAGCCGCATCTCGGCGTTTAGCAGGCGATTGAGGAACGCGACGGCAAGCTCCCTGTCGCGCGCCGGTCGGGATGGCGGCGCGGGCTGTCCGGCCGCCTCCGTCCGTGCCGTAGATCGCCTGTCAGCCCTACGGGCTCCCACAATGATGGAGAGGCCAGAGGCGGCAGGTCACCCCTTTGCCTGGACGGCCATGATCTCGCGCAGCCTGGCGTTGGTGCCGTTCAACTCCGGCAGCCGCGCGCCCTTGGCGACTTCGGCCAGGCGCGGCCCCTCGTCGGCCTGCATCTTGATCGCGCGCGGCGCGGCATCGGCGATCTGTTCCGCCTTGAGCACCAGCACGCCGTTCTCGTCGGCCAGCACGGCATCGCCGGGGTTCACCGGCACGCCGCCGATGCTGATCGGCACGCCGAACTCGCCATTCTGGTAGGGGCGCTTGGTGGTCACCACCGACAGCCCGCGCGCCCAGATCGGCATCTTGTAGTCGCGGATCTCGCCGATATCGGTCGCCACGCCATCGATGATGATGCCCAGTGCCCCGGCCTCGCGCGCCGCGAAGGCGACGCCGCCGCCCACGGCCGCGTGCCGCTCGTCGCCGAAGCGGTCCACCAGCAGGATGTCGCCCGGCCGCAACTGGCCCAGCGCGTAGTGCACGATGGTGCTGTCATTGCCGGCACAGCGCACCGTCACTGCGGTGCCGGCGATGCGCGGCACCTGCCAGAGCGCATGGATCTTCGGGTCGACGAAGCCGAAATCGAGGAAATGCCCGATGGTGGCCGGCTCGGCCTTGGCCAGCAGCGCGATCAGCGCCGGGTCCACCTGCGGCGGCAGCGGATTGATGATGAACATGGCAGTCTCCTAGAGGATATATCCGGAACTCATTTGCCCACCGCCCGGCGCAGCCCGATGGCGCGGTCCAGCACCAGCACGACGCACAGCGTCAGCAGCACCAGCACCGAGGACACCGCGGCCACCAGTGGGTCGGTGCGGCTTTCCACGTAGCGATACAGCGCCACCGGCAGAGTCACCAGCCGGGGCCCGACGATGAACAGACTGACCACCACCTCGTCGAACGACACCAGGAACACGATGGCGCAGGTGGCCACCACGCCGGGGAGCATCAGCGGCAGGGTGATCCGGCGGAACACCGCGCCGGGCGGGGCGCCGAGGCTCGCCGCCGCTTCCTCCACTGTCGCCGGCAAGGTCGAGAGGGCGGTCGAAAGCACGCGCAACGCATAGGGCAGGGTCAGCAGCAGATGCGCCAGCACCAGGCCGGGCCAGCTTCCCACCAGCCCGTAGGAGACGAACACGATCAGCATCGCCAGGCCCAGCACGATGGTGGGCAGCAGCAGCGGTGCGGTCAGCAGCGCCATCACCGCGTCCCGCCCGGCGAAGCGGCGGCGCGCCAGCATCAGGGCGGCCGGCGTTGCCACCAGCAGCGACAGCACGGTGACCACGCAGCCCAGCACCAGCGAGTTCCACGCCGCCTCCATCAGGCCCGGCTCGGTGAACATCGCGCCGTACCAGCGCAGGCTGAAGCCGCTGGGCGGCCATGCCAGCACCCGGTCGGCCGAGAAGGACATCGGAAACACCAGGATCACCGGCGCCAGCAGGAAGGCGAACAGCACCAGCACCAACAGCGTGAAGGCCAGGCGTCCCATCGCGGCTACTCCACCGCCCGCACGGCGCGGCCATACAGCAGCAGCGCCAGCCCGAAGATGACCAGCACCAGCATCGACAGCGCCGCCGCCACCGGCCAGTTCAGCGTGACGATCGCCTGGTCGTAGATCTCGGTGGCCAGCAGGAACACCCGCCCGCCGCCGAGCAGCTTGGGGGTGATGAAGCTGCTGACCGAGAGCACGAAGGCCAGCAGGCAGCCCAGCAGGATGCCCGGCAGCGTCAGCGGCAGCACCACCCGGCGGAACACCACCAGCGGCGGCGCCCCCAGGCTGGAAGCCGCCTCCTCCAGCGAGGCATGCAGCCGCCCGAACCCGGCGAGCAGCGACAGCACCATGTAGGGCATCAGGATCTCGACCAGGCCGATCACCACGCCGGTGGTGTTGAAGATCATCCGTGGCGGCGCGATACCCAGCGCCTGCAATGCCGACGCGACCACCCCGTGCTCGCCCAGGATCACCAGCCAGCCATAGGTGCGCACCACCGCCGAAACCAGCAGCGGCGAGATGCAGGCCACCATCAGCAGGTTGCGCCACCGCTCCGGGGCGCGATGCACGAACAGCGCGATCGGGTAGGCGCAGAGCAGCGTCAGCACGGTGATGAACAGCGACAGCGCCACCGACCACAGCACCAACTCGGCGTAGTACGGGTCGGTCAGCACGTCCTGCCAGGTCGCCCAGGTAAACATTGTGCCGATCGAGCCGCCGGGCATCCCCTCGCGGAACGACAGCATGGCCAGGTTCAGCATCGGCGCCAGGAAGGTGGCGAGGTTAACCAGCAGCGCTGGCACCAGGAACAGCGGCAGCAGCAGGCGCGCGGGCATACTCAGACCGGCTCCGCCGGAAAGGCCAGCGTGTCGCTCACCCGCCAGGCCAGCCGCACCGCCTCGCCGTCGAGCGGGGCGGCCACGCCGGGCTGGGTGTGGCGCTCCACCGCCAGCCGCACGCCACCGGCCTCCACCTCGCACTGGAGAACGTCGCCGACATAGGTCACCCGGCGCACCACCCCGTCGCAACTGTTCCAGTCCGCGCCGGCTTCGGTGCCGCCCAGCACGATGCGGTGCGGGCGGATCATCAGCACCACCTTGCCGGCCGGTTCGGACTTGCTGCCCTCAGGCAGATTGGCGCGCAGGCGCAGCCCGCCCGCCGCCACGAGCCCCTCGCCGTCGCGCACGCCCTCCACCCGGTTGGTGCGGCCGACGAAATCGGCCACGAACGGGGTGCGCGGGTGCTCGTAGATGTCGTGCGGCGTGCCGAGCTGCTCCAGGTGCCCGGCCCGCATCACCGCGATGCGGTCGCACATCGCCAGCGCCTCCACCTGGTCGTGGGTGACGAAGATGGTGGTGATGCCCAGGCGCTGCTGGATGTCGCGAATCTCGGTGCGCATCTCCTCGCGCAGCTTGGCGTCCAGGTTGGACAGCGGTTCGTCCAGCAGCAGGATCGACGGCTCGATGACCAGCGCGCGGGCCAGCGCCACGCGCTGCTGCTGGCCGCCTGACAACTCGCGCGGCCGGCGGGCCTGCAGATGCTCCAACCGCACCATCGCCAACGCCCGTTGCACCCGGGCCGCGATCTCCGCCTTCGGCAGGTGCCGCATCTGCAGCCCGAAGGCCACGTTGGCGGCCACGTCCATGTGCGGGAACAGCGCGTAGTTCTGGAACACGATGCCCATGTCGCGCCGCCAGGAGGGCAGGGCGGTCACGTCCCGCCCGGCCACCACCACCCGCCCGCCGCTGGCCGGGATCAGCCCGCCGACCATGCGCAGCGTGGTGGTCTTGCCGCAGCCGGAGGGGCCGAGCAGGGCCAGCAGCTCGCCCTGTTCAACCTCCAACGAAAGTGATGCCACCGCGGCCGGGCCGGCGCCGTAGCGCTTCTCCAGCCGCTCCAGGGTCAGGTGCGCGCCACCCCGCGCCGAAACCGCCATCCCCGCCAGCTCAGCGGCGCGTCAGGATGCGCCGGCGCCACTGCTCGTTCATGGCATTGCGGATTTTCGCCACCTCCAGCCAGTCGATATCCAGCATCAGCGCCTGCCGTTCGGGGGAAGCCGCGGTGAGCGCCATCGCCTTGGCGCTCACCTTCGCCTTGGTGTTCACCGGGGCGTAGAACATCCGCTCGGTGAAGGCCGCCTGCGCCTCGGCGCCCAGCGCGTACGACATGAAGGTCATCGCCGCCGCGGTGTTCTTGCCACCCTGCACCAGTCCCATGATGTTGATCTGGAACACCGAGCCCTCACTGGGCAGCACCGCCGCCAGCTTGCCGTCGGACTGGCTGGAGTAGAGCTGCCCGCGCGCGTTCCAGCCCACCCCCAGCGAGGTGGTGCCGTTGGTGATGAAGGTGTAGGCGTCCGGCTTTGGGTCCCAGCTCAGCACGTTGGGTGCCATCTCGCTCACCGCCTGGATGCCCTTCTCGACCGACTTGCGGTAGTCGATGCCGCCGAACATCTTGTCGGCGATCAGCGTGAAGCCGAGGCCCACGATGTCCGGCGCGCCGGCGAAGGCGATCTGGTCCTTGTATTTCTTGTCCCACATCACCTTCCACGAGGTCGGCGCCGGGGTCACGCGCTGCGGCGAATACAGCAGCACCAGGTTGTCGAAGGTCACCGCCGCCCCATTCACGCCCTTGGTGAAGGCGCGCGGGCTCAGTTCGCCCAGCACCGGCATGCTCGCCTTGTCCAGCGGCGCGAACAGCCCCTCGTCGGTGGCCGCCTTGGCGACCGAGACATCCATGATCGCCACGTCCACCTGCGGCGCCGCCTTCTGCGCCCGCAGGTTGCCCAGCGTCTGCGCCGAGTTGCCCATGGTGTAGTAGGTGACCTTGATGCCAGGATTGGCCTTCATGAACGGCTCGATCACCGCCGCCCGGTAATTCTCCTCGAATATCCCGGAATAGCCGGCGAAGGTCACGCTGCCCTCGGCGGCCCGCGCCCGGCTGATGAACGGGGCCGCCAGCGCGGTGGCCGCGCCGGCCCCCAGCAGATGGCGACGGCTGACGAACGGCAGGATCAGGCGTGTCATGGTCGGAGTCCCCTCGTTGATGAAGCGGCGTTCAGGCCGCGGCGGCCGTCGCGCGCACGCCGGCGCGGCGCAGCAATTCGTCGAACAGCGCCGCGCGGGCCTCGGCCCGCCCCTGCACGTTCGCCCGCGAGTCGCGCATCAGCGCGGCGTGGTCCAGCCCGTTCTCGGCCAGCCAGTCCGGCGTTGCCCGCGCCCAGCTTTCGACGATCGCCTCGCTGGCCTCGGGATGGAACTGCACGCCCACCGCGCGCCGGTGCTGGAACGCCTGCACGGTGCCCTGGTCGCGCGCCAGCACCTCCACGCCGTCCGGCAGCGTCAGGTGGTCGCCGTGCCAGCGCACCCAGGGGCCGCGCCAGACCGGGCCGGCGCTCTCGGCATTGGCGATCCAGCCGGCGAAGCGGCGCCCGAACGGCGCCACGCTGCCGCCGATCGCGGCGGCGATGATCTGCGCGCCGAAGCAGATGCCGATCACCGGCCGGTCCGCCGCGATCGCGCGCGCCAGGAAGTCGCCCTGCCGCAGCATCCACGGCGCCGCCTCGTACACCCCGGACGGCGAGCCGAGCGTCACCACCAGGTCCTCGTCGCCCGGCGCCTCCGGCACCGCCTCCGGCCCGATCACCGCCAGCGTCGCGCCCAGCCGGCCCATGAGGTGGTCGCCGAACAGGCCCAGCGGCGCCTTCGGCGAATTCTCGATCACCAGAACCTTCATGGCGGCGCGCGGCTCCTTCTTGTGCACCGCGCCATCATGCCGGCGGGTTCGCCGGCCGGTCAAATGGTGTTGATCTCAGCTTGCGACTTTACCCAGGCACCGCGCCACATACGGCAGAAAATGCTGCACGTCCGGCGTCGCCAGCCCCTTCACCTTGGCCGCCTCGTCGTAACGGCGCAGCCGCACCGCCGCCGCCGCGTGGGGCAGGGCGGCGAACGCGGCCGCCTCGGCGGGCGACATCGGGCCGCCCTGCAACGACAGGCTCAGCACCGAATCCGGCGACAGGCGGCCGAAATAATCCGCCTCGGTCGCGCACAGGTAGCGCTTGGCCGCCACGTGCAGCCGCACCGGCTCGGCCACCTGCGGCCCGAACAGTCCGGCCAGGAAGGCGTGCCCCACCTCCTCGTGCCGGTCGTCGATGCCCTCGGCGGCCGGGTTCTCGCCCAGGTCGTGCACCATGTGGCCGATATCGTGCAGCAGCGCGGCGGCCACCAGCGCGTCCGGGTCGCCCGCCTGCTCGGCCAGCAGCGCGGCCTGCAAGGCGTGCTGAATCTGGGTGATGTCGTGCAGCCCGTAGCGGTGGTGGCCGTTCACATCCAGCAGGCCGGCGATGCGGCGCAGGATGGCGTCCGGGTCGGTTTCGTCTGTCATTGTCCTGTCATTTACTTCAACAATTTCATCTGCCTACAATATCTACTTTCCCACCCGAGGGCAAACCACGCATGGCCGACCGCCGCAACATCCTGCTCATCATCGTCGACCAGTGGCGTGGCGACAGCCTCGGCGTGCTCGGCCACCCCGCCGCCCTCACCCCGAACCTGGACGCGCTGGCCGCCGACGGCGTGCTGTTCCGCCGCCATTACGGCCAGAGCGCCCCCTGCGGCCCGGCCCGCAGCTCGCTGCTCACCGGCCTCTACGTCATGAACCACCGCGTCGTCGCCAACGGCATCCCGCAGGACCGCCGCCACGCCACCATGCCCGGCGAACTGCGCCGCGCCGGCCTGGACCCGGCGCTGATCGGCTACACCACCACCATCCCGGACCCGCGCGACGCCCCCTCCGCCGACCCCCGCTTCCGCGAGATCGGCGACGTGATGGACGGTTTTCGCCCCTTCGCCCATTTCGACGAGGTGGATTTCCGCACCTATCTCGGCTGGGTCGCCGGCCGCGGCCATGCCCTGCCGGCCGACCCCACCGACATCTGGCTGCCCGAATCCGGCCCGCCCGGCCCCACCGCCGCCCCCAGCCGCATCCCAGCCGCGCATTCCGACACCGCCTGGTCGGGCGAGCACGCCATCGACTTCCTGCGCACCATGCGGCCCGATCATCCCTGGATGCTGCATCTCGGCTTCTTCCGCCCGCACCCGCCCTTCGCCGCCCCGGCGCCCTACCACGCCATCGTGCCCCAGGCCGCCATCCCCGCCCCACTGCGCGCCGCCAGCCTCGCCGCCGAGGCCGCCCAACACCCGATGCTGGCGCACTGGCTCGCCACCCAGGACCAGGGCAGCTACTTCCACGGCGCCCTCGGCCCGGTCGCCACCCTCGACGACGCCGCCATCGCCGCCACCCGCCGCGCCTATTACGGCCTGATCGCCGAAATCGATGTCTGGATCGGCAAGGTCATCGAGGAGCTGAAGCGTGGCGGCCAGTGGGACAACACGCTGATCGTCTTCACCTCCGACCACGGCGAGCAGCTCGGCGACCATCATCTGCTCGGCAAGCTCGGCTGGTTCGACCAGAGCTACCACCTGCCGCTCATCGTGCGCGACCCCAGCGCCGGCGCTGCCCGCGGCCGCGTGGTGGACGCCTTCACCGAGTCGGTCGACCTGCTGCCCACCATGCTCGACTGGCTCGGCCACCCCGCGCTCGCCGCCTGCGACGGCGCCTCCCTGCTGCCCTGGCTGCGCGGCGCCACCCCCGCCCCGTGGCGCGACGCCGTGCATTTCGAATACGATTTGCGCGGCGGCTGGCCGATGCCCGGCGCCCTGCCGCCCGAGGCCGACGCCGCCATCGGCCCGCAGGCCGGCGCCATGTGCGCCATGCGCACCGAAGGCTGGAAATACGTCCACATCGCCGGCATGGCCCCGGTGCTCTACGACCTCGCGGCCGACCCCGGCGAGCTGCGCAACATCGCCGCCGACCCTGCCCACGCGCCGCTGCTGCTGGAGGCTACCCAACGCATGCTCTCCTGGCGCATGGCCCATGGCGAGCGCGGCTTCACCCATCTGTGCACCACGCCGGGGGGCCTGATCGCCCGCTGACCCGTCACCAAAACGAATAAAGTTTTTTTGCTTCTTTGTTTTCAAACAAAGAAGACTGTTCTTTTTTTAAAAAAAGAACCAAAAAACTTTTATTCGTTTGTTGTTCCTCAGGCTCCCCGCAGGATCATGTCGGCGCCCTTTTCCGCGATCATGATGGCGGTGGCGTTGGTGTTGCCCGAGACCACTGTCGGCATGATCGAGGCATCGATCACCCGCAGCCCCTCCGTCCCCTTCACCCGCAGCGCGGTGTCCACCACCGCGTTGGCCTGCGGCCCCATCATGCAGGTGCTGGTCTGGTGGAAGGTGGTGCCGCCGGTGGCGCGCACATGGTCCAGGATGTCGTCGTCGCTCACCGCCTGCTTGCCCGGCAGGTATTCCTCGGTCACCAGCTTCTGCATCGGCTGGCTGGCGAACACCCGCCGGCTCACCCGCAGCGCCGCCACCATGGTGTCCCGGTCGGCCTGGGTGGAAAGGTAGTTCGCCATCATCGCCGGCGGCACCGAAGGGTCGGGCGAGCGGATGCGCAGCCAGCCCCGGCTTTCCGGCCGGCACGGAATGGCCACCAGCGTGCATGCCGGAAAATCATGCATCCCCTCGCCGGTGCGCTCCGAACTGCCGGCCAGGAACTGGTACTGCACATCGGGCGACTCCAACTCCGGCCGGGTGCGCACGAACAGCCCGATCGGCGCCGCCCCCATCATCAGCGCGCCGCTCTTGGCCAGGATATACTGCATGCCGGTGACCGCCTGGCGGATCCAGCTATGCGAGATCTCGTTGACGGTGTTGGCGTGCCTGCAGCGATAGATCACCCGCCCGCCCAGATGGTCCTGCAGGTTCTCGCCCACCCCCGGCAGGTCATGCGCCACCGGAATGCCCAGCGACTGTAACAGCGCCCCCGGCCCCACGCCCGAGAGTTGCAATAGTTGCGGCGAGTTGATGGTGCCGCCCGACAGCAGCACCTCCCGCCGCGCGGTGGCGCGGTGCAGCCCGCCATTCTGGCTGTATTCCACGCCGACGGCGCGCTTGCCGTCCATGATCACCCGGTGCGCCAGCGCGCGGATTTCCACCGTCAGGTTCGGCCGCTTCATCGCCGGGCGCAGATAGCCCACCGCGGCGCTGCATCGCTGGCGCCCGCGCACCGTCACCTGCAACGGCCCCACCCCCTCCTGCTCGGCGCCGTTGAAGTCGGGGTTGAACGGATACCCCGCCTCCTGCGCGCCGGCGATGAAGGCGTCGTGCAACTCGTGCGGCGAACGCAGGTCGGAGACCGAGAGCGGCCCGCCGCTGCCGTGGAAGGCATCGGCGCCGCGCTCCTGGTTCTCGGCCTTGCGGAAATACGGCAGCACGTCGTCATACGACCAGCCGGCATTGCCCATCTGCCGCCACAGGTCGAAATCCTGCTTCTGGCCGCGAATATAGATCAGCCCGTTGATCGCGCTGGAGCCGCCGAGCACCCGGCCGCGCGGCCAGGGAATGCGGCGGTTGTTCATCTGCGGCTCGGCCTCGGTCTCGAACTTCCAGGCCACCTTGGGGTTGTAGATGTTGCGGTAGAACCCGGCCGGGATATGGATCCACGGGTCGCTATCCTTGCCGCCCGCCTCCAGCAGCAGCACCCGCGTATTCGGGTCGGCGCTCAGCCGGTTGGCCAGCACGCAGCCGGCCGAACCGGCGCCGACGATGATGAAGTCGTAGTCCCGGTCGTTTGGCGGGGTCGGCATGGGGCGGAGTCCTCCGGCGTGCTGGCCCGTCTGGCGGGGCATTCGCCGCCAGCAAAGCACCCGGACCGGATGCCCGGCAATGACCTTTGCGCAGCCGTCTCGTTGTTTTCAGACCGCCTATGCCGGCAGCCCGGCCAGCCGCAGCCCCTCCACATACAGCGCGATATCCTCCGCGCGCAGCAGCGGCGAACGCGCGGCGGCCTCGGCGCAGGTGAAGCCCGGCTCCAGCGCCAGCAGCCGCGCCCGGATCACCGCCGCCTCCTCGGTCCGGCCCAGATGGCCCAGCGCCGAGAGGAACCCCTTGTAGGTGGAGGACAGCGCCGGGTTCAGCGCCACCGCCCGCCGCCCCAGTTCCACCACCGCCTCGTGCCGGCCCAGCAGCAGATGCGGCATCATCAGCGCCATCTCGAAAAAGAAGCCGTGCGGGTCGAACGGCGACAGCCGCAACGCCTGGCGGATGCGCCGGATCGCCTCGGCATGGCGGCCGGCATAGGATTGCGCCAGGCCCGAGAACGCCCAGGCCAGCGGCAGGTTCGGGTTCAGCGCCAGCGCCCGCGCGTGCAGCTCGTTCGCCTCGTCCACCCGGTGATGCAGGAAGGCGCGCACATGCCCGGCGATGGTCAGCGCCCGCGCATCCGCCGGGTCCAGCCGCACCGCCTGCTCGGCCAGCTCGCCGGCCCGCGCCATCGCCGCCGCGGCATCCTCCGCCCAGCCCTGGCCGACCAGGAAGATGTGCCAGTACGCCCACCAGGCGCGGGCCGCGGCATAGTCCGGGTCCAGCCCCACCGCCGCCTCCAGCGCCGCCCCGGCGGCGCGGAAGCTGCTTCCCTCCAGCCGGTACAGCGCCGGGATGGCGCGCAGCACCATGTCGTAGGCGCTCACCGAGGTCGCCGGCCGGCTGGTGGCGCGCCTGCCCTCGCGCAGCAGCAATTCGGGGTCCACCTGCGCCACCGTCTCGGCGGCGATCTCGTCCTGCAAGGTCAGGATGTCGTCGCCGGCGCGGTCGAACCGGCCGGCCCACACCACCTCGCCGCCGGCGCGCAGGTCCAGCAGCCGCGCATTCACCCGCACCCGGCTGCCGCCGCGCTGCACCGTGCCGTCCAGCACGAAATCCAGGTCCAGCAGCCGCCAGCGGGCGCTGCCCTCGCGCAGCTCGCCGGCCAGCGCCGCCAGCGACGGGCTGCCCACCAGGTAGATCCAGCGAAACCGCGCCAGCGCCGTGGTGATCTCCTCGGCCAGCCCCTCCGCCAGCCCCCGGGCCGCCCAGCCATCGCCCGCCTCGGCCGCGCCGTCCTCTGCGGCCAGGGTGTGCAGGGCGCGGAACGGCATCACGCCCAGGCGCACCCCGCGCTCGGCGGCGCGCGTATCCGGCCCGCCTGTCGCCGACTCGTCTGCCGCCGACTCCTCGGCGGCCGGCTCGGGGGCGGGCGGTACCTCGCTGCGGATGGAGTCGTACAGGGCCTGGGTGGTGGGGCCGGGCAGCGCGCCGGCGCTGTCCTGCAAGGCGGCGGCGCAATTGGCATAGGCTGACAGCGCCGCCGCCCGCTCGCCGCGCGCCACATGCGCCTGCATCAGCGCCCGCCAGGCCGTCTCGTTGGTCGGGTCCAACGCCAGCAGCCGGTCGGCTGCAGCGATGGTCTGCGCCGGCGTGGCGCAGCGCGCCAGCACATGCGCCGCCTGCGCGGTGGCGGCCAGCGCGAGGCGGCGCTGCTGGGCCAGCAGCCACTGGTCGAAGGCGTCGTCCAGCCCCCACAGATCCTCCAGCAGCCGGGTGGAGGGCGGCAGCAGCCGCTCGGTCGTGCCGCCGGGAAGAAATTCCTCGATATCGGTGCGGACACTCTCGATTCGCAGCCCCAGCAGGGTCCGGTCGGCCAGCAGCAGCCCGTCGCCGGCGGGGGTCAGCGCTTGTTGCAGTTCGTGCACCGCCTGGCGCAGCGAGGCGAAACCCTGCTCGCGCTCGCGCCGGCTCCACAACAGGCCGATCAGTTGCGTGCGCAGTACCGGCTCGGGTGCCATCATCGCCAGAACAGCAAGCAATGCCCGTGTCTTGCGGCTGCGCGGCAGCACATCGCGGCCGGCCGGGCCGGTCGCCGCCATGCGGCCGAACAGCGTCAGATACAGGCTGGGCGGGCGATCGGGCACGATGGCTGCTGGTGCTCCCGTTGCGGATGCGGCGCGGCGGTGCGCGGCAGCAGCCTAGGCATGCCGCGCGCCGGCCGCAAAGACCGTTCGCGTTGCCGCGTGAATATCCGGGTGTGCTAGGAATTTTATCTTGACGAACCCGCGGCCGCCGGCCATTCTGCCCAGGTCGACGGGCGTAGTGCGCCCGGCGGCATCCTTCCTGCCCGGACGGCCAGCAACGGCCCGGCTCCCTCGTGGAGCCGGGCCGTTGGCGTTTGTGCGTCCGGCGCCGGGAAATGTGCAACTTCGCAAGGAAAACCAGCATGAACGCTTCCAACATCGCCACCGTCGCCGCCCCCGTCGTGCCGGCCGAGACCGCCGACCACGGCCGCATCCGCTTCGGAGCCGGCTTCCGCCTCGCCGCCACCAGGCCGGCGATGCTGCCGCCGGCCAAGGCCGAGCCCGAGGTGGCCGACGAGGGCCGCATCCGCTTCGGCGCCGGCTTCCGCCTGCCGCCGGCGCGCCTGGGCTGACACCGAGGGCCGGGCGGGCAACCGCCCGGCCAACCGTCCCCCTCA
>MKWE01000056.1:219580-348210 GCA_001899585.1 Rhodospirillales bacterium 70-18
TTCTACCGCGTGATCGACCAGGCCCGCCCGCCGCAGCGCGCCGACCGCTCGGCCGCCGGCACCCTGCCGACCCGCGCCAGCCGCTATTGCGACGCCGTGACCGCCGCCGCCGGCTTCGGCTGGTGGGTGTTCCCGCCGATGGATGTCAGCCTGCTGTGGGATGGCGAGCAGGTCTACTGGACCTGGGATGGCGCCGACCGCTGGCTGCCGCTGGACAGCGCCCTGTTCCCGCATCTGCGCGACCGCTTCGACGCCGCGGCCCCCGCCTTCCTGCACGGCGCGGCGCCCCCCTTCCTGACCGCGCTGCCCGAGCCGGGCACGGTGCAGGTCTGGACCGGCCTGTTCGCCCGCACCGCCCCGGGCTGGAGCCTGCTGGTCCGCCCGCCGGCCAACCTGTTCCTGTCGTCCGGCTTCACCGCCTACGAGGGCATCGTGGAGACCGACCGCTGGTTCGGCCCGCTGTTCACCAATATCCGGCTGACCCGCACCGGCAGCGCGGTGCGCCTGCATGCCGACCGCCCGCTGCTGCAGGCCCAGCCGCTGCCGCGCGCCGCCTATGACGAGGCGACGCTGGGGGCGATGACGCTGGTGGGCGAGCCGGCGGCGTTCACCGCCGAGGACTGGACCGATTACGGCCGCAGCATCGCAACACCCGCGGCCGACCCGGACCGCCCGTTCGGCCGCTACGCGACGGAGGCCCGCAGGCGCCGCAAATCCGGCTGCCCGTTCGCCGCCTGACCGGCTTTAGGCTGGCAACAGCCCCGGCACGCCGCGCCGCCGCTCGGCCATGAACAGGAACTCGATCACCATCTTCAGCCCCGGCGGGCGCGGCATCCACACCAGGTTGACCAGCGGCCGGGCGCCGATATCGCCGGCGGCGCGCACGTCGTTGGCCGGCGGGTCGGTCACCACCATCACCGGCAGGGTGGAGTCGTGGCGCGCCACCAGGCCCAGCGCATCGCCGATCTGCGTGCCGGTCGCCGTCGGCTCGGCGCGTGGCAGATGCGCCATCACGCCGAGCGGCCGCTCGTGCCGCAGCACCGCATCCAGGGCCGGTCCGCTGGCGACGTGCAGCAGGCGGATGCGCAGCGCCTCGAACAGTTCCGCCAGCGTGGCGGACAGCACCGGCTGCGCCTCCACCACCACGATGGCGGGCCAGCCGGCGCGGTCCGGCCGGCTGGCGGGCGGCGGCGCGCTGTCAGGGCGAATCCGGTCGGCGGCGGCGTGGTGCATCGGCGTCTCCTGCGGCCGGTTATGGCGCCGGCTGGCCGAATATGCCCCGATTTGCCGCGTTTTGCCGGTGAGTTCCGCGTGAGCCAGCGTGAATCCGGCCGTGATTGCCAGAGCATGATGACCGCTGAAAGAAGCGGTCATCACGCTTTGGTATTCGTTTTGCCGCGTGATTCAGACCTCCGGTGATTCCACCTCCGGTCATCACGACCTAGGGCTGGTTGGTGGCGAACGGGTCGGCCACGCGGGGCCAGAACGGGATGGTCCGCTTGGTGAAGGCGATCGCCGCGTAGTCCGGCGCGATCGCACCCTTGGCCGCCACGTAGCGCACCGCGCGGGCCAGCGGCGCGAAACCGGCGTAGAAATGCTGGGTCGATTTCACCACCACGATGGCCTTGTCCGCCAGCGTGCAGCCCAGCCCGGTGAAGGCGTCCTGATGGAACACCTGGCCGCGCCGGGTGGTCAGGATAATGTGGATGCCGTCCGCCTCGACCCAGGCGCTCGGCCCGAACGGCGAGCGGCCGCCGGCCAGGCCGCCCTGGTCGTGGTGCTCCGACAGGCCGCGCACGGTGATGCGCAGGTCCACCGGCAGGTCGGAGGCGACGCCGCATTTGCCGCCGATGCGCAGGTCGAAACTGGCGCCGACCCCGGCCTCGAAGCAGAACTGCACCGCCACCGGGTCCCAGAAGCAGCCGATCGCGGCGTTGCGCACGCCGCGTTGTACCAGCCGGCGCAGGATTTCGGTGTTGTCGCTGGGGGCGCCGCCGCCGGCGTTGTCGGCCACGTCGGCCAGCACCACCGGGCCGGCGCCCGCGCCGGCCAGCGCCGCGTCGATGCCCTCGTCGATCGTGTCGTGGCGGGTGCTGGTGGCCTCGCGCAGCTCCCAGATCTCGCGGCCCAGCCGGTCGGCCAGGGCCTGGGCGGCGGCCATGTCGCCATCGGCCACCACCACCATCTTGGCGCCCACATCGGCCACGTCGCCCCAGGGGAAGCCGTGGCCGAAGCTGACCGACAGGATGCCGTCATGGCCTTCCAGCGCCTGCATGCGCGCGACGAAGCCCTTCATCGGCTCCACCGGGGTGCGCCACATCGTCACCATCCTGCAATCGTGATAGGCCATAACCGGTTTGACCTCGCCACGTTTCGCCCGCAGGCAGATGTCGTACAGCTCGCGCGCGCGGTCGGCCACGTCGATATGCGGGTATTCCTTGTAGGTGATGATCACGTCCGCACTGGTGCGCATCAACTCGGTAAGGTGGCAGTGCAGGTCCAGCTCGATGCCCACCACCGCATCCGGCCCGACGATGGCGCGGATGCGCGCCAGGGTGTCGCCCTCGCAGTCGTCGTAGCCGTAGGCGACCATGGCGCCGTGCATCTTCATCAGCACCACGTCCACCGGCATGGCCGCCTTCAGGTCGTCCAGGATGGTGTCGCGCAGTTCCTCGTAGACATGGCGCAGGGTGGTGCCGGCCGGCTCGGCCACGGCGCAGACGCTGTCCACCAGCTCATGGCCGTCCCGCGTTGCAAGCTCGCGCCAGGCGATCAGCGCCACGCTGCCATGGCTGGCCGGGTGCAGGCTGGCGTCGCGGCGGAAATAGCCGCGCTCGCGGAAGGCCGCGTGCCCGGTGGGGATCGGCGAGAAGGTGTTGGTCTCGGTGGACAGCGTTGCCATGAACAGTTTCATGCGGCCGGTTCCTCGTGCTGGGATGGGCAGCCTAGAGCGGTTCCGCCGAGCCTGGAAACGCTCTACCGTTGCAACCCAGTCCACCAGCGAGCGAGCCGCCGTGAACGCACTCGACCTGCCGACACTCCCCCCGCGCATCGCCGGCGGCCTGGTGCCGATGCCGCCCGGCGAGGTGCTGGCGGTCGCCCAGGAATATGTCGAGGCCGGCCGGCTGGACGCCGCCGAGCGCATGCTGCGCCACATCCTCGCCGCCCTGCCCGAGCAGCCGGAGGCGCTGCACATGCTGGGGCTGGTGGCGTATCGCCGTGGCGACGGCGAGACGGCGATGCGACTGATGGAGCAGGCGGTGGCGCGCGGCGGCACGCGCCCGGTGCATTGGCGCAACCTGTCAGAAGTGTGCCGGGTGAACCTGCGCCTGGACCGCGCGCTGGTGGCCGCGCGCCGGGCGATCGCGCTCGATCCGGCGGAGGCGCTCGGGTTGTTCAACCTGGCGATGGTCTATTACGACCGCATGGAGCTCGGCCCCTGCATCGCCTCGGCCCGCGCGGCGCTGGACCTCAAGCCCGACCTGCCGCAGGCGCGCATGAAGCTGGCGCAGGCGCTGCTGGCCAATGGCGAACTCGCCGAGGGTTGGGTGCATTACGAATGGCGCTACCGCATTCCGGGCGCCGCGCCGCTGATGCCCCCGGTCAGCCAGCCGCAATGGGACGGCGCGCCGCTCGGCGGGCAGCGGCTGCTGCTGGTGGCCGACCAGGGCTTTGGCGACGTGATCCAGTTCGCCCGCTACCTGCCCTGGGTGCTGGCGCGCTGCCCGACGGTGGCGGTGGCATGCAGCCCGGAGATCCTGCCGGTGCTGCGCGCCATGCACCCGGAGGTGCCGCTGTACACGCGCTGGGAGGCGATTCCGCCCTTCGTCGCCTTCTGCGCGCTCTCCGGCCTGCCGCGGCTGCATGGCACGCGGCTGGACAGCATTCCTGTGCCGGTGCCGTACCTGGCGGCCGAGGCGCCGCGGGCGGCGGCCTGGAAGGCGCGGCTGGACGCCCGGCTGCCGGCGGGCGCGAAGCGCATCGGCATCGCCTGGGCCGGGCGGCCGACCCACAACAACGACCGCAACCGCTCGGTGGCGCTGGCCGCCCTGGCGCCGCTGGGGCGGGTGCCGGGGGTGGCGCTGGTGTCGCTGCAGAAGGGGCCGGCGGCGGCCCAGATCGCCGCAGGCTGGGCCGGCCCGGCGCCGCTGCTGGACCTGGACTCCGAGATCGCCGATTTCCTCGATACCGCCGCGATCATCGCCAACCTGGACCTGCTGGTGACGGTGGACACCGCGATCGGCCACATGGCCGGCGCGATGGGCCGGCCGGGCTGGATCATGCTGCCCTTCGCGCCCGATTGGCGCTGGCTCGCCGGGCGCGCCGACACGCCGTGGTATCCCTCGCTGCGGCTGTTCCGCCCGGCCGCGCCGCGCGACTGGGACGGCGTGGTGGCGCAGGTGGCGGCGGCGTTGCCGCGCTTCGTGGCTGGCGCCGGCTGAATTCGTGGTCCTATAGTGTCGGCAAGGGGCTGAATATAACTGGGAGACTGCTGATGCGCACCACCCGCCGTGGCGTTCTGCGTTCCATCGGGGCCGCCGGCCTTGCCCTGCCGTTCCTGCGCACCGCCGCGCATGCCGCGCGCGTGCCGGGCACCATCACCTTCGGCCTGTCCAGCTACCCGCCCAATACCCAGCCCTGGGCCAATACCGGCACCGCCTCGCTGACCGTGAAGGTGCAGATGTACCGCGGCCTGCTGTCGTACGACGCCGCCGGCGCGCTGCGCCCGGAATTGGCGGAAAGCTGGCAGTCCGACGGCGGCACCGGCTGGACCTTCAAGCTGCGCGACGCGGTGTTCCACAACGGCAAGCCGGTCACCTCGGCGGACGTGAAATGGACGCTGGAGCAGGTGGCCGGGCCGAAATCCACCGCCTATTTGCGCACCGACATGCAGGAGATCGAGCGGATCGAGACGCCGGACGCGCGCACCGTCCGCCTGGTCACCAAGGTGCCGAATGCGGTGCTGCCGGAAAAGCTGGCCAGCCCGCATATGCCGATCATCGCCGCCGGCTCGACGGATAATGGCGGCGCGCCGGTCGGCGCCGGCCCCTATGTGATGACCGCCAGCGAGCGCGGCGTGTCGATCGACTTCAAGGCGTTCGACAAATACTACAAGCCGGGCCTGCCGAAAGTGAAGGCGCTGCGTTTCGTCGCTTATGCCGACGAGAACCTGCGTGTGGCGGCGTTGCAGGCGGGCGACGTGGACATCATCGAATACGTGCCCTGGCAGGCGATGGACGCCATCGAGGCGGACAAGCGGCTGGCCATGCAGAACGTGGACGGCCCGTTCATGGCGCTGTCGTTCAATGGCGGGCAGGGGCCGTTCAAGGACAAGCTGGTGCGCCAGGCGGTGGCCTTCGCCATCAAGCGCGACGAGATCGTCAAGGCCGCCTTCTTCGGCCGCGGAAATCCGCTCGAGGGCATTCCGATCGCCCCCAGCAGCCCGTTTTTCGACAAGGCGCGCTCGCAGTTCTGGAAATACGACCCGGCGCGGGCCAAGGCGCTGCTGGCCCAGGCCGGGCACCCGAACGGCTTCGCCTGCACGCTGCTCTCCACCGCGCAGTACGGCATGCACAAATCCACCGCCGAGGTGGTGCAGCAGAACCTGGCGGCGATCGGCGTGCAGGTGACGCTGAACCTGCCCGACTGGGCGACCCGCGTGGCGCTGGGCAATCGCGGCCAGTACGAGTTCGTGGTGCAGGGCACGACGGCGGACAACAACGACCCGGACGGCCTGGCCTCGGTGCTGGACGGCAGCCTGCCGCCGAACAACGCGCGCAGCGTGAACCTGCCGACGCCGGATATCCATGCGCTGTTCGCCAAGGGCCGCGCCGAGTTCGACCAGGCCAAGCGCAAGGCGATCTATGCCGAGCTGGAGACGCGGGCGCTGGACGAATGCCCGCTGGTGGGGCTGGCCTGGCGCGCCCAGGGCTATGCCATGGCCAAGGACCTGCAGGGCTTCCACAATCTGCCGAGCGCCATGACCTTCTTCTCCGGGCTGACCCTGGAAGATTCGTATTTCGCCTGACGCCGCGCGGGTGTCTACCAGGGGGGATCGGGGCGTGGCGCAGTGGAACGCCGGCTATGTCGCGGATATCTCGTACACCACGGGGTTCTACCGTGAGATCACGCCGGCCTGGATGGGGTTCGCGGCGTTGCTGCTGGGCCATCGCGCGGCCGACATCACGCGCCCGTTCCGCTGGGCGGAGCTGGGCTGCGGCCAAGGGTTCACCGCCACCGTCGCCGCCGCCTGCCATCCGCAGGCGGAGTTCTGGGGGTTCGACTTCAATCCCTCGCATATCGACAATGCGAGCCATCTGGCCGCCGCCGCCGGGCTGGGCAACCTGCATTTGCGCGAGGCGGCCTTCGCCGACCTCGCGGCCGCCCCGGACGGCGCGCTGCCGCAGTTCGACTTCATCGTGCTGCACGGCATCTGGAGCTGGGTGTCGGCCGAGCAGCGCGCGCATCTGGTCCGCTTCATCCGCCGCCATCTCGCGCCGGGCGGCCTAGTCTACAACAGCTACAACACGTTGGCCGGCTGGGCGGCGATGCTGCCGATCCAGCGGCTGATCCGGCGCTGGCTGACGCAGAACCCGCTGCCCGCGCTGGAGGCGGCGGCCGGGGTGATCAAATATCTCCAGGACCTGTGCAAGACCGATGCGGCGTTCTTCCAGCAGAATGCCGCCGTGGTGGGCCGGCTGGAGAAGATCGGCACGCTGGACCCGCGCTATTTCGTACACGAGTATTTCAACGCCACCTGGGAGCCGACCGGGTTCGACCTTGTGTCGGCGGACATGGAGGAGGCCCGCTGCGGCTTCATCGGCAGCGCCACGCTGGTGGATAACATGGACGCGGTGGCCGTGCCGCCGGGCGTCGGCAAGGTTATCGCCAGGACCGGCGACCCGGTGACGAGGGAGTTGCTGCGCGACCTCGGCGCCGCCCGGGCGTTCCGCCGCGACCTGTACCGCCGGGGCACCGACCAGCCGTTGGCGGGTGAGCACATGGCGATGCTGGAGGCGATCACCATCACCGGCACCGGGAGCGAGCGCGAGCCGGACATCCAGTTCCAGACCGGCATCGGCTACGTCACCCCGAAGGCGGAGATCTACGGCCCGGTGCTGGAGCGGTTGACCAGAGGCCCGCTGGGCATGCGGGAGTTGCGCGCCATGCCGGCGCTGCGCGACCAGCCGATGGCTGAGGCGTTGCAGGTGGTCGGCTTCCTGACCGCCGGCGGGCTGGCCCATCCCACGCCGGCGGATCGGCTTGACCATGCCTCCGTCGCGGCCGCGCTTGCCCTCAACCGGCAGATCGGGCTGGGCAACGAGCGGGGCGGCAACACGCATTTCCTCGCCGCCCCGCGGATCGGCTCGGCGCTGGCCATCGACCCGGTGGAGGCGATGATACTGCCCGAACTCTCCGCCGAAGGGCCGCTCGATGTCGCGACCCTGGCGGCGCGGGTGCTGGCGATCCTGGCGCAGAGCGGGCGGTCAGTGATGAAGGACGGCACGGTGGTGCCCGACCCCGCCGCCGCGCGCGCCAGCATGACCGAGACCGTCACCCGCATCGTCGCCGAGCGGGTGCCGCTGTTCCGCCGCCTGGGCATTCTGGAGGGGGGTTAGATCCTTCCCGGCCGGATGGCGCCGGCGAAGCGGTTGAACGCATAGGGCGCGGGGTCCACCGCCACCGGGTCGCCGGCCACGATGTCGGCCATCAGCTTGCCGGCGCCCGGCCCGATGCCGAAGCCATGGCCCGAGAAGCCGGTGGCCAGGTGGAAGCCGGGCAGGGCGTCCACCGCCGAGATCACCGGCACCGCGTCGGGCGTGACATCGATCAGCCCGCCCCAGCGTTCAGCCTCCTGCATCCTGGCGAAGGCGGGGAAGGCGCGCACCAGATTGTCGCGCGCCTCCTTCAGGATGGAGGCGTGCGGCGCCGGGTCGAGCACGCGGACCTTCTCGAACGGCGACTCGGCATCCAGCGCCCAGCGGCGCGGGGTGCGCCATTCGGTGAGGAACTGGCCGCCGACGCGCAGCCGCAGCTCCTTCCAGGAGGTGCGCAGCGAGGGCAGGAACTCGGTGAACAGGCGGAAGCTGTCCGGCGTGATCTCGCTGACCGAGGCGTTGCGGCGCGCGATGGTGTAGCCGCCGTCCAGCCGCTTGCGGAACGCGAAGTCTGACGCGCCGGCCGACACGTCGGGCACGCCGTCCAGCGGCTGGGTGCGGAAGCAGGTGCCCAGCACCTTCAACTGCGGCAGGTCGATGCCGCCGCCATTGGGCAGCGCCATGTTGCCGGTGAACAGCCGGCTCCAGGCGCCGCCGGCCAGCACCACGCTGTCGCAGGTGATACGCCCGCGCTCGGTCACCACGCCGCAGACGCGCCCGCCCTTGGTCTCCACGCCGCGCACCGCGCAGCCGGTCAGGATGGTGGCGCCCAGCGCGCGCGCGGCGTTGGCGATGGTGGGTGCGGCCTTCTGCGGCTCGGCGCGGCCGTCGCTGGGGGTGTAGAGGGCGCCCTTGAACGGCCGGCCGGCGCCGGGCAGCACGGAGTCGATCTCACCCGGCGCCAGCAGGCGCGAATCGAGCTGGAATTCGCGCGCCTGCTCCAGCCATGCCTCGTATTCGTCCAGCTCCGCCTGGGTTTCGCACAGATAAACGATGCCGCACTGGTTGAAGCCGGTTTCCATGCCGGTCAGCGCGTTCATCTGCCGCCACCAGCGCAGGCTTTCCATCCCGAGCGGGATTTCGCGGGGATCGCGGCCCATCACGCGCGTCCAGCCCCAGTTGCGGCCGGATTGCTCGGCGCCGATCGTGCCCTTTTCGCAGAGCACGACGGGAATGCCCTTCTGCGCCAGGAAATACGCCGTGCTGGCGCCGACGATGCCGCCGCCGATCACCACCACTGAGGTGGTGTGCGGCATGGTCTCGCTGGCCTGAACCGGATCCATCCGCGGGGCCATCCTGTGCTCCTTCGAAAGCGTCGGGCGGAAGCGTAGAGCGTTGCGGAGTCGGGCGCCATGGGAGGGGGGAGGGAAGTGCTCCCCCCTTTGCCAGAAGATAACCGCCTCCTGACCTGCCCTGGCAGATCTCTTGCATAACCCGACCCGGAACATGCAAGGCGGCTTCTGCCGGCGCCGGTCATGCTCTAGAAATGTGCGGACTGGCAGAAGGAATGGCGCATGGCGTGGCGGATTGGCGTGGATTCCGGCGGGACCTTCACCGATGTGTGCCTGTTTGAGGAGGCGACCGGCCGGGTGGAGGTGTGGAAAGTGCCCTCCACCCCGGATGACCCCTCGCGCGGCATCGCCCAGGGAATCGAGGAGGGCATCGCGCGGGTCGGCGCCACGGCCGCGGATGTGGGCTATTTCGGCCACGGCACCACGGTCGCCACCAACGCGCTGATCCAGCATCGCGGCGTGCTGACCGGCCTGATCACCACCGACGGCTTCCGCGACCTGCTGGAGATCGGCCGGCAGAAGCGCCCCGAACTCTACGACATGCAGGCCGACAAGCCGCCGGTGCTTGTCAGCCGCGACCTGCGCCTGGAGGTGCCCGAGCGCGTCCGCCACGACGGCACGGTGGAGACGGCGCTCGACGAAGACGCGGTGCGCGAGGCGGCGCGGGCGCTGAAGGCGGCCGGCGTGAAGGCGGTGGCGGTCTCGTTCCTCTACGGCTTCGTGCGGCCGGAGCACGAGCAGGCGGCGATGCGCATCCTGGCGGAGGAAATCCCCGAGGCCTTCGCCTGCGCCGGCCACGCGGTGGCACCCGAGTTCCGCGAATACGAGAGGCTCTCCACCGCGGTGGTGAACGCCTATCTTGGCCCGGTGATGCGCAGCTACATCACCCGCCTGGCCGAGCGGCTGGCGACGCTGGGCGTGCGCGCCACCCCGCACCTCACACAGTCCAACGGCGGCGTCATCGGCTTCGAGGCGGCGGCGAGGCTGCCGGTGCGCACGGTACTGTCCGGCCCCTCCACCGGCGTGGTCGGCGCGCAGGCGGTGGGCAAGCTCGCCGGCATCGCCAACCTCATCACCTTCGACATGGGCGGCACCAGCAGCGACGTCGCCCTGCTGGCCGGCGGCGAGTGCCGACTGGCCAGTGAGGCGGTGGTGCACGGCTACCCGATCAAGGCGCCGATGCTGGACATCCACACCGTCGGCGCCGGTGGCGGCTCGATCGCCTATGTGGATTCCGGCGGGCTGTTGAAGGTCGGCCCGCGCAGCGCCGGCGCCGACCCCGGCCCGGTCTGCTACGACCGCGGCAATGCCGAGCCCACCGTGACCGATGCCAACGTGGTGCTGCAGACGCTGAACCCCGAATACCTGCTGGGCGGCCGCATGGCGGTGCGCCAGGACCTCGCCCGCGCGGCGATCGGCCGGCTGGCGGAGAAGCTGGGCATGGAGGTGATGGCCACCGCCCAGGGCATCATCTCCGTCGTCACCGCCAACATGGCCAAGGCGATCCGGGTGATCTCCGTCCAGCGCGGCCACGACCCGCGCGACTACACGCTGATGGCCTTCGGCGGCGCCGGCCCGCTGCACGCCGCCCGGCTGGCCCGCGAACTGGACATCGCCCGCATCCTGGTGCCGCGCAATCCCGGCATCCTGTGCGCCATGGGCCTGCTGCTGACCGATCTGCGCGCCGATTTCGCCAGCACCCGCCTGACCACACTGGACCCCGCGGCCCTGCCCGACATCGCCGCCGCCTTCGCGGGCCTGGCCGCGCGCGCCGATGCCTGGTTCGCCGAGGAGCATATCGCGCCGGAGGCACGCCGCCTG
The DNA here is from genome assembly GCA_001899585.1 of Rhodospirillales bacterium 70-18. Lineage (GTDB taxonomy): Bacteria > Pseudomonadota > Alphaproteobacteria > Acetobacterales > Acetobacteraceae > 70-18. The sequence continues at coordinate 230,352 of MKWE01000056.1, forward strand.
ATCCGGACCGTGGACATGCGCTACGCCGGGCAGAACTACGAACTTCCCATCCCGCTGCCGGAAGGCCCGGTCACCGAGGCCAGCCTGCATGCCCTCGCCGAGGGGTTCGCCGCCGCCCATCGCCGCCTGTACGGCTTCGTTGCCGAGGGCGAGACCGTGCAGCTCGTCACCTTCCGCGTGGAGGCGGCCGGCATCGTCCGCAAGGCCGAGTTCCAGCCGCAGCCGGATGCCGGGCCGGACGCCTCGGCGGCCATCATCGGCGCGCGCGAGGTCTGGCTGCCGGAAGCGGGCGGCTTCGTCTCCTGCCCGGTCTACGACCGCGACCGGCTGGCCGCCGGCAACCGCTTCGCCGGCCCCGCCATCGTTGAGCAGATGGACGCCACCACCGTCGTGCTGCCCGGCATGACCGTGCTGGTGGAGCCATACATGAACCTGATCCTGGAGAATGCGGCATGAGCAACGCGCTCCCCGCCGTCGATCCCATCACCGTCGAGGTGATCGGCAGCGCCTTCGCCTCCATCGCCGAGGAGATGGGCGAGGCGCTGGTGCGCGCCAGCTACTCCACCAACATCAAGGAGCGGCGGGACTGCTCCACCGCGCTGTTCGACACCGAGGGCAACACGCTCTGCCAGGCCGAGCACATCCCCATGCATCTCGGCAGCTTCATCGGCATCCTGCCCCACATCCTCAAGCGCCACCCCGTCGGGGACATGCGCCCGGGCGACGTGTTCGCCGGCAACGACGCCTATGAGGGCGGCGGCACCCACCTGCCCGACATCGTGCTGGCCGAGCCGATCTTCGTGGACGGCGCCATCGTCGGCTGGGCCGTCAACCTCGCCCACCACGCCGATTTCGCCGATCGCGGCCATGCCCATATCTACCAGGAGGGCCTGCGCATCCCCCCCGTGCGCCTCTACCGCGCCGGTGAGATCCAGCAGGACGTGCTGGAGCTGATCCTGCTGAACTGCCAGGTGCCGCGCGAGCGGCTGTCCGACCTGCGGGCCCAGATGGCCGCCAACCGCCTGGGCGTCGCGCGCATGCAGGCGCTGTGCGGCAAATACGGCACGCCCACCGTGCTCGCCGCGGGCCAGGCGCTGCAGGACTACGCCGAACGCAAGATGCGCGCCGGCATCGCCAACATCCCCGACGGCACCTACGCCTTCACCGACCATTTCGACAGCCCGGAGATCGACGGCGAGATGGAATTCGCCTGCCGCATCGAGGTCGCGGGCGACACCATGAGTCTGCATTTCGACAGCCCACCCCAGGCCCGGGCCGGCATCAACATGACCTACACCGCGCTGCTCTCGGCGGTGTACTACGCGGTCAAGACGGTGGTAGACCCGACAATCCTGCCCAATGCCGGCCTCGCCCGCCCGCTCACCGTCACCGCGCCCGCCGGCACCGTGCTGCATTGCGTCCATCCCGCCGCCGTCAACGGCCGGCTCGCCGCCTGCCAGCGCGTGGTGGACCTGATCCACGGCGCGCTGTTCCAGGCGGTGCCGGAGCGCGTCATCGCCGCCTGCAACGGCGCCTGCGTCTCCGCCACCTTCGTCGGCGCCCACCCCAAGGACGGCAATCTCTGGGTCTACCTGGAGACCATCGGCGGCGGCTCCGGCGCGCGCGCCCACCGCGACGGGCTGGACGGCGTGCATGTCCACCTCACCAACACCTCCAACCTGCCTGTCGAGGCGCTGGAACTGGAATACCCGCTGACCCTGCTGCGCTACGAGCTGGTGGACGGCTCCGGCGGCGCCGGGCGGCAGCGCGGCGGCATGGGCCTGCGCCGCGTCTACCGGGCCGAGGCCGATTGCCGCCTGCGGCTGGACGGCTCGCGCCTGCACGCGCCGCCCTGGGGCCTGGCCGGCGGCCTGCCCGGCGGCATGGGCGATTTCCGCTTCAGCGAGGACGTCACGCCCTTCGTCCACGGCAGCGGCGGCCTGCGCGCCGGCGACATCGTGGAGATCATCACCCCCGGCGCTGGCGGCTATGGCCCGCCCGCCGAGCGCCCCCCCGCCCAGGTCGCCCGCGACATCGCCGAGGGCCGCATCGAGGCGGGCATGGCGGCCGCCACCTACGGCTCGGGCTGAGCGTGGCCTGGCTGCTCCGCCGCGTCGGGATCTCCCTCGCCCTGATCTGGGTCGTCGCCAGCATCGTCTTCCTGGCGATCCACCTGGTGCCGGGCGACCCGGCGGAACTGCTGCTGTCCCAGGGCGGCGCCTCGCCGGACCCCGCGATCGTCGCCGATCTGCGCGACCAGCTGGGGTTGAACCGGCCGATCCTGGTGCAATACGCCGACAGCCTGTGGCGGCTGCTGCATTTCGACCTCGGCCACTCGATGCAGGACGACAGCCCGGTGGGCGACGAGATCGCCCGCCGCCTGCCGCGCACGCTGGAACTGATCGTCGCGGCGGCGATCCTGGCGGTGGTGGTCGGCATCCCTGCCGGCACCGTCGCCGCCACGCGCCGGGGCAGCGTGTTCGACCGCATTGCCGGCTGGCTGGCCGGGCTGTCGCTGGCGGTGCCGGTGTTCGTGGTCGGCACGCTGCTGGTGATGGTGTTCGCGCAATGGCTGCGCTGGGTGCCGGCCGGCGGCTATGTCGCCTTCGCCACCGATCCCGCCCGGCATCTGCTGCTGCTGTCGATGCCGGCGATCACCATCGGCCTCGGCCTCGCCGCCGTGATGTTCCGTATGACCCGTGCCGCCGTGCTGGACGTGATGCTGAAGGACTATGTGCGCACCGCCCGCGCCAAGGGCGTCGCCCCACGCCGGGTGTTGGTGCGCCACGTGGTGCGCACCGCGCTGATGCCAGTGGTGACCGTGCTCGCCCTGCACATGGGCACGCTGCTCGGCGGCACCGTGCTGGTGGAATACGTGTTCAACTGGCCCGGCCTGTCCGGCCTGCTGGTCAGCGCGGTGAACGGGCGCGACTATCCGGAGGTGGTCGGCATCGTGCTGGTGATCTCCATCCTGTTCGTGGCGCTGAACCTGGCGGTGGACATTCTGTACGGCCTGCTGGACCCCAGGGTGCGGCGCGGATGAGCCGCATCCCCTGGCCGCCCATCCTCGGCTTCGGCGCCATCGTGCTGCTGGCGGTGCTGGCGCCGGTGCTGCCGCTGCCGGACCCGGTGACGATGGACGTGGCCCACCGCCTCGCCGGCCCCTCGCTGGCCCATTGGCTCGGCCAGGACGAATTCGGGCGGGACGTGCTGACCCGGCTGCTCTGGGGCGCGCGCGTCTCCCTCTCGGTCGCCTTCGCCGCCTCGGCCATCGCCTGCGTGGCCGGCGTGGCGCTGGGGGTGGCCGGCGGCTTCCTGCGCGGCATCGTGGAGATCCTGGCGCTGCGCTCGATCGACGTGCTGCTGTGCTTCCCGCCGCTGCTGCTGGCGCTGCTGGTGGTCACCCTGGCCGGTCCGGGGGCGGCCACGCTGGTGCCGGTGCTGGCGCTGGTCTACCTGCCCGGCTTCACCCGCGTCGCCTATGCCGGCGTGTTGACCGCGCGCAGCCAGGACTATGTGGAGGCGATGCGCGTGCTGGGGGCGGGCAAGGGGCGCATCATGCTGCGCACCATCCTGCCCAATATTGGCGGCCCGGTGCTGGTGCAGTTCAGCCTGTCGGCCGCCGCCGCCGTGGTGCTGGAATCCGGCCTGTCCTTCCTCGGCCTCGGCGTGGTGCCGCCCGCGCCGTCCTGGGGCCTGATGATCGGTGCCGCCCGCGCCACCATGACGCAGGCGCCGCTGCTGCTGCTCTGGCCCTGCGCCGCGCTCACCCTGACCATCCTGGCGATGAACGCGCTGTGCGACGGGCTGCGCGACGCGGTGGACCCGCACCCGGCCTATCGCCCGCCCGGCCGCCGCTGGCTCGACCGGCTCACCCCCGGCCTGCTGCCGGCCACCCGGGCGGTGCTGGACCTGCGCGGCCTGACCGTGCGGATCGACACGCCGGACGGGCATTTCGAGCCGGTGCGCGACGTCACCCTGCACATCGACGCCGGCGAGACCCTGGCGCTGGTTGGCGAAAGCGGCTCCGGCAAGTCGCTCACCAGCCTGGCCATCTCCGGCCTGCTGCCCGGCGCGGCGCGGGTGGTGGCCGGCAGCGCCAGGCTGGACGGCACCGACCTGCTGGCCCTGCCGGAGGAGGCGCTGCGGCGGCTGCGCGGCGGCGCCATGGCGATGATCTTCCAGGACCCGTCCAGCAGCCTCAATCCGGTGCATCGCGTTGGCGAGCAGATCGCCGAAGCCATCCGCGCCCACCGCCCGAAGGCGCCGGCCGCCACCGAGGCCATCACCCTGCTGAAGCGTGTCGGCATCCCCGACCCGGCGGCGCGCGCCCGCGCCTTCCCGCACGAGCTCTCCGGCGGCATGCGCCAGCGGGTGATGATCGCCATCGCCATCGCCAATGCGCCCCGCCTGCTGATCGCCGACGAACCCACCACGGCGCTGGACGTGACCATCCAGGCGCAGGTGCTGGACCTGCTGGCCGACCTCAAGCGCGAGCGCGGGCTGGCATTGCTGTTCGTCACCCATTCGCTGCCGGTGGTGGCCGAGATCGCCGACCGGGTGGCGGTGATGTATGCCGGCGAGATCGTCGAGCAGGGCGCCACCGCCGAGGTGTTCGCCCGCCCGCTGCACCCCTACACCGCCGCCCTGCTGCGCAGCGCCCCGGACGAGGAGGGCCCGCCGCCCGAGGGCATCCCCGGCGTGGTGCCGCCGCCGTTCGACCTGCCCAAAGGCTGCGTCTTCGCCCCGCGCTGCGTCCACCGCGCCCCGGCCTGCGACGCCGCCCGCCCGAAACTGGCCACCCTGCCGGACGGCCGCCAAACAAGCTGCCTGCGCTGGAGGGAGTTATGACCCTCATGAAAATGAATAAAGTTTTTTTGCTTATTTTTGTTCACAAAAAGAAGACCTGTTCTTTTTTGAAAAAAAGAACCAAAAAACTTTCATTCGTTTGGCCTGTACCGCTTGAGGGCTCGGTATGAACGCCCTGGTGGTGGCGGAGCATCTTACGCGCCGGTTCGAGGGGGGTGGGCTGTTCCGGCGTGGCCAGGCCGTGCAGGCGGTCACCGACCTCACGCTGACGGTGGCGCGCGGCGAGGCGGTCGGGCTGGTGGGGGAGAGCGGCTCCGGCAAAAGCACCGTCGGCCGCCTGCTGCTCGGCCTGCTGCCGCCCAGCGCCGGCCGCGTCGCCTTCGACGGCACGGACCTCGCCGCCGCCGGCCCGGCAGCGCTCCGCCAGTTGCGCCGCCGCATGCAACTCGTCTTCCAGGACCCGTACGGCAGCCTGGACCCGCGCCGGCGTATCGGTGACCAGATCGCCGACGCGCTGGCCATCCACGGCCTGCTGCCCCCGCCCGCCCGGCCGGCCCGCGTCGCCGAATTGCTGGAACAGGTCGGCCTCTCCGCCGAGCACGCCGGCCGCTACCCGCACGCCTTCAGCGGCGGCCAGCGCCAGCGCATCGGCATCGCCCGTGCGCTGGCCACCGGCCCGGATTTCCTGGTGGCCGACGAGCCGGTTTCGGCACTGGATGTCTCGGTGCAGGCGCAGGTGCTGGCGTTGCTGGCCGACCTGCGGGCGCGCCTCGGCCTGGCGATGCTGTTCATCAGCCACGACCTGCCGGTGGTCCGCCATCTCTGCGACCGCGTGGTGGTGCTGTATCTCGGCCGCGTCATGGAGCAGGGGCCGGTGGCCGCCGTGTTCGCGGCGCCGCGCCACCCCTACACGCGCGCGCTGCTCTCCGCCGCCCCCAGCCTGCACGCGCGCCACCGCCGCACCCGCATCCTGCTGCAAGGCGAGCCGCCCAGCCCGGCCAACCCGCCCAGCGGCTGCGTGTTCCGCACCCGCTGCCCGCACGCCCTGCCGCAATGCGCCGAGGCGGTGCCGCCATTGCGCCGCCTCGACGGCGACCACGAGATGGCCTGCATCCGCGACGACCTGGCCTGAGCGGACGATCTGGCCTAAGCGCCTACCCCTCGCCGCGCACGCTGCGCCAGAATTCCTCGGTGGAATTGGTGCGCGGGAATGGCGCATCCGGGATGGCCACGCCCAGGAAGGCGCAAAGCGGCGCCCAGCCCTCGGCCACGTCGAACACCAGCACCCGCCCGGCCGGCAGCGCGGCCCGCACATCGGCGGTCCGCTGGCGATAGGCCGCCAGTGCGGCCTCGCGATCGGTCGGCGGATCGAAGGTCTGGCCGATAACGGCCGCCCCCATCTCCAGCGTGGCGCGGATATGCGGCACCGGAATCTGCGCGCGCATGCCCAGCAGCGTACCGATGGTGGCCGAGAAGCTGTCCCACCAGGCCTCTTCCGGACGGACGGAGACGATCACCTTCGCCGCCGGCCAGTGCGCCGCCAATGCGCGCCAGTAATGGCAGCCGGGCCAGTCCACCATCGCCTCGTAGCCGGCGAACACCGCGTCCCAGTCCACCGGCCGCCCGGCCGCCGCATCCTGCCAGAACGGCAGTTGCGCCGGGTTGCGCAGCACTTCTTCCATGTGGTGGCATGGGCCGAAGCCAAGCTGCTCAAGCGCCAGCTTCAACGACAGCGTGCCGGTGCGGCCGAACCCCGCGCCGATGACCCGCAATCCCATCCAACCCCCCTGCTTCTTATCGTCTGCGTCAGTTCAGCCGGCGCGTTCCCGCCTCCCGCTCCACATGATCCAACCCGACATTCTCCACCAGCGTCAACCGCGGCGAACCGACCGGCGAGGGCGTCGCCGGCACCACCGCGACCTGTTCCGGCATGGCGTAGGCCGGCACCGCCCGCACCGTGGTCCGGGCCGGCTGCAGGGTGGTGCGCATCAGCGCCGCCACGAAGGAGCGGCCCCACAGCACCGGGGTGCGGTGCTCGATCGCCTTCCACAGCGCCCGCCAGCGCTCCCGCCGCTCGGTGATGTCCATGCGCAGCGCGGTGTCCATCGCGTCGGCCATGGCGTCCGGGTCGTGCGGGTTGACCAGCAGCGCCTCGCCCAGTTGCCGCGCCGCGCCGGCGAAGCGCGACAGCACCAGCACGCCCGGATCGTCCGGGTCCTGCGCGGCGACGTATTCCTTGGCCACCAGGTTCATGCCGTCGCGCAGCGGCGTCACCAGCCCCACCCGCGCCATCCGCATGAAGCCGGCCACCGCCGCCCGGTCGGTCGCCCGCCCCACCACCCGCAGCGGCTGCCAGTCCGGCTCGCCCAGGTCGGCGTTCAGGCTGCCCGCCTCGGCATCCAGCGCCGCCCGCAGGTTGCGGTAGCTGGCGACATCGGTGCGCGACTCGGCGGCGATCTGCAGCATCGTCACCTGCCGCCGCAGGTCCTCGCGCTTCTCCAGCAGGCAGCGGAACCCCTCCAGCCGCTGCATCAGCCCCTTGGTCGGGTCCAGCCGGTCGATGCCCAGGATCAGCTTCTGCCCGTCCAGGCTGCGCCGCAGCCGTTCCGCCCCGGCCGAGCGTACCATGCGGGCGGCGGTGCGCGCGAAGCCCTGCGCCTCGATCTCCACCGGGAACACGCCCAGCTTGATGCGCCGCCCGCCGAACTGCAGCGCCCCGCCCGGCAGCCTGGTGGCGCCCGCGAAGCCATGCGCGGCGGCGGCGAAATTGGCCATGTCGTTATCGGTCTGGAAGCCCAGCAGGTCGGCCGCCAGCAGGTCGCGCACCAGGGCGGCCACCTCGGGGGCGGCGCCCAGCACGTCCGGCGCCGCGAACGGGATGTGCAGAAAGAAGCCGATCGGGTTCTTCACCCCCCGCGCCCGCAGCGAGGCCGCCAGCGGCATCAGGTGGTAGTCATGGATCCAGATCAGGTCGCTCGGCCGCAGCAGCGGCTGCAGGCTGGCGGCGATGCGCGTGTTCACCTCGCGGTAGACCCGCGCATCCTTGCGATCGAACTTCATCAACTCCGGCATGGTGTGCAGCAGTGGCCACAGAACACCGTTCGAGAAGTTGTTGTAATAGCGGTCGTGTTCTTCCTGGTTCAGATCGATAGTGGCATAATCCACCATATCGGCCTGCTCCACCGCCGCCAGTGCCGCCGGCACGCTGCCGGGCGCCGCCGCCGGTGCGATCCGCCCGCTCCAGCCGAACCACAGCCCGCCGCGCTTCTCCATCAGCCCATCCAGCGCCACCGTCAGCCCGCCGGCCTTGAGGCCGGCAGAGGGCAGGGGAACCCGGTTCGATACGACGACCAGGCGATTCATGGGACCTCCAGGGGGCAGGCATGTTCCGATGGCCGCACCATGGGAGGAAGAAATGGCGAGATAACGGCAGATTGAGGCAGCCGTGAAAAATTCTTCCGCCCTCCGACTGGTTGCGCAGCCGTCCCCCCCCTGGCGCAATCGGGGCTTCGGTGGAATGGTGGGGCAATGGACAAATCCCTCGCCGAAAAGCTTGCCGGGTGGCGCCGGCATCTGCACGCCAACCCCGAATTGTCGTTGCAGGAAACCAAGACCGCGGCGTTCGTCTGCGAGAAGCTAAAAGAGCTGCAAATTCCGTTCGTTGCGGGCGTTGGCGGCAACGGCGTGGTGGCCACGCTCAGCCGCGGCAACTCCAACCGCAGCGTCGGCCTGCGCGCCGACATGGATGCGCTGCCGATCACCGAAACGACCGGCCTGCCCTACGCCTCCACCAATCCGGGCGTGATGCACGCCTGCGGCCATGACGGGCACACCACCAGCCTGCTGGGGGCAGCCGCGCTGCTGGCGCAGGACAGCAGCTGGACCGGCACCGTGCATCTGGTGTTCCAACCCGCCGAGGAGGGTGGCGGCGGCGCCAGGAGCATGATCGCCGACGGCCTGTTCCAGCGCTTCCCGATGGAGAGCATCTTCGGCTACCACAACTGGCCCGGTCTCGATGCCGGAACGGTTATGGTGCATGATGGTCCCGTTATGGCCGGAGGTGGCCGCATCGAGATCATCATGGACGGCCATGCCGGCCACGCCGCCATGCCGCATCTGAGCCGCGACCCGATGGTCGCCGCTGGCCACCTGCTGGTCGCGCTGCAAACCATCGTTGCCCGAAACGTGGACCCGCTGGACACCGCGGTCATCACCATCGGCACCATCGAGGGTGGCAAGGCGGCCAACCAGATCCCCGCCAGCGTCACCCTGCGCGGCACCCAGCGCTTCTACCGCGACGAGGTGCGCGACCTGCTGACCGAGAGCATCAAGCGCGTCGCCAATGGCATCGCCGCCACTTTCGGCATGACCGCCCGCGTCAACGTCATCGTCGGCATCGGCCCCACGGTGAACCACAAGGCCGAGGCGGCGATGGCGGTGGAAGCCTGCAAGGAGAACGCCCTGCCGGTCCGCACCGACCTGCTGCCGGCGATGACCGGCGAGGATTTCTCCTGGTACCTGCGCGAAAAGCCCGGCGCCTTCGTCTGGATCGGCAACGGCCCCGCCGAACCCGGCCGCGAACTGCATAACGACGCCTACAACTTCAACGACGCCATCCTGCCCAACGCCGCCGGCTTCCTGGCCGGTGTCGCCCGCCGGGCCTTGCGGGCGTAGCGCCGGCGCGGGACACGCCCAGGAAGGTTCACGTGGAGGCGGGGGAGAAGCAAGGAAGCGGATTCACAAAGAGACGATGAGGCGAAGAGAAGATGGGTGAGGATATCAGCTTTTTTTTCTTCGCATCGTCAAGTAATACTGCTTGCCTGGCGCCAACTTGAACCGGCTCCACCCTGGAAGATTCACATGGAGGCGGTGAGGCGGGGAGAAGCAAGGAAGATCATCTTCTTCCCTTCTCCTCGTCGCCTCTACGTCTCTTTGTGAATCTGCTTCCTTCTCGTGCGTGCCTCCCCGCTCATCCCACCGGTAGCTCGACCCCCTCGGCCCGCACCCCCAGCCCCGCCAGCACGTCGGGCGTCAGCGTGTCGCGCGGTGTCGCCAGCCAGTCCTGTACGCGGGCGCGCAGCCCCCCCAGCCTAGCCTGCCAGGTGCCCGGCGGCGGTGGGCGTACCGGGGCGTCCGCCAGCCCCGCCCCCCGCCAGGCCAGGTAGTCGGTCCAGGCTTCCCGCCGCCAGCGCAGCCGGTCGCGCGGCGCCGCCGCCTGCCGGGCCAGCCGGATGCGCACGCCGTCGCCGGCGCTGGCGAAGCGGGTCTCCAGATGCGCCCCGTCCGCCCCGTGCCAGTCCAGCACCTCCAGCCCCAGCAGGCGCGGCCGCGCGCCGTCCGCCCGGCCGCACAGGGCCAGCAGGGTCAGCCGCGCATCCGCCGGCACCGCCAGCGCCACCAGCGTCACCCCGGCCAGAGCCAGCATGCCCAGCGGCCGCGCCGCGCCGGGCAGCAGCACCGCGCCCCGGCCAACCCAGGTCAGCGCCACCAGCCCGTCCGCCCGCGCCAGCAGCACCGGCGCCGCCGCCACCGGTTCGGCGGCCAGAAGCAACGGGGCCGCCAGGATAAGCGGGGCAGCCAGCAGGGCGCGGCGCGGCAGGGTCATCCCCCGAGCCTGCGCCGGCCCGGTTAACCATGCGTCACCGCCACCCCTGCCGTACCGAACCGGGGGCAATTCAACCGCCATCCGGGCCTGTCAATCGCGGCGGGGTACGCTAAACCGTCGCCCAGAATGGACGACTCCCCCGGCAAGGACTCGAAGCGGGCCTCGCGCGACTGGCTGCGCGCCCAATCGCGGCTGGGCCGTCGCGCCGCCATGCCCGTGGTGGCGCTCGGCCTGGGCGGCACGCTTCTGGCCATCGGCCAGGCCTGGTGCGTCGCCGCCGCGCTGCAGGCGGCGATCGCCGGGCATGCGCCGCCGCTCGCGCTGCTCGCCCTGTTCGCGCTCCTGGCCGTGCTGCGCGCCGGGCTGGGCGTGCTGTCCGAGCGCGCCGGGTTCGACGCCGGGGCCGCCGCCCGCCGCCGCCTGCGCAGCGACGCGCTGGGCCGCATGCTCGCCGCCGGCCCCGCTTTGCTGCGCCGCAGCCATTCCGGCGAGTTGACCGCCGTGCTGGTGGACCGGATCGAGGCGCTGGACGGCCTGTTCGCCCGCTGGCTGCCGGCCGCCACCCTGGCGATGGCCGGCCCGGCGCTGGTGGCGCTGGCGGTGCTGCCGGCCGATCCCGCCGGGGCGGGCCTGCTGCTCGCCACCGGGCTGCTGGTGCCGGTGGCGATGGCGCTCTCCGGCCTGGGCGCCGCCGCCGCCTCGCGCCGCCAGTTCGCCGCCATGGCGCGCCTGCAGGCCCGTTTCCTCGACCGTATCCGCGGCATCGCCACCATCGTGCTGGCCGGCCGCGCCGAGGACGAGGCGCGGGCGTTGGGCCGCGCCGCCGACGAGCTGCGCCGGCGCACCATGCGGGTGCTGCGGGTGGCCTTCCTGTCCTCCGCCGCGCTGGACTGCGCCGCCGCCCTCGCGCTGGTGCTGCTGGCGCTGCGCTATGGCGCCGGGCTGGCCAGCGGCGCGCTCGGCCACCCCGCCCGCGCGCTGTTCGTGCTGTTGCTGGTGCCCGAGTTCTTCGCCCCGCTGCGCGCCTTCGCCGCCGCCTACCAGGAGCGCATGCAGGCCGCCGTGGCCGCCGAGGCGCTGGGCGCGCTGCCGCCCGCGGTGCCCGAGCAGCCGCCGCAGGCGGTGCGCACCGTGGCCGCGCGCGGCGTGAGCGTGGCGTTCGAGGATGTGCGCCTCACCTGGGACCCCGCGCGCGGCCCGGCGCTGGACGGGTTGTCCTTCCGTGTGCCGGCCGGGGAGGTGCTGGTGCTGGCCGGCCCCTCGGGCGCCGGCAAATCCTCGGCGATGGAGGTGCTGCTGGGTTTCGTCCGCCCGGACAGCGGCCGGGTGACCATCAACGGCGCCGACATCGCCACCCTGGTGCCGCAGGCGCTGGCACGGCTGATCGCCTGGATCGGCCAGCGCCCGGTGCTGTTCGCCGGCTCCATCCGCGACAACATCCGCTTCGCCCGCCCGGAAGCCACCGAGGACGAGGTGGCCGAGGCCGCGCGCTTCGCCCGGCTGGACGGCGTGGCGGCACTGCTGCCGCAGGGGCTGGACACCAAGGTGGGCGAGGGCGGGCACGGGCTTTCCGGCGGCCAGGCCCAGCGCGTGGCGATCGCCCGGGCCTTCCTCAAGAACGCGCCGATTCTGCTGATGGACGAGCCGACCGCGCATCTCGACCCGCTGACCGAGGCGGAGGTGCTGGAGAGCCTGAAGCGGCTGACGGTCGGCCGCACGGTGATCCTGGCCAGCCACTCCGCCGCCGCCCACGCCTTCGGCGGCCGCCGGCTGGACATCCGCGACGGCCGCGTCGCCCCGGCAAGAGGCGTCGCCTGATGAATCTAAAACGAATAAAAGTTTTTTGGTTCTTTTTTTCAAAAAAGAACTTCTTTCTTTTTTTGAAAAAAAAGAAACAAAAAAACTTCATTCGTTTTGAGTATTACCTGTCCGGAGTGCCGGCATGACTGCGCTGCTGCGCATCATGGCCCTGTGGCGCCCGCGTTTCGGCTGGCTGGCCGCCGGGGTGATTGTCTCGCTGGCGGCGCTCGGCGCCGGCGTGGCGCTGATGGTGCAGTCCGGCGCGCTGGTCGCCGGCGTGCTGCTGGGCGCCGGCATGGCCGCCCCGGCGCTGGCGCTGCGCGTGCTGGGGCCGGCCAGGGTGGTGCTGCGCTACCTGGAGCGGCTGACCACGCATGACGCGCTGTTCCGCGCCCTGGCCGATCTGCGGGTTTGGTTCTTCCGCGGCCTTTCCGCCCGCGCCGCCGGCGGCCTGGGCTTCCGCCGGGCCGGCGACGTGCTGGCCCGGCTGGTCGGCGATGTGGAGGCGCTGGACGGGCTCTACCTGCGCACCCTGGTGCCGCTGGCCGGCGCCGTGGTGCTGCTGCCCGCGCTGCTGCTGCTGATCGGCCGCAGCGATCCCTGGCTGGCCGCCGAGGTGGGCGTGCTGTTCGCCGCCGCCGCCTTCGTGCTGCCCTGGCTCGCCGGCCGCGCCGCCCTGGCCGCCGGAGGCCGGCTGGCCGCCGCGCAATCCGGCCTGCGGGTGGCGGCGCTGGACACGCTGACCGGCCTGCGCGAGGTGCGCGCCTACGGTGCCGAGGGCCGCATGATGGCGCTGGTGCAGGCGCGCGAGGCCGCCCTGCTGTCGGCCCAGCACGAACTGGCCGGGCGCGGCGCGCTGGCCGGGGCGGCGGCCTTCCTGTGCGGCCAGGCGGCGGTGCTGGCGGTGCTGCTGGCCGCCGGCAGCCATCCGGGCACCGCCGCCATGCTCGCCTTCCTGACCGTCGCGGCGTTCGAGGCGGTGGCCGGCCTGCCGCGCGCCGGCGCCCTGGCCGGTCACGCCGCCACCGCCGCCGCCCGCGTGGTGGAGGCGGCCGAAGGCCCGGTGCCGGTGCCCGAGCCCGCCGCCCCCGCCGCGCCGCCGAAGGGCAGCAGCCTGAAATTCGAGGCGGTGCGCTTCCGCTGGCAGCCCGACCGCGCGCTGGTGCTGGACGGCCTCACGCTCGACATCCCGCAAGGCGCCCGCGTCGCCGTGCTCGGCCCCTCCGGCGCCGGCAAGTCCACGCTGGCGGCGCTGGCGCTGAAGGTGGCGGCGCCGCAGGAAGGGCGGGTGCTGCTCGGCGGCACCGACATCGCGACATTGGCGGCGGCCGACGTGCGCGGCCGCATCGCCTGGCTGAGCCAGGCCACCCATCTGTTCGACGACACCATCCGCGCCAACCTGCTGCTCGGCCGCCCCGACGCCGCCGAGCCGGATCTCTGGGCGGCGCTGGAATCGGCCCGCGTGGCCGAGGTGGTGCGCGCGTTGCCCGAGGGGCTGGACACCTATGTCGGCGAGGCCGGCGGCCGCTTCTCCGGCGGCCAGGGCCGGCGGCTGGCGCTGGCCCGCGCGCTGCTGTCCACCGCCCCGGTGCTGATCCTGGACGAGCCCTGCGCCGGGCTGGACGCCGAGACCGAGCGCGACTTCTTCACCACGCTGAACACCGCCGCCGAGGGCCGCACCATCCTGCTGATCGCCCACCGGCTGACCGGGGCGGAGCGGCTGGACCGCATCTGGCGGCTCTCCGCCGGCCGCGCCGTGGCCGCCGCCGGATGAGCATCGACCTCGTCGGCCAGATGGAAGACCCGCGCACGGTGCTGCGCCGGGTGTTCGGCTTCCCCAGCTTCCGCGGCCTGCAGGAACCGGCGGTGGCCCATATCGCCGCGGGCGGCGACGCGCTGGTGCTGATGCCGACCGGCGCCGGCAAAAGCGTATGCTACCAGGTGCCCGCTCTGTGCCGCCCCGGCACCGCCATCGTCATCTCGCCGCTGATCGCGCTGATGGACGACCAGGTGGCCGCCATGCGCCAGCTCGGCGTCGCCGCCGCCGCGCTGCACTCCGAGCTGGAGCCGGACGAGCACCGCCGCATCGGCCGCGAACTGGATGCCGGCCAGCTCGACCTGATCTACGTCTCCCCCGAACGCCTGCTCAGCCCCGGCACGATGGAGCGGTTGCAGCGCCAGGAGATCGCGCTGGTGGCGATCGACGAGGCGCATTGCGTCAGCCAGTGGGGGCACGAATTCCGCCCGGAATACCGTGAATTGGCGTGCATTCCGCGCCGTTTTCCGGGGGTTCCGCGCGTCGCGCTGACCGCCACCGCCGACCCGCGCACCCGCGACGACATCCTCGCGGCGCTGGATATGCAGGGCGCGGCGGTGTTCGCCGCCAGCTTCCACCGCCCCAACCTGTTCCTCGCCGCCGAGCCCAAGGCCGGCGAGACGGCGCAGCTGCTCGACCTGCTGGCCCGCCACAAGGGCGAGGCCGGCATCATCTATTGCGGCAGCCGCGCCAAGACCGAGCGGGTGGCGGCCAGCCTGAACGGGCGCGGCATCGCCGCCGTCGCCTTCCATGCCGGCCTGCCGCCGGACCAGAAGCGGGCGGCGGCGGCCCGGTTCCGTTCCGGCGAGGCGGTGGTGGTGGTGGCGACCATCGCCTTCGGCATGGGCATCGACCGACCGGACGTGCGGTTCGTCGCGCATCTGGACATGCCGGACAGCCCGGAAGCCTATTACCAACAGATCGGCCGCGCCGGGCGCGACGGCGACCCGGCGGACACGCGGCTGCTGTATGGCGGCGAGGACATCGCCCGCGCGCGCTGGTTCCTGCAATCCTCCGCCGCCCCCGAGGCGCAGAAAAAGGCGATGCGGACGCGGCTGGAGGCGATGATCGCGCTGACCGAGACGGTGGAGTGCCGCACCCGCGCGCTGCTGGCCTGTTTCGGCGAGGAATTGCCCGAGCCTTGCGGGCATTGCGACAATTGCGGCACCCCGGTGACCACCTTCGACGGCACGGTGGAGGCGCAGAAGGTGCTCTCGGCGGTGTATCGCACCGGCCAGCGCTTCGGCGCGCTGCATGTCATCAACGTGCTGACCGGCAAGGCCAGCGAGGCGGTGGTGAAATGGGCGCATGACCGGCTGCCCACCTTCGGCGTCGGCGCCGACCGGCCGGAGAGCTTCTGGCGCGGGGTGATCCGCCAGTTGATCGCGCGCGGCGCCATCGCCGTGGACATGGGCGAGTTCAGCACGCTGAGCCTGGACCAGGAGCGGGCGCGGCCAATTCTGCGCGGCGAGCAGAAGATGATGATGCGGCATGACAATCCGATATCGAAGGATCGTCGCCGCGCCAAGCCGGCGGCCCAGGCGCTCGACCCGGCCGATGCCAGCCTGTTCGACGCGCTGCGGCTGTGGCGCTCGGGCGAGGCGAAGGCGCAGGGGGTGCCGCCCTACGTGATCTTCCACGACACCACGCTGCGCGAGATCGCCGCCGTGCGGCCGGACAGCCTGGACGCGCTGGGCCAGGTGAAGGGCGTCGGCGCCTCCAAGCTGGAACGCTACGGCGCCGCGGTGCTGGTGGCGCTGCGCGCCTATCCGGGCTGAGGCGCCAGCCGGCCGGGCCGGCCATCGGCGTCCGGTTGGAACACCAGCGCCTCGTCGTGCAGGGCGGCCAGCGCCGGGTTGTGGGCGATCGAGACGATGGTGGCGTGCGGCAGTTCGCGCCTGAGGGTGGCGTAGAGCTCGGCCTCCGACTCGGGGTCCAGGCTGGCGGTGGCTTCGTCCAGGAACAGCCAGTCCGGCCGCGCCAGCAGCGCGCGGGCCAGGGCCAGGCGCTGCTGCTCGCCGCCCGAGAGGCGTTGCGCCCAGGGCTCCTCCTCGTGCAGCCGCGATTCCAGGTGGCCCAGCCCGGCGGCGCGCAGGGCGGCGCGCACGGTGGTGTCGTCCAGGCCGGCGGCGTCGGGGTAGGTCAGCGCGTGGCGCAGCGTGCCGAGCGGGATGTAGGGCCGCTGCGGCAGGAACATCACCCGCCCGGCCGGGCGGCGCACCACGCCGCTGCCGAACGGCCAGATGCCGGCCAGGGCCCGGAACAGCGTGGACTTGCCCGCCCCGGAGCGGCCGGAGACCACCACCGAGCGGCCGGCCGGCAGGGTCAGCGCCGCGTCGCTCAGCAGGGTGGTGCCGTCGGGCAGCGCCAGGGTCACGTGCTCCAGCCGCCAGTCCTCGCCCTCGGCCGGGGTCACCCGCAGCGCGCGGCCGGCGTGGCGTGCCGCCTCGATGGCCGACTGGAAGGTGGCGAGGCGCTCCACGGTGGCGCGCCAGGCGGCCAGCGAGCCGTACGAGGAGACGAACCAGGACATCGCCCCCTGCACCTGGCCGAACGCGCCGGAGGTCTGGGTCAGCCCGCCCAGCGTCATCTGGCCGGAGAAATAGCGCGGGGCGGCGACGATGATGGGGAACACGGTGGCCACCTGGCCGTAGCCGGCCACCAGGGCGTTCAGCATCTTGGTCCGCCGCATGATCGCCCACCAGTTGGCGGCCAGCGCCTCGAACCGTACCGCGAGGCCGCGGTGTTCGTCGGCCTCGCCGTTCTGCAGGGCGACGCCCTCCATGTTCTCGCGCAGGCGCACCAGGGCGAAGCGGAAATCCGCCTCCACCCGCTGCTGGCGAAAATTCAGCATGGCGAGCGGCCGGCCGACCAGATGGGTGGCCCAGGTGCCGAGCCCGGCATAGACCAGCGCCACCCAGACCATGTAGCCGGGGATCGCCCAGCCGAACAGCGTGAAGGCGCCGGAGAGCGACCACAGGATGGCCACGAAGCTGAACAGCGTCACCACGTTGGACAGCAGGTCCAGCCCCAGCCCCAGCGTGCTGGCGACGAAGCTGCGCAGGTCCTCGGCGATGCGCTGGTCCGGGTTGTCGGTGCCGGAACCGCCGTTGGTGGTGGTGGCCACCAGTGAGATTCGGTAATAGGCGCGGTCGGCAAGCCACTGGTCCAGCAGCTTTTCCGTCATCCAGCGCCGCCAGCGGATTTGCAGCCACTGGTTCAGGTAGGTGGCATAGACCGCGACCAGGATATAGACCACGGCGATGCCGCAGAAACCGGGCATGAAGCCGGCCGGGCCGTCGCGCCAGGTGAACAGCAGGCGGATGAAGCTGTCCCAGTCCTTGTCCTGCAGCGAGTTGTAGAAGGCGCGGTTCCAGAAGTTCAGCACCACGTTCATGCCGACCATCGACAGGTTCAGCGCCACGATGGCCGCCAGCAGGCCGCGCGCCGCCCATCGCTCCTCGGAGCGGAAATAGGGCAGGGCGAGGCGCCAGACATCCTTCAGAAACGGCAGCAGGGCGCGCATCGCATCAGTCTCCGGGATGATCAGGGGGTGGCGAGCCGGGCGTCCAGCGCCGCCAGCCAGCCGGCCAGCCGCGCCTTGTTCACGCCGAAATCCGAGCGGCCGTAGACGCTGCGCGACCACAGGATCAGCCCGGACCCGGGGGTGCCCTGGCCGGGAGTGACCTGACCGGGGACGACGGGGCCGGGGACGACGGGGCCGGGGATGACCTGAATGGTGACGAGGTCGGGGAAGTTCAGCAGCTTGCTGCGCACCACGTAATGCGCCTGCAGGCGATCGTCATAGGCCACCTGCGGGAAGCTGCGCGGCGCGGCGGCGGCCACGGCGCGGATGGCGGTGTAGAGCGTGGCCGGCGGCACCGGGTAGGCGCGGGTGACGATGTCCGGCGCCGGGGTGAAGCCGGCCGGGGCGGCCAGCGCGGTGTTGGGGCTGTCCGGCCGGTGCAGGCCGGGCAGGGTCATCGGCGGCGGCACCGGCAGCCCCTGCGCGCCCGGCAGGCCGCAGGCGGGGAACACCAGCGCCACCAGCATGCGCAGCAGCCAGGTCATGCCCTGCCCGGCCCGATTCGCGCCGGCGTCATGCCGGGTCGGGCGGCGGGCGCAGGCGCAGGCGGATGACGCCCTTGGCGGTGGCCGAATCGGCCGGCTTGCCCTTGCGCAGGATGTCGATCTCGCCGGCCTCGGCCAGCCGCACGGCGGCGCGGCGCACCGCGGAGAGCAGCGTGCGCCATTCCTCGGAGGGCGGCGGCGCGGCCAGGGCGCGCGCCACCTCGCTGGGGCAGATGGACGCCTGCGGCCCGTGCTCGCGGGTTTGCCGGCGGATCTCGGCCTCGATCTGGTTGCCTTTGGTCACGCGCTTCTATGTGCCGGGGCGATGCCCGGGCGCAAGCGGGTTCGGGCGAAGCTTAGCGGGTTTTAACCGGCGGCCTGGTGTTTGGCGCCGCAAGGCTGGCCCCGATACCCCCTGCCGCCCGATCATGCGGCGGGTCAGCCGCCCAGCCGCTCGATAAGCCGCTCGGCGGGCATCGGCGCGGCGAACAGGTAGCCTTGCGCCTCGTCGCAGCCGATGCCTGCCAGGAAGGCGCGTTGCGCCTCGGTTTCCACGCCCTCGGCCACCACGCACAGCCCCAGCGCGTGCGCGGCCTGCACCAGGGCGCGCAGGATGGCGGCGTCCTCGGCTTGTTCAGGCACGCCGCGCACCAGTGAGCGGTCCAGCTTCATGGTGGTCAGCGGCAGCCGGCGCAGCATCGACAGGCTGGCCAAGCCGGTGCCGAAATTATCCACCGCCAGCCCCACGCCGAGGTCGCGGATGGCCGACAGGGTCAGCAGCAGGTCGAGATCGCCGCCGGCCGTCGCGGCCTCGCCCAGCGTGGCCTCGCCGAGCTCCAGTTCCAGCCGCTCGGGCGCCAGGCCGGACCGCTCCAGCGCCGCCGCCACCTGGCCCAGCAGCGCCTGATCGGCCAACTGGCAGGCGGCGATGTTGACCGAGACGCCGGGGCGGGCGCCGCTGGGGCCGTCCGGCCAGAGCGCGGCCTCGGCGCAGGCGGTGGCCAGGGTCCAGCCGCCGATGCCGGTCATCAGCCCGGCCTCCTCGGCCAGCGGCAGGAAGGCGCCGGGCGGCACCAGGCCGCGCCGGCGGTGCGGCCAGCGGGCCAGCGCCTCCGCCCCCACCGGCAGGCCGGTGCGCAGCGACACGCGCGGCTGGTAGTGCAGCGCCAGCGCGCCCTGCGCCACCGCCTCGGCCAGTTCGCGCTTCAGCCGGCGGCGCTGCGCCGCGTCGGCCCGGCCGTCGGTGGGCTGGCGGAAGGCGGGGTGGGGCGGGGTGAGGTCGGTGAAGGGCGGTATCGACAGCATGGCTGAGTCTCACTGTGTTGGCGCTGTCCAGAATTCCGCACCTTTGCTTGCGAAAGGATGAAGGCCGGGCGGCGGTGCCGTTATGTGGTCGATAATCTCTGCGTGCGAGGCTGCGCCGTCCGATCCGGGCGGGGTGATCCAAGATGGGCCGATGACCGAGGCGGTGACACACGAGGCCGGGGGGGAGGCGGGGCAGGCGCCGGCGCCGGAAGGCGAGCGCTGCCTGCTGGAGCATCCGATGTTCACGGCGCTGGGCCAGATCGCCTTCCGCCGGGCGGAGACCGACGGCACGCCGGTGATGGTGCTGTCGCTGGGCGACCGCGAGGCGGCGGTGCCGCTGCGGGCGCTGCAACGCGAATTCGCCATCGAGGACGACAGCCCGGACGGGCGGATGCTGGGGCTGATCGCCGAAAGCCTGGACTATGTCTCCGGCCTGCATCTGGGCGACCGGCTGCCCAGCGAGGTGCTGGACGGGCGGGCGAGCTGGGAGCCCGGGGCGCGGCACCGCGCGCTGGTGGAGGCGCGGCTGCGGATGCAGCTGCTGGCCTGGATCGACCCGTCCGCCGCTGGCGCCGGCATGGGCGCGGTGCTGCGGCTGGACCAGGACCAGGGGCTGCGCCAGCGGGTGCAGGCCGCCTTCGAGCAGGCGGCGCGGACGCTGGAGCTGCCGAACGCCCAGACGGTCATTGTGCTGGTGGAGAATCTGGCCGAGGAGCTTTCATATATCGAGTCGCTGCGCGAGAACCTGCTGCGCCGGCTGCAGGTGATGGCGGCGCGGGTGGCCCAGGCCTGCCGCGGGTTTCGCGGCGACGGGGCGCGGCTGGAGTCGCTGACCCAGGTGCACCGGCTGGGCGAGATCGCGCTGAAGCAGATCGCCGGCCGGTTCGACGAGGTGGACGCGCAGACCGGCGAGGTGATGGCCGCACTGCGCAACATCGAAAGCCAGCAGGCGTTCATCCGCTCCAACCGCGACCTGCTGTATCGCAGCCTGCGCGCCTGGGAGCCGATCCTGCGGGACTGGACGGCGCTGGAGACGGTGCTGGACGAGGCGTTCTGGGCGCTGATCACCCGCACCTACCAGTTCCTCGCGCCGCGCTACATGCCGGTGCAGGAGTGGCAGGCGCAAACTGTGCAGCGCCCGGTGCGGCGGCCGCGCAAGCCGGGCAGCGCGATGACGTGGTGAGAGGGGGCCTGGTCGGCAGGGGTGGAGCCGGCCGCCGTTGCGCCGCATGATGGGGGCCATGCAACGGCGCGAAGGGATGCGGCGATGGACGGAACGGGTGGCGCGGTGCGGCGCGTGGCGGTGGTGGGCGCGGGCACGATCGGGGCCAGCTGGGCGGCGTATTTCCTCAGCCGGGGGCTGGAGGTGGTGGCCAGCGACCCGTCGCCGGGGGCGGAGGACCTGCTGCGGCGCATGATCGAGAGCGCCTGGCCGGTGCTGCAAACGCTTGGCGCGACGCCGGGTGCCGACCCGGCGAACTGGCGCTTCGAGCCTGATCCGGCGCGCGCGGTGGCCGGCTGCGACTTCGTGCAGGAGAGCGCGCCGGAACGCTACGAGGTGAAGCAGGCGCTTCTGCCGGCGATCGCCGCCGTGCTGCCGGCGCATGTGGTGATCGCCAGCTCCTCCTCCGGGCTGCTGATCAGCCGGCTGTCGCAGGGCTGCGCGCATCCCGAGCGGGTGGTGATCGGCCATCCGTTCAACCCGCCGCATCTGGTGCCGCTGGTGGAGGTGGTGGGCGGCGCGACCGCCGGGCGGCCGGCGATCGAGGCGGCGATGGCGTTCTACCGCGCCATCGGCAAGCACCCGATCGAGATCAGGAAAGAGGTGCCGGGCCATCTGGCCAACCGCCTGCAGGCGGCGCTGTGGCGCGAGGCGGTGCACATGGTGGCCGAGGGCGTGGCCAGCGTGGCCGACGTGGATGCGGCGATCAGCGAGGGGCCGGGGATGCGCTGGGCGCTGCTGGGGCCGCACGCGACCTTCCACCTGGCCGGCGGCGAGGGCGGCATGGCGCATTTCATGGACCATCTGATGCCGGCCGTGACCGGCTGGTGGAAGGACCTCGGCAACCCGGTGATGACGCCGGAATTGCAGGCCAGGCTGATCGTCGGCGTGCAGGAGGAGCTGGGCGGGCAGGACATCGCCACCCTGGCGGCGCGGCGGGATGCCTTCCTGGCCGCGCTGATGGCGCTGAAGCGCTCGTGAGTGCCGCCGCGTTCGCGCCGCACGAGGCGCTGGCGGCCGACCTGCTGGGCGAGGTGGAGGATGGCGGCGACGGCTCGCACGACGTCGCCCACCTCCAGCGCGTGTGGCGCAACGCGCGGATGATCGCTGCCGAGGAGGGGGGCGACGGCGAGGTGCTGGCCGCCGCCGTGCTGCTGCATGATTGCGTGCATGTGGAGAAAAGCTCGCCGCTGCGCGCCCAGGCGTCGCGGCTGGCCGCCGCGCGGGCGCGCGACATCCTGGCGGCGCGCGGCTGGGACGCGGCGCGGGTGGAGGCAGTGGCGCATGCCATCGCCGCGCACAGCTTCTCGGCGGCGATCATGCCGGACACGCTGGAGGCGCGGGTGCTGCAGGACGCCGACCGGCTGGACGCGATCGGCTGCATCGGGGTGGCGCGCTGCTTCTACACGGCGGGGCGGATGGGCTCGGCGCTGTACGACCCGGACGATCCGCGGGCCGAGCGGCGGGCGCTGGACGATGCGCGCTACGCCGTGGACCATTTCCGCGCCAAGCTGCTGCGGCTGGAGGGCGGGTTCCAGACGGCGGCCGGGGCGCGGCTGGCGGCCGAGCGAACCCGGCGGATCGCCGCCTTCCTGGCCGATTTCGAGGAGGAGGCGGGTGCCTGAGCCGGTCGCCGCCGCGCCCCTGCGGCCGCGGCGGCTGGTGACGGTGCACGACCGCTACGCCGAGTTGGGCGAGCTGGTGGATGTGTTCCACAGCTTCTGCCCGGACGGCGAGGCGCTGGTCTGCGCCTTCCGGCGGATGCGGCTGGCCTCGCCGGGCCAGGACTACCTGGTGCGGCCGGCCTATTTCAGCGAGGTGCATGTGACGACCCTGCGCCGCCAGGGCGGGGCGCTGGTGAGCGGGCTGGCGCGGCGGCTGACCGATGGGGAGGACCCGCGCGCCTTCCTGCTGGACGGGGCGCCGATGGTGCTGGTGCACCGGCCGCGTGCCCGGGCGACGCCCTACCGCCTGTGCGACCTGCGGCGCGGCACGGCGGTGGACCTCGCGGTCGATCCGGCCTGGGGGTTTGCGGCCGGCAAGAACTGGCAGCCCTTCGGGTTCGAGGGCCGGCTGTATGTGGTACACGGCTTCGCGCCGCTGCGGGTACTGGCGTTCGACCCCGTGACCGGGCGCGGCGAGCCGGTGCTGGAGCGCGATGTGGGGCTGGATTTCCCGGCCCATTACGACGGCTACACGATGTTCCGCGGCGGCACGGCGGTGGCGGTGGCCGGCGGCGGGCTGGCCGGGCTGGGGCATATGACCACCGAGCCGGGGCGGCACGTGCCGTTCGCCTGGCGGCTCGCGCCGGACGGCACGCTGGCGCTGGGGCTGGGGTCCGGCTTCCAGCCGCTGGCCGACGAGGGGCTGGGCGTGGTGGACCCGACGAGCTGGTTCGTCTGGGACGGGCGGTGGCATGTCGGGCTGTCCTGCTCCAACCGCGGGTGGTTCTCCGCCCAGCGCTTCGCCAGCTTCCTCGCCGAGATCGATCCGCCCTGGCCGGCGGCGGCGGGCGACACCGTGGCGCTGCGGGCGATGCTGGCGGGCGGGGGGCGGCCGCCGGCGCCGCGCCGGCGGGCGTTCCAGGAGGCCGGGGCGATGCGCGGCGAGGCCGGCGGGCGCACGCAGGACGGGCAGCGCGTGGCCATCCCCGGGCAGCACGCGCCGGGGCTGCTGGCACTCGGGCTGGGGGTGGTGCTGGCGCCGGGGGCCTATCTGGCGCGCATCCATTTCGCCGCCGCCGGCCCGCCCGGCGCCGTCGCGGGGCGCTGGACGATCGGGGTGCGCGGCGAGGCGGTGGCGTTGGCGGGCGGCGACGTGCCCGGCACCGGCGACCGCATGGCCACCATCGCGGCGGGCTTCGCGCTGCCGGCGGCGGCGGCGGTGGAGGTGGCGGTGTGGTTCGGCGGCGGGGTGGCGCTGCGGCTGACCGATATCGCGGTGGACCCGGACGATCAGAACCCCGCGCCCGGCTCCGCCAGATAGGCTTCCTCCGCCGGCGTGCTGGCCCGGCCCAGCGCGGCGTTGCGATGGGGGAAGCGGCCGAAGCGGGCGATCACCTCGCGGTGGCGGTGGGCGTAGGGGATGGTGGACTCGACCGCACCGAGGCCGCGCAGGGTCTCGAACAGCCGCACCGAGAGGTCCTGGTCGGCCATTTCCTCGGCATGCTCGAACGGCAGATACAGGAACACTCGCTGCACCGGGGTGAGGTCGGCGTCCGCCGCAGCTGCGAGGGCGGCGCGGGCGATGCGGCGGGCATGGGCGTCGCCGGCGAAGGCCAGGTGGGTGCCGCGATGGATGTTGCGGGGGAACTGGTCGAGCACGAGCACCAGCGCCAGCGCACCCTCCGGCGTGGCGGCCCAGGGGTCCAGCGCGCCGTCCTGCGCCGCTTCCACCGCCAGGGCGAAACGCGCGCGGATGGCGGCGTCGAACAGGTCGTCGCGGGTGAACCAGCGCTCCTGGCGCCAGATCGCGGGGTCGCCCTCGAACCAGAAATCGAGGATGTCGGGAGCGTTCATAGCGCCCGTTCCAGCACGCGCACCGAGTGGATGGCAACCCGGCCCGACAGGTCGCGGATCTGGTGGCGGCAGGAGGTGCCGTCGGCGACGATCAGGTCCTCCGCCCCGGCGGCGCGCACCGCCGGCAGCAGGCCGGCCTCCGCCATCGCCTTCGAGGCGTCCAGCGTCTCCGACTGGTAGCCGAAGCTGCCGGCCATGCCGCAGCAGGCGGAGGCGATCGGCTTCACCACAAGGTCTGGCACCTGTTTCAGCGCGGCCAGGCCGGCCGGGAAGGCGCCGAAGGATTTCTGGTGGCAATGGCCATGCACATGCGCGGTGGCGGCGATCGGGTTGAGGGCGAGCCTGGTCGTGGCGAGGAATTCGCCCAGCAGCATGGCGCGGTCGGCCACCGCGCGCGCCTCGGGGCCGGGGAGCAGGGAGGGGAATTCGTCCTTCAGGGTGAACAGGCAGGAGGGTTCCAGCCCGATCACCGGTAGGTTGCCGGTTTCGGGCGCGGTGAGCGCCGCCACCATGCGGCGGGCCTCGGCGCGGGCGCGGTCCACCATGCCGGCGGAGAGGTAGGTGCGGCCGCAGCACAGCTTGCCGCCGCCGGCCGCCGGCAGCACGGCGCGCACCCCGGCGGCGCGCAGCACCCTGATGGCGGCGCGCAGGTTCTCCGGCTCGAAATGCCGGTTGAAGGTGTCGGCCAGCAGCAGCACGTCGCGCGTGGCGGGCGGCGCCTCGGCCTCGGCATCGCGGAAGGCGTCGGCGCGGAATTCCGGCAGGTCGCGCGCCGCCGCGAAGCCGATGCGCTCGCCCAGGCGGCGCAGCACCGGCAGGCGGTTGCGCAGGTTGGCCAGGGCCGGAAGGCGGGCGGCCCAGGGGGCATAGCGCGGCAGATGGGCGACGAGGCGCTCGCGCAGGGCCACGCCGTGGCGCTCGGCGCGGGCGGCGGTGGCCTCGATCTTGAATTTCGCCATGTCCACGCCGGTGGGGCATTCGCGCCGGCACGCCTTGCAGGAGACGCAGAGTTTCAGCGCCGCCGCCACGTCCTCGCCGGCCATGGCGTCGCGGCCGAGCTGGCCGGTCAGCGCCAGGCGCAGCGTATTGGCGCGGCCGCGGGTGACATGCGCCTCGTCGCGGGTGACGCGGTAGCTGGGGCACATCACGCCGGCGTCGAACTTCCGGCAGGTGCCGTTGTTGTTGCACATCTCCACCGCGCCCAGCATGCCGTTCAGCGGGCCGGGCCAGGCGGACCAGTCCAGCTTCGGCGTGAAGCCGGGGGCGGCGGCGTAGTCCGGCCCGTAGCGGAACAGGGAGCGGTCATCCATGCGCGGCGGGCGCACCACGCGGCCGGGGTTGAGCATGGCGGCGGGGTCGAAGGCGTCCTTCACCGTCTCGAAGGCGCGGACGATGCGCGGGCCGAACATGCTCTCGTGGAATTCGCTGCGCACGATGCCGTCGCCGTGCTCGCCGCTGTGGCTGCCCTTGTAGTCGCGCACCAGGGCGAAGCATTCCTCGGCCACCGCGCGCATCTTGCGCACGTCGGCGGGGTCTTTCATGTTCAGCACCGGGCGGACATGCAGGCAGCCGACCGAGGCATGGGCGTACCAGGTGCCCTTGGTGCCGTGCTTCTCGAACACGTCGTTCAGCCGCTCGGTGTAGTCGGCCAGGTCTTCCAGCGGAACGGCGCAATCCTCGATGAAGGAGACGGGTTTGCCGTCGCCCTTCATGGACATCATGATGTTCAGCCCGGCCTCGCGCACCTCGGCGATATCGGCCTGGAAGGCGGGGTCGGTGGCGCGCACCACCATGCCGGGATAGCCGAGATCGGCCATCATGCCGTCCAGCTCCGCCAGCTTGGCCAGCAGCAGCGCGTCCTCATGGCCGTGGAACTCCACGATCAGCACACTGTCCGGCTCACCTTTCAGCATGCGGTCGATGGTGGCGCGGTAGATCGGGATGGCGCGGCCGAGGTCGATCATGGTGCGGTCCACCAGTTCCACCGCCTCCGGGTCCAGCGTGACGAGATGCTGGCTGGCGGCCATGGCGGCGCGGAAGCTGGGGAACTGGCAGATGCCGAGCATCTTGCGCGGCTTGATCGGGTGCAGCATCAGCTCCAGCGCCGCCGAGAAGGCCAGCGTGCCCTCGCTGCCGACCAGCAGGCGGGCCAGGTTGTCGCGCCCGGCGGCGCGGGCGGCGGGTGTCAGCGCCTCGATGTTGTAGCCGCCGACGCGGCGCAGGGCGGTGGGGAAGCGGGCGGCGATCTCGTCCGCCTCGGCCGCGCCCAGGGCGCGCAGGCGCTGGATCAGGGTTGCGATATGCGCCGGCACGTCGGCGCCGAGATTGTCCGGAGTCGCGCCGAAGCGGTGGGTGCTGCCATCGGCCAGGATGGCGTCGATGGCGCTCACGTTGTCGGCCATCAGGCCGTAGCGGATCGACTTGCTGCCGCAGGAATTATTGCCGGCCATGCCGCCGATGGTGCAGCGCGCGTTGGTGGAGGGATCGACCGGGAAGAACAGGCCGTGCCGCTTCAGGTCGTTGTTCAGGTGGGAGAGCACGATGCCGGGCTCGACCAGGGCGCGGCCGGCGGCGGCGTCCACCGCGAGCACGCGGCGCAGGTATTTGGAGCAGTCGATCACCAAAGCGCGGTTGACCGTCTGCCCGCACTGGCTGGTGCCGCCGCCACGCGGCAGTACCGGCACGCCGGCCTCGCGGCAGATCGCCAGGGCGGCGGCCACGTCGTCCATGCGCTTCGGCACCAGCACGCCGACCGGCTGCACCTGGTAGATCGAGGCGTCGGTGGCGTAGCGGCCACGGTCGGCGGCGCCGAACAGCACCTCGCCCTCGGTTTCGCGTTGCAGGCGGGCGGCCAGGTCCATGCGATCCCCCAATGGCGACAAAGGCCGGAGCTTTGCCCCGGGCCTCAACCTAAAGCCAGGCGAGCCGCCTGTCCGATTGATTATCGTCCTTGATCGGAGAAGGGCAATTCATTGGCGTCGCGGCGCAACCGGCCGCATGGTGCCGGCGGTAGAGGAGGGTCCGATGGCCTATTACGAGAGCAAGCACGTCGCCGGCCGGCATTTCCTGCAGATCCCCGGGCCGACCAACGTGCCCGACCGGGTGCTGCGCGCCATGGACAACCCGACCATGGACCATCGCGGGCCGGATTTCGGCCGGCTGGGCACGCAGATCCTCACCAACCTGCGCAAGATCTTCCAGACCGAGGGCCACGTGGTGATCTACCCCGCCTCCGGCACCGGGGCGTGGGAGGCGGCGCTGGCCAACACCCTCAGCCCGGGCGACGCGGTGCTGATGTGCCGCACCGGCTGGTTCGCCTCGCTGTGGAAGGAAATGGCCGAGCGCCTGGGCCTGAAGCCGGAATTCATCGACACCGACTGGCGGCGCGGCGCGGACGTGGAGGCGATCGGCGCGGCGCTGGCCAAGGACACGGCGCACCGCATCAAGGCGGTCTGCGTGGTGCACAACGAAACCTCGACCGGCTGCACCAGCCGCATCGACGAGGTGCGCGCGGCCATGGATGCCGCCAAACACCCGGCGCTGCTGCTGGTGGACACCATCTCCTCGCTGGCCAGCATCGACTACCGGCACGACGAATGGGGCGTGGATGTCACCGTCGCCGGCTCGCAGAAGGGGCTGATGCTGCCGCCCGGGCTGTCGTTCAACGCCATCAGCGCCAAGGCCCTGGCCGCCGCCGAGACGGCGAAGCTGCCGCGCAGCTACTGGGACTGGCGGACCATGCTGGCGGCCAACGCCACCGGCTATTTCCCGTTCACCCCGGCCACCAACCTGCTCTACGGCCTGGATGCCGCGGTCGCCATGCTGCTGGAGGAGGGGCTGGCCAACGTGTTCGCCCGCCACGACCGCCACGCCGAGGCCACCCGCCGCGCCGTGCGTGCCTGGGGGCTGGAGATCCAGTGCGCCGAGCCGCGCCATTATTCCAGCTCGCTGACCGCGGTGCGGGTGCCGGAGGGGCATTCGGCCAACGCGCTGCGGGCGACCATCCTGGAGAAGCACAACATGAGCCTGGGCAACGGCCTGGGGCCGCTGAACGACCGGGTGTTCCGCATCGGCCACCTGGGCGATTTCGGCGACCTGCAACTGGTCGGCACGCTGGGCGGCGTGGAGATGGGGTTGCGCGCCGCCGGGGTGCCGCACAGGCCGGGCGGGGTGCAGGCGGCACTGGACTACCTTTCCGGGAATTCCTGACGCACCATATCGGGAACGCACACCCGAGGGAGCGAACCATGATCGAATGCTGGACCTGGCCGACGCCGAACGGCCACAAGGTGCATATCGCGCTGGAGGAGATAGGGCTGCCGTACAAGGTGATCCCGGTCGCCATCGGCAAGGGCGAGCAGTTCCGCCCCGAGTTCCTGGCGATCACCCCCAACCACCGCATCCCGGCGATCGTCGATCCGGACGGGCCGGGCGGCAAGCCGATAAAACTGTTCGAATCGGGCGCGATTCTCATCTATCTGGCCGAAAAATCGGGCAAATTCATCCCGAAGGACGCCCATGACCGCTACATCTGCCTGCAATGGATCATGTTCCAGATGGGCGGGGTGGGGCCGATGTTCGGCCAGTTCGGCCATTTCAACAACTACGCGCCGGAGAAGATCCCCTACGCCATCGAGCGCTACCAGAACGAGGTGCGGCGCCTGCATGGGGTGCTGGACAAGCGGCTGGCGGAGTCGGAATGGCTGGCCGGCGGGGAATACTCGATCGCCGACATGATCAACTTCCCCTGGCTGCGCAATCCCGAGCGGCGCAACATCGACATGAACGAATACCCGAACGTGAAGCGCTGGTTCGACGCGGTCGCCGCCCGCCCGGCGGTGCAGCGCGGCTGCGCGGTGCTGGCGGATAACGTGCGACAAGGGACGATGACCGATGCCGAGCGCGAGGTGATGTTCGGCAAGACCCAGTTCGCGAAGCGATAGCAGGTGCCGCACCGTTCCGCGCTGTTCGCCGCGTTCCTGCTCTGCCTGGCCGGGGCGGCTTCGGCCGAGACGGTGCATTCGCTGGACCAGGTGCCCGGCCACCTGGGCACGCCCGAGGCGCGTGCGGCCTTTGCCACGCAGATTGAGGGCAAGCCCGCGCCCGACCTGCTCGGCGTGCGCAGCCTGCCGCCCGGCCTGCCGGCGGCGGCGATCGCCGGGATGCTGGTGCCGCCGGCCGACCATGCCGCGCCGCGGCTGGTGGGGGCGCGGCACTGGCGCGACGACCTCTACGTGGCGATCGTCTGCACCGGCGGCCCGCCCCTGGCCGCCGGCGACACCCCGGACTGCGCCAGCTACGATCCGGCGGCGGCGCTGCACGTCTATCTCGGGGTGATCGCGCTGGCCCCCGGCGCCGCCCCGCGCCTGGTGGCGGCGAGCGGCGCGTGGGACACCGCGATGGGCTGGGACGACACCTTGCTGCCGCGCGCGCCCGCCGCCGCCGACGACGCGGACGGCAAGCTGGCCGCCCCCCCGAGCTTCGACGGCTTCGACCTCGCGCCCTACCGCATCGCCCCGGGCGTGCCGGCGTTCGGACTGCGCTGCGGCTGGCAGGAGGGGTATTCCGGCGGCAGCGCCAGCTTCACCGGGCTGTACCTGTTCGCCATCGACGGCACCCGGCTGCGGCGCGTGCTGGCGGCGCCGATGTCCGCCTTCGCCGATATCGCCGGCGACTGGCATAAGGACGGCACGCGCGACCACGACATCACCGATGCCGCCAACCTGCTGATCGTGTCGCCGCGCCAGACCGGCGGGCATTTCAACCTGATGCTGCGGCTGCGCGGCGGCCACGGCCAGCAACTCTACCGCTGGTCGGCGGCGGGCGGCTATCGTCTGGCGACGAAACCCTGACCTGGCGACGACCGACTACGCCGGCCCCGCCCAGGGCAGCAGCACGTCGAAATCGTGCCGCTCGCTGAGCTGGCGCCAGCTTTTCACCTTGTCGACGATCTCGCTGCTGTAGACGATGCTGTGGTCGGTGAGGTCGCCGGGGTTGGCGTAGTAGTGATCGGGCGCCTGGAAATACCGCTCGGCGTTGTCCACGTAGCGGTAGCACAGCGCCTGCACCGCGCCGAAGCGCATCGCCTCGGAAATCAGGAACACCACCAGCAGCAGGTTCTTGCGGCCGACCGGGTCAAGGCTGCCGCCGTCGAACACCGACAAGTCATTGAGCAACTTCCACGGCGCGATGGTGTGCTTCGCGCCGGCATGCAGGCCGAGATTGTCGTAGCTGGCCGGGCCGCCGAGGGCGATCGGCCGGCTGGGGCCGGGCACCGGGGGCAGCTTGCCGTCCGGCTCGAACGCCAACCAGACGGGCGCGTTCAGCTTGCGCAGGCCGAGCACATAGAGGGAGGCGGTGTCGATCGCCACCTCGATGACCGGGGCGGTGATCGGGGCGGTCAGGTAGACCACCATGGTGCGGGCGCCGGCGTTCCGCTTGGCCAGCACCGCCTCGCGCGTCATCCGCACGTTGCGGTTGTAGTATGGACCCAACTGGATCAGCCCGCTCATGTCCCGCCCCCGCCGTGGAGCCGCATTTTAGCGGCGCCACGCGGCAGGCGCGGTCACAAGGCTGCGAGAGGGGCCGGGCCGGCCCGATCTCGCCGGTTAGTTCAGCGGCGGAAGTCGCCGCGGGCGATCGCCTCGAAATCATACGGGCTGATGCCGAGATCGCGCAGGTCGCGGTCATCGACCTGGGACAGCGCGCGCATCGCCTCGGCATAGTCGCGCCTAGCGGCCAGCCAGGCTTGCAGGCGCGCCACCAGGCCGTGCGGGCTGGCGAGGCTGTGGCCCAGTGCGGTGGGGGTGTCGTGGGTGAGAGTGGCCATGACGGCATCTCCTGTTGCGGCGCAGCATATGCTGCACCGCAACATTTGGCGCTTTCCGGAGATACGTCAAGCATGCTGCCATGCTTTCGGCGCGGTAATGCGTTGCGCGTATGGCGGAGCGGCGGCTACCCCGCCTTGGCTAGGTCCCGCAACACGTATTTCTGCATCTTGCCGGTGCTGGTTTTCGGCAGCGGGCCGAACACCACCGCCTTGGGCACCTTGAAGCGGGCCATGTTGGCGCGGCAGAAGGCGATGATGTCCGCCTCGCTGGCCTCCTGGTCGGGCTTCAGGGTCACGAAGGCCACCGGCACCTCGCCCCAGGTCTCGTCCGGCCGGCCGACCACGGCGGCTTCCAGCACGGCGGGGTGGCGGTAGAGCACGTCCTCCAGCTCGATGGTGGAGATGTTCTCGCCGCCGGAAATGATGATGTCCTTGCTGCGGTCCTTCAGCTCGATATAGCCGTCGGGGTGCCAGACGCCGAGGTCGCCGGTGTGGAACCAGCCGCCCTCGAACGCCTCCTCGGTGGCTTTCGGGTTCTTCAGGTAGCCCTTCATCACCACGTTGCCGCGCATGAACACCTCGCCCATGGTGGCGCCGTCCTTGGGCATCGGCGCCATGCTGCGCGCATCGGCCACCATCAGCCCCTCCAGCGACAGGTAGGGCACACCCTGGCGGGCCTTGATACGGGCCTGCTCGTGGGCGGGCAGGGCGTTCCACTCGTCCTGCCAGGCGCAGACGGTGACCGGGCCGTAGACCTCGGTGAGGCCATAGACATGGGTGATGCTGAAGCCGCGCCGCTCGATGCCCTCGATCACCGCGGCCGGGGGCGGGGCGCCGGCGGTCATCATCTGGATGGTGCGGCCCTGCAGGTCGGGCCATTGCCCGGCCGGCGCGTTCAGCAGCATGTTCACCACGATCGGCGCGCCGCACATATGGGTGACGCCGTGCGCCGCGATGGCCGCCAGCACCGCCGCCGCCTCCACCCGGCGCAGGCAGACATGGGTGCCGGCGATGGCGGTGATGGTCCAGGGGAAGCACCAGCCGTTGCAGTGGAACATCGGCAGCGTCCACAGGTACACGGCGTGCGGCGGCATGCCCCAGGTGAGCACGTTGCCCATGGCGTTCAGGTAGGCGCCGCGGTGGTGGTAGACCACGCCCTTCGGGTTGCCGGTGGTGCCGGAGGTGTAGTTGAGCGCGATCGCGCCCCACTCGTCCGGCGGCAGGCGCCAGGTGAAGCCGGGATCGCCGCCGGCGAGGAACGCCTCGTAATCCATCGCGCCGATCAGCTTGCCGGGCGGGGCCAGGGCGTCGTCGATGTCGATCACCAGCGGGCGGCCGCCTTCGGGCATCATCGCCAGCGCCGCCTGCATGGTGGCGGCGTATTCGCGGTCGGTGATCAGCACCTTGGCCTCGCCGTGGCCGAGGATGAAGGCGATGGTGGCGGCGTCCAGCCGGGTGTTCAGCGCGTTGAGCACCGCGCCGGCCATGGGCACGCCGAAATGCGCCTCGAACATCTCCGGGATGTTGGGTGCCATCACGGCCACCGTGTCGCCGGGGCCGACGCCGTGGCGGGCCAGGGCGGAGGCCAGGCGGGTGCAGCGCTCGGCGGCCTGGCGCCAGGTGTAGCGGCGCGGGCCATGCACCACCGCCAGCCGGTCCGGATAGATCGCGGCGGTGCGCGCCAGCATGCTCAGCGGCGTGAGCGGCGCGTAGTTGGCGGGGGTCTTGGGCAGGTCGTAATCGGCTGCGGCCATGGCGTACGCTCTCCGGGGTGCGGCCTTGGGCGGGCCGCTTCGGTCCGGTTTTAGCGGCAGGGAGGGAGGAAGCAAGGAAGCTGTTCTTTTTTGGAAAAAAGAACCAAAAAACTTTATCCGTTTCGCCGTTTGGCGGCCGCGGCGGCCAAACGGATAAAGTTTTTTTGCTTCTTTTTGTTCACAAAAAGAAGACCTTCCTTCACACCGGCCGATACCGCCAAACACTGGCCGGCGGAAAGTTCAACGGCGTCCACGCCTCGCGCCGCGCCTGCAGCCCCAGCTTGCGGGCCGGCAGCGGCGAGGTGGCGCAATAGCTG
The DNA here is from genome assembly GCA_001899585.1 of Rhodospirillales bacterium 70-18. Classification (GTDB taxonomy): domain Bacteria; phylum Pseudomonadota; class Alphaproteobacteria; order Acetobacterales; family Acetobacteraceae; genus 70-18. The sequence goes on from MKWE01000056.1 coordinate 263,398, forward strand.
AAATGCAGGAAGCCGCGCCCGGGGGCGACCGCCTGCATGGCGTCGATGAAGCGGCGCTGCTCGGCCAGCGGCAGCAGCACCAGCGGGATGCCGCAGACCACGGTGCCGATGCGCCCGTGCCAGGCCGCCGGCAGCAGGTCCGGCAGGGCGCGGGCGTCGCCCTCGATCACGTTCGCGCCCGGCAGCACGCGGCGCAGGTGGGCGGCCATGGCGGGGACGATCTCGACCACGAACAGCCGTTCCGGCGGCAGGCCGGCGGCGAGCAGCGCGCGGGAGATCACCCCGGTGCCGGCCCCCAGCTCCAGCATCGCCTCGTCCGGCCCGCGCACGGTCTGCGCCACCACGCGCCGGCACAACGCGGGGGACGAGGGCACGATGGAGCCCATCCGCAGCGGGTTCTCCATCCAGCGACGGAAGAACAGCCATGGATTCGCGATGCTACGATCCGGGTTGGTCTGACGTATTGCTACTTCAGGCAGGGCGTGTGTCATGAAACCGTCACATTGTTGCTGTGCAGGCGTTGATTTCGTCTTGGCTGCTAGCGCAATTCGGCGCCGGGGGAAAGATCGCCCTGCAAGCGCATGGCGGGTTACCCGCGCCTCTCGGCGCCGCTATACATTGAGCCAATATACGCCCGTATGGTCCTGGGCGGCCTGGGTGTGCCATTGTAGGCATGCCCGTCGCGGCCGAGCCGCCATAACAGAAAGAAAACACCGCCCGCGATGTCCGCACGCATCCTGATCATCGACGATGTGCCGGCCAACACCCGCCTGCTGGGGGCGCGGCTGGGCGCGGAGTATTTCGAGGTGCGCACCGCCCATGACGGCCCGGCCGCGCTCGCCGAGGCGCTGGCGTGGCAACCGGACCTGATCCTGCTGGACGTGATGATGCCCGGCATGGACGGCTACGAGACCTGCCGCCGGCTGAAGGCCGATGTCCGCACCCTGCACATCCCGGTGGTGATGGTCACCACGCTCGACCAGACCGACGAGCGGGTGCGCGGGCTGGAGGCGGGGGCCGACGACTTCCTGACCAAGCCGGTCGATTTCGACACGCTGCTGGCCCGCGTGAAGTCGCTGGTGCGGCTGAAGCGGCTGCTGGACGAATGGCGCATGCGCGGGCAGACGGCGCACGCGCTGGGGCTGTCGGCCAACGGCTTCGCCCCGCCGGCGGTGGCCGGCGCGCGCGCCCTGGTGGTGGACGACGACGACGCCAGCGCCCAGGCGATCCAGGACGCGCTGCTGCGCGACGGCGTGCTGGCTGCGCGCGCGCGCAGCGAGGCGGAGACGATGGAACTTGTGCGGGTGGTCGATTTCGCGCTGGTGGTGATCAGCCTGTCGATGCTCACCGACGACCCGCTGCGCCTGGCCTCGCGGCTGCGCGCCCAGGAGACCACGCAGGAGACGCCGCTGCTGCTGATCGCCGAGTCGGCGCAGCGGGACCGGTTGCTGCGCGGCTTCGACCTGGGGGCGAACGACTGGCTGATCCGCCCGCTGGACGCCAACGAACTGCGGGCGCGGGCGCGCAACCAGATCCGCCGGAAATTCTACCAGGACCGGCTGCGCGCCGATCTTGGCCACGCCCTGGAACTGGCGCTGACCGACCCGCTGACCGGCTTCTACAACCAGCGCTACCTGATGCGCCACCTGCACGGGCTGCTGGACGGCGGCGGCGGGGACATGGTGGCGGTGATGATGCTCGACCTCGACCACTTCAAGGAGGTCAACGACCGCTGGGGCCACCCGGTGGGCGACCAGGCGCTGCGGGTGGTGGCGGAGACGCTGCGCGGCCGGGTGCGGGTGTTCGACTCCATCGCCCGTTACGGCGGCGAGGAATTCGTGGTGGTGATGCCCGGCGCCAGCGCGCAGGAGGCCCAGGGCGCAGCCGAGCGGCTGCGCAGCGCCATCGAGCAGATACGCTTCGAGCCGGAGCCGGGCCAGGTGCACCAGCTGACCGTCAGCATCGGCGTCGCCTGCAGCGCCCCGGGGCGCACGCCGGAGCAGGTGCTGCAAATGGCCGACGCGGCGCTCTACACGGCGAAGAATGCCGGGCGAAACTGCATGAAAATGGCCGCCCAGGCCTGAGTTCGGCAGGGCGGCCCGGGTCGTCGCACGCGGGTCGTCTCGAAAGCCGTTCGGCCACGCGGGCGCCGGCGGGCATGGCCCGGCCGGGCGCCGCGCGGCCGCCGATCACTTGATCTTGGCTTCCTTGAAGGCGACGTGCTTGCGCGCCACCGGATCGTATTTCTTCAGCTCCAGCTTGCCGGTCTGGGCGCGGGCGTTCTTCTTGGTGACATAGAAGTACCCGGTGTCCGCGGTGGACACGAGCTTGATCTGGACGGTGTTGGATTTGGCCATCGTTGGAACCCTTGCGGAAGGGGTCGGGAGATACGCAGCCCTGGCCTCGCCGTCAAGCTTTCGCCTGTGGTCGTCGCCTCAACGCAGCCGCGCGCCGCCCAGGGCCGTGGGCGCGCGGGGGGGCGGCACCGGCCTCAGCAGCGCGGTGGCATAGGCGCGCGGCGTCTGCACCAGGAAGCGGGCGGCCGCCATGTCGGCGTCGCGGCCCTCGGCGGCGGGGCAGGCCGCACGGATCGCCAGGGCGGCGGCGGGCGCCAGCGGGGCGCGGGCGGCACGGTGGCGGGCCAGCGCCGCGGCCATCGGCTGGCTGCCCTGCGCCAGCGCCCGCAACTGCCGCGCCAGCAGGTCCTGGCCCAGGCTGGTGCAGACCTGCGGCAGCACGCCGAGCGCCTGGATCGGCCAGCCGCGCGGCGCCAGCACCCGGCTCCAGGTCACCAGCAGCTCGCCGCCATCGGGCAGCTCGGCGATGGTCTGCACCAGCCCCTTGCCCAGCGTGGAGCTGCCCACCACCACCGCGCGCCGCTGATCGGCCAGGGCGGCGGCGAGGATTTCGGCGGCGCTGGCGGTGCGGCCATCGACCACCACCACCACCGGCAGCCCGCCGGCCAGGTCGCGGCCATCGGCGCGGAACTCGTGCGCGGCCTCGGGGTCGCGGCCGGAGGTGGTGGCGACGATGCCGTCCGGTTGCAGCATCGCCGCGGCGGCCACCGCCTGGCGCAGCAGCCCGCCGCGGTTGCCGCGCAGGTCGATCACCACGCCCTCCGGCTGGCGGTCGGCGTCCAGCGCCCGGATCAGCTCCTGCGCGATCCGCGAGGCGGTGGTGCGGGCGAAGCTCGAAACCTGCAAGACCAATATGTTGTCGTGCGTAGTTGCGGTCACGGTCTCGGGCGGCAGGGTCGCGCGCTCCAGCGTCACCACGCGGGTATGGCCGTCGTGGGCGCGCAGGGTGATGGCGACGCGGCTATATTCCGGCCCGGCCAGCAGCGCGTTCACCGCCATCAGCGTGGCGCCCTGCACGCTCTGGCCGTCGATCGCCGTGACGCGCTCGCCCGCCCGCACGCCGGCCAGCGCGGCGGGTCCGTCGGACTGCACCGCGGCGATCACGAAGCCGCCGGACCGCACCGCCACGCGCAGCCCCAGTGTCGCCCGCCCGGAGCGGCGCATGCGGTCGGCCGCCGCCTCGGCGGGGGGCGTGTAGCGGGAATAGGGGTCCAGATGGTTGAACAATTCGTCGAAAAAGCTGCGGATTATGCCCGGCGTGCCGGCATGGCGCACCGATTCGGAGGTGTCCCAGGCGGCGCGCGCCATCTGGCCGATCGCGTCCGACCAGCCGGCGATATCCGCCTCGGCGGGGGCGGGGCGGGCGAACAGCACCCGCCCGGGGCCGATCAGCCGCAACACGGCGGGGATGCCGGGGTCCTGGTGCAGGTCGGGCGTCAGGCGCGAATCCAGCGTGGTCAGGCCGCGCAGGCCCCACATCACCAGTTGCGGCACCGGGATGGCGTCCAGCGTTCGCGGCGCCATGAACGCCAGCGCGGTGGCCGCCACGCCCGCCAGCAGCGGCTGGTTGAAGTTCTGCCCGGTGACGAACGGCTCCGCGCGTGCGCCCGCCGGCAGCAGCGGCGCGACGAAGGCGAGCAGCAGCAGGAACGCGGCGCGGGTCACCTGCGGCGTGGGCTTTCCCTTCGGAGTTTCGGGCCGGTCGCTGGTCGGCCGGTGGTCGCTGTGCCCATTCCCTGCATGACGTGGAACACCAGCCCGCCGGTAACCGGGCTCGCCTCGGCCAGCCGCACCTCGACCGCTTCGGCCAGGCGGAAGGTCAGGCCGCTGCGCCGGCCGCTCAGCGTCTGGGCGGTTTCGTCGTGCAGCCAGAAATCGTCGGGCAAGGTCGACACGGGCACGAGTCCACTGGCTCCATTTCCCGCGACTGTGACGAAAAGCCCGAACCGGGTCACGCCGGAAATGCGTGCGGAGAACAGCGTGCCGACCTTATCTGCCATGAAAACCGCGAGGTAGCGGTCGATCGCGTCCCGCTCGGCCAGGGCGGCGCGGCGTTCGGTGGCGGTGATGTGCTCGCAGCTGTCCGGCAGGCGCGGAATCTCGTCGTCATGCAGCCCGCCATCGCCCAGCCGCAGGCCCAGGATCAGCGCGCGATGCACCAGCAGGTCGGCGTAGCGGCGGATCGGGCTGGTGAAATGGGCGTAGCGGGCCAAGCCGAGGCCGAAATGGCCGATATTGTCGATGTCGTACTGCGCCTGCGACTGGCTGCGCAGCATCACCTCGTTGACCAGCGCCGCCGCCTCGGTGCCGGCGACCTTGCGCAGCACCGCGTCCAGGTCGCGCGGGTGCAGTTGGTCGCCGGGCGGCAAGCTGATGTCCAGCCCGCGCAGGAAGCCGCGCAGGCCCTCCAGTTTCTCGGCCGAGGGCGGCGCGTGCACGCGGTAGACGCAGGGGCGGCGCAGACGCTCCAGCTCCTCGGCGGCGCAGACATTGGCCAGCACCATGAACTCCTCGATCAGCCGGTGGCTGTCCAGGCGCGGGCGCGGGGCGACGGCGGCGACGCGGCCCCGGTCGTCCAGCACGACGCGGCGCTCCGGCAGGTCGAGGTCCAGCGTGCCGCGCCGCGCGCGCTCGGCCAGCAGGGCCTGGAAGGCGGCGTAGAGCGCGGGCAGCGGCAGGCCGAGGTCGCCGCCGGCCTCATGGGCGGCCTGCACCTGCTCATAGGTCAGGCGGGCGGCGCTGCGCATCACGCCGCGGCCGAAGCGGTGGCGGCGCTTGGTGCCGGCGCGGTCGATGGCGATCTCGACGAACAGGCAGCCCCGATCCTCCCGCGGGCGCAGGCTGCACCAGCCGTTGGACAGCGCCTCCGGCAGCATCGGCACCACGCGGTCGGGGAAATAGCAGGAATTGCCGCGCTTCCAGGCCTCGTGGTCGAGCGCGCTGCCGGGGGTGACGTAATGCGCCACGTCGGCGATGGCGACCACCAGGCGGAAGCCGTCGGCGGTCGGCTCGGCGAACACCGCGTCGTCGAAGTCGCGCGCGTCCTCGCCGTCGATGGTCACCAGTGGCAGGTCGCGCAGGTCGTCGCACCCGCTCACCGCCACCGCGCGTGCCGCCTCGGCCTGGGCGAGGGCGGCGGGCGGAAAGACGGTGGGGATGTCGTGGGTGTGGATCACCACCAGGCTCACCGCGCGGGCGTCGCCCATGTTGCCCAGCCGCTCGATCACCCGGGCCGGCTTCAGCCCGTGCGGGCCGGCGGGCAGCGGGGCGGCGAGCACGATCTCGCCCTCCTCGGCGCCGCCGGCCTCGCCGGGGGGGACGACCCATTCGGCCTTGGCGCGGCGGTCGGTGGGGATGATCCGGCCGGCCTTGTAGACGCCGAGGATGCGGCCGGGCTCGTCGGTAAGGCGCTTGAGGGTCCGGCCCTCGTATTTGCCGCCGCCGATCGGGCGCAGCCGCGCCACCACGCGCTCGCCGGGCGCCAAAGCGGGCCGGCCGCGCGGCTCCGGGGCCATGAAGATCACCGGCGGCGGGCCGTCGCCCTGCCAGGCCATCGGGCGGGCGATGGCGTCGCCGTCCGGGTCGGTGCCGGTGACCTGCACCACCATCGATTCCGGCAGGCGGCCGGCGGAATGCGGGGCGGTGAAGCGGCGATGGCCGGCGGGCATGGCGGCGCCCTCCGCGGCGAGCCCGGCCAGCAGGCTGCGCAGCGCGGCGCGATGCTCCGGCCCCAGGCCGAAATGGCGGCTGATCTCGCGCTTGCCGACGCGGCCATTGGCGGCGTGGATGAAGCGGCGGACGGCCTCGCGGCTGGGCAGCACGCCCTTGGTCAGATCGGCATCAGGCGGGGCGCCGTCGTGCCGCTTGGCTGCCATCTCAGTCGGCGGCCTGCTTGGCGTCGGCCTTCTTCGCGGGGGATTTTTTCGCCGCGGGCTGCTTTGTCGCCGGTTTTTTTGCCGCCGCCTTCTTGGCCGCCGGTTTCTTGGCGGCTGGTTTCTGGGTGGCGGCCTTCCTGGCGGCCGGCTTGCCGGTCGGTGCCGCCTTGGCCGTGGCGTCGGCCGCCGCCTTCGCGGGCTTGGCCGCCTTCGCGCCACGCACCGGCTTGCGGCCGCCGCGCGGCTTCATCGCCTTGCCCTTCTCGGCCAGCAGCGCCACCGCCTGCTCCATGGTGATGTCGTCCATCGCCATGTCGCGCGGCAGGTTGGCGATCTTGCCGGCATGCTGGGCATAGGGGCCGAAGCGGCCCTTGCGCACCAGCACCGGCTCCTTGTCGGCCGGGTGCGGCCCCAGCGTGCGCACGCTGGCCAGCTTCTGCGCCAGCAGGTCCACGGCGCGGTTCAGCCCGACCGCCAGCACGTCGTCGTCCTTGTCCAGCGAGGCGAACACGCCGCCCATCTTCACGAAGGGGCCGAACCGGCCCAGCCCGGCCTCGATCGGCTCCTTGCTCTCGGGATGGATGCCGACGATGCGCGGCAGCGACAGCAGGCCCAGCGCCTGGTCCAGCGTGACGCTGTCGCCCTCCATGCCGCGCGGCAGGCTGGTGCGGCGCGGGCGGGTCTTGCTGTCCTTGATCTGCTCGCCCTGCTGGGCGTACAGGCCATACGGGCCGCGCCGGACGGTGATCTCCTCGCCGGTGTCCGGGTGGTGGCCCAGCACACGCAGGCCCTCCTTCAGCGTCTCGCCGCCTTCCTCGCCATTGTCCACGGCGAGCGGGCGGGTGAACTGGCAGCCCGGGTAGTTGGAGCAGCCGATGAAGCTGCCATGCCGCCCCAGCTTCAGCCCCAGCCGCCCCTTGGCGCAGGACGGGCACAGCCGCGGGTCGGTCCCGTCCTCGCGGGCGGGGAAGAAATGCGGCCCCAGGTCGCGGTCCAGCGCGTCGATCACGTCGCTGATCTTGAGGTCCTTGGTCTGGTCCACGGCCTTGGAAAACTCGGTCCAGAAGGCGCGCATCACCGCCCGCCAGTCGGCCCGGCCGCCGGAGATATCGTCGAGCTGCTCCTCCAGCCCGGCGGTGAAGCCCGGATCGACATAGCGCTCGAAGAAGCTGACCAGGAAGGCGGTGACCAGCCGGCCACGGTCCTCCGGCACGAAGCGGCGCTTGTCCAGCTTCACGTATTGCCGGTCCTGCAGCACCGACAGGATGGAGGCGTAGGTGGAGGGGCGGCCGATGCCCAGCTCCTCCATCTTCTTGACCAGGCTCGCCTCGGAATAGCGCGGTGGCGGCTGGGTGAAGTGCTGGTCGGCGGTGACCCAGCTCTCGGTCCCGGCGGCGCGCAGCGGATCCTGCTCGCGCATCGGCGGCAGCATGCGGTTGTCGTCGTCGGCACCCTCGGCGGCGTCGTCGCGGTCCTCGCGGTACAGTTTCAGGAAGCCGTCGAAGGCCAGGATGGAGCCGTTGGCGCGCAGCACTGGGGCATTCGGGCGGCCCGGCTCGGTGATGTCCACCGCCACCTGGTCGAACTCGGCGGATTGCATCTGCGAGGCGACGGCGCGCTTCCACACCAGCTCGTACAGCCGGCGCTGGTCGGCGTTCAGCTGGTGGGCGACGCTGTCGGGGGTGCGGGCGACATCGGTGGGGCGGATCGCCTCGTGCGCCTCCTGGGCGTTCTTGGCCTTGGTGGTGTATTCGCGCGGCGCGCCGGGCAGGTAGCGGTCCCCATAGGCCGATTTCACGTGGTCGCGGATGGCCAGCATGGCCTCGCGCGCCATGCTGACGCCGTCGGTGCGCATATAGGTGATGAGACCGGTGGTCTCGCCGCCGATCTCCACGCCCTCGTATAGGCCCTGGGCGAGGCGCATGGTCTGCTGCGCGCCGAAGCCCAGCTTGCGCGAGGCCTCCTGTTGCAGGGTGGAGGTGGTGAAGGGCGGCGCCGGGTGGCGCTTCACGCGCTTGCGCTCGACGGTGGCGACCGAGAACTGCCCGGCCTCCACGGCTTCGCGGGCGTGGGCGGCCTTTTCCGCCGAATCAAGGTCGAACTGGTCGAGCTTGCGGCCGTCCAGATGGGTGAGGCGGGCGCTGAACGGGGCGCCGGCGGGGGTCAGGAAGCCGGCCTCCACCGTCCAGTATTCGCGGGCGCGGAACACCTCGATCTCGGCTTCGCGCTCGCAGATCAGCCGCAGCGCCACGGACTGCACCCGCCCGGCGCTGCGGCTGCCGGGCAGCTTGCGCCACAGCACCGGGCTGAGCGTGAAACCCACCAGGTAGTCCAGCGCGCGGCGGGCCATGTAGGCGTTGATCAGCGGCTCATCCAGCGCGCGCGGGTGCGCCATGGCGTAGCGGACGGCGTTGCGGGTGATCTCGTTGAACGTCACGCGGCGGACGTCCATGCCTTTCAGCAGGTTCTTCTCGTCCAGCATGGCGCGGACATGCCAGCTGATCGCCTCGCCCTCGCGGTCAGGGTCGGTGGCGAGGTAGAGGGTCTTGGCGCCCTTCAGCGCCTTGGCGATGGCCGCGATCTGCCGGCTGCCGCGCTCGTCGGCGGCCCAGTCCATGGCGAAATCCTCGTCGGGCCGCACGCTGCCGTCCTTGGGCGGCAGGTCGCGCACATGCCCGAAGCTGGCCAGCACGGTGAACCCGCTGCCCAGATACTTGTTGATGGTCTTGGCCTTGGCGGGGGATTCGACGACGACGACGTCCGACATTGTGTCCTGTTGGGTGGGGCCGTCCCCCGGCCTGCTTGGCCGCGGGTCGGCACAGTTCCGGGCGGCCGTGGCCGGCGGTCAGCCGGTTCGGGCCAGCAACGCCACCCGGTTGCCCGGAAGCGTTTCGAGGCGGCCCGCGAGCTCCATGTCCATCAGGACGGTGCGCACCGCGGCGGCAGAGAACTGGCAGCGACGGATCAGATCGTCAACAGCCGTGGGCGCGGGGCCGAGCAGATCGGCCAGCGCCGACATCACCTTTTTGCGCAGTTCGGCGGAAATCTCGCCCCTATCCTCCCATTCCGCCTGTGCTTCGGACAGGGCCAGCCGGGGGATACGGGGCGTCGGGGTGCGCAGGATGTCGATCACGTCCTGCGCCGTCTCGGTCAGGTGGGCGCCGTCGCGCAGCAGGCCGTTGGCGCCGCGGGCACGCGGGTCGAGCGGGGAGCCGGGCACGGCGAACACGTCCCGCCCGGCCTCGGCGGCCAGCCGCGCGGTGATCAGGCTGCCCGAGCGGGGGGCCGCCTCCACCACCACCACGCCCAGCGACAGCCCGGCGATGACGCGGTTGCGGCGGGGAAAGTGGCGGGCCTGCGGGGCGGTGCCGGGCGGGGCTTCGGCGACCACCGCGCCGCCCCCACCGATCTGGGCCTGCAGGGCGGCGTTTTCAAGCGGATAGGGCATGTCGAGCCCGCCGGCGACGCAAGCGATGGTGCGGCCCCGGCTCAGCGCGCCGACATGGGCCGCCGTGTCGATGCCGCGCGCCAGGCCCGAAACCACGACGTAGCCGGCGGCGGCGAGGTCGGCGGCCAGGGCCTCGGCGATGCGCTGGCCGTTGGCCGAGGCGTTGCGGCTGCCCACCACCGCCACGCAGGGCGCGCCCAGGCTGGCCGGGTCGCCCAGCACGGCCAGCACTGGCGGCGCGTCGGCCAGTTCGGCCAGCAGCGGCGGGTAGGCGGGGTCGCCCAGGAACAGCAGCCGCCCGCCCAGCGCCGCCACCCGCTCGGCCTCGCGCGCCGCGCTGGCGGGCGAGGGGATGGCGGGGGGGCTGGCCCGGCCGGCGGCGGCGGCGAGCCGGGGCAGGGCGTCCAGCGCCGCGGCTGCGTCGGCGAAGCGGGCCATCAGGCGGCGATAGCCGACCGGGCCCACGCCTTCGCTGCGGGCGAGGCGAAGCCGGTCCAGCGCCGTCACGGCCGGTTGGTCACTTCTTCTGGCCGATCTGCGGCTCGGTGCCGGCGATCAGGCGGGCGATGTTGCCGCGATGGCGCTGCCAGACGAAGGCTGCGATGGCCACCGCCATGAGGGCGCGCGGCAGGCCATAGCCGGTGGCGGCCACCAGGATGGGCGCCAGCACGGAGGCCAGCAGCGCCGCCGCCGAGGAGATGCGCAGCGCCGCCACGGTGACGATCCAGGCCAGCGCCGCCAGCAGCGCGGCCACGGGTGCCGCTGCGATCAGCACCCCGAACCCGGTCGCCACCCCCTTGCCGCCCTTGAAGCCCAGCCAGACCGGGAACATGTGGCCGATCACCGCGAAGAAGCCGGCCAGCGCCACGCCGGCTTCGCTGCCTGCGCGCAGTGCGATCACCACCGCCACCGCGCCCTTGCCGGCATCCAGCAGCACCGTCGCCGCCGCCAGCCCCTTGCGGCCGGTGCGCAGCACGTTGGTGGCGCCGATATTGCCGCTGCCAACCTTGCGGATATCGCCCAGCCCGGCCGCGCGGGTCAGCAGCAGGCCGAACGGGATGGAGCCGAGCAGGTAGCCGATCGCGGCCAGCAGCCCGAGCAGCAGCGCGCCGCCGGTCATGCGCCGAACACCCGCCGCCCGGCCTTCCAGGTGCCGACCACCCGGCCTTCCAGCGCGCGGCCGTCGAACGGCGTGTTCCGCGCCTTGCCGGCCAGGGCGCCGGCCTCCACCTGCCAGGCCTGCTCGGGATGGAACAGGCACAGATCGGCCGCCGTCCCCTTGGCCAGCGTGCCGGCGGCGCAGCCCAGCAGGGCGGCGGGGCCGGCGGTCAGCAGCGCCACCGCGCGCGCCATCGCCAGTCCGCCGCCATGCACCTGCGCCAGCGTTACCGCCAGCAGCGTCGCCAGCCCGGTGCCGCCAGCCGCCGCCTGGGCGAAGGGCAGGCGCTTGTCGTCGGCGTCGCGCGGGGCATGGTCCGAGGCGATGGCGTCGATGGTGCCATCGGCCAGTGCGGCGGCCACCGCCTGGCGGTCGGCCTCCGCGCGCAGCGGCGGCGAGAACTTCGCGTAGGTGCGGAAATCGCCGATCGCCGTCTCGTTCAGGTCGAAATAGGGCGGCGCGGTGTCGCAGGTGACTGCGATTCCCTCGTCCTTGGCGCGGCGGATCAGCGCCAGCGCCTCGGCGGTGGAGACATGCGCGAAATGCACCGCGCCGCCGGTCATCTGCGCCAGCCGGATGTCGCGCGCCACCAGGATCGCCTCGGCGGCGGCCGGGATGGCCGGCAGGCCGAGCCGGGTGGCCAACTCGCCCTGGGTGGCCGCACCGCCCTCGGCCAGCGACGGCTCCTGCGGGTGCTGCACGATGCGCGCCCCGAAGCCGCGCGCGTAGGACAGCGCCAGCGCCATCAGCCGGGCCGGGCCGATCGCCCGCGCGCCGTCGGTGAAGGCCACCGCCCCGGCCTCGTGCAGCAGGCCAAGCTCCGCCATCTCCTCGCCCCGGCAGCCGCGGGTGACCGCGCCATAGGGCAGGATGGACAGGCTGCCGGTCTCCTCGCCGCGCGCCAGCAGCAGGCGCACCAGGGCAGGGTCGTCGATCGCCGGCATGGTGTCGGGCAGGGCGGCCAGCGTGGTGATGCCGCCCGAGGCCGCCGCCGCCGCGGCCGAGGCGATGGTCTCGCGGTATTCCCGCCCCGGCTCGCCGAGTTCGGCGCGCATGTCGACCAGCCCGGGGCAGAGCACGCAGTCGCGCGCATCCACCACCGCCACCCCGTCCGGCCGGCCCAGCCCGGCGCCGAGGTCCAGGATGCGGCCGTCGCGCACCAGCAGGTCGCCGACCAGGTCCACCCCGGCGGCGGGGTCCAGCAGCCGGGCGCCGGAGATCAACACGTCAGTCATTGCGTCGGCCCTGGCGCGCCAGGATGTCCAGCACGGCCATGCGCACGGCCACCCCCATCTCCACCTGTTCCTTGATCAGGCTGCGCACCGGGTCGTCGGCCACCGCGCTGTCGATCTCCACGCCGCGGTTCATCGGGCCGGGGTGCATCACCAGCGCGTCCGGCTTCGCCCAGGCGAGCTTTTCGCCGTCCAGCCCCCAGAAGCGGAAGAACTCCCGCGCGCTGGGCACCAGGCCGCGCGTCATCCGCTCCTTCTGAAGCCGCAGCATCATCACAATATCAACGCCTTGAAGCCCAGCCTTCATGTCGTGGAACACCTCAACGCCGAGCCGCTCGGCCGCCGCCGGAACGAGCGTCGGCGGGCCGATCACCCGCACCCGGCTGCCCATCGCGGTCAGCAGGTGGATGTTGGAGCGTGCCACCCGGCTGTGCAGCACGTCGCCGCAGATCGCCACCGTCAGCCCCTCCAGCCGGCCCTTGCGGCGGCGGATGGTCAGCGCGTCCAGCAGCGCCTGGGTCGGGTGCTCGTGGGTGCCGTCGCCGGCGTTGATCACCGCCGCGTCCACCTTCTGCGCCAGCAGGTTGGGCGCGCCCGACTCGCCGTGGCGCACCACCAGCAGGTCGCAATGCATGGCGTTCAGCGTGGCCGCCGTGTCCAGCAGCGTCTCGCCCTTGTTCACCGAGGAGTTGGACACCGACATGTTGATCACGTCCGCGCCCAGCCGCTTGCCGGCCAGCTCGAAGCTGGTGCGGGTGCGCGTCGAATCCTCGAAGAACAGGCTGATCATGGTGCGCCCGCGCAGCAGGTCGCGCTGCGTCTTGCCGGAGCGGTTGAGCAGCACGTAGCTCTCCGCCAGGTCGAGCATGGACTCGATCTGCGGCGGCTGCATGCCCTCGATCTGGAGCAGGTGGCTTCTGGGGTTGGGCAAGGCTGCGAGTCCCGATGCGGTGCGGGGCGGCACGTTACCCGCGCCGCCGCCAAGGTGCCAGCGTCCGCCTGTCGCCAGGCCGCCGGTCGCGACCCCACCGGGCGCTACATCGTCGCCATGCCCATCACCGGCAGGTTGAACATGCCGCCGCCCAGCGTGTACTCGGCGAGGTTTTGGCCGACGTAGTTGGCGGTGGCCATCGCGCCGATGAAGAACACCGGCACCGCCGCCAGCCCGTGGCCATTGGCCTGCAGCGCGCCGTGCGGGCCATAGGCGTAGCGGATCTGGTTGTTGCCGGCGTCGCGCCAGGCATGCACCACCACGCCGTTGTTCAGCCCCGGCCCGGCCTGCCCGAACAGCGCGGCGGTGTCGAAATACAGCACGTTGCCGTGGTAGTTGAATGCCGTGCGCAAGGTCTGCCGCAACTGGCCCGGCATCACCATCGCCGCGTCGCGCCCCGCGCCGGGGGCCCAGGCGCCGACATTGCCGATGCACACGATGCTGTCGATCGGTCCCAGCATGAACGGCATCAGCGCGGTCGCCGCCCGCTGGATCTGCGCCGCGCTGGAGTACATCGTCATGTGCATGCCCGCCAGCGTGCCCCCGGTGGAGCCGAGCACGAGCGCCATGCAGGTCTGGATATTGGGGTAGATGAGGTCGGTATCGACCGAGCAGACTTCCTCCGCCAGCGCCATCGTCATGGCAATCCCCCTATTCCGGTCTGGTTATGCAACGGCACCAGTTATCATGCCGGCGCGGGGAGCGCCGAATGACATTGCCGTTGCCCGGCCGTTATTCGCCGGAGCCGGTCCCCCGGCTCAGGCCGAGGCCGCCGCGATCCGCGCCAGCGCCTCGCGGCGCCCCAGTGCTGCCAGCGTCGCGTCGATCGGCGGGCTGGTGGTGCTGCCGGTCAGCGCCGCGCGCAGCGGCTGCGCCACCTGGCCCAGCTTGCGCCCGCTGGCCTCGGCATAGGCCCGCAGCGCGGCGTCCAGCCCTGCCAGGCTGAAATCGGTGGCCGCCAGGGCTGCGGCCACCTCGCGCAGCATCAGACGGTTTTCGGCGCTCAGCAGCGCGGCCGCCTTCGGGTCCATCGGCAAGGGCAGCGGCTGCGCCAGGAATGCCGCCATGTCAGCCAGTTCCACCAGGGTCTTCGCCCGCTCCTTGAACGCGGGCAGCAGCGCGCGGATGCGGTGGCCGGCATCCGTGCCCAGCGCCAAATGCGGCCGGCGGGCCAGGATCGCCAGCACCTCGTGCAGCAGCCGCGCGTCGTCCGCCCGGCGCAGCCACACGCTGTTCACCTGGGTCAGCTTGGCATAGTCCATGCGGCTGGCCGACCGGCCGACGCCGTCCAGGTCGAACAGCGCCACCGCCTCCTCGCGCGACAGGATCTCGGCGTCGCCATGGCCCCAGCCGAGCCGCAGCAGGTAGTTGCACAGCGCCTCCGGCAGGAAGCCCTCGGCGCGGAACTCCAGCACGCTCACCGCGCCGTGCCGCTTGGAGAGCTTGGCGCCGTCGGCGCCATGGATCAGCGGGATATGCGCGAAACGCGGCCGCTCCCAGCCCATGGCATCGTAGATCTGGCTCTGCCGGAAGGCGTTGGTCAGGTGGTCGTCGCCGCGGATCACATGGGTGATGCCCATGTCGTGGTCGTCCACCACCACGGCGTGCTGATAGGTGGGGGTGCCGTCGCCGCGCAGGATGATCATGTCGTCCAGCTCGGCGTTGGCCACGCGCACCGGGCCCTGCACCAGGTCGTCCACCACCGTCTCGCCCTCGCGCGGCGCCCTGATGCGGATGGCCGGCGCCACCCCGGCGGGCGCCTCGGCCGGGTCGCGGTCGCGCCACGGGCTGCGCAGGTGCAGCGAGCGGCCTTCGGCAGCGGCCTGCTCGCGCATCGCCTTCAGCTCATCCTGGGTCAGCCAGCAGCGATAGGCGGTGCCGGCCGCCAGCATCTGGTGCGCCACCTCGGCATGGCGGGCGGCGCGGGTGGACTGGAACACGGTCTGCCCGTCATGCGCGATGTCCAGCCATTCCAGCGCGTCCAGGATCGCCCGGGTGTTCTCCGGCGTGCTGCGGGCGCGGTCGGTGTCCTCGATGCGCAGCAGGAATTCGCCGCCGTGATGCTTGCTGAACAGGTAGTTGAACAGCGCGGTGCGGGCGCCGCCGATATGCAGCAGGCCGGTCGGGCTGGGGGCGAAACGGGTGCGGACGGTCATGGCTGCGGCTCTCGTGTCGGCGAAGGCCGCTAAAGAGCCGAGTTGGCCGCGTGGTTCAAGCGCGCAAACGGCAGGTCAGACGAACCGCTCCAGATGCGGCCGGCTCTCCGGCTTGGCGTTCTGGGCCTCCGCCGCGCGGCGCACCACCCGGCGGATCCGCTCGGCGTCGAAATCCAGCTGCGACAGCGCCAGCCCGCGGTCGAACACCTCGCGGTAATGCGCGATCCGCCCGCCATCCAGCGAGAAGCAGCTCATGCCCTCGAACAGCACCGGCCGGCCCAGCAGCCCGGGCAGGCGCGAGGCGTAGCTGAAGCGCCAGCGGGCATAGCCGGTGTCGCCCACGCAGACCGGGTCGATGAACTCCCAGCGATAGTCGCGCCCGCCGTCATGGAAGCGGGCCAGCATGGCGACGATGGCGGCGGCGCCCTGGTGCGGGCCGAAGAAGCAGTCCTCATACACGCCGTCGGGGGTGAACAGCGCGGCCAGGCCGGCGCCGTCATTGGCCTGCACGGCGGCGGCGAAACGCCGCAACAGACTCTCGAACGCCATCCCTGTCTCCTGGTGCCGTCTTGTTATGCCGGGGCTTTTAGCAGCACGCCGGACATGGCGACAGCATCGACGGCGGGCTAGGCTGCCGCGATGAGCGCAACGGCGCGTGCCCTCCATCCGGCCTGGCCCGGCATCGCCACCAGGTGGCATGCCTGGGTGGAGGCCGAGCGCGGCCGCTTCGCGCTGTGGCTGCCGGTGTGGATGGCTGCCGGCGTGGTGCTCTATTTCAGCCTGACCGCCGAGCCGCCCTGGTGGGCCGGGGCGGCGGGGCTGGCCGGGGCGCTGGCGGCGACCGGGCTGCTGTGGCGCCGGCCGGTGCCGCGTGCCGCCGCCGCCTGCCTGGCCGCCGCGGCGCTGGGGCTGGGCAGCGCGCAACTGGCGACGCTGCGGGCGGCGCCGCTGGCGGCCATTCCCAGCCACGCCGCCATCGTCACCGGTACCGTGGCGGCGGTGGACGTGCTGCCGCAGGGCCGGCGGGTGCTGCTGGCGCGGCCGAGCCTGGACGGGGCGGCGCCGCTGGCCCTGGCGGTGCGCATCCGGCTGCGCGCCGGCGATGCCGCCGCCATCGCCACCGGCGACCGGCTGCGGGTGCGCGCGCTGTTGCAACCGCCGGCGCCGCCGGCCTGGCCGGGCGGCTGGGACCTGCAGCGCGACGCCTTCTTCGCGGGCATCGGCGCCTACGGCTATGCGCTGAACCCCTCCGAGCGGCTGGCCGAGGGCAGCCCGGCCGACCTCGCCGCCTGGATGCAGCGGGCGCGCGAGGCGATCGCGGTGCGCATCGGCGCGGCCATGGCCGGCGGCGACCCGACCGCGGCGGCGATCGCCATCACGTTGCTGACCGGCACCACCCACGGCATCGCCGAGGCCGACCGCGCCGCCTTCCGCGATTCTGGGCTGGCGCATCTGCTGGCCATCGCCGGGCTGCATATCGGCATCGTCATGGGGCTGTTCTTCGCCCTGGCGCGGCTGGGGCTGGGACTGTGGGAATACGCGGCGCTGCACTGGCCGGCCAAGCAGATCGCGGCGCTGGCGGCGCTGCTGGCCGGCGGCGGCTACCTGCTGCTGACCGGCGGGCATGTGCCGATCCTGCGCAGCTTCGCCATGGCCTGCCTGGTGACGCTGGGGGTGCTGGTGGGGCGGCGGGCGCTGTCGATGCGCGGGCTGGGGCTGGCGATGGCGGCGGTGATCGCGGTGGAGCCGAGCGCGGTCATGGGCGTCAGCTTCCAGATGAGCTTCGGCGCGGTGCTGGCGCTGATCGCCGGCTACGAGGCGCTGCGCCCCTGGCTGCGCCGCCTGCACGGCGACGGCTCGCGCCGGCGGCGGCTGCTGGCGTACGGGGTGGCGCTGGCGCTGACCAGCGCGCTGGCGGGCACCGCCTCGGCGCCGTTCGGAGCCTATCATTTCGGCCATGTGCAGCTCTATTTCATCGCCGCCAACCTGCTCGCCGTGCCGATCACCGCGCTGTGGGTGATGCCGGCCGGCATGCTGGGGCTGGCGCTGATGCCGCTGCACCTGGAGGCGCTGGCGCTGGTGCCGATGGGCTGGGGCATCACCGCCATCCTGCATATCGCCCGCACCGTGGCCGCCTGGCCGGAAGCGGTGCTGGCGGTGCCGCATATCCCGGCCTGGGGGCTGGGGGTGCTGAGCCTGGGCATGGCCTGGCTGGGCATCTGGCGCAGCCGGCTACGGCTGGCCGGGCTGGCGCTGATCGGGCTGGGCCTGCTCTCGCCGCTGCTGGACCGGCCGCCGGACCTGCTGGTCTCGGCCGATGCACGGCTGATCGGCATGCGCACGCCGCGGGGCGCCTTCATCCAGCGCGACCCCGGCGCGTCCGGCTTCACCTATGATTCCTGGCTGCAACTCTGGGCGGTGCGCGACGCGGCGCCGCTGCCGGGCTGCACCGGCGCGTCCTGCGGCCTGCGCCCACGCGCCGACGGGCCGGGGGTGCTGCTGCTGCGCGGCCCGGCTGACCCTGCGGCCGCTGCGGCGGCCTGCGGCGCGGCCCTGGTGGTCTCCGCCGAGCCGATACGGCTGGAGTGCCGCCCCCCGGTGCCAGCGATCGACCGCTTCACCGTGTTCCGCCAGGGCGCCCAGGCGGTCTGGCTGGGGCCGGCGGGGGTGCGGGTGCTGTCGGACCGCGCGGCGCGCGGCGACCGCCCCTGGGTGGTGCCGGTGCCGACCCGCACCCGCATTCCGGCCGGCCTGCATCTCACCCCGGCGCTGGCCGAAACGCTGCCGGCGGGCCAGGCGCGGCCGGCGAATGACTGAGGAGAAGGCAAGGCTGGGCTCCGCCTAGACCCGCCAGGGGCCGAGTCCCTGGACCTGCCCATACCACCGAACTGTGTCGCTGGCGCGCCCTGCCTCTTGACCGCGCGGCACCGGCGTCCAACCCTCAACGGCAGCAGCGCGGCGCAATGGCCGGGCCGCCCGCGCATCGTCGGGCAGAAGAGGGGGCGTCATGACGCGCAAGCTACGGGTGGGCATCGCCGGCCTGGGCCGGATCTTCGACTTGAACGTGCTGGGTTATCGCGACAATCCGGACGTCGAGATTGCCGCCCTGTGCGATGCCTCGCCCGAGGCGCTGGACCAGCGCGGTGCGGCGCTACCCGACGCCCGCCGCACCCGGGATTTCCAGGAGATGCTCGGCTGGGAACTCGACCTGGTCGACATCCTCACGCCGCACCCGCTGCACCAGGACATGGCGGTGGCGGCCCTGCGCGCCGGCGCACACGTCTCGGTGCAGAAGCCGATGGCGCTGACCCTCGCCGAATGCGACGCAATGATCACAGCGGCGCAGCAGGCCGGCCGCCGGCTCAAGTTATTCGAGAACTTTGTATTCTATCCGCCGCTGGTGAAGGCGCGCGACCTGCTGCGCGAAGGCGCCATCGGCCGCCCGATGCATTTCCGCATGCAGGTGGTGATCGGTGACCGCAGCAACGCTTGGCACGTACCCCCATCGGCCAATGCCTGGCGCCAGCACCTCGGTGCCGCGGGCCAGGGCGGCCCGCTGGTGTTCGATCACGGCCACCACCTGATGGCCGTCGCCCTGTGGCTGTTCGGCGACGCGCGCGACGGCTTCGCCTGCATCGAGACCACCCGCACACCCGCCGGCAGCATGCTCGACGCGCCGGCAACGCTGATGTGGCGCCATCGCGACCCTCCCGTGCACACCATGTGGGACGTAAGCCTGGCGCTGCAGATGCGCGTGCGGACCGACTATTATGCCAGCCATGAGCGCTTCGAGATCCAAGGTGAGGCCGGCAGCATCGTCGTCAGCCGCTGCTCCGATCGGCTGCTCGACGAGCCGGTGCTGACCCTGTACCGTGATGGCGAGGTGCGCGCCTTCCACAACATCGACGCCGATTGGGGCAACAGCTTCCGCCTCTCGACCCGCCATTTCGTCGACGTGCTGCGCGGCCGCGAACCGCTGCAGATCCTCACCGGCGAGGAAGGCCGCCGCGTGATCCAACTGCACCACACGCTCGTGCAATCGAGCCGGCAGCGCCGCATGCTGACCGTCGGCGACGATAGCTGACGCGGCGCCGACGCACCCGCACCCGGCGCCCTGGTGCGGCGTATCGATACCACGCTCTCCGAAGCGGTGGGTTGATGTGGCCCCGGAAGCACCAGCGGTCTGGCCAAGGCTCACGGGTCGCGACATGCCGCCCCACGCGTGCTAGTGCATTATAATGATTATCAGGACACCCGAGACGGACGGCTCAGGGCCCCATTGGTCCACAATGGCGCGATCGAGCCTGTCCATGCAGGTCTATGCGGAACTCGAAGCCGCGCTGTTCGAGGGGCGGCTTTTCCCTGGCCAGCGTCTCAAGATCCGCGACCTCGCCGCCGCGATGGGCGTATCTGAAACGCCGGTGCGGGAGGCGATCATGCAGTTGGTTCGAACCGGCGCACTCCGGATGGAAACCGCCCGCGCCATCACCGTCGCGGGGCTTACGCTGGCCCAGTATCTGGAACTGCGCACCATCCGCTTCGAGCTGGAAGGGCTGGCGGTGGAGGAGGCTGCCCGCCGTGCCACCCGCGAGGAGATCGACGCCCTGGCCGCCGCGCACGAGCAACTGATGGCCGCCGAGGCGGCGCACGACGCGGCGGCGGCCAACAAGGCGAACTGGGCGTTCCATGGCGGGCTCTATCGCGCTGCGCGCATGCCCCAGCTGATGGAGATCATCAACACGATATGGCACCGCAACGGCCCCATGCATGCGCTGCATTATCCGGACGCGCCGCCCACCTATCCCGGCCGGCACCGCCATCTCGACATTCTTGACGCGCTGCGCGCAGCCGACCCGGCGGCGGCCCGTGCGGCGCTTCGCGCCGACCTCGTCGAGGGCGGAGCCAACCTTGTGCGCCTCCTGGCGGAGCGGGAGGCCAAGGGCTCGGCGCCGGCACCAGGAAAGAAGCGGTAGCGCTCTAAGCCAGCGGCGGGCGATGCTGCGCCCAAGGCCGTGCCGCCTCGAAGGCGGCGCTGGCCTGCAGCACGCCGAGGTCGTCGAACCGGCGCCCGACGATCTGCAGGCCGACCGGCAAGCCGGCGGGGGTAAAGCCGCACGGCACGCTGGCAGCCGGGCTGCCGGACCAGTTGAACGGGTAGGAGAGTTCGGCCCACATCAGCCAGTCCCACTCGTGCTGCGGCCAGTGCGCGGGCTGCAGCCGGTCCGCCGGAAAAGCGGCCACGCTCACCGCCGGAGAGAGCAGGAAGTCGAACCCCTCCATGAACTCGTGGATCGCCTGCACATAGGCGAACCGCCGCGTGCGCATCTCCATGAACTGCTGCACCGTGAACCCGGCGGCATGGCGGATCATCGCCACGAACCCCGGGTCCATCCGGCTCTCGAACTTGGGCAGGCTCGCCAGCCGCGCCGTGAACGTCGCCGGCCAGAAGAACCGCACCAGCTCCGGCCCCAGCTTGCCCCAGGCAGGCGTCACTTCCTCGACATGGGCGCCCATCTCCTCGAACGCCTTCACCGCCTTCTCCACCGCGTCGGCGACCTCGGGGTCCACGCGCGCATGACCCAGGTCCCGGGTGTAGCCGATCCTGCGGCCCTTCATGCTGGCCGCGTGCAGGCGGCCCACATAGTCGTCCGGCCCGGCTTCGAGCGAGGTGTAGTCCCACACATGCGGCCCGGCCATCGCCGCGGTCATGTAGGCGGCATCCTCCACGGTGCGCGTCAGCGGCCCGATATGCGTGGCCAGGTCGTTGTTGGACATCGGCCAGTTCGGCACCCGCCCATGTGTCGGCTTGAAGCCGTACACGCCCGAGAAATGCGCGGGCATGCGGATCGAGCCGGCGCCGTCGCCACCCTGGTGCAGCGGCCCATAGCCGCACGCCGCCGCCACCGCCGCTCCCGAGGACGACGCCCCCGCGTTCAGGCCCTTGCCCCAGGGATTATGGGTGATGCCCGAGATCGGCGCCTGGCTGACGCCCTTCCACCCCCATTCCGCGGCCGAGGTCGTCTTGCCGACGATCACCCCGCCCGCCTCGTACAGGCGCGTCACGCAGGGCGCATCCACATCGGGGATCGTCCCCTGCGTGATCACCGAGGCGAAATCCGTCTGGATGCCCTTGGTGTGCTGCAGGTCCTTGATGGTGAAGGGAACGCCTTCCAGCAGCCGCGGCGTGCCGCGGTTCAGGAACACATCCTCCGACCTGCGGGCCGCGGCCAGGGCATGGTCGGGGGTGAGGCGCATCATGGCGTTCACCCTGGGCTCGACCGCCTCCATGCGCGCCAGCACGGCTTTCGCCACCTCGACGGGCGAAAGCGCGCGCGCGCGGTACAGCGCCGCAAGCTCGCTCACGCCAAGAAACCCGATTTCGTCCGATGTCATGCCAGGAAGCTCGTCTGTTGCCGCGGGGAACGCACGCCGCGAAGGCGCCGGGCCCCTTGGGGATGCCGCG
The DNA here is from genome assembly GCA_001899585.1 of Rhodospirillales bacterium 70-18. GTDB lineage: Bacteria > Pseudomonadota > Alphaproteobacteria > Acetobacterales > Acetobacteraceae > 70-18. The sequence continues at coordinate 285,079 of MKWE01000056.1, forward strand.
GCGCCCTCACAGGCATCGCCGCCCCGTCGCCGGGGCGGCGATGCCTCAGGCCTTCTTCAGATTATAGAACAGCGGGAAGCCATTGAGCATCCCGGTGAGGTTTGTCCGGAACGCAAACGGCTGCAACCATGCGCCGGTCGGGATGTAGGGCACGTCCTGCCAGGCTTGCAGTTGGATGTCCTGGCAGATGCGCTTCTGTTCCTCGGGCGACGACGAGTCCATGAACTGGTCGCGCAACGCCTCGATCTTCGCCGATTCCGGCCAGCCGAGCGGCCCGGCGGCCCCCATGCCGCGCAGGTAGGACTGCGTCGCCGGCGAGGTGGCGATGATGCCTGGGATGTAGTTGCACCAGACGTTCCAGCCGCCCTTCTCGATGCTCCCGCGGTTCGACAGCCGCGGCAGCACCGTGCCCCAGTCGAGCGCCTGGTAGTCCAGGTTCACCCCCACCTTGCGGAACATGTCGGCCGCGAGCTCGCTCATCGCGTTCAGCGCCGGCAGATCCGTCGGCACCAGGAAGACCACGCGCTCGCCCTTGTAGCCGGCGGCCTGCAGGTCGCGCTTCACCTTGTCGAGGCTGCGCGGGCCGGTCATCACCTCCAGCCCCGCCTCGCTGGCGTTCGGGCTGCCAGGCAGGAAGAAGCCGCAACGGTCGTTCCACAGCGACTTGTCGTCGCCCATCACCGCCTGCATGTAGTCGGTCTGGTTCACCCCGGCCAGGAAGGCGCGGCGCATCGCCGGATTGTTGAACGGCGGCTGCAGGCAGTTGAAGCGGATCATGCCCATCAGGCCGCCGCGCTCCTTGGCCTCCACCCGGATGTCCTTGCGGCGCTTCAGCAGGGGCAGCAGGTCCGGCTGCGGCTGCTCCCACCAGTCGACCTCGCCGGTCTGCAGCGCCGCGGCGGCGGTGGCGGCATCGGGGATGGTGTGCCACTCGACACGGTCGACATAGGCGATCTTCGGGCCGGCCGCGAAGCTCGGCGTGCCGCCGGAACGGGGCACATAACCGGTGAACTTCTCGTAGACGGCGAGCGAGCCCGCCACGCGCTCACCGGCGATGAAGCGGAACGGCCCGCTGCCGACCATCTCGGTCACCTGCACGTTCGGGGGCGTGCTCGCCAGGCGCTCGGGCATGACCGGGCAGAACAGCGACGGCTTGCCCAGCGCCAGCGGCAGCATCGGGTAGGGCTTCTTCAACCGGAACTGGAACACCCGGTCCGAGACGGCCTTCAGCTCGTCCGTCACCGCGCGCAGCCCCTGTCCCAGCGCGTCGGACTGGCTCCAGCGGTTGATGCTGGCCACCGCGTCGCGCGCCAGCACGGGTGTGCCGTCGTGGAACTTCAGGCCCTCGCGCAGCGTGATCGTCCACTTCCTGCCGTCGTCCTCGATGACGTGGCCTTCCACCATCTGCGGCTGCGGCTGGAAGTTGTCGTCCCAGCCATAGAGCTGGTCGAACACCAGAAACCCGTGGGTGCGGGTCACCAGCGCCGAGGCGAACACCGGGTCGATCGCGGCCAGGTCGGCCTGCGGCACGAACTTCACGGTGCTCCGCGGCTGCGCCACCGCCGGCAATGCGAGCGAGGATGCGGCGGCGGCCGAGCTGGCAAGGAAGTGACGGCGTTTCATCAAGCGTTCTCCCACATGATTGGCAATTGGGTGGCGGCGGGCGGAACAGCCGCCCTGAACGGACCGACGCCTGATCCGCCCCCTTCGGGGCGCCATCCGGCGCAAAGCCGCGCCGTCGACGGCGCCCCGGCCTCGGTGCGAGGGCGCGCCGGCATCACACTAGGTTGCCGCCACGGCCGCGAAGCCGTGGCCGGCCGCCTCCAGCGCGGCGGCGATGTCGGCCTCGGTGTGCGCCGCGGAGAGGAACATGTTGTGCCGCGGGTGAAAATAGACGCCGTGACGCAAGGCGGTGGCACAGAACACCTCGCCTTTGCGCGCGCCTGGATCGTCATCGAACAGCACCATCGGCATCTGCGCCGGTCCGGTCTGGCGCAGGCCAAGGCCATGACGCCGCGCGCCCTCCGCCAGACCGTCGCGCAACATCCGGCCCAGGCGTTCAATACGCGCCGGAACGTCGTCGCGCTGCACCACCCGCAGCGTGGCCAGCGCCGCGGCCATCGGCACCGCGCCACACCAGAACGAACCGGTTACGAAAATCCGCGCCGCCGGGTCGCGCAGCCATTCCGCCCCGGTCACCGCCGACAGGGCACGGCCGTTGGCGATCGCCTTGCTCCAGGCACTCAGGTCGGGCCGAACGCCCAGCAACTCCCAACTGCCGCCGGTGTGCAGGCGCATGCCGGCGCGCACTTCATCGAGCATCAGCGCCGCCCCCGCCGCGTCGCACAGCTCGCGCGCCGCGACGGCGAACGCGACGGTCGGCATCTCCTGGTCACGCCCGAGGTCGTGGCGGAACGCGCTGACGATCACGCCCGCCAGGTCGTCGCCAGCCTCCCGCGCCGCGGCGCGCAGGCTGTCGATGTCGTTGAACTCGTAGTGCAGCAGATGCGCGCGGTCCTCGGCCGTCACGCCCAGCAGCGAGGGCGAGGCCCACGGCACCGCGCCGTGATAGGCGCCGCGCGCCACCAGCACCTTGCGCCGGCCGGTCGCCGCCCGCGCGATCGTCAAGCACGTTGTGGTGGCGTCGGTGCCGTTCTTCTGGAACATCGCCCAGGCGGCATGCGGCAGCATGGCCACCAACTGCTCCGCCAGCTCGACCATCACCTCGGCCGGGCCGTTCAGGCAGTCGCCCATGCGCCGCTGGCGCTCGGCCGCCTCCTCGACCTCGGGGTGCAGATGGCCGAGCAGATTGGGCCCCCAGCTGCACATGAAGTCGACGAAACGCCGCCCGTCCACGTCCCATAAATGCGCGCCCTCGCCGCGCGCGAAGAACTGGGGGTAGCCCTCGGGCAGCTTGGCGGCATGCAGGTGGCCCCACATCCCCCCTGGCACGACGCGCGCGGCACGGGCGCGCAGGGCGGTATCCGCGGAGTTGGAAACTGCGTCCATGATGACCTTCCCGCAATTGATATTTGATATATCATTCTTGAAAATTGCCTGCAAGGAGACTCGCATGGGATCGCCGCTCACCTTCGGCGCACTGGCCGACGACTTCACCGGCGCGGTTGAACTGGCCGCGATGCTGCGCGCCGCCGGCGCGCGTGCCATGGTGCATGTCGGCCCCGGCAGCCTGCCGGACCGTCCCCCGGAGGTCGATGCCATCGTGGTCGCGCTGCGCACCCGCGCCGCGCCCGCCGGCGAAGCGGTCGCCATCTCCCGCCAGGTGGCGCAGCAACTGCGGCGCCTGGGCGCCCGGCAACTGTTCCTGAAATACTGCGCTACCTTCGACAGTCTGCCGGCCGGCAACATCGGCAATGTCGCCGAGGTGCTGCGCGAGGTCGCCGGCGCGGCCCCGGTGCTGTTCTGCCCGACCTATCCGGAGGCCGCGCGCACCGTGTTTCGCGGCCACATGTTCGTCGGCGGTCAGTTGCTGGCGGACTCGCCCAAGCGGCACGACCCGCTCACCCCCATGACCAATTCGAATCTCGCCGAGGTTCTCGCCCTCCAGACCAGCCTGGCCGTCGACATCCTGCCCTACGAGGTGGTGGCCGCCGGCGCCGCGGCGATTCACACCCATGCCGAGGCGTGCCACGCCGCGGGCAGGCCGTTCCTGATCGCCGACTCCATCCTGCCGGAGGATCTGCGCCAGATCGCGGCGGCAAGCTGCGACTGGCCGGTGATGACCGGCGGCGCCTCGGTGGCGGCGTATTTCCCGTCGCTCTGGGTCGCGCGAGGCTGGATGCGGCCCAGCGAACAGCCATCGCTGCCTGGCACGCCCGGTCCCGCCGCCGTTCTCGCCGGAAGCTGCGCCGACCGTACCCGCGAGCAGGTCGCGGCATTCGCGCGGGATCACAAGGTGCTCGATCTCGACCCGCTCGATCCGCCCGAACAGAGCATCGCGCGCGCCCTGTCCTGGGCCAGCGAGCATATGGCCCATGCCCCCGTCTGCATCACCACCTCCGCCGATCCGGCGCGGGTTGCCGCGGCCCAGGCGGCGCTCGGCTCGATCGCCGCCGGGCGGCGCGCCGAAGCGCTGCTGGCGCGGATCGCCTCCGGCCTGGTGGAGCGCGGGCTCCGCCGCCTGCTGGTGGCCGGGGGCGAGACCTCCGGCGCCATCGTCGAGCAGCTCGGGGTCCGGTCGCTTCAGGTGGCCCCGTTTGCCGCCATCGGCGTCGGCCGCTGCCACGCCGATCACCCCGTTCCGCTCGCCCTCTGCCTGAAATCGGGCAAGCTCGGCGCCGTGGACATGTTCGCCACCACCCTTGCCGCCATGGAGCAGCCCGCATGAGCGCAACGCTCGCCGAGGACGTCGTCACCGTCTATCAGGAACTCGGCTGCCAGCGCATGAACAGCGGCAGCTCCGGCAATGTGAGCGTGCGTGTGGGCGAGCGCATGCTCATCACGCCCACCGGCGCCACGGCGGAGTCGCTCGCCGCCGACCAGCTCGTGCTGATGCCTTTCGCGGGCCCGCCGCCCGACGGCACCCGTCCATCCAGCGAATGGTCCATGCATGGCGCGGTCTACGAGGCCTGTCCCGAGGCAGGCTGTGTCGTGCATACGCATGCCGATGCCTGCACCGCCCTCGCCTGCCGGGGTGAGGGGCTTCCCGCCTTCCATTACATGATCGCGGGCTTCGGCGGGGACGAAGTGCCATGCGCGCCTTATGCCACCTTCGGCACCCCCTCGCTGGCCGACTCCGTGCGAAAGACCATCCCGGGCCTGAGTGCCTGTCTGCTCGCCAACCACGGCATGATCGTCCATGGCCGCACGCCGAAGGCGGCACTCGCCGCGGCCATCCGGCTGGAGACGCTGGCGCGCCAATACCTTCTGTCAGGCCCCTCGGGAAGGCCGCGCATCCTCACCACGGCGGAGATGGCCGCGGTGCGCGAGCGCTATCGCAGCTACTGAAGCCGGCCCGTCCGTCTACCTCCGTGACGGGTCACGCATCCGGCCGCCCGGTGGGGACCCAGAACGCCAGCTTCGGATGCCCTTCGGCGTCGCGCAGGCCCGGCTGGCGTACCCCGCCATTGGCCTCGATCACCCGGCGGGAAGCATCGTTGTCGGCGTCGCAGGTCAGTTCCACCCGCGCCAGCCCGGCCCGCGCGGCCACCGGCAGCATCAGCGCCAGCGCCCTGGTCGCGTAGCCGCGCCGGCGCTTCCACGGCACCACCGCATAACCGACATGGCCGGAGACATGCGGCGGCAGTGCCTCGGTGCCGAACTGGTGGCGCAGGTTGATGGCGCCGCAGAACGCCCCGTCCCACATCCACAGCACGCAGCCGGGCAGGCGCGGCACCTCGCTGCCATCGGCCATCGTGATGGTGGGCGGCGGGTGCAGCACCGCCCGCAGGAATGCCGCCGGGTCGGCACGCAGCCGGGCCAGTTCCTCGGCGGAGACATCGCGCGTGGTGTTGGGCGACCAGCCTTGGGCCAGCGCCGCCTCATAGCCAGGCAAGGCGGTGGCGCAAGGGACGATCAGGCCGAAGGCATCCTCCATGGCGGATTGCGCGCCGCTCAGTGGTATTGGCGCAGCAGGCCGACCAGCCGGCCCTGCACGCGCACCCGGTCGGCCGGGAAGATGCGGGTCTCATGGCGGGTATTGGCCGGCTCCAGCGCCACGGAGGCGCCCTTGCGCCGCAGCCGCTTCAGCGTCACCTCGTTCTCGTCGATCAGCGCCACCACGATCTGCCCGTTCTCGGCGGTGTCGGCACGGCGGATGATCACCGTGTCGCCGTCCAGGATGCCGGCATCCACCATCGAATCGCCGGCGATTTCAAGCGCATAGTGCTCGCCGGCGCCCAGCAGGGCGAGCGGCACCTCCACATGGGCACCGTTGTCGCGCAGCGCCTCGATCGGTAGGCCGGCGGCGATGCGGCCATAGAGCGGCAACTGCACCGCGCTGACCGCCTCGGCCGCGCGCACGCCGGGCAGCCGCCCGGAGAAATCGCCCCGGATGACGTTTGGCGAAAAGGTGGGCGGCGAAAGGGCGGGTGCCGCGGCCGGCTCCGGCGTGGCCATGCCTTCCGGCAGGCGCATCACCTCCAGCGCGCGGGCGCGGTGATGGCGGCGTTGCAGGAATCCACGCTCCTCCAGGGCCGAAATCAGCCGGTGGATGCCGGATTTCGAGCGCAGGTTGAGCGCATCCTTCATCTCCTCGAAGCTCGGGGAGAAGCCGGTGGCCTTCAGATGGCGGTCGATGAAAATCAGCAGCTCGTGCTGCTTGCGGGTCAGCATGTGGGCGTCTCCCATGGCTGCTCCCGCCCACGGCGATGGCCGGCGAGATGGAACAAACCAGCAACTATGCCGTTGTTCTAGATAAGTTCCGCCGTGGCCGTCAAGCGCCGTATGCCGATTCGCCGCTAAACTCCCAGCGAATCCAGCCGGATCACCGAAACCGCCGCGCCCGCCGGCAGGGCGGGGGCGTGCGGCGCGCGCAGCACCAGGGCGTCGGCGGTCTGCATCATGCGCAGCATCGCCGAATCCTGCCGCCCGAACGGGGTGACGACCAGCGTGCCGTCGTCGCGCTGGGCCAGGCTGGCGCGCAGGTGGTCGGCGCGGTGGTCGTTGGCGGCGACGGCCGCGCCCAGCACCGCCTGCGTCACCGGCGGCGGCGCGGCCGGCAGCCCGGTCAGGCGGGCGATCGCCGGGAGCAGAAAGAGTATGCCGCATACCAATGACGAGACCGGATTGCCCGGCAATCCGATCATTCCGGTATCGCCAAGCCGCCCGAACATCAGCGGCTTGCCCGGCCGCATGGCGATCTGCCAGAAATCCACCACCAGCCCGCGCGCGGCCAGCGCCGCCTGCACCAGGTCGTGGTCGCCGACGCTGGCGCCGCCGGTGGTCACCAGCAGGTCCATCCCCGCCACCGCGTCGGCCACCGCCATGATGGCGGCATGGTCGTCCGCCACCACCGGCAACACCACCGGATCGCCGCCGCAGGCCCGCACCAGGGCGGCCAGCGCATGCGAGTTGGAACTCACGATCCCCCCGGGCGGGATCGGCTCGCCGGGCAGCGCGATCTCGTCGCCGGTGGCCAGGATGGCCACGCGCGGGCGGCGATGCACCGCCACCCAGGGGTGGTTTCCGGCGGCAATCAGGCCGATATCGCGCGCATTCAGGTGTTTTCCGGCCGGAATCAGCTCGTTTCCGGCCGAAAAATCCTGCCCCGCGCGGCGGATATGACGCCCGGCGGCGACCGCCTCGTTCACCGTCACCAGGTCGCCGTCGCGGGTCGCGTCCTCTTGCAGCAGGATGGCGTCGGCGCCATCGGGCATGATGCTGCCGGTGAACAGGCGCAGCGCCTCGCCGGCGGCGAGCCTGCCTTCCCACGGGTGGCCGGCCGGGGCGGAGCCAACCACGCGCAGCACCGCGCCGAGCCCGCCATCGGCGGCGCGCAGGGCGTAGCCGTCCATCGCCGACACGTCGCGCGGCGGCTGGGTGAGGCGGGCGACGACCGGGGCGGCGGTGACGCGGCGCCAGGCGTCGGCCAGCGGCACGATTTCCGCCGGCGTCGGGCGCAGGGCGGCGAGGATGCGGGTGCGGGCGTCGTCGACCGAGATCATGCTGCTAATCCTGGCGGAAATCGCCCGACTTGCCGCCGGACTTGGCGACCACGCGGAGCCCCTCGATGCGCATGCCGCGATCGACCGCCTTGACCATGTCATAGACGGTCAGCGCCGCGACCGAAGCCGCGGTCAGCGCCTCCATCTCCACCCCGGTGCGCCCGGTGGTGCGCACGGTGGCGGTGATCGCCACGCTGTCCTCGCCTTCCGGCGCCAGATCGACAGTGACGGCGGTGATCGGCAGCGGGTGGCAGAGCGGGATCAGCTCGGCGGTGCGCTTGGCGGCCATGATGCCGGCGAGGCGGGCGGTGCCGAGCACGTCGCCTTTTTTCGCCGTGCCCTCGCGGATCAGGGCGAGGGTGGCGGGCTGCATCACCACGCGGGCGCGGGCGGTGGCGGCGCGGTCGGTCTCGGGCTTGGCGCCGACATCGACCATGACGGCACGGCCCTGGGCGTCGAAATGGGTGAGGCCGCTCATGCGCCGAGCAATGCGCGGGTGGCGGCGGTGAGGTCGGGCTGGCGCAGCAGGCTTTCGCCGACCAGGAAGCGGCGAGCGCCGGCCGTGGCCATGCGCTGCAGCTCGGCATGGGTTTTGAGGCCGCTCTCCGAGACGATCACGCGATCCGGCGGAACCAGCGGGGCGAGTTGTTCCGTGGTTGCAAGATCGGTCTGCATCACCCTGAGATCGCGGTTGTTTATGCCGATCAGCCGGGTTTTGAGGCGGAGCGCCCGCTCCAGTTCCGCCTGGTCGTGCGACTCGGCCAGCACGTCCATGCCGAGGCCCATCGCGATCTCCTCCAACTCGGCCGCCATGCCGTCTTCCAGTACGGCCATGATGAGCAGGATGCAGTCGGCACCCATCGCCCGGCTTTCATGGATCTGCCAGGGGTCGATCATGAAGTCCTTGCGCAGCACCGGCAGGTCGCAGCCGGCGCGGGCGGCGGCCAGGTCCTCGGCGGTGCCCTGGAAATACGGCAGGTCGGTCAGCACCGACAGGCAGGCGGCGCCGCCGAACTGGTAGGCCAGCGCCAGCGCCGCCGGGTCGAACTCCGGCCGGATGGCGCCGCCGGAGGGGGAGGCGCGCTTGATCTCGGCGATCAGGCCGAGGCCGCCGGCCTCCACCTTGGCGTCCAGCGCGGCGGCGAAGCCGCGCGGGGGCGGGGCGCGGCCGACCAGGGTGCGCAGGCGCGAGCGCGGGATGTCCTGCTTGCGGCGGGCGACCTCGGCGCGGGTGTCGGCGCAGATGCGCGCCAGCACGTCCGGCATGTCGGGGCGGGTGGTCATGCCGCCTCGCGGCGCAGCGTGTCGAGCGCGTTGAGCGCCGCGCCGCTGTCCAGCACCGCGGCGGCCTGGGCCACGCCGTCGCGCAGGTCGGCGGCGCGGCCGGCCACGATCAGCGCCGCGGCGGCGTTCAGCAGCACGGTGTCGCGATAGGCGCCGCCGCCGCCGCGCAGCAGGGCGGCGAGGGCGGCAGCGTTGGTGGCGGCGTCGCCGCCGCGGATCGCCGAGACAGGGGCGCGCGGCAGGCCGGCATCCTCGGGGGTGACGGTGAATTGGCGGATGCTGCCGCCTTGGAGCGCCACCACGCTGTTGTCGCCGGCGACGGTCAACTCGTCGAGCCCCTGGCCGTGCACCAGCCAGACGCTCTCGCTGCCCAGCCGGGCCAGGGTTTCCACCATCGGGCGGGCCCAGCTCGGGTCGAACACGCCGGTGAGCTGGCAGCGCACCTCGGCCGGGTTGGCCATCGGGCCCAGCAGGTTGAAGATGGTGCGGGTGCCGAGTTCCACCCGCGGGCCGGCGGCGTGGCGCAGCGCGGCATGGTGGCGCGGCGCGAACAGGAAGGCGCAGCCGGCGGCGCGGATGATCGAGGGCAGGCGGGCCAGCGGCACATCGACGTTGACGCCCAGCGCCGCCAGCACGTCCGCGCCGCCGGTGCGCGAGGACAGCGCGCGGTTGCCGTGCTTGGCCACCGGCACGCCGGCGCCGGCCAGCACGAAGGTGACGGCGGTGGAGACGTTGAGGCTGCCGGAGGCGTCGCCGCCGGTGCCGCACACGTCGATGGCGCCCTCCGGCGCTTCCACGCGGGTCATGCGGGCGCGCATGGCCCGCACCGCGCCGGTCAGTTCCGGGACGGTCTCGCGGCGGACCCGCATGGCCATCACCAGGCCGGCGATCTGCGCGGGTGTCGCCTCGCCGGACATGATGGTGGAGAAGGCGGCCTCGGCCTCGGCCTCGGACAGGGTCTCCCCGGCGGCGACGCGGGCCAGCACGGGTTTCAGGTTGCTGCTCACGGCGTGCTCCAGGGGATCAGGCGGCGCGGGCCGAACTGCCGACCGGTGCGTTGCTGCCGCGGGCGAGGGCGAGGAAATTGGCCAGGATGGCGTGGCCGTGCTCGCTGGCGATGCTCTCGGGATGGAACTGCACGCCGTAGATCGGCAGCGAGCGGTGGCGCAGGCCCATGATCAGCCCGTCATCGGTCCAGGCATCGGCCACCAGCACCTCGGGCAGGGTGTCGCGCCGGACGATGAGGCTGTGGTAGCGGGTGGCGTGGAACGGGCTGGGCAGGCCGGCGAACAGGCCGGTGCCGGTGTGGCTGACCTCGCTCACCTTGCCGTGCATCGGCGCGGGCGCGCGCACAACCTCGCCGCCGAAGGCCTGGCCGATGGCCTGGTGGCCGAGGCAGACGCCCAGGATGGGGATGCGCCCGGCGGCGGCCTGGATGAGGTCGAGGCAGATGCCGGCCTCGTTGGGGGTGCAGGGGCCGGGGGAGAGCACGATGGCCTCCGGCGCCAGGGCCAGCGCCTGCGCCACGCTCAGGGTATCGTTGCGCCGCACGTCGCAGCGCGCGCCGACATCGCCCAGGAAATGCACCAGGTTGAAGGTGAAGCTGTCGTAGTTGTCGATCAGGAGGATCATCCCCTTATCCTGCGCGGCGGGAGGGGGTGCGGTCAATCCGGACGGGCGCGCGCCGGGGCGTGGCATTCGCGCCGCAGATGTGCCGAATCCGCCACGGTCTGTTCATCCTGCGCTGCTATAATGCCGCGATTCGTGATGATTCCCGCCGAGCCGATGGCTTATGCCGAGATGGGGCGACTGATGACCCGTGCCGCGATGCGATGCCTGATCGCTGTTCTGCTCGCCGTCGGGTTGCTGCCGTGCGCCGCGCGGGCGCAGCAGGCGATGGAGCCGATGGCCGGCTTGCCGGCGCCCGAGCCGACGGCGAACCTGCCGGCATGGCGGCGGCTGGCGGTGGCGGCGCCGGCGGCGGAGGGGCGGCCGGTGCTGGTGTTCATCATCGACGACATGGGGCTGAACCGGCCGCAATCGGACCGTGCAGTGGCGTTGCCGGGGCCGCTCACGCTGTCCTGGATGCCCTATGCCCGCGACCTGCCGGAGCAAGTGGCGCGCGGGGCGGCGCATGGCCACGAGACCATGCTGCACATGCCGATGGAGCCACTGGGACGGACCAATCCGGGGCCGCACGCGCTGCGCACCTGGCTGCCGCCGGCAACCAACCTCGCCTATCTGCGGGCGGCGCTGGATTCGGTGCCCGGGGCGGTCGGACTGAACCAGCACGAGGGCAGCGTGGCCTCGCTGTCGGTGCCGCTGATGGACCTGGTGATGGGCGAGCTGCGTGAGCGCGGCATGGCGTTCGTGGACAGCGTGACCATCGCGCACAGCGTGGCGCTGCGCCGGGCGCTGGCCGACGACGTGCCGGCGGTGGCGCGCGACGTGTTCCTGGACAACTCCCCCGAGCCGGCGGCGATCCGCGCGCAACTGGCGCAGACCGAGCAGATCGCCCGGCGCTACGGGCTGGCCGTGGCCATCGGGCACCCGCGGGCGACCACGATGGACGTGCTGGAGGCGTATCTGCCGAAGCTGGCCGCGCGGGGGTTCGTGCTGTGGCCGGTGAGTGCGGCGATCGTGGCGAGGAACCCGGTGATGATCTCCGGCGAGCCGGCGGCCCCGCCGCGGTAAGGGCGGGGATTCACAAGGAGACGGAGAGGCGGTGAGACGCAGGCAATCGCGGGAGATGAAGCCCTCGCTGCCTTCTCTTCGCCTCTTTGTAGACCTCCCTGCCTTCCTTACTTCTTCGCCCCCTGGATCGCCGCCCAGACCTTCTCCGGCGTGGCCGGCATGTCGATATGGGCGATGCCGTATTCGCTCAGCGCGTCCACCAGGGCGTTCATCACCGCCGGCAGGGCGCCGGCGCAGCCGGCCTCGCCGCAGCCCTTGGCGCCGAGCTCGTTGGTCTTGGCCGGAACCGGGTGGCTGGCGAAGACGAAGTCCGGCGCGTTGTCGGCGCGGGGCAGGGCGTAGTCCATGTAGGAGCCGGTGAGGAACTGGCCGTCCTCGTCGTAGGCGGTGGCCTCGGTGAGCGCCTGGCCGATCGCCTGGACGATGCCGCCATGGGCCTGGCCCTCGACCAGCAGCGGGTTCAACAGCACGCCGAAATCGTTGACCATGTTGTATTTCACCACGGCGACCTCGCCGGTCTCGGGGTCCACCTCGACCTCGGCGACGTGGCAGCCATTGGGGAAGGCGCTGGGGACGCCGGGGAAGATCAGGCTGGTGTCCAGCGTGGCGGGCACGCCCTCGGGCAGGGCGACGCCGGCGCGCAGCTTCTCGGCCAGCTCCATGATGCCGATGCCGCGATCGGTGCCGGCGATGGCGAAGCGGCCGCCATTGGGGCCCTGGGCGGTGAACTCGATGTCGGCCTCGGCGGCTTCCAGCACATGGGCCGCGATCTTGCGGCCACGGGCGATCACCTCGTTGCCGGCGGCGTGGATGGCGCCGCCGCCGTTCATCGCCGAGCGGGAGCCGCCGGTGCCGCCGCCGGCCAGCAACTGGTCGGAATCGCCCTGGACGAGGCGGATCCTGTCGAACGGCACGCCGAGCTTGTCGACCAGCACCTGGGCGAACGGGGTCCAGTGGCCCTGGCCATAGTCGAGCGTGCCGGAGATCATGGTGACGGTGCCGTCCGCCTCGAAGCGGATGCCGCCCATCTCGTTGTTGGCCGGCGCGGTGACTTCCAGGTAGTGGCCGATGCCGCGGCCGCGCAGCTTGCCGCGCTGGCGGCTTTCGGCGCGGCGGGCGGGGAAGCTGTCCCACTCGGCGGCTGCCAGCGCCTCATCGAGGATGGCGGGGAACTCGCCGCTGTCGTACTCCATGGTGGACGGCGCCTTGTAGGGCATCATGTCCGGGGTGATGTGGTTGCGCCGGCGCAGCTCCAGCGCGTCGATGCCCATTTCGCGGGCGGCGGTCTCGATCAGGCGCTCGATGTAGTAGTTGCCCTCGGGCCGGCCGGCGCCGCGATAGGCGCCGACGGGGGAGGTGTTGGTGAACATGCACTTCACCGAGACATGCATCGCGGGCGTTTTGTAGACGCCGATGATGTTCTTGACGATGTTCATGGTCGGCGGCTGGGTGGTGGAGTTGGACAGCACCGCGCCGACATTGCCGTAGCCGGTGACGCGCACGGCCAGGATGTGGCCGTCCTTGTCCAGCGCCAGCTCGCTGGTGTGGTCGTGGTCGCGGCCGTGGCTGTCGGACAGGAAGCTGTCGCTGCGCTCGTCGGTCCATTTCACCGGGGCGCCGAGCTGGCGGGCGGCGTGCAGCAGGCAGATGTATTCCGGGTAGCAGCCGGCCTTCATGCCGAAGGAGCCGCCGACATTGCCGGTGAGCACGCGCACCTTCTCGGCCGGCACGTCCATCACGCCGCGCACCGCGTTGCGCAGGCCGAACACGCCCTGGCAGCCGACGCGCAGGATGTAGCGGCCCTCGGCGGCGTCGTATTCGCCCAGCGCGGCGCGCGGCTCCATGGCGCAGACGACGATGCGGCTGTTGCGCACGCGCAGCCTGGTCACGTGGGCGGCGCGGGCGAAGGCGGCCTCGGTGGCCGCGGCGTCGCCGAATTTCCAGTCCAGCACCACGTTGCCGGGGGCTTCGTCGTAGAGCTGCGGGGCGCCGGGGGCGGCGGCCTGCTCGGCGGTGGTGACGGCGGGCAGCGTGTCGATCTCGGCGAAGACGGCCTCGGCGGCGTTCTTGGCCTGTTTCGGCGTCTCGGCGACCACCACGGCGACCGGGTGGCCGACATAGCGCACGCGGTCGGTGGCCAGCGCCCATTGCGGCGGCTTGGGGATCGGGCGGGCGTCGTGGTTGTTGCCGATCACGTTGGCCTGCATCGGCTTGATGCCGGCGGCCTGCAGGTCGGCGGCGGTGTAGACGGCGCGCACGCCGGGCATCGCGCGGGCGGCCTCGGTGTCGATCGCGCGCAGCAGGCCGTGGGCGTTGCGGCTGCGCACGATCACCGCGTAGAGCTGGCCGGGCAGGTTGATGTCGTCGCTGTAGCGGCCTTCGCCGCGCAGCAGCACCGGGTCTTCCAGGCGGGAGACCGGCTGGCCGACGGCGTAGCGGCCCGGTTGCAGGAGGTCGGCCTGGAGGCGGTCGGGGGGGATGGCGACGTTCATCGGGCGGAACTCCTGGTCGGGGCGCGTCCCGCAACTATGGGGACGGAATGCTGTCCTTAAAGTGCCGCCGGGGCAGGGAATGCGCAACCCGGGGACGGGTCAGGCGGCGGCCGGCGGCTCCCGCCAGGCCAGTGCTGCGATGGCCAGCGTGGTGGACAGCACGGCGACGATCAGGCTGACGACGCCGGCCCAGCCGGCGGCATGGAAGACGAAGCCGGGCAGGATGCCTCCGAGCGCGCCGCCGATATAATAGAGCGTGACGTAGACGCCGACGGCGGTGGATTTGGCGCGGCGCACCGCGACGCCGATATAGCCCAGGCACAGCGCCTGCACCACGAACAGCCCGCCGGACAGGCCGGCCAGCCCGGCGATCGCCCAGGCGATGCTGGGCAGCAGGGTCAGCAGCAGGCCGCCGCAGGCCATGCCGATCGCCAGTGCCAGCGTGCGCAGCCGGCCGATGCGTACCGCCAGCCTGGTGGCGATGGTGGTGGTGACGATGCCCAGCAGGTAGACGGTGAACACCAGCCCGAGCGCGCCGGGGCTGAGCGAATAGGGTGGCGCGGCGAGGTGGAAGTTCACGAAGGTGAAGGTCGCCACGTTGGAGAACAGCATGCCGAAGCCCACCGCGCAGGTGGCCAGCAGGCGCGGATTGGCCAGGTGCTCGCGGTAGGTCGCTAGCGTGGCGCGCACGCCGCCGCGGACCGGGCGGAAGCGCTGCTCGCGCGGCAGTGCCCAGGTGATGAACAGCCCGCCGGCCAGGGTGAGGGCCGCGACCACCACGAAGGCGACCCGCCAGGTGGACACGTCCGAGACCATGCCGGCGATGAACCGCCCGCCGAAGCCGCCCAGGATGGTGCCGGCGCTGTAGATGCCGGCAGTGCGGATGCCGGCCGCGCCTTCGCACTCGTCGCCGATATAGGCGACCGTGACGGCGAAGATGAACGGCAGCAGCAGCCCCTGCAGGAAGCGCCACAGCAGCATCGCCTCCAGGCTGGCCGAACCGGCCACCAGCAGGGTGGGGATGACCAGCAGCAGGCAGGCGCCGGAGATCAGGCTCTTGCGGCCGAGCCGGTCGGAGATGGTGCCGACGAAGGGGGCCACCAGGGCGACGGCCAGCAGCGGCGCGGTGATGGTCAGCCCGGTGCGGGCGGGTGCCACGCCGAAGCTGTCGGTGAGCGCCGGCAGGATCGCCTGGGGGGTGTAGAGGTTGAGGAAGTTGCACATGCCGGCGACCGCGACGGCGGCGGTTCGGCGGTCGAGCGGCGCCATGGGCGGCTATCTCCGGGCGCTGGTGGTCGTGGGAAGGGCCGTGGGGGCGGGCGGGGCGGCCATGATGGCGAGGCAGGCGGCCGGCAGCTTCGGTGGCGGTTTCGGCTTGCCCGGCGGGCGGGGCGGGGCGTCCATCTGGTCGAACCACCATTGCAGGCTGGCGTCGCAGCCATCGCCCGGCGGCGGGGGCGGCAATTGGCGGCATTCCGGCTGGCCGGGTGGGCACTGGAAGCTGATATGCATATGGGCGGAATGGCCGTACCAGGGGCGGATCAGCCGCAGCCAGGCGCGGTCGCCGGTGACGGTCTGGCAGAGCTGGCGCTTGATCGCCGGGTTGACCAGCACGCGATCCACGCCCGGCAGGCCGGTGGCCAGGCGCAGCAGGGTGGCGATCCCCGGCCGCCAGCGTTGCGGGTCGACGGCACGGCCGTCCGGGCGCACCAGGCTCGGCGGGTCCAGCGTGTCGCGCGCGGCGACCGGCAGCACCGGGTGCGGCGCGCTCACGTCCAGCCACACATCGGCGTCCAGGCCGCGCTGATGGCTGACATGGCCGCCGCGCAGCGGGCCGCCGCGCGGGCCGGAGAGGTCGCCGACATAGATGTCGGGCAGGCCGGCGGCGCGCGCCCGCTGGCCCAGCAGCAGCAGGGCGGCGATGCTGGTGGGCGCGCCCCAGAAGCTGCTGTGCGACGAGCGGATGGTTTGCAGGCCGGGCGCGGTGTCGGGCAGGCGCTCGGCGCCGGCGATGCAGCCGGCGCCGAGGCCGATCACGCGCAGCGGGCCGGGTGCCGGGGTTTGCGGCGGCGCCGCGATAGCCGGGGCGGCGGCGAGCAGGGCGGCCAGCAACGTCGCGACCCACGCCCTGGCGGCGGTCATGCCGCCGGCTCCGGCTCATCGCCGGACAGGGCCGGAATGGCGAGGTAGGCGGTCCGCTTATGCTCCTTGCGGCCGCGCGCCACCGAGTCGAGGATCAGGCCGCACAGCAGCGAGCCGAACGCCAGCAGCCCCAGCGCGGTGGCCAGCAGCGCGGTCGGCAGGCGCGGCACCAGCCCGGTCTGCAGGTAGTTCGACACCACCGGCATCCCCAGCCCCACCGAGACGAGCAGCAGCAGCAGACCGGCGAGACCGAAGAACTGCAGCGGTCGCTCCTCCTTCACCAGCAGGACGATGGTGGTCAGGATGCGCAGGCCGTCCGACCAGGTGCGCAGCTTGGATTCCGATCCGGGCGCGCGGTCGATGTAGCGCGTTGGCAACTCGCCCACCGGCATTTTCATCTCCAGGGCGTAGACGGTGAACTCGGTCTCCGTCTCGAAGCCGGCGGCCAGGGCCGGGAAGGACTTGACGAAGCGGCGGCTGAACACGCGGTAGCCGGAGAGCATGTCTGAGATGCGGTTGCCGAAGATGTGGCGCACGATGGCCGTGAGGGCGATGTTGCCGATCCGATGGCCGGGCCGGTAGGTGGCGTTGGCGTCGGTCACCCGGGTGCCGGTGACCATGTCCAGCCGCTCAGCGACCAGCAGGCGCACCATGGCGGCGGCGGCGGCGGGATCGTAGGTGCCGTCGCCGTCCACCAGCACGTAGATATCGGCCTCCACGTCGGCGAAGGCGCGGCGGATAACGTTGCCCTTGCCCTGCAGGCGCTCGTGGCGGACCACGGCGCCATGGGCGCGGGCGGTCTCTGCGGTGCGGTCGGAGGAGTTGTTGTCGTAGACGTAGATGGCGGCGCCCGGGAGCGCGCGGGCAAACCCCTCGACCACGCCGGCGATGGCGACCTCTTCGTTGAAACAGGGGATCAGCACCGCCAGGCGCAGGCCCGACCAGGCTGTCCCGGAGGCTGGCTGGTCGGGGGCCGGCATGTCGGAGGCTGGCATGTCAGCGGAACGCCACGGTGCGGGAGAGGTGGAAGTTGACCAACATGCCGGCAACGGCACCGGCCGCGATGGCGATCACCGGATACACCGCGCAGAGCGGCACGAAGTAGATCAGCAGGGCATAGGTGCCGCGGTTCAGCGCGAAGCCGCCCAGGTTGGTGAACAGGAACAGCGCCCATTGGCGATGGGCCGGCGCGCTGCCCTGGCCCTGGAAGGTCCAGGCGCGGTTGACCGCCCAGTTCACCGAGGCGGCGACGATGTAGGAGACCAGGCCAGCCAGGTACAGCCCCATCGCGCCGCGCAGCGCGTAGACCACGGCCGTGTCGACCAGGAAACCGAGGGCGCCGACCGTGCCAAAGCGCAGGAACTGGAAAAACAGCGTGGCAAACTCGGGGCTGGCGAGCCGGGCCAGGGCCGCTTCAAGCGCGTTGGTCAAAGTCACTCGACATGGCTGAACCTTCATCGGGGACGTGGCGGATACCCGGCCTGACCGGCGATCTGCCGATGCTTATTTTACCACAGGCGGCGCGGGTCGCGCCATGGGAGGCCGCCCGGGCGCGCGTGGGGCTGGCGCGACGATGCTCGGTGCATGGGCAGTTGCAATGCAATGATTAACGTTGACAATTTGTACCATAAATGATATTTCGATCATATTCCGGTTATTATTAATTTATTAGTATTATAGATGGAAATGATCGTGGAGTTTTTGGTATATCTATTTCATCAATTGACGAATCATGGCCGTCGCGATCACAAGACAGTATGAATCGTAGGACGGAGGCATGGGTCGTTCTGTCAGTACTGCCTGACCATACTGTTCGGCGGGTGCGGACGTGATCATTGGCGTCGCCGGCGACACCGGCCACGGCAAGACGACGCTGGTTCGGGCGCTTGCGCAGGGCGCCGCGCCGCCGGCCGTGGCCGTTGAGGGGGAGGAGGTGTGGGCCGGGGCGCTCTGCTTCCTCGACCCGCCGGGGCATCCTGGCCTCGTGCCCGCCCTGCTGTCGGCCTCCGGTGGCATCGACGCTGTAGCACTGGTGGTCGCCGCCGACGCCGGGGTGACGGCGGCGACGCGCGAGCAGGCGGCCATCCTGGACGGTATGGGCATCGACCGTGGCGTGGTGGCTGTCACCCGGACCGACCAGGCGCCGGACCGGGCCGGGCCGGTGGTGGCGGAGGTGCGGGCGCTGCTGGCCGGCGGCGGGCTGGCCGATGCCGTGATAGTGCCGGTGTCCGCACTGACCGGCGAGGGCATCGCGGCGCTGCGGGCCTCGTTGCTGGCACTGCACCCGTTGGTGCGCGCCGCCGCGGCCTGGGCGCGGCTTGCGGTGGAGCGGGTGCGCCCGGCCAGCGGCGGCGCGGTGGAGGTGACCGGCACGCTGCGCGCCGGCCGGATCGCGTGGGGCGACGGGCTGCTGCTGTCGCCGCGCGGCTCTTACGTGAAGGTCGGCGCCCTGCGTGCCGCCGGCCGCGCGATGGCGGTGGCGCTCGCCGGTCAGCGCCTGACGGTGGAACTCGCCGGGCCCGAGGCGGCGCTGGCGGCGGCCGGCGACTGGCTGCTGCACCCCGCGCTGCATGCGCCCACAATGCTGATGGACGCGCGGGTGCGGCTGCGCGCGGAGGAGCGGCTGCCCGGGCCGGGCGAGCCGGTGCGGCTCCATCTCGGCGCGGCGCAGGTGCCGGCACGGCTCGCCGCGCTGGATGGCCTGGCGGCGCCAGATGCCGCCGCGTTGGTGCGAGTGACGCTGGCGGAGCCGCTGGCCGCGCTGGCGCTGGACAGTTTCGTGCTGCGCGATGCGGCCGGGCGGCGCACGCTGGGCGGCGGCATGGTGCTGGACCCGTGGCCGCCGCGGCGGGCGGGGCGCGAGCCGGAGCGGCTGGCGCAACTGGTCGCCCTGTCGCAGGATGCCGGCGCCGCGCTGCGGTCGCTGCTGCGGGCGGGGTGGATCGATTTCGGGGCTTTTGTGCGCGCCCGCAACCTGCCGCCGGCGGGGCAGGCGGCGGCGCTCGCAGCGGCCGGCGCGATCCGCATGGCCGGACTGGCGGTGACGACCGCGCAGATGGCGCGGCTGCGCGCGGCACTGATCGAGGTGCTGGCCGCGCGCCATCGCGACCACCCGGACCAACCGGGCCTGACCATGCAGCGCCTGCGCCTGCTGCTGCCGGACGCGCCGCCGGCCGCGCTGGTCGGGCCGCTGGTGGAGGCGGCGCTGCGAGACGGAGCGATCCGCCAGGAGGGCAGGCATCTCAGCCTTGTCTCGCACAGCGTCCGCCTGTCGGCCCGGCAGGAGCGGCTGTGGCGGCTGGTGCGCGGCGTGCTCGCCGGGGCGCGGTTCGATCCGCCCGGGGTGCCCGAGCTGGCGCACGCCACCGGCGCACAGCCCGTGGAATTGCGCGCGCTGCTGAAGCGGCTGTCGGCATTGTCCTGGCTGGAGGAGGTGGCGCCCGACCGGTTCTTCCTGCGTGACGCGGTGGCGGGGATGGCGCGGCTGGCTGGCGCGGTGGAGGCGCAAGCCGGCACCGTTGGCCTGGCCGCCTTTGCCGGCCAACTCGGCGTCGGCGAGGCGGCGGCCGCGAGGGTGCTGGATTTCTTCGACTCGATCGGCCTGACCCGGCTCGACGGCGAGGTCCGGCGGGTGCGGCCCGAATTGCGGCACCGGTTCGACGACGCGCTGGAGCCGCCCGGCTGAGCGGGCGGTGGCGGAATATTCGCGGGCGGGGGCGGTTCGGGTGGAAACGGGGGATGCACCCGGCGATCCCGTTCGGCTACGCTCCGAGTTGACCGGCAGAACGATCAGGCGGATGCGCCGCAACGAGAACACGCCGGCGGAACGCTTCGCCATCGGCCGCCCCAACAGAACAGACAGGAACGGACAGCATGAAACGACGCAGCTTCCTCGCCTCCGCCGGCGCGGCCACCGCCACGCTGGCGCTGCCCGGCGTGGTGCGCGCCCAGGCGCAGAGCACCCTGAAGTTCATCCCGCAGATCGACCTGACGTTCCTGGACCCGCACTGGACCACGGCGTACGTGACGCGCAACCACGGCTACATGGTGTTCGACACGCTGTACGGGCAGGACGGCAAGTACAAGACCTCGCCGCAGATGGTGGCCGGCCATACCGTCGAGAACGACGGCAAGCTGTGGAAGCTGACCCTGCGCGACGGGCTGCTGTGGCATGACGGCGAGCGGGTGCTGGCGCGCGACTGCGTGGCCAGCATCAAGCGCTGGGCCAAGCGGGACGCGTTCGGTGACGCGCTGATGCAGGCCACGGACGAGCTGACCGCGACGGACGACAAGACCATCCAGTTCCGCCTGAAGCGGCCGTTCCCGCTGCTGCCCGACGCGCTCGGCAAGTCGCCCAGTCCGATGTGCGCCATGATGCCGGAGCGGATCGCCAATACTGACCCGTTCAAGCAGATCACCGAGATCATCGGCAGCGGCCCGTTCCGCTACAAGGCCGACGAGCGGGTGCAGGGCTCGCGCAATGTCTACGAAAAGTTCGACAAGTACAAGCCGCGCGAGGGCGGCACGCCGGACTGGACCGCCGGGCCCAAAGTGGTGCATTTCGACCGCGTCGAGTGGACCACCATCCCGGACGCTTCCACCGCCTCGGCGGCGCTGCAGAGCGGCGAGCAGGATTGGTGGGAATACCTGACCCACGACCTGATGCCGCTGATGAAGCGCGACGCCAAGATCAAGGTGGCGGTGCAGGACCCGACCGGCGGCGTGGAGATGATGCGGCCGAACCACCTGCAGCCGCCGTTCAACAACCCGGGCGTGCGCCGGGCGCTGATGTACGCGATCAACCAGGCGGACTTCATGCAGGCGATCGTCGGCGACAACCCCGACATGTACTACACGCCGCTCGGCATGTTCTGCCCCGGCACGCCGATGGCCAGCGATGTCGGGCTGGAGCCGCTGAAGGGCCCGCGCGACTACGCCAAGGTGAAGGAGATGCTGAAGGCCGCCGGCTACAACGGCGAGAAGACCGTGCTGATGGTGCCGAGCGACTACGTGACGCTGAAGGCGCTGGGCGACGTGGCCGCCGACATGATGGGCAAGTGCGGCATGAACGTGGACTACGTGGTGACCGACTGGGGCAGCATGCTGCAGCGGCGCAACAAGAAGGAACCGATCGCCCAGGGCGGCTGGAGCGCCTTCGTCACCGGCTGGGCTGGCACCGACCATATCAACCCCGCCGGCCATATCGCGCTGCGCGGCAATGGCGACCAGCCGAGCTCCTGGCCCGGCTGGTGCGTGAGCCCGGAACTGGAGCGGCTGCGCAATGCCTGGTTCGAGGCGCCGAACCTGGCGAGCCAGCAGAAGATCTGCCAGGACATGCAGCGCCAGGCGATGCAGGACGTGCCGTATTTCCCGCTCGGCCAGTACCAGCAGCCCACCGCCTATCGGGCCGACCTGACCGGCGTGAACAACGGCTTCGCCACGTTCTGGAACGTGCGCCGGGCTTGATCGCCTGGGCCGCGTGGCCGGCTGGGTAGGCGGCCGGAATGTCCCGGCGGGGAAATGGCCCCGCCGGGAACGCCGACCGTGGCCACGAGCGGGTTGCGGGATGGTGACAGCCGCCGCATAAAGGCGGTCACGCACGGGGGTGGTCGGCGCCCTGCCCCGGTGGCTCAACAATGGCGCCATGGAAATGCTGGTTCCCGGCCTGCGCGGGCCGGAACCGCAAAGGGGCTTCGTGCCGGGGGACGCTGTTCACCTTCGGCATTCCTGCGCGAGTTCGATCCGACGGGCCTGGCCCGGCCGGGCATTTGATGGCGGCTGCCATCGGTGCGGCGCCGGAGTAGGGCGGCGATAGCGGGGTGGGGTCCGCGACGCCACTGGGCTTGTGTGCGAAGGAACGGGTAAGTCTATGAAGCGTCGGGATTTTCTCAGGTCTACCGCAGCCGTTTCAGGGGTCGTGTCCGGGGCCGGGCTGGCGATGCCCCGGCTCGCCCGGGCGCAGGGCGCGCGGGTGCTGCGCTTCGTGCCGCAGGCCAACCTGTCCAGCCTGGATGCCGTGGCCGGCACGCAATACGTGGTGCGCAACGCCGCGCTGATTATCTGGGACACGCTGTACGGCATCGACTCGAAGTTCGAGGCCAAGCCGCAGATGTGCGAAGGCCATGAGGTCTCGGCCGACTTCAAGACCTGGACGTTCAAGCTGCGCGAGGGGCTGACCTTCCACGACGGCGAGCGCGTCACCACGCGCGACGTGATCGCCAGCCTGCAGCGCTGGATGGTGCGCGACACCATGGGCCAGAAAATCAAGGCCAGCCTGGACGCGTTGGAGGCGCTGGACGATCGCAGCTTCCGCTTCCGCCTCAACAAGCCATTCAGCAAGATGTTGTTCGCGCTGGGCAAGAGCAACGCGCCGGTGGCGCTGATCATGCCGGAGCGGATCGCCAGGACCGACCCGTTCAAGCTCATCAGCGAATATGTCGGCTCCGGCCCGATGAAGTTCCGCACCGACGAATGGGTGCCCGGCGCCTCGGCTGTGTTCGAGAAGTTCGCCGCCTACCAGCCGCGCGCCGAGAAGGGCGACTGGCTGTCGGGCGGCAAGCGGATGCTGTTCGACCGGGTGGAGTGGAAAATCCTGCCCGACGCCGCCACCGCGGCCGGCGCGCTGCAGAACGGCGAGGTGGACTGGTGGGAGACCCCGGTCTCCGATCTGGTGCCGATGCTCAAGCGCAACAAGGCGCTGGAGGTGGCGATCTCCGACCCGTTCGGCAATATCGGCTCGCTGCGGATGAACCACCTGTATCCGCCGTTCAACGATGTGCGCGCCCGCCGCGCCGTGCTGATGGCGCTGTCGCAGGCCGACTACATGCAGGCGGTGGTGGGCGACGACCCGGAGCTGTGGAAGCCGCTGCCGAGCTTCTTCACGCCCGGCACGCCGGTCTATACCGAGGCGGGCGGCGATATCCTGAAGGGCAAGCGCGACTATGAGGGCGCCAAGAAGCTGCTGGCCGAGGCCGGCTACCAGGGCGAGCCGATCATCCTGCTGGTCGCCACCGACATCTCGATCACCAAGGCGCAGGGCGACGTGACCGCCGACCTGCTGAAGAAGATCGGCATGAACGTGGACTACCAGGCGCTGGACTGGGGCACGGTGGGCGCGCGGCGCGCCAAGAAGGACCCGCCGGGCAAGGGCGGCTGGCACATATTCCACACCTGGCACGCCGGGGCGGACTGCGTGAACCCGGCACCCTATACCGCGCTGGACGCCGGTGGCGACGCCGCGTGGTTCGGCTGGCCGAAATCGGACGCCGTGCAGGCCGACATCGCCGCCTGGTACGAGGCCGGCGACCTGGCGGCGGAGAAGGCGGCGATTGCCAAGCTGGACGAGGACAGCTTCGCCAATGTCACCTATGCGCCGACCGGGTTCTTCCTGCAGTATCAGGCATGGAGCAAGTCGCTGTCGGGCGTGGTAAAGGCGCCGTTCCCGGTGTTCTGGGACGTCCAGAAGGCCTGAGCGGCAGGGACCGGAAACGTAGATACAAAGAGAGACCCAGGGCATGTTCGCCTACACGATACGCCGCATCATCGCGACCATCCCCGTCATGGCGACGGTCGCGCTGTTCGTGTTCAGCCTGCTGTATATTGCGCCCGGCGATCCGGCTGCGATCATCGCCGGCGACCAGGCCACGCCCGCGGACGTGGAGCGCATCCGCGCCTCCCTGGGTCTTGACCGCCCGTTCCTGGTCCGCTTCGGGGAATGGGTCTGGCACATCATCCATGGCGACCTCGGCACCTCGATCTTCACCAACCTGCCAGTGTGGCACATGATCCAGCAGCGGCTGGAGCCGACCGCCTCGCTGATGGTGCTGACGCTGGCCTTCTCCATCACGCTCGCCATCCCGATGGGGGTGGTGGCGGCCTGGAAGCACGGCACCTGGATCGACCGCGCCATCATGGTCGTGGCGGTGATGGGCTTCTCGGTGCCGGTGTTCGTGATCGGCTACGTGCTGGCCTATACCTTCGCGCTGCAGCTCGACTGGTTCCCGGTCCAGGGCTACACGCCGCTGTCGCACGGGTTCGGGCCGTGGCTGTCCAACATGGTGCTGCCGTCACTGGCGCTGGGGGCGATCTACATCGCGCTGATCGCCCGCATCACCCGGGCCACCATGCTGGAGGTGCTGAGCCAGGACTACGTGCGCACCGCCCGCGCCAAGGGGCTCGACCAGCGAGCGATCCTGTATGTCCACGCGCTGAAGAACGCGGCGGTGCCGATCGTCACCGTGATCGGCATCGGCTTCGCCGCCCTGATCGGCGGTGCGGTGGTGACCGAGAGCGTGTTCGCCATCCCCGGCCTCGGGCGGCTGACGGTGGATGCCATCCTGCGGCGCGACTACCCGGTGATCCAGGGCGTGGTGCTGCTGTTCAGCTTCTCCTACGTCATCGTCAACCTCCTCGTCGACCTGCTCTACACCCTGTTCGACCCAAGGATTCGTTACTGATGAGCACAACAACCATTCCCGTCCGGGAGCTGACGGCGGCGGACGTGACCGCGGCGCCGGTGCTGCCGGATGTCCTACCGGCGCGGCGCGAGCGCGGCGCGGTGATGATGTTCATCTACCGCCACCCCACCATCGCGGCCGGCGGCTTCCTTGTGGCGCTGATCATCGCCATGGCGATCTTCGCGCCCTGGCTCGGCACCGTCGACCCGACGGCCCTGGCGCCGGCCAAGCGCACCCGCCCGCCCTCGGAGCTGTATTGGTTCGGCACCGACATGCTGGGGCGCGACGTGTATTCGCGCGTGCTCTACGGCTCGCGGGTCTCGCTGATCGTCGGCTTCTCGGTGGCGTTCTTCGCCTCGGCGGTCGGCATGGCGATCGGGCTGATCTCCGGCTTCGTGCGCATCCTGGACGCCATCGTGATGCGGATCATGGACGGGCTGATGTCGATCCCGTCGATCCTGCTTGCGATCGCCCTGATGGCGCTGACCCGCGGCAGCGTGGGCAACGTGATCCTGGCGATCACCGTGGCCGAGGTGCCCCGCGTCAGCCGCCTGGTCCGCGGCGTGGTGCTGTCGCTGCGCGAACAGCCTTATGTTGAGGCGGCGGTCGCCTCGGGCACGCGGATGCCGAAGATCATCTGGAAGCACATCGTGCCCAACACGCTGGCGCCGATGATGGTGCAGGCGACCTTCATCTGCGCCTCGGCGATGATCACCGAGGCGATCCTGTCCTTCATCGGTGCCGGCACCCCGCCCACCATCCCGTCCTGGGGCAACATCATGGCCGAGGGCCGGGCGCTGTGGCAGGTGAAGCCCTACATCGTGTTCTTCCCCGCCATCTTCCTCTCGGTCACCGTGCTGGCGGTGAACCTGCTCGGTGACGGCCTGCGTGACGCGCTCGACCCGCGCATGGCCAAAAGGATCTGACGCGCATGGCACTGCTCGAAGTCGAGAACCTGCAGACGCATTTCGGCACGCTGGACGGCGTGGTGCGCGCGGTGGAGGGGCTGTCCTTCACCATCGATGCAGGCGAGACCGTGGCCATCGTGGGCGAGAGCGGCTGCGGCAAGTCCGTCACCTCGATGTCCATCCTGCGGCTGATCCAGGAGCCACCGGGCCGGATCGCCGGGCGGATCACCTTCCAGGGCCGCAACCTGCTGGAGTTGCCGGACGCGGAGATGCGCAAGATCCGCGGCAAGGACATCTCCATGATCTTCCAGGAGCCGATGACCAGCCTGAACCCGGTGCTGACCGTGGGCCGGCAGATCGGCGAGACGCTGCGGCTGCACGAAGGCCTGTCCGCCAAGGACGCCGAGGCCCGCGCGGTCGACATGCTGAACCTGGTAGGCATCCCGGCCGCCGCCCGGCGGGTACGCGAATACCCGCACCAATTGTCCGGCGGCATGCGCCAGCGCGTCATGATCGCCATGGCGCTGGCCTGCAACCCGCAACTGCTGATCGCCGACGAGCCGACCACGGCGCTGGACGTGACCATCCAGGCCCAGATCCTCGACCTGATGCGGGATCTCAAAACCCGCGTGGGCGCGGCGATCATGCTGATCACCCACGACCTGGGCGTGGTCGCCGAGATGGCGCAGCGCGTGGTGGTGATGTACGCCGGCCGCAAGGTGGAGGAGGGCACGGCCACCGCCATCTTCGGCAACCCGCAGCACCCCTACACCCGCGGCCTGCTCGGCGCGGTGCCGAAGCTCGGCTCCTCGCTGCACCAGGCCGGCCGCACCAAGCTCACCGAAATCCAGGGCCAGGTGCCCAGCCTACGCAAGCCGATCATCGGCTGCGCCTTCGCCGGCCGTTGCACGCTGGCCACCGAGGTGTGCCGCCAGGTGGCGCCGGCGGTGGAGGCGAAGTCGCCAGGCCATCTGGTCGCCTGCCACTACGCCGAACGCACGCTGGCCGCGTGAAGGGGGACATACGATGAAGGCCAAAACCACCCCCCTTCTTGAGGTCAACGCCCTCAAGAAGCACTTCCCCCTGCATGGCGGCCTGCTGGGCCTGCGCACCGGCAACGTCTACGCGGTGGACGGCGTCAGCTTCACCATCGACCGCGGCGAGACGCTGTCGGTGGTGGGCGAGAGCGGCTGCGGCAAATCCACCGTCGGCAAGGCCATCCTGCGCCTCTTCCCGATCACCGACGGCGAGGTGTTCCTCGACGGCGAGCGCATCGACAACCTGCCCGCCGGCCAGCTCCGCCCGCTGCGCCGGCGCATCCAGGTGGTGTTCCAGGACCCGTTCAGCAGCCTCAACCCGCGCCAGCGCGTCGGCGACATCATCGCCGAGCCGATCGTCAATTTCGGCATCGCCAGCGGCTCCGAGCTGGAAGACCGGGTGGCCGGGCTGATGGACAAGGTGCAGCTGCCACGCGACGCCATCCACCGCTTCCCGCACGAGTTCTCCGGCGGCCAGCGCCAGCGCATCGGCATCGCCCGCGCCCTGGCGCCCGGCGCGGACCTGATCATCTGCGACGAGGCGGTCTCCGCGCTGGACGTGTCAGTGAAGGCGCAGATCGTCAACCTGCTGTCCGACCTGCAGGACGAACTGGGCTTGGCGCTGCTGTTCATCAGCCACGACCTGGCGATCGTCGAGCATCTGACGCACCGTGTGGCGGTGATGTATCTCGGCAAGATCGTCGAGCTGGCCGACCGCGCCGCTCTGTTCGCCACGCCGCACCACCCCTACACCCGCGCGCTGCTCTCCGCCGTGCCGGTGCCGGACCCCACGGTGCAGCGCCAGCGCATCATCCTGCGCGGCGACGTGCCGAGCCCGATCAACCCGCCCAGCGGCTGCCGCTTCCACACCCGCTGCCCGTTCGTGTTCGACCGCTGCCGCAGCGAGGAGCCGCTGCTGCGCGACGTCGGGCTGGGCCGCCGCTCGGCCTGCCACCTGGACGTGGTGCCGGAAACCGCGCCGACGGTGGCGGCGGCCTGACAGCTGGGGGGTTTTCGGCGCGCGCCGCTTGACCATATGCGGGCTGGGTGACAACACTCAGCCAACGCGCGGCGCCGTGGCGGTGGGTGCGGTTTGAACAGCTTCGAAGGGAGAAAGCGATGCCTCAGGTGACGCTGACGGTGAACGGCAAGAGCGCATCGGTCGAGGTCGAGGGGCGCACCCTCCTGGTGGAACTGCTGCGCGACAAGCTCGGCCTGACCGGCACCCATGTCGGCTGCGACACCAGCCAGTGCGGCGCCTGCGTCGTGCATGTCGATGGCAATTCGGTGAAATCCTGCACCATGCTGGCCGTCCAGGCCGATGGCGCCGCCATCACCACCATCGAGGGCCTGGCCAAGGCCGACGGCACCCTGCACCCGATGCAGGAGATGTTCCGCGAGCATCACGCCCTGCAATGCGGCTTCTGCACCCCCGGCATGGTGATGAGCGCCATCGACCTGGTGGCCAAGAACCCCCAGGGCCTGACCGAGGAGGAGATCCGCCACGGCCTGGAAGGCAATCTGTGCCGCTGCACCGGCTATCACAACATCGTCAAGGCGATCGCCGCCGCCCAGCCGCTGATGCACGCCAAGGCGGCCGAATAGCCGCCGCCAGACTTATCTCGCTGCCCGTCCAGGAAACACACGCTCAAGAACGGATGGCGCCGAGGCTCCGCACGGAGCATGGCAAGCCGTCCGCAGCACAGGGGGCTCCATGAACGCACCGTTCGAGGGTATCGGCGCATCCGTCCGCCGCAAGGAGGACCTTCGCTTCATCAGCGGTCGCGGCAACTACACCGACGATATCAACCGCCCCGGCCAGCTGCATGCGGTCATCAAGCGCAGCGACCGCCCGCATGCCCGCATCGTCTCCATCGACACCGCCGCCGCCAAGGCATCGCCCGGCGTCGTGGCGGTGTTCACCGGCGCCGACCTCGCCGGCATCGGCGGGCTGCCCTGCGGCTGGCAGATCCACAGCAAGGACGGCTCGCCGATGGTCGAGCCGAAGCACCCGGTGCTGGCCGAGGGCAAGGTGCGCCATGTCGGCGACCCCATCGCCGTGGTGATCGCCGACACCAAGCAGCAGGCCCGCGACGCCGCCGAAAAACTGGATATCGTGCTGGACGATCTGCCCGCCGTGGCCCTGGTGACCGACGCGGTGAAGCCGGGTGCGGCGCTGGTGCATGACGAGGCGGCCGGCAACCAGTGCTACGACTGGCACCTGGGCGACAAGGAAGGCATGGAGGCGGCCTTCGCCAAGGCGGCCAAGGTCGTCACCCTGGATCTCGTCAACAACCGCCTGATCCCCAACGCCATGGAGCCCCGCTGCGCGCTGGGCGATTACGACCAGTACAGCGGCGACTACACGCTCTACACCACCAGCCAGAACCCGCACGTCATCCGCTTGCTGATGGGCGCCTTCGTGCTGGGCATCCCCGAGCACCGGCTGCGCGTGGTCGCCCCCGACGTGGGCGGCGGCTTCGGCAGCAAGATCTATCACTATGCCGAGGAGGCCATCGTCACCTGGGCGGCCGGCCAGCTCAAGCGCCCAGTGAAATGGACCGCCGACCGCACCGAAAGCTTCATGTCGGACGCGCATGGCCGCGACCATGTCAGCACCGCGCAGATGGCGCTGGATGCCGAGGGCAACTTCCTCGCGCTGAAGGTCCATACGCTGTGCAACATGGGCGCCTACCTGTCCACCTTCGCGCCCGCGGTGCCCACCTACCTGTACGCCACCCTGCTGGCCGGCACCTACAAGACCCCGGTGATCTATGTCGAGGTGAAGGCGGTGTTCACCAACACCGTGCCGGTGGACGCCTATCGCGGCGCGGGGAGGCCGGAGGCGACCTTCCTGCTGGAGCGGCTGGTCGATACCATCTGCCACGACACCGGGGCGGACCCGGTGGCGATCCGCCGCCGCAACTTCATCCCGCGCGACGCCTTCCCCTACCAGACCCCGGTGGCGCTGCAATACGACAGCGGCGACTATTTCGCGACGCTTGAGGCGGCGATGAAGGCGGCGGACTGGAACGGCTTCCCCTCGCGCCGGGCAGCCGCCAAGGCGGTCGGCAAGCTGCGCGGCATCGGCATGTCCACCTATCTGGAGGCCTGCGGCATCGCGCCCTCCAAGGTGGTCGGCTCGCTCGGCGCCCGCGCCGGGCTGTACGAGGTGGCCAACGTGCGGGTCCACCCCACCGGCAGCGTCACCGTGTTCACCGGCACCCACAGCCACGGCCAGGGCCACGAGACCACCATGGCGCAGCTGGTCACCGACCAGCTTGGCGTGCCGTTCTCCCAGGTGGACATCGTGCACGGCGACACCTCCAAGATCCCCTTCGGCATGGGCACCTATGGCAGCCGGTCGCTGGCGGTCGGCGGCTCGGCGATGGTCAAGGCGATGGACAAGATCATTACCAAGGGCAAGAAAATCGCCGCCCACCTGCTGGAGGCCTCGGTGGACGATATCGAGTTCAAGGACGGCAAGTTCACCGTCGCCGGCACCGACAAGTCCAAGACGCTCAGCGAGATCGCGCTGACTGCCTACGTGCCGCACAACTACCCGATCGAGGAGATCGAGCCCGGCCTGGACGAGACCGCGTTTTACGATCCGGCCAACTTCACCTTCCCCGGCGGCTGCCATATCTGCGAGGTCGAGATCGACCCCGAAACCGGCGTCACCCGCATCGTGCAGTTCGTGGCGGTGGACGACGTGGGCCGGGTGGTCAACCCGATGATCGTCGAAGGCCAGGTGCAGGGCGGCGTCGCCCAGGGCATCGGGCAGGCGCTGCTGGAATCGGCGGTCTACGATGCCAACGCGCAGCTTCTGTCCGGCTCGATGATGGACTACACCATGCCGAGGGCGGACGACCTGCCCAACTTCTCGGTCGCCACCGAGAACACCATGTGCACCCACAACCCGCTCGGCTCGAAGGGCTGCGGCGAGGTGGGGGCCATCGGCTCGCCGCCGGCGGTGATCAATGCGGTGGTGAACGCGCTGAAGGACTATGGCGTGCGTCACATTGATATGCCGGCCAGCCCGCAGAAGATCTGGTCGATCATCCAATCCGGCCATCGCGCGGCCGCCGAGTAAGCGAGGAACATGAGATGTACGAGTTCGCCTATCAGAAGCCCTCAAGCCTCGCCGATGCCGCCGCCGTGCTGGCCGCCGATGCGGATGCCAAGGCGCTGGCCGGCGGCCAGACCTTCATCCCGGTGCTGAAGCAGCGGCTCAACCACCCCACCACGGTGGTGGACCTGGGCAAGCTGGGCCTTACCGGCATCACGGTGGCCGGCGGCACCGTCACCATCGGGGCGATGACCACCCACGCCGCCGTAGCCGCTTCGGCCGAAGTGAAGGCCGCCATCCCGGCGCTGGCGGCGCTGGCCGGCGGCATCGGCGACAACCAGGTGCGCAACCGCGGCACCATCGGCGGCAGCCTGGCCAACAACGACCCCTCGGCCTGCTACCCCTCGGCGGTGCTGGCGCTGGGCGCCACCATCAAGACCAACAAGCGCGAGATCGCGGCGGACGACTACTTCCAGGGCATGTTCACCACCGCGCTGGAGCCGGGCGAGATCATCACCGCGGTGAGCTTCCCGGCCCCCGGGAAGGCCGCCTACGTGAAGTTCAAGAACCCCGCCTCGCGCTACGCCATGGTCGGCGTGTTCGTGGCCAAGGGGCCGAAGGGCGTGCGCGTGGCCGTCACCGGCGCCGGCCAGGGCGGCGTGTTCCGCCACACCGCGGCCGAGCAGGCGCTCGCCGCCAACTGGTCGCCGGCGGCGCTGGAGAATGTCACCATCCCGGCGGACGGCCTGAACAGCGATATCCACGCCAGCGCCGACTACCGCGCCCACCTGATCGGCGTGGTCACCAGGCGCGCGGTGGCCGCCAGCTAGGCGACCGCGGCATCCGAGTACGCAGGGCAGGGGGCTTCGGTCCCCTGTTCGCGTTTTGAAGGCTGGTCGCGCTTCAAAGGCTGGCCGCTATGCGACCACCGCCTCCGCCTGCATCGCCAGCGCCCCGGTCGCATGCTGCGCCCACAGCGCCACCCGCCCATCGGCCCCCGGCTGACCGCACACCGCGAAGGGCGTGGTGTCGAATGTCGGCGCCAAGGCACGGAATTTGAACGATTTCAACGTCGCCCCGCTGTTCCGCCGCAGCAGGTCCAGCAGCAGCGTCGCCAGCAGCGGCCCGTGCACGATCAGGCCCGGATACCCCTCCTCGGTGGTCACATAGCGGCGGTCGTAGTGGATGCGGTGGCCGTTGAAGGTCAGCGCCGAATAGCGGAACAGCAGCACGTCATCGGGCACGATGTCGCGCCGCCAGGCGGAGTCGGCCGGTGCCTGCAACGGCGCCGGGGCCGCCTCGCCAGGGGCAGGGGCGTCGCGGTAGACGATGTCGTGCTCCTCGGTCAGCGCCAGCCCGTTGGCGCCGGCGATCTCGTGGCGGACCAGCACGAAGATCAGCGGGCCGGTACGGCCCTGCTTCATCGACACGTCCTTGATGGTCGAGGTCCGGGTGATCGCCTCGCCAACACGCAGCGGTTGCAGGAACTCGAACCGCCCGCCGGCCCACATCCGCCGTGGCAGCGCCACCGGTGGCAGGAAGCCACCGCGCTTCGGGTGACCGTCTGGCCCCAGTTCCGACTGGCGCGCGACCGGCAGGAAATACAGCCAGTGCCACAGCGGCGCCAGCGCATCGCCCGGCTGCGGCGGCGGGTCGTCGCGGTCCAGCGTGGCCGACAGCGCGGCTACTGGAAAGGCGGTGGCGGTGTCGTCCAGCACCTCCTGGCGCCCGGTCCAGGACTGGAGATGGGCAATGTCGATCGTCATGCTCAGATCCCCCTCGCCAGCACGCGGTCCACCATCTCGCCGGACAGGCCGACATAATTGGCCGGGTCCAGGAAGCCGGCGAGCTGCGCGCGGCCCATATGCGGGCTGATCTCGGGATGGGCGGCCAGCAGGTCGAGGAAGCTGCCCCGCCCGGCGATCACCTCGCGGCAGATGTCGTAGACCAGGTCGTGCGCCCGCTGCCGGCCGAGCGCCGGGCCCAGGCCCATCATCACCGCCTCGGACTGGATCAGCCCCTTGGTCAGGTCCAGGTTGGCGCGCATCCGCACCGGGTCCACCTGCAGCCCGCCCATCAGGAACTTCGCCTGGTTGAGCGCGCCGGAGGAGAGCAGGAAGATCTCCGGCACCGCGATCCACTCGATCTGCCAGGTGCCGGTGGCGCGCTCATGGTCCTCCACCATCGCCTCCAGCAGGGCGGCGACGTTCTGCCGCACCATGCTGACGCAGCCCTGGATATAGGCCGACGAGATCGGGTTGCGCTTCTGCGGCATGGTGGAGGACGATCCGCGGCCCTCGTGGAACGGCTCGAACACCTCCTCCACCTCGGTCTGCATCATCAGCTTCACGTCCATGCTGATCTTGCCCAGCGTGCCGGTGACCAGCCCCAGGAAGCACCCGACCTCGGCGATGCGGTCGCGCATGGTGTGCCAGGCGATCTCCGGCTGGCCCAGGCCCAGCTCGGCCATCAGCCCCGCCTGCACCCGCAGGCCGTCGGCGCCCAGGCTGGCCAGCGTACCGGTGGCGCCGCCGAACTCGCCCACCAGCACGCGCGGGCGCAGTTCCGCCAGGCGTTGCAGGTGGCGCTGGAAGCCGGCCAGCAGCACGGCGCATTTGTAGCCGAAGGTGATTGGGGTGGCCTGCTGCAGGTTGCTGCGCCCGGCCATCGGGGTGTCGCGGTATTTCGCGGCGAGGCCGGCCAGAGAGCCGGCGATGGCGCGGATATCCGCCTCCACCAGGTCGAGCGCATCGCGGATCGCCAGGATGGTCGCGGTATCGGTGATGTCCTGCGTGGTCGCGCCCCAGTGGCACCACTCGCCCAGCCCGTCGCGGCAGCGCGCCACGATCTGCTGCACCACCGGCAGCACCGGGTAGCCGATCCGCTCGGTCTGTTTTTTCAGCAGATCCATGTCGAAATCGCCGGCGGCGCAATGGCGCACGATCTCCTCGGCTGCCTCGGCCGGAATGATGCCGAGCCGCGCCTGCACGCGGGCGAGCGCCGCCTCGATGTCCAGGTAGTACTGCACGCGGGCTTCGTCGCTGAACACGCGGCGCATCGCCTCGGTGCTGAAAATGTCCCGAAAAACGCGGGAATCGGGGGTAGATGCGACCATTTTCCTGTCCTTTTCGGCGTCGATTGAGGCTGTTTAGGGCCAAGCCAGCCCGGTTGTCGATTGCACCACCCGCGCGCCGCCCCTTGTTCCGGGGTGCCCGCGACCCAAGGTTGCGTTGCGGCGGATAAGCCACACCCGGCGCCGATCTGGTATGCGCTTGGCCTGGTCGGCGTGTTATGCTGCACTGCGGTATGGTAAGTGGGAGACATTGCTGTCGTCAGGCAGGCGGCGCCGGTTTGCTGATGGAGCGCTGGGTGCACGGTTTCGTGCGCTTGCGCGGGGATGACCGACTGTTACACTGACGGGGCAGCGCGGCCGCGCCACGACCGCCTGCCCGGACCCAGATGCCCGCCCAGGCACGCGCCCAGGTGGGTTTGACCGAGAACAAAGACAAGAAGGATTGTGTCGTGGCCAATGAGAAGTCGCAGAACGTTCAGGACGTGTTCCTGAACCACGTGCGCAAGAACAAGACCCCCGTGACCGTGTTCCTGGTCAACGGGGTGAAGCTCCAGGGGATCATCACCTGGTTCGACAACTTTTCTGTCCTGTTGCGCCGGGACGGGCATACCCAGCTGGTCTATAAGCACGCCATCAGCACCGTGATGCCGGGCGCGCCGATCCAGCTGTTCGACGGCCCGAAGGTCGAGGGTGCCGCGGCGCCTGTCAGCAGCACGACGCTGACCGCCAGCACGCTGACCCTGGGCGCGCGGGAGCCGCAACCTGCCGGGGACTGAGGCGGACAGGCCGCCGGTCGCCGCGCAGCCGAGTTCCGCCACCGCCGCGCCGACACGCGCGGCGGTCATCCTGCCGTGGGAAAAACCTGAGCGCACCGGCGGCCAGGTGGACATTTCGCGCGCCTCCGAGGCGCGGCTGGCCGAAGCGGTCGGGCTGACCGCCTCGATCGGCCTGGTGATCGTCCATACCGCCATCCTGCCGCTGCGCGCCCGCCGCCC
The DNA here is from genome assembly GCA_001899585.1 of Rhodospirillales bacterium 70-18. GTDB lineage: Bacteria > Pseudomonadota > Alphaproteobacteria > Acetobacterales > Acetobacteraceae > 70-18. Next base: position 319,854 of record MKWE01000056.1, read on the forward strand.
CGCCACCCTGATGGGCAGCGGCCAGATCGAGGCGCAGGGGTTGGCGCTGAAAGAGGCCGGGGTCGAGGTCGTGGTGATCGACGCCCAGCTCTCCCCGGTGCAGCAGCGCAACCTGGAAAAGGCCTGGGCCTGCAAGGTCATCGACCGCACCGGCCTGATCCTGGACATTTTTGGTGAGCGCGCGGCCACCCGTGAGGGCTCATTGCAGGTGGAACTGGCCCATCTGGAGTACCAGCGCTCCCGCCTGGTCCGCTCCTGGACGCATCTGGAGCGCCAGCGCGGCGGCTTCGGCTTCCTCGGCGGCCCTGGCGAGACCCAGATCGAGGCCGACCGGCGGCTGATCGGCGACCGGATCGTGCGCCTGAAGCGCGAACTGGAGCAGGTTCGCCGCACCCGTGGGCTGCACCGCACCGCGCGGCGGCGGGTGCCGTTTCCGGTGGTCGCCCTGGTCGGCTACACCAACGCCGGCAAGTCCACCCTGTTCAACACGCTGACCGGCGCGGCCGTGATGGCCAAGGACCAGTTGTTCGCCACCCTCGACCCCACCATGCGCGGCCTGCGCCTGCCCTCCGGCCGGCAGGTGATCCTGTCGGACACCGTGGGCTTCATCAGCGAGCTGCCCACCGAACTGGTCGCCGCCTTCCGCGCCACGCTGGAGGAGGTGGCCGAGGCGGATGTGATCCTGCATATCCGCGACGCCGCCCACCCCGACACCGCCAGCCAGCGCAGCGACGTGGTCGAGGTGCTGGAGGGCATGGTCGCCGCCGGCCAGCTCGACGCCGACTGGCAGCGCCGCAGCATCGAGGTGCTGAACAAGGCCGACCTGCTGGGCGGCGTCGGCGAGATCCCGACACGGCCGGGCACCATCGCCGTCTCGGCGATCACCGGCGAGGGGCTGGAGGCGCTGAAGCACGCCATCGACACCCGCATCGCCGAGGGCATGCAACTGGCCGAATACACTCTGGCGCCGTCCGACGGGCAGCGCCTGGCGTGGCTCTACCAGCATGGCGAGGTGGTCAGCCGCGACGATGGCGAGGACGCGATCCGCGTCACCGTCCGCCTGCTGCCGGCCGACCGCGCCCGCTTCGACCGCGACCCGTCCCCTCCCTGAACCGGGCCTCCGCATGACTCTTTTCTCCCGCCGCGACGCACAGGCCGTCGCCAGCATCCTGCGCGATGCCAGCATCGCCGAGATCCGCCCGCGCTTCCGCAGGCTCGCCGCCGGTGACGTGCGCGCCAAGTCCGGCCCGCTCGACCTGGTGACCGAGGCCGACGAGGCCGCCGAGCGCCGCATCACCGCGGCCCTGCGCGCCGCCTTCCCCGGCTGCGTCGTGGTGGGCGAGGAGGCGGCGACCGCCGATCCGTCGATCCTGGCGGCGCTGGCGGATGCCGAGCTCGCCTTCGTGGTGGACCCGGTGGACGGCACCTCCAACTTCGCCGCCGGCATGCCGCTGTTCGGCTGCATGGCGGCGGCGATCTGGCGCGGCGAGGTGGTCGCCGGCATCATCCACGATCCGATGGGCGACGATACCGCCATCGCCGTGCGCGGCGAGGGTGCCTGGACCGAGACGCCGGACGGCCACCACGCCGATCTGCGCGTGGCCGCCCCGGTGCCGCTGGCCGAGATGGCCGGCGCGGTGAGCTGGCGCTTCCTGCCCGAACCACTGCGCCAGACGGTTAACCGGGCGCTGCCCAAGGTGGCCGCCAGCTTCCAGTATCGCTGCGCCGCCCATGAGTACCGGCTCGCCGCCGGCGGGCACTGCCATTTCCTGTTCTACGGCCGGCTGTACCCCTGGGACCACGCGCCCGGCTGGCTGCTGCACCAGGAGGCCGGTGGCTACTCGGCGCGGTTCGACGGTACGCCCTACAGCCCCGCGATCACCAGCGGCGGCCTGATCTGCGCGCCCGACCGGGCGAGCTGGCAGGCGCTGCACGAGGCCTTGCTGGCAGGGTAGCCCGGCAGCAGGAAGGAAGGTCACAGGAGACGGAGAGGCGAAGAGAAGAAAAATCAGATGGTTATGGTATTTTCTTCTCTTCACCTCTACATCCCTCTGTGAATCCGTTTCCTTGCTGTAAAATCCCACCGCCCACTTTGGGCATTGTCCCGAAGGAGGCCCCCGATGAGCTGGTTGCCCACCCCCGACCCGGAAGCCGATGGCGCCGTCGACCTGGTTGTCGAACCCAGCAGCAAGGACCTCGGCGGCTTCTCGGTCCGCCGCGCGCTGCCCAGCATCAAGCGCCGCATGGTCGGGCCGTTCGTCTTCCTCGACCATATGGGCCCGGCGCTGATGGCGCAGGGGCAGGGCATGGATGTCCGCCCGCACCCGCATATCGGCCTGGCCACGCTGACCTACCTCACCGAGGGCAGCTTCGTGCACCGCGACTCGCTGGGCTCGCTGCAGGAGATCCGGCCGGGCGAGGTGAATTGGATGACCGCCGGGCGCGGCATCGCCCACTCCGAGCGCACCGGCACGCAGACCCGCCTGGCGCCGCACCGCATCCACGGCATCCAGAGCTGGATCGCGCTGCCGAAGGCGCATGAGGAGACCGATCCCGGCTTCGCCCATCACGACGTGGACAGCCTGCCGGCGGTGACCGACCGCGGCGTGTCGCTGCGGCTGATCGTGGGCGGCATGTTCGGCCAGCGCGCGCCGGTGCGCACCTTCTCGGACATGTTCTACGCCGATGCCGAACTGGCCCCCGGCGCCGCCCTGCCGCTGCCGGCCGAGCATGTGGAGCGGGCGGTCTATGTAATGCAGGGCGCGGTGGAGATCGCCGGCGACGTGTTCGCCGCCCCGCGCCTGCTGGTGTTCCGCCCGGGCGACGCCATCACGCTGCGCGCCACCGAACCCAGCCGGGTGCTGCTGCTGGGCGGCGAGCCGATGGACGGGCCGCGGCATATCTGGTGGAACTTCGTCTCCAGCTCCCAGGACCGGATCGACGCCGCCAAGGCCGACTGGAAATCCGGCCGCTTCGCCCCGGTGCCGGACGATCGCGAGTTCATCCCGCTGCCCGAGTGACCGCGCCTTGATGCCGGCTCAGCGGCGCTTGGCGGCCAGGAAGGCGGCCATCCGCTCGGCCGGCTCCGGGGTGGCCCAGGCTTCGGCGAAGCAGTCGATGCCGCGGGCGATGGCGCCGGCCGGGCTCAGCTCCTCCCATTCGGCCATCAGACGTTTCTGCTGGCGGATGGCGTTGGGGCCGCAGGCCAGGATGTCGGTCAGCAGGCGCGCGATGGCGGCATCCAGCGCGTCCTCGGCCACCACCTCCTCCACCAGGCCCCAGGCGAGCGCGGTCGGCGCGTCGATGGTCTCGCCGGTCAGCAGCAGGCGGCGGGTGCGGCCCCAGCCGATCAGCGGCGGCAGCAGGGCGGCCTCGATCACGCTTGGGATGCCGATCCGCACCTCCGGCATGCCCATCTTGGCGCCCACGCTGGCCACCCGCAGGTCGCAGGCGGCGGCGATTTCCAGCCCGGCGCCCAGCGTGTAGCCCTGCATCCGGGCCACCACCGGCACCGGCAGGGCGCGGATGGCGGCGCAGGCGCCGTGCAGGGCGGTGATGAAGGTGCGGCCGCGCGCGGCGTCCAGCGTCGCCATCTCGTTGATGTCGGCGCCGCCGATGAAGGCCCGGCTGCCCTCGCCGCGCAGCACCGCGGCGCGCAGGGCGGCATCGCCGGCCAGGGCCGCCATCGCCTCGGTCAGTGCCTGGATGGTCGGGCTGGCCAGGATGTTCAGCTTGGCGGCGTTGCAGACGGTGACGTGGGCGATGCGGCCCGCCGCCCGGTCCTCGATGCGTGTTTCGACCCGTGGAGCCATCTGTAACGTTTCCCCGTCTCGCTGGACATTTCCGGCAGTCGATCCAACCTTAGGGCGATATGCGGGAGAACGAGAATGGCTGCAATTGAGACGGCGACCCCCCAGATGGCCAGCCTTCAGACGGCTACATTGGCCGGCGGCTGCTTCTGGTGCCTGGAGGCGGTGTATCTGGGCCTGCGCGGGGTGAGTGCGGCGAAATCCGGCTATGCCGGCGGGCATGTCGCCAACCCGACCTATGAGCAGGTCTGCGGCAAGCAGACCGGCCATGCCGAGGTGGTGCAGGTGACGTTCGACCCGGCGGAGGTCAGCTATGACGACCTGCTGCGGGTGTTCTTCACCATCCACGACCCGACGACGCTGAACCGCCAGGGCAACGATGTCGGGCCGCAATACCGCTCGGCGATCTTTTTCCACAGCGAGGCGCAGCGGCTGGCCGCCGAGCGGATGGTCAAGGAGATCGAGGCGGCGGGCATCTGGGACGGCAGGCTGGTGACCGAGATCAAGCCGCTCGACCGGTTCTGGCCGGCCGAGGCGGAGCACGACGATTATTTTGCGCGCAACCCGTGGAGCGGCTATTGCCGCGCCGTGGTGGCGCCGAAGGTGCAGAAGTTCCGCAAGACCTTCGCCGACCGCCTGAAGGCCAGCGCGGCGTAGCGGCAGCCAGGGGCAGGGGGGTCAGCCGCCCCCCTGCCAGGCCCGCAGCCAGTCCATCGGGTGGACCAGCATGATGATGTTCAGCGTCAGGTTGTCGCGGATGGCGATGCCCACCCCCAGCTCCATCGCCAGCAGCAGCGCCACCGTCGCCCAGACCGGCAGCCGCCAGGCGAGCAGGAAGCCCAGCACGGCGCACAGCGTGTCGGTGACCGAGTTCACCACGCTGTCGCCGTAATAGTCGAGCGAGATGGTCACGGCGCGGTAGCGCTCGATCACGAAGGGGGTGTTCTCGAACACCTCCCACGCCGCCTCCAGCGCGGTGGCGGCCAGCAGCCGCACCCCGACCGGCGCGCGGCGCAGCAGCAGCCGGGCGGCGGCGTAGAACAGGAAGCCGTGGATGACGTGGGAGAAGCTGTACCAGTCCAGCAGGTGCTGCGAGTTCTCGGAACTGAACACCACGCCGTGCCACAGCTTGACGTAGCCGCATTTGCAGATCGGGTCGCGGCCCATCCACAGCTCGGCGGCGGCCTGTGCCGCCACCAGCAGCGCGCAGCCGGCCGCGCCCAGGCGCCATGCCCCGCCATCCCTCCATCGCCGCATCATCCGCCGCCCTTTGCCGTGCCAATGCCGGCCTGCATGGCGCACGCTACACCGGCGCCCGGCTTGCGTCCCGCCCCCCCGGCCCGGCATGGTGCGGCGCAACCAGGAGCCTCCGCCGCGTGCGCCCGCGCCCCACCCGTTCCGACCTGCCGCACTGGATCGCCTTCGCGCTGCTGATGGCGCTGGCCGCCTGGCTGCTGGTGCGGGCCGGGGCGGCGATGCCGTATCGCTGGCAGTGGCAGCGGGTGCCGCAATATCTGTTCAAGACCTACCAGGGGCATGTCTACCCCGGCCCGCTGCTGAACGGGCTGGGGGTGACGCTGGTGGTCTCCGCCTGGGCCTTCGTGGTGGCGCTGGCCGCCGGGCTGCTGGCGGCGCTGCTGCTGCTGTCGGGCAGCCGGGTGGGGCGGGGGGTGGCGCGCGGCTATGTGGAGCTGATCCGCAACACGCCGCTGCTGGTGCAGCTGTACCTGTTCTATTTCGTGCTGGCGCCGATCCTGGGCATCGGCCGCACGCTGACCGGCATCCTGACGCTGGGGCTGTTCGAGGGGGCGTTCGCCGCCGAGGTCATCCGCGCCGGCATCCTCGCCGTGCCGGCCGGCCAGCGCGAGGCGGCGGCCGGCCTGGGGCTGACCAACTGGCAGGCGATGCGCCTGGTGGTGCTGCCGCAGGCCGCCCGCGTGGTGCTGCCGCCGCTGGCCTCGCTGGCGATCAGCATCGTGAAGCACTCGGCGATCATCAGCGTGATCGCCATTTTCGACCTGGCCAACGAGGCGCGCGGCATCATCGCCGACACCTTCATGACCTTCGAGCTGTGGTTGACCGTTGCCGCGATCTACCTGGGCGTGACCATAATCCTGTCCCTGCTGGCATCGCTGCTGGAGCGCCGGCTGGCGCGCGGGACCTCCCGTTGAGAAAGGACGCATCATGAACCGCCGAACCCTGTTGCTGGCCGCCGCCGTCGCCCCCTGGGTGCGCCCCGCGCTGGCCGCCGAGAGCGTGATCGACAGCATCAAGGCGCGCGGCGTGCTGCGCTCCGGCCTGTCCACCTTCGTGCCCTGGGCGATGCGCGACAAGCAGGGCGAGCTGATCGGCTACGAACTGGACGTGGCGCGCCGGCTGGCCGCCGACCTGGGGGTGAAGCACGAGCCGGTGCCGACGGCGTGGGACGGCATCATCCCGGCCCTGCTGGCGGGCAATTTCGACATGATCATCGGCGGCATGACCATCACCCCCGCGCGCGCCGAGAGCGTGGACTTCACCGAGCCGTACTCGTTCAGCGGGGTCGCCATGGTGGCCAGCCTGAAGACCGCGCCGGGGCTGTCCAGGCTGGAGCAGTTCAACCGGCCGGACTTCACCCTGGTCGCGCGGCGCGGCACCAACGCGGTGCCGACGGTGCAGCAGATGCTGCCGCTGGCCACGCTGCGCCAGTTCGACGACGATGCCCAGGCGCTTCAGGAGCTGCTGAACGGCCGCGCCATGGCCTGGTTCACCTCCACCCCCAAGCCGGCCTTCTCGGTGGTCGACCATCCGGCCGACCTCTACCAGCCGGTCAAGGGCGTGCTGGTGGCGCAGAAGGACGCGATGGCGCTGCGCAAGGGCGACACCAAGGCGCTGGGCGTGCTGAACGACTGGATCGCCGCCCGCCATGCCGACGGCTTCCTCGCCGGCCGCTTCCATTACTGGTTCGAGGGGCGGGACTGGCTGAGCCTGGTCAAGTCCTGAGCCGCTCCCGCCCGGGCCTCACCTGGCTCGACGGGCTGGTGCTGGCCGTGCTGGCCGGCTTCGCGGGGTTCGTCGCCTGGCGGGTGCAGGCGGTGCTGAACTACCAGTGGAGCTGGGGCTTCATCCCCAACTATCTGGTGCGCTGGGACGACCGGCGCGGCTGGGTCGCCAACCTGCTGCTGCAGGGGCTGGCGACCACGCTGCGGCTGACGCTGTGGGGCATGGCGCTGGCCAGCCTGTTCGGCGCCGTCGTGGCGCTGGCTCGCACGGCGCGGATGAAGCTGCTGCGCCTGCTGGGCGGGGCCTATGTGGAGTTGATGCGCAACACGCCGCCGCTGGTGCTGGTGTTCGTCGGCTATTTCTTCGTCTCCAGCCAGGTGATGCCGCTGCTGGGCATCGACGCGCTGCTGGACCACGCGCCGCCGGCCGCGCTCCGGGTGATCGGGGTGGCGTTCGGCGAGCCGCGGCTGCTGAAGAACTTCCTCGCCGCCCTGGTGGTGCTGGCGCTGTTCGAGGGCGCCTATGTCGCGGAGATCCTGCGCGGCGGCATCCAGTCGGTGGAGCTCGGCCAGTGGGACGCCGCGTCCGCCCTGGGCATGACGCGCTGGCAGGTGCTGCGGCTGGTGGTGCTGCCGCAGGCGGTGGCGCGCATGGTGCCGCCGCTGGGCGGGCAGTTCATCAGCCTGATCAAGGATAGCTCGATCGTCTCGCTGATCTCGGTGCAGGACCTGACCTTCATGGCCAGCGACATCGCGGTTTCCACCACCCGGGTGTTCGAGACCTGGATCACCGCGTCGGCGATGTATTTCGCGGTGTGCTTCAGCCTGTCGCTGCTGTTCCGCCGGTGGGAGCGGCGGCTGGCGGCCCGTTGAGCCGGCGGCCGGCGTTGCGCGCCAGCGTGGCCAGCGCGGTGCCGGAGCCGACCAGGGCGCGCTGCGCGTCGGTAAGGCGCGCCGTCGCCAGCGCCTGGGCCGACACGTCGGAGGTGAAGATCGGGTAGTCGGTGCCGAACATCACCCGCTCCGCCCCGAACACCGCCACCGCCATCTCCAGCGCGCGCGGGCCGAGGGAGGCGCAGTCGAACACGATCTCGCCCAGCATCGCCGAGGGGCGCGGGGCGGCGGGGTCGCGGGTGGCGACGATATGGTCCATCCGCTCCACCACGAAGGGGAAGGTGCCGCCCAGGTTCACCACCTGCCAGGTGATGTGCGGATAGCGCGCCATCGCCTCCGAATGCAGCAGCGAGATCAGCGCATGGGTGATGCCGGCATGCAGCTCGATGGTGGAGGCGCGGTGCATCGCCAGGTCCGGCCAGGCCTTCGGCGCCAGGCTCTCGTCGTGGCGCTGGCCGGGATGCAGCATCAGGTGCGCGCCGAGCGCCTCGGCCGCCTCCAGCAGCGGCGCCAGGGCGGCGACGCCGGCCAGGGAGTGGAAGTAGTTGCTCGGGAGGATCGCGCCGACATGGCCGAGCCCCCGCACCGCCCGTTCCAGCTCCGCCGCCGCGCGGTCCGGCTCGGCCATCGGCAGGCCGGCCAGGGCGGTGAAGCGGTCCGGATGGGCGGCGCAGGTGGCGGCCAGTTCGTCGTTCACGTCGCGCACCAGCGCCAGCGACTCGCCGATCGGCAGCACGTCCGGCCCCAGTGCGCCGGGGAAGGTGATGAGCTGGCGGCCGATACCCTGCCGGTCCATCCAGCCCAGCCGCTCGGCCAACGAGACGAAGCCGCCCTCCAGCGGAAAGCGGCTGGTCGGCGTCACCATGAAGCGGCGGCCGCCGGCGTGTTCCACCAGCGGCACCGTGCCGCGTCGGGCCAGGTGGGCGAACAGCGTCTCGCCGTAGAAATGCGCGTGGGTGTCGAAGATCATCCAGCCGCCTTCTGGTCATCTGCCCTTTGGCGATAGGCGAAGGCGGCGTCGAAGCGGGACTGCACATAGGCGCCGCAGGTCACCGGCTCGTAGCGCGCCGCCTCGCCGGGGCGGGTGACCGGCACGATCGGGGTATCGCGGTCCGGGTCCACGAACACCGCGCAGGACAGCCGCTGCCGCCCCGAGCGGTTGACCACGCGGTGCGGCGTGGAGCGGAAGCGGTCATTGCTCCAGCGCGCCAGCAGGTCGCCGACATTGACCACGTAGGTGCCCGGGATCGGGTGCGCGGTCACCCAGCCGTCATGCCCGCGCACCTCCAGCCCGCCGGTCGCGTCCTGGCAGAGCAGGGTGAGGCAGCCCCAGTCGGTATGCGGCGACACGCCGAACTGGTCGCCCGCGGCGTCCGGCGGCTGCGGCGGGTAGTGGATGACCGAGCCGCGCGAGGTCGGGTGGGCGATGCGGCGCACGAACATGTCCTCGGCCACGCCCAGGCTGGCGGCGAAGGCGCGCAGCAGCCGCCAGCCGACCGCGTTGGCGGCGTCCAGATAGGCGGTGAACGCCGCGCGCATGCCGGCGGGCGCCTGCGGCCACTGGTTGGGCGGGGTGCCGTGGGCGTCGGGCGCGGCGGCGTCGGTGGCGCTGTCCAGGCCCCAGATGAAGCTCTCCTTCAGGTCCGGCCGGGCGCCGGCATACATCCGCGCCTCGCCGGCCTGCACCAGGCCGCGATGCCAGGGGTTCACCGCCACCTGCCGCCGCGCGGCCTCGGGCAGGGCGAAGAAATCGGCGGCCATGGCGAAGACCGAGTCGATCAGCGCCTGCGGCACGCCATGGTTGCGCACGTAGAAGAAGCCGGTCGCCTCGGCCGCCGCCAGCATCTGCGCCGCCACCGCCGCGCCGGCCGCCGGATCGGCGCCCAGGCCGGCGATGTCGATGACCGGGATCGCCGCGATGTCGATCCGGGTGGCCGGGGCGTGGGCCATGGCGCTCTCCTGCATGCCGCGCCGCGATGGTGCCGCAGGCGGCGCGGCGGCGCCAGTGCGATATAAATGAGTGCGATATAAATGAGTGCGGCACGAAGGCGAACGAATTGCCGTGTGTAACAGCCGTCACAATTTGCCTCGAGCGCCTGTCAACGTGCTGTGAGATGTGCGAGTTTTGTACGGACGGCGTGACGGATAGGGCGGGGCAACGAGACATGGCACGGCTGAGGCGGCACCGGGTGGCCCGGCTTGCAATGCTCCGGTTGGCGGCATTGCTGTCGTTGCTGGTGTGGCTCGTGCACCCCGCGCAGGCGCTGGAGGCCGGGATCTACCGGCTGGGCTTCCTGACCAGCGCCGCCGGCCCGCTGGCGCTGGAGGCCGAGAGCTTCCGCCGCGGCGCGCAGCTCGCCGTCGCCCAGATCAACGCCGGCGGGCTGCTGGGCCCCGGCACGCGGCTGGACCTGGCGGAGCGCGACGCCGGGGACGACGCCGCCCAGGCCGTGCGGCGCTATGACGGGCTGCTGGCCGACCCGCGGGTGATGGCGGTCGCCTGCTGCGTCCGTACCGCCAGCGCCGCGGCACTGGCGCCGCTGGCCCGGCGCGACCGCATCCCCCTGGTGCTCTACGGCGCCGGCGGCGGCGAGCTGGCGGCACCCCCCTTCGTCTACAGCGTTGCCGGCTGGCCGGCGGCCGACGAGCCCGGGCTGCTGCGGCGCATGGCGCGGGCGCTGGGGGCGCGCAACGCCGCCTATTTCATGCCGGCCGACGATGCCGGGTTGCGGGCGCGTGCGGCGGCGGCGCGGGCGGCGCTGGAGAAGGCCGGGCTGCACACGCTCGGCACCGCCGAGGCCCCCTCCGCCGACACCGACATGACGGTGCCGGCCACCCGGCTGGCAGCGCTGCGGCCAGACCTGATCGTGCTGTATGCCACCGCCCTGCCCAGCGGCCGGCTGGTGGCGGCGCTGCGCGGGCGCGGCTGGCAGGGCGCGATCGCGGCCACCGATGCGCTGGCGCCGGCCGCCCTGTTCGCCCGCGTCGGGCCGGTGCTGGCCGGCGTGCCGTTCGCCGCCGACTTCGCGGTGCCCGACCCTGCCCGTGGCGCCGGTGGCGGCCGGGCGGCGTTCACGCGGGCCTACGAGGCGATGTTCGCCGGCCCGCCGGACCCGTATGGCGCGCGCGGCTATACCGCCGTCTGGCTGGTCGCCCAGGCGCTGCGCACCCTGCCCGGCCAGCCCGACCGCGCGGCGCTGGCGCGGGCGATGGCGCGGCTCGGCCGGCTGGACGCCGATGCGTATGACGGGATGTCGATGCGCGGCGGGCAGATGGTGGTGCGCTCCCCCCGGTTCCTCGCCTGGACCGCCGATGGCGGGCTGGCGCGCTGGACCCGCGCCGATGCGGCGGACTAGCCGGCGATGGTCCTGTTCGTCGAGCAAGCCATCAATGGCTGCGCCCTGGGCGCGCTCTATGCGCTGTCGGGCCTGGCGCTGTGGCTGGTGTTCGCCGCCACCGGGGTGGTCAACGTTGCGCAGGCCGGTGTCAGCCTCCTGGCCGCGCTCGCCGGCCTCGCCTGCCTGTCCGTGCTGGGCTGGCCGCTGGCGCTGCCGGCCGCCGCCCTGGCCGCTGTCCTGGCCGGCGCCGCGGTCGCCGTGCTGGTGGAGTTGCTGGTGTTCCTGCCGTTGCGCGACCGTGTGGCCGGCCAGAGCGGCGGCGAGGGTGGCGGCGAGGGCGGAGTGGTGTCCCAGCGAGGGCTGGTGGTGGCGGTGGCGGCGTGGTTCGTGCTGGACCGGCTGGCCGGCCTCGCCATCGGCGGGCAGCCGCGCCCGGTGCCGCCCGACGCCGGGCCCGCCTTCCTGCTGCGGCTGGCCGGCCTGCACGTGCCGGGTCTGGCGCTGCTGACGCTGGCGCTGCTGGCCGCGGCGGCCGGTGGGCTATCCTGGATGGACCAGCGCACCCGCTTCGCCGTTGCGCTGCGCGCCGTCGGCGCCGATCCGGTGGCGGCGGCGCTCGGGGGCGTGGATGTGCGGCTGGTGCTGCTGGGCGTGGCGGCGCTGGCCGGGGCGGCCTCGGGGCTGGCCGGGCTGCTGGGCGGCCTGGCGGCGGGCGAGGTCTCGGCCGGGCTGGGCCAGGGGCAGGGGCTGGGGTTGATGCTGAAGGGCCTGGTGGCGGCGCTGGTCGGCGGGCGGTTCGGGCTGGCCGGGGTGGTGGCCGCCGGGCTGGCCTTGGGGCTGGCCGAAATCGCCAGCGGCGGCTGGTTCGCCTTCGCGCTGCGCGACGGCGCCGGCTACGCGGTGCTGCTGGCGGTGCTGCTGGCGCCCCATCTGCTGTCGCCCCGCCCGCTGTCATCCCGCCCGCTGTCACCCCGCCTGCCGGTTCCCGACGCGGCTGGCCGGGGCTGAGCATGGACGCGCTGTTCGACCTCTGGCCCACCGCCTCGATGCTGCTCGCCGTCGCGGCGATCAACGCGGTGTTCGCCCTGGCCGCCTATGCCACGCTGGCGACCGGGCTGCTGAGCTTCGTCGCGGTCGGCTGCGGCGCGGCGGGCGGGTTCCTGGCGATCCGGCTGGCGCTGGCCGGGCTGCCGCTGCCGCTGGTGCTGCTGGCCGGCGCCCTGGCCGGGCTGGCGGTGGCGCTGGCCTTCGCGGTGCCGGCGCTGCGGCTGGCCGAGGGGCGGGCGGCGCTGGCCAGCCTGGTACTCGTGCTGCTGATCCAAACCGTGACCGGCCATGTGCCGGCGCTGACCGACGGCGCCAGCCTGCCCGCGCCGCTGCCGCCGGTGGTGGCGATCGCGGTGGCCGCGCTGGTGGCTCTGGGGTTCCGCGCGCTGCACCATTCCTGGCACGGCACCGCCGCGCGGGTGCTGCGCCAGGACGCGCCGCTGGCCGCCGGCCTGGGCATCGACGCGCGGCGGGTGCGGCTGGTTGGCTTCGCCGCCGCCGGGCTGGCCGGCGGCCTGGGCGGCGCGCTGCTGGCGCTGTCGCTGCAGGCGGTGTCGCCGGCTGCCTACGGCCTGCATCTGGGCTTCGTCATGGTGGCCGGCGCGATGGTCGGCGGCGTGGGGCACTGGATGGGGCCGATGCTGGGCGCCGGCGTGGTCACCGCGCTGCCGCAGCTCGTCCGGTTGGCGGCGCCCGAACTGACTGTCTCAGGGTTCGGCACGCGGGGGTTCGGCGACATCGCGATCGGGCTGGCGCTGCTGCTGGCGGTGCTGTTCCTGCCGGACGGGCTGTACGACCGGCAGGTTCTGGCGCCCGCCCGGCCGCCGCCGCGCCGTCCCGGCATCCGCCCGCCCGTCCGCCGTACGCGCTACCATCGGGTGGACCGATGAGCGTGGACCTGCTGGAACTGGTCCGGGTGGGCAAGGCGTTCGGCGGCGCCACCGTGTTGGACGACCTGTCCTTCGCGGTGCGCCAGGGCTCGCTGACCGCGCTGCTCGGCCCGAACGGCGCCGGCCGGACCATGGTGGCCGAGCTGGTGTGCGGCATGCAGCGCCCCGATGCCGGCGCCATCCGCTTCGCCGGCGTGCCGATCGGCCACCTGCCGGCGCATGCGGTGGCGGCGCTGGGGCTGGTGCGGATCTGGCGGCATGCCCGGCCGATCCGCGGCCTGACCGTGCTGGAACAGGTGATCGCCGGCGGCTTCCTGCGGCGCGGGATCGGGTTCTGGCCCTCGCTGCTGCATCTGCCGGCGGCGCGGCGGGCGGCGACGGCGCAGGCCGGGCGGGCGCATGCGCTGCTGGCGCGGGTGGGGCTGGCGCAGCGCGCGGACCACCCGGCGGAGGCGCTGGGCCAGGGCGAGCTGCGCCGCATGGAGGTCGCCCGCGCGCTGGCCGCCGCCCCGCGCCTGCTGCTGCTCGACGAGCCGGCTGAGGGCCTGGCGGCGTCGGACAGCGCCGCCATCGGCGTCCTGCTGCGCGAGTTGCGCGACGAGGGCATGACCCTGCTGGTGATCGCCCACAACATGCAGTTCGTGGCCGACCATTGCGACCACGTGGTGGTGATGCGGGCCGGCCGCCATATCGCCGAGGGGCCCCCGGCCACCTGCCTCGGCCATCCCGCGGTGCAGGACGCCCTGCTCGGACGCCAGCAAGATGCTGACAGTCTCCGCGCTCGCCGCTAGCCACGGCGCGGCCCGCGCGCTGCGCGGTGTCACGCTCACGGTGGGCCCCGGCGCCTTCACCGCGCTGCTGGGCGGCAACGGCGCGGGCAAGTCCACGCTGCTGCATTGCGTCGCCGGGCTGCATCGCGCCGGCGGCGGCAGCGTGCAGTTTCGCGGCGCCGAGCTCGGGCGGCTGCGGCCGCACGCAGTGGTGCGGCGCGGCGTGGCGCTGGTGCCGGACTGGCCGACCGGACTGGGCGCGCTGTCGGTGGCGCAGACCCTGGCGCTGGGCGCGCTGGCCAGGCGCGGGCGGGAGGCGTCGATGCTGGACCGGGTCTACACGCTGTTCCCGCAACTGGCGGAGCACCGCGACACGCCGGCTGGAGCGCTGGATGGCGACACGCGGCAGATGCTGGCGATCGGCCGCGCCCTGATGACGCGCCCGCGCCTGCTGCTGCTGGACGAGCCGACGCGCGGGCTGTCGCCGCCGGCGATGGCCCAGGTGCTGGAGGCGCTGGAGGCGCTGAATGCCGCCGGGGTGGCGATCCTGCTGGCCGAACAGGCCGCCGCCGCCGCGCTGGCGCTGTGCGACTATGCCTATGTGATGAAGCGCGGCGCCGTCGTCGCCCAGGGCAAGCCGGCCGACCTGCGCGGCACCCGGGCGCTGCTGGAGGCCTTCCTCGGCTAGGCGAAGGGCGCGCGCCGGAGTGCTGCTTCCGCCCGGATTTCTGCGATATGCCGGTGGACAGCGCGGTGGAATGCGTGCCCATCTGTACCGGATCGGACAACCCGCCGCGCCACCGGTCGGCGGCAGACGAGGGGAAAGTGATGGCGATCAAGGATATCCTGGTGCATCTGGATGCCGGCCCGCGCAGTGCCGTCCGGCTCGGCGTGGCGGCCAGCCTGGCGGCCCGCCATGGCGCGCACCTGACGGGGCTGCACGTGATCGACCTGCCGTCGCCCGAGGTGTTCAACAGCTATCCCAGCATGTTCATGGACATGGAGCGGGTGGAGGACGTGCTCGCCGGCATGCGCGCCGTCCGCCTGGAGGAGGCCGCGGGCGTGGAGGCCGATTTCCGTGCCGCACTGGCGCGCGAGGGCATCGAGGGCGAGTGGCGGCGGGTGGAGGGCGTGGTGGCCGAGACGGTCGCCCTGCACGGCCGCTACGCCGACCTGATCGTGCTGGGCCAGGGCGAACCCGTCGGCACCGGCTCGGCCAAGGCCGCCGACCTGCCGGTGGGCGCGCTGATGGGCGCCGGGCGGCCGCTGCTGGTGGTGCCCTATGCCGGCGCCTTCCCCAACCTGGGCCAAACCGTGCTGGTCGGCTGGAACGGCACGGCGGAGGCCGCGCGCGCGGTCAACGAGGCCATTCCGCTGCTGCAGGCCGCCAGCAAGGTGACGGTGCTGTCGATCAACCCGCGCCTCGGCATCGCCGGCGACGGCGACGTGCCGGCCGCCGACATGGCGCTGCATCTGGCCCGCCATGGCATCCGCGCCGAGGCGGCGCACACCGTGGCCGTGGACATCTCCGAGGGCGACGCGTTGCTGTCCTACGCCGCCGACCTGGGCGCCGACCTGCTGGTCTGCGGCCTGTACGGCCATTCCCGGCTGCGCGAGCAGGTGTTCGGCGGCGTCACCAAAAGCCTGCTGACCGAGATGACGCTGCCGGTCTTCCTGGCGCACTGAACCGGGAGGCACCCGCATGGCCCGCCGCCTGATCGACATCTCCAGCCCGCTGCGGGCCGGTATCGCCAGCGACCCGCCGCACATGCTGCCGCAGATCGAATATATCGACCACCACCAGAGCGCCCCGGCCATGGCTGACTACATGGGCGTGCGGGTGGAGGACCTGCCCGACGGCGAATACGCCGCCGTCGAACGGGTGGCCATCAGCACCCATAACGGCACCCATCTGGACGCGCCCTACCATTTCTTCAGCACCATGAACCACGCCCTGACGCCGGGCGGCGAACCGTCCTGGCGGATCGACGAGGTGCCGCTGGAATGGTGCTTCCAGCCCGGCGTGAAGCTGGATTTCCGCCATCTGCCGGATGGCTACGTGGCCACGCCGGGCGACGTGGCGGCGGAACTGGCGCGGATCGGCCACACGCTGGCGCCGCTGGAGATCGTTCTGGTAAACACCGCGGCCGGCGCGCGCTATGGCGAGCCGGGCTACATCGACACCGGCTGCGGCATGGGCAAGGCGGCCACCCTGTGGCTGCTGGAGCGCGGCGTGCGGCTGGTCGGCACCGACGCCTGGAGCTGGGACGCCCCGTTCAGCCACACCAGGCGCCGCGTGGCCGAAACCGGCGATGCCGGGCTGATCTGGGAAGGCCATCGCGCCGGCCGCGAAATCGGCTATTCCCACCTGGAAAAGCTCCATAATTTGGAGGTTTTGCCGCCAAACGGCTTCCAGGTGGTGTGTTTTCCGGTGAAAATCCACCGCGCTTCGGCCGGCTGGACCCGCGCGGTGGCGATCCTGCCCTAGCCGCGCAACGGCGGCAGGGTGGACCACGAGAGCGTGCCGCCGGCCTGCAATTCGGTCATGAAGCTGACGCGGTCCGCCTCCCCGGCCGGGTTCCAGGCGGTGTCGAGCAGGATGCCGGGCGCGTCCGCCTCGCGCACCGGGCTGGTCCGCAGGGCTTCGGCCAGCAGCGGCGCGGTGGGCTGGCCCAGCCGGCGCACCGCCGTCTGAACCATCGCCAGCGCGATATAGCCCTGCATCGCCACCGCGTCCGGCGCCTGGTGGTAGAGCGCCTGGAAGCGGCGGTGGAACGCCTCCAGCGCCGGCATCGGGGCGTCGGGCGCCAGGGCGCGCTGCACGTACAGCCCGGCCGCCGCCGGCCCGGCCGCGCGCAGCGCCGCGGCGCCGGCCAGCCCGGCCTCACCGAACAGCACCAGCGCGGGCGCTTGCCGGCGTGCCTCGGCAATGATGTGCCCCGCCATCGCGCCGCCGGCCGCGATGAACAGCGCGTCAGCCTGGCTGGCCACCACCCGGGCGATCGCCGCTGCCGGCTCCGCGTGGCCGGGCGGCAGCACGAGGTTGGCCGTCACGGCCAGCCCGCGCGCGCGGCACGCGGCGGCGAACTGCGCGACGGCACCGCCCTGGCCCTCGGCGGCCAGCAGCGCCACCCGGCGCACGCCCGGCAGCCCCTGCACCCAGCGCGCCAGCGTGGCCATGCGGATCGCCTGGCCGGGGCCGGCCAGCAGCAGCATCGGCTCGCCCGGCGCCGGCAGCGCCGGCAATTCGGCGGCGGTTACCTGCATCACCCGCCGCTCGCGCGCCATCGGCGCCACCGCCAGCGTCTCGGCAGTGGCCACCGGCCCCAGCAGCGCCAGCGGCCCGCCCTCCAGCGCCCGTGCGGCGGCGGCCCGCGCGCCCTGCGGCGAGGACTGGGTGTCGAATGTGGATATCCGCACCTGCCGCCCCAGCAGGCCGCCGCCGGCGTTGATCTCCTGCACCGCCATCTCGACGCCGTTGCGGAAGGCGTCGCCCTGCAACGCCGCCGCCCCGGTCAGCGCCAGCAGTTGCGAGACGTGCAGCGGCGCGGCATCGGCGGGCCGCAGCGGCGGCAGCGCCGCCATCCCTGGCGCGGTCAGCAGCAGCCCGCCAAAAGCCCGCCGGGTGAGGCCAGGGGCAGCAGGCGGACGCGGCGGCGCGGGCGGGCGAGGGGGCATGTGGCGGCTGGTGTCGCACCGCGCGCGGTGCCGGTCAACCGGTCGCCAGCGCGGATTTACCGGCCTATTCTGGCCCGATGCAGCCTATTCCACATCCCGAGCCGCAACCCGGCACCGGCCTGCCCGGCGTGGGGGCGCTGTTCGGCGGCTTTTTCTCCATCGGCATCTGCGGCTTCGGCGGCACGCTGCCCTGGGCGCGGCGGATGGTGGTGGAGCAGCGCGGCTGGCTGGCGGCCTCCGAGTTCACCGACCTGCTGGCCCTGTGCCAGTTCCTGCCGGGGCCGAACATCGTCAATTTCGCGGTCTGCCTGGGTGCCCGGTTTCGCGGCCCGGCCGGTGCGGCGGCGGCGCTGGCGGGCCTGCTCTCGGCGCCGATGGTGATCGTGATGACCCTCGGCGCGCTGTATGGCGCCTATGGCGGCCATGCGGTGGTGGGGCGCGCCTTCCATGGCCTGGCCGCCGCCGCCTCCGGCCTGGTGCTGGCCACCGCGCTGCAGATCGCCGCCCCGCTGCGCGGCCGGGCGCTCGGGCTGGCGGTGGCCGGCGTGGCGCTGCTGGCGATCGCCGTGCTGCGCCTGCCGCTGCTGCCCACCATGCTGGTGCTGGCGCCGCTCAGCGTGGCCCTGCACCGGACGCCGCGATGACGCCGCCGTGGCTGGCCGGAAGCTGGGCGGATATCGGCGCGCTCGGCGGCCTGTTCGCGCAATTGTCGCTGATCTCGGTGGGCGGGGTGAACACCGTGCTGCCGGAATTGCAGCGCCAGGTGGTGCAGGTGCATCGCTGGATGTCCGGCGCCGAGTTCGTCGCGCTGTATGCGCTGGCGCAGGCCGCACCCGGGCCGAACATGCTGGTGTCCACGCTGATCGGCTGGCGGGTGGCGGGGCTGGCCGGGGCGCTCACGGCCACCGCCGCGCTGGTGGGGCCGCCGGCGCTGCTGTCCTACGCCACCGGCCATGCCTGGCAGTATTTCCGCGACCGGCCCTGGCGGCGGCGGGTGCAGGCGGGGCTGACGCCGGTGACGGCGGGGCTGGTGATGGCGGCGGCGGTGCTGCTGTCGATGACCACGGCCACCGGGCCGGCCTCGGCGGCGCTGACGCTGGCCATCACGGCGCTGCTGCTGACGACACGCATCCACCCGCTGTGGCTGCTCGCCGCGGGTGGGCTGCTCGGGATGGCAGGGCTGGTTTAGCGGCCGTCTGGCCTAGCGGATCGCCCGGTTCGGCGCGTCCACCACGTTCATCGAACCGCGGCCGTGCAGAGGCGCTTCCGCCACTTCCACCGACATCGGCCCGCCGCGCACCGGCACCAGCCCGCCATGCGCCGGCGCCAGCGTATTGGCCACCATCACGCCGCGATCCGGCCGGTCGTAGATGAAGCCGTAGGTCGGATACACGCTGCCGAACTCGCCGCTGCGGCCCAGGCCGACGCGCACGGCGGTCCAGTCGTTGCGCGGGGACACGTCGATCACCGGGATGCCGCGCGACACCCCGCCCTTGCGCGCGCCGGGCCCGGCCCAGTTGGCATGGTCGATCTCGACCTCGCGCGCGTTGATGACGCGGGCGACCACGGCGACATGGCCGAGGCGCATCTTGCCGGTGGAACGGAAGTTCAGCACGCTGCCGGCTTCCGGCCGGGCGCCGCGGGCGTAGATGCCGGACGCGGCTTCCCACCAGTTGGTGGCGTTGCCCTTCAGCTCGATGCCGGAGGCGGCTCGGGCGAACGGCACGCAGCTGATGCCGCCGCGATAGCTGACCAGGCTGGCGCCGATGCGCGCCTTGCCGGTCTTGCTGTGCACCACATGGCGCACCGCGGCGGCATGCGGCGCGCGGCGCAGTTGTGCTTTCGCGGTAGGGATGACGTGGCGCTTCACCGGCCGGGCGGCGACATGCGCCTTGCCGGCATGGGTGGAGGCGACGGTGATGCTGCGGCCATGCGCCGGCTTGGCATGGGCGACGATGTGGCGAATGGGGGCGTGGTGGGCGGGGACCGGATGATGGGCGGGAGCGGGGTGGTGGACGATTGGGCGGGCGGCCTGGGCGGGGAGGGTCAGCGCGATGGCGGCGGCGAACACCGTTCCCAGCAACCCCATGCGCACACCAGTGCCCCGACCTCCACTGTTCCGTACCCGCATGAATCCGTCCTTCTTACCGTCGTCTGTCGCTGGATACCGGGTAACAAGCGGGTTACGTGTCTGGCAACCCGAGAAAGCGTGGAATGCACGACAGGCATGCGATTTCGTGAAATCGGGCTGTGGATAGCGTCGAAAATAAGGAAAATGATCCTACATCTTGAAAAAATGAACAAAGTGTTTCTAATTTGCACCTTGCATGTGACGGATATATCACGGTTTTGGCCGCATCCGGCCCGTTCGGATTCGCCGTCTGTCTGTCGCGTAATGTCGGACAAGGTCGCCGGCGGCTGAATCCGGGTGCAATGCCGGCCTGGGAACCAGTTGATCCGAGAACTGGCCGGCTAAGCCGGGCGTCGCCCGATCGGCGAAGGCGCCCGGCGCCAGCCTTTGGTCTGGCGCGCGATTCGGATCCCCGGTGAACCCATCTCGGGCCGTCACGCGCCAGCCTGGCAAGGCTACTTGCAGGCGGTGACCATGATCTCCACCAGGATGCGCGGATCGGCCATGTTGGCCTCCACGCAGGCACGCGCCGGCGCGCCGTCCTTGGGCAGCCAGGCCGACCACAGCTCGTTCATCGCGTCGCGGTCGCGGATGTCCTTCAGCCAGATCTGCGCCTGCAGCAGGCGGGTGTTGTCGGTGCCATGCGCCTCCAGAATGGCGTCGATCTGCGCCAGCACCTCGGCGGTCTGGCCCTTGATGTCCTTGCTGACGTCCTTGGCCGTGCAGCCCTGCAGGTAGACGAAGCCGTGGTATTCGACGGCTTTCGACAGGATCTTGTTCGGCTCGTTACGGACGATCTTGCTCATGGCGCCATTCCCCTTCCGGATTTCTCAGCGTCCGCGCTTCTAGGGCGGCTGCCCGCGGCGGGCAAGTCCGCCCCGCCGCCTGGGGGGCTCAGGCCGCGTCGCCGCGTTCCAGCGCGCGGGCGATGCGCGGCAGCCGGCGCACCACCAGCACGCAGGCGACGCTGGCCACCGCGGCGCCGGCCAGCACCGGCAGTTGCAGCCCGGCGAACTCCGCGAGCCCGCCATAGATCACCGCACCCAGCGCCGGGGCGGCGCGCCCGATCATCCCCCACAGGCTCAGTACCCGGCCCAGCATGTGGCCGGAAGTGGAGCTTTGCAGCAGCGTCTGCACCGAAATGCCGTGCATCGTGGTGGCCCCGCCCAGGGTCGCCGCGCAGACCACCGCGAAGCCGAAATGATGCGTCGCCACGAAGCCGGCGGTGGCCAGCACCATCACAGCCCCGGCGGCCACCGCCAGCCGCGCCAGCCCGTCCAGCCGCCCGCGCATCGCCACGATGAGGCCGCCCACCATCGCCGCCATGCCGATGGCGCTGGACACCGTGGCCAGCCCCTGCGCGCCCTGGCTGAACAGGCGGTCGATGTAGGGCGGCAGCATCTCCTGCACCGGACGGGTCAGCACGCCGAGCAGACCGGCGAACAGGAACAGCGGCCCCATGCCCGGGTGGCGGGCGACGTACATGATGCCGTCCACCACCTCGCGCAGCACGCTGCCGGTGGGGGCGTGGCCGCGCCGCGCCCCGGCATGCAGCCGCAGCAGCGGCAGGGTGACGCTGGCGAACAGATAGGCCGCGCAGTTCACCAGCATCGCCGGCACCACGCCGGCGGCCGCCACGATCAGCCCGCCGATGCCCGGCCCGATCGAGCGCGCGAGGTTGTAGCACAGCGAGTTCAGCGCGATCGCTCCCGGCAGCTCGCTGCGCGGCACCATGCCCGGCACCAGGGTCTGGCGCGCCGGCTGGGCGAAGGCCTGGGCGGTGCCCAGCAGCACCTCCAGCACGGCGATGTATTCGACGCGGATATGCCCGGACAGCGTCAGCCCCGCCAGCGTCGCCGCATGGGCGGCGGTGATCAGCTGGGTGACCACGGTCAGCCGCACCCGGTCCATCCGGTCCGCCCAGGCGCCGGCGAAGGGCGAGACGATCACCGAGGGCGCGAGGTTGCAGAAGGCCAGGATGCCCACCCAGAGCGGCGAGTGCGTCAGCTCCCAGGCCAGCCAGTCCACCGCCACCTTCTGCACCCACAGCCCGGTCCATGACACCAGGCTGCCGCCGTAGAAGATGCGGGTGTTGCGGTGGGCGAGCACCGTACGGATGGCGGACAGGCTGGCCACGCGCGGCGGGGCTCCGGTGCGGTCAGGCGGGGGCCGCGGTCACGGCTTCGGCGGCACGGCCAGCGGCGAGGGCGTCGGCAGATGCGAGGCGCCCGAGGGTTTGGCCGGGTCCGGCGCGTCCGGCGTGCTGCCGACATTGCCGGCGGCCCCGCGCATGCAGCGGTCCACCATCTGCTCGCGCTGGTAGCGGCCGGACAGTGCGCCGCTGGTCGCAGCGAAGCCGCTGGCGCCGGCGTAGGGCGTGTCGCGCACGCTGCTGGCATAGGCGTCGTCGCGGTAGACATCGGCGCGGTTCTGCACGGAATACACCTCCTCGGCGCGGGCGCGGCAGGCGGCGAGCCGGGCGCTGTCGCCATGCGACAGCGGCGCGGCGCAGCCGGCGACGGCCAGCGGGGCGAATGGGGCGAGCAGCGCCAGGGCGCGCAGCGGGCGCAGGGAAGGGATCATGCGGAGGCTCCTGGGGCTTGGCGCATGCCCTTGCGGCGCGCGGCTTGGGGGGGAGGCGTGGCGGTTGGCGCCAGGCTGGGCGGCGCCAGGCTGGGCGGCGGCATGGTGGGCGGCGGCACGGTGGGCGGCGGCAGGCGGTCGCGCACCAGGGCGCGGAACGGGGTCTCGTCGAACCGCGCCTGCGCGGTCAGGGCCTGGGTGGCGGCGGCGTGCAGCAGGCCGGGGTGCAGCGCCGCGCCGTCGCGCCGCATGGCGATCAGCTCGGCCGCCCACGGGCTGCGGCCCAGCAGCTCCACCAGCGCCAGCAACCGCAGGCACAGCGTCAGGCCGTACGGGGTGCCCATGCCGATGGTGGCATCCACCGCGCGCGCCCAGCAGCAGGCGTCGCGGTCGGTCAGCGCGAGGTCGGTGAAGCCGCCATCGGCGCGGCGGAAGCGGAACAGCCGCGGGCCGCCCCAGGCCTGCTCGATCGCCGCCAGGCGCGCCGCGTCCCACGCCGCCGACAGGTCGAACACCCGCACCGCCGGCAGCGCCTCCGGCGGCATCGCCACCAGATAGGTGACGGCGCCGTCGGCGCTGCCGCCGACCTCCACCAGCCCGGATTCCGTGCGCATGCCCATGAGGGGAGGATGGACCGCCGCCGCGCGCCGCGCCACCCTGTGGCGAACATTTCAGGAGTGCGCCGACCATGTCCGCGTCCAGCCCCGCCGACCTGACCGCCACCGAGGCCGCACGCCGCATCCGCGCCGGGCGGCTGGACGCGGCGAGCCTGATGGAAGCCTGCCTGGAGCGCATCGCCGCGCGCGAGCCGGCGGTGCGCGCCTTCGCCGCCTTCGATGCCGACCAGGCCCGCCGCGCCGCCCGCGCCGCCCGGCCCGGCCCGCTGCATGGCCTGCCGATCGGCGTGAAGGATGTGCTGGATACCGCTGATTTTCCGAGTGAATATGGCTCGGAGATCTGGGCCGGCCACCGCCCGCGCGCCGATGCCGCCGCGGTCGCCTGGGCACGTGCGGCGGGCGGCGTGGTGATCGGCAAGACCGTCACCACCGAGTTTGCCACCCGCCGCCCCGGCGCCACCGCCAATCCGCACAACCCGGCCCATACCCCCGGCGGCTCCAGCAGCGGCTCGGCGGCCGGCGTCGGCGGCGGGCTGTTCCCGCTGGCCTTCGGCACCCAGACCGCCGGCAGCATCATCCGCCCGGCGGCCTATTGCGGCGCGGTCGGCTACAAGCCCAGCTTCGGCACCATTGCGAGGCTGGGCATGAAGGTGATGTCGGAAGGGCTTGATACCATTGGGGTGATGGCTCGAAGCGTGGCCGATTGCGCGCTGTTCGCCGGGGCCGTGGCCGGCTGCGACCTGGGCGACCCCGACCAGCAGCCGGGGGTGGCGCCGCGTATCGGCCTGTGCCGGTCGCCGAGCTGGGGCGGCGCCGCGCCGGAAACCCACGCCCTGTTCGAGCGCGTCGCCGACACGCTGGCCCGCGCCGGCGCCAGCCTGGCCCCGCGCGAGTTGCCGCAGCGCTTCGCGGCGCTGGTGGAGGCGCATCCGGTGCTGATGAACGCCGAAAGCGCCGCCTCGATGGGCTGGGAGCTGCTCTGCGTGCGCGACGGCATCAGCGAGGGGCTGCGCGAGCGGCTGGACTGGGGGCTCGCCCAGGGGCCGGCGGCGCTGTCCACCGCGCGGGCCACCTTCGCCGCGCTGCAGGACGGGTTTCCGGCGGCGATGGAGGGGCTGGATATCCTGGTGACGCCGGCCGCGCCCGGCGAGGCGCCGGCCGGGCTGGAATCGACCGGCGACCCGGCCTTCAACTTCATCTGGACGACGCTGCACGTGCCCTGCGTCACCGTGCCTGCCGGCACCGGGCCGCATGGGCTGCCGCTGGGCATCCAGATCGTCGGGCGGCGCGGCGAGGACCGGGCGGTGCTGGCCTGGGCGCAATGGGTGGCGGCGGCGGTGGCCGGCTGAGATGGTTATGCGGCATCATAATGGTGCGGCATAACCATCTGCCCTGATCTTGCGAGGCCGGCCCCGGCGGCGCAGCATATCCGCCGGATCGCCGGCACGAGCAAGGAACAGCCATGAGCAGCACCGCAGAAGACATTGGTCTTTCAACAAAGCGCCTGTCGCGCATCGATGGCTGGATGGACCGGCTGGTGGCGGACGGCAAGCTCGCCGGCCTGTCCGTTGCGGTGATGCGGCACGGGCAGGTGGCCTATTCCCGCGCCACCGGGCTGGCCGACATGGCGCGCGGCACGCCGTTCGCGGCGGATACCATCGTGCGCATCTATTCCATGACCAAGCCGCTCACCAGCACCGCCATCATGATGCTGTACGAGGAGGGCCGGTTCCAGCTCGACGATCCGATCAGCCGGTTTCTGCCCGGTTTCGCCAACCAGCGCGTGGCCACCGGCGGCAGCCGTGGCAAGATCGACAGCGTGCCGGCGGTGCGCGACATCACCTTCCGCGACCTGCTGACCCATACCTCGGGCCTGACCTACGGCTTCATGGAATCGACCGCGGTGGACGCGATGTACCGCGACACCGGGGTGGATTTCCAGACCTCCGAGACCAGCCTGGCCGAGGTGGTGGACCTGCTCGCCGCCTGCCCGCTGATCGCCCAGCCGGGCACGCAATGGAACTACTCCGTCGCCACCGACGTGCTGGGCCGGCTGGTGGAGGTGATTTCCGGCCAGCCCTTCGACCAGTTCCTGGCGGAGCGGGTGATCGGCCCGCTGGGCATGGTCGATACCGGCTTCGACGTGCCGGCCGGCAAGCTGGGGCGCTTCGCCGCCAATTACGCCCGCCATCCCAAGACCGGCGCGCTGATGCTGATCGATGATCCGCAGAAAAGCCGCTACGGCAGCCCGCGCACGGTCTGCTCGGGCGGCGGCGGGCTGGTGGCCACGGCCGGCGACTACCTGCGCTTCTGCCGCTTCATGCTCAACAAGGGCGAGCTGGACGGCGTGCGCCTGCTGGGCCGCAAGACGGTGGAGCTGATGACCTCCAACCACCTGGACGGCGACATGGCGGCGATGGGGATGCCGCGGTTCAGCGAGTCCAACTATGCCGGCATCGGCTTCGGGCTGGGGTTTTCGGTCACGCTGGACCCGGCGCGGGCGCAGATACTGGGCTCGGCCGGCGAATATGCCTGGGGCGGAGCGGCCAGCACCGCGTTCTGGTGCGACCCGGCCGAGGACATGGCGGTGGTGCTGCTGACCCAGCTGATGCCCAGCAGCACCTATCCGATCCGCCGGGAATTGCGGGTGCTGACCTACCAGGCGGTGATCGCCTGACCTGCCGGCGCGGGATTGGCAGCGATGCGGCCGGCGTGATAGTCAGCCGTCTCTGCCCGGGGCCGTTTGGCGGAATGGTAGACGCAAGCGACTCAAAATCGCTCGCCTGAAAGGGTGTCTCGGTTCGAGTCCGAGAACGGCCACCAACCCGGGCGCGGCTGACGCGCATTGTCACCGCATCTTGATTTCCCCGCCGGCTTGATTGCGGCCTGTATGAATGCGACGCCGCCGGTCCGTGGTGACCCGCCGGCGGCGGGGAGGCGTGGCACCGGCGTGATATGTCCGACCTGAAATGTCCGACTTGATGGGGCGGCGCCGTGCCAGGGCGCTGGCGCGCTGCGTGGCATTGGCGTTGCTGGCTGCCGTGCCGGCGGTGCTGGTGCTGTTGTACCTGAACTACGACCTGCGCAGCGCCCGCCGCACGCGGCTGGCGGCCAGCGTCACCCAGCAGGCGGCGCTGGTGCGCGCCGACATGCAGATGGTGCTGGAGGGCGCCCGCCAACTGGGCCGCGCCATCGCCCGGCTGCCGGTGGTGCAGGCGCTGGGCCCGGGCTGCCGGCAGGAATTGCGGGAATTGCTGGCCGAATTGCCGCCCTATGCCGGGCTTTCGGTGGTCGATTCCGGCGGCCGGGTGGTGTGCAGCACCGATACCGGCGACGACAGCACGGGCGACGCCTCGGCGATCCTGGCGGCGCTGCGGGCGGCGGCGGCGATTCCCCCGGTCGTGGTCGGCGGCTTCACACCGGGGGCCGGCGCGCTCGGACCGACCCTGGCGCTGGGAGTGCCGTTTGGCGCCGACGATCCGGCCGGCGGGCGGGCGGTGGTGGTGCTGGGCCTCAGCCTGGACTGGCTGGGCCGGCATCTGGGGGCGTCGCTGGCGGCGGCGGGCGGCCAGACCTTCGTGGTGGCCGATGCCACCGGCATCGTGCTGGCGCGCCGGCCGGGCCGGTTAGAGGCCGGGCAGTCGCTGCCGGCGGAACTGCTGCCGCATGTCGGCGCGGCCCAGGCCGGCGTGGCGGTGCTGGAAGGCGCGGACGGGCTGGAGCGGCTGGCCGGCTTCACGCGGGCCGGGCCGCCCGGCGGGCGGCTGTTCGTGGCGGTGGACGCGCCGGTGCCGGACGTGATGAGCGAACTGGACCGCGCCACCTGGCATGGCAGCCTGCTGGTGGGGCTGGGGGCGCTGCTGTCGATGTGGCTGGCGGTGCTGGCCGGCGTGCGCTTCGTGCGCCGGCCGACCGCGGCGCTGCTGGACGCGGCGCGGCGCTGGTCGGCCGGTGACCTGGGGGCCCGCGCCCGCGTGCCCGGGCCGCCGGAGGGCAGCTTCGGCCGGCTGGCCGCCGCGTTCAACGCGATGGCCGAGGGGCTGGGCCGGCAGCGCGCCGAACTGCTGGAGCTGAACACCACGCTGGAGGCCCGCGTGGCCGCGCGCACCCGCGACCTGGTGGCCAGCCGCAACCAGTTGCAGGTGGAGATCGTCGAGCGGGAGAAGACCGAGGGCGAACTGCGCCAGGCCCAGAAGCTGCAGGCCGTCGGCCAGCTGGCCGGCGGGATTGCGCATGATTTCAACAACCTGCTCTCCATCGTGACCGGCGCGCTCGACCTGCTGCGCCGCCGGCTGGGGCCGGCCCAGGCCGGGGCGGCGGCGCTGGTGGAGAACGCCGCCCAGGCGGCCGAGCGCGGCGTGCGGCTGACCGCGCAATTGCTGGCCTTCGCGCGGCGCCAGCGCCTGCTGCCGGCCGCCACCGACCTGAACAAGCTGGTGGGCGACCTGCCGGGGCTGGTTGCCGGCATGCTGGGGCGCGACATCGCCATCCGCACCAGCCTCGCCCCCGATTTATGGCCGGCCCTGGTGGACCCCGGCCAGCTTGAGGCGGCGCTGCTGAACCTGGTGCTGAACGCGCGCGACGCCATGCCGGGGGGCGGCACGCTCAGCATCGCCACCGCCAACGTGCTGGTGCCCGACGATGTGCCGGCCGGCCCCGGCGTGAGCCCCGGCGCCTATGTCGCGGTGCGGATGGGCGATACCGGCACCGGCATGGCGCCGCACGTGCTGGCGCGGGTGTTCGAACCGTTCTTCACCACCAAGCCGGCCGGCAGCGCCTCGGGCCTGGGGCTGTCGCAGGTGCACGGCATGGCGCTGCAATCCGGCGGCGACGTGCGCATCGATAGCCGGCCGGATGCGGGCACCACCGTCACCCTGCTGCTGCCGCGCGCCACCGGCGCCCTGGCCGCGCCGCGCGCCGCCGTGCCCCGCGGCCTGCGCATCCTGGTGGCCGACGACGACGGCGCGGTGCGCCGCATGACCTGCGAGATACTGGACGAGCGCGGCCACCACCCGGTGGCCGCCGCCGACGCCACCCAGGCGCTGGCGATCCTGGAAAAGGACCTGGCCGATACCGGCGGCAGCTTCGACGTGCTGCTGGCCGACTACGTGATGCCGGGCATGAACGGGGTGGCGCTGATCCTGATGGCGCGGGCGTTGCAGCCGCGCATGAAGGCGCTGCTGGTGACCGGGCATGCCGAGTTCGAGGGTTCCGAGACGCTGCGGGCGGAGGCCATCATGCGCAAGCCGTTCACGATCGCCCAGTTGGACGAGCGGTTGCAGCGGATGATGCGCGAGGCCCAGCCGGAGGCGGCGCCTGCCGTGGCTGGCTAGAGGGTGTTATGAACTTTGATGAAGAAAACAAAGGAAGAATCTTTTTTTTCTGAAGAAAAAGAAGCAAAAAGACTTCATCAGCGCTGCGCGACTTCGAACGCGAGCGCCCTGGTGCCATAGGAGCGAAGTCCGGATAAATGTTTTTGGGTTCTTTTTTTCAAAAAAGAACGCTTCCCACTTCCTTCTTTTCCGGTCTGCTTCGCGCAAGTTCATAACACCGCTCTAAGAGTCTTCTCTGATTGGGGTTGCCGGGGTCAAGCTGTTCCTCTCGCCTCAAGCCATTCCC
>MKWE01000057.1 GCA_001899585.1 Rhodospirillales bacterium 70-18
GGACTCAAGATGTTCTTGGACCGACACTAAGCAGACGCTTGGCCCTAACACTCGTTATTCAGTGTTGAGCGCCCGAAAACAAACTGACCGCGTCCAGCCAATTTCGGCTCTCCAGCCGGCGCCCATAAAAGGGCCGATTCGCGTCGCTATCGCGACATATTTTCAATCCAGACGACTGCAATTATACAATCAAATTTCATAACCGCCCCGCCTCAAACCACCTGATTCTTCAACCCCGTCTCCCCCCGCCACAACCGCTCCAGATTCTCCATCATCAAATCCAACACGTTCGCCTCGTAGCTGCGCGTCTCGCCGCCGGTATGCGGCGTCACCAGCGCGTTCTCCAGCCCCCACAGCGGCGAATCCGCCGCCAGCGGTTCCTCCTGCGTCACGTCGATGCCGGCGCCGGCGATGCGCTTGTGTCGCAGCGCGTCCACCAGCGCGGTTTCGTCCACCACCTTGCCGCGCGCGCAGTTGATCAGGAACGCCGATGCCTTCATCCGCCCCAGCGCCGCGGCACCGATCAGCCCGGTGGTCTCGGGGGTGAGTGGGCAGGTCAGCGCCACATAGTCGGCGCGAGGCAGGGCGCCTGACAGCCCGTCCAGCCCCACCACCTCGTCGGCCGCGTCGCCGCCCCGGGTCGGGTCGCGCTTCACCCCGATCACCTTCATGTCCAGCGCCCGGCCCAGTTGCGCCAGCCGCGAGCCGATCCGCCCCAGCCCCACCACCAGCAGCGTCTTGCCGCCCAACTCGTCCTCGCGCTGCGTCAGGTCGCCGATCATGCCGCGCCACACATGCCGCGCCTGGTTGTCCCGCGCCTCCGGCAGCCGCCGGGCCAGCGCCAGGATCAGCGCCAGCGCATGCTCGCTCACCGCCCGCGCATTCGCCCCCTGCGCGCTGGCCAGCCGAATCCCCGCCGCCGCCAGCCCCTCCTTGGAATACTGGTCCACCCCCGCGCTGATCGACTGGATGAACTTCAGCTTCGAGGCTTTTGGAATCAAATCATTGTTCCAGAACCCCGAGATCACCAGCACATCGGCCTCGCCGATCCGCGCCGCCAAGTCCTCCCGGTTCCACACCTGGAAACTCGCCAGCCCCGTCGCCCGCGCCTCGAACTGGGCCTGGAACTGGTAGGCGACATGGGCGAAACAGATCGTCAGCCGGTCCTTGGCGGGAAGCATGGCGAAACCCCTTCATATGCTGGCGAAAGGGTCGCGGCTGGCCCGCCGCGCGTCAAGCCACGCGCAGCCCCGCATCGCGCAGCAGCGGCAGCACCTCGGCGATGAAATACGGCAGCTCGTCCCTGAAATTCACGAAGCTGACCGTGGTGCCCGCGAACCCGGTCTCGGCCATGCGCACCATCTCGGCGGCGATATGCGCGGGCGTGCCCACCAGCGGATAGGTCCCGGCACCGCCGGCGAACCGCTTGCGGTGCAGCCGGTAGGCGTCGGCCTCGTGGCTGCCGGAGAATTTCTCCTTCGCCCCCATGTAGTGGTCCACGCTGGCCGCGTCCTGCATCGCCACCGCGTAATGCTCGTAATAATCCTCCGCCTCCGCCTGGCTGGGCCGGCACACCACGTGGCAGGTGGTGAACACCCCCACCTCGCGCCCCTGCGCGGCCGCGCGGGCGGCGATGTCGTCGATGGTGGCACGGCCCTTCTCGATCTCGGTGAAGGTGGTGAACAGGAAGTCCGCCGCCCTCGCCGCGAAATCCCGCCCGGGCGGCGAGAACGCGGCATTCAGCGTCACCGGCCGCGGGCGTTGCAGCGGCGCCGGGCGGCCGGAAACTCCTTTAAGCTTGTAATATGATCCCTCATAATCAAATGGCCCCGTATCGGCATGGATGCGGCCCATGATCTCGGCCCATTCCAGCCCCTGACCATACCGATCCTCGATCATTTGCAGCCCAAACAGCCCGAATTCCTCCGGATTCCACCCGCAAACGATGTTCAAACCGGCCCGTCCACCGCTGATATGATCCACCGTGGCCAGCGCTTTCGCGGCGAAGACCGGGTGCACCATCGGCACATGCACGGTCGAAAAAACCGCGATATTGCGCGTCGCGGCGGCGATTCCGGCGGCGAAAGTGAAGGTTTCGAAGCTCCATTCCCGGCTGTTCATCTCGCCGCCGAACCCCTTCCACCGAGCGATCGGCAAAAAGAACTCGATGCCCGCGCGGTCGGCCATCTGCGCCACCTCGACGATCCCGTCCCAGGTGGCGGGCCAGCGCTCCGGCACCCGCGTCAGCGTCAGGCCGCCATCGGCGTTGGCCGAAAAAACCCCTAGTTTGAATCGGTTGGGGCCGTGCATCGGGTGCGTCGACATGGCGCGAATGTCCTTGGGCGGTTCCGGTCGCGGCCATGACACCACTGCCACCGGGATCGTTCAAGCTTAAAACGTCTCCGAACTTGACGCCCCACCCCCCGCGCCGCACCCTCACCCCGCCATGCCAGAGGGAACCACCATGACCGACCGCATCGCCTTTACCCTGAACGGAAAACCAGTCGCCCCCCGGGCCGACCCTACCGCCCCGCTGCTGGACGTGCTGCGCAACACGCTCGGCCAGACCGGCGCCCGCTACGGCTGCGGCGCGGAATTATGCGGCGCCTGCATGGTGCTGGTGGACGACGTGCCGGCCTATGCCTGCTCGCGGGAGGTGGGGACGGTGGCCGGGCGGGTGGTCACCACCGTGGAGGGGCTGGCCGGGCACGCGCTCATCCGCGCTTTTCTCGACGAGCAGGCCGGGCAGTGCGGCTATTGCCTGTCCGGCATCATCGTCTCCGCCGCGGCGCTGCTGGCGGCCAACCCGAGCCCGACCCGCGCCGAGATCGCGGCCGCGCTGGAGCCGCATCTGTGCCGCTGCGGCGCGCATCCGCGCATCCTGCGCGCGGTGGCCAAAGCGGCACAGATGCTGCGCGAAGGAGCGGCGGCATGATCGCCAACACCCTGCCCAAGAGCCTGGCTGACAACCCGCGCCTGGACCGCTGGCTGCAGTTCCGCCCGGACGGGCGGCTGCGGGTGTGCGTCGGCAAGGTGGAGATCGGCCAGGGCATCGTCACCGCGCTGGCGCAGATCGCCGCTGATGAGCTGGACGTGCCGTTGGCGCGCATTGACATGCTCTCGGGCGATACCGACGAGGCGCCGGACGAGGGCAACACCTCGGGCAGCCAGTCGATCGAGATCGGCGGCGCCTCGCTGCGCATGGTCTGCGCCGAGGCGCGCGCGGTGTTCCTGGCCGAGGCGGCGGTGCTGCTGCACTGTGTGCCGGAGGAACTGGCGGTGGCGCAGGGGGCGATGCTGTGGCTGGGCCGGCCGACCGGGCAGTCGTACTGGACGCTGGCGCCGCGCGTGTCGCTGGCGCGCGAGGCCACCGGCGCCGTGGCCGCCAAGCCGCGTGCCGCGCGGGCGGTGATCGGGCGCAGCGTGCCGCGGCTGGACCTGCCGGCCAAGCTGGCCGGCGGCGGCTACGTGCACGACATGGCGCTGCCCGGCATGCGCCATGCCCGCGTGCTGCGCCAGCCGCGCCCTGGCGCCACCCTGGCGGCGCTGGACGAGGCGGCGATCCGCAAGGCGGCCGGCGGCGAAATGGAGGTTCTGCGCAGCGGCGATTTCGTGGCCTTCCTGGCCGACAGCGAGACCGTCGCCCGCCGCGCCGCCGTGGCCGCCCCGGCGTATGCGCGCTGGGAGGGGGTGGACACGCTGACCCCCGCGATGGGCGAGGCGATGTGGCTGCGCGGCCTGCCGGCCGACGACCGCGCGCTGGGCGCCCCGGTGGCGGCCCATTCCGGGCTGCTGAAGCACCAGGCGAGCTATTCGCGCCCCTATGTCGCGCACGCGGCACTCGGCCCCTCCTGCGCGGTGGCGTGGATGCGCGACGGGCACCTCACCATCTGGTCGCATGTGCAGGGCGTGTATCCGCTGCGCCAGTCGGTGGCCGGGGCGCTGCGGCTGGACCCGGCGAGCATCACCGTGCACCACGCCCATGGCGCCGGCTGCTATGGCCACAACGCCGCCGACGACGCGGCGCTGGATGCCGCCGCCATCGCGCAGCGCCGGCCCGGCGTGCCGGTGCGGGTGCTGTGGCAGCGCGAGGACGAGTTCGGCTTCGAGCCGCTGGGCACCGCCATGCTGGTGCGCCTGGCCGCATCGCTGGGGCCGGACGGGCGGCCGGTGGATCTGACCACCGAGATCTGGAGCGGCCCGCATGTCGGCGGCGCCCGCGCGGCCGCCGCCCTGCTTGCCACCCGCGTGCTGCCCGACCCGCCGCCGGCGCCGGTGCCCAACGAGCCCTCCGAGCCCAACCCGGGCGCGGGCACGCGCAACGCGGTGCCGTACTACGACATTCCGGCCCACCGCATCCTGCACCATTTCGTCGCCCGCCCGCCGGTGCGCACCTCCGCGCTGCGCGGGCTGGGGGCGCTGCCCAACGTGTTCGCGCTGGAATGCTTCCTGGACGAGCTGGCGGTGTTCTCCAAGACCGACCCGGTGGCGTATCGCCTGTCCCTGCTGGCCGATCCGCGCGCCCGCGCGGTGGTGCAGCGGGCGGCCGCCATGGCGGGCTGGGAGCGGCGCGGCGCGGCCGGCAGCGGCACCGGGCTCGGCATCGGCTTCGCGCGCTACAAGAACCGCTCCGGCTATGCCGCCGTGGTGGCCGAGGTGGTGGTGGAGCAGGCGGTGCGGCTGACCCGCGTATGGTGCGCCGCCGATGCCGGCCTGGCGATCAACCCCGACGGCGTGGTGAACCAGCTTGAGGGCGGCATCGTGCAGGCGGCCAGCTTCGTGCTGAAGGAGCAGGTGGTGCTGGACGGCGCGGGCGTGGCCTCGCGCAACTGGGACAGCTACCCGATCCTGCGCTTCCCGGAGATCCCCGAGATCGAGACCGTGCTGATGGATGGCGGCGACGAACCGCCGCTGGGCGTGGGCGAATGCACCATGGGGCCGACCGCGGCGGCGATCGGCAACGCGGTGGCGCATGCGCTGGGCGCGCGCATCCGCGACATGCCGTTCACCCGCGAGCGGATCGTGGCGGCGCTGGCCTGAGCGGCCCGTGCGCCCGGTTGGTATTCCGCGCCCGACGCGCTTTAATCCGCGCGCTTGCAGCAAGAGGACTCGGACATGGCACTGGCCAAGGCTCGCGGCGCGAAGGCGCCGGCCCGCACCGCATCGCCGCGCAACGCCGCCGGCGGCCCGCGCACCGGCGGGCGGGTGCTGGCGGATGCGCTGGTGGCGCAGGGCATCGACCATGTGTTCGCGGTGCCGGGCGAGAGCTACCTGGATGTGCTGGACGGGCTGTACGGCGTGGCCAACCGGCTGAAGCTGGTGACCTGCCGGTTCGAGGCCGGCGCGGTCAACATGGCCGAGGCCTATGGCAAGCTGACCGGCCGCCCGGCGGCGGCCTTCGTCACCCGCGGCCCCGGCGCCTGCCACGGCGCCATCGGCGTGCATGTGGCGTTCCAGGATTCCACGCCGCTGCTGCTGTTCGTCGGCCAGATCCCGTTCGAGGAAACCGACCGCGACAGCTTCCAGGAGGTTGACTACCGGCGGATGTTCCAGCCGCTGGCCAAATGGGTGACGCAGATCGACGACGCCGCGCGCATCCCCGAGATCGTCGCCCATGCGGTGGACGTGGCGACCTCCGGCCGGCCCGGCCCGGTGGTGATCGCCATCTCCGAGGAGATGCAGAAGAAGCTGGTCGAGGTGCGCGATGTCGGCCCGGCCGAGGTGTCGGCGCCGTTCCCCGACCCGGCGGCGCTGGCGCGGATGCAGGCGCTGCTGGCCAAGGCCAAGAAGCCGCTGGCGGTGCTGGGCGGCAGCCGCTGGAGCGAGCAGGGGCGGGCGGATATCCGCGACTGGCTGGTGGCCAACGACATCCCGGTGGCGGTGGGGTTCCGCCGCCAGGCGCTGTACGACGGCACGCTGGACAATTACGCCGGCGACCTGGGTGTGGGCTCCGACCCCGCGCTGGTGGCCCGCGCGCGCGAGGCCGACCTGATCCTGGCGATCGGCACGCGGCTCGGCGAGCCGGTGAGCCAGGGCTACACGTTGTTCGAGACGGCGGGAGGCACGCCGATCGTGCATGTGTATCCCGATGCCGCCGAGATCGGCCGGGTGTTCCGCCCGGCGCTGGGCATCGTGTCGGACCTCAACGTGTTCGCCGCCGCCGCCAAGGCGCTGCCGGCGGTGAAGCCGGCGTGGCGGGAGTGGACGCGCGAGTTGCGGGCGCTGCGCATGGCAGGGCGCGAGGTGCCGGCCTATCCGGGCGCGCTGAACCTGGCGCAGGTGATGCGCGAGCTGGAGGGGCTGCTGGCGCCGGACGCCATACTGACCTGCGACGCCGGCAATTTCGCCACCTGGCCGCCGCGCTTCATGAATTTCTCCGACGGGCAGCGCTTCATCGGGCCGACCAATGGCGCCATGGGCTACGGCGTGCCGGCGGCGATCGGGGCGAAGATCGCCTTTCCGGGGCAGCAGGTGGTGTGCTTCGTCGGCGATGGCGGCTTCCTGATGACCGGGCAGGAGCTGGCGACCGCGTTCCATCACGGGGTGGCGCCGGTGGTGCTGGTGTTCAACAACCAGATGTACGGCACCATCCGGATGTATCAGGAGCGCACCTATCCCGGCCGCGTCTCCGGCACCGCGCTGACCAATCCGGATTTCGCCAGGTTCATCGAGGCGTTCGGCGGGCATGGCGAGGTGGTGGAGGAGACGGCCCAGTTCGCGCCGGCCTTCCAGCGGGCGGTGGCCAGCGGCAAGCCGGCGGTGATCGAGCTGCGGGTGAACCCGGAGCAGATCACCACCCGGGCGACGCTAACCGATCTGCGCGGCGGCAAGCCGGCCAAGCCGCCGGCCGCCCCCAAGCGCAAGGCGCAGGCCGCCCGCCCGCCCGCGAAGAAACGCTGAAACGAATAAAGTTTTTTTGCTTCTTTTTGTTCACAAAAAGAAGGCCTGTTCTTTTTTGAAAAAAAGAACCAAAAAACTTTTGTTCGTTTGGCGGTTCCTGTGAGGGCGCGATGACGAGTACCGGATACGGGCGGGTTGATTTTGCCACTCTACAGCCGGCGCATTTCCTGTGGTCGCTGGAGGGCAAGGTCGGCACCGTCACGCTGAACCGGCCGGAGCGGAAGAACCCGCTGACCTTCGAGAGCTATGCCGAATTGCGCGACCTGTTCCGGGCGCTGGCCCATGCCGATGCGGTGAAGGCGGTGGTGATCACCGGGGCGGGCGGGAATTTCTGCTCGGGCGGCGACGTGCATGAGATCATCGGGCCGCTGGTGGCGATGCAGGAGGCCCGGGACAGCCAGGGGCTGCTGGATTTCACCCGCATGACCGGCGACGTGGTGAAGGCGATGCGCGCCTGCCCGCAGCCGATCGTGGCGGCGGTGGAAGGGGTGTGCGCCGGGGCCGGGGCGATCCTGGCGATGGCGTCGGACCTGCGGCTGGGCACGGCGGAGAGCAAGGTGGCGTTCCTGTTCGCCCGCGTGGGGCTGGCCGGGGCGGATATGGGGGCCTGCGCCATTCTGCCGCGCATCATCGGCGTGGGGCGGGCGGCGGAGTTGTTCTACACCGGGCGCGCCATGGACGGGGCGGAGGCGGAGCGCTGGGGGTTCTACAACCGGCTCTGCGCCCCCGGCGCGACGCTGGGCGAGGCGCGGGCGCTGGCCGCGCAGATTGCCGACGGGCCGGGCTTCGCGCATGCCATGACCAAGCGCTGCCTGCACCAGGAATGGAGCATGGACATCGACACCGCGATCGAGGCGGAGGCGCAGGCGCAGGCGATCTGCATGCAGACGCGCGATTTCGCCCGCGCCTACCACGCCTTCGCGGCAAAGCGCCGCCCGGTGTTCGAGGGCGATTGATGGCCGACCGCAGCTTTCTCGACTGGCCGTTCCTGGAGGACCGCCACCGCGCTTTCGCCGCCGGGCTGGAGGCATGGGCGGCTGCCGAAATCGGGCTGGGGGTGCATGCCCATGCCGATGTGGACGGCGAATGCCGCGCCCTGGTGGCCGAGCTGGGGGCGGCCGGATGGCTGGCCCATGCGGTGCCGCCGGAGGGGCAGGCGGTGGATGTGCGCATGCTTTGCCTGGCGCGCGAGATTCTGGCGCGGCATGCCGGGCTGGCGGATTTCGCCTTCGCCATGCAGGGGCTGGGGACCGCGAGCGTGGCGCTGTTCGGCAGCGAGGCGTTGCGCGCCCAGGTGCTGCCGGGGGCGCGGGCGGGCACCCATATCGCCGCCTTCGCGCTGAGCGAGCCGGATGCGGGGTCGGACGTGGCGGCCACTGCCAGCACGGCGGTGCGGGTGGCCGGCGGCTGGCGGCTGGACGGGGTGAAGACCTGGATTTCCAACGGCGGCATCGCCGACCATTACGTGGTGTTCGCCCGTTCCGGCGAGGCGCCGGGGGCGCGCGGGCTGTCGGCCTTCCTGGTGCCGGCGGACACGCCCGGGCTGAGCATCGCCGAGCGCATCGAGGTGATCGCGCCGCACCCGCTGGCGACCCTGCGGTTCGAGGGCTGTGTGGTGCCGGAGGGCAACCTGCTGGGCCGGGCGGGCGAGGGGTTCAAGGTGGCGATGGCGACGCTGGACATCTTCCGCCCCACCGTGGGCGCCGCGGCGCTGGGGTTCGCGCGGCGGGCGCTGGACGAGGCGGTGGCGCGGGCGGCCAGCCGGCGGATGTTCGGGGCGACGCTGGGCGACCTGCAACTGACCCAGGCGAAGCTGGGCGAGATGGCGATGGCGATCGACGCCAGCGCGTTGCTGGTCTACCGCGCCGCCTGGGCGCGCGACCTGCGGGCCGGCCAGCCGGCCGGGGATCCCACCGGGATGCGCCAGCAGGCGGCCTGGGCGGCGATGGCCAAGCTGCACGCGACCGAGGCTGCGCAACAGGTGATCGACGCCGCGGTGCAGATGTTCGGCGGGATGGGGGTGCGCAGCGGGGTGAAGGTGGAGGAGCTCTACCGCGAGATCCGTGCGCTGCGCATCTACGAGGGGGCGAGCGAGGTGCAGAAGCTGATCATCGCCCGGCACGTCGCCGCCGGCTGACGGACGCCGGCTCGGGCTCGGGCCCGGGTTCTGGTGCCGGCGCGGGAGGCGCCGTGCCGATGCCGAGTGCCGCGTAGACCGCCAGGTGGGCGGCGACCGTCGCGGCCGGACTGGGCGGGTGGCGCATGCCGGGGCGCATCGCCGCGAGGCGCTCGGGCGCGTTGGCCAGGCGGCGCAGCAGGGCGGCCAGTTCCAGCGCGCTGCCC
Source organism: Rhodospirillales bacterium 70-18 (assembly GCA_001899585.1). Lineage (GTDB taxonomy): Bacteria > Pseudomonadota > Alphaproteobacteria > Acetobacterales > Acetobacteraceae > 70-18. The sequence goes on from MKWE01000057.1 coordinate 9,244, forward strand.
ATGCGGAAATGAAAGCCGTCCTGCCCCGGCCGCACCTTCTCGGCCATGCCGCCGATATCGGAGCAGACGATGGGGCAGCGGTTGCGCAGCGCCTCCTGGATGACCACCGGCGAGTTCTCCCACCAGATCGACGGCACCGCGACGAGGTCGCAGCCGCGCATCAGCCCGTCCACACGCTGGTTGTCGTAGGGGCCGTGGAAGCGGACATTCGGGCCGGTCTTGGCGAGTTGGCCGAGGAATTCCTCCTGGAAGGCGGCCTGCTGGTTGGAATAGTCGCCGTGGATGTCGAAGGCGACGCTGTCGCAGCCCTCACGGTCCAGCATGGCGGCGGCGTCGAGCAGCACCTGGATGCCCTTCAGGGGGGTGATCTGGCCGAAGAAGCCGACCCGCAGCGGGCCGGGTTCGCGCGCGGCGTCGTCTGGCTGGGGCCGGGTGGCGGCGATGACGTTCTCGATCACCGTCATCTTCTCCGCCGGGATGCCCCATTGCACGAAACGGCCGGCGAGGAAGTGGCTGGGCGAGACGAAATGGTCCACCAGCGCGAAGAACCGCTGGATATAGGTCTGGCGGAGGAAGAAATCGGCCCGTCCGGTCTTCGGGAAGCAGTGGTTGCAGGCGCGCGGCGAGCTTTCGTAGCACAGGCTCTTGTCCTGGCGCGTGACCATCTGGCCGAGGTGGTTGCAGATCGCCTGGAACTCGTGGAGGGTCAGCACGATACGGCATTCCGGCAGCACGCGACGAACGATAAGAAAGGCTTCCACGCCGAAGTTCATATAGTGGTGGAAATGGACGATATCCGGGCGGACATCGCGCAGCACCGCCTCGAATTCGCCGGGAAACCGCTCGTCGGTGTTGGCGAACTTGAACCAGTCGAAGCCGCCTGCGGCATAGAGGAATTCGCGGTCGGAGAAGGGCTGTGAGATGGCGCTGCCCAGCCGCCGGCCGGTTGCCTCCCGGCTGCAGCCAAGCAGCCAGGCCTCCCAGCCGGGCAGGGCGCGGAAGGCCTCGAACATGCGCCAGGCGGCCAGTTCCGAGCCGCCCTTGGAGACCGTGGGGTGGCTGTTGGAGGCGATCAGCAGGCGGATGGGGGGGGCGGTCATACCGCCTCGGCGTCCAGCTCGGCCAGGGCGGCGGCCCAGCGATGTTCGTGGAACCAGGCGTTGAACAAGGTGAGGTTGGTCCGCCAGGGGTTTTCCGGGCCGGCCTGGGATTGCCGTTCCAGATGGTACATCGCGGCGTCCAGGTCCACGGCGCAGGCGAGGCCGCGGGCGCGCAGTTTCAGGCACAGATCGGCGTCCTCGAAGTCGCCGATCACGTAGTTTTCGTCGAAGCCGCCCAGGTCCAGCGCGAGGTCGCGGCGCAGCATCAGGCAGGCGCCGGTGATCGCGGCGGCGCGGTGCAGGCCGCCCTGGGCCGGCGGGCGCCAGCCCTTGCGCTCGTGCAGCGGGAAGTGCCAGTTGCCCATCACCGGCACACGCTCGAAGCGCATGCCCTGGTGCTGCACGCAGCCATCCTCGAACAGCAGCAGCGGGCCGACCGCGCCCAGGCCGGGCTCGGCGCCCAGCCGGGCCAGCAGCCGCTCCATCCAGTCCGGCGTGGCGACGAACACGTCGGAGTTCATGAAGCACACATGCGCGCCGCGCGCCGCCGCGAGGCCGATATTGTTGGCCGGCGCGAAGCCCATGTTGCGGTCCAGCACCAGCAGGCGCAGCGGGATGCGGAAGCGCGCGAAGATCGAGGCGGCGAGGTTCTCCGCGTCGAAGCGCAGGGCCGGGTCGTCCAGCACGTAGATGTATTCCACCGGCACCGCCGGGATGTGGCGCGACAGCAGGCCGAACTGGTATTCCATGAAGTCCAGCCGGCCGTAGAGGGTGACGATCACCGATACCGCCGGGGCGGCCGGCGGCGTGCCGAACGCGACCTCCTGCACCGTGGGCCGGGTGCGCAGGCGGTCGGCGTTCAGCGCCAGGACGCTCGGGCCCAGCACATGGTCGAAGGCGGGCGGCACCTCGCCGTAGCGGACATGGACCCGATCGACCAGGAAGCGGATCGCCTCCATCTCGCGCAGGCGCGGCGTGTTGATGCCGCGATGGCCGATGTCGCCGCGCATGGTTTCCACCTCCAGGTAGCTGGTGGCGTCCGGCTGCCAGGCATCGGCCAGATGGGCGATGAAGCCGCTGCGCAGCTCGCCGGTCAGCCCGTGCTGGGCGCCGACGCTGTCGCGCACGTCCGGCCGTTCATGGCGGGTGCAATCCTCCAGGCGAAGCTCGGTGCACCGCTCGCCGGAGTACAGCCGGATGGCGCGCAGCGTGCCGGGGGCGGAGAGCGTCCAGCCGACCATCGCCAAACCGTGCGGCGGGCAGATGATGACCTCTTCCAGTTCCAGAAACACCCGGTCGCGCAGGGTGGGCAGCGTGTTGGCGCCGGTGAAGACATGGCCGGCGGCCGGGACCGGTATCGGCGGAACCGGGGGAGCAGCGGGGGCGGCGGCCGGGGGCGGGAGGCGCTGGCGCAGGGCGGCGAAGGCGTCGCGGATGCGGCCGTCCTCCACCGCTTCCGCGAGGTCGGGGTTGTCGCGCAGGAAGGACCGCAGGTCGACGCCCGGCGCCGGCGGGCGCAGGTCGAACACCCCCAGCTTCAGGAAATGCTCGTAGCCGGAGAGCATCGTGCCGGTGGCCACCGCGGTGGCGGCCTCGGGCACCGTCTCGCGATAGAACGCCTCGGAGAACTGCGCCACCGGGTCGCGCCAGGGCGGGCCAGGCTGGGTCAGGTAGGCGTGCAGCGCGCAGGCGTGGCGGCCGGCGTCGATCTCGGCGGCGGCATCGGGGTAGGTGGCGCGGAACCAGGCGGGGTCGAAATACGGCGAGGTCACCGCCTCGCGCCGCGTCGTCCAGGCGAGATGCAGGAAATGCTCGAACGGTCCGGCCGCATCCAGCGCCGCCAGGGCGGCGGTATCGCCATGGAAGCTGGTGCGGTAAACGGCGGGGTCGAACAGCGGATGCGCAATCCGCCCCTCGCGGGCGCCGGATTTGAGGTAATGGTCGTAGAAATTGTAGCAGCCGGCCTCGGCCAGGGCCGCCTCGCTCACGTCCGCGGCGTTGGCGGCGTAGATTTCCTCGTCGTACAGCCAGTGCGGCGCGTGGTTCAGGTAGCCGATGACGCAGTAATGCTCGTAGCCCGAGGCGATGAGGCCGCGCGCCACCTCGGCGGCGACCTCGGGGTAGCGCAGCAGGTACCATGCCTCGTCGAACAGCATGTTCGGCGACAGCCCGCCCGGGCGGCCGAATTCCAGATAGTGGCGCCGCACCGTGGCGAAGGATTCGTCGGCCAGTTCGCCGCGAATCTCGGGGTAGGCGAGCAGGTACCAGGCATGGTCGAAATGGCACCAGGCGGCGCGCGTGCGGCTGCGCGGCGCGAGATACTGGTCGATATCGGCCTGGTCGATCGGGTCCGTGGTCATCGGCGTCACGCCGCGCCGTAGCCGTCCGGGTGCGCCATCCGCCACTGCCAGGCGGTGGCGACGATGTCGTCCAGCCGCGCCAGCCGGGGCGCCCAGCCGGTCTCGCGCCTGATCAGCCCGGAGGCGGCCACCAGCATCGCCGGGTCGCCGGGGCGGCGGGAGGCGGCCTGCCAGGGCACTTCGCGGCCGCTCACGCGCGCCACCGCGCCGATCACCTCCAGCACCGAATGGCCGGTGGCGCTGCCCAGGTTATAGGTCACGCTGCCCTGCTCCAGCCGCGCCAGCGCGCGCAGATGGGCGTCGGCCAGGTCGGTGACGTGCACGTAGTCGCGGATGCAGGTGCCGTCCGGCGTGGGGTAGTCGGTGCCAAACACCGAGAGCGGCGGGCGGCGGCCGAGGGCGGCGTCGATCGCCAGCGGGATCAGGTGGGTCTCCGGCCGGTGGTCCTCGCCCAGCCGCCCCTCGGGGTCCGCCCCGGCGGCGTTGAAATAGCGCAGCACGGCGCTCCGCAGGCCGTGGATGCGCCCGGCCCAGAGCAAGGCGCGCTCCAGCATCCATTTGCTCTCGCCATACGGGCTGCCCGGGGCGATCGGCGCCGTCTCGTCGATCGGCCCGGCGCCGGCCTCGCCGAATAGGGCGGCGGTGGAGGACAGCACGAAGTGCCGCACGCCGTGGCGCACGCAGGCGTCGATCAGGCGCAGGCCGTTGCCGACATTGGCGGCGAGGTAACGGCACGGGTCGCGCATGCTGTCGCCGACCAGCGACAGGGCGGCGAAGTGGAACACTCCGTCCCACGGCCCATCGGCCACCGCCGCATCCACCGCGGCGGCGTCGGCGAGGTCGGCCTGGATCAACCGTACATCGGCCGGCACGGCGGCACGGTGGCCGGTGCTGAGGTCGTCGAACACCACGCAGCTATCGCCGCGCGCGCGCAGGGCAGCCACCAAGTGGCTGCCGACGAAGCCGGCGCCGCCGGTGACCAGGAAGCGGCCTGCCATCGGTGCCTAGTCCTGCGTATGCGGGCGCGCGGTCATGCCGCGTGCGCCTCGGCCGGGCTGCCCATGATATCGGTCTCCGCCCGCAGCCAGGCGAGGTAGCCGCCCTGGCTGGCGTCGAATGGGTTGGGGAAGGCACGGACGAGGTCGGCGCGGCGGCGGTAGAGCACCCGCGCGGGCTTGGGGATTGGCGTGCCGTCGGAGAAGTAGCCGTAGACCCAGCGGTGCTGGTCGGCCTCCGGCACAGTCTGCAGGACCAGCTCGCGCTTGTACCAGTTCACCAGTTCGTAGACCTCGACATTGTCCAACGCATAGCGCTGCGTCATGAAGTCGCCGACCCGGCCGATTTTGGTGAAATGGTAGAATTTCAGCGGCGAGCCGCTGGACCACAGCATGCCGTCCGGCCCGAAGCGCAGCTTCCGGCGGCTGAGGTTCCAGCTGGCCACGTTGTAGCCGGGGTCGCGCTCAACCTCCACGCGGTCGAACAGGGCGGGCACCAGGTCGCAGTATTTCTGGTCGGTGAAAATGCCGCGCTCCACCTCGTCGTAGCAGGCGCGGTAGAGCATGCCGGCCCACCATTCGGCGAAGCCGTGGCCGTTGCGGTCGTTGCGGACGGCGACGAAGCCGAGGTTGAAGATGCCGTATTGCAGCGACGTCATCTCGTTGTCGCCGATCGCCAGTTCGGTGGTGTTCGGCTCCGTCTGGTGCGGCGTCAGCACGATGGAGCCGTGGTCGAGCCGCTTGATGATACCGTCCAGCGGGTTGAACACGCCGATATCGGGGTCGAGATACACCACCTTGTCGTAGCCTGGGCTGCCGTCTGGCGGGGTGAGCAGGTGGACCATCATGTGGCCCTTCACCGCGGTGCAGGCCTCCACCACGTCGTGCTTGAACATCCAGCCGGGGAAGTTGGGCACGCCCAGTTCGTGCGCGTCCAGGATATGGTCGAAGCCGGTGAGCGCGTCGGCCGGCAGGTCGGCGGGGGTGCGGTCGACGATCATCGCCCACAGATCCCAGTCCGGGTGCAGGCGCTTCAGGGTTTTGGCCAGGATGCGGGCGCGGCTGAGATAGCCGTAGTTGAAACTGGTGTAGCAGGCGATGCGGGTCATGCGCGCCTCACGACTCGGCCATGGCCAGGCGCAGGTAGCGCCGCCCCAGCCGCAGCGTCACGTCCAGCCGCCGGGCGGTGCCGGCGTCGATCACCGCATCGCCGTCGGTCCATTGCACCTCCTCGCGCACATTGCGCCAGCCGGCGATCCGGCGGCGGTCGCCGGGGGGCACCTTGACGCCGTCCAGCATGAGGCCGGTGACCGCCACGCCCATGCGCGCCCGCGCGCCGCCATCCTGCTCGGGCAGCACGCGGCGAGACATCAGGCGCACATGACCGGCGGCGCCGTCGAGCATGAAGGTCCACATGTCGCCGCTGCGGCGCGGGTACAGCGTCTGCTCGCCGACCAGCAGGCTCAGCCCGGGGTCCAGCGTCTGCATCGCCGCCGGGGTGGTGCGGCCCACCAGGCCCAGGTCGACGGTGGCGGTGGTGCCAGTCAATCGCAGGCGGCCGGGCTCGCGCCCCTGCTCGGCGCGGCCGCCGGCATAGGTCAGCGCGGAGCCGTCCAGGAAGAAATCATACAGCGCCGCCTCATTCGCCAGCACGACGCCGCGGCGATGGCGGCGCACCGCATCGGCCACATTGCCGGTGTCGGCCAGCGTCACGATGTCCGCTCCCGAGCAGAACCCTTCATAGGCGACATAGGAGAATGTCTCGGGCCAGGGCGACAGCACCACGAGCAGGTCGATCTTGTGCTCGGCCAGGGCGTTGACCATGGCCATGCGGTTGCCGGGGGTGACGCGGGTGGGCACGCCGACCAGATTGTCCATCGGGCGCATCGCCTCGCCGGAGGCGAAGTGGAAAAAGCGGTAGGCCGACACGTCACGGCAGCGCAGCACCAGTTCCATGAACTGCGGCCAGCCCTTCTGCGGCGTCGGGAAGCCGGCGAAGGCAACCCGCACCGGGTCCTCGGCGGTGCCCAGCAGCGGGCGTCCCACCGGTGCCGCCGGTGCCGACGGCTCCAGCAGCGCGTTCTCGTGCACCCGCGCGCTCAGGTAGGGCAGGCTGGAGCGGCTGAGCCAGATGTCCAGCGCGGCGCGCGAGGGCGACAGGACATGGAAGGGCAGGGTGGTGAACAGCGCCTGCATGCGCGCCAGGTAGCCGGGGCGGGTGTCACCATGCACGCAGACCTGGCAGGCCAGGCTGTCCGGCGCCGGGCCGCGGCAATATTCCACATTGTTGCGCAGCAGATTGTAGCTGTCGCAGATCGATGCGTAGTCGTGCAGCCAGAACACGTGCTGGCGCGCCTGCAACGCCAGCGCCGCCGCCATCAGGTCCGAGGCGCGATGCCCGAAGAAGGAATGCAGCGTGAACAGCCGCGCGTCCGGCAGGTCCGGCGCCAGTTCCGCCAGCGCCTGGGCGAGTGCCGGACCTTCGATCAGGCCGACGAACACGCCGTCCAGCACCACCTGCAGCACGGCCGGCTCGGGGTCTTCCACGCCCAGGGTCAGGCGGGCCAGGGCAGGGGAGATGTGCAGGTAGATCACGTGGTTGGTGGCGAACAGCCGCTGCTCGTCGGCGATCAGCACCTGCATGCCGCCGGTCACGTCGACATAGCGGTCGTGGCTGGCGGCCAGCACCAGGCCGCGCGCGCCGGGCAGCACCTTGCGCACCCGCAAGCACAGATCCTCGGCTTCCAGGAACTGGGCGTTGCGCGGCGCCACCGGCCAGGGATCGCGCAGCAGCGGGTTGACCGCCTGGTCCACCACCGGGCGGCGATGGCCACCCGGGCGCAATGGCAGCCGCCCCTCCCGCCGCCCGGCGACCACGAAATGGTACAGCGGGTTGACCCCGGCGTCCTGGATGTCGGTGTAGGCTTCCAGATACCAGCGCGTATCGAACCAAGCGTTCGGGTTGCGGCGTTCCTTCCAGCCGGCATCGTAGTAGTGCCGCGCCGGGTCGACATTGGCGTCCGCGATGTCGGAGTAGCGGGCGCAGTAATAGGCCGGATCGACCGCGGCGGCGACCACCGCGAATTTCGGATCATCGCCAGCGACCACGCGGATATCGGCCGCGCGGGGCGGCAAGGTCTGCGGCTCCAGGGGAAAACGGGCATACAGGACCGGCGGCCCGTCGTCCCGGGGCGCCCTCGGCAGTCTCGCGGTTGCGTCTGGGTCCCGGTGCAGCAGTGTCGTGTCCATCGTGTTGCAATCGTCGTCGGCAAAGCGCCAGGGCAATGCGTCCCTGGTAACCCAGAGACGCATTGCCGGCAAGCCTCGCTGCGTTAAATCCGCGTGGTCAGGCCAATGACTTTGTGAAGAAATCAGCGTAGGCGAACAGGCCAACCTGACCGCCGGTGTGCAGGAACACCACGTTCTCGTCGCGGCTGAAGGCGCCCTTGCGGATCAGGTCGATCAGCCCGGCCATGCCCTTCCCGGAATAGACCGGGTCCAGGAAAATCCCCTCCTGGCGCGCCAGCATCGCCACCGCCTCGGCCATGCCCTCGGTGGGGATGCCGTAGCCGGCGCCGACATAGTCGCAATTGGCCTCCACCGCCTCGCGCCGGATGCCGCCGGACAGGCCGAGCTTGGCCGCCGTCGCCTCGGCCAGCTTGTGGACCGCGGCCTCCTGGCGGTCCTTCGGGTTGCGCACGCCGATGCCGAGCACGCGGATGCCGGAATTCAGCGCCTCCAGCCCGGCGACCAGCCCCGCCTGGGTGCCGGCCGAGCCGGTGGCGTGCACCAGGCGGTCGATGCGCAGTCCCATCTCGTTGGCCTGCGCCAGCAGCTCCAGCGCCACGTTGGCGTAGCCCAGCGCGCCGGTGGCGTTGGAGCCGCCGCCCGGGATCACGTAGGGCACCTCGCCCTGCGCCTTCAGCCGCTCGCCCACCTCCTCGATGGCTGCCTGCATGTCGGTGCCGCCCGGCCGATACTCGATGGCAATGCCCATCAGCCGGTCCATCAGCACGTTGCCGCCGTCGTTGTAGTCGCTGTCGTTGGTCTGCACCCGGTGTTCCAGCAGGGCGGTGCATTTCAGGCCCAGCTTGGCGGCCACGGCGGCGGTCTGGCGGACATGGTTGGACTGCACCGCGCCCTGGGTGACGATATGCGTGGCGCCCATCGCCAGCGCCTCGCCCATCAGGAACTCCAGCTTGCGGTTCTTGTTGCCGCCGGTGGCCACCCCGGTGCAGTCGTCCCGCTTGATCCACAGCTGCGGCCCGCCCAGGTGCCTGGTCAGGTTGGGCATGAATTCCAGCGGCGTCGGCGCGTGGCAGAGCTTCACGCGTGGGAAGCGGGCGAGGTGCATGGCGGTGGTCTTTCGCTGCTCGGCGGGACGGTGCCCGCACAGGGATGGTTCGGTCAGGCGAACCGGGGGGACTGTTTCAAACACGGCAGCGCAAATCAACCCGCGCCCGCGCCGCCGGGGGAGTGTAACACCCGGCCTCCCCGGCGGTCCCCCATATGAAGGCAGGCGGGCCGCACGCAATCGTTGAAGCCGGGTCCGGCTTCGGCGCAGAATATGGCCGCCTGCCCGAATGCTCCGCGGACTCGGCCGTGGCATCCGCTGGTGCCGCCCAGCCGTATAGGCTTTGGACACAGGGAAAGGACGGCTCGATGTTCATTCACAGACGGCGTGGCTGGGAGATCCCGGAAAGCCAGGCAACCCCCGAACAGGCGGTGCGAGGCCGGCGTGGCGTGCTGGCCGGGCTCGCCGGCGCCGCCGGGCTGGTCGCTGCCGCCCCGGCGCGGGCGGCTTGGTTCAGCAGCCTGGTGGGCGGTGGCGAGCCGGCCAAGCCGGTGGCGCTGGCGCCGCTGCCGGCGCCGCACAACGCCCGCTACGACCCCAAGCGGCTGCTGACCAACGAGGGCGTGGCCACCAGCTACAACAACTACTACGAGTTCGGCTTGTCCAAGTCGATCGCCGCCGCCGCCCAGGCGCTGCCGACCGACCCATGGACCATCCACATCGAGGGCATGGTCGAAAAGCCGCGCGCCATCGGCCTGGAGGACCTGCTGAAGCAGGTGAAGCTGGAGGAGCGCATCTACCGCCACCGCTGCGTGGAGGCCTGGGCGATGACGGTGCCCTGGACCGGCTTCCCGCTGGCCGACCTGGTGAAGCTGGCAGCCCCGTTGGCCTCGGCGAAATACATGGTGTTCACCACCCTGGCCGACAGCAAGACCATGCCCGGGCTGCGCCAGAGCTTCTATCCCTGGCCCTATACCGAGGGCGTGACCATGCAGGAGGCCGCGAACGAGCTGGCCTTCCTGTCGGTCGGCATGTTCGGCAAGACCATTCCGCCGCAGGATGGCGCGCCGATTCGCTTGACCTTGCCATGGAAATACGGGTTCAAGTCGGCGAAATCGATCGTCAAGGTGACCTTCACCGACAAGCAGCCGGTGACATTCTGGGAGGCGCTGCAGTCCAGCGAGTACGGCTTCTGGGCGAACGTGAACCCGGCGGTGCCGCACCCGCGCTGGAGCCAGGCGCAGGAACGACTGATCGGTACCGACGACACGGTGCCGACCAGGATATGGAACGGCTACGGGGAGTATGTGGCGGCGATGTACGACAACCTGAAGAACGAGCGGCTGTTCGCTTGATCCAGCGGCACCCCCCTGCCGCGCGTGGATGGACGGCGCGGGTGCTGGCGGTGCTGGCGGCGATCTGCCTGATCGGCGCCTTCACGCTGTTGCTCATGCTGCCGCCGATGCTGTCGCTGGCCGAGGAGATGGCCCGCGTCGACCAGATGCTGCTGGTGGGACTCCAGGACGCGGTGCGCACCCACCTGCCCGACTGGGTCTGGCAGGCGCTGGTGCTGCCGTTGCTGGGCCGGCCCGGCTGGCTGTTGCCGCTGTGTCTCGGCATCGTCTTTGCCGGGGCCGCGGTCAGCACCATCTGGGGCCCGGTGACGCGCTCGCGCCACCGCCGCGGCTGAGGCGGCCCCCCCCCAGCCGGGAAGGGGCCGCCCGCGTTATGCCACCGCCGCCAGCCTGCGCGGCGCCAGGTGGGCGACACGCGGCTTGACCTCCTGCTGGATCAGCCGCAGCGAATTGTGCCACGCCTGCGGGTTGTCGGCGTAGTCGAAGCCGAACACCAGCAACTGGCCGAAACCGCCGACATCCTCGTACACCTGCTCGATCTTGCGGGCCACCGTCTCGGGCGAGCCGACGAGCCAGTTGTGGTGGGCGCAATACTCCACCGTCACATCGGAATCAGGCACATCCGGGGCGTGCTTCAGATAATCCTTGAAGCCGAAATTGGCCAGCAGCGGCAGGAAATACTCGCCCATCATGCGGCCCATCATGGCGCCGACCGACAGTTTCCAGGCTTCCTCGTCGGTATCGGCCACGAAGATCTCGCGCACCAGCCGCCAGTCGCCGCGCCACGGTGTCCGCCCGGTGCGAGCCGCCCCCACCTCCACCGAATCCCAGTGGCTTTTCACATAGGCCGGGTTGAGATTCAGGCTCATCGGGATGTAGCCGCGCTCGCCGGCCAGCTTCAGCGTGTCGGAGTTCTTCGACAGCCCGGCCACGCCGATCGGCGGATGCGGCGTCTGCAACGGGCCGATATGCGGCTTGAGGAAGCCGAACATGGTGTCCGGCTTGGACACCTGCCAGAACTTGCCGTTGAAGTCCCAGGGGCCGCGCTCGGTCCACATCTTGAGGATGATCTCCAGCGCCTCGCGGGTCATGTCGCGGTTGGCGCCGGACATGCCGTCCACATGGAACATCGCCCAGTCGCTCGGCAGGCCAGAGGCGGCGACGCCGAAATTCAGCCGCCCGCCGGACAAATGGTCCAGCATGGCGACCCGGTTCGCCAACTCGGCCGGGTGGTGATAGGGCAGCAGGAAGCCGCCGGGGCCGATGCGGATGGTCTTGGTCTGCAGCAGCGCCTGCGCGATCAGCAGGTCCGGCGCCGGATGCGGCTCCCAGGGGGCCGTATGGTGCTCGCCGATCCAGATCTCGCTGAAACCCAGTTCGTCGAGCCACCGGAAGGTTTGCAGGTCCCAGTCATGCCCGGCCTTCAGCCCGCGCTCCGGCGGGTGGGAGGGCATGGTGAAATAACCGAATTCCATGGTCGTTTTCCCATCGCTACCGCCGGGTCGTTGCCCCGACGAGACAGCATAGCCAGGGCGGGGCGAGGGGGGCCAGTGAACAACACGTCACCGGGCGGGCATCAGTGCGGCAGCTTCAGCCCTCCAGGCACATAGCGCGACAGGTCGGGGTTGAAGGTGATGTCCCAATACCCCGCCACGCAGCCGGCCAGCGGCGGCAATTGCGGGTATTTCTCGCGGATGAACGCCTCCGCCAGCATCCCGCGCGAGGCCGAGACGGCGGCCTGCAAGCTGCTCAGGATGCCGCCCAGGCGGGGATCGGCCGACAGCCCGCCCGGCAGCGCGCCGGCGCCCTGGCGCAGTTGCGTCTGGGCCAGGGCGTTCAGCTTATGCTCGAACGCGGCGCAGACGGTGTCGGTGCCCTCGGCATAGCGCGGATAGATGATCGCCCCGGCCATCAGGGCCGCCAGCAGCAGCAGGATCAGCTTCATGCGTTCCGGCTAGCAGCCGAGCAAGCCGCGCGCAATGCCGATGACGCGGTGCGCCTCGCTCCACAGCGCATACTCGTCCAGCCGGTCCAGCGGCGCCCACAGCGCCTCGGTCACGTCGTCGCCGGCCACCGGCGTGCCGCCCGCCCAGGCGGCGGCGAAGTCGATGATGGTGTAGTGGTAGCGCACCCGACCGTCCGGGTCGCGGTGGATGCTGTCCACGTTGGCGACCAGGTGCAGGGCGCCGACGCGCAGCCCCGCCTCCTCCTCCAGTTCGCGGCGGGCGGCGTCCTCGGCGGTCTCGCCGAGTTCCTGCGCGCCGCCGGGCAGGCTCCAGGCGCCCATGTTGGGCGGCTTGCCGCGGCGCACCAGCAGCACGGCAAGGCTGGGCTCGGCCCGCAGCACGGCGACGCCGATGCCGACGATCGGGCGGGCTGGGTATTCCCGGCTCACGGGGCAGGGGTCATGCGCGGGGCATCAGGGCGCCGGCTTCCTGGCGGGTTCGCTGGCTTTCAGCTCGTCCAGCGTCGGCACGAAGGCTTGTTCCTTCCACGCCCCCACCTGGAAGGTCCAGCCGGCGAGGCGCTTCTGCAACGCTGCCGCCTCGGCCTTGGCCGCGCCGTCGCCGCTGGCGGCAAGCTGGATCCAGATGTCCTTGCCCGCCTTGAACACCGTCACATCCACCACCAGCCCGTCCTTGCCCACGATATGCGTCGTGCCGATCTGCTCGCCCACCTTGTCGGCCGCCGGCTTCACGTCCGTCAAGGTCAGGCTGTCCAGGCTGCCGAACACGTCGGACATCTTGAAGTTGTCCAGCTTCGGATGATCGGCCGGGGATTTCAACGCCGGCTTGCCGCCCTCGCGGTCGAATTCCAGCACCGCGTCGCCGCGGGTGACGGTGACGCTGGCCACCTTGTCGGCGGGGATGTTGGCGATATCGCGGTCGAACCACAGTTGCGGGTCGGCATCCACCGGCACCCGCCCCTCGGCCAGCCAGGACTGCGCCTCGCCGGGGCGACGGATATAGATGGTCTCGGGCACGTTGCCCGCGGTGCGGACGCGGCGATGGCCGATGATCAGGGCGGCGAGCGGCTTGCCGGCGCCGTCCAGCACGCGCAGCAGATTGGCGGTGCCGGTCGGCCCCTTCGGGTCCTCGACGCCCAGGCGGGCATATTCGGCCGGGTCGGCGGTGCGCGGCTCGGTGATGCGCAGCTCGGTGAGGCCGGTCAGCAGTTCGCGCAGCCGGTCCGGCTGCACCCGGAAGCCGCCATGGTCGGCCAGGCCCCAGCTGCCGTCGGTCTGCCTGGCGATCACCAGGGTCTTGTTCTGGTGGGTGATCTCCACCTTGGCCGCGGTTTGCAGCTTCGGCGCCAAGTTGGGGAACACCAGCGTGCCGGCGGAAGCGCTGGTCTCGCTGCCCGGCATGGTGGCGGGGCCGAACCGCCAGCCGGCGAACAGCACGATGGCGGCGATGACCGCCAGGATGACGGAGGTGCGGGGTTTCATGCGCGTGTTCTCGCCCTTTGCCTCAGCCGCGCGCCCGGGCGCGGCGGCTTCGCCTGATGAAGCCCAGGACGATCGCCAGGATGGTCAGCAGGGCCGGCACCAGCACGATGTTGAACAGCCGCAGCCGCGTCTCCAGCGCCGAGATGTCGCGCCGCAGGTCAAGCTGCACGGCGCGCAGCTTGCCCCGCGTGGCCACGGCGTCGCGGCGCAGGTCGTCGATGGCGGTGCGCTGCTGCTCGGTGATGACGGCGGCGGCATTCGCCTCGCCGCGCCCGGTGCGCAACTCGGTCAGCTTCTTCTGCGTGGCGTCCAGATGCGCCTGCAGCGCCTGCTCGGTCTGGCGGAACCGCGCCTCGGCATCGCGCTGCATGGCGTCCACCCGTTCGAACGGGCGCAGCGAGGGGCCGCGGCTGCGCAGGCCGATCAGCGCGTCGCCGCCGGCCAGGGTGCCGACCAGGTTGGTGACGAACGGCCCGTTATCGCTGAACGGCGTCGCCTGCGGTTGGCCGAAGAAGTCGCCCATGCGCACCCAGAACCGGTCGGCCAGGATGTCGCTGTCGGCCACCACCACCAGGTTCGCCGGCTTGGCGGTCTGCGCGATATAGGCCGGGAAGTCGGCCGGCCGCTTGGCCCCCTTCGGCGGCTCCGGCGGCTCCGTGAAGGCGCTGTGCAGGATGCCGTGCAGCCGCGCGGCGATCACCCGCTTGCCGCCCTCCGGCTTGAAGGCGCCGAGGATCTTGCCGGGGTCGGGGTAGTCGGTCAGCGAGGCCAGCGGCACCGGCCCGGCCTTGTCCGAGGTGGTCAGCAGCGGCGTGAACGCCAGCTTGCTGCCCGGCTTCAGCGCGATCGCGCCGGGTGCCGCCACGGTCACCTGTTGCAGGTCGGCGGTGGCCGGGTCGCTGTGGTTGATGCCGTCATGGATGTTGTACCAGGCGACGAAATCCACCGCCTGCACCCGGTCCCCGGGGGCGGCGCGCACCCGCCAGGCGCCAGTGAGGTCGCCGACCACCAGCTTGGGGTCGTACTGGATGCCCCAGGCGTCGAACAGCTTGGCGAGGTCCGACGAGGTGTCGGCCGGCGGCGCCCCGGTCTGCGGGTCGGGCGTGAGCTGCTGCGCCTCGCTGAGCGGATCGACCATCACCATCAGCCGGCCGCCGCGCATCACGAACTGGTCGATGGCGTATAGCGTGCTGTCCGACAGCTTCTGCGCGTGCGCCACCAGCAGCACCTGCACGTCCTTGTCGATCACCTGCGCGTCCACCGGCACCGTCTTCACCGTGAACGCCTGGCGCAGCTGCATCGCCGAGGCCCAGGGGCCGCCGGCCTGCGGGTTGCGCATCATCATCGCGCGCGGATCGCCATCCAGCGGCAGCGAGCTCATCACCCCCACCACCGGGCGGGTCGGGTTGGACAGCTCGAACACCAGCTTGGTCAGGTCGTATTCCAGGAAGCGCTCGCGCTCCGGCTGGAAGAAGGCGATGCTGCGCTCGTCGTCCAGCAGGTTGGAGCCGGCGAGGCCGAAATACACCTGGGTGCCGCCCTGATCCATCGGCACACCTTGCAGCCCGTAGGCCAGCGCCCGGTCCTCGGTGTCGCTGAACGGCTCCGGGTCATAGACCTCCAGCTTGATCTTGCCGTGCGAGATGCGGGCGTACTGGCGCAGCATCTCGCCCACCCGGTCGGCATAGGCGCCATAGGCCGGGATGCGGCTGCCCAGCGCGCGCGAGTAGTAGAAGCGCAGCGTGATCGGCTCCTTCAGCCCGGCGATGATGCTGCGCGTGCCCGCCGACAGCGAATACAGATGCTGCTGCGTCAGGTCGGCCTGCACGTTGGCCAGCCTGGTATCGGCGAACAGGTTGATGCCCACCAGGATCGCCGCGATCGCGACGACGCCGAGGACGGAAGACCAGAGACGACGCATGCCCGCTCAATCCGCCTTGCGATGTTCGACGATCACCGTGTTCAGGAACAGCCAGAACCCGATGAACGATGCGAAGAAGATAAGGTCGCGCAGCGCGATCACGCCGCGGGTGAAGGACTGGAACCGCTCGGCCACCGACAGCCGCCGCGCCACCTCCGCCAGTTCCGGCGCGTTGCGCGAGAGGAAGTCGGTCACCACCGGATACGACGCCACCGCGAACACGAAGCACACCGAAACCGCCAGCACGAAGGCGATCACCTGGTTCTTGGTCGCCGCCGACAGCGCCGCCCCCACCGACAGGAACGCGCCGGCCACCAGCAGCGCGCCCAGGTAGCCCGCCGCGATCACCCCGTTATCCGGGCTGCCGAGGTAGTTCACCGTGATCACGAACGGGAAGGTCAGCGCCAGCGCGATGGCGCAGAACGCCCAGGCGGCCAGGAACTTGCCCACCACCGCCTGCCACTGCGCGATCGGCAGCGTCAGCAGCAGCTCGATGGTGCCCAGCCGCCGCTCCTCCGCCCATAGCCGCATGGTGATCGCCGGCACCAGCAGCAGGAACACCCAGGGCACGAAGTTGAAGAACGGCATCAGGTCCGCCTGGTCGCGGGCGAAGAAATTGCCGAGGTTGAACGTCAGCGCCCCCTGCAAGGCCAGGAAGATCACGATGAACACCACCGCGACCGGGGTGGCGAAATACCCGCCCAGCTCGCGGCGGGCGACGATCAGCGTATTGCGCATCTCAGGCCGCCCTCGCCGGTTGGGCGGTGATCGCACGGAACACCGCGTCCAGCCCGCCCGCCGGGTCGCGCCCCGCCAGTTCCGCCGGCGTCGCGTCGGCCACCACGCGGCCGCGGGCGATGATGATGGCGCGCGTGCACACCGCCTCCACCTCCTCCAGGATATGGGTCGAGATCACGATCGCCTTCTCCGGCGCCATGCGCGCGATCAGCGTGCGCACCTCGTGCTTCTGGTTCGGGTCCAGCCCGTCGGTCGGCTCGTCCAGCACCAGCACCGGCGGATCGTGCAGCAGCGCCTGCGCCAGCCCGACCCGGCGCTTGAACCCCTTGGACAGCGTCTCGATCGGTTGCAGCCGCACGCCGCCCAGCGTGGTCAGCCCGATCGCGTGGCCCACCCGGTCATCCATCTCGCTGCCGGAATACCCCCGGATGCGCGCGGTGAAGCGCAGGAAGGCCAGCACCGTCATCTCGGGATAGGTCGGCGCGCCCTCGGGCAGGAACCCCATGCTCCGCCGCGCCGCCAGGCTGTCGGTCTGCACGTCGTGGCCGCAGATGCGCGCGGTGCCGGCGGTGGGCGTCATGAACCCGGCGAGCATGCGCATGGTGGTGGACTTGCCGGCGCCGTTCGGCCCGAGAAACCCCAGCACCTCGCCGCGCGCGACGTTGAAGCTCACATTGTCCACCGCGGTGAACCCGGCGAACCGCTTGGTCAGCCCCTGGATCTCGATCAGCGGAGCGGCGGCGCCGCCGCTGGCCGTGGTGGAGGTGTCGGCGGCCATGGTGATCCCCCTCGTTGACGCGAGCCCGTCCAGGCGAGCACTGCGGGAATACCGCAATCACCGCGTATTGCAACCCGGCCATGGCCGGCGTGCGGCGCATGACAAAGCTTTAATTGCCACCGCCGCAGCGCAAGTGCTCGCCACCCCGGCAGACGATTTCTACTTCGGATTGATGCCCCCGCGCGATGCGGCCGTTGCCAGCGCCGCGCCGCGCCGACATCATGATCGCCGCAATGCCACGAATCCCCGGAAGGGCCGGACCTCCATGCGGCGGACATATCTCGGGCCCGACAGCGCCGGCAGGCTGGCCCGCGCCTTCCTGCTGGTCACCTTCTACTTCCTCAGCGCCGCCAGCGCCTTCGCCGGATTCTACGGCAAATGGGGGCTGCGCGAGGGCCACCTTCGCAATTCATTGCCGCTGATGGTGGACGGCGGCGCCCAGCGCCCCTTCGTCTACCGCCAGCTCTTCCCGCTGATCGCCAACGCCGTCGATGCCGCGATACCACCCGCGCTCAAGGCGCGCATCGTCTCCGACCTGGTGCTGCCGCAACGGCACGACCCGGCAATAACGCGCACCGGCCTGCGCCGCACCGATGCCGGCAACCCGGCCTACGCGCTGCGCTACCACGTCGTCTATTACCTGTCGTTCGCCAGCCTGTTCCTCGCCCTGTTCGCCATGCGGCAGGTGGCGCTGTGGAGCGGGCTGGACGGGCCCGCCGCCCTGCTGGCGCCGCCGGCCTTCGCCCTCGGCCTGCCGGTGCTGCTGTCGGTGGGGGGCTATTTCTACGATCTCGGCGAGGTGCTGTTCCTCTTCCTGGCGCTCGCCTGCGCCATGTCCTGGCGGGGCCTGCTGCCGCCGCTCGCCGTGGTCGCCACGCTGAACAAGGAATCCTTCCTGTTCTACCTCGCCACCCTGCTGCCGCTGGTGGTGCGCCACCGGCGGGACTGGCGGGGTGCTGCCGTGCTCGGCGCCGCGGGGCTGGCCAGCGGCCTCACCTATCTCGCGGTGAACCGGCATTTCGCGGCGAATCCGGGTGGCATGGTGGAGTTCCACCTGTTCCAGAACCTGCTCTACTACCTCAACCCCTGGCATGTGTTCCGCATCGAGGTCACCTACGGCGTGGTGATGTTCGCCGGCTACAGCCTGGTCACCCTGGCCCTGGTCGGGGTGTTCATCTGGCTGGGGCGCGGCTGCCTCTCGCCGCCGCTGCGCCGCCACGCCGCCCTGGCGCTCGTCGTCAACCTCGTGCTGCTGATGCTGTTCTGCTACCCGGCCGAGACGCGCAACCTCAGCCTGCTCTACCCCACCCTGCTGCTGCTCATCGCCGGCACCCTGCAATCGCTCTGGCCCGCGATTACCCGGAGTGCAGCGTCCGGAACGCGGTGATCTGGTCGAACAGCCGCAACAGCACCCGCACCGCCTGGCCCCGCTCGCCGCGCAGCCTCGGGTCCTTCTCCAGCAGCAGCTCGGCATCCCGCCCGGCCATGTGCAGCAGCCCCTCGTCGCGCTCCGGGTCGGCCAGGCGCCAGCCGGGCAGGCCGGACTGGCGGGTGCCCAGCAGGTCGCCGCCGCCGCGCAGGCGGAAATCCTCGTCGGCGATGCGGAACCCGTCCTCGGTGTCGCGCAGCATCGCCAGCCGGCGGCGGGCGCTCTCGTGCAGCGCCGGGTCGTGCAGCAGCAGGCAGAAGCTCGCCGCCGCCCCGCGCCCGACGCGCCCGCGCAACTGGTGCAACTGGGCCAGCCCGAACCGCTCGGCGTGCTCCACCACCATCACGCTCGCCTCCGGCACGTCCACCCCCACCTCGATCACCGTGGTGGCGACCAGGATGCGGGTCCGCCCGGCGGCGAAATCGGCCAGCGCGGCCTCGCGCACCACGCTGTCCTGGCGGCCATGGGCAAGGCCCACCAGCGGCCCGAACCGCTCGCGCAGCACCGCGAAGCGCGCCTCGGCGGCGGCCATGTCCAGCTCCAGGCTCTCCTCCACCATCGGGCACACCCAGTAGACGCGGGCCCCCCCATCGGCAGCGGGCTCGGCCAGCTTGCGCGCCACCGCGTCGATGATGTCGGGCAGCGTGTCCAGCGCATGCAGCGTGGTGCGGATCGGCTGCCGCCCGGCCGGCTTGCCGTCCAGCCGGGTGATCTGCATCTCGCCCCACTGGGTCAGCAGCAGCGTGCGCGGAATGGGCGTTGCCGTCATCACCAGCACGTCCG
Source organism: Rhodospirillales bacterium 70-18 (assembly GCA_001899585.1). GTDB lineage: Bacteria > Pseudomonadota > Alphaproteobacteria > Acetobacterales > Acetobacteraceae > 70-18. Next base: position 28,445 of record MKWE01000057.1, read on the forward strand.
CCGCCACGCCCTTGTCGCCCAGGCGCAGTCGCTCCTCCACGCCGAAGCGGTGCTGCTCGTCGATCACCGCCAGCGCCAGGTCGGCGAATTCCACCTTCTCCTGCACCAGCGCGTGGGTGCCGATCACGATCGGCAGGCTGCCATCCGCCAGGCCCTCCAGGATCGTCGTCCGCGCCCGCCCGGTCACCGAGCCGGTCAGCAGCGCCACCGGCACCGGGCTGAGCCGTTGCAGGGTGCGCAGATGCTGGCGGGCCAGTATCTCGGTGGGCGCCATCAGCGCCGCCTGCGCCCCGGCCTCCACCGCCCGCAGCATCGCCAGCACCGCCACCAGCGTCTTGCCGGCGCCCACATCGCCCTGCAACAGCCGCAGCATCCGCCGGGGCGCCGAAAGATCGGCGTCGATCTCCGCCAGCGCCCGAACCTGCCCCTCGGTCAGCCGGTGGCCGAACCGCGCCAGCGCCTGCGCCCGCAGCGTGCCGTCGCCCGGCAGCGCCCGGCCCGGCCGCTCGCGCACCCGCCGGCGCACGATCGCCAGCGCCACCTGGCCGGCCAGCAGCTCGTCATAGGCCAGCCGCCGGCGCGCGCCCTCCGGCGGCGGCCCCTCGGGCGCCTGCAGCATCCGCAGCGCCGCGGCGAAGCCCGGCCAGCCCTCGCGCCGCAGCAGCGCCGCGTCGTGCCATTCCGCCAGCTCAGGGAGGCGCCCCAGCGCCTCGGCCATCGGCTTGCGCAGATGCCAGGCGAACAGCCCGGCGGTCAGCGGCCATACCGGCTCCAGCGCCGGGATGTCCTGCGGCCGGTCGATCGGCACGATGAAATCCGGGTTGGATAGCTCCCGCGCCTCCGCCACCTTGCCGGAAACCAGCACCATCGCCCCCGGCGCCAGCCGCGCCGACAGGAACCGCCTGCGGTTGAAGAACACCAGCCGCCCGAAGCCGCTGGCGTCGCTGACCGCCACCTTGGTCGGCTGCCGGTCGGTCTGCGGCGGCTCGATTCGCTCCACCCGCACCGCCAGCGTCGCCACCGTCCCCGGCCGCGCGGCGGCCAGCGTGGTGCGCTCCCGCCGGTCCACATAGGAATCCGGCAGGTGGAACAGCAGGTCGAGCACCCGCGCGCCGCCCGGCCTGCCAGGGGGCGGCCGGCCCATCGCGCGCGCCATCAGTCCGGCCAGCGTCTCGCCGACGCCGTGCAGGCTGGTCAGGGGTGCGAAAAGCGGGAGCAGCGACTCCTTGTCCACGGGCTGACACCAGGTTGCGGCGCGGCTATATGACAGACCGCCCATGTCGGACAATGAACCCCAGGCGCCCGGCGCCACACCGCCCCACCCCGATCCCGACGCGCCCGCCACCAACCGGCGCCGCCGCCTGCTGTTCCGCGCCACCCATCGCGGCACGCATGAATGCGACCTGCTGATCGGCGGCTATGTCGCCCGCCGCCTCGCGAGCCTGAGCGAGGCCGAGATGGACGCGCTGGAGGAAGTGATGGAACTGCCCGACAGCGACCTGGCCGACTGGCTCACCGGCCGCCTGCCGATCCCGCCCGAGGCGGACAGCCCGATGCTGCGCGCCATCCGCGCCGCCGCCGAAGCCGGCGAGAGCCAGCGATGACCGCCGCCCCGACCCCGGCGCTGGTCGTCCACGGCGCGCCGGAAGGCTTCGACGCCGTCCTGCTCGCCCGCCGCGGGCAGGAGCATCCCGGCCCGCTGCTCCACGTCGCCCGCGACGACGCCCGCATGGCCCGCATCGCCGAGGCGCTGGCCTTCTTCGCCCCGGATGCCGAGGTGCTGCGCTTCCCCGCCTGGGACTGCCTGCCCTACGACCGCGTCTCGCCCAACCCCGAGCTGGTGGCCGAGCGCATCGCCACCCTGGCCCGCATCCTCGAACGCGGCCCCGGCGCAAGTGGGCAGGGCAAGACGATCGTGCTGACCACGGTGAACGCCCTGGTGCAGCGCGTGCCGCCGCGCCACGTCTTCCACGGCAGCAGCCGCACGCTGAAGGTCGGCGGCACGGTGAAGCCCGAGGAGCTTGCCCGCATCCTGGAGGCCAACGGTTATGGCCGCGCCGCCACGGTGATGGAGCCGGGCGAATACGCCCTGCGCGGCGGCATCATGGACATCTTCGCCTCCGGCGCCGCCGAGCCGGTCCGGCTCGACCTGTTCGGCGACGAGATCGAGAGCATCCGCGCCTTCGACCCCTCCACCCAGCGCAGCGGTGCCAAGGTGGAAAGCCTGGTGCTGCGCCCGGTCTCCGAGGTGTTCCTCGACGGCGACAGCGTCGCCCGCTTCCGCACCGGCTGGCGCGAGCTGTTCGGCCCGGGCGCCGCCACCGACCCGATCTACCTCTCCATCTCCGAGGGCCGCCGCCACCCGGGCATGGAGCATTGGGTGCCGCTGTTCCACGACGGCATGGAAACCCTGCTGGACTACCTGCCCGGCGCCTCGGTCAGCCTGGACCACCAGTCCGAGGACGTGCTGACCAACCGGCTGGAAATGGTCGCCGACCACTACGCCGCCCGCAAACCCGGCTCGCCCCTGGCCGGGCGCGACGGCGAGGTGCCGTACCGCCCGGTGCCGCCCGGCATGCTCTATCTCGACCGCGCCGGCTGGGACGCCATGCTGGCCGGGGGGCCGCTGTTCTCGTTCAGCCCCTTCGCCGCGGCGGAGGGCGCGGGGGTGGACGCCGGCGGCCGCCCGGGCGCCATCTACGCGGCCTCCGCCGCCGGCCCCGGCATCAACGTGTTCGAACAGCTCGGCGCCCAGGCCAAACGCTGGGCCGCCGATGGCCGCAGGCTGGCCGTCGCCGCCTGGTCCACCGGCTCGCGCGAGCGGCTCGGCCATCTGCTGCGCGAACATGGCTTCAAGGCCGAGCCGGTGCCCGGCCTCGCCGCGCTGCGCGCCCTGCCCAAGGGCGTCGCCGGCCTGGTGACCCTGGGCATCGAGCGCGGCTTCGTCGCCGACGATTTCGCCCTGGTCTCCGAGCAGGATCTGCTGGGCGAGCGCATCTCCCGCCCGCCGCGCCGGCGCAAGCGGGCCGACCAGTTCATCGCCGAGGCGACCGAGATCGCCGAGGGCGACCTGGTCGTCCACCAGGACCACGGCATCGGCCGCTATGACGGGCTGGTGACGCTGACCGTCAACGACGCGCCGCATGACTGCCTGCGCCTGCTGTACGACGGCGACGACAAGCTGTTCCTGCCGGTCGAGAACATCGAGATGCTGTCCCGCTTCGGCAGCGAGACGGCGGGCGTCGGCCTGGACAAGCTCGGCGGCGTCTCCTGGCAGACCCGCAAGGCGAAGATGAAGTCGCGCATCCGCGACATGGCCGGCGAGCTGATCCGCATCGCCGCCGCCCGCAAGCTGCGCGAGGCCGAGACCATGGCCCCCGCCGAGGGCGCCTGGGACGAATTCTGCGCCCGCTTCCCCTTCGCCGAGACCGACGACCAGGCCCGCGCCATCGCCGACGTGCTGGAGGATCTCGCCTCCGGCCGGCCGATGGACCGGCTGGTCTGCGGCGACGTGGGCTTCGGCAAGACCGAGGTGGCGCTGCGCGCCGCCTTCGTCGCCGCCATGTCCGGCAGCCAGGTGGCCGTGGTGGTGCCCACCACCCTGCTGTCGCGCCAGCATTTCCGCACCTTCTCGGCCCGTTTCAACGGCTTGCCGGTGAAGGTGGCGCAGCTCTCGCGCATGGTCACCGCCAAGGAGGCCGCCGAGGTCCGCGCCGGGCTGGCCGATGGCAGCATCACCATCGTGGTCGGCACCCACGCGCTGCTGAGCAAATCCATCAGCTTCGACAGCCTCGGCCTGCTGATCGTGGACGAGGAGCAGCATTTCGGCGTCGCCCACAAGGAGAAGCTGAAGGCGCTGAAGGCGGACATGCATGTCCTGACCCTCACCGCGACCCCCATCCCGCGCACCCTGCAACTGGCGCTGACCGGGGTGCGCGAGATGAGCCTGATCGCCACCCCCCCGGTCGATCGCCTCGCCGTGCGCACCTTCATCATGCCGTTCGATGCGGTGGTGATCCGCGAGGCCCTGCAACGCGAGCGTTTCCGCGGCGGCCAGGTGTTCTGCGTGGTGCCGCGCGTGGAGGACCTGGATCGCATGGCGAGCCGCCTGCGCGAGATCGTGCCCGAGGCCCGCACCGTCCAGGCCCATGGCCGCCTCGCGCCCACCGAGCTTGAGCGCGTGATGACCGAGTTCGGCGACGGCAAATACGACATCCTGCTGTCCACCAACATCGTGGAAAGCGGGCTGGACATGCCGGCGGTGAACACGCTGGTGATCTACCGCGCCGACATGTTCGGCCTCGGCCAGCTCTACCAGCTGCGCGGCCGCGTCGGCCGCGGCAAGCAGCGCGGCTATGCCTACCTGACCTGGCCGCCCAACCACCACCTCTCGGCCGCCGCCGAAAAGCGGCTGACCGTGATGCAGACGCTGGACGCGCTCGGCGCCGGCTTCACGCTCGCCAGCCACGACCTGGATATCCGCGGCGCCGGCAACCTGCTGGGCGACGAGCAGAGCGGGCATATCCGCGAGGTGGGCATCGAGCTGTACCAGCAGATGCTGGAGGACGCGGTGGCCGAAATGCGCGCCGAAAAGGGCCGAAAACACGCCGAATCGCGCGATTGGACGCCGAATATCGGCCTTGGTTTGCCGGTTTTGATTCCTGAAACCTATGTCCGCGACCTGCCGGTGCGGCTGGGCCTGTACCGCCGCATCGGCGCGCTGGCGGGCGACGCGGAAACCGAGGCGATGGCCGCCGAGCTGGTGGACCGTTTCGGGCCGCTGCCGGAGGAGGTGGAGAACCTGCTGCAGGTGGTGAGCCTGAAGCGGATGTGCCGCGAGGCGGGGGTGGAAAAGCTCGATTCCGGACCGAAAGGCATGGTGCTGGCTTTCCGCGGCAATGCCTTCCGCAACCCGGCGGGGCTGGTCACCTGGCTTTCCAGCAAGGGCGGCACCATCCGCCTGCGGCCGGACCACAAGCTGGCGATCGTGCGCGACATGGGCGTGGCCGAGCGGCTGCGCACGGCGCGCGAGGTGGTGCAGAGCCTGCTGCGGATCGCCAACCAGGCGAAATCGGCCTGAACTTCAGGTTTCGGCGGCGTCCACCAGGGCGACGTCGATCAGCCGCTCGATCACCTCGGCCTCCTGCGCGCCGGAGATGGCGTGGCGGCCGCCGATCACGAAGCAGGGCACGCCGTTGATGCCCAGCCGGTGCGCCCGCAGGTTCTCCGCGTGCACCATCTCGGCCTCCTGGTCGCTGTCCAGGAAGGCGCGGGCGGCGGCGGGGTCCAGGCCGCTGGCGGCGGCGATACCGGCCAGCACATGCGGGTCGCCGATGTCCTGGCCCTCGATGAAATGCGCGGCGAACAGCGCCTCCACCAGGGCGGTGGCCTCGCCATGCCGAGCCGCCCAGCGCACCAGGCGGTGGGCGTCGACCGAGGAGGGGGTGCGGCGGATGCGCTCGAAGCGGAAATTGAGGCCCTCGCCCTGGGCGATCTCGGCGATCGAGGCGTAGAGACGGCGGGCGCGGTCCTCGCCGCCGAACTTGCGCACCACGTATTCGCTGCGGGTCATGCCGCCGCGCGGCATGTCGGGATTGAGCAGGAACGGGCGCCACAGCAGCTCGAACGTCAGGTCCGGGCGGCGGCGCAGGGTGCGCAGCAGGCGGCGGACGCCGAGATAGCACCACGGACAGACCAAGTCATGCACCACTTCGATGCTGAGCCGGGCCTTGGCGGGGACGTGGATGTTCAAGGGGTGCGCGATCTGCTGCCTGCGGGCGGGAGTATCGCGGGGATCGGCGGCGGGATGCAAGCCGGCCGCGATATGGTTATGCCATATGATAGTTCTACGTCATCATCATGATGGCGTAGACGTATGACATGGTCGAGCGGTCCTGGTTGGGGCCGATGTTGTTCCAGCCCAAACGAGTTCGGGGCAGGCGGGTTCGGGGCAGGTAGGAGCTGATCTGGGAGAGGAGGCGCTTCATCATCGTCAGCTCCACGGGCGGGGTCACCCGCAACGTTAACTTGATGGTAGTTTGACGACGAATTGACGCATACTCGCGCGGGCCAGGCAAGCTTTTACAACGCATGCGTGTAATGCGGATGAACATGACGCCGGGCGGCGGGTGTTTCCGCTGCGGGTGAACTTCGGTAGCATGCGGCCCTCGCCGGCGAGGAACCGACCCATGGCTATCACCCTCTACGAACTCGCCGGCGCCGATCCGGCGCTTGTGTTCAGCCCCTATTGCTGGCGCACCCGCCTGGCGCTGGCGCATAAGGGGCTGGACGTGGAGACGGTGCCCTGGTGCTTTACCGAAACCGACAAGCTGGCCTTCTCCGGCCAGGGCAAGGTTCCGGTGATCGTGGATGGCGCCAAGGCGACGCATGATTCCTGGGCCATCGCCGAATACCTCGACGCCGCCTATCCCGACCGCCCCAGCCTGCTGGGCGGGCAGGCCGGGGCGGCGCATGCACGCTTCATCAACGCCTGGACCGACGGGGTGGTGCTGCCCGGCATCGCGCGGCTGGTGGTGCGCGACATCCTGGATGTGCTGCGCCCGCAGGATCAGCCCTATTTCCGCACCAGCCGCGAGCGCGCCTTCGGCATGACGCTGGAGCAGGTGCAGGAGGGGCGCGAGGCGCGAGTGGTGGAATGGCGCCGCGCGCTGGCGCCGGCGCGCACCGTGCTGAAGGCCCAGCCCTGGCTGGGCGGCGCGGTGCCGGACTATGCCGACTACATCCTGGCCGGCAGCCTGATGTGGCCGCGCTGCGTCAGCCGGTTCCAACTGCTGGAGGACGATGACGCGATGGCCTTGTGGTTCGCGCGGGTGCGCGGGCTGTTCGGGGGCATGGCGGAGGCGGCGCGGACCGCCTGACCGTCGCGGCGCGGAATATTTCGCCGCAGGCACGTCGCGCGCCTTGCATCAGGCCGCCGAAACTTTCTAGATCACGGTCACCGGATTGTTTTGAAACCCGGCAGATGGCGGTGCCCCGCGATGAAAAATGCCGATATGTGGAAAGAAACGAAATACGTGCTCAAATCCGGGCGGCTGGCGGCGTCGCCGGATCCGCGCGAAGTCAGCATAAGTTCGAGATTGATCGCCAGCCTGGTCGCCGCGTCCTACCAGGGCGCCCTGGGAGCGCATGCGACGGGCCGGCTGCTGGACCTGGGGTGCGGAAGCGTTCCGCTGTATGCCAGCTACAAGCCATATGTAACTGAAATTACCTGCGTCGACTGGGAGAATACCAGCCACAGGAATATTCACCTGGATCAGGAAGCCGACCTGTCGCAGCCATTGCCGTTCGGCGATGCGACGTTCGACACCATCATCCTGTCTGACGTGCTGGAGCATATCCCGGTGCCGCAATCGTTGTGGAACGAGATGAACCGTGTGCTGGCGCGCGGCGGGAAGATCATCCTGAACGTTCCATTTTATTACTGGCTGCATGAACAGCCGCATGATTACTATCGATATACCCGTTTTGCATTGCAACGCTTTGTGCAAAATTCCGATATGAAAATGATCGAGCTGAAGGAGGTCGGCGGTGCGCCGGAGATCCTGGCGGATATCACCTCCAAGATGCTGATGGGCATTCCGCTGGTCGGCGCCGGCGCCGCGGCCATCCTCCAGGGCCTGACATTGTGGTTTGTCAGGACCGGGATCGGGCGGCGCATTTCGCGGCGAACCGCGCGCGGCTTTCCGTTCGGCTATTTCATGGTGGCCGAGAAATGCTGACCGGCGCCGCAACAGGCATGCAGGTGTGGCGTGACGCAGGATTCTGAGGCTCTCGACGTTGTCATCGTCTCCGATCCGCGGTTCTCCGGCGGCACCAGCAGCGCGATGGCGGAGGAAATCCGCACGCTGACCGAGGCCGGCCGGAAGGTCGGTTTCTGGCGCGTCAGCACGCCGTGGTGGCGCGACGACGACCGGGAGGTGCATCCGCTGTTGCAGGCGCATATCGATGCAGGGCGGGTTCGCATCATCGACCCGACGGAGACGGTGCGGGTGCCGCTGGTGCTGGCGGAGCACCCGGTGGTGTTCCGCCGTCTGCCGCGCGGCCGGTGGCCCCGGCTGGTGGCGGACCTGGCGGTGATCGTCGGGCACCACCCGGTGACCGGGCCGGACGGCCGGCTGATCTACGATCCCTGGTGGATCACCCGCAACTGCCGGCGGCTGTTTACGGCGCCGGTCGTCTGGGGGCCGATCTCGCCGACCAACCGCGCCTCGTTCGCCGCCTTCAGGGCGAGCCTGCCGATGCTCAAGGCGGACTGGACCAACATCCTGCGAGCCGGGGATTGGGGGCAGCCGCGGCGCCATGGCGGCGGCAGGCCGTTCGTCATCGGCCGCCACAGCCGCGATGCGCCGGAGAAATGGCCGACCACGCGAGAGGACTTCCTGGCGGCCTATCCGGACGACCCGCAGATCGAGGTTCGTCTGCTCGGCTATTCCGCGGCGTTCGACCGGATCGTGGGCAGGCGGCCAGGGAACTGGGTGTGCCTGCCGTTCAACGCGGTTCCGGCGGCGGCGTTTCTGCGGACCATCGATTTTTTCGTGTATTTCCACGCGCCGTACTGGCGCGAGGCGTTCGGGCGGACGATCGCCGAGGCGATCGGCAGCGGCGCGGTGGTGATCCTGCCGGAGTCGTTCCGCGAGAGCTTCGGGCCGGCGGCCGTGTATGCGACGCCCCAGCAGGCCGTTGCCGTGGCGCGGCGCCTGTGGAGCGAGCCCGAGGCGTATGAGCGGCAGTCGCGCATCGCCTGGGACTGGTTGCAGCAGAATTACGGGCCGGACGCCTACCTCGCCACGCTGGACCGGGCGATGGCGGCCGCCGCGACGGGCGCGCTGGGGGAGGTCGTCGACCTGCCGACGGCAAGCCAGTGGGCGCCCGGCGTGGTTGGCATGCGGGCGCGGTTCTATGCGGAAAAGGCGCTGTCGGTGCTGGGCGACCGGCTGCGGCCATTGCTGCGGCGATTCCACCAGGCGCGTGGATGATCGGCCCATCAGGACGGCCGCCTTGCAGGGGCGGCGTTGCCGGTCGCGGGGGATTGGGTCAGGCTGCCGGGGTGGTTTTTGGGGATGGCGAATGACCAAGTTCCGGATGGGCGAGCTGACTGGCGGCGAGATGCGCGCGCTGGCCGGGGAGGGGCCGGTGATCCTGCTGCCGCTGGGCAGCCATGAGGACCAGGGGCCGCATGCGCCGATGGGGGATTACCTCTCGGCCGAGCGGGTGGCCGAGCGCATCGCCGCGCGGGCCACGGCGCAGGGCATCCGCACGCTGGTGGCGCCGGTGCTGCCGTTCGGCGGCGCCGATTATTTCGGCACCATGCCGGGCGGCATCGCGCTGTCGCAGGCGACGCTGCGGGCGGTGTTGGCGGACATGTTCGCCTGCCTGCTGCGGCACGGCTTCACGAGGCTCATTGTTATCAACGGGCACGGAGGCAATGTTCAGGCCATTCATGAGGTGACGCAGGATATCTACCGCGCCCGCAAGCTGCTGATCCCCAGCTTCTATCTGTGGCGGGTGGGCTACGGCATGCTGCCGGGCATCGTGGGCGACGAGGTGGCCAAGAAGGCCGCCGGGCACGGCGCGGACCCGCTGACCAGCGTCGCGATGCACCTGTTCCCCGAATGGATCCGCCACGACATGGTGCCGCCCGCCCCGGTGGCGCCGGAGGTGAAGGGGCTGAAGGTCTCGGGCTTCGGCACCGTGCGGTTCGAGGGCGTGGACATGGCAGTGCCGATCGAGCTGGACGAGACGGCGCCGAACGGGGTGTGGGGCGGCGACCCGCGGCTGTGCTCGGCGGCGACCGGGGCGGCGCTGGTGGAGCAGCTGAGCGAGAAGGGGGCGCGGTTCATCGCCCATTGGGTCGCCCGCGAGGGGTAGGCGGCCGCGTTCGTTCTCCCGCCGGCCCGTTGACAAGCGCCCCGGCGCGGACTCGACTGTGCCGGGGAAGCGGCGATCCGGGGGCGCTACATGGCTGATACGGTGGATGTTCTGATCATCGGCTCCGGTGCGTCCGGCGCTGCGGTGGCCTGGAGCCTGGCCGAGACGAAGATGCGCATCGTCTGCCTGGAGCAGGGCGACTGGATGAACCCCGCCGAATACCCGAGCACCGGGCGGGACTGGGAGGCGCGGGTGCATGGCGACTACGCCACCAGCCCCAACATACGCGCCCGGCCGACCGACTATCCGATCAACGACGACAACTCGCCGATCAAGGTGGTGAACTTCAACGGCGTCGGCGGCGGCACCGTGATGTACACCGGGCATTTCCCGCGGCTGCATCCCTCGGATTTCCGGGTGCGCTCGCTGGACGGCGTCGCCGATGACTGGCCGGTGGACTATGCCACGCTGGAGCCGTTCTTCGCCGAGAACGACCGCATGATGGGCGTCTCCGGCCTGGCCGGCGACCCGGCCGGGCCGCCGCGGCAGCCGCCGATGCCGCCGCTGCCGCTCGGCAAGACCGGCACCCGCTGGGCGCAGGCGATGAACACGCTGGGCTGGCACTGGTGGCCGTCCGACACCACGCTGGCGACGCAGGATTATGAGGGGCGGGCGCGCTGCATCAACCTCGGCCATTGCACGCCCGGCTGCGCCCAGGGGGCCAAGGCGAGCACCGACATCACCTATTGGCCGGCGGCGATCCGGGCCGGGGTGGAGCTGCGCACGCGCTGCCGGGTGCGCGAGATCACCACCAATGCCGAGGGGATGGCCTCGGGCGTGGTCTATTACGACGCCGAGGGGGTGGAGCGGTTCCAGGCGGCCGAGGTGGTGATCCTGGCGTGCAACGGGGTGGGCACGCCGCGGCTGCTGCTCAACTCGGCCTCCGGCCGGTTCCCGAACGGGCTGGCCAATTCCAGCGGGTTGGTCGGCAGGAACCTGATGTTCCATCCGTATATCCAGGTGTACGGCTATTCGGACGAGCCGCTGGACGGCAATCGCGGCCCGCCGCTGTGCCTGTGGAGCAAGGAGTTCTACGAGACCGACCCGGCGCGGGATTTCGTGCGCGGCTACATGTTCCAGTTCAACCGCGGCGTCGGCGTGATCAACGAGGCGATCACCAGCGCGGCGGACGGGCGGCTGCCCTGGGGCGAGGACCATCACAGCGCCTACCGCCGGCTGGTGCATCGGCGCATGAGCCTCTCGGCGGTGATCGAGGACCTGCCGGAGGCGCATAACCGGGTGACGCTGGACCCGGTGCTGAAGGACGGGCACGGCATTCCGTCGCCGCGGATCGACTATACGGTGGGCGAGAACAGCCGGCGCATGATCGCGCACGGCATCGCGCGGGCCACCGAGATACTGCACGCCGCCGGGGCGCATGATATCGGGGTGCAGAACCCCATCCTGTATGGCGGCTGGCACCTGCTGGGCACGGCGCGGATGGGCACTGACCCGGCGCGCTCGGTGGTGAACGAATGGGGGCGCAGCCACGACGTGCGCAACCTGTTCATCGTCGATGGCTCGGTCTTCGTGACCGCCGGCGGCGTCAACCCCACCTCCACCATCCAGGCGCTGGCGCTGTATATCGCCGACAGCATGAAGCGGCGCCTGGCCACCCTGTTCGATTGAGACGACGATGTCCCAGACCATGCCCGAGATGCTGTCGGATGAGGAGCGGCGCGCGCTGGCCTGCGTGGCCGGGCTGATGATCCCGGCCAGCGCCGAATATGGCGTGCCGGGCGCGGACGATGACGCGATCCTGGCCGACATGGTGGCGAGCCTCGGGCGGGACGGGCCGGCGGTGCGCGCGGCGCTGGCGCGGCTGGATGCGCTGGCGGGCGGGCGGTTCGCCGGGCTGGCGGCGCCCGAGCGGGCGGCGGTGGCGGCGCGGTTGCGCGCCGAGGGCGGGCCGGCGGTGGCGACGCTCAACCGGGTGGTGCTGCAATGCTATTACCGCGACGATCGCGTGCTGGCCTCGCTCGGCATCGAGCCGCGGGCGCCATTTCCCAAGGGGCATGCGCTGGAGCAGGGCGACTGGTCGCTGCTGGAGCCGGTGCGCCGGCGGGGGAAGCTGTGGCGGGATGCGCCCTGACGGGCGGGGCTGATTCGGCCTGACTACGCCGCGGCCGCCGGGCGGGTTTCCGGCATGGCCGCCAGCACCAGGAGCGTCGCGGCGAGGCCGAGCGTCGCCAGCACGCCGAAGCTGGCGGTGCGGCCCCAGAACTCGGCGACGGTTCCGGCCAGGGTGGTGGACAGCGCGGCCCCGGTGGCGCCGGCCAGGCCGAGGATGCCCATGCAGAGGTTGTAGCGCCCGGTGCCGCGGGTGAGGTCGGCGGCGACCAGCGGCAGCAGCACGCCGAACGCGGCGCTCGCCACGCCCTCCAGCACCTGCACCGGCACCAACGCCACCGGGTTGCCGACCACGGCGAACAGGATGGCGCGGGCGGGCAGCGAGGCCCAGCCGACCAGCAGCAGCGGGCGGCGGCCGATCCGCTCGGCCAGCCGGCCGACCAGCGGCGACAGCCAGGCGACGACGATCTGCGGCACGATGATGAAGGCGGCGATCACCAGCCCGGCCCTGGTGCCGCTGACGCGGGTCAGCTCCGGCGCGGCGACCGCCAGGATGGCCGCCGAGGACAGGTGAAACATCAGCACGCAGGCGACGAACGCCAGCACCCGGCGGTCGCGCAGCAGCACCAGGGGGGAAACGGCGGGCTCCGTCGGGGGGGCGACCACATCCTGCTCTCCCTGGCGGCGGCGGGCGGCGCCGTGGCGCAGCGCCCACAGCGCGGGCAGCGCCAGCAGGGCGGCCAGGATGAATACCGCGCGCTCGCTGAGCACCGTGGCGCAGCCGCCCATCACGGCGGCTCCCAACGCGCTGCCGATCGAGGCGTAGCGGGCGTTGCGGCCCAGGCGCTCGCCGAGCCGGCGCTGGCCGACCAGCGACAGGCTCAGTGCCGCGATCCCCGGGCCCAGCACGGCGCCGGCGGCGGCCTGCATCACCAACGCCAGCAGCACCGGCAGGCGGAAGGGCAGGGCGGCCAGGATGGCGGCGGAGAGACCGGTGGCGGCCACTGCCGCGGCCAGCAGGCTGCGCCGGCGGTGGGTGGCATCCACCAGCGCGCCGCCGGGGATCTGGAAGGCCATGGAGGCCAGGGTCTGCGCGCTCAGCACCAGGCCGATCTGCACCTGGGTCCAGGCCAGGCCCGACAGATAGACCGGGACGAAGGCGCCGAAGCCGGTCTGCACCGCCGCGATGAAGCCGTTCAGCAGGTCCAGCCCGTGTTCCGCGCGGCGGCGCACGGCGACGCGGGAGGGGGTGGTCATGGGCCGGCGGCGTGGGGCGCCCGCAGGATCTGCGCCGGCTGGTCGTTGTGGTACTCGGGCGCGGCGATGATGGCGTCGCCGTCCAGCTCCACGACGATGTGCGGGCCGGCAGCATCGGCGGTGAAGTGCAGCCCCGCCCATTCCACCGCGATCCGCCGCGTGCCGACACCGAGGAAGCCGCCGACATCGACGACGGCGGCCAGCGGCTGGCCGGCGGGATTGGCGAGAATGTCGACGAGGCGGCCGATGTCCTGCCCGGTCTTGTCCTCCAGCGTGCGGCCCAGCACGGTGAAGCCGGCGCCGGCGGGCAGGGAGATGAGGTCCTCGGGGGCTGTGGCCGGCGGTGGGGCCGCCTGCACCGGGGCCGCCTGCACCGGGGCGGCCTGCACCGGGGCGGCCTGCACCGGGGCGGCCTGTGCCTGGGCTGCGGCGGCAGGGGGACCGGCGGCGGCCGGGGCCGGGGCCGCGACGATGGCGGCCAGCATCACGGCGAGCCCGCTCGACCAGCCGCGGGTGCGGGCCGGGCCGGTCATCGGCCTTCGACCTCCTCGCGCAGCATTTCCAGCTCCAGCCAGCGCTCCTCGGCCTGGGCGAGCGCCGTTTCGGCCTCAGCCAGCGCGTCAGAGGCGCGGGTGAAGGCGGCGTGGTTGCGGGTGTAGAGGGTGGGGTCGGCCAGGATGGCCTGCTGGCGGGCGATCTCGTCCTGCAGCGCGTCGATGCGGGCAGGCAGGGTTTGCAGGGCGTGCTTGTCCTTGAAGGACAGCTTCTGCGATGGCGGGCGCGGGGCCGGGGGCGCGGCCGGCTGTGCGGCGCGGCGCGGTGTTTCCTGCTGGATCAGGGGCTTGCCGCGCTGGGTGAGCATGTCGCTGTAGCCGCCGGCGTAGTCTACCCAGCGCCCGTCCCCCTCGGCGTTGATGACGCTGGTGGCGACGCGGTCGAGAAAGTCGCGGTCGTGGCTGACCAGCAGGACGGTGCCGGGGTAGTCGGCGAGGAGTTCCTGGAGCAGTTCCAGGGTTTCCAGGTCGAGGTCGTTGGTCGGCTCGTCGAGCACCAGCAGGTTGCTGGGGCGGGCCAGGGCGACGGCGAGGGTGAGGCGGCCGCGCTCGCCGCCGGAGAGCATGCCGACCGGGGTGCGGGCCTGCTCGGGGCCGAACAGGAAGTCTTTCATATAGCCGATGACATGGCGCTGCTGGCCGTTCACCGTGACGGTATCGCCGCGGCCGCCGGTGAGGGTGTCGGCCAGGGTGGCCGCCGGGTCGAGGCTTTCGCGGCGCTGGTCGAGGGTGACCATCTGCAGCCCGGCGCCGACGCGGATTTCGCCCGAATCGGGCTGCATCTGGCCGGTGAGCAGGGCGAGCAGGGTGGTTTTGCCGGCGCCGTTGGGGCCCACGATGCCGACGCGGTCGCCGCGCAGGACGCGGGTGGAGAGGTCGCGGACGATCGGGCGCTCGCCGAAGGACTTGGCGACGTGCTCGGCGACGACGACCAGGCGGCCGGAGATCTCGGCGTCGGCGGCGGCCATCCTGGCGCCGCCGGCGGGGCCGCGGGCCTGGCGGCGCTGGGCGCGCAGGTCGTGCAACTGGGCGAGGCGGCGGACGTTGCGCTTGCGCCGAGCGGTGACGCCGTAGCGCAGCCAGTCCTCCTCCATGGCCAGCTTGCGGCCCAGCTTGTGGCGGTCGCGCTCCTCCTGCTCCAGCACTTCGTCGCGCCAGGATTCGAAATGGGCGAAGCCGCGGTCGAGCCGGCGGGTGATGCCGCGGTCCAGCCAGACGATGGAGCGGGACAGCGACTCGAGTAGGCGGCGGTCATGGCTGATCAGCACCATCGCGGAGCGCAGCGAGGCGAGCTCGGCCTCCAGCCAGGCGATGGCGGGCAGGTCGAGATGGTTGGTCGGTTCGTCGAGCAGCAGGATGTCGGGCGAGGGGGCCAGCACGCGGGCCAGGGCGGCGCGGCGGGCCTCGCCGCCCGACAGGCGGGCCGGGTCCTCGGTGCCGTCCAGGCCGAGCTGGGCGAGCAGGTAGGTGGCGCGATGGGGGTCGTCCCCCGGCCCGAGCCCGGCTTCCACATAGGCCAGCGTGGTGGCGAAGCCGCCGAGGTCGGGTTCCTGCGGCAGGTAGCGCACGGTGGCGCCGGGCTGCACGAAGGTGGTGCCGGCGTCGGCGGCGAGCAGGCCCGCGGCGATCTTGAGCAGGGTGGATTTGCCCGAGCCGTTGCGGCCGACGAGGCAAACCCGCTCGCCCGCGCCGACGGCGATTTCCGCGTCGGACAGCAGGGGGGCGGAACCAAGCGAGATGCGAATATTCTGTAAGTGCAGCAGAGGGGGCGCCATGGCGTGGCTACTAGCACGGAAGTGGTGGGAACATGCAGCGGATGAAAGAAATGTGGCGGAAGATGTCTTGCCTCTGCGCTCCGTGCGATGCAGGCTCCCACCGGCAGCATGTCACATGCTGTTTCATGCTCGTTGCCCGCGCGGGTGACACGACTGGAAAAAAACAGGGAGTTCACATTATGCTAACGCGTCGTTCCGCCTTCAAGGCTGCCGCCGGCATCGCCGCGACCGCCACTCTCGGTGTGTCCCAGCGCGCGCTCGCCGCGGACAAGATCCTCAAGATCGGCCTCGATCAATCCTTCACCGGGGCCGACGCGCAGGCCGCCGTGCGCATCGGCAACGGCGTGATCATGGCGTTCGACGAAGCCAACGCCGACAACGCCGTGCCGGGCTACAAGTTCGTGGTCGAGAAGTTCGATGACGCGACCGCGACGGCCGGGCAGTACGACCCGGCGCAGGGCGCCATCAACGCACGCAAGATGGTATCGGACAAGCAGATCATTGCGGCCGTCGGCCCGTCGATGTCCGGCGTGGGCAAGGCGATGTCGCCGATCCTGTCGGCCGGCGACCTCGCGACGATCACGCCTGCCTCGACCAACCCGGACATCACCGACCCGAAATTCGCCGCCCAGTTCCGCCCCAAGGGCAAGGCGGTGTATTTCCGCACGGTGACGACCGACGCCTACCAGGGCCCGAACATGGCCAACTACATGATCGAAGTCCTGAAGGTGAAGTCGATCTACATCCTGGACGACTCGGGCGCCTATGGCGTGGGCATGGCCGATGCCTTCGAGGCGCAGGCGAAGAAAAAGGGCGCGAATGTGCTCGGCCGCGACCGGCTGGACCCGAAGGCGGCCGACTATTCGGCGGTGCTGACCAAGATCAAGGCGCTGAACCCGGACGCACTCTATTACGGCGGCGTGGGCCAGGCCGGCATCAAGCTGGCCAAGCAGTCGTACGACATCATTCCGAAGGTCATCAAGGCCGGCGGCGATGGCATGCAGAGCGCCGACCTGCTGCAGGCCGGCGGCTTCCCGGCGGTGGAAGGCTGGTATGCCACCGCGGCGAGCCCGCACGTGACCGAGAGCACCGACCCGCGGGTGGTGGCGTGGAGCAAAGCCTATCACGACCGCTTCAAGATCTACCCGGACGACTACACGGTGACCGCCTATGACGCCTCGCTGGCGATCATCGCGGCGGCGAAGAAGATCAACTCCATGGGCAAGCCGGTGACCCGCTCGGCGATCCGCGACATGCTGGAGAAAATCGAGGTGCCGACCCTGCAGGGCGTGGTGTCGTTCGACTCCAACGGCGACATCAAGGACCATACGGTCTCGGTGTTCCAGATCCGCAAGGACGACAAGTTCCCGCTGGACGACACTTCGCACCAGTACAAGTACCTCGGCGTGGCGCCCCAGTCCTGATCAGGCGAGGCTGACAGGATAGAGAACAAGACATGACACTTACCGATGTGATTTTGCAGCAGGTGATCAACGGGCTGAGTCTCGGGGCGATGTATGCCCTGCTCGCGCTCGGTTTTACCCTGGTGTATGGCATTCTTGAGTTGATCAACTTCTCGCACTTCAACGTGTTCATGGTGGGCAGTTTCATCGCCATGTACGTGTTGCAGGCGTTCGGCCTGTCGGGACAGACGACGATCCTGACCGGGCTGCCGCTTGTGGGGGTGTTGGTGGCCGCCTTCGCGGTCACCATGCTGGCCTGCGGTGCGATAGGCGTTGGGATTGAGCGCTTTCTGCTTAGGCCGCTGCGCGCGGTCAAAGGGCCGGCGGCGATGATCCTGACCATCGGCGTGTCTTATGTCCTGTTCAACCTGGTCATCCTTGGTTCCGGCGCGGATTCGAAGAATTTCCCGAATCCGCTGCCGGCGCTGCAATGGCCCATCGGCGGCGCGGTGCTGCGGCTGCGCGAGGTGCTGATCTGGGCGGTGTCGCTGCTGCTGATGGGCGGGCTGACCTATTTCGTGGGCTACACCAAGCTGGGCAAGGCGATGCGCGCCACCGCCCAGGACCCCGAGGCCGCCCGCATGATGGGCGTGGAGGTCGACCGGGTCATCATGACCGCCTTCTTCCTCGGCGCGGCGCTGGCCGGGGCGGGCGGGCTGATCTTCGGGCTCTACTACAACTTCACGAGCTTCATCATCGGCTTCAACGCCGGCCTGCGGGCATTCACCGCGGCGGTGCTGGGCGGCATCGGCAACGTGCCCGGCGCCATGCTCGGCGGGCTGATGATCGGGCTGATCGAGGCGTTCTCGGGCGCGTTCATCGCCACCGCGTGGTCGGACGTGATCATCTTCTCGATCCTCGTCCTGGTTCTCGTGTTCCGTCCGGCCGGCCTGCTGGGCCGCGTCGCGCCGAACAAGTCGTAGGAGGGCACGATGTACAGTGCTGCCATCGATCTGCTGGGCCGCCCGTTCGCGGGCATGGCGCCGGCACGGCGGAAAGCGCTCGGGCTTATCGTGCTCGCCGCGCTGCTGCTGCTGTTTCCTCTCTATCACAACAACGACGCCGATATCGACGCGATGGCCAATGCCGGCGCGTTCGTGACGCTGGCGCTGGGGTTGAACATCGTGGTCGGCTTCGCCGGCCTGCTCGACCTCGGCTATGCGGCGTTCTTCGCCATCGGCGTATATTACTACGGCATCTTCACGGCCTATCAGGTGATGCCGGAATGGCACAGCTGGTGGGCGCCGTTCGCCGCCGTGGGGCTGGTGGAGAAGATCAACCAGGGCGGCCCGGACCTGGTGCATTTCACCCTGAGCTTCTGGATCGCGCTGCCCACGGCCGGGCTGGTGGCGGCGTTTTTTGGCGTGCTGTTCGGCGCACCGACGCTGCGGCTGCGTGGCGACTACCTGGCGATCGTGACGCTGGGTTTCGGCGAGATCGTGCCGATCGTGTTCCGCAACGTGGACAGTGTGACCAACGGCGCCGCCGGATTGAACGGGGTGAAGCCGCCGCAACTGTTCGGGTTCGATTTCGGGGTGGACGCGACACCATATTACTATGTTTGCGTGTTCCTGGTGGCGCTGCTGGTCTATGTGTCGATCCAGTTGCGCGACGGGCGGGTCGGCCGGGCCTGGATGGCGATCCGCGAGGACGAGACGGCTGCCAGCGCCATGGGCGTGGATCTGGTGAAGTACAAGCTGCTGGCCTTCGCCATCGGCGCCGCCTTCGCCGGCATGACCGGGGTATTCTACGTCGCCAAGCTGCAGACGGCGACGCCGGACATGTTCAACTTCAACGTCTCTGCGATGCTGCTGGTGATGGTGGTGCTGGGCGGCATGGGCAGCGTGTGGGGCGTGGTGCTGGGCGCCTTCCTGCTGCAGATCCTGCAATCCTGGCTGCTGCCGGAGCTGAACCACGTGCTGCACGGCATTGGCAACTTGGTTGGCAATGGCTTCCTGCAACAGATCGACCTGACCGAGTCGATCCAGCTGATCTTCGGCCTGATCCTGGTGTTCATGATGCTGTTCCGCCGCGACGGGCTGATCCCGGCCGCGCGCAAGACGCCGCCGCTGAACATGACGCAGCAGACGGCGATGGTGCAGCGTGGCGGCTTCGTCGGCATGGAAAAGATCGGACGCTGGGAGAAGCGGGCGGGCAACGCGCTCGAAATCAAGGGCGTGACGGTGAAGTTCGGCGGGTTGGTGGCGCTGAACAAGGTGGACCTGGTGGTGCCGGAAGGCGGCGTGGTGGCGGTGATCGGGCCGAACGGCTCGGGCAAGTCCACCCTGTTCAACGTGATCACCGGGCTGGTGCCGGCGGACAGCGGCAGCATCCGCTTCCAGGGCGCCGAGATCCTGGGGCTGGCGCCACATAAGATATTGGAGAAAGGGGTCGCGCGCACCTTCCAGAACATCCGCCTGTTCCCCAACCTGACGGTGCTGGAGAACGTGCTGATCGGCCAACATGCGCGGCTGAAGACCGGGGCTGCCGGGGCGGTGCTGCAACTGCCCAGCATGCGCGCGGAGGAGAAGCGGGCGCGGCAATGGGCGGTGGATATCGCGGCCCTGTTCGGCAACCGGCTGTCGCCGCGCCTCGCGCAGACGGTGTTCGGCCTGTCCTACGCCAATCGCCGACGGGTGGAGATTGCCCGGGCGCTGGCCTCGCGGCCGCATATTCTGCTGCTGGACGAGCCGACGGCGGGCATGAACCCGAACGAGACGCTGGAACTGGCCGAGCAGATCAAGAGCCTGCACGAACTGGGGCTGACCATCCTGTTGATCGAGCACAAGCTGGATGTGGTGACGCGGTTGGCCGACAACGTGGTGGTGCTGGACCACGGCGAAAAGATCGCCGAGGGCCCGGCCGACGAGGTTCGGCAGAACGAGGAAGTGCTGCGCGCCTATCTGGGCCGGGCCGGGCGGGCGCATGCCGCCGCGGTGGCGCAGGCGGCGGCGGTGGACGCCGGAGGGGCGAGCAATGCTTGACAAATCGGGGCGCGATGGCTCGGCACTGCTGGAGTTCCGCAGCGTCAATACCTACTACGGCGACCTGCATGTGCTGAAGAACGTCGACTACTTCATCGGCAAGGGGGAGATCGTCTGCCTGCTCGGGGGCAATGCCTCGGGCAAATCTACCACCATGAAGACCATCATGGGTGTGGTGCGGCCGCATTCCGGCGAGGTGGTGTATGACGGCCAGCCGATCAGCAAACTGGCCACCAACGAGCGGGTGAAGCGCGGCATCGCGCCGGTGCTGGAGGCGCGGCGGCTGTTTCCGCGCATGACGGTGTATGAGAACCTGGAGCTGGGCGCCTACACCCAGCCGCGCGGGGCGCAGTTCGACGAGGACCTGGAACGGGTCTACGAATTGTTCCCACGCGTGAAGGAGCGGCGCACCCAGCTTGCCGGCACGCTGTCGGGCGGCGAGCAGCAGATGGTGGCGATCGGGCGGGCGCTGATGGCCCGGCCGCGGCTGATCTGCATGGACGAGCCGTCGATGGGCCTGTCGCCGCTGTTCGTGGAGCAGGTGTTCGATATCATCCAGACCATCAACCGGCAGGGTACCACCATCTTCATGGTGGAGCAGAACGCCAACATGGCACTGTCGATCGCGCATCGGGCCTATGTGCTGCAGACCGGCGTGGTGGTGCTGTCGGGCTCGGCCGCCGAGTTGCGCGAGAACGAGGACATCAAGCAGGCCTATCTGGGCGAGATGCAGGTGGCCCCGACCTGAGCGATCTGGTCGGCGCCGTCACGCTGCGGCTGTTCGGGCGGGACCGCACCATACGGGGCGGCCCGTTTGACGGCTTCGAGCCACCGGCGATCGGGGTATGCCTGGAGCGGTGGTCGGCCAAGGCGGGGCTGGCCGCCGTGTTGTTTCCGGTGGAGGATTTCGCGGCCCCGGCGCCGGATGAGTTCGCCCGCCTGCTCGCGGCGGTGCTGCGGGCGATGCGGGCGGCGCCGGGGTTGCCGGTTCACATCGGCTGCCGCGCCGGGCTGGGGCGGACCGGCATGGTGATCGCCGGGCTTGCCAGGCTGGCGGGGGAGGCCGACCCGGTGGCATGGACGCGGCGGCAGTACGATCCGCGCGCGGTGGAGACACCGGCGCAGGCGGCGGCGGTGGCCGTGCTGGACCCGGATGCCGTGTGGGCGATGGTGGGAGAGGGCGGATGAGCCTGGCGCTGTACTATTATCCTGGCAACGCCAGCACGCTGCCGCACATGGTGCTGCGCGAGATGGGGGTGCCGTTCGAATTGCGGCTGGTGGATCGCAAGGCGGAGGGGCAGAAAGACCCCGCCTATCTGCGCATCAACCCGAACGGCCTGATCCCCGCGCTGGTGGACGGCGATATCGTGCTGTTCGAGACCGCGGCGATCGTGCTGCATCTGGTGGAGCGGTTTCCCGAGGCTGGGTTGGCGCCGCCGCCCGGCACCGCGGCGCGGGCGCATTTCCTGAAATGGATGGTGCACCTGACCAACACGCCGCAGGCGCAGTACATGTCCTGGTTCTACCCGCACAACTACACGCCGGACGCCGGCTGCGTGGACAGCGTAAAGCACGGCGCCCGGCTGCGGCTGGAGCGGATGTTCGAAGTGATCGAGGGCCAGCTCGGCGCCGGGCCGTGGCTGCTGGGCAAGAGTTTCTCGGCGGCCGACCTGTTCCTGTTCATGCTGATCCAATGGGGCCGCAACATGCCGCGCCCGCCGCGGGCGCTGCCGGGGCTGGGGGCGCTGGCGGCGCGGGTATGGGCGCGTCCGGCGGTGCAGGCGACCTTCGCGGCCGAGGGGATCACCCACGAGGGGTTCTGAACCCGGCTTGGCACAACCCCTGGGGGGTGGCATGAAGCCGCAACCGGGCGGGCGGCCCGGACAGGGAGGATTTCATGCAACTCGGCAGACGTTCCACAATCGCATTGGCGGCCGCGGCCGCGGTGGGCGCGCGCGGGGCGCGGGCGGCCACGCCGATCCGGCTCGGCATGCTGCACACGCTGTCGCCGGCGCCGTTCTACCTGGCGCAGCAGCGCGGCTACTTCAAGGATGCCGGGGTGGAGGTGGAGTTCCGCTTCTTCCAAGCCGCCCAGCCGATCGCCGCCGCCGCGGTGGCGGGTGATATCGACGTGGGGGTGACGGCGCTGACCGGCGGTTTCTTCGCGCTGGCCGGCAAGGGCGAGCTGAAGGTGATCGGCGGCGCGCTGCACGAGCAGAAGGGCTTCGACCTGACGGCGGTGCTGGTCTCCAAGGCGGCCTATGATGCCGGGCTGACCTCGCTGGACAAATTGGGCGGCCATAGCTTCGGCATCACCCAGTACGGCTCCTCGTTCCACTACATGGTGGGGCGCCTGGCCGAGATCGCCGGGTTCGACCTCAAGAGCGTCACGCTGCGGCCGTTGCAGGGCGTGCCGAACATGGTGGCCGCGGTGCGCAGCGGGCAGGTGGACGCGACCATGGCGATCGCCTCGATGGCGCGGCCGGCCGAGGCGAGCGGCGATGCGAAGATCATCGGCTGGGTCGGCGACCTGATCCCGTACCAGATCACCGCGCTGTTCACCACCGGACGGGTGATCGCCGACCGGGCGAACGACCTGCACGCCTTCTGCAAGGGTTACCAGCGCGGCATCGCCGATTACCGCGCGGCGTTCCTGCGCTTCGATTCCGAGCACAAGCCGATCTACGATGCCGCCACCGATGCCGCGATCGCCGACATCAGCAAGTTCGTGTTCACCGGCGACCCCAAGGCGGCGGAGAAGATCAAGGCCGGCATCGGCTGGTACGACGAGGGCGGCGCGCTGGACGTGGCCGACGTGCACCGGCAGCTCGCATGGTTCGAGCAGGAGGGGATGGTCAAGGGCAAGGTCGATCCTGCGGCGATCATCGACACCGGGTTCCTGCCGACCCGATGACCGGCTCCGCGGTGCGGCTGGCACTGGAAGGGGTGGGGCACGCCTTTGGCACCCTGAAGGTGCTGGACGGCGTGGACCTGGTGGCCGAGCCGGGCGAAGTGATGGTGCTGATCGGCCCCTCCGGCTGCGGCAAGTCCACCCTGCTGTCGATCTTCGGTGGTATGCTGGCGCCGCAGGCCGGGCGGGTGCGCATGGATGGCGCGGTGGCGCCGGATTGCCTGAACGCGCTGACCTACGTGTTCCAGGACTTCGCGCTGCTGCCCTGGCGCAGCGTGGCCGGCAATGTCTCGCTGGTGCTGGAGGACAGCGCCCTGTCCGCCGCCGAGCGGGCGCGGCGGGTGGAGGAGGTTCTGGCGCTCACCGGGCTGTCGGATTTCGCCGGCGCCTGGCCGAAGCAGCTCTCTGGCGGCATGCGGCAGCGCGTCGGCATCGCCCGGGCGCTGGCGGTGCGTCCGGCGGTGCTGCTGATGGACGAGCCGCTCTCGGCGCTGGATGCGCAGACGCGCGGCCTGCTGCTGGACGAATTCGCCGAGATGATCGCCCGCGCGGGGGTAACCACCGTCTACGTGACGCACAATCTCGCCGAGGCGGTGCGGCTGGGCCAGCAGGTCGTGGTGCTGTCGCGCCGCCCCGGTCGGGTGCGCGAGATCGTGCGAATCGACCGCCCGTTGGCCGGGCGGCATATCGAGGATGCCGACCTGCTGGCCATCGAGCAGCATCTATGGGCGCTGATCCGCGACGACGCGGCGCTGGCGGACCGGGAGCGGGTGGATGGCTGAAGTTCCCTTCCGCGGCGGCGGATTCGCGCCGCGCGACATCCCGGCGGCGTCGGTCGGCACCCTGGTGGGGCTTGTGCTGCTGTGGCAGGCGGGCGCGTCACTCCACTGGATTTCCACCAAATTCCTGCCGGCGCCATGGGACATCGCGCGGGCGCTGTATGCGCTGGCGGCCAGCGGCGAACTCTGGGTGCATCTGTCCGCCAGTCTGCAGCGCCTGGCGATCGGCTGGGCGGTCGGCACCGTGGCGGGGCTGGTGGTTGGGCTGGTGGTTGGGCTGTTCACGCTGGCCCGTTCGCCGGGGATGGCCGTGGTGTCCGCGCTGTTCCCGATCCCGAAGATCGCGCTGGTGCCGTTGTTCATCATCTGGTTCGGCATCGGCGAGGGCTCCAAGGTGATCACCCTGGCCTTCGGCGTGTTCTTCCCGACGGTGATCAACACGGTGGCAGGGGTGGACGGGGTGCCGCGCAACCTGATCCGCATGGGGCAGAGCTTCGGGTTGGGCTGGTGGTCGATCGTGCGCAAGATCGTGCTGCCGGGGGCGCTGCCGGCGATCCTGAGCGGGTTTCGCATCACCACCTCCACCGCAATCATCCTGCTGGTGGCCGCCGAGATGATCGGGGCGGAGAAGGGCATCGGCGCCTTCGTGCTGGCGGCCGGCAACCTCTACGACACCGACAATCTGCTGGCCGGCATCGTGCTGCTGAGCACGATCGGGCTGGTGCTGTCCTGGGTGATCGGGCGGATGGAGAAGCTGCTGCTGTCCTGGCGGTGACGGGCGCGAGGAAGGGAAGGTCTTCTTTTTGTGAACAAAAAGAAGCAAAAAAACTTCATTCGCTTGGATCAGAGCGACAACGGATAAAGTTTTTTGGTTCTTTTTTTCAAAAAAGAACCCCTTCCTTTCTTATAGCCCCAGGCACGTCCCCCGATCCGCCGGCGGCCCGAAATCGCGCGGCCGCAGTCCGGCATGCAGCCAGGTGACCAGGGAATAGATGTCGAACACCGGCAGGCCCAGCACCTCGCGCAGGGCGTGCGCGTAGGGCGGCATGTTGGTGCATTCCAGCACGATCGCGCCGACTTCGGGGTGGGCGGCCACCAGTTCGCGACCGGCGTCCAGTATGTCGCGCGCGGCCAGCGCCACGTCCATGTCCTGCGCCTCGGCCTTGATCAGCACGCGAAAGAACTCGCGCCCGCCCTCGGTGCCGACGCAGGGAATGTCCAGCGGCACGCCGGCCGCCGCCAGGTGGCGGGGCGTGAGCGAACCGCGCGAGACGGTGATGACGCCAACGCGCTTGCCCGGCGGCAGCGTGGCCTGCACCCAGGGCACCTGGATCAGCGAGGAGGTGGCCACCGGCACGCGGACATGCGCGGCCAGTTCCTGCTGGAACAGGGCGAGGAAGCCGCAATTGGTGGTGATCGCCTCCGCCCCCTGCGCCACCAGCTCGGCGGCGGCATCCAGGAAGTCGGGCAGCAGGCCGGCGGCGCCCTGCAGCACCACGCGCTCGGGGCTGGCGCCCTTCACCACGCGGTAGAGCACCGGGAACGGCCAGGTGGCGGCATTGCCCATATCGCCGGGGATGCGGGGAAACGCTGCCTCCAGCATCAGGATGCCCAGCGGCGCGCCGTAGACGGCCTTGCCGCCCCTGGCGAGGCGGGAGGAAACGGGGGCGTGGTCCATGGCGCGGTCCCTGCTATGAGGTGCGGGCATTGCCCAAATTGGCGATCCAGGCGATGCTGCCACCTCAAGAAGCAAAGGGGAATGCGCCGCCAATCGCGGCCGAAGCCCCGAACCGATGAAGGTAGGCCGCGCGCAAGGGCGGCTTTTTTGAGTCCATGGTCGAGTCTTTTTCCGGGCGTGCGGTCCTTGCCCAGGATCTGCGCGCCACGATGCGTCTGGCGCTGCCGCTGGTGGCCGCCCAGCTGACCGCCGTCGGCGGCAACCTGATCGACGTCGTGATGGCCGGGCATCTGGGCGCGCATACCCTGGCGGCGGTCGCCGTCGGTGCGAATATCTGGTCGCTGCCGCTGATGGCGATCATCGGGGTGATGATGGCGATGCCGCCCTCGGTGGCACAGCTCGATGGCGCGCGCCGGCGTGGCGAGGTGGGGGCGCTGTTCCGCCAGGCGGTGTGGCTGGCGCTGGTGCTGGGCGTGGTGTTGCAGCAGGCGCTGTACTGGGGCGGCCCGGCGCTGGCGGCGGCGATGCGGGTGGACCCGGCGTTGCAGGACGACGTGCGGGCATTCGTGCGCGCGGTGAGTTGGGGCGCGCCTGGCCTGGCGCTGTTCGTCGCCTGTCGCGGCCTGTCGGATGGGCTGTCGATGCCGCGCGTATCGCTGGTGGTGGGGCTGTGCGGGCTGGTGGTGCAGTTGCCGCTGGTCTGGACGCTGATGTACGGCCGCCTGGGCGTGCCGGCGATGGGGGCGGCCGGGGCGGGGGCCGCCAATGCCGTGGCGCTGTGGGCGCAGGCGCTGGCCTATCTCGCCTATGTCCGCCTCGCCCGCCGCTTCGCCGGGCTGGGGTGGGAGAGCGGGCGGCGGCGGCCGGATGCGGCGGCGCTGTTCGGGCTGCTGCGCCTGGGCGGGCCGATCGCGGTGGCGGTGCTGCTGGAGGTGGGCATGTTCAGCGCCACCGGGCTGCTGGTGGGCCGGCTGGGCGAGGTGATCGTGGCGGCGCACCAGGTGGCGCTGAACGTCGCCTCCATCACCTTCATGGTGCCGCTGGGCATCGCCATGACGATCACCGTGCGGGTGGGCAACGCGGTCGGGCGCGGCGATGCTGTCGGGGTGCGCCGGGCCGGGATGGTCGGCATCGGCATGGCCGGCTGCGCGCAGGCGCTGTCGTGCATCGCCATGCTGACGGTGCCGCACGCCATCATCGCGCTGTACACCAGCGATCCGCGCGTGCTGGGCGTGGGCGTGGCGCTGCTGGGGTTTGCCGGGGTGTTCCAGCTTTCGGACGGCATCCAGGTCGCCTCGGCCGGCGCGCTCCGCGGGCTGAAGGACACGCGGCTGCCGATGGCGATCACCCTGTTCGCCTATTGGGGGGCGGGCATGCCGATCGGCTGGTTCCTGGCCTTCCCGATGGGGATGGGCGCGCAGGGGATGTGGATGGGGCTGGTGGTGGGGCTGTCGTGCGCGGCGGTGCTGCTGTTCGCGCGCTTCCACCGGCTGTCGCGCCTCGGCGCCGGGCTATGCCGCGATGCGATCGATCCGGTCGCGCAGCCGGTACCAGCCGCCGACCGCCGGTAGAAACCACGGGTCGCCGGAATAGCCGGGCAGGGTAGGGAAGGGCTGGCCGTCCAGCGCGAAGCCCTGGTTGCCCGCCCCGGCGATCTTGAGGCCGGCGTTGTGGCCCAGCCAGCTTGCCATCGCCACTCCGGAGCCCTGGCAGCCGGCGGCGTAGTGCACCCCCTCCTGCACGCCGATATGCGGCAGGAAGTCGAAGGTGAAGGCGACGTTGCCGGTCCAGGCATGGGTCAGCTTCACCCCCGCCAGCTGGGGGAACACGGCCGCCATCGTGTGGTGCAGCACCGGGGCGCTGGCGGTCGCCGTCGCCGCGCTGAAGCTGGCCCGCCCGCCCCACAGCACCCGCTCGCCGTCCGGGCTGGGGCGGAAATAGTTCAGCACCCGCTTGGTGTCGCTGATCATGCGCAGGTTGGGGAACAAGGCGCGCACCCGCTCGCGCCCCAGTCTCTCGGTGGCGACGATGTAGCTGGCCACCGGCACCATGCGCCGCGCCAGCCAGGGCATCGCCGAGGCGCCGCCCGGCCCGCGCGAATAGCCGTTGGTGGCCACCAGCACCGCCCCGGCGCGCAGCGTGCCGCGATCGGTCTCCAGGCGGTGGCCCGAGCCGTCGGGCGTGATGGCTTGCACGCGGGTGCCGCCGACCAGCGTGGCGCCGGCCCGCGCCGCCGCCGCGGCCAGGCCGCGCGCGTATTTGCCGGGATGCAGCGAGCCGGTCGCCTCGGCCACCATGCCGCCGTGGTAGTGGTCGGACCCGAGTTCCTCGCGCTGGCGGGCGCGCGGCACCATGCGGGCAGGCAGGCCGGTGATCTCGGCGATGAAATCGGCGCGCGCCGCCAGGGCGCGGTAATGCTTCGGCGTCCAGGCCGGCACGAAGCGGCCGCAGCGGACATAGTCGCAGGCGATCCCCTCGCGGGCGATCAGCTCCTCGATGAACGGGAACGAGGCCGCCGCCGCGCCGGCGAGGTTGCGTGCCTGCTCGGCGCCGAACTGCTTCTCCAGCGCCGTGCCGGCCACCTTCAGCCCGCCCGAGACCATGCCGCCATTGCGCGAACTGGCGCCCCAGCCGATCCGCTCGGCATCCAGCACCACCACCTGCCGGCCGAGCCGCTGCAGCGTCAACGCCGCCGACAGCCCGGCATAGCCGCCGCCGACCACCGCCACCTCGGCGGCTTCGGGCAGCGGCGCCTCATGGGCTTCCGGCTCGGCCGCCTCCCACCAATAGGGGAACTCGCGGAATCCGGCGGCGAAGATGTCGCTCATGCTGCACGCCCTTGGCTGGTCGTTCGCCGCTGGAGTCCGCCGGGAAGCTATTCCGCCGCCGCCCGGCGCCCGCTCTCCTCGGCCACGGCGGCGGCGAAGGCGGCCAGGGTCTGGTCGAGGTCGGCCGCCGTATGGGCGGTGGACATGTAGGTCTTGCCCTCGCTCTTCAGGATGCCGTGGGCGCGCAGGGTGCGGTTGAAGCGGGCCTGCATGGCGGTGTCCGCCCGCAGCGTGCCGCGGTAGTCGTGCACGTCGCCGGCGGCGAACACCACATCGAACATCACCGGGCTGCCGACCACCTGGGCGGGCAGGCTGGCCTGTTTCAGCATCGCCGCGAAGCCCTCCATCAGCCGGCGGCCGGCGGCATAGACGCCGTCATAGGCGCCCGGGCGCTTGAGGATGGCCAGGCTGGCCAGCCCCGCCACGGCTGCCACCGGGTTGCCCGATAGCGTGCCGATCTGGGTCAGGAAGCCGTCGTCGCCGACCAGCGCGCGGTCGAAATGCTTCATGATGTCCGCCCGCCCGGCGATCGCCGCCAGCGGGAAGCCGCCGCCGATGATCTTGCCCAGGGTGCAGATGTCGGGCGTCACGCCGTAGAATGCCTGCGCCCCGCCATAGGCGAAGCGGAAGCCGGTCACCACCTCGTCGAAGATCAGCGGAATGCCGAGTTCGGCGGTCACCCGCCGCAGCGTCTCCAGGAAGCCGGGTGCCGGCGGCAGCAGGCGCTGGAACGGCTCCACGATCACCCCGGCCAGCTCGTCGACATGCTCGCGGATCATGCTCTCGGCCAGGGTGGCGTCGTTGAACGGCGCGACCAGCATCTCGTTCTGCACGCTGCGCGGGATGCCGGCCGAATCCGGCGCGGCCTGCGGGAAGTTGCCGGGCCGCTTCGGCGCCAGCGACAGCAGTCCCCAGTCGCTCATGCCGTGGTAGCCGCCCTCGAATTTCAGCATCTTGTCGCGGCCGCGATAGGCGCGGGCCAGCCGCATGGCGTACATGTCGGCCTCCGAGCCGGAGGACACGAAGCGCACCTGCTCGGCGCAGGCCATGGCATCGACGATCTCGGCGGCGAGGCGGATGCCGTGCTCATTATTGGCGAAGAAGGTGGTGCCGCGCGGCACCTGCGCCAGCACCGCCTCGGTCACCTCGGGGTGGTTGTGGCCGAGGAACATCGGCCCCGAGCCGAGCAGGAAATCGACGTATTCGTTGCCGCTGACATCCCACACCCGGCCGCCCTGGCCACGCTCGATCACGATGTCGCTGCCGACATTGCCGAACCCGCCGGCCGGCAACACCCGTTTGGCCAGTTCCACCAGTTCGGTCTCATGCGCGCTGCGCTGCGGTGCGGTCATCGGCCGGTCCTCCTGCGGATGGCCGATGTCAGCACCGCGCCGGCAAGATCGCAAGGCCGGATCAATGCTCCTGGCGATGCATCCGGTCGACCAGGGCGATCAGCAGGGTGGAGACCACGAACACCAGGTGGATGCCGCCCATCACCATCAGCCGGTCGCTCGGGGTGTCACGCATGAAGGCGCGCAGCAGATGGATCGCCGAGATCATCACGATCGACAGCGACACCTTCAGCTTCACGTTGCCGCTGTCCATCTTGCCCAGCCATTCCGGCTGGCGGGCCTCGTCGGCGCTCTCGATGCGCGAGACGAAGCTTTCGTAGGAGGAGATCGCCACCATCACCACCAGGTTGGCGATCAGCACCAGGTCCAGCACCGAGAGCAGCGCCAGCACCAGCTCGGTCTCGGTGGCGCTGCCCAGCCCCGCCGCCATGTGCAGCAGCTCGCGTCCGACCAGCCCGTAGATTGCCACCACGGTCGCCAGCAGCGCCACATACAGCGGCAGCAGCAGCCAGCGCGCCCCCAGCAGCACCGACTCGATCGTGCGTTCCATGGCCCGGCGCCTCCTTGCTACAGCACCAGGAATGCCAGCGAGGCCGCCGCCATGGCAAGCGTCGCCACCCAGCCGACCACGCGCATCGGCATCCTGAGGGTGAACTCGCCCATCACCGCGCGGTTGCTGGCGATCATCAGCATCGCGGCCATCAGCGGCGCCGCCAGCACGCCGTTCAGCACCGCGCACCAGTACAGCGCCTTCATCGGGTCCAGCCCGACGAAATTCAGCACCACGCCCAGCATGGTCGCCACTGCGATGGTGGCATAGAACGCCCGCGCGTCCCGCAGCTTGTGGTCCAGCCCCTCCACCCAGCCGAACGCCTCGCACACCGCATAGGCGGCCGAGCCGGCCAGCACCGGCACCGCCAGCATCCCGGTGCCGATGATGCCGCAGGCGAACACCAGGAAGGCGAACTCCCCGGCGATCGGCCGAAGCGCCTCGGCCGCCTGCGCGGCGGTCTGGATGTCGGTCACCCCATGCGCGTGCAGCGTCGCCGCGGTGGCGAAGATGATGAACAGCGAGATCACGTTGGACATGCCCATGCCGGCCCAGGTATCGGTGCGGATGCGCGCCAGCTCCGCCCCGGCGGCGGCCGGCGCCACGTACAACGGCTGCACGGTGCGGCGAAGCTGTTCCTCAACCTCCTGCGCCGCCTGCCAGAAGAACAGGTACGGGCTGATCGTGGTGCCCAGCACGGCCACCATCGCCTGCGCATGCGCCGCGTCCAGTTGCAGGTTGGGGATCAGCGTCTCCAGCAGCGCCATGCGCCACGGCACGCCAACCACGAACACCACCGCCACGTAGCTGAACAGCGACAGCGTCAGCCATTTCAGCACCGCCGCATAGCGCCGATAGCTCAGGAACGTCTCCAGCCCGATGCACAGCACCGCGAAGCCGGCCGTGTAGGCCGCCACCGGCCCGCCCACCAGCAGCCCCACCGCCGCCCCCATGGCGCCCAGGTCGGCCCCCAGATTGGCGATATTGGCGACCAGCAGCACCCCCACCGCCAGCCGCAGCAGCCACGGCGCGTAATGCCGCCGCAGGTTCTGCGCGATGCCGGCGCCGGTGACGCAGCCGATCTGCGCGCTGATCTCCTGGGTCACCGCCATCAGCGGATAGCTGAACAGCATCACCCAGGCCATGCCGAAGCCGAACTGCGCGCCCACCTGGCTATAGGTGGCGATGCCGCTGGGGTCGTCGTCGGCCGCCCCGGTCACCAGCCCGGGCCCCAGCGCGCGCAGCCACCCGCGCCGCCGCGCCGGGGGAAGGGTTTCGGCTGCGGCGCGCTTGGTGTGCTGTATCATCGGTGGCCGGTGTCGTGGCGGCGAAGGGTGGCGAATTTGTGGCTCCGGCGCAAGCCGCGCCTTGACGCACTGCAACACGCGGCGGATGGTTTACGCCACGGGGCCGCCGGGGGCCGGATCAAGGGAGCCGACATGACGACCACCGTCATCCGCAACGCCGACTTCGTGGTCGCCTGGGACGCCGCCGCGCGCGAGCACGTCTACCTGCGCGATGCCGACCTGGCCTTCGCGGACGGCGTCATCCAGCATGTCGGCCCTGCCTATGCCGGCCCCGCCGACCGCGTGATCGACGGGCGCGGCTTCATGGTGATGCCCGGCCTGGTCAACATCCACTCCCACCCCTCCAGCGAGCCGATGAACAAGGGGCTGACCGACGAGGTCGGCTCCCCCGGCTTCTACAACTCCTCGCTCTACGAATATCTGCCGATCTTCCGCCCCGAGCCGGGGGTGATCGACGACTGCGTGCGCGTCGCCCTGTCCGAGCTGCTGCTCTCCGGCGTCACCACCGTTGCCGATCTGTCGATGGCCCATCCCGGCTGGCTCGACCTGCTGGCCGACAGCGGCATGCGCGTCTGCGTGGCGCCGATGTTCCGCTCCGCCCGCTGGTTCACCCGAAACGGCCACGTGGTGGAATACGAATGGAGCCCGGAGGCCGGCGAGAAGGCCATGGCCGAGGCCTTCGCCATCATCGAGCGGGCCGAGCAGCACCCCTCCGGCCGGCTGTTCGGCATGGTGGTGCCCGCCCAGATCGACACCTGCACCGAGGGCCTGCTGCGCGAGAGCTTCCAGGAATCCAAGGCGCGCGGCCTGTCCTGGCAGATCCACGCCGCCCAGTCGGTCAGCGAGTTCCACGAGATCACCCGCCGCCACGGCTTCACCCCGATCGGCTGGCTCGACCATCTCGGCCTGCTGTCTGACCGCTCGATCATCGGCCACGGCATCTTCCTCGACGACCACCCCTCCACGCCCTGGCACACCAGGCGCGATCTCGCGCTGCTGGCGGAAACCGGCACCACCGTCGCGCATTGCCCCACCGTGTTCGCCCGGCGCGGCATCACGCTGAAGGATGTCGGCCGCTACCGCCGCGCCGGCGTCAACATGGGCGTCGGCACCGACACCTTCCCGCACAACATGATCGACGAGATGCGGCTGGCCATCTACCTGGCCCGCACTCAGGCCGACAACCCGCGCACCCTCAACGCCGGCGAGCTGTTCACGGCGGCCACCATCGGCGGCGCCCGCGCGCTCGGCCGCGACGACATCGGCCGCCTCGCCCCCTTCTGCCGCGCCGACATGGTGATGGTGGACACCACCATTCCGCGCATGCGCCCGGGCCGCGACCCGCTGCGCAGCCTGATCTATTCGGCCGGCGACCGCGCCGTGCACACCGTGTTCGTCGATGGCCACATGGTGGTGCAAGACGGCCGCCTGCTCACCATGGACTACGCCGCCGCCGCCGACGCGCTGCACGAGGCGCAGGCGCGCGTCATGGCCAACGTGCCCAATCTCGACTGGGACCACCGCCACGTGGACCAGCTCTCACCCCCCTCGCTCAGGACCGCATGACCGACCCATCCGCCCCCCCGCTGCTCTCCATCGAGAACCTGCGCACCGTCTTCCGCACCAATGCCGGCGAGATCGCGGCGGTGGACGGGGTGTCGCTCTCCGTGGCGCGCGGCCGCACCCTCGGCATCGTGGGCGAGAGCGGCTGCGGCAAGTCCATCTTGTCGCTCTCCACCATGCGCCTGGTGCCGCCCACCGGCCGCATCGCCGCCGGCCGCATCATGTTCAACGGCACCGACCTGCTGGGCCTGTCGCCCGACCGCATGCGCGCCATCCGCGGCAGCCGCATCGCCATGATCTTCCAGGAGCCGATGACCAGCCTCAACCCGGTCTACACGGTCGGCGACCAGATCTTGGAGGCGATGCGCGCCCATGACCGCGCCGCCAACCCGGCCAGC
Source organism: Rhodospirillales bacterium 70-18 (assembly GCA_001899585.1). Classification (GTDB taxonomy): domain Bacteria; phylum Pseudomonadota; class Alphaproteobacteria; order Acetobacterales; family Acetobacteraceae; genus 70-18. Next base: position 61,862 of record MKWE01000057.1, read on the forward strand.
CTGCGCGTCCGCGCCATCGCCGCACTGGACCGCGTGCGCATCCCGGCGCCCGAGCGCCGGTTCGACGAATACCCCCACCAGATGTCCGGCGGCATGCGCCAGCGCGTGATGATCGCCATGGCGCTCGCCTGCGAGCCCGACCTGCTGATCGCCGACGAGCCCACCACGGCGCTGGACGTGACCGTGCAGGCCCAGATCCTCGACCTGCTGCGCGACCTGCAGGCGCAGTCCGGCATGGCCATCATCCTGATCACCCACGACCTCGGCGTGGTCGCCGAAATGGCCGACGAGGTCGCCGTGATGTACGCCGGCCGGGTGGTCGAACGCACCAGCGGCACCGCCATCTTCGACGACCCGCAGCACCCCTACACGCTCGGCCTGCTCGGCAGCATCCCCAAGCTGGAGGAAACCCACGAGCGCCTGCTGGCCATCGAGGGCGCGGTGCCGCCGCCCTTCGCGCTGCCCTCCGGCTGCCGCTTCCACCCGCGCTGTGTCTTCGCCGCCGCCGAATGCAGCCGCGAAGACCCCGCCCTGCGCCAGATCGGCGCCGACCCGCACCAGGTCGCCTGCCTGCGCGCGCCCGTCGAGGAACTGGTGGCATGAGCGGCCCGCTGCTGGAGGTCGAGAACCTCGCCAAGCACTACCCGGTCAGCCGCGGCCTGGTCATGGCCCGCCGCGTCGGCACCGTCCGCGCGGTGGATGGCGTGTCCTTCCGGCTCGACCGCGGCGAAACCCTCGCGCTGGTCGGTGAATCCGGCTGCGGCAAATCCACCACCGCCCGGCTGGTGCTGCGCCTGATCGAGCCCAGCGCCGGCATCGTGCGGTTCGAGGGTGTGGACATCACCTCCATGGCCGGCGCCCCGCTGCGCGCCCTGCGCCGGCGCATGCAGATCGTCTTCCAGGACCCCTTCGCCTCGCTCAACCCGCGCATGACCGTGGGCGCCATCCTGGAGGAGCCGCTGATCGTCCACGATGTGGGCGACGCCGCCTCCCGCCGCGCCCGCGTCAGCCGGCTGCTCGACCTTGTCGGCCTCGCCGGCTACCACGCCGGGCGCTACCCGCATGAATTCTCCGGCGGCCAGCGCCAGCGCATCGGCATCGCCCGCGCCCTCGCCGTGGAACCCTCGCTGGTGGTGTGCGACGAGCCGGTATCGGCGCTGGACGTGTCGATCCAGGCGCAGGTGGTCAACCTGCTGAAGGACCTCCAGGCCCAGCTCGGCCTGTCCTACCTGTTCATCGCCCACGACCTCGCGGTGGTGAAGCACATGGCCGACCGGGTCGCGGTGATGTACCTCGGCCGCATCGTCGAGGTCGGAACCAAGGACGCGCTGTTCGCCCGCCCGCTGCACCCCTACACCCGCACCCTGCTCGCCGCGATCCCGCGCCCGGACCCGCACCGCCGCACCGCCCGCCAGGTGGCCGGCGGCGACGTGCCCAGCCCGATGGACATCCCGCCCGGCTGCCGCTTCAACACGCGCTGCCCCTTCGCCACCGACATTTGCCGCAGCGAAGACCCGCCGCTGCGCGCGCCCACGCTCGCCGGCGTGCCGCCGGGGCATCTCACCGCCTGCCACCACGCCGAGACCCTGCCCGACGCGGTCGCCGCCGAGGGCGTACATGCCACCGCGCCGGCGGCGGCGCGGCGGTTGGCGCTGTATGCCGAGAAGCGGGCTGGGGCGGGGCAGGTGGCGGGGTAGGGAGGTCTTCTTTTTGTGAACAAAAAGAAGCAAAAAAACTTTATTCGTTGGAGACCCGGCCCCGGCCGGGGAGACTCCAGCGAATAAAAGTTTTTTGGTTCTTTTTTCCAAAAAAGAACCGCTTCCCTTCCCTGGCCTTCCCACGCCTTCGGCGCTACTCCTCCCCCAAATCGCCGAACCGGAGGACCGCCCGCATGGACTTCACCCTCGTCTCCCCCCGCTGCATGCTCGTCGGCGGCGGCAGCGTCGCCCAGGCGGCCGCCCTGCTGGCCCGCTTCGGCCTCTCCCGCCCGCTGGTCGTCACCGACCCGTTCATGGTCTCCTCCGGCCTGGTGCAGCGGGTACTGGCGCCCCTGGCCAAGGCCGGCATCCAGGCCGCTGTGTTCAGCGACACCATCCCCGAACCCACCGACACCGTGGTGGTGGCCGGCGTCCAGGCGCTGCGGGCCGGCAGCTACGACTGCCTGATCGGCTTCGGCGGCGGCTCGCCGATCGACACCGCCAAGGCCATGGCCATCCTGGCCACCGGCGACCAGCCGATGAGCGCCTACAAGGTGCCGCACGCCGCCGACCACGCCGCCCTGCCGGTGATCGCCATCCCCACCACGGCGGGCACCGGCAGCGAGGCCACCCGCTTCACCGTCATCACCGACGCCGCGCGCGACGAGAAGATGCTGATCGCCGGGCTCGGCGCACTGCCGCTGGCCGCCATCGTGGACTACGAACTCACCTTCACCGTGCCCAGGCGCACCACCGCCGATACCGGGGTGGACGCGCTGAGCCACGCGCTGGAAGCCTTCGTGTCGAAGCGCGCCAACCCGTTCAGCGACGCCCAGGCGCTCGCCGCGATGGCGCTGATCGGCGCCAACCTGCTCACCGCCTACCACCAGCCGGACAACGCGGTGGCGCGCGAGGCGATGATGCTGGGCGCCATGCAGGCCGGCATCGCCTTCAGCAACGCCTCGGTGGCGCTGGTGCACGGCATGTCCCGCCCGATCGGCGCGCATTTCCACGTGCCGCATGGCCTGTCCAACGCCATGCTGCTGCCGGCGGTCACCCGCTTCGGCCTCGGCCACGCCGCCGCGCGCTACGCCGCCGCCGCGCGCGCCATCGGCTTCGCGACGGCCGCGGACAGCGACGAGACGGCGACCGCCAGGCTCGCCGACGGGCTGGCCGCCTGGAATATCGAGCTTTCAGTGCCCACGCCGAAGGGCTTCGGCATCGACCCGGCGGTGTGGGACGCGAAACTGGACCTCATGGCAGATCAGGCACTCGCCTCCGGCAGCCCGGCCAACAACCCGCGCGTGCCGGACAAGGCGGAGATCGTGGCGCTGTATCGCGCGGTGTGGTCGGCCAACGCCTGACCGCCCGACCGCGCCGCCGTCCTACATCCAGCCGCCGGGCACCCAGCGCCACTTGTACGGCCCGCGCACCCAATGGCCGGGCACGAAGCGATGGCCCGGCGCGCGCTCGATATAATGCCCGGGCATCCACTGGTAGCCGGCGCCGTTCCAGTGCCAGGCGCCGGGCTGCCAGACCAGCGCGGCGCGGGGCGGCGGCGGGATGACCTCGACGCGCGCCGCCGGCACCGGCGGATAGGGGTTGGCCGGCGCCACCACGCAGGCGGCGACCGACAGGCACAGCGCCGCCGCTCCGGCAAACGCCGTGGCATGAAGGGGTTGGCGCATCGTGATGCCTCGAAGTGACGCGTCGTATTAGACATCGCCATCCTCAGCCCGCCAGGGGCAGGCGGCTCACATAAGCGTGCGCCCGCCCCGTTCGGGGGGTGTTACTGCACCCAGTGCGCCGGCACCCAGTAGCAGGGGGCGGGCACCCGGTCGCGCTCCCAATGACCGTCCATCCACAGATTGCCGCCGCCGGCGCGCTTGATCCACGCGCCCTCGCGCCAGGTGTAGCCGCTGCCGTTCCAATCCCAATGGCCGGGCTGCCAGATCTGCGTGTCCTCGCTCACCGGCGGCTTCGGCCGCTCCTCGGTTTTCAGCGGCGGCGGCACCGGGCAGGCGCCGGTGTTCTCCTTGACCGTGCTGCAGCCGGTCAGGGCGAGGCCGGCGGCGAAGCACGCGGCCAGCAGGGGCGGGGAAAAGCGCATTTCTGGACCTCCGATGGGATATCCGGTTTACGCGATCGCGCCGGCGCCGACCAGCGCCTCGGACGGGGCCGCCAGCATCGCCCCCTGCATGCCGATGCGCGGCACGATCTGGTCCAGGAACACCGAGGCGGCGCTGCGCGCCGCCGCCGGCGCGTCGCCCTGGGCCAGCACCCGCGCGCACAGCCAGCCGGCCGTCAGCGTGCCGAGCATCTGCAGGAACGGGCTGGCCCCCGCCTCGGCGGCGCGCGGCTCGGCGCCGCGCAGCCAGGCGGCGGCGGCGCGGATGGCCGCCACCGCCCCGGCCAGCGCCGGCGCCTCGGCGTCGATCTCGTCCAGCAGTGCCGCCACCGCCGCCCCCTGGTCGCGCAGCAGGCCGCGCCGCAGCAGGGTGAGGGACTGGATGCCGTTGGTTCCCTCGTAGATCGGCGCGATGCGGGCGTCGCGCAGGTGCTGGGCGGCGCCGGTCTCCTCCACGAAGCCCATGCCGCCATGCACCTGGATGCCCAAGCTGGCCGCCTCCACCCCCGCATCGGTGCTCCACGCCTTGGCCACCGGGATCAGCAGGTCGCCGCGCGGTCCCTCCGCCAGCGCCGCGTACAGCGTCAGCAGCCGGCCGCCCAGCGCCAGCGCGCGCATGGTCCACAGCATGCGGCGCACATCCGGGTGCTGGTCGATGCTGGCGCCGCCCTGGCGGCGTTCGGCGGCGAAGGCGGCGGCGCGACGGAACGCGCGCTCGGCCACCGCCACCCCCTGGGTGGCCACGCCGAGGCGGGCGGCGTTCATCATGGCGAACATGCACGCGAGCCCGCGATGCGGCGGCCCGACCAGTTCACCGAGCGCGCCCTCGAACGCCATGACGCAGGTCGGGCTCGCGTGGATGCCCAGTTTATGCTCGATTGAGACGCAAATCGCGGCGTTTCTGGCCCGATTCGGCAGGAATTTCGGCACCGCGAACAGCGAAATCCCGGCACTTCCGGGCGGCGCGCCGGGCAGGCGGGCGAGCACCAAGTGCAGGATGTTCTCGGTCATCCCGTGCTCGCCATAGGTGATGTAGATCTTCTGCCCGGTGATCCGGTAGCCGTCCCCGTCGGGCTCCGCGCGGGTGCGCACGCCGGACAGGTCGGAGCCGGATTGTGGCTCGGTCAGGCACATCGTGCCGGTCCAGCGGCCTTCCACCATGGGGCGCAGCAGTCGGGTCTGCTGGTCGGCGGTACCGTGCGTTTCCAGCAGCTTGATGGCGTCCTGAGTCAGCAGCGGGCACAGGCCGAAGGCCATGTTGGCGGACGACACCGGCTCGAACGCCGCCAGCGCCACCACCTCCGGCAGGCCATGGCCGCCATGCGCCTCGGCGGCGGCGATGCCGACCCAGCCGCCCGCGGCATAGGCGTGGAAGGCGGCGGGGAAGCCGTCCGGCAGGGTGACCTGGCCGGCCTCGAAACGCGCGCCGGCACGGTCGCCCGGGGCGTCCAGCGGGGCCAGCACGCCTTCGGCCAGCTTGGTGGATTCCTCGAGCACGGCAAGGGTTTCCGCCTCGTCCATCGAGTCGAACCCGAGCACGTGATGCAGCAGCCAGGCGGTCTCGGCGGGCGGGGCGGTGACGGGCATGGTGGGTCTCCGGTTTGCCTAATCGGGCAGCAATATTGTGGCCACCGCCTGGGCGGCGATGCCCTCCATGCGGCCGGTGAAGCCCAGCCGCTCGGTGGTGGTGGCCTTCACGCTGATCCGGCCCGGCGCCACGCGCAGCAGTTCGGCGAGGCGGGCGATCATCGCCGGGGCGTGCGGGGTGATCTTGGGGCGTTCGCAGATCAGCGTCACGTCGGCATTGGCCAGCCGGCCGCCGCGGGCGGCGATGCGGGCGGCGGCGTGGCGCAGGAAGCGGGCGGAATCGGCGTCCTTGTAGGCGTTGTCGCTGGGCGGGAAATGCCGGCCGATATCGCCCTCAGCCAGCGCGCCATAGATCGCGTCGCACAGCGCGTGGATGCCCACGTCGGCGTCGGAATGGCCAGCAAGACCTTGTTCATGCGGCACTTCCACGCCGCACAGGATCAGCTTGCGGCCGTCGGCCAGCACATGCACGTCGAACCCGGTGCCGACGCGCGGCAGCAGGGCGGGGGCAAGGATGCGTTCCAGGCGCACGCGGTCCTCCGGATAGGTGAGCTTGATGTTGTCCTCGCTGCCGGCCACCAGCGCCACCGCATGGCCGGCCGCCTCCAGGATGGAGGCATCGTCGGTGGCGCCCGGCGGCGCGGCCCGGTGCAGGGCGAGCAGCAGGGGAAAGCGGAAAGCCTGCGGGGTCTGGGCGCGGAACAGCCCCTCGCGCGGCACCGTGGCGGCGATCACGTCGGCCTCGGCGCGCTTCAGCGTGTCGGCCACCGGCACCGCCGGGATCGCGCCGGAATGGGTGCGCAGGGCGGCCAGAAGCGCCGGGATAGTGCCGTCCGGGATCACCGGGCGGGCGCCGTCATGCACCAGCACGATGTCCGGCGCATGGGCCTCCAACGCGGCCAGGCCGCGGCGCACGCTGTCCTGGCGGGTGGCGCCGCCCTGCACCGAGGGCAGGTGGGGCATGCCTTCCAGCGCCGCGGCGATGGCGGCGGGATCGCCCACCGGCTGCACGGTGGCGCCGGCGCGGGCCAGCGCCTCGGCGGCGTGGCGCAGCACCGGCTTGCCGGCCAGCGGGAGGAACTGCTTGGGCGCGTCGGCGCCGAAGCGGCTGCCGGTGCCGGCGGCCAGCAGCAGGGCGGCGAGACGGGGAGGGGTTTGGCTCATGGCGGCGCAAACTCGCCGCGCGCGCGGCGCGCGTCAACAACGCGCCGTGCGCGGCAACGGCCATGCGCACATTGCGCAGTGTCACGCCACCGACTAGTTTGCCCAAATGATGGGCATTCACTCCGACTCTTTGCCGCCGTTCCGACCGCTGGCCCCGATCGACCTGGGGCCGGTGCGGATCGAGACGCCGGTGATCCTGGCGCCGATGTCCGGCGTGACCGACCTGCCGTTCCGCCGGCTGGCGCGCGAACTGGGCGCCGGCCTGGTGGTCAGCGAGATGATCGCCTCCTGGGCGATGGTGCGCGAAAACCAGGCGACCCTGCGCATGGCGGGGCTGGACGGCAGCCCCAGCGCCATCCAGCTCGCCGGCTGCGACCCGGCCGCGATGGCCGAGGCGGCGCGGATGGCGGCGGCGCGCGGGGCGGACCTGATCGACATCAATTTCGGCTGCCCGGTGAAAAAGGTGGCGGTCGGCCAGATGGCCGGCAGCGCGCTGATGCGCGACGAGGCGGGGGCGGCGCGCATCCTGGAGGCCACGGTGCGCGCAGTGGACGTGCCGGTGACGCTGAAGATGCGCATGGGCTGGGACCATGCCAGCCTGAACGCGCCGAAACTGGCCCGCATCGCCCAGGAAAGCGGCATTCGCATGGTGACGGTGCATGGCCGCACCCGCCAGCAATTCTACACCGGCACCGCCGACTGGGACTTCATCGCCCAGGTGAAGGACGCCGTGCAGATCCCTGTCATCGCGAACGGCGACATCCTCACCGAGGACGATGCCGCGGCGGCGCTGGCGCGATCCGGCGCGGATGGGGTGATGATCGGGCGCGGCTGCTATGGCCGGCCCTGGTTTCCGGCGCAGGTGGCGCAGTACCTGCGCACCGGCCAGCGCGTGGCCGAGCCGTCGCTGGCGGCGCAGAAGGCGATACTCATCCGGCACTACAATTCCATGCTGTCGCATTTCGGCGTCGAAGCGGGGCTGCGGCTGGCCCGCAAGCATGTGGCCTGGTACTCGCGCGGGCTGAAGGGCTCGGCCGAGTTCCGCGCCCAGGTGATGCGCCTCGGCGAGGCGGCGGCGGTGCTGGAACTGATCGACCGTTTCCTGGACCCGCTGATCGAGGCCGGCGCCACCCGCGCGGCCGGGCCGGACGCGATGGCCGAGGCGGCATGAGGGATGTGGTCAAGCGCGGCGTGCTGCGGGTGATCGGCCCGCGCGCGACGCGGGCGGCCGAGGCCACGGCGCCGGAGCGCCTGCCCGAATCGGCCGCGCTGATGGCCGCGGTGCCGGTGCCGGTGGTGCTGCTGGATTCGGCCAACCGCTTCCGCTTCGCCAATCCGGCGGCCGAGCATTTCCTCGGCTACTCGATGGCGCAGCTGCGCAATTTCACCCTGGCCGACCTGGTGCCGGGCGACAACCCGGTGTTCCTGCTGATCGAACAGGTGCGTGCCGGCGAGGTGACCATCTCCGAGCACGACCTGACGCTGGAAAGCCCGCGGCTGCGCAAGCAGGGCATCACCGTGCAGGGCTCGCCGCTGCCGGAGGAGCCGGGCTCGGTACTGCTGGTGCTGCAGGATGCCTCGGCGGCGCGGGCACTGGACCGGCAACTGACCTTCCGCAGCGCCGCGCGCAGCGTGGCCGGCATGGCGGCGATCCTGGCGCATGAGGTGAAGAACCCGCTCTCGGGCATTCGCGGCGCGGCGCAGCTGCTGGAGGCCAGCGTCGGCGAGGCGGACCGCGAGCTTGCGGTGCTGATCCGCGACGAGGCCGACCGCATCCGCGCTTTGGTGGACCGCATGGAGGTGTTCGGCGAGAAGCCGGTGGAGCGCCGCGCGGTCAACATCCACCGCGTGCTGGAGCATGTGCGCCGGCTGGCGCAATCCGGTTTCGCGGCCCATCTGCGCATCAGCGAGGTGTACGACCCGTCGCTGCCGCCGGTGAACGGCAACCGCGACCAGCTGGTGCAGGTGCTGCTGAACCTGGTGAAGAACGCCGCCGAGGCGATCACCCAGGGCCCGTTCGGCAGCGACGTGCAGAACGGCGAGATCGTGCTGACCACTGCCTACCAGCACGGCATGCGCCTTGCGGTGCCGGGCAGCGACACCCGTATGCACCTGCCGCTGGTGGTAAGCGTCCGCGACAACGGGCCGGGCATCGGCGAGGACATCCGGCCCAACCTGTTCGACCCGTTCGTCAGCTCCAAGCCCTCGGGCAGCGGGCTGGGGCTGGCGCTGGTGGCCAAGATCGTCGCCGACCATGGCGGGCTGATCGAGGTGGACAGCCGGCCGGGGCGCACCGAGTTCCGGCTGCACCTGCCGATGCTGGCCGACGACCGCGCCGACCTCGGCTGATCCCCGCGCCCCACGCCCTTCCACTGCCAGACGTACGCCACCGCCAGCGAGGCCAGCATGACCGTTCCCACCATCCTCGTCGCCGACGACGACCGCTCGATCCGCACGGTGCTGACGCAGGCGCTGGGGCGCTCCGGCTACCAGGTGCGCAGCACCGGCCACGCGGCGACGCTGTGGCGCTGGGTGGAGGAGGGCGAGGGCGACCTGGTGATCACCGACGTGGTGATGCCCGACGAGAACGGGCTGGATCTGATCCCGCGCATCCGCCGCATCCGCCCGGACCTGCGCATCATCGTGATGAGCGCGCAGTCGACGCTGATGACGGCGGTGAAGGCGGCCCAGCGCGGCGCCTTCGAATACCTGCCCAAGCCGTTCGACCTGAAGGAGTTGCTGGCGGTGGTCGGGCGCGCGCTGGCGGCCCCGGCGAACGAACTGCAGACCGCGGCCGCCGCCCCGCGCGACGCCGAGGAGCGGCTGCCGCTGATCGGGCGCAGCACGGCGATGCAGGAGATCTACCGCACCATCGCGCGGCTGACGACGGCGGACCTGACCGTGATGATCAACGGCGAGAGCGGCACCGGCAAGGAGCTGGTGGCGCGCGCGCTGCACGATTACGGGCGCCGGCGCGGCGGGCCGTTCGTGGCGATCAACATGGCGGCGATCCCGCGCGAGCTGATCGAGAGCGAGCTGTTCGGCCATGAGCGCGGCGCCTTCACCGGCGCCACCAACCGCAGCCAGGGGCGCTTCGAGCAGGCCAATGCCGGCACGCTGTTCCTGGACGAGATCGGCGACATGCCGCCCGAGGCGCAGACCCGGCTGCTGCGCGTGCTGCAGGAGGGCGAGTTCACCACCGTGGGCGGCCGCCAGCCGATCCGCGCCAATGTGCGCATCATCGCCGCCACCCACCGCGACCTGCGGGCCGCCATCCGCCAGGGGCAGTTCCGCGAGGACCTGTTCTACCGGCTGAACGTGGTGCCGATCCGCCTGCCGCCGCTGCGCGAGCGGGTGGAGGACGTGGCCGACCTGGCGCGACATTTCCTGGAACGGGCGCGCGAGGGCGGGCTGCCGGGCAAGTCGCTGGACCAGGGGGCGATCGAGGCGCTGGCCGGCTATCGCTGGCCGGGCAATGTGCGCGAGCTGGAGAACGTGATGCGCCGGCTGGCGGCGCTGTGCCCGGACGAGATGATCACCGCCGAGGTGATCCATGCCGAGCTGGCCGAGACCGAGCCGAGCGGCGGCTTCCCGGCTGGCGGCTTCCCGGCTGGCGGCTTCATGGACGCGACGGCCGCGCGGGCTGCCGGCGGCGAGGGCGAGGCGCCGGCGGGCGGCCCCGAGCCGCTGGCCCGCGCGGTGGAACGGCATATCCGTCAGTTCCTTGCCGCCCACCACGACGGCATGGCGCCGTCAGACATCTACGACCGCGTGCTGGCCGAGGTGGAGCGGCCGCTGATCCGCATGACCCTGGCCGCCACCCGTGGCAACCAGATCAAGGCGGCGGCGATGCTGGGGCTGAACCGCAACACGCTGCGCAAGAAGATCCGCGACCTGGAGATCCCGGTGGTGCGGGGCATCGGCTGAGCGGTGGCGGGGTGAGGGGCGTGCGATGAGCGGGGGGCTGATCGTGCCGCCGCGCGGCTCGTGGCTGCGCCGGCTGATCGACATGCTGATGGGCCGGCTTTCCACCCTGCTGCTGGCGCTGTTCGCGCTGGCGCTGGGGGTGGTGACCTTCGTGGTGCTGGCCGGCGGGCTGCCGCGGCCGAACCAGGTGGTGGGCCTGGTGCTGGGCAACCTGGTGGTGCTGCTGCTGCTGGGCGCGCTGCTGGCCGCGCGGCTGACGCGGATGTGGATGGAGCGCCGGCGGGGGGCGGCGGGCGCCAGGCTGCATGTGCGCCTGGTGCTGCTGTTCGGCGGCGTGGCGGTGACGCCGGCCATCGTGGTGGCGATATTCTCCACCGTGTTCTTCCATCTGGGCATCCAGGCCTGGTTCAACGAGCCGGTGCGCACCGCGCTGCGCGAGAGCCTGGAGGTGAGCCGGGGCTATGCCGAGGAGCACCGCAACAACATCCGCGCCGATGCGCTCAGCATGGCCAACGACCTGTCGCGCGCGGGGCGGATGCTGGCGTTCGACCCCTCGGGCTTCGCCAATTTCCTGGCCACCCAGACCACGCTGCGCGGGCTGACGGAGTCGCTGATCTACGAGCCGGTGACCGGGCAGGTGATCGCCTCGGCCGGGGCGGTGGAGGGGCCGGCGGCGGCGCTGCCGCCGAGCTGGGCCACCGACCAGGCGCTGAAGGGCGGGGTGGCGGTGCTGGGCAGCGCCGACTCGACGCGGGTGCGCGCGGTGGTGGCGCTGGACGCCACGCCCGCGCTGCTGCTGATGGTGGGCCGGCCGGTCGATCCGGCGATCCTGGACCACATCACCCGCACCGAGCAGGCGGTGGCGGAATACGACCGGCTGGACAAGAACCAGTCGGGCCTGCAGATCACCTTCGCGCTGATCTTCGCGCTGGTGGCGCTGCTGGTGCTGGCGGCGGCGGTGCTGATCGGGCTGCTGCTGGCCAACCAGATCGCGCGGCCGGTGGGCGGGCTGATCATGGCCGCCGAGCGGGTGCGCGCCGGCGACCTGATGGTGCGGGTGCCGGAGGCGGATACCGGCGACGAGCTGGCCGGGCTGTCGCGCGCGTTCAACCGCATGACCGGGCAGCTGGCGGCGCAGCGCACCGAGCTGATGGACGCCTACAGCCAGATCGACGCGCGGCGGCGGTTCACCGAGGCGGTGCTGTCCGGGGTGTCGGCCGGGGTGATCGGGCTGGACGCGGAGGGGCATATCGAGCTGCCGAACCGGGCGGCGGGGCAGTTGCTGGGGCTGGACCTGCTGGGCGAGACCGGGCGGCCGCTGGACGAGGTGGTGCCGGAATTCGCGCCGCTGCTGGATGCAGCCCGCGCCAACCCGGCACGGCCGCATACCGCCGAGGTGCAGATCGGCCCGCCTGGCCATCGGCGCACGCTGCTGCTGCGCATCGGCGCCGATCGCAGCGGGCTGGCCGGCGAGGCGGCGGAGGAGGCGGATGCGGAGGCGGCGGCGCCGGCGTTCCATTTCGTCGCCACCTTCGACGACATCACCGAGCTGCAATCCGCCCAGCGCAAGGCCGCCTGGGCCGACGTGGCGCGGCGGATCGCCCACGAGATCAAGAACCCGCTGACGCCGATCCAGCTTTCCGCCGAGCGGCTGAAGCGGCGGTTCACACGCGAGATCACCTCCGACCCCGAGACGTTCATCCAGTGCGCCGACACGATCGTGCGCCACGTGGGCGATATCGGGCGGATGGTGGACGAATTCTCGGCCTTCGCGCGGATGCCGCAGCCGGTGATCCGCCCGGAGGATGTGGGCCGGGTGGCGCGCGAGGCGCTGGTGCTGCAACGGACGGCGCGGCCGCAGATCGCGTGGGTGACCGAGATCCCGGAGCGGGGGCCGGTGGCGCCCTGCGATCGGCGGCTGCTGGGGCAGGCGCTGACCAACCTGTTGCAGAACGCCGCCGACTCGGTGGCGATGGCGGCGCGCGGCGTGGGCGAGGGAGCGGCGTGCGCCGATGCGGGCCGGGCGGAGGCGGGGCGAATCGAGGTGCGGGTGCGCGAGTCGGGCGGCATGGTGGAGGTGGAGGTGGCCGATGACGGCATCGGCCTGCCCGCACAAGATCGCGACCGGCTGACCGAGCCCTACGTGACGCACAAGCCCAAGGGAACCGGGCTGGGGCTTGCGATCGTGAAGAAGATCATGGAGGACCATGGCGGCACCGTGCTGCTGGACGACCGCGTGGCGCGGCCGGACTGGCCGGGCGGCGGCGCGGTGGCGGTGCTGCGCTGGCCGCTGAAGGGTGCGGACGACGCCGTGGCGTGATACCCAGGCGAAGGTCAGTGGACCGCAACGGAGCGATGATGGCGCACGAGATACTGATCATCGATGACGAGCCCGACATCCGCATGCTGGTGGACGGCGTGCTGAGCGACGAGGGCTACGAGACCCGCCAGGCCGGCGACGCCGAGGCCGCCATCGCCGCCTTCCGGGAACGCCGGCCGTCGCTGGTGATCCTGGATGTGTGGCTGCAGGGTTCACGCACCGACGGGATCGGCATCCTGCGCACGCTGCATGGCGAGGAGCCGCAGGTGCCGGTGGTGATGATCTCCGGCCATGGCACCATCGAGACGGCGGTGACCGCGATCCAGCATGGCGCGTACGACTTCCTGGAGAAGCCGTTCCAGTCCGACCGGCTGCTGCTGGTGGTGCGCCGGGCGCTGGAGGCGGCGGCGCTGGCGCGGGAGAACGCGGAGCTGCGGCTGCGCGCCGGCGCCGAGGCGGCGCTGACCGGGGACAGCCCGGCGATCGCGGGGCTGCGCGCGGCGGTGGAGAAGGTGGCGCCGACCGGCTCGCGCGTGCTGCTGACCGGGCCGGCCGGGTCGGGCAAGGAGGTGGCGGCGCGGATGATCCACGCGCACTCCCGCCGGGCCGACGGGCCGTTCATCGCGCTGAACTGCGCGACGCTGAACCCGGCGCGCTTCGAGGAGGAGCTGTTCGGCGTGGAGGGCGGTGCCGACCCGATGATCCAGCCGCGCCGCGCCGGGGTGCTGGAGCGGGCGCATGGCGGCACGCTGCTGCTGGACGAGGTGTCCGACATGCCGCTGGAGACCCAGGGCAAGATCGTGCGCGCCTTGCAGGACCAGGCGTTCGAGCGTCTTGGCGGCTCGGCGCGGGTGCGGGTAGATGTGCGGGTGCTGTCGATCACCAACAAGGATCTGCAGGCCGAGATCGCCGCCGGGCGGTTCCGCGAGGACCTGTTCTACCGTCTGGCGGTGGTGCCGCTGCGGGTGCCGGCGCTGCGGGAGCGGCGCGAGGACGTGCCGGCGCTGGCGCGGCATTTCCTGACCCGCTCGGCCGAGAATTCCGGCATGCCGGGGCGCGAATTGTCGGCCGACGCGCTGGCGGCGCTGCAGGCTTACGACTGGCCGGGCAATGTGCGCCAGCTGCGCAACCTGATGGATTGGCTGCTGATCATGGCGCCGGGGACCGCGGGCGACGCGATCCGCGCCGACATGCTGCCGCCGGAGATCGGGGCGGCGGCGCCGGTGCTGTTCAACGCCGACCCCTCGGCGGACATCATGGGCCTGCCGCTGCGCGAGGCGCGCGACCTGTTCGAAACCCAGTATTTGCAGGCGCAATTGCTGCGATTCGGCGGCAATATCAGCCGTACGGCGACCTTTGTCGGCATGGAGCGCAGCGCGCTGCACCGCAAGCTGAAGCAGCTGGGTGTCGGCGGCGACGAGCGCGGCGGGTAGGCCCGCCTACTACTCCCAGCGCTTACTTCCCCCAGCGCAGCACCAGCGGGTCGAGCGGGCGGACCAGTTCCAGCAGGCCGGCGCGGGCGGCGGGATGCAGTGGGGCCAACGGATGGCGCGGGGCGTCGCAGGCGATGATGCCGCCCTCGCGCAGCAGTGCCTTGGCCGCCAGCAGACCGCATTGACGGTTCTCGTAGTTGATCAGGGGCAGCCAGCGCTGGTAGCCGGCCATGGCCTCGGCGCGGCGGCCGGCCCGGTAGTCGTCGAAGATGCGCTTCAGCCCGTCCGGGTAGCCGCCGCCGGTCATGCTGCCGGTGGCGCCGGCATCGAGGTCGGCGAGCAGGGTGATGGCCTCCTCGCCGTCCCACGGGCCTTCCACCGCCTCGCCGCCCAGGCGGATCAGCTCGCGCAGTTTGCCGGCCGCACCCTGGGTCTCGATCTTGAAATAGGCGACATGGGCGATCTCGCGCGCCATCCGGGCGAGCAGTTCCGGCGGCAGCGGGGTGCCGCTGACCGGGGCGTCCTGGATCATGATCGGGATGTCGATGGCATCCGACAGCGCCTGGAAGAAGGCCACGATCGCCGCCTCGCCGGCGCGCAGCGTGGCGCCGTGGTAGGGGGCCATCGCCATCACCATCGCCGCCCCGGCGGCCTGCGCCTGGCGGCTGCGCTCGGCGCAGATGCGGGTGCTGAAATGGCTGGTGGTGACGATCACCGGCACGCGGCCGGCGACATGGTCCAGGATGGCGCCGGTCAACCGCTCGCGCTCATGGTCGGAGAGCAGGAACTGCTCGGAGAAATTGGCCAGGATGGCCAGCCCGTCCGAGCCGGCGTCGATCATGAAATCGACGGTGCGCAGCTGGCCCGGCAGATCGAGCTCGCCGGCCTCGGTGAAGATGGTCGGCACCACCGGGTAGATGCCGGTGTGGCGCTGCTCGTGGGTCATGGTGTCTCCGCCCTCAATGGTTGTCGCGCCCTACCGGCGCGCCGGAGCGGCCGACCAGGAAGTCCAGGTCCGCGCCGTCGTTGGCCTGCAGCACGTGGTCGACGTACATCTTCACGTAGCCGCGCGCGGCATGCGGCGCCGGCGGCTGCCAGACGGCGCGGCGGGCGGCGAGTTCGGCGTCGTCCACATGCAGGTGCAGGCGGCGGGCGGGCACGTCGAGCGTGATCATATCGCCGTTGCGCACCAGCGCCAGCGGCCCCCCGGCGGCGGCCTCCGGCGCCACGTGCAGCACCACGGTGCCGTAGGCGGTGCCGGACATGCGGGCATCGGAGATGCGCACCATGTCGCGCACGCCCTGTTGCAGCAGCTTGCGCGGCAGCGGCATGTTGCCGACCTCGGCCATGCCCGGATAGCCCTTGGGGCCGCAATTCTGCAGCACCATGATGCAACTCGCGTCGATGTCCAGGCTGTCGTCGTCCACCGCGTGGTGCAGCGCCTCGATGCTCTCGAACACCACGGCGCGGCCGGTGTGGCGCATCAGTTCGGGCGAGGCGGCGGAGGGCTTGATGACGGCGCCGTCGGGCGCGAGGTTGCCGGACAGGATGGCCATGCCGGCATCCGGCTTGAACGG
The DNA here is from genome assembly GCA_001899585.1 of Rhodospirillales bacterium 70-18. Classification (GTDB taxonomy): domain Bacteria; phylum Pseudomonadota; class Alphaproteobacteria; order Acetobacterales; family Acetobacteraceae; genus 70-18. The sequence continues at coordinate 77,695 of MKWE01000057.1, forward strand.
GGCGGCGAAGGGGGTGATGACCTCGGCGTTCCAGTTCGGCGCCTCGGCCACGTTGTCCCACAGCGTGCGGCCGTTGGCGGTGACGGCGTCGCGGTGCAGCAGGCCCTGCTCGCCCAGGGTGCGCAGCACCGCGGGCAGGCCGCCGGCGTAGTAGAAATCCTCCATCAGGAAGCGGCCCGAGGGCATCAGGTCCACCAGGCAGTGCACGCCGCGGCCGAGCCGGTCGAAATCGGCCAGGGTGAGGTCGATGCCGGCGCGGCGCGCGATGGCGATCAGGTGCACCACCGCGTTGGTGGAGCCGCCGATGGCGGCCAGCGCGCGGATGGCGTTCTCGAAGGCGTCGCGGGTGAGGATGGAGGAGAGCACCTGGTCCTCGTGCACCATCGCCACGATGCGCCGGCCGGCCAGGCGCGCCAGCTCGTTGCGGCGGGCGTCGGCGGCCGGGATGGCGGCGTTGCCGGGCAGGCCGACGCCCAGCGCCTCGACCATCGAGGCCATGCTGGAGGCGGTGCCCATGGTCATGCAGTGGCCGGCGGAGCGGTTCATCGCCGCCTCGGCCTCGTGGAACGCCTCCAGCGTGATCTCGCCGGCGCGCAACTGCTCGCTCATGGAAATGATGTTGGTGCCGGAGCCGATGATGGTGCCGCGATACACGCCACGCAGCTGCGGGCCGCCGGAGACGCCGATGGTGGGCAGGTCGGCGCTGGCGGCGCCCATCAGCAGGGCCGGCGTGGTCTTGTCGCAGCCCATCAGCAGCACGATGCCGTCCAGCGGATGGGCGCGGATGGCCTCCTCCACGTCCATGGCCGCGAGGTTGCGGAACAGCATGGCGGTGGGGCGCATGGTGACCTCGCCGAGCGAGGAGACCGGGAATTCCAGCGGGTAGCCGCCGGCCTCCAGCACGCCGGTGCGGACATGCTCGGCCAGCGCGCGGAAATGGCCGTTGCAGGGGGTGAGCTCGGACCAGGTGTTGCAGATGCCGATCACCGGCCGGCCGTCGAACTGGTCGTGCGGGGTGCCGTTGTTTTTCAGGAACGAGCGGTAGTAGAAGCCCATCTTGTCCTGCCGGCCGAACCAGGCCTGGCTGCGCAGCGGCTTTTTCTCCGACATCGGCGCCTCCCGTGGATGCCGCCGGTGGTCCCGGCTGGTAGCGGTGGGGTAGGGGTGTCTGCTATGTCCGTCCAATCGCAATTTGGCGGCATGTCATGGCGGAATTGGTATGACGGGGGTGCGGCGGCTGGCGCCGGACTGGCATTTGCGGGCACGGTTGAAGCTGCGGCACCTGCAACTGGTGGCCGCCCTGGAGGAGCACGGCACGCTCAACCGGGCGGCGGACGCGCTGCACATCACCCAGCCGGGGGCCTCGCGCCTGCTGGCGGAGGTGGAGGTGATGGCCGGGGCGGCGCTGTTCGAGCGCCATCCGCGCGGCATGACGGCCAACAGCCTGGGCGAGGCGCTGGCGCGGCGGGCGCGGGCGGCGCTGATGGAGCTGGAGCAGGCCGGGGCGGAGCTGGACGCGATGCGCGAGGGCACCGGCGGCGCGGTGGCGGTGGGCGCCGTGTCCGGCCCGGCGGCAGGGCCGATGGTGGCAGCGGTGGCGGCGTTGCGGGCGCGGGCGCCGGCGGTGCGGATCAGCGTCGATGTGGATACCAGCGCCCGGCTGATGGCGCGCCTCGCCGAGGGGCGGCTGGACATGGCGCTGGCGCGCATCCCGGACGGATTCGACGCCGCCGGGCTGGAATACCGCGCGGTGGGGCCGGAGGAGATCTGCCTGATGGTGCGCGGCGGGCACGCCCTGCTGGCGCGGATGGAGCCCGGCCGGCCGGTACCGCTGGCCGCGCTGGCGGCGCAGCCATGGGTGTTGCAGGGGCCGGGGGCGCCGCTGCGCCAGCGCATCGAGGATATCTTCCACACCGCCGGCCTGCCGCCGCCGCGCCAGGTGATCGACGCGACCTCCATCATGTTCTCGGTGGCCATGGCGCGGCACAGCGACGCGGTGGTGGCGCTGAGCCGGCCGGTGGCCGACCTGTTGGTGGAGACCGGGGCGATGCGCATCCTGCCGCCGCTGGCCGAGGCGCCGGTGATCGCGGTGGAGCCGTTTGGGCTGGTGCGGCGGGCGGACCGGCCGCTGGGGCCGGCGGCGGCGGCATTGTACGACGAATTGCTGCGGGTGCTGCTGCCGGCCAGACGGGAGCCAGTTGGGCGGTGAGCCAGCTGGGCGGTGAGCCCCCAGACATATCCAATGTGGTATGTCATCGATGCGAAATTGCAGTTGTCAGGCATCGCGCCGCGCAAGCACTGTCGGGCAAGGGCGGTGTTGTCGCGGCCGCCAGGATGAAGTAACGAAAGGTGACGTGCGCGGTCAGGGGCAGCCCTCCGGCCGCGGCACCGCCGTCGGTTACGCGACGACATGACCGTGGGGGGTCCAGGAATGAAGCGAATCAACGCCATAATGGCGGGTCTTGCCGTCTGCCTGCTGTTGTTGACCGGGCAGGCGCAGGCGCAGAACAAGGGGCTGGTGGGCATTTCGATGCCGACCAAATCCTCCGCCCGCTGGATCGCCGACGGCGACAACATGCGCAAGATCTTCCTGGCCAAGGGCTACGGTGTCGATCTGCAATATGCCGAGGACGACATCCCCAACCAGCTCGCGCAGATCGAGAACATGGTCACCAAGGGCGCCAAGGTGCTGGTGATCGCCGCGATCGACGGCACCACGCTGTCCGACGTGCTGCAGCAGGCCCATGCCAGCGGCATCAAGGTGATCGCCTATGACCGGCTGATCCGCAACACGCCGAACGTGGACGACTACGCGACCTTCGACAATTTCCAGGTGGGCGTGCTGCAGGCCGGCTACATCGTGAAGGCGCTGGGGCTGGACGAGGGCAAGGGGCCGTTCAACATCGAGCTTTTCGGCGGCTCGCCGGACGACAACAACGCGTTCTTTTTCTACAACGGCGCGATGTCGGTGCTGAAGCCGTACATGGACAGCGGCAAGCTGGTGGTGCCGAGCGGGCAGCTTGGCATGGAGAAGGTCTCCACCCTGCGCTGGGACGGCGCGGTGGCGCAGGCGCGCATGGACAACCTGCTGAGCGCCTACTACAGCGACAAGCACGTGGACGCGGTGCTGTCGCCCTATGACGGGCTGAGCATCGGCATCATCTCGTCGCTGAAGGGCGTGGGCTACGGCAGCAACGGGCTGAAGATGCCGGTGATCACCGGGCAGGACGCCGAGATTCCGTCGATCAAGTCGATCCTGGCGGGCGAGCAGACCTCGACCATCTTCAAGGACACCCGCGAGCTGGCCAAGGTGACGGCGGACATGGTGGACGCGCTGCTGAACGGGCGCCAGCCGCAGGTGAACGACACCAAGACCTATGACAACGGCAAGAAGATCGTGCCGGCCTACCTGCTGAAGCCGGTGGTGGTGGACAAGACCAACTGGAAGCACGTGCTGGTGGACAGCGGCTACTACACCGAGAAGCAGATCCACTAGGCGGCGGCGGGTCGGAGGGCGCCCGATGACGGCGATCCTGGAGATGCGGGGGATCACCAAGACGTTCCCCGGCGTCCGCGCGCTCTCCGACGTCAACCTGGTGGTGCGGGCCGGCGAGATCCACGCCGTGGTGGGCGAGAACGGCGCCGGCAAGTCCACGCTGATGAAGGTGCTGAGCGGGGTCTACCCGCATGGCAGCTACAGCGGCGAGATCGTGTTCGAGGGCGCGGAGCGGCGGTTCCGCGGCATCGCCGACAGCGAGCGGCTGGGCATCATCATCATCCACCAGGAGCTTGCGCTGGTGCCGCTGCTGTCGATCGCCGAGAACATCTTCCTGGGCAACGAGCCGAGCCGGTTCGGGGTGATCGACCGCGGCGCGGTGCTGCGGCGGACGCGGGAGCTGCTGCGGCTGGTGGGCCTGGACGAGCCGCCGGATACGCGGGTGGCCGATCTCGGCGTGGGCAAGCAGCAGCTGGTGGAGATCGCCAAGGCGCTGTCCAAGGAGGTGCGGCTGCTGATCCTGGACGAGCCGACCGCCAGCCTGAACGAGCGCGACAGCGACGCGCTGCTGGCGCTGCTGACGGCGCTGCGGGCGCGGGGCATCGCCTCGATCCTGATCTCGCACAAGCTGAACGAGGTGGCCAAGGTGGCCGACTCGATCACCGTGCTGCGGGATGGGGCCACGGTGGAGACGATCGACTGCCATGCCGGGCCGGTGAGCGAGGACCGCATCATCCGCGGCATGGTCGGCCGCGAGATGGCCGACCGCTACCCGAGCCGGACGCCGGCCATCGGCGCCCCGGTGCTGGAGGTGCGCGGCTGGTCGGTGCATCACCCGCTGGACGCCGCGCGGCAGGTGATCAAAGGGGTGGATTTCACCGTGCGCGCCGGCGAGGTGGTCGGCATCGCGGGGCTCATGGGCGCCGGGCGCACCGAATTCGCCATGAGCCTGTTCGGCGCCTCCTACGGCCAGCGGATCAGCGGCGAGGTGTTCATGCACGGCCGCCGCGTGGATGTGGGCACGGTGGGGCGGGCGATCGCCAGCGGGCTGGCCTATGTGACCGAGGACCGCAAGCAGCTGGGCCTGGTGCTGGGCGAGGACATCCGCAAGAACGTGACGCTGGCCAACCTGCCGGGCGTGTCGCGGGCGATGGTGATCGACGATATGCGCGAGCGGGCGGTGGCCGGGGAGTATCGCACGCGGCTGAACATACGCTGCGCCAGCGTCTACCAGGAGGCGGTGAACCTGTCGGGCGGCAACCAGCAGAAGGTGGTGCTGAGCAAATGGCTGTTCGCCGGGCCCGAGGTGCTGATCCTGGACGAGCCGACGCGCGGCATCGATGTCGGCGCCAAGTTCGAGATCTACAGCATCATCCATGACCTGGCGAATGCCGGCAAAGGCGTGGTGGTGATCTCGTCGGAGATGCCCGAGCTGCTCGGCATCTGCGACCGTATCTGCGTGATGAACGAGGGTGCCTTCGTGGGCGAATTCACAGCTGCCGAGGCGTCGCAGGAGAAGATCATGCGCGCGATCATGCGTGCCGGAGTGCCGGTGCAATGAACGACATGTCCGCCGCCCACCCGCCGGCCCGCGCCGCGACGCCGGCGGCCAGCTTCCTGCGCAGCAACATCCGCGAATACGGCATGATGCTGTCGCTGTTCGCGATCATGATCTTTTTTGAGTTCATGACCGGCGGTACGCTGATGAAGCCGCTGAACCTGACCAACCTGATCCTGCAGAACAGCTACATCGTCATCATGGCGCTGGGCATGCTGCTGGTGATCGTGGCCGGGCATATCGACCTCTCGGTGGGCTCGGTGTCCGGCTTCATCGGCGCCATGGCGGCGGTGCTGATGGTGCGCTTCGGCCTGCATTTCATCCCCACCGCGCTGCTGTGCCTGGCGGCGGGCGGGCTGATCGGGGCGATGCAGGGCTTCTGGGTGGCCCGCTTCCGCATCCCGTCGTTCATCGTGACGCTGGCGGGCATGCTGGTGTTCAAGGGGTTGACCCTGGCGCTGCTGGACGGCCAGTCGGTGGGGCCGTTCCCGCGGACGTTCCAGCTGCTGTCCTCCGGGTTCATCCCCGACCTGTTCAACGGGGCGAGCCTGCGCATCACTTCGGTGGTGCTGGGGGTGGCTTTCGCGGCGGTGCTGGTGGGGGTGAGCGTGGCCGGCCGGGGGCGGCAGCGGCGGCATGGGGTGGAGACCGAGCCGCTGGGCCTTTTCGTGGCGCGAAATGCCTTTTTCGCGGCCATTATCGTGGCGTTTTTCACCCTTTTGGCGACCTATCGGGGCATGCCGAACGTGCTGGTGATCATGCTCGGGCTGATCGCGCTGTACGGTTTCGTGACCAACCGCACGACGATCGGCCGGCGGATCTATGCGCTGGGCGGCAACGAGAAGGCGGCCCGGCTGTCGGGCGTGCGGACCGAGCGGCTGACCTTCCTGACCTTCGTCAACATGGGCGTGCTGGCGGCGCTGGCCGGGCTGGTGTTCGCCGCCCGGCTCAACACCGCGACGCCGAAGGCCGGGCAAGGCTTCGAACTGGACGTGATCGCCGCCTGCTTCATCGGCGGGGCCTCGGCCTATGGCGGGGTCGGTACGGTGATCGGGGCGGTGATCGGGGCGTTCATCATGGGAGTGATGAACAACGGCATGTCGATCCTGGGGATCGGCATCGACTACCAGCAGGTGATCAAGGGGCTGGTGCTGCTGGCTGCCGTGTTCATCGATGTTTACCACAAGAGCAAGTGACGAATACCTGTGAATGCAGCAAGAATAAACGCGGAGTAACGGCATATTTCATTGACACGATGCGATGCACGGCCTGATTCTCGATGAACAACAAGGCGCCGAAGCGCCAGGCAACCGCGGCGAACCGCCGCATTGGAGGACGCAATGACCAATAATGTTTCCCGCCGTGGCCTGTTGCAGGCGGGCGGCGCCGGCCTGCTCGCCGCCGGCTTCACCACCTTCACCCTGCCGGCCAAGGCCGCGGGCAAGAAGCCGTACCGGATCGCGCTGTCCAATTCCTATATCGGGAACAAATGGCGCATCGAGATGGAGAACCTGTTCAAGGCCGGGCTGCTGATGGAGCCGTACAAGAGCGACGTGAAGGGCTCCTGGTTCAATTCCGGCAACGACGTCTCCAAGCAGTCGCAGCAGATGTCCAACCTGATCGCCGAGCGGGTGGACGCGATCATCATCAACGCTGCCTCGCCGACCGGGCTGAACGGCATTATCCGCCAGGCGACCAGCCGCGGCATCCTGGTGGTGTCGTTCGACAACGTGGTGACCGCGCCGACGGCGCTGAAGGTCAACACCAACCAGTACAAGTTCGGCCAGATGGGCGCCGAATGGGTGGCCGAGAAGATCGGCGGCAAGGGCAATGTCATCATGGTGACCGGGGTCGCCGGCACCTTCGTGGATGCCGACCGCAACAAGGGCGCCGAGGATGTCTGGAAGAAGCATCCGGGCATCACCGTGGTCAACAAGTTCACCGGCATGTGGGACTCGGCCACCGCCGAGCGCAACGCCGCGGCGGTGCTGCCCTCCCTGCCGCAGATCGACGGCATCTGGTGCCAGGGCGGCACCGATGGTGTGCTGAAGGCCTTCCTGGCCGCCAAGCGGCCGCTGCCGCCGACCGCCGGCGAGGGCGAGAACGGCTTCCGCAAGTTCATGACCGGCTACATGGGCCAGAAGGTGCAGGGCATCTCGATCGGCCAGCCGCCCTTCCTGGTGCTGATCTCGCTGGAACTCGCGCGCAGCGTGCTGGACGGCTCGCGGCCGAAGGGCGACGTGGAGATTCCGTTCCCGTTCGTCACCACCGACACGGTGAAGGTGGGCGAGACGGTGTTCCCCGACCTGCCGGACAGCTTCTTCGCCGATTTCACCGATAGCGGCGACAACGCGACGGTGAAGATTTGCGTGGAGGCGGCGCTGAACGGCACCGCCTGCGCCGGGCGGCTGAACGTCGTCCTGCCGAAGGCATGAGCCTCGCCGAGTCCGCCGGGGCAGGGCAGCCCGTCCCGGCGATCGAGGGAGTTGGCATCAGTCGCGCGTTCGGTGGTGTGCGGGCGGTGCAGGATGCCTCGTTCGCCGCCCTGGCGGGCGAGGTGCATGCCCTGGTGGGCGAGAACGGCGCCGGCAAGTCCACGCTGATCAAGATCCTTGGCGGGCGCATCCGCCCGGATGCCGGCCAGGTGCGGGTGCGCGGCGCCGCGGTGCTGCTGAACAGCCCGCACGACGCGCACCGCCTGGGCGCCTGGACGGTGTTCCAGGAACTGACATTGCTGCCGGCGATGACCGTCGCCGAGAACCTGCTGCTGGGGCGTGAGCCGCGCGGCCGGCTGGGGCTGATCGACCGCCGCGCCATGGAGCGCGACGGCGAGGCGATGCTGGCCGGGCTCGGCATCCACCATATCGACCCGCTGGCGCTGGTGCAGGACCTGCCGCTGGCGGAGCGGCAGATTGTCGAGATCGTGCGCGCCATCACCCAGGACCCCTCGATCCTGTTCCTCGACGAACCGACCTCCTCGCTGATGGAGCGCGAGGTGGCGTGGCTGTTCGGGCAGATCCGCCGGCTGCGGGCCGCCGGCACCGCGATCGTGTTCACCTCCCACCGCTGGAACGAGATCGTCAGCATCGCCGACCGCATCACCGTCTGCCGGGGCGGCACCAATGTCGGCACCTTCACCGAGATCGGCGAGGACGAGGCGGTGACGCTGATGACCGGCCGGCGGGTCGGCTCGCAATACCCGCCGCGCCCCCCGGCACCGGCGGGCGAGACGGCGCTGGCGGTGCGCAACCTGTCCGGCGAGGGCGTGCACGACGTGTCGCTGGAGTTGCGCAAGGGCGAGATCCTGGGCATCGGCGGGCTGGCCGGGCATGGGCATCGCGAGCTGTTCTTCATGCTGTTCGGGGCACAGCAGCCCACCGGCGGGGAAATCCGGCTGGACGGCAAGCCGGTGCGCATCGCCTCGCCACGCGCCGCGGTGCGCACCGGCTCAGGCATCGCCCTGGTGCCGGAGGACCGCAAGACCGAGGGCCTGCTGCTGGCCATGTCGGTGCGCGACAACATGAGCCTGACCATCCTGTCGCGCATCGCCAGCGTGGGGGTGATCCGCCAGGCCACCGAACAGCGGCTGTGCCGGGGCATCATGGAGATGCTGAAGGTGCGCGCCGCCGGCCTCGCCTCCCCGGTCGGCGCGCTGTCGGGCGGCAACCAGCAGAAGGTGCTGCTGGGCCGCTGGCTGCTCGCCGACTGCCGCACGCTGCTGCTGTACGACGTGACCCGCGGCGTGGACGCGGCCACCAAGCACGAGATCTACGAGCTGATGACCAGGCTGGCCGGAGAGGGGCGGAGCATCATGTTCTATTCCAGCGACGCCGAGGAACTGGCGCATCAGGCGCATCGGGTGCTGGTGCTGCGCGAGGGCCGGATTGCCGCCGAGCTGGACGGGACGGGGCTGACCGCCGAGGACATCGTCGCCGCCGCCATGCGCGACCGGGCGGCCTGACGTGGCGGCGCCCCAGGCCATCGCCACCCGTCGGCCGCGGCTGGCGCACGCGATGCTGCAAAGCGCGCCGCTGCTGCTGTCGCTGGCCATGCTGGCCGCCAGCATCGTGGTCTATTGCGCCATCTACCTGGCCTCGCAGCACCGCCTGCCGGGCGGGTTCGAGCTGACCTCGACCGTCAACAACACCATGCCGTTGGCCATGGCGGCGGTCGGCCAGAGCTTCGTGGTGCTGACGCGCGGCATCGACCTGTCGGTGGGCGGCATCATCGACCTGACGAACGCGGTCGCCGCCGTCGCCATCCATGACTCGCCAGCCAGCATGGTCGGCTGGTCGCTGGCCATCCTGGCGATCGGCGCGCTGCTGGGGCTGGTCAACGGGCTGCTGGTGGCGGTGGGGCGGTTGCAGCCGATCCTGGTGACGCTGGCGACACTGTCGATCTTCCAGGGCATCGCCATCCGCGTGCTGCCGCAGCCGGGCGGTGCGATCCCGGATGCCTATGGCGCGGTGCTGGCGAACGTGGATGCGCCGATTTCACTCATCTACGTCGCGTTGCTGGTGCTGGGCTGGCGGGTGTTCCGCCGCACCCGGCTGGGCGTGTCGATCTTCGCCATCGGCAACGACGAGCCGGCGGCGGCGGCCAACGGCATCGACGTGCGGCGCACCAAGATTGCCGCCTATGTGCTGAGCGGCACGTTCTCGGCCGCCGCCGGCCTGTTCCTCGCCGCCGCCGCGACGGCCGGCGACGCCACCACCGGCAACAGCTACACGCTGACCTCGATCGTGGCGATCGTGCTGGGCGGCGTCAGCCTGTTCGGCGGGCGGGGCAGCGCGGTGGGCGGGATCGCCGGGGCGTTCGTCACCAGCATGATCGTCAACATCCTGTTCTTCTCGCATATCGACCCGCTGTACCAGAATTTCTACGAGGGCCTGTTCCTGGTGCTGGCGGTGACCGCGGCCGCCGGCATCGGCCATTATTTCCGCAGGAGGGCGTGATGGCCCGGACAGACGCGCCAGCCGCTCGGTTGCCGGTGCTGACCCGCGAGCGGCGGCGCATATTATATGCCTGCGCCGCCGCGGTGGTGCTGTTCCTGGTGGGCAATGTGGTGCGCCCCGGCTTCGCCAGCCCGGCCAGCATCTCGGCGATATTGGTGGTGGCCTCGTTCGTCGGCATGGTGGCGGCCGGGCAGACCTTCGTCATCCTGATCGGCGGCATCGACCTGTCGGTGCCCTGGGTGCTGAACGCGGCGGCGATCCTGCTGGCCACCAGTTCGCTGGGCCAGGACGGGCGGGCCGCCTATGCGCTGGTGCTCACGCTGGGCATGGGGGCGGTGGTCGGCCTGGCCAACGGGCTGGCGATCGCGCTGCTCGGCGTACCGGCGGTGGTGATGACGCTGGCGATGAACGGCATCATGGAGGGCCTCACCCTGGGCCTGTCTGGCGGGCTGACCTGCGCCTCCTGCGCCTCCTACGCGCCGCCGGTGGTGCAGGCGGCGATCCACGGCAGCCTGCTGGGCATCCCGACCGCGCTGCTGCTGTGGCTGGGCGTGCTGCTGGTGGTGTCCGTCCTGCTCAGCCTGACCGTGTTCGGCCGCAGCACCTACGCCATCGGCAACAATGCGCGCGCCAGTTTCCTGGCCGGGGTGAACGTGAAGGCGATGACGGTGGCGCTGTACATGCTCAGCGGCTTCTTCTCGGCGCTGGCAGGCGTGATGCTGGTGGGCTTCGGCGGCCAGGCGTCACTCGGCATGGGCGACCCGTACCTGTTCCAGTCGATCGCCGCCGTCGTGATCGGCGGCGTGTATATCCTCGGCGGGCGTGGCCATTACGTGGGCGCCGCGGCCGGGGCGGTGACGCTGGTGGCGCTGGTTTCCGTGCTGCTGGCGATGAACATGCCCGAATACGGCCGCAGCATCATCTACGGCGTGATCATCCTGGTGCTTCTGCTGCTGTATGGCCGGGAGGAAGGCGAGGCCTGAGCGCGCCGCTCAGAACCCCACCGAGGCCAGGAAGTCGTTGAACACCATGGCGACAGCGGCTGGCGTCTGCACCGCCATGAAGTGGCCGCTCTCCACCTCGATGAAGCGCGCACCGGGGATCAGTCCGGCCACCGCCCGCGCCGCGGCCGGCGGGCGCAGCAGGTCGTGGGTGCCGCCGACAACCAGCACCGGGCAGGCGATGGCGCCGAACCCGGCTTCGATCTCCGCGTTCGCCAGCATGCGGTAGATCGCCGCATAGCTCTCGGGCACATTTGCGAGCCAGCGGGCGCGGAAGGTCTCGTAGGCCGCGCGGTCGTGGCGCACCACCGGCGGGTAGCTGCTGGCGAAGCTGGCCTCCGCCACGGCGCGCATGCCCAGCCGCTCCATCTCGTCGGCGCGCGCGATGTCGGCGGCGCGGCGCTCGGCGGCCAGGCCGGTGGCCGGGCTGGTGGCGATCACCGCGCCGGCCAGGCCGGGGTGGCGGACGGCGAATTGCAGCGCGATGCCGGCGCCGACCGCGGTGCCGGCCAGGGCGACCCGGCCGGTGATGCCCAGCCCGTCCAGCAGGGCGGCGAGGTCGTCCACCATCTCGTCGAAGGTCAGCGGCTCGTGGATCTTCTCGGACTGCCCGGCCCCGCGCGTGTCGTAGCGCAGCACCCGCCGGCCGCGCGACAGCTCCGGCAGCACGCCGTCCCAACTGTCCAGCGTGCCGCCCATCTCATGCACCAGCACCAGCGTGGTGGGGCCCTCGCCGGCCAGTTCGTAGCGCAGGGCGACGTGGCCCAGGTCGATCCATTGCTTCATGTTATGCGTCCGGAAGGGCGATTTCAGGGGCGGCGAGGGCGCGGCAATCGGATGCGAAATGCAGCGGCGCCCCGCTGCGCGCCTGCAATTCCTCGCGGCTGAGGCCGGCCACGATCTCGCGCACCACGAAGCCCTCGGCCGTTACGTCCACCACGGCGACATCGGTGAAGATGCGCCGCACGCAGTTGGGCGCGGTCAGCGGCAGGGTGCAGCGGTTGAGCAGCCGCGGGCCGCCCTTGCGGGTGTTGAACTCCATGATGACCCAGACCGATTTGGCGCAGGCCGCGAGGTCCATCGCGCCGCCGACCAGCGGCCCCTTGTTGGGAATGCGCATGTCCCAGTTGGCCAGGTCGCCGTTCGCCGCCACCTCGAAGGCGCCCAGGATGGTGGCGTCGACATGTCCGCCGCGGATCATCGCGAAGGAGGCGGCGGAGTCGATGATGCTCGCGCCCGGCGCCAGGGTGATGCGGCGGCTGCCGGCGTCCACCAGATCGGTGTCGGCGTGCGCCTTGTCGGCCAGCGGCCCGGCGCCGATGACCCCGTTCTCCGACTGGATCACCACTTCCAGCCCCGGGCGCACATAGTCGCCGCAGGCCACCGGCATGCCGAGGCCGAGGTTGACCACCATGCCGTCCTCGATGTCCTGCGCCGCGCGCCAGGCCATCTGCAGGCGATTGAGCGGTTGCATCGGTCAGCCCCCCACCGCCAGCACGCGGTTCACGAACACGCCGCTCACCTGCACCTGCGCGGGCGGGATCGGCTCGGCCTGCGCCACCCGTACCTCGGCCACCGTCAGCTTCGCGGCGGTGGCCATGGCGGGGCCGAAATTGGCCTGCGCATGGCGGAACGAGAGGTTGCCCCAGCGGTCCGCCACGTCGGCGCGCACCAGGGCGAGGTCGCCGATGATCGCGGTCTCCAGCACGTAGTCGCGGTCGCCGAAGCGGCGCACCTCCTTGCCGGCGGCAAGCTCGGTGCCGAAGCCGGAGGGGGTATAGAAGGCCGGGATGCCGGCGCCGCCGGCGCGCAGGCATTCGGCGAAGGTGCCCTGCGGCAGCACGACGAGTTCGATCTTGCCGTCCTTCCACAGCTCCTCGAACGCCGACAGGCCGGGGGCGTGGCCGCGGGCGGCGCTGCAGATCACCTTGCGCACCAGCCCGGCTTCGATCAACTCATGGGTGAGGGAGAGGCGGTGGGTGGCGGAATTGGAGACCAGGGTGAGGTTTCTGGTGCCGCGCTCGCGCAGGGCGCGGATCAGCACATTGGCGAAGCCGGCGCCGCCGAAGCCGGAACACAGGACGGTGGCGCCATCGGACACTCCCTCCAGCGCCTCGGCGGTCGAGGCGACGCGTTTGTCGATCGGCATTTCCGTCCCTTGCGTGCAGCGCCTGTTTCCGGAAGTCTAGCACCGCGCGCGACGCCAGCGTCAATCGGCGGCGCCCAGGGAACGCCCGGAGGAATGCCCATGCCGAACCCCGATCCCGCCCCGGCGAGGATGACGCTGCACTGGTCGCCGCGCTCGCCCTTCGTGCGCAAGGTGATGATCGTGGCGCATGAGCTGGGGGTGCAGGACCGGCTGGACTGCGTGCGGACCGTGGTCGGCGGCATCATCATCCATCGCGAGCTGATGCGCGAGAACCCGCTGGGCAAGCTGCCGACGCTGGTGCTGGCCGATGGCACGGTGCTGTATGATTCGCACGTGATCTGCGAGTACCTCGACACGCTGCACACCGGGCCGCGCCTGTTTCCACCGGGCGGGCCGGCGCGGATGACGGCGCTGCGCCGCCACGCGCTGGGCGACGGGATGCTGGATGTCGGCCTCGCCTGGCTTTCCGAACGCGGCCGCCCGGCCGAGCGCCAGTCGTCCGACCACATCGCCCTGTGGCGCGCCAAGCTGCAGGCCTGTGTCGATCATCTGGAGGCGGAGGCCGACGAACTCGCGGCGGCGCCGTTCGGCATCGGCCATGTCGGGCTGGGCACGGCGCTCGGCTATCTCGATTTTCGCTTCGGCGCGGAGGGGTTTCGCGCCCGCCATCCGCGCATCGGCGCCTGGCTCGCGAGTTTCAATGCGCGCCCCTCCGTGATCGCCAACCTCCCTGTCGATGACAGCTAGAGCGTGATGACCGCTGAAAGAAGCGGTCATCACGCTCTAGCGTTTGTTTTGTCGCGTGATTCAGACCTCCGGTGATTCCGCCTCCGGTCATCACGCTCTAGGAATCCCACCCCATGATCCAGTCCCGCATGATCGGCGACGCCAAGGTGACCCGCGTGCTGGAGTATTCCGGCCCGACCCATGCGCCGGAATTCCTGTTCCCCGAGGTGCCGAAGGCCGAGCGCGACGCCCAGCTCGCCGCGCATGCCGCGTGGCTGGCGCCGCACCACTACGTGCCGCATATGGACCGGCTGATCGTGACCATCCAGCTCTGGCTGGTGCAGGCCGGCGGCAATACCATCCTGGTCGACACCGGCGTCGGCAACCGCAAGAAGCGCGCCGCGCCGCGGATGGACATGCTGAACACCCTGGTGGTGCCCTGGCTGGAGGCCGCCGGCGCGGCGCCCGAGAAGGTGACGCACGTGGTCCATACCCACCTGCACACCGACCATGTCGGCGGCAACACGATTGAGCAGGACGGCCGCTGGGTGCCGGCCTTCCCCAATGCGCGCTACCTGATGCCGAAGGCCGATTTCGATTACTGGAAGGCGGAGTACGACCGCGGCGATGTAGGCGTGCAGGCCGGCTCCTTCGCCGACAGCGTGCTGCCGGTGCTGGCGGCCGGGCTGGTGGATTTCTACGACGGCGACGCCGAACTGGCCGGCTGCCTGGTGCCGGAGGCAGTGCCCGGCCACTCCCCGGGACTCACCGCACTGCGCCTGCGTTCCAACGGCGAGGAGGGGTATTTTTCCACCGATACGATGCACAGCCCGATCCAGATCGCCAACCCGCATTGGAACGACCGCTACATCGTCTGGCCGGACCAGGCCCGCCAGTCGCGCGCTAAGGTGCTGGCGCGGGCGGCGGAGCGCGAGGCGCTGATCATGCCGTTCCATTTCGGCGCGCCCTATTGCGGCTATGTCCGCCGCCAGGGCGAGGGCTATCGCTTCGAGCCGGCGGGCTGGTAGCAGTAAGAAACACATGGAGGCGGGGAGAAGAGGCCTGGTCTCTTGCTCCTCCCCGTCTCCCTGCCTCCATGTGACCTGCGTCTTTCGTCCCTACAGCGCCGCCTCGCCCCCCAGGATCACGGTCACCTGGCTCGACAGGACGCCGCCATTGCCGTGCGCGACGGCGACCTCGCATGCCGGCACCTGCCGCGCCCCTGCTTCGCCGCGCAACTGGCGCGCGGCCTCGATCAGCAGCAGCAGGCCGTACATACCGGGATGGCAGTAGGACAGCCCGCCGCCCGCGGTGTTCACCGCCAGCCGGCCGCCGGGCGCGATCGCCCCGCCGGCCACGAAGCGCCCGCCCTCGCCCTTCGGGCAGAAGCCGAGATCCTCCAGGAACAGGATCGTGTTGATGGTGAAGGCGTCGTACAGTTCCGCCGCATCCACCTCCGCCGGCCCCAGCCGCGCCATCGCATAGGCCTGCCCGCCGGATATCCTCGCCCCGGTCATCGTGAGGTCGGGCATGCGCGAGATCGAGGCGTGCGAGAGGCACTCGCCGACGCCCAGGACATAGGCCGGCCTGCGCCGCAGGCCGCGCGCCCGCGCCGCCGAGGTCAGCACCACCGCGCCACCGCCATCGGTCACCAGGCAGCAATCGCGCACGCTCAGCGGATAGCTGACCATCCGGGCATCCAGCACCTGCTGGATGGTGAGCGGCGCCTTCTCCCACGCCACCGGGTTCAGCAGCGCCCATTGCCGCGCCGCCACCGCCACCTCGGCCAGGTGCTCGCGGGTGGTGCCGAATTCGTGCATGTGGCGCGATGCCGCCAGGGCATAGGCGCTGGCCGGCAGGAACGGCCTGTAGGGCGTCTCGTACGGGTTGAACTCGCGCGGACTGGCGGCGGCGCGGCTGACACTGCGCTGCGTGCTGCCGTAGGCGATCAACGCCACCTCGCACAGCCCATGCTCGATCGCCGCCATCGCATGCGCCACATGCGACATGAACGACGAACCGCCGATCTGCGTGCCGTCCTGGTAGCGCGGGCGGATGCCGAGATATTCGCACAGGCTGAGCGTGGGCATGCGCAACTGCGAGGCGGCGGTGAACACGCCGTCCACATCGGCGAGCGTCAGGCCGCAATCGGCCAGCGCCCGGTGCGTCGCCTGCGCCATCAGGTCAACCGGCGAGGTGCCCGGCGCCACCTGCCCGAGGTCGGACTCCGCGACGCCGACGATGGCGATGCTGCCACGCGACAGCCCGGTCATGCCGCAATCTCCCCATCCAATGGGACGAACACGGGGTAGGGGGGCTGGTCGCCCTCCTCGGGGTGCATGCGCATCCGCACACGCTGGCCGATGCGCACCGCCATCGGGTCGATCCCCTCCACTCGGCTCATCATGCGGAACCCCTCGTCGAGGTCGATCAGCGCGACATTATGCGGCTCGGCGCCGCGGGTATGCACCACTGTGGTGGCGTGCACCGTGCCCAGCCCGGCCGAGACGCGCCATTCCAGCGTGTCCGTGCCGGTGCCCGGGGCGATCACCCGCGGGTAGAACACCGCCCGCCCGGTGGCCTTATCCACCTGATAGGCCAGTTCCCCCTTGCGGCAATGCGCCACGAACACCCCGTTCGGCGAGGCGGTCTTCAGGTCTTCCATCCGCGTTTCCCTCCCGGCCAGCAGCTCGCGCCCGGATGTTCCGCCGGATAGGCGAGGCGATCAACCTGGCATCGCCGCGGACGCCGGCAGGGGGGGGACCATTCCGCCCTGCACCCCGCCGCATTATGCTCCACCCGGGCTGACTCGCCCCCAGAACGCGGCACAGGAGATTCGGAATGGGCCAACTCGACGGCAAGGTCGCCTTCATCACCGGGGGCGCCTCCGGCATCGGGGCCGCCTGCGCCCGCACCCTGGCGCGCGAGGGGGCCGGCGTGGTCATCACCGACCTCGACGACGCGCGCGGCCAGGCGCTGGCCGCCGAGATCGGGGCGGCCGCGCTCTACCTGCACCAGGACGTGACCGACGAGGCCGCCTGGCCCGCCCTGGTGGCGCGGGCCGAGCGGCATTTCGGCCGGCTGGACGTGATGGTGGCCAATGCCGGCATCGCCGTGTTCGGCCCGGCGCTGGAGATGTCGCTGGCCGACTGGCGGCGCCAGATGGCGGTGAACGTGGACGCGGTGTTCCTCTCGGTGAAGCACGCGGTGCCGGCGTTGCGGCGCGCCGGCGGCGGCTCCATCGTGCTGATGTCCTCGGTCGCTGGCCTGCGCGGCTCGGCCAACCTGGCCGGCTACAGCGCCACCAAGGGCGCGGTGCGGCTGTTCGCCAAGTCGATGGCGCTGGAATGCGCCTATGCCGGCGACAACATCCGGGTCAACTCCGTCCATCCCGGCATCATCGTCACCCCGATCTGGGAGAAGGCGGCAACCGCCCCCGGCGGCGGGCTGAACGCGCCGCTGGACCCGCAGGCGATCGCGCGCGCCACCGTGCCGCTGGGCGTCCCGGCCGACCCGCAGGAGATCGCCAACGGCGTGCTGTTCCTGGCCAGCGACGCCTCCCGCCACATGACCGGCGCCGAACTGGTCATCGATGGCGGCATGACGGCCGGCGGCCCCCGCCGGCCCGCCTGATCGCCCCGCCTGACC
This sequence comes from Rhodospirillales bacterium 70-18, assembly GCA_001899585.1. GTDB lineage: Bacteria > Pseudomonadota > Alphaproteobacteria > Acetobacterales > Acetobacteraceae > 70-18. Next base: position 95,228 of record MKWE01000057.1, read on the forward strand.
GCCCCGCCACAACGAGGCCCTTGATCTCTCACCCGGAATGGCTCTAGGGCAGCGTGGCCCAAGGGGAGGACGGAAATGCAGGCATTGCTGGCACTGAGCCGGCGGATCGACGCGCTGAACGAGCTCGTCGGCAAGGTCGTGGCGTGGCTGATCCTGGCGGCGGTACTGCTCAGCTCCATCAATGCGCTCATCCGCTACACCTTCAACGAGAGCTCCAACGCCTGGCTGGAAGGGCAGTGGTACCTGTTCTCGGCGGTGTTCCTGCTCTGCGCCGGCTACACGCTGCGTCGCGACGAGCATATCCGCATCGACATCATTTCCGCCCGCCTCGGCGCCCGCGCCCGCGCGTGGATCGACGTGCTGGGCGGGCTGTTCTTCCTGCTGCCGGCGACCATCCTGATCATGGTGCTGTCCTGGCCGATGGTGGTGGACAGCTACGAGCGGCACGAGATGTCGTCCAATGCCGGCGGCCTGCTGCGCTGGCCCGCCAAGGTGCTGATCCCCGCCGGCCTGCTGCTGCTCGCCATCCAGGGCATTTCCGAGATCATCAAGCGGGTCGCCTTCCTCAGCGGTCGCGGCCCCGACCCCGCGGGCATGACCGGCCATGCCCGGCCGGACCAGGACAAGCCGCTGGATACCACGCTCGCCGAGGAGCACGCCGCGTGATCCACTTCATTGTCGACAACATGGCGCCGCTGATGTTCGCGGCCCTGGTGGTCGTGCTGCTGATCGGCTACCCGGTGGCTTTCTCCCTGGCCGCCACCGGCCTCGGCTTCGGCCTGCTCGGCATCGAGCTCGGCCTGCTCGGCCCCGAACTGCTCCAGGCGCTGCCCGAGCGGGTGTTCGGCATCATGCTGAACGACACCCTGCTGGCGATCCCGTTCTTCACCTTCATGGGGCTGATCCTCGAACGCAGCGGCATGGCCGAGGACCTGCTGGACACGATCGGCCAGCTGTTCGGCCCGGTGCGGGGCGGGCTGGCCTTCGCGGTCATCTTCGTCGGCGCGCTGCTGGCCGCCACCACCGGCGTGGTGGCCGCTTCGGTCATCTCGATGGGGTTGATTTCGCTGCCGATCATGCTGCGCTACGGCTATGACCGGCGGGTGGCCGCCGGCGTCATCGCCGCCTCCGGCACGCTGGCGCAGATTATCCCGCCCAGCCTGGTGCTGATCGTCATGGCCGACCAGCTTGGCCGCTCGGTCGGCGACATGTACGCCGGCGCCTTCATCCCGGGCCTGGCGCTGACCGCGCTGTACGCGCTGTTCATCGGCGGCGTCGCCCTGTTCCGCCCCTCCGCCACCCCGGCGCTGCCGCTGGAGGCGCGCTCCCTGCGCGGCTTCACCCTGGCGCTGCGGGTGGTGACCTCGCTGATGCCGCCGCTGCTGCTGATCTTCCTGGTGCTGGGCACCATCTTCCTCGGCATCGCCACACCGACCGAGGGCGGCGCCATGGGCGCCACCGGCGCGTTGCTGCTGGCGCTCGCCCGCCGCCGCCTGTCCTGGTCGCTGCTGCGCCAGGCGATGGACACCACGGCCAAGCTGTCCAGCTTCGTGATCTTCATCCTGGTCGGCTCCACCGTGTTCAGCCTGATCTTCCGCGCGGTGAACGGCGATCTGTGGGTGGAGCACCTGTTGACCGGCCTGCCCGGCGGCCAACTCGGCTTCCTGCTGGTGGTCAATCTGCTGGTGTTCGTGCTGGCCTTCTTCCTGGATTTCTTCGAGCTGGCCTTCATCATCGTGCCCCTGCTGGCCCCGGCCGCCGAGAAGCTGGGTATCGATCTCATCTGGTTCGGCGTGCTGCTGAGCGTGAACATGCAGACCTCGTTCATGCACCCGCCCTTCGGCTTCGCGCTGTTCTACCTGCGCAGCGTGGCGCCCACCGAGGAATACACCGACCGCGTCACCAACCGCCGCATGGCGCCGGTCACCACCTGGCAGATCTACCAGGGCGCCATTCCCTTCGTGTGCCTGCAGATCATCATGGTCGGGCTGGTGATCGCCTTCCCGTGGATGGTCACCGGCGAGGTCAGCCACGGCACCGGCCGCGACCCCGCCAAGGTGCAGATCAACATCCCCGCACCGGACAGCTCCAACGACGAACCGCCGCCGGTCACGTTCAAGTAGGCCCCGGAGCGCACGAAGCCGGAACGCACGAAAAAGGCCGGAACCTCGCGGTTCCGGCCTTTCCCCGTCGGGCTGGCGGCGGGCTACTTCTTCGCCCGCGCCTCGGCGGCGCTCTGCGAATAGACGAAGTTCTCATAGGTGTTCTCGGCCACCCGGAACCACAGGAACTCATCCTCGCGGAACGCCTTCCACGAGTCGTAGACCTTCTTGAACTTCGGGTTCTTCGCCGCGAGTTCGTCATAGACCTCGAACGAGGCCTTGTAGGCGGCCTGCATGATCTCGCGCGAGAACGGCCGCAGCTCGGTGCCGTTGGCCACCAGCCGGCGCAGGGCGGCCGGGTTGTCGGCGTCGTATTTCGCCTGCATCCAGGTGTTCACCTCGGCGCACGCCGCTTCCAGCACGGCCTGGTAGGCCGGCGGCAGTTCCTTCATCTTGTCCAGGTTGACATAGATCCAGAGCTGCGCGTTCCCCTCCCACCAGCCGGGATAGTAGTAGTATTTGGCCACCTTGTAGAAGCCGAGCTTCTCGTCGTCGTACGGCCCCACCCATTCGGCAGCATCGATCGTGCCCTTCTCCAGCGCCGGGTAGATGTCGCCGCCGCCGATCTGCTGCGGCACGCCGCCCATCTTGGCGATGACCGCGCCGGCCAGGCCCGCGATGCGGAACTTCAGCCCCTTGATGTCGTCCGGGGTCTTGATTTCCTTGCGGAACCACCCGCCCATCTGCGCGCCGGTATTGCCGCCGATGATGGAGGTGACGTTGTAGTCCTTCAGGAACTCGTTCATCAGCGTCAGCCCGCCGCCGTGCAGCATCCAGGCCTGCTGCTGGCGGGTGTTGAAGCCGAACGGCACGGTGGATCCGAAGGCGAAGGTCGGGTCCTTGCCCACATAGTAATAGCTGGCAGTCTGCCCGATCTCCACGGTGCCGTTCTGCACCGCGTCCAGCACCGCCAGCGGCGGCACGATCTCGCCGGCCGCGAAGGGGCGGATCTGGAACTTGTTGTCGGTCATCGCGGCCACCTTGGCGGCCAACATCTCAGCGCCGCCATACAGCGTGCCCAGGCTCTTGGGGAAGCTCGACGGCATGCGCCATTTGATTTCGGGCATGCTCTGCGCGATCGCGGGCCGGGGCAGGGCGGCGGCGACCGCGCCGAGCGCGACCCCGCCAACCGCGGCGGAGCTGATCAGACGGCGTCGTTCCATCCTTGGCGTCTCCTTCCTGTAAGCCCCCCGGCATGGATGCCGCCGCGGGTGCTGCTGAATACAAATCCAGCCGCCTTCTCGCATGGATGCCTCCACCGGGGCCAGCCCCCGGGCAACGATCCGCCTGCAGAAAATGCCTACAGATACCGCAGGTACAGATAGGCCTGTGCGATCGCCACGCTGAGCAGGGTCAGCGGCAACGCCCGGCGCGTGTAGGCGGCGAACCCGAAGCCGATCCCCTCGCGCTGGGCGATGCCCGAGACGGTCAGGTTGGCCGAGGCGCCGATCAGCGTGCCGTTGCCGCCGAAACAGGCGCCCAGCGACAGCGCCAGCCACAGCGGCAGGATCGCGTGCTCGCCGCCGAAATCCGGCGCCATGGCATGGATCACCGGGATCATCGCCGCCACGAAGGGGATGTTGTCGATGATGGCCGACGCGATCGCCGAGACCCACAGCACGGCGAACACGGTCAGCATCAGGTTGCCCCGGGTCGCCCGCGTCACCTCGCCCGCCAGCCACGACAAGGCGCCCGACTTCTCCACCCCGGCCACCACGATGAACAGGCCGATGAAGAAGAAGATCGTGATCCAGTCCACCTCGGCATAGGTCGCCGAGATCTTCTCGAACTGCTCGTCGCGCGGATGCGCCAGGTTCTCCAGCAGCATCAGCGCCGCCGCGCCGATCAGCGCGATGCTGCCCGGCTCCAGCCCGGTCAGCCGGGCCGTGGCGAAGCCCAGCAGCACCAGCGCGAACACCGCCACCGCATGGCGCAGCAGCCGGCGGTCGGTGATGCTGTCGGCCGGCCGCAGCGCCATCACCGCCGCGCGCGCCGCCGCCGTGCTGCCCAGCCCGCGCCCCCACGCCATATGCAGCGTCGCCACCTGCGCCGCCATCACCACCACCACCACCGGCAGCAGGTGCACGATGAAATCGTTGAAGGTCAGCCCCGCCGCCGAGCCGATCAGGATGTTCGGCGGGTCGCCGATCAGGGTCGCGGTGCCGCCGAAATTGGACGCCATCACCTCGGCCAGCAGGAACGGGAAGGGGGCCACTCCCAGCCGCCTGGTGATCGAGATGGTGACCGGCGCGATCAGCAGCACGGTCGTCACGTTGTCCAGCAGCGCCGACAGCACCGCCGTCACCACCGCCAGCGTGGCCAGCAGCCCCACCGGCGAGGCCCGCACCGCCTGCGCCGACCACACCGCCAGGAACTCGAACACGCCCGACCGGCGCGAGATCGCCACCAGCACCATCATGCCGGTCAGCAGCCCGATGGTGTTGAAGTCGATGCCGCGTATCGCCTGGTCCTGCGTCAGCACGCCGGCCAGGATCATCGCGCCCCCGCCCAGCAGCGCCAGGATCGACCGGTCGAACCGGTCCACCATCACCAGCACATAGGTCGCGACCAGGATCGGCACGGCGATCATCAGAAGATGGGGGTCAAGCTGCGCCGGATGAATGATACCTGCTCCCTGGCTGGGACAATTCCAAACCTCGCGGCCGTGTTACCCCAGCCGGCATCCCTCCCACCAGCCCCCGGTTGACCCGCGCGCCGCCCCGCCGCAGGCTTCCACCACACCCGAGGAGCCCCGCGATGCGCAATTCCGAACAGGCCTGGGAACTGGTCGATGCTCGCAAGGAGGCGTTCGAGGCGCTGAGCGACCGCATCTGGGAGATGCCGGAACTCGGCTACCAGGAGCACCGCTCCGCCGCCGAGCACGTGGCGATGCTCCAGGCGCAGGGCTTCCGCGTCACCACGGGCCTGGCCGGCATCCCCACCGCGATCATGGGCGAGGCCGGCGACGAGGGGCCGGTGATCGCCATCCTCGGCGAGTTCGACGCGCTGCCCGGCCTCAGCCAGAAGGCCGGCGTGGCCATGCCCGACCCGGTGGAAGCCGGCGGCGCCGGCCATGGCTGTGGCCACAACCTGCTCGGCTCGGCCGCGATGCTGGCCGCCACCGCGGTGAAGGACTGGCTGGCGGCGCAGGGCATCAAGGGCCGCGTCCGCTATTACGGCTGCCCGGCCGAGGAGAACGGCGCGGCCAAGCTGTTTATGGTCCGCGAGGGCGCGTTCAGCGATGTCGATATCGCGCTGTCCTGGCACCCGGCGCCGTTCGCCGCCGTCAACCCGGCGATCTCGCTGGCCAACGTGGCGATCGATTTCAGCTTCACCGGCCGCGCCAGCCACGCCGCCGCCGCCCCGCATCTCGGCCGCTCGGCGCTGGATGCGGTCGAGCTGATGAATGTCGGCGTCAACTACATGCGCGAGCACATGCCGTCCGACGCGCGGATCCATTACGCCACGCTGGATGCCGGTGGGGTGGCGCCCAACGTGGTGCAGGCGCACGCCAAGGTCCGCTACGTCATCCGCGCCCGCGAACTGCCGGAAATGCGCGCCCTGGTCGCGCGGGTGCGGAAAATCGCCGACGGTGCCGCCCTGATGACCGAAACCAAGGTCGTCTCCAAGGCGATCAGCGGCATGTCCAACCTGCTGGGCAACACGCCGCTGGAACAGGCGATGTTCGACAACCTGCAACGCCTCGGCCCGCCGCCCTTCGACGCCGCGGACCGCGCCTTCGCCGAACAGATCCGCGCCACCCTGCGCCCGGAGGACATCGCCTCCGCCCACACCCGCTTCGGCATTCCGGTGGATATGGCCACGCCGCTCTGCGACCGCATCGTGCCGCTGGGCAGCAATGGCGGCGGCACCGGCATCGGCTCCACCGATGTGGGCGACGTGTCGTGGGTGGTGCCCACGGTGCAGATGCGCGGCGCCACCTACGCCATCGGCACCCCCGGCCATTCTTGGCAACTCACCGCCCAGGGCCAGTCGCCGCTGGCCAAGAAGGGGATGGTGCACGCGGCCAAGGTGATGGCCGCCACCGCCATCGACACGCTGCGCGACCCCGAATTGCTTGCCCGCGCCAAGGCCGACCACGCCGCCCGCACGCGCGACACCCCCTATGTCTGCCCGCTGGATGCCGAGGTGAAGCCGGCGCTGAACATGGCACTGGGCGAGACCTGACAGGAGAGAGCCGCGTGAGCCGGCGAGAGGAAAGCGGAGGAAATTCCTGATTTTGCTTTTTTCCTCCGTCTAACCGGGATAGCGCGCCCGCAACTCCGCGAACGACACCAGCTCCCCCGCGATCGCGCTGGCCGCCACCGTCGGCGGACTAGCCAGCCACAGTTTTCCCGGCCCCGACCGGCCCGGGAAGTTCCGGTTGATGGCGCTCACCGTCACCTGCTCCGCCCGCTCCGACGAGCCCGGCCCGCAATTCGCGCAGGCGCCGCAGGCCGGCTGCAGCAGCTCCGCGCCCACGGCCTCGAACGCCGCCAGATAGCCCTGCGCCGCGCAATACTCCCGCACCGCCACCGTGCCGAATTGCAGGAACAGCCTCACCCCCGCCGGCACCACCAGCCCGCGCCGCGCCGCCCAGTCCAGCACCTGGTGGTACTGGTCGAAATCCGCTCGCTTGCCCGCCGTGCACGATCCGCCATAGGCGATATCCACCCGCACCCGCTCGGCCAGCCCGCCCAGCGCCACCCCGTTGCCGGGGTCGCCCGGCGCCGCCACCATCGGCGTCAGCGCCGCGCAATCCACCCGGATGGTCTCGGCGAACATCGCATCGGGGTCGCTGCGCATCCATGCCTCGAGGGTGAAATCCACCCCGCGCCGCTCCCTCAGGAACCGGACAGTCTCTGAATCAGGCGCCAAAATGCCGGTGAAACCGCCCAATTCGGCCGTCATATTGGTCAAAACCGTCCGTTCATCGGTCGAAAACGCGGCGATCCCCGACCCGGAGAACTCGAACGCCCGCCCCACGCCGGCGCCGGCGCGGATGCGCGGATCGGCCAGCAGATGCAGCACGACATCCTTCGCCGTCACCCCCGGCGGCACCGCCCCGTCCAGCACCACCAGCAGCGATTCCGGCACCGTCAGCCGCACCGCCCCGGTCACCATGGCGTTGGCCATGTCGGTGGTGCCCACCCCGAACGCCACGCAGCCCAGCGCCCCGCTATGCGGCGTGTGCGAATCGGTGCCCACCACCACCTGGCCGGGCAGGGCGTATTGCTCGGCCATCAACGCGTGCGAGATCCCCTCCGACCCTTCGCCGCCCGCCAGGTAGCCGTGGTCGCGCAGCCCGTACTCCGCCACGAACGCCCGGTGCGCGGCCGACAGCTCGCGCACGCCCCCCATCAGCCCGCGGCCCAGATGCTCCGGGCTGCGGTGCGCGTAGGAGAGGTGGTCCTCGAAGCACAGCACCGTGCCGGCGTCGTGCAGCGTTGCCGGGAAGCCGAAGGTCGCGTGCAGCATGTGGCGCGCCATGCCGGTGTAGTACTCATGGATGAAGCGCCAATCGGCCCGCACGAACCCGCCCTCGCCGGCGGCCAGCGCCCCGCTGGTGTCGCCGGTGCGCAGCGCATGCCGCGCCAGGATCTTCTCCACCAGCGTGCGCGGCCGCGCCGCCACCGCCGCCGGCCCGGCAGCACCCATCCGCGCCCGGCCGTAGCGCAGCAGCCCGCCGGCCCGCAGGATGGCGGCCGCCAGCGCGTCGCGCCCGGCCACCAGCTCGTCCACGCCGATCGCCTCGCCGGCCTGGATGCGCGCCACCAGGCTGAAATCGGTGGAGGTGAACAGCCCCAGGTTATCGGCGTTCTGGCGGTATATCCGCTCGAACCCCGCCGCGATCACCAGCCGGATGCCGGCCGCCAGCTCCGCCGCCGGGCTGTGCTCGCGCGACGACCCCTTGCCGTAGCGCCGCCCCGCCACGGTCACGCGGAACCCGCCGCCGCGCACGCCGTCGGTGCCGATCGGCCGCCTTCCGTCCACCTGCAGCCCGACATAGGGATGCCGGCCCAGCCGCTCGTCGAAGCAGGTCAGCACGCCGATCGGGGTGATCTCGTCCGTCGAGATATCGTCGCGCAGCGCGCCGGCCTGCGCCAGGCTCACCTCCTCGCCGGCCATCTGCCGCTCGATCACCGCCGCGTCGGCGCTCAGGAACAGCACCCGCCCGCCCGGTTCCAGCACGTCCATGCGCATCCCTCCGCCTCGCCTGCGCACAATGGACGCGGGCCTGCGGCGATGCCAGCATGCGCGGCATGGACATCGCGCTCTCGCCCCGCATCCGCGCCACCGGCGCCCCGCCCATCCCCGCCGCCCGCCAATGGGCCGCCCGCTACCGCGGCGGCGCCGGCCCGGCGATCGACCTGACCCAGGCGGTGCCGGGCTACCCGCCGCACCCCGAGCTGCTGCGCCACCTGGGCGAGACCGCCGGCACCCGCGCCGCCGCGCAGTATGGCGATATCGACGGCGATATCGGCCTGCGCGAGGCACTGGCCGCCGACCTCACGCAGACCTATGCCGCGCCGATCGCCGCCGCCGATGTCGCCATCACCGCCGGCTGCAACCTCGCCTTCACCATGGCGATGACCGCGCTGGCCGGCACCGGCGAGGCGGTGATGCTGCCGTCGCCCTGGTATTTCAACCACCACATGGCGCTGACAATGCTGGGCATCGAGACCGTGCCGCTGCCCTGCGCGGCGGAGAACGGCTTCATCCCCGACCCCGATCGCGCCGCCGCCCTGCTGACGCCCGCCACCCGTGCGATCGTGCTGGTGACCCCCAACAACCCGACCGGCGCGATCTACCCGCCGGCCACCATCGCCCGCTTCGCCACCCTGTGCCGCGCGCGCGGCCTGTGGCTGGTGCTGGACGAGACCTATCGCGACTTCCTGCCCGACCAGGCGACGCCGCCGCACACGGTGTTCGCCGACCCGGCCTGGCGCGACCACGTGCTGCACCTGTATTCCTTCTCCAAGGCATATTGCGTGCCTGGCCACCGCATCGGCGCCATGCTGGCCGGCCCCGCCTGCCGCGAGCAGTTGCTGAAGGTGCTGGACACCATGCAGATCTGCCCCACCCGCGCGCCGCAGACCGCACTCACCTGGGCGGTGGAGGCGCTGCGGCCCTGGCGCGGCGACAACCGCGCGCTGATGGCCGGGCGGGCGGCCGCCTTCCGCGCCGCCGTCGCCCAGCTTCCCGGCTGGCGGCTGGATGCGCTGGGCGCCTATTTCGCCTATCTCCGCCTGCCCGAGGGCGCGCCGGAGGCCATGCGCTCGGCCGAGATCCTGGCCGCCGAGCACGGGCTGATGACGCTGCCCGGCCCGTTCTTCGGCCCCGGCCAGGACCGCCACCTGCGCCTGGCCTTCGCCAATGTGGATGTGGACGCCATCGCCGCCGTGCCGGCCCGGCTGGCCGCCCTGTAGACGGCCCAGCCGGCCGGGCGCTAGCCTCGGTTCAGCAACAACGGCAAACGCCGAACCCACGGGAGAGACGCCGATGCGCGCCGCCATCATGCATGCCGCCCACCAGCCGCTGACCATCGAGGAGGTCACCGTCGCCAAGCCGAAGCGGCGCGAGGTGCTGGTGCGCACCGCCTTCGCCGGGCTGTGCCACAGCGACCTGCATTTCATGGAGGGGCTGTACCCCACCCCCACGCCGATCATCCTCGGCCACGAATCCGCCGGCGTCGTCGAGCAGGTCGGCGAGGACGTGACCTACCTCAAGCCCGGCGACCATGTGATCTCCTGCCTGTCGGTGTTCTGCGGCACCTGCGACCAGTGCACCACCGGCCACCCCAACCTGTGCAGCGACACCGAGGTGAAGCTGATGCCCGGCGCCGCCCGGCGCTATAGCTGGAAGGGGCAGACCGTCCACCAGTTCGCCAACCTGTCCTCGTTCGCCGAGCAGATGCTGGTGCACGAGAACGCGCTGGTCAAAATCGGCAACGACATCCCGCTGGACATCGGCGCCCTGGTCGGCTGCGGCGTGGTCACCGGCGTCGGCGCGGTGTTCAACGCCGCCAAGGTGGAAGCCGGCAGCACGGTGGCGGTGATCGGCTGCGGCGGCATCGGCCTCTCGGCGGTGAACGGCGCGGCCGTCGCCGGCGCCAGCCGCGTCATCGCCATCGACACCGTCGGCTCCAAGCTGGACGTGGCGCGCGCGATGGGGGCGACGGACACCATCAACGCCTCCAACGTCGATGCTGTGGAGGCGGTGAAGGAGCTGACCGGCGGCGGCGTGCATTATTCGTTCGAGGCGATCGGCAGCAAGAAGACCGCCGAGCAGTCCTTCCAGATGCTGCGCGCCGGCGGGCTGGCCACCATCATCGGCATGATCCCGTTCGGCACCAAGATCGAGCTGCACGGCGCCGATTTCCTGCGCGACCGCAAGATCCAGGGCACCTCGATGGGCGGCAACCGCTTCCGCGTGGACATGCCGCGCATGCTGACGCTGTGGCAGCAGGGGCGGCTGAAGCTGGACCACCTGATCAGCGGGCATATCAAGCTGGAACAGATCAACGAGGGCTATGCCGCGCTGAAATCGGCCTCCCCGGTACGCAACATCATCAAGTTTGACAGCTGATGGCGGGACGAGTGCGGGGCAATAATGCCCCGCTGCTTGCCTCAGTCGGCCGGACGGTCGGCGCCGCCGATCACTTCAGCGTCCCCAGATAGGCGATCAGGTCGGCCCGCTTATGCGCGTCCTTCAGCCCGGCATAGGTCATCGTGGTGCCGGGCACCACGGCCCGCGGGTTGGTGAGGTATTTGTCCAGCGTCGCCGCGTCCCATGTCAGCTCCGCCTTCTTGTTGGCGGCCGAATAGTGGAACCCGGCGACCTGGCCGGTCTTGCGCCCGACGATGTCGAACAGGCTCGGCCCGATGCGGTTGCGGCCCTGCGCCACGTCGTGGCAGATGGCGCATACCTGATGGAACACCTTCTGGCCGGCGACGGCATCCTGGGCGCGGGCGGGCGGGGCAAGCGGCAGCAGCAGCGCGGCGCCGAGGCCGAAGACGAGGGAGCGTGGCAGCACGGCGAATATCCTCCAGTTGGAACGGGCGCAGTCACGAAGCAGCGATGCGGCGAGGTGCCGGTGCCTGGGTCGCAGGCACCGGCACCTCGCCGCCATTCAGCGGGTCATTTCAGAACACCAGCCAGGAGAACAGATACAGCGTGTCGTTAGCCCCGGAGCCGCGGCCAGACCCGTCATAGTTGCGGCTGGAGCCGTTGAACTTGGTGTAGGCGGTGAACTGCGCGCCCACCTTCAGGTTGGCCCAGGGCTGCATCCACGAGTCCGCCTTGCCGAACGGCACCCAGTCGGCTTCGAGGATGAAGGCGTTGCTGTCTGGCTTGCCGTTGTTGCTGCCGTTGACCGGTCCCGGCTGGTAGAGGACCGGGTTGGCCGAGCCCCAGCTGTTCTGCCAGCCCAGCGTCAGCCCGTAGGTGTTCTGGTACCAGTACGAAAGGCTGAACCGGACCTGGTTCAGATCATAATTGGACTTGAACAGCGTGAGGTTGGCCAGGTTGGCCGCCGTCGCCGAGCCGTTCAGGTGCTGCGACTCGTGGGTGAACACGCCCTGGGCGGTGACGATGTTGGTGCCGTCGCCGAGATACATGTAGCTCGCGTCGATCGCGTAGTCGGTATATTGGTCGCGCCCGTTGGAGCCGTCGGAGAAGCGGTCGCCCACTGCGGGGTTGACCCCCGATTGCAGGAACATCGCGCCCACATGGGCGGATTGCTGGTTCCAGTTCCATTCGTAGGCCGCCCGCAGATAGGGCATCACCCCTGGCGCGCCGCCCGGCCCGAAGGCGCTGCCGGTCCGCGCCATCAGCCAGGGGGTCATGGTCTGGTAGAATCCGCCTTCCAGGTACAGGCTTTGGTCGTACCAGGCATAGGCGGTGTAGCCGATGCTGTTGCCGGCGAAGCTGCCGGCCAGGATCGGCTGGGCCGCCGGCGTCGGCGCGAAGGACGAGCCCACATAGGGGTAGCCCCAGGCGAAGCTGGTGTTGAACGGGTCCTGCACCGTCGGCGAGTTGTTGATGGTGAGGCCCACCCGCAACTCCCGCCCACCCAGGTCGATGGCCGTCGTGTATGGCCGCAGGTCGGTGTTGTCGAGGGCCACGGAATTGTCGATCGGCGAGTAGGTGAACTGCGCGAACCCGCCGCTGTGGTCGCCGAGCCGGCCGGCCAGGAACACGCTGATCTGGTCGATCGCGGCGTTGTTGTTCACCGAGTAGTGCCGGGTCTGCTGGCCTTGCGGCAGATTGCCCGAGGTCCGGGTGAAGGAGGAGAGCGCCATCGCCGTCAGCGGTACGCCGGCCTGCCATCCGTCGCCGCCCGATTGGGTGTAGCCGGAAATCTTGAACGCCCGGCCGAACGGGGTGAGTTGCGGGCCGAAACCGCCGACATGGCAGGTGTCGCAGGGCTGCCCGGTCTGGGCGGCGAAACTCGCCACGGCCTTGGCCTGCGTGGTTGCCGCCACGCTGGCGAGGGCCGCGAGGGCCGCCACCAGGGGCGCTTTGCGGGGAAATTTGGAGAGAAGCGACGGTTGCATCGCACGTGTCCTACCTGACGTGTGCGACACTCGGCGGGCGATGTGGCCGCGGCATTGATTTATGTCAAACTGTTTCGGAACGGCCCGCGCCGCGCGGCCTTATGTGGCCTGCCGCCCCAGCCGCGCCACGATTTCGGCCACCGCCGCGGCCAGGCGGACCACACGGTCCAGGTCCACTGCATGCGGCCAGCGGTCCTGCGGCAGGTGGAACAGCCGGTTGGTGCCGCCGAGCGCGACGCAGGCGGCGCCGGCGCGCTGGATGGCGCGGATGGTGCCGTCGGAGTCGGGCAGCGCCGTGCCCAGCGGCACCGCCGGGTGGCCGGCCCGCGCCACGGCGGCGGCGGCCAGGTGGCGCAGCGGCGGCGTGGTCGCGGCCAGTGCCACGGTTCCGCCGGCCGCGCCGATATTGGCGCCGAGTTGCACCCAGGTCGCGCCCGCCACGATGCCCCGATGCCGGGCGAGGAAATCCGACAGGCCGAGATGGCCCAGCTCATCGCCGCTGGTGGCCAGGAACAGCACCTCGCGCGTCGGCGGCGCCTCGGCCAGCGCGCGCAACGCCTCTAGCCAGCAGACCAGGCCGCCGCCGCGCTCGCCGGTGGCGTGCCACCAGGCGCTGCGCGGGGTGGCCACCACCAGCGGCGCCAGGCCCGGCACCCGCCCGGCCACCCGCACCACCACGTTGCGCGCGTTGGTGGCGGTGCGGCGGGTGGCGACCACCAGCTTCGCCATCGCGCCGCGCGCCATCGCCGCGGTCAGGCGGGCATGCTCGAAGCTGGTCACCTGCAGTGTCGGCGGGCCGAACGGTGCGCGGAAGGCGGGGGCGTCCAGCAGCGCCAGCCCCGGCGCGCCGCCGGTGGTGACGACCACCAGCCCGGCCGGGCCTGGACGCTGGCGAAGGGCCACGAAGCCGGGGCTGTAGGCGGCGTCCGGCGGGCGTTCCACCACCCGGATTCCGCCGGTGCGCGTGCCCAGCCGGCCGCTCACCCCGCCCTCCGGGGTGCCTGGCGCGTCGTACAGCGCCTCGCCCAGGATGCGCACGCCGCCCTCCAGCGCCAGGTAGGGGTCGCGCGCGTCCAGGCGGCTGACATCGAACGCCTCGAACCCCACGCGGCCGCCGATCGCCCCGGCCTCGCGCATCAGCCAGTCGGCGGCGGCCATGTCGCCGCCGGTGGCGGTGCGGTGGGCGCCCAGGGCGTCCCAGGCGGTCAGCCACTCGCGCGCGCGCCCGGCCGCCTCCCACGCCGGGGCGGCCGCGCCGGCCAGCGCCCCGAGGCCGCCGAGCAGCAGGGCGCGCCGGCGCCATGTTCCGCGCTGTTCCAGCCGGGTCAGCTTTCCAGCTCGCTGTCCCAGTAGAGATAGTCCCGCCAGCTCTGGTGCAGGTAGTTGGGCGGGAAGCCGCGGCCGTTTTCCTGCAATTCCCAGGTGGAGGGCTGGCGCGGCGTGTCGCGCGGGAACATCCGGCATTCGCGCGGCATGCGGCTGCCCTTGCGCAGGTTGCAGCCGCCGCAGGCGGTGACCACGTTCTCCCAAGTGGTGCGCCCGCCGCGGCAGCGCGGAATGACGTGGTCGAAGGTGAGGTCCGGCGCCGGCTGCCGCTCGCCGCAATACTGGCAGGCGAAGCTGTCGCGCAGGAACACGTTGAAGCGGGTGAAGGCGGGCTTGCGCGCGGCCGGCACGAAATCCTTCAGCGCGATCACGCTGGGCAGGCGCATCGTCAGGGTGGGGGAGTGGACCTCGGCCTCGTATTCGTTCAGCACCGACACGCGATCGAGGAAGACCGCCTTCACGGCGTCCTGCCAGCACCAGACCGACAGCGGGAAATATGACAGCGGACGGAAATCCGCGTTCAGCACCAGTGCCGGAAAATGCGCTCCGCCGTCAGGCAACAGCAACTCCCTCGCAGGCGCCGCACAACGCCTGGGGGTCGCTCACCGTCACGACCCGCCAGATGCTGTGCGTCGTCGAAGAACCTGAGGGATTTATCGCATTGCGGCAGAAGCGCCGCAAGCGGCTCGCCCGATGGTTTCATCAATCCGCCATCTGTTCGCCGCCCGGGAGCGTGATGACAGCGGATGGACTCACCGGAGGTCTGAATCACGCGCTATGCGAAGGCGCGTTGCAGGAACAGCGCGCCGGTGGACAGGCCGGCCTCGTCGATGCCGTGTCCCAGCCGGGGCGCGTACAGCGCCTGCACCGACGCGCCCACCGCCAGCAGCGCCGACTCGGCCTGGTGCGAGCGTTCCGGCGGCACCACGGCGTCGGCCTCGCCATGCACCAGCAGCACCGGGGGCAAGGGGCCGGGCGGCAGCGTCGGGTCGATCAGTCCGCCGGAGAAGGCCAGCACGGCGCGCGGCGGCGCCACCCGGCCGCGCCAGCCATGCAGCCCGGCCTGCAGCACCGTCATCGCGCCCTGGCTGAACCCCATCAGCGCATAGGCGTCCGCCGGCAGCCCGAGTCGCGCCAGCTCCGTCTCCACGAACCGGCCGAGCGCCGCCGCTGCGGCCGCGACGCCGGCCTGCATTCGGGCGGGGCTGCGGTCGGACAGGCTGAACCATTGCCGGCCCATCGGCGCCATGTCGTACGGCTCCGGCGCGTCGGGCGCCGCGAAGGCGGCCTGGGGCAGGGCGGCGGCCCAGTGCGGCGCCAGGTCGATCAGGTCGTGCCCGTCGGCCCCTACGCCGTGGCACAGCACCACCAGTTGCCGTACCGGCGCCTCGCGCGGGCCCCAGCGTGGTCCGTCCAGATCCGCCATGCCATTTCCCTCCATCACGGTGCGATGGTTATATGGCATAACCATGCCGATCACGACACGCTTCGCGCCCAGCCCGACCGGGCTGCTGCATCTAGGCCACGCCTTCGCGGCGCTGACCGCCTGGCGGCGGGCCCGCGACGCGGGTGGCCGCTTCCTGCTGCGGATCGAGGATATCGACCCCACGCGCTGCCGGCCGGAGTTCACCGCCGCCATCCTGGAGGACCTCGCCTGGCTCGGGCTGGACTGGGACGGTCCGGTGCGGGTGCAGTCCGAACACCTGCCGGAGTACCGCGCCTGCCTGGACCGGCTGTCGGCGCGCGGCCTGCTCTACCCGTGCTTCTGCACCCGTGCCGCGATCCAGCGCGAACTCGCCGCCTCCGCCGCCGCCCCGCATGGGCCGGACGGACCGCTCTACCCCGGCACCTGCCGTCGCCTGCCGCCGGATGAACGTGCCGCCCGCCTCGCCGCCGGCGTGCCGCATGCGCTGCGGCTGGACATGGCGCGCGCGCTGGTCCCCGGCCTGACCTTCGCCGAGGACGGGGAGGGGCTGATCGCCTGCGACCCGGCCCGCTTCGGCGACGTGGTGCTGGCGCGCAAGGACGCCCCGGCCAGCTATCATCTGTGCGTCACCCACGACGACGCCTTGCAGGGCGTCACCCTGGTCACCAGGGGCATCGACCTGAAGCCGGCGACCGACCTGCACCGGCTGTTGCAGGCGCTGCTGGGCTGGCCCGCTCCCGCCTATGCCCACCACCCGCTGCGCACCGACACCGCCGGCCGCCGCCTGGCCAAGCGCGACCACGCCGCCACCCTGCGCGACCTGCGCGCCGCCGGCGCCTCGCCGGCCGGGGTCCGCGCCCTGGCCGGCATGCCGGACTGACCCGCTGGACGGCCGCCAGCCGCGCCCGTAGCCTCCCACCAAGCCCGGGGGGACCGATCATGGCCGCGCCAAAACTGTTCACGCCGCTGCGCATCCGCGAAACCACGCTCAAGAACCGCATCGTGGTGGCGCCGATGCACCAGTATTCCGGCAAGAACGGCTTCCCGACCGACTGGCACCTGATGAATATCGGCCGTTTCGCCGCCGGCGGCGCCGGGCTGGTGTTCATCGAGAGCACCAAGGTGGAGCGGCGCGGCTGCGGCACCATCGGCGACCTCGGGCTGTGGGACGACGCCTTCATCCCGCATTTCCGCCGCCTGTCCGACTTCATCCGCGCCCAGGGCGCCGTGCCCGCGCTGCAGATCGGCCATTCCGGCCGCAAGGCGCGCATGTTCCGCCCCTGGGAGGGCGGCGCGCCGCTGACCCGCGAGGCCGCCGAGGCGGAGGGGGTGACCGACTGGGAGGCGTGGCAGCCGGTGGCGCCCTCGGCGCTCTCGGGCGGCAAGGGCGAGCCGGTGCCGGTGGCGCTGGCGCGCGACGAGATCCCGGCGCTGGTCGAGCGCTGGGCGCAGGCGGCGCGGCGGGCCGACGCGGCGGGGCTGGAGGTGCTGGAGATCCATGCCGCGCACGGCTATCTGATCCACCAGTTCCTCTCGCCCGAGGCCAACCGCCGCAACGACGACTACGGCGGCAGCGAGGCCAACCGGATGCGCTTCGCCGTCGAGGTGGCGGAGGCCGTGCGTACCCAATGGCCGGCCCACAAGCCCCTGTTCATGCGGTTTTCCGTGGCCGACGACGCCGGCTGGGCCCCCGACCAGAGCGTGACCCTGGCGAAGCTGGTGAAGGCGCGCGGGGTGGACGTGATCGACTGCTCCAGCGGCGGCATCACCGGCCGGCCGACCGCCGGGCCGGCTGGCTACGGCTACCAGGTGCCGTTCGCCGAAAAGCTGCGGCGGGAGGCCGACATCATGACCATGGCGGTGGGGCTGATCGTGCACGCCGACCAGGCGGAGGCGATCCTGCAGGCCGGGCAGGCGGACCTGGTCGCGCTGGCCCGCGAGATTCTGCACAACCCGAACTGGCCGATGGACGCCGCCCTGAAGCTGGGCGTGGAGGCCCCCTTCGCCACCGTGCCGCCGCCGCAGGAATACTGGCTGGCCAAGCGGGCGCACTACGCCAAGGGGGTCGTTCCCTCGACATACCAGACCGGCATCGCGCCCTGAACCGGCCGGAAGCCGGGCTTTGCGGCTCGGCGCCGGTTGCCCGGCCGTGCGGCCGGATATAGGGTGCGCCCCTTGTTCCAGCCCGCGAGATACACATGCACCTCACCGCCGAGCGCCTCGACCGGATCAGCCCCAGCCTGACCATCGCCATCTCCACCAAGGCGCGCGCCATGAAGGCGGCCGGGCGGGACGTGATCAGCCTGTCGGCCGGCGAGCCGGATTTCGACACGCCGCAATTCGTCAAGGACGCGGCGATTGCGGCCATCCAGGCGGGCGACACCAAATACACCGACGTGGCCGGCACCATGGAGCTGCGTCGCGCGGTGGCCGCCAAGTTCAAGACCGACAGCGGCCTGGACTACAAGCCCGAGGAGATCATCATCTCCACCGGCGGCAAGCAGGTGATCTTCAACGCCATGGTCGCCACCATGAACGCGGGCGACGAGGCGATCATCCCCACACCGTGCTGGGTCAGCTACCCCGACATCGTCTCGCTGGCCGACGGCAAGCCGGTCTTCGTGCCCTGCGGCCAGAACAACGGCTTCAAGCTGCGCGCCGAGGACCTGGAAGCGGCGATCACGCCGAAGACCAAGTGGTTCATTCTGAACAACCCCTGCAACCCCACCGGCGCCGCCTATTCGGCCGCCGAGCTGCGCGCGATCTGCGACGTGCTGCTGCGCCATCCGGACGTGTGGGTGTTCACCGACGATATCTACGAGAAGCTGGCCTATGACGGCTTCAAGCCGGCCACCATCCTGGAGGTGGAGCCGCGCCTGCGCGACCGCACCGTGACCATGAACGGCTGCTCCAAGGCCTATGCGATGACCGGCTGGCGCATCGGCTTCGCCGGCGGGCCGCTGCCGCTGATCAAGGCGCTGGACAAGCTGCAGAGCCAGTCCACCTCCAACACCAGCTCGATCAGCCAGGCCGCGGCCCTGGCGGCGCTGACCGGGCCGCAGGGCTTCATCGGCGAGATGGTCGCGGTGTACCAGCAGCGCCGCAACCTGGTGGTGGACATGCTGAACCAGGCGCCCGGCATCACCTGCCACAAGCCGGAGGGCGCGTTCTACGTGTTCCCCAGCGTGCATGGCTGCATCGGCAAGACCAGCAAGGGCGGCGTGAAGATCACCGACGACGAGAGCTTCGTGCTGGCGCTGCTGGACGAGGAAGGGGTGGCGGCCGTGCACGGGGCGGCCTTCATGTATCCCGGCCATTTCCGCATCAGCTACGCCACCGACACCGACAGCCTGCGCGAGGCCTGCACCCGCATCCAGCGCTTCTGCCAAGGTCTGCACTAACCAGGTCTGCACTCACCAGCACAGGATCGCCCAATGCCCGCTCTCGCCCAGCGCCTGAGCCGCGTCCGCGTCGCGGCGACCGTTGCCATGACCATCCGGGCGCGCGAGCTACGCGCGGCCGGGCATGACGTGATCGCCCTCACCATCGGCGAGCCGGATTTCGCCTCGCCACCCCACGCCATCGAGGCGGCGCACCAGGCGGCGCTGGCGGGGCAGACCAAATACACCGCGCAAGACGGCGTGCCGGCGCTGAAACAGGCGATCCAGCGCAAGTTCAAGCGCGACAACGGGCTGGATTTCGCGCTGGACGAGATCATGGTCGCCAATGGCGGCAAGCAGGTGATCTTCGACGCCATGATGGCCACCATCGACGACGGCGACGAGGTGGTGATCCCGGCCCCCTACTGGGGCGCCTATCCGCTGACCACCCGGCTGTGCGGCGGCGAGCCGGTGATCGTCACCTGCCCGCAGAACAACGGCTTCAAGCTGCGCCCGGAGGACCTGGACGCGGCGATCACGCCCAAAACCAAGTGGCTGGTGCTGAACTTCCCCAACAACCCGACCGGGGCGGCCTGCTCGCCGGAGGAACTCCGGGCCATCGCCGACGTGATGCTGAAGCATCCGCATGTGTGGATCATGTCCGACGACATGTACGAGCACCTGATGTACGCGGATTTCGGCTATTCGACCCTCGCCCAGGTGGAGCCGAAGCTGCGCGACCGCACGCTGACCATCTCGGGCGTGTCCAAGACCTATGCCATGACCGGCTGGCGCATCGGCTTCGGCGCCGGGCCGAAGGACCTCATCAAGGCCATGGTCAACATCCAGGGCCACGCCACCGCCGGCGTCTCGGGCATCACTCAGGCCGCCGCGGCCGCGGCGCTGGACGGGCCGCAGGCGCAGGTGGCCGAGCAGGCGGCGATCTACCGCCAGCGCCGCGACATCGTGGTGGACGCGCTGAACGCCATGCCCGGCATCTCCTGCCACCGGCCGGAGGGCGCGTTCTACGTCTATCCCAACATCGCCGGCTGCCTCGGGCGGGTGACGCCGAAGGGCGCGAAGATCGAGACCGACAGCGACTTCGCCATGGCGCTGCTGGACGAGGCGCATGTGGCGCTGGTCGGCGGCGAGGGCTTCGGCATGAGCCCCTACCTGCGCATCTCCTACGCCACCGACACCGACAGCCTGCGCGAGGCGATGAAGCGCATGGCAGCGTTCACCGCCGCCCTGAAATGACGGCGCCGCTGCTGCGGCCCGGCCGGGACGAGGACGCGGCCGGCTTCATCGCCCTGGTCGGCGCCTGCTGGGCCGAATATCCCGGCTGCGTCATGGACCTCGACGGCGAGGTGCCGGAACTGCGCGCGCTCGCCAGCTACTATGCCGGCCAGGGCGGCGCGCTCTGGGCGGCCGAGGCCGGTGGCCGGGTGGTCGGCATGGTCGGCACCAAGCCGCTGGACGGCGGCGCCTGGGAATTGTGCAAGATGTACGCCGATGCCGGCCAGCGCGGCACCGGCTTGGCGCAGGCGCTGATCGACGCCGCCGAGGGTTTCGCCCGCGCCCACGGCGCCGCCGAGATGAAGCTGTGGACCGACACCCGCTTCGACCGCGCGCACCGCTTCTACGAGAAGCAGGGCTATGTGCGCAGCGGCCCGATCCGGGTGTTGGACGACCTGTCCCACTCGCTGGAATTCGCCTACGCCAAGCCGCTCGCCGGCGTGGTGGTGCGCGTGCTGGACGCCGCCGGGGCCGCATCGGTCGAGGGCGGGCTGGCGGCGCTGCTGCGGGACTGCGTGGCCGAGGGCGCGGCGCTGGAATTCCTGCCGCCGATGGAACTGGCGGCGGCGCGGGCCTACTGGAAGCAGAAGTCGCGCGAGGTGGCGCTGGGCCAGCGGCTGCTGCTGGTGGCCTGGGTGGAGGGCATGCTGGCCGGCACGGTGATGCTGCGGCTGGAATCCTCGCCGGACCAGCCGCACGGCGCGCATGTGCAGAAACTGATGGTGGCGCCCGGGCTGCGGCGCCGGGGCGTGGCGAGGCTGCTGATGCGGGCGGCGGAACAGGCGGCGATCGCCGCCGGCCGGCCGCTGGTGACGCTGGGCGCGCGCGGTGGCGACCCCGCCGAGGCGATGTACCGGGCGCTGGGCTGGACCGAGTGCGGCCGGATCGCGGGCTATACGGCCAATGCGGCCGGCGGGTTCGACGACGGGGTGTTCTTCGTGAAGCGGCTGTAAGGGAAGCAGATTCACATGGAGACGGGGAGGCGGGGAGAAGCAAGGGAGATTCGCAAAGAGACGTAGAGAAGAGTAGTGCTCTCTTCGCCTCTACGTCTCTTTGTTGCCTGGCTTCTTCTCCCCCGCGCGTAAATCCTCCCCCTCAGAACGACGCGCAGCTTTCGTTCAGCACCAGCCCGACCGAGTCCTGCTGAAACGCGGTGCGATAGGCGTCGCGAATGGCCTGCAGCTTCGCCAGCGTCTCCGGCGTGCCGTCGGTGACGATCTCCACCAGCGTCGAATCCTCGCGCACCACGCGGTCGGTGCCGTTCTCGCGCCATTGGCCGTAGCCGTTCAGCACCGTCAGCCCGTCGGGAAAGCGCGGCGTCACCGAGCGCGCCAGGAAATCGCGCCAGGCGGCATCGCTCACCCGGCCGCCGCCCTTGATGCTGCGGCCGAACAGCAGCTGGGCGGTAACGGCCGGGTCGCCCACCGGGCAGGACGCCACCGGGCTGGGGCTGGCGACCGGCACGGCGCAGCCGGAGAGCAGCAGCGCGGCGAGGGGGATCCATTTCATGCCCATGCACCTCATGTCCGTGTTCCGGGAATCCGCTCGATCTCGTTGTGGTCGCCCAGCGCCGGGGCCGGGCCGGTCACCGGCGGGCGGGCGCCGTCGAAGCTCAGCGGCAGCCCCATCAGCGGCAAGGCCAGCCCGGGCGGCGGCCGCAGCAGGCCGAGAGCGGCCACCTGCGGGTCGTCCAGCAGTACGCTCATGTCGTTGATCGGCGCCGCCGGCACGCCGGCCGCCGCGAACACCGCCGACCAGTGGGCCGAGGGCCGGGTCCGCATCACCGCGCCGATCAGGCCGATGATCTCGTCCTTGTTGGCCGCCCGCGCAGCATTGGTGGCATAGCGCGCGTCGGCCGCCCATTCCGGGTGGCCCAGCTCGGCCGCCAGCTTGGCGAACAGCCGGTCGTTGGCGGCGGCCACCACCAGCTCCCGGTCGGCGGTCGGCAGCGCCTGGAACACCACCACGCGCGGGTTGCCGGTGCGGTCGCGCTGCGGCAGCTTGCCGCTCTCGGCGAAGGCGGCCCAATGCCCGGTCATCCAGCCCATCGCCGTCTCCAGCAGCGAGGTGTCCACCACCGCCCCCAGGCCGGTCACCGTGCGCCGGTGCAGCGCCGCCACGCAGCCCAGCGCCGCCCACAGCCCGGTGCCGAAATCCAGGATCTGCACGCCGACGCGCGAGGGCGCTCCCGCCGGGTCGCCGTTCAGGCTGAACAGGCCGGAGAACGCCTGCACGATCGGCTCGAACCCCGGCGCCAGCCGCTGCGGCCCCACCGCGCCCAGCGCCCAAAGCGAGCAATACACCAGCCGCGGATTGGCCGCGCATAGCGCCTCCGCCCCCAACCCGAGCTTCTCCAGCGAGCCGGGGCGCATATTCTGCACCACCACGTCGCTGGCGGCGATGCGCGCCCGCACCCAGGCGAGGTCGTCCGGCTTGCGGAAATCCAGCGTCACGCTGTGCTTGTTCTGGTTCACCGCATGGAAGGTGGTGGCCATGCCTTCATGGAAGGGCGGCCCCCAGCCGCGCGCGTTGTCGCCCTCCGGCCGTTCCACCTTCAGCACCTCGGCGCCCAGCAGCGCCAGCACCTGGCCGGCGAACGGCCCGGCGAGGTTCTCGGCGATCTCGACGACCCTGATTCCGGCCAGCGGCAGCATGTCGGTGTTCTCCCCTGCGGCAGTTCAACCCGTGGGCGAGGCTATGGCAAGCGCGCCGCGCCCGGCGTAGCATCGCCGCGTCGCAAGGGAGAATACCGCATGTCCGACAAGGTTCCGGTGGTCGCCGGCAAGGCGCCGATCAAGGTGGCGGTGGTCGCCGGCAAGGATTACTGGTGGTGCGCCTGCGGCAAGAGCGCCAGCCAGCCGTTCTGCGACGGCTCGCACAAGGGCAGCGGCATGGCGCCGACCAAATACACCGCCGCCGCCGATGGCGACGCCTGGTTCTGCGCCTGCAAGCAGTCGGCCAAGGCGCCGATGTGCGACGGCAGCCACAAGACCGCCTGAGCCATGACCCTGCTGGATGAGCGGGCGGCCGGCGTCTACATCATCGCGGTCACCCCATTCACCGATACCGGGGCGATCGACCTCGCCAGCACCGACCGCATGGTGGAGTTCTACCTCGATCGTGGCGCCACCGGCCTGACCATCCTCGGCATGATGGGCGAGGCGCCGAAGCTGTCGGTGGCCGAGTCGGTCGCGTTCTCCAGGCACGTGGTCCGCCGGGTCGCCGGCCGGGTGCCGGTGGTGGCCGGCGCCTCCAGCCCCGGCTTCGCCGCCATGCGCGAACTGGCCCGCGCGGTGATGGACGACGGTGCCGCGGGCGTGATGGTGGCGCCGGTGCCGGGCGTGCGCACCGACGACGCGGTGTTCGGCTACTTCGCCCAGGTGGCCGAGACCCTCGGCGGCATCCCCTGGGTGTTGCAGGATTTCCCGCAATCCACCGGGGTGCAGATCGCCCCCTCGGTGATCCGCCGCGTGGTGGAGGCCGACCCGTCCTGCGTGATGCTCAAGCACGAGGACTGGCCGGGCCTGGCCAAGATATCGGCCCTGCGCGACATGGCGGGCACGCGGCGCATCGCCATCCTGGTCGGCAATGGCGGCGTGTTCCTGCCCGAGGAACTGCGGCGCGGCGCCGACGGGGCGATGACCGGCTTTGCCTTCCCCGAGATGATGGCCGGCGTCTATGCCGCCCACCTGGCCGGCGACGAGGACCGCGCCTCGGACATCTTCGACGCCTACCTGCCGCTGGCCCGCTACGAGCAGCAGCCGGGGCCGGGGCTGGCGGTGCGCAAATACATCCTGCACAAGCGCGGCGCCATCGCCTCGGCGGCGCAGCGGCGGCCGGGTTCCACGCTCGGCGCGCGCGAGATCGAGGAGGTGGAGTTCCTGCTGGCGCGGCAGGCGCGGCGGGTGGCGGCGATCGGGTGAGGGAAGTCTTCTTTTTGTGAACAAAAAGAAGCAAAAAAACTTTATTCGTTCAGCGGCGGCAAGCACCCGCTCCCCTTAAACGAATAAAAGTTTTTGGTTCTTTTTTTCAAAAAAGAACCCCTTCCTTCCCTCAACCGGGCACAGCCTCACCCGTGCCACCACTTCCCCCCCAGCACGATGCCGCGGCAGGCGATCTGCTGGTTGGCGGTCATGGTGTCGCCGATCGAGTCCATGAAGGTAACCGGCCCGCGCTCAAGTTCCAGGATGGTGGCGTCGCCCAGCAGCCCGTCGCCCAGCGTGCCGCGGTCGTCCAGCCGCACCGCGCGCGCCGCGTTGATGGTGCTGGCCCGCACGATCTCCTTCAGCGGCACCCCCATGGCGAGGAATTTCGACATGGTCACCAGCATGTTGTACGCCGGTCCCTCGATCGAGGTGAGGTGCACGTCGCTGCTGATCACGTCCGGCAGGAAGCCGTTCTTCAGCATCGCCATCGCGGTGTCGAAGCCGAAGCTGCCGCGCCCGTGGCCGATATCGAAGATCACCCCCCGCTCGCGCGCCGCCAGCACGTCGGCATGCACGCTGCCGTCCGGCGCGGCGGACGCGTTGGGGAAGGGGCGGAAGCAATGGGTCAGGATGTCGCCCCGCCGCAGCATCGCCATCACCTCGGAGCGCGGCGGCGGCGGATTGTCCAGGTGGCCCATCAGCGGCAGCCCGGCATACTCGGCCACCTCCATCGCCATCTGCATCGGCAGGATGCCCAACCCCGCCGAGGTGCCGGCGCCGATGCGCACCTTGATGCCCACCACAAGGTCCGCCTGCTCCTTGGCCACCGCCAGCACGATGCGCGGGTTCAGCAGCCGCAGGTCGGTGCATTCGCCCACGTTGAGGTCCCAGTGGAAGGCGAAGATGCCGGCGAAGGAAATGTTCAGGAACGGCAGGATGCGCACCTCGGCCGGCTCGATCACGTGCCTGCGGAAGCCGTGGATATTGCCCGGCCCGGCCGAGCCCGCGTCGATCAGCGTGGTGCAGCCGCTGGCCTTGGCATAGGCGTCGGGATCGACGCCCAGCGAGGTGCCGCCCCAATACACATGGGTGTGCAGGTCGATCAGCCCGGGCACCACGATCTTGCCGGACACGTCGCGCGTCTCGGCGGCCTCGCCCAGGTCGAGCCCCATGGCCGCCACCCGGCCCTCGGCGAAGGCGACATCGACGGTGTCGTCGACGTTCTGCGCCGGATCGATCACCCGGCCGCCACGCAAAATGAGATCGTACATACCCGCCCCCTCCACAAGATGGCCAGAGCGTCGCAGTATGTCGCCGCTTCCGCAAGAATGCGCAGCACGCATGAGGAGATGGCGATGTCGACCGCGGCTTCCCTGGACGACCCCAGGACCAATTCCCGTATTGTCGCCGCCTATCGCAGCCGCACCGCCGGCTCGGCGGCGCTGGCGGCGGAGGCGGCGTCGCTGTTCCCCAGCGGCATCACCCATGACGCGCGGCATGTCGATCCGTACGGCGTGTATATCCAGCGCGCGCTGGGGCCGCACAAATGGGACGTGGACGGCAACCGCTACATCGATTTCTTCGGCGGCCACGGCGCGCTGATCCTGGGCCATTGCCACCCGACCGTGATGGCCGCGGTGGCCGAGGCGACCGCCGAGGGCAGCCAGTTCGGCGCCAGCCATCCGCGCGAGATCCTCTGGGCCAAGGCCATCCAGCGCCTGGTGCCCTCGGCCGAGCGCCTGCGCTTCACCTCCTCGGGCACCGAGGCGACGCTGATGGCGGTGCGGCTGGCCCGTGCCTTCACCGGGCGGGACACGCTGCTGCGCTTCAAGGGGCATTTCCACGGCTGGCACGACCACATGACCAGCGGCTATTCCAACCACTATGACGGCTCGCCCACGCCGGGCGTGCTGCCGGGGGTGGCGCAGAAATCCATCCTGGTGACGCCGGGCGACCTGGCCGCGGTGGAGGCGGCGCTGGCCGGCAACCCGGATATCGCGGCGATCATCGTGGAGCCCACCGGCTCCAGCTTCGGCCAGGTGCCGCTGACGCCGGAGTTCCTGCACGGGCTGCGGCGGCTGACCACGCAATACGGCGCGCTGCTGATCTTCGACGAGGTGGTCACCGGATTCCGCGTCTCGCCCGGCGGCGCGCAGGTGGCGTTCGGCATCACGCCGGACCTGTCCAGCTTCGCCAAGATCGTCGCCGGCGGCCTGCCCGGCGCCTGCGTGGTGGGGCGCAAGGACATCCTGGACCTGCTGGACTTCGCCGCCGCCGCCCGCGCCGGGCGCGAGAAGATCGGCCATCCCGGTACGTTCAACGCCAACCCGGTCTCGGCCGCCGCCGGCATCGCCTGCCTCACCATCCTGGCCGAGACCGACGCCTGCGCGAAGGCGGCCGCCACGGCGGCCACGCTGCGCGACGGGCTGAACGAGGTGCTGGCCGAGGCCGGGCTGAAATGGGCGGTCTACGGCACCTCCTCGGGCTTCCACCTGTTCATGAACCCCGAGGGGCGGGACATCACGCCGCACAAATTCGACCCGCTGGCCTGCACCATGGAGGAGCTGAAGTCCCAGCCGGCGCGGCTGAACAACCGCATGCGCCTGGCCGTGCTGGCCAACGGCGTGGACCTGAACCCGCGCCTCGGCGGCTTCACCTCGGCGACCCACCAGGCGTCGGACGTGGCCGAGACGGTGGCGGTGTGGCGCGAGGCCATCCGCATGCTGCGCGCCGAGAACGAACTGCCGCTCTGAGGGAATGACGGTGACCGAAGAAGATCTAGGCTTCCTGCCCGCCACCGAACTCGCGCCGATGATCCGGCAGAAGAAGATCTCCCCGGTGGAGGTGATGACGGCGCTGCTGTCGCGCATCGGCAAACTGGAGCCGAAGATCAACGCGATGGCGGCACTCGACCCCGAGCTGGCGATGGAAGGCGCCCGCGCGGCCGAGCGCGCGGTGATGGGCGGCGGCGAGCTGGGCCGGCTGCACGGCCTGCCGGTGACCATCAAGGACCTGGTGTGGACCAAGGATTTCAACACTGAAGCCGGCAGCCACATGCAGAAGGGCTTCCGCGCGCCGATGGACGCGCCGATCGTGTCCCGGCTGAAGCAGGCCGGCGCGGTGGTGGTGGGCAAGACCACCACCTCGGAATTCGGCTGGACCGGGGTATCGCGCAGCCCGCTGACCGGGATTACCTCCAACCCCTGGAAACAGGGCTACAACGCCGGCGCCTCCTCGGCCGGCGCGGGGGCGGCGGCGGCGGCGGGGTATGGCGCGCTGCACCAGGGCAGCGACGGCGCGGGCTCGGTGCGCATGCCTTCGCATTTCTGCGGCATTTTCGGACTGAAGCCGAGTTTCGGGCGGGTGCCGTATCATCCGGTGCCGGTGGGGGACTTCACCTCCCATATCGGCCCGATGACCCGCACGGTGGCCGACTCGGCGTTGATGCTGGAGGTGATGGGCGGGCCGCATCCGCTTGATCATACGACATTGGAGGCATGGCCCGCCGATTACACCGGCCGGCTGAACGCGGGCATCAAGGGCGCCCGGGTGGGGTTCAGCGCCGATCTGGGCCATGCGCGGGTGGACCCCGAAGTGGCCGGACTGGTGCGCGCCGCGGCCGAACGTTTCGCCGCCGGCGCGGGGTTGGCGATGCAGGAGTTCACCCCGGCCTGGGGCCGGCTGGGGCCCGAGCTGGGGCGCGGCTTCTGGTCGGCGCACATGGCCCGCATGGCGCCGAAGCTGGCGAAGTGGGAGGCGCAGATGGACCCCGGGCTGGTGGCCTGCATCCGCGCCGGGTCGGAAATGTCGGTCACCGACTACCTGGCGCTGAAGGAGCGCAAGCACGCCTACATCACAGCCATTCACGCCTCCTTCACGGACCTGGATTTCGTAATCACGCCGACCGTGTCGGTTGCGGCCTTCCCGGCGGAGCGGCTGAGCCCGGAACACTGGCCTCAGCACCCGTGGGACTGGCTGCAATGGGCGGAGTTCTCCTATCCGTTCAACATGTCCTGGAATCCGGCGGCGACGGTGCCGTGCGGCTTCACCAGCGCCGGGCTGCCGGTGGGGATGCAGATCGTCGGGCGGCGGTTCGACGATCTGGGCGTGTTGCAGGCGGCCGCCGCGTTCGAGCAGGTGCAGCCCTGGGCGGACAAGCGGCCGGCGATGGACTGGTAGCATGTTCACCGTCCGGCCGATCGGGGTGCTGCACACGCCCTGGCACAGCACCTCGGAATGCCCGCGCAACGGCCGACGGGCCGATCCGCCGCCGCTGTGCCATGCCGAGCTGCTGGCGGAATTCCGCGACGGGCTGCATTCCATCGAGGGGTATAGCCACCTGATCCTGCTGTATTGGCTGGACCGGGCGGGCGAGCCGGAAATGGTGTTCAAGCCGCCGTTCGACGACCAGCCGCGCGGCGTGTTCGCCACCCGCACGCCGCGCCGGCCGAACCCGATCGGGCTGTCGGTGGTGAAGTTCGAGGGGATCGACGCGCAGGGGCGACTGATGGTCCGCTACCTGGATTGCGTGGACGGCACGCCGCTGATCGACATCAAGCCCTATCTGCGCACCACCGATTGCGAGCCGGAGGCCAGCATGGGTTTCCAGGCCAACCGCGCGCCGCGACCCGGCTGACAGGACCCCGCCATGCCCCGCCCCGAACGCCGCCTGCCCACCCCGCGCGCCATGATCGTCGCCCCGCAGCCGGAGGCGGTGGAGGCGGGGACTGAGATGTTGCGCACCGGCGGCAACGCGGTGGATGCCGTGCTGGCCTGCGCGTTCACCCAGGGCGTGGTGGACCCGATGATGTGCGGCGTGGGCGGGCTGGGTACCATGCAGGTGTTCGACCCGAAAACCGGCGCCAACCTGGTGATCGACGGGCTTTCCACCTGCCCGGCGGGCTGCACGCCGGAGATGTGGGCGGGCATTTTCGAGCGCGAGTGCAGCGACGGGTTCGGCTATGTGGTGAAGGGCGGGGTGAACGAGCTGGGCCATGCCGCGGTGACCACGCCGGGCATATTGCGGGTGTTCGGCGCCGCCCATGCGGCGTTCGGGCGGGCCAGGTGGGCGGATCTGTTCGTGCCGGCGATCGCGGTGGCCGAGGAGGGCTGGGCGGTGCGGCCGCATGTGGCGGGCGTGTTCGCCATGAACGAGGCTGGTTACGGGCGGTTGCCCTATGCCGCCAAGCTGGCGCTGACCGAGGAGGGGCGCGGGCTGTACATGCGCCCCGACGGTACGCCCAAGCGGCTGGGCGACATGGTGCGCAACCCGAACCTGGCCGGCACGCTGCGACTGCTGGCGGGCGAGGGGGTGGAGAGCTTCTACACCGGGGCGTTGGCGCAGCGGATCGTGGCGGATATGCGGGCGCATGGCGGGTTGCTGTCGGCGGCCGACCTTGCGGGGTTCGCCGCGACGCGGTGCGCGCCGCTGAGCATCCTGTATCGCGGCCGGCGGATCGCCGCGCCGCCGCCGCCGGCCGGGGGCGTGGTGGTGGCCGAGATGCTGCGCATCCTGGAGCGGTTCGACCTGGTGGCGCTGGGGCACAACACGCCCGAATATATCCGCGTGGTTGCCGAGGCGATGAAGATCGCAGGGCGGGACAAAGACGAGCATATCGGCGACCCGGCCTTCGTGCCGCCGCCGCTCGACCGGCTGCTGTCGGACGCCTATGCCGATGCCTGTGCCGCGCGCATCCGGGCGGGCGAGAAGGCGAGGCTGACCCGCGCGGCGGGGGATGCGCGGCACACCACCACGATCTCGGCGGTGGATGCCGACGGGATGGTGGTCTCCGTCACCCATACGCTGGGCACGCCGTCGGGGGTGATTCCACCCGGCACCGGCTTCATGCTGAACGGGGCGATGAACTGGTACGACCCGCGGCCGGGCCGCGCCGGCTCGATCGCGGCGGGCAAGCGGCGCTTCTCGACGCTGTCGCCGACCATCGTGTTCGAGGGCGATACCCCGGTGCTGACGCTTGGGGCGCCGGGCGGCGCGTGGATCGGCGTGGCCATCCTGCAGGTGCTGCTGAATGTGCTGGAATTCGGCATGGGCATGCAGGAGGCGGTGATGGCGCCGCGCTTCTCGGCCACCACGGATGCCATCGACATCTCCAACCGCATTCCGCGCGGCGTGCAGAAAGCCGTGGAAGCAATGGGATACCAGGTGAACCGCCAGCCGATCAGCTACGCCTTCGCCGGCGTGCACGGCATCAGCCTGTGGGATGGCGTGTTGCAGGGCGGGGCCGATCCGCAGCGCGACGGCTATGTGGGCAGCGTGGCCTGAGGGGGACGGGATGGCCGAGGTGATCGAACTGCCGGAGCGCGGGTTCCGCTTCGTGAAGGGCGTGTTCCAGTATTCCGCCGGGGTGGCGGCGCTGCCGGGCTGGCGGCTGGAGCGGGCGCGGTTCGCCCGCACGGTGCCGCTGGCCGAGGGGTTCGCGCGGATCGCCGCGCATCTGGACGCCGCCGGGCTGCCGCGCACCGCGTTTGCCGCCTGCGAGCTGCGCTCGCCGGCGCCGTTCACCGAGGCGGGGTTCGTGGCGTTCAACCGCGCCTATTACGGCGTGCTGGAACAGTGGGGCGTGCCGGCGGACGGGCTGAACCAGGTGGCGCGGGCCAATGTGTGCCCGGAGATCGACCCGCCGGACGCGCCGGGGTTCCATGCCTTCAGCTACGCGGTGCCGGCGCCGGATGCGGCACCCTCGTTCGTGGTGGCCGGCAGCGGCGAGGCGCAGGAGGGCAGGGGCAACTACCGCGACTTCACCACCGCGCTGGGCGATGTCAGCCCGGCCGGCATCCGCGCCAAGGCGCGCTGGGTGCTGGGGGAGATGGAGCGGCGGATGGGTGCCCTGGGCTTCGGCTGGGCGGATGCCACCGGGGTGCAGGTGTATACCGTGCACGACATCGCGCCGTTCTTCGCCGAGGAACTGGTGCGGCGAGGCGCGGCTCGGCATGGGGCGACCTGGCAGTATTGCCGGCCGCCGGTGGTGGACCTGGAGTTCGAGATGGATTGCCGGGGGGTGCACCGGGAGAGCGTGCTGGCCGGGTAGACAGGACGCTTCACATGGAGGCGGGGAGGCGGGGAGAAGAAAGGCGCCGTGTCGCCCTTGCTTCTCCCCGCCTCCCCGCCTCTCCGCCTCCATGTGGATCTGCTTCCTCCCCCACGCTACTTGCCGCGCAGGCTGACGCCGGCCGGGTATTTGCGGCGGTATTCGTCCACCGCGGTTTCCATGGTGACGAAGGTGGCGCCTTCCGCGCGCAGCGTCGCGATCATGTGTTCCAGCATGAACATGCGGTGGCCGCGGCCGATGACATGGGGGTGGAAGGTGTAGGTCAGCACCCCCCAGTCGAAATACTTCTTCATGTAGCGGAATTCGTTGATGAAGTTCTCGATCACCAGGCGCGCGTTGGCGTTGCCGGGCAGGATGCCGGCGGGCGAGCGGGTGTATTCGAAATGCGGGAAGTCATCGAGCGACCAGGAGATCGGCATTTCCACCAGCGCCGTGTCCGGGCCGAACTCCATCGGCTCCAGCAGGGTGATCCGGTCGCCCTTGCGCGCCTGATAGGGGATGTAGTCGTGCCCCATCATCGAGCTGTCGTAGACGAAGCCGTGCTTGAGCAGCAGGTCCACGCTGACCGGGCTGAGGTCCCAGGCGGGGGAGCGGTAGCCGCGCGGCGGCCGGCCGGTGAGGCGGGTGATGGAGTCGCTGCCGCGCAGCAGCTCTGCCTCCTCGCCCTCGGGCCCCAGGGTGGAGGGGACGCGGTGGGTCCAGCCGTGGTTGCCGATCTCGTGGCCGGCGGCGTGCACGGCGGCGACGCAGGAGGGGTAGCTCTCGATGGTGTGGCCGGGGATGAACCAGGTGCTGGGCAGGCGCTGCTCGTTCAGCAGGCGCAGGATGCGCTGGGTGGCGGCGATGCCGAAATCGCCGCGGCTGATCGCGGTGGGGGTGATGGTGTCGCGGGCGATCGCGCCGGAGACGTTGTCGTGGTCGAAGGTGAGGCAGACGAACAGGTCGGCCATATGAGACTCCTCGAAGGGGGGTAGCGGCGTCGCCGGCAGCATCCGGCGTCGGGCCGGGCGCTGTCAAAAGGGGGCTGTCAAAAGAGGGGGCAAAAGGGGCGCGTGTGGACGCGGCGGCGCGGACGGGTGTAGCGTTGCGGGTACGGGAAGGAATGTTCATGGGCGCGACCGCCGGCGGCATCGACTGCGACGTGCATCCCGCCGTGCCGGGGATGGCGGCGCTGTTGCCCTATTTCGATCCGTACTGGCGCGAACAGGTGACGGTGCGCGGCATTGACGGCATGGACCTGGCCAGCTTTCCGCCCAACGTGCCGGCGCATGGCCGGGCCGACTGGCGGCCGGCGCCTGGCCCGGCAACGGGCACCAAGCCGGGGGGCGCCAAGCCGGGCAGCAGCCTGGAGATGCTGCGGGCGCAGGCGCTGGACGGGTTCGGCTCGCGCCTGGCGATCTGCAATCCGCTCTATGGCACCCAGGCCGTCTACAACGACCATTTCGCCGCCGCGATGGCGCGGGCGATGAACGACTGGCTGGCGGCCGAGTGGCTGGACCGCGAGCCGCGGCTGCGCGCCTCCATGACCGTGGCGGTGCAGAACGCCGAGCTGGCGGTGGAGGAGATCGAGCGGCTGGCCGGCGACCGGCGCTTCGTGCAGGTGCTGTTCCTGGCGATGGGCGACGCGCCGATGGGGCGGCGGCAGTTCTGGCCGATCTATGCGGCGGCCGAGCGGCACGGGCTGGCGATCGGGGTGCATGCCGGCAGCGCCGCGCGGCATGCCACCAGCAGCAATGGCTGGCCCTCGTACCATATCGAGGACTACGTGCTGAATGCCCAGGGGTTCCAGTCGCAGATCCTGAACCTGATCCATGAGGGCGTGTTCACCAAATTCCCGAAGCTGAAGGTGGTGGGCATCGAGACCGGGTTCACCTGGCTGCCGAACTTCATGTGGCGGGCCAACAAGACCTGGCGCGGGGTGCGCGCCGAGGTGCCGTGGGTGGACCGGCCGCCGGCGGAGATCATGCGCGCGCACATCCGCTTCACCCTGCAACCGAGCGACGCGCCGCCCGACCCGGCGGACATGGCCGTGGTGCTGGAGCAGATCGGCTGCGACGACATGCTGCTGTTCTCGACCGACTATCCGCACGCGCAGTTCGACGGCGACGCGGCCTTCCCCGAGGGGTTCCCCGTGGCGCTGCGGCCGCGCGTGCTGGTGGACAATCCGCTGGATACGTATCCGCGTCTGCAGGAGGCCATGACATGAGTCCCGAGGACGGCACGATCCTGACCGCCGACGCCGCCGAGCGGCAATCGCGGTCGCGGCTGCGGGTGATCGATTGCGACGTGCATCACGCGCTGCGCTCGCCCAAGGACTTGCATCCCTATCTGTCGAAGCGCTGGCGCGACCACCTGGACACCTACGGCCATCGCTTCCCGGTACCGTTCACCGACGGCTCGCCCTATCCGAAGACGGCGCCGGCGCTGTCGCGCACCGATTCCTGGCCGCCCAATGGCGGGCCGCCGGGCTCGGACCTGGCGTTCCTGCAGAAGCAGCTGCTGGACCGGCACAACGTGGAATACGGGCTGCTGCACCTGCTGGCGCCGCACGGCATGGACCAGCGCAACCAGGATTTCGGCGCCGCCGTGTGCAGCGCCATCAACCAGTGGCAGTACGAGCACTGGACGCAGAAGGACAGGCGCCTGAAGGCGGCGATCGTGGTGCCGGGCGAGGATGCGCAGGCGGCGGTGGCCGAGATCGAACGCTGGGCGGGAAATACGGATTTCGTGCAGGTCTCGATGGTGACGCACACGATCGAGCCGCTGGGGCGGCGGCGCTACTGGCCGATCTACGAGGCGGCGGCGCGGCTGGGGCTGCCGGTGGGGCTGCATACCTCCGGCTACAACGGGCATGCCATCACCGGCGGCGGCTGGGCGAGCTACTACGTGGAGGAGCAGCACAACGTGGCGATCTCCCAGCAGGCGCTGGCGATCAGCCTGGTGTGCGAGGGAGTGTTCGAGCGGTTCCCGGCGCTGAAGGTGGTGATCGTGGAGGCGGGGCTGGCCTGGGTGCCCTCGGTGGCGTGGCGGCTGGACCGGCATTTCGACCGGATGCGCGACGAGCTGCCGCATCTGACGAAGAAGCCCTCGGAGTATCTGCGCCAGCACATGTGGTACACGACCCAGCCCGCCGACGAGCCGGAGCGGCCGGAGGATCTGCGGCGCATCTTCGACTGGATGGGCTGGGACCGGGTGCTGTACGCGACCGATTATCCGCATTGGGACATGGACAATCCCGGCCAGTCGATCAAGCTGCGGCTGAGCGAGGACGAGCAGCGGATGATCTATGCGGACAACGCGCGCGCGGTGTACGGGTTCGCCTGAGCATGGCGCGGCATGTGGTGGCGACGGCGGGGGAGATTCCGCCGGGCGGACGCAAGATCGTCACCGTGCGGGGGCGCGAGATCGGCATATTCAACCATGGTGGCGAATATTTCGCGCTGCTGAACCGCTGCCCGCACCAGGGCGGCGAGCTGTGCCGCGGCACGCTGGTGGGGCTGGTGACCTCCCGCGAGCCGGGGCGGTTCGATTATTCGCGGCCGGGGGAGATGCTGAAATGCCCGTGGCATGGCTGGGAATACGACATCCGCACCGGGCAGTCGTGGTGCGACC
Source organism: Rhodospirillales bacterium 70-18 (assembly GCA_001899585.1). GTDB lineage: Bacteria > Pseudomonadota > Alphaproteobacteria > Acetobacterales > Acetobacteraceae > 70-18. Next base: position 129,985 of record MKWE01000057.1, read on the forward strand.
CGAACGACACCCGGGTGAAGGCGTACGAGGTGACCGTGGAGCCGGGGGAGACGCTGGCGCGCGGGCCGTTCGTGGCCGAGACCTTCGCGGTGTCGGTCGAGCAGGACTATATCGTCGTCGAGGTTTGACGGCGCGCGTTTCATTGGCCTGAGGAAAGGAAGACGATGAGCATCAACGGCAAGGCGTATATCGCGGGGGCATACGAGCACCCCACGCGCAAGGCGCCCGACAAATCCGTGGCCCAGCTGCATGCCGAGTGCGCGGTGGGCGCGCTGGCCGATGCCGGGCTGCGCAAGGACGATGTCGACGGGTATTTCTGCGCCGGCGATGCGCCCGGAATGGGGCCGCTGTCGATGGTGGACTACATGAACCTGCGGGTGAAGCATGTGGATTCCACCGATATCGGCGGCTCCTCCTACATCATGGCGGTGGGGCATGCCGCCGAGGCGATCGCGGCGGGCAAGTGCAGCGTGGCGCTGATCACGCTCTCGGGCCGGCCGCGCAGCGAGGGGGTGCAGACCGGCACCGCGGCGCGCCCCGGCAACCCGCAGATCGCCGACAGCCCGTGGGAGAGCCATTTCGCGCCGGTGACCACCAATGTCTACGGCATGGTGGCCAAGCGGCACATGCACCAGTTCGGCACCACCAGCGAGCAGCTCGCCTGGATCAAGGTGGCCGCGAGCCATCATGCGCAGTGGAACGAGCACGCCATGCTGCGCAACGTGGTGACGGTGCAGGAGGTGCTGGACAGCCCGATGGTCTCCGACCCGCTGCACCGGCTGGATTGCTGCATCATCAGCGATGGCGGCGGCGCGCTGGTGGTGGTGAAGCCGGAGATCGCGCGCCAGCTCAAGCGACCGCTGGTGAAGATCATGGGCGCGGCGGAGGCGCCGAAGGGGCAGATGGGCGGCGATGTGGACCTGTCCTATTGCGGCGCCGCCTGGTCGGGCCCGGCGGCGTTCGCCGAAGCCGGGGTGAAGCCGGCCGACATGAAATATGCCTCGATCTACGACAGCTTCACCATCACGGTGTTGATGCAGCTTGAGGATCTGGGGTTCTGCGCCAAGGGCGAGGGCGGCAGGTTCGTGATGGACGGCAACCTGATCTCCGGCGTGGGCAAGCTGCCGTTCAACACCGATGGCGGCGGGCTGTGCAACAACCATCCGGCCAATCGCGGCGGCATCACCAAGGTGATCGAGGCGGTGCGGCAGTTGCGCGGGGAGGCGCACCCGAAGGTGCAGGTGCCGAATTGCGACCTGGCGGTGGCGACCGGGATCGGCGGCCTGCTGGGCAGCCGGCATGGCGCGGCGACCGTGGTTCTGGGCCGGGAGTGAGAGAGATGAGCGAACGCAAGATCACCGCGCCGGCCAACAACCCGGAGAGCGAGCCGTTCTACAAGGCGGCGGAAGAGGGCAAGTTCCTGATCCGCCGCTGCACCGCCTGCAAGAAGGCGCATTGGTATCCGCGCGCGGTATGTCCGTTCTGCTTCGGGGAGACGGCGTGGGAGGAAGCCTCGGGCAAGGGGGTGATCTACAGCTACAGCCCGATGCGCCGCGCCGGCTACACCCTGGCCTATGTGACGCTGGCCGAAGGGCCGACGATGATGACCAATATCGTCGATACCGACCCGGATAGCCTGTCGATCGGGCAGGCGGTGAAGCTGAAATTCGTGCCCACCGATGGGGGGCCGCCGGTGCCCTGTTTCACCGCGGCCTAGGCTGCGGCGCCGCCAGGGGGGCGTGGGTTTCCCTGGCGGCGGAGCGGGGGGTTTTAGCAAAAACAAGTCTTCTTTGTTTGAAAACAAAGAAGCAAAAAAACTTTGTTCGGTTAGGCGAATGCCTCGGTTTCTTCCTCGATCTTGGCCGGGTCGAGGTCCATGCCGATGCCGGGCAGGTCGTTGCAGCGGATCATGCCGCCTTCGGGGACGACCGGGTGGGCCAGGAAATGCTGGTGGATGGTGTTCCATTTCACCAGGTATTCCTGGTACGGCGTATGGATCGGCGACTGCGCCAGCGAGACGTGGATGCCGGCCGGGGTGGAGTGACCGTGCGGGATGACGATCAGGTCGTGCGCGGTGGCGCAGGCGATGATCTTCAGGGTTTCGGAGATGCCGCCGCACCAGTAGATGTCGGGCTGCACTATATCCAGCGCGCCGGCATCGATGAAGCGGCGGAAGCCCCAGCGGGTGTATTCGTGCTCGGCGCCGGAGAGCGGGATGCTGATCTTGTCCTTGATGCGGCGATAGCTGTCGATGCGGTCGGGCATGACGCATTCCTCCAGCCATTTGGGGCGGAATTCGGCGATGCGGCCGGCGAGCTCGATGACGTAGGGCACGTCCATCGCCTGCCAGCAATCGAGCATGATGTCGTCGTCCGGCCCCAGCGCGTCGCGCAGGGTGCGCACCAGTTCCACGTTCTTGCGCATGCCCTCGGGGCCGCTCATCGGGCCGTGGCGGAAGAACCACTTTTGCGCGCGGTAGCCCTTCGCCTGGTATTCCTGGGCGCGGGCGCGCACCCGCCCGGCGTCGAGCACGTTGAAGCCGAGCATGCTGGCATAGGCGGGCACCGCCGCGCGGGTGGGGCCGCCGAGCAGGCGGTAGACCGGCTGGCCGAGCCAGCGGCCCTTGAGGTCCCACAGCGCGCAATCCACCGCGCTGATCGCCAGCATGGCGTCGCCCTGGCGGCCATGGACCATGATGCGGTGCATCTGGTCCCAGAGCAGTTCATGCGCGACCGGGTCGCGGCCGAGCAGGATGGGGCGCAGCCGGCCGGCGATGATGCTGGCGACGCCCTCGGGCACCGGGCCGGCGATGCCGATGACGCCGTCATCGGTCTCGATCTGGAGGAAATACGCCTCGATGCGGAAATGGCCGGGGTCAGCCTGGACCCCGCCCTCGAAATCGTCGCGGGCGCGGTACTCGGCGTAGATGTCGATGGGACGGACCAGGCGCTCCTCCCAGAACGCCCCGTCGGTCGGCATGGTGCCGCGCAGGCGGCTCAGCCGGATTGCGGTGATCTTCATGGCCGTTCTCCCCCCGGATGGGGGATGGTAGGAGCGCGCCGCCGGCTTGGCTACCGGTCCCCCGAGCGGCCCCCCAGCCGGCGCAGGAAGGCGTCGTCACGCATCAACCGGCGGCGGGTGGCGACGAGGCCGGCCAGCGTGGCGCTGTCCTGGCGGGCGGCGGCCAGGCGGATCAGGGTGCGCATGAACACGTCGCGCTGGGCGTGGCTGCCGCCGAGCGGGGCCAGGCCGGCGGCGAGGCCGTCGAGCGGCGGCGGCGGGCCCTCCTCGGGCAGCAGGGCCATGATGGCGCGGGCGAGCGGCAGGCCGATGCCGGCGGCCACCGCCGCTTGCTCGCCGGCGTCGGTACTCGCCAGCGCGCGGGCGGCGTCATGCGCGGCCGGGCGATCACCGACGGCGACCAGGGCGAACAGGCGGTGCAGGGCGGTGAAGACATGCGTCGCCTCGTGCCGGCGGCGGCGGGCGATATCCGCCAGTTCGGCCCAGCGGCCGCCGACCGGCACGCCGTCCTGGCGCAGGCGCCACAGCAGTGAGGCGGCGTTGGCGAAGTCGCGGTTGTCCTCGCTGCGGTCCGGGCGGATGGCTCGGTCGTACAGCGCCAGCACGCGGGCGGTGTCGCCTTGTTCCAGGTGGAACAGCGCCAGGTGCCAATAGAGGTGGTACGCGAAATTGTTGCAGCCGCTCCAGCCCTGGCGGCAGCCCTCGATCCAGGCGATGCCCTCGGCCGGACGCTTGGTCATTTCCAGCACATGGGCGACGGCGTGCACCGCCCAGGGGTCTTCCGGCGCCGCGGCGATGGCGGCACGGCCGGCGGCTTCGGCGGCGGCGAAGTCGCCGGTTTCCTCCAGGGCGAAGGCGTGGCAGCCGAGGATGTAGCCGTAGCCGGGGTGTTCCGGCGCCCAGTGCGGCAGCACCGCCGTGGTGGCGCGGCGCATGCCGGCGCCGTCGCCGCCCAGGAAGCGCAGCATGGTGGCGAGCTTAACCAGCAACGGCACCAGCTTGCGGCGCTGCAGATGCGCCTCCAGCACGGCGGCGGCGGCCAGCGGGCCGGTGGCCACTGCCTGGCCGAGGGCGGCCACCAGGGCGGTTTCGTCCTCGGTCACCGGTTGGGCGGCCGCCAGGCTGGCGCGGGCGGCGGCCAGGGTTTCCTCGCGCCCGGCCAGCATCAGCGCGAAGCCTTGCAGGGCGTGCGCGGCAGCCATCGTGGGGTCGGCCCGCAAGGCGGTCTCGATGGCGGTGCCGGTGTCACGCCGATAGGCCAGCAGGCCCTCGGTGGCATGGGCGAAGGCGTCGTGCGCCGCCTCGCTGCGGGTCGCGTGGCGGAAGCCGTAGCGGTCGGCGACGCCTTCGGGGGCGGGGCGGCGGGCGGGCAGGTAGGTCATACGGGCGGCTCCGGTGGGGGTTGCTCCACGGGGGGCCGGCTGGAGGCATCCAGCAGGCGGCGCTCGACGTCCGGCGGTGGCGGCGGCAGGTGGCCACGCGCCAGCAGGCGGGTGGTCTTGCGCAGCTGGTCCATGTAGGCGCGGCACATGCTGCAGATCAGCAGATGGAACCGCACGGCCAGCCATTGGCGCACCGGCAGCGCGTGCTCCATGTAATCGGTCGCCTGCTCGCTGACATCCTGGCATCGCAACACTTCGGTCTCCGTGGGTTGCGGACCGTGGTGTCCGCGGTGAATGGACTCCGGCATGCCGCGGGGCGTTACAGGCCGTCGTCGCCTCTGATACACTCGGCAACGTACCCGCAGGATACAGCCTGACCATGAACGATGCCGAGTTCGATCAGCCGGATTTCCTGGAAAAGCTGCGCCGGGGCGACCAGGGCGCCTATCGCCGGCTGATCCGCCGCTTCCATGGCTCGCTGGTGGGCGTCGCCAGCGGCATCATTGGCAGCCGGGCGCAGGCCGAGGAGGTGGTGCAGGACGCCTGGCTGGCGGTGTTTTCCGGCATCGGGCGGTTCGAGGGGCGGTCGAGCCTGGCGAGCTGGCTGTTCACCATCGTGCTGAACCGGGCGCGCACCCGCATCGGGCGGGAGGGCCGTATGGTGGCGCTGCCGGCGATACTGGACGGCGCGCAGGGGGGGGAGCGGGCGGTGGATCCCGGGCGCTTCCTGGCCGATGGCCACTGGGCCGAGTCGCCGAGGCTGTGGGAGGAGCTGGATCCCGAGCGCGTGGTGGGCGGCCGGCAGCTCTGGGAGCATGTGCAGGCGGTGATCGAGACCATGCCGGCCGGGCAGAAGGCGGTGATCATCCTGCGCGACATGGAGGGGCGGGACGCCGAGGAGGCCTGCGCGCTGTTGCAGATCACCCCGGAGAACCAGCGCGTGCTGCTGCACCGTGCCCGCGCGCGGGTGCGCCGGGCGGTGGACGAGCTGACCGGCGCCGCCGCGCCGGCCCGTGCGGTGGCTCGCCCGGCAGTCTCGGCGCCCGCCGCGCCGGTCGTGCGGTTGCTGCCGCGCGCCACGCCGGTCGTGCGGCTGCTGGCGGCGCTGCGGCTGTGGTGGACGGGGGCGGGCCGTCAGCCGCCCATGAAGGCGCGGATGGCGGCGGCATAGTCGGCCTCCCGCGTCAGCTGCTTCATCAGCGCGGGCGTGGGCTGGTTGGCCAGCGTCGCCGGGGCAGCACCGTCGCGCAGCGCCTTCAGCGTCTCGTGCACCGCGCGGACCGCGGCCATGAAGGGCTGGTGGCCCTGCAAGGCGATGCGCACGCCGAGGGCCGCCATCGCGCCGCGCCCGCCGAAATCGGCGTCCGACCCGCCGATGATGAGCGGCAGGCTGGTGACCGCGCGGATCGCCTGCAACTGCGCCGCCTCGGTGACGCCGGTGAAGAACAGTGCGTCCACCCCGGCCTCGCTGTAGAGCTTCGCGCGGGCCACCGCGTCCTCGGCGCCGCTGATGGCCAGGGCGGAGGTGCGGCCGACGATGACGGTGGCCTGGTCGCCACGCGCCGCCAGCGCCGCGCGCATCTTGCCCAGCCCCTCCTCGCGCGAGAGCAGCGCGGGCCGGCCGTCGCCGTAGGGGCGGGGCAACAGCGTGTCCTCGATGGTCATGGCGGCGACGCCGGCGGATTCCAGTTCCTGCACCGTGCGCATCACCGATAGGGCGTTACCGTAGCCGTGGTCGGCATCCACCAGCAGCGGCAGGGCGCCGGCGCGGGTGATGCGGCGGATCTGGTCGGCGAACTCGGACAGCGTCAGCACCACGATGTCGGGCGCGCCGAGCACGGTGAGGCTGGCGATGGAGCCGGCGAACATGCCGACCTCGAAGCCCAGATCCTCGGCGATGCGCGCCGAGAGCGGGTCGAACACCGAGCCGGGGTGCACGCAGGCATCGCCCTGCAGCACGGCCCGCAGGCGCAGGCGTCGGTTGGTGAAGGTCATGGGCTGTGCTCCGCGGTGTATCCGGCTTGGGGTTTCCGTGGCTAATCTGCCGGATACGCGCAGCCAGGGGGAGACGCATAATGGGACCACGCATCGCGGTGATGGGCGCAGGCGCCGTCGGCGGCTATGTCGGCGGGCATCTTTTCCGGCTGGGCCATGACGTGACGCTGATCGACGCCTGGCCCGAGCATGTGGAGGCGGTGCGGGCGCGCGGGCTGGAGCTGTACGGCATGACCGAGGAGGAGCGCTGCACGGTGCGCGCGCCGATCCTGCACCTGACGGAGGTGCAGTCCTTCGTGAAGCAGCGGCCGGTGGATATCGCGGTGATCTCGGTGAAGTCCTACGACACCGAGTGGGCGACGCTGATGATGCGGCAATACCTGGCGTCGGGCGGGTTCGTGCTGTCGCTGCAAAATTGCATCAACGAGGAGCGGATCGCCGCCATCGTCGGCTGGGGGCGGGTGGTGGGGTGCATCGCGGCGGCCATTTCGGTCGATCTGTACGAGGCCGGGCATATCAGGCGCACGGTGCCGAAGGGCGGCGCCAGCCACACGGTGTTCCGCGTCGGCGAGGTGCATGGGCGGGTCACCGAGCGGGCGCAGATGGTCGCCGACATGATCGCCGGGATCGACAGCGTGAAGGTCACCACCAACCTGTGGGGCGAACGCTGGTCCAAGCTGTGCCTGAACGGCATGCGCAACGGCGTCTCGGCGGCGACCGGGCTGGCGGGCAACGACATCGACCGCAACGACGCCATCCGCCGCTTCTCCATCCGCCTGGGCGGCGAGGCGGTGCGGATCGGGCAGGCGCTGGGCTACCAGCTTGAGCATATCGGCAAGCTGGACCCGGAGAAGCTGGCGCTGGCCTCCGAAGGGCAGGCGGAGGCGCTGGCCGAGGTGGAGGCGGTGATGCTGGCCGGCTCCAATGCCGCGGCGCGCAGCGACCTGCAGCGCCCCTCGATGGGCCAGGACATGCTGAAGGGTCGGCGTACCGAGATCGAGTTCATGAACGGTTTCGTCGCCGACAAGGGCGAGGAGATCGGCCGCCAGGCGCCGACCCATCGCCGGCTGACCGAGATCGTGCGGCGGATCGAGCGCGGCGACTTGCAGCCGGACCCGCGGCATCTGATGGATTCCTGAGGCGTCTCAACCGGGCCACGCCATCCGCCAGACCGGGCGGCGGCCGTCCGGGTTGGTGGTGGCGGCGATGATGGCGAAGCCGGCGCGGCGGTAGAAGGCGACCGCGCGGGGATTCTCCTGGTTGACCAGCAGGTGCAGCCCCTGTGGCCGGCGGCGCTTGGCCGCCTCCAGCAGCGCGGTGCCGAGGCCAGCGCCGAACCGGTCCGGGTGCACCGCGAGCTGCTCGACCAGCCCGTCGGCGGCGAAGAAGGTGATGAAGCCGGACGGCGTTTGCCCCTCGGCGCAAGCGCATAGCGTCGTTGCCCCGCCGGCGTGCAGGACGGCCAGGTGCCCCTCCATCCAGCCGCGCCGGGCGGCGAAGTCGGTGGCCGGCAGGGTCGCCTGCCAGGCGGCCACCCAGAGGTCGAGCAGGGCAGGCAGGTCGGGCGGTGCCATGGGGCGCAGAAGGATCGGCATGCCGAGCGGATGGCGTGAAACGCCGGCTGGCGCAAGCGGGGGGTTGCGCGGCGCGGCGGGCGGGCCAAGCTGCCACGGGTCACAACCTGAAAGGGCATCGCCATGGCGGCACCTGAGCGCTGGTTCGAGGATTTCACCCCGGGGCTGGTGAGCGAATTCGGCGACCACGAGATCACCGAGCAGGAGATCATCGACTTCGCCCGGCGCTATGACCCGCAGCCCTTCCACACCGATCCGGAGGCGGCGAAGCGCTCCAGCTTCGGCGGGCTGATCGCCAGCGGCTGGAACACCGTCGGCGTGCTGATGCGCATGCTGGTCGACCACCAGGTGCCGGCCAATGCCAGCCTGGGCTCGCCGGGCATCGACGAGATCCGCTGGCTGAAGCCGGTGCGCCCGGGCGACCGGCTGCGCGCGCGGGTGACGGTGCAGGAGGCCACGCGCTCGCGCAGCAAGCCGGACCGCGGCGTGGTGCGCTCGCTGAACGAGGTGCTGAACCAGCACGGCGAGGTGGTGATGACCATGCGCGGGATGATGCTGTTGCGGGCGCGCGACGTGGCATGAGCGGCGTTGCCTCGGGGCGCGGGAAGTGGCAGCCTGTCAGTCTGCAAATATCACCGCGGGAACAACTCGCGGTATGCGAGAGGAAACCCCATGAACCCCATCAGCCGTCGATCCCTGCTCGCTGCCTCCGGTGCGGCGGTGATATCGCAATCAGCGCCCCGCCTGGCGCGCGCGGCCGGCAAGCCGCGCGTGACGGTGATCACCCAGTGGAGTGCCGGCAGCGACGGGGCGGCGATTACCGCGCTGGGCGAGCTGTTCACCAAGGCGGGCGGCGACTGGCAGCACAACCCGGTGCCGGGCTTCACCACCGACATGATGAACAAGCTGCGCGCGCAGATCCTGTCGGGCGATCCGCCGGCGGTCAGCCAGCTCAAGGGGCCGGAGATCGCCGCCTGGTCCAAGATCGCGCCGACCGTGAACCTGGACGCCGATGTGGCCGCCGCCGGCTATGAGAAGGTGGTGGCGCCGGAGTTGATCAAGCTGCACAAGCCGTTCGGCCACTGGATCTCGCTGCCGTTGCAGGTGTACCGGATCAATTCGATCTGGATCAGCAAGAAGGCCGCCGACAAGGTGGGCGTGACCGCGCTGCCGAAGACCTGGGCCGAGTACAACGCCATCGGCGAGAAGATGGCCAAGGCGGGCATCCAGCCGGTCGCCAATGGCGGCACCAAGTGGGACAACGGCATGATCTGGGAGATCGCGCTCTCCGGCATCTCGCCGGCCGCCTATCGCAAGGCGGTGATGGAACTGGACGCCGCCACGCTGAAGGGCCCGGAAGTGCTGGCCGCCTTCGAACAGACCCGCAAGATGAGCCTGTGGATGGACCCGAACACGGCCAGCCAGCATTATTCGACCTTCATCCCGAAGTTCATGAAGGGCGATGCCGGCATGCTGCTGATGGGCGGCTGGGTGCAGGGCGTCTACAAGAAGGCCGGCTACCAGTACAGCGACTACATGACCGGCCCGGCGCCGCAGGACAACGGCAAGCCGGCCTTCGACCTGAACGCCGACGCCTTCATCTTCTGGCAGCGCAAGGAGCCGGAATTCACCGCCGGGCAGCACCTGCTGGCCAAGCTGGTGATGGAGAAGGACACCCAGAAGATGTATTCGGGCATCACCGGCTCGCTGCCGGTGCGCACCGACATGGACCTGTCCGACCCGACCTTCTCGGACGCCCAACGCGAGGCGTCGGCCAGCCTCGCCGCCGCGGTGAAGGCGGACCAGTCGGTGCTGAGCCTGGCGCACAACATGGCGCAGCCGAACCAGATCACCGCAGCGATGATCGACAGCCTGGTCGAGTTCGTCACCGACCATTCGATCAGCCCGAAGAAGGGCCAGGAGCGCCTGGCCGAAGCCGTCGACAACGTCCGCTAGATGAAGGCGGCTCGCCGTTCGCCAGGGGAGGTGCTGCCTCTCCTGGCCATCTGGGTTCCGGTGCTGGTCAGCATCCTCTACGTGGTGGGGTTCACCCTCTACACGGTGTGGATCGCCTTCACCCCCTCCACGCTGCTTCCGGAATATGGCTGGGTGGGGCTGAAGAACTACGTCGCCATCCTGCACACCCGCAACTGGAACATCGCCGCGGCCAATATCGTGGTCTACAGCGTATGTTTCCTGGCGCTCACCACGTTCCTGGGGCTTTTGCTGGCCGTGCTGCTGGACCAGAAGCTGCGCGGCGAGAACGTGTTCCGCACGATCTTCCTGTATCCGCTGGCGGTCTCCTTCGTGGTTACCGGCGTGGTGTGGGGGTGGCTGCTGAACCCCGGCATCGGCATCCAGAAGGTGGTGGTCGGCCTGGGCTGGACCGATTTCCGGTTCGACTGGCTGGTGGACCGCGACCGCGCGCTGTACTGCATCGTGCTGGCCGGCGCCTGGCAGGCTTCCGGCTTCGCCATGGCGCTGTTCCTGGCCGGTCTGCGCTCGGTGGATGCCGACCTGATGAAGGCGGCGCAGATCGACGGGGCCGGCCCGCTGCGCACCTATCGCCGGGTGGTGCTGCCGACGATCTGGCCGATCTTTATCGCGGTGTTCGTGATACTGCTGCAATTCGCCATCAAGACCTTCGACCTAGCGGTGGCGCTGACCGGCGGCGGGCCGGGCATCTCCACCGTGCTGCCCTCGATGGTGGTCTACGACTTCATGTTCCAGCGCGGACTGCTCGGGCGCGGCTCGGCGGCGGCGGTGCTGCAACTGCTGATGCTGGTGGCGGTGCTGGTGCCGTACGGCGTGTTCCGAAGGTGGCAAACCTTGAAGGCCGCGCGCAATGCGTAGCACCCGTATCGCCGTCTATGGCCTGGTCACGCTGCTGGCCTGCATCTATCTGATGCCGCTGCTGGTGGTGGTGCTGAATTCGCTGCGCAGCACGCCCGACATCTTCAGGAACGGCATGATCGGCCTGCCGCACGGGCTGGAATTCTCCAATTTCACCGAGGCCTGGAGCGGGCTTTGCATCGCCGAGCATTGCACCGGCATCCGCGGCTATATGTTCAACTCGATGATGATGACCCTGCCGGCGACGGTGATCTCCACCTTCTTCGGCGCGCTGCTGGGCTACGCCATCTCGCTGTGGCGGTTCCGGGGCGACATGTGGGTGTTCGGCATCATCACCCTGGGCGTGTTCCTGCCCGAGCAGATGAAGCTGGTGCCCTGGGTGCTGGTGCTGCGGGACCTCGGGCTGTACAACACGGTGGCCGGGCTGGTGCTGATCCATGTCATCCAAGGCCTCAGCTTCACCACCCTGTTCTGCCGCAACTACTACGTGGGCATTCCCCAGGAACTGATGAAGGCGGCCAAGATCGACGGCGCCGGGTTCTTCCGCATTTTCTGGCGCATCGTGCTGCCGCTGTCGCCGCCGATCCTGATCGTGACGGTCATCTGGCAGTTCACCGGCATCTGGAACGAATATCTCTACGGCGTCACCTTCGCCTCCGGCGATCACCAGCCGGTGACGGCGGCGCTGATCGCGCTGGCGGTCACGGTGTCGGAGGCGCCGAAATACGGCGTGCAGAGTGCCGCCGTGCTGATCGCCGCGGCGCCAACGCTGTTCGTGTACCTCGCCGGAGGCAAGTATTTCATGCGCGGGCTCACGGCCGGCGCGGTCAAGTAGGAAGCAACCATGGCCGCACTGCGTATCCGCGACCTGCACAAGCGTTTCGGCCCGGTCGAGGTGCTGAAGGGTATCGACCTGGAGATCGACAGCGGCGACTTCACCGTGCTGGTCGGCCCCTCCGGCTGCGGCAAGTCCACGCTGCTGAACATCATCGCCGGGCTGGAGAAGGCCAGTTCCGGCGATGTGGAGATCGGCGAGGCGGTGGTCAACGACATCCAGCCCAAGGACCGCGACATCGCCATGGTGTTCCAGTCCTACGCGCTCTACCCCACCATGACGGTGCGGCAGAACATCACCTTCGGCATGGAGTGCCGCCGCGTGCCGAAGGCGCGGCAGGACGAGGCGGTGGATCGGGTGGCGAAGCTGCTGCAGATCGAGCCGCTGTTGGCCCGCAAGCCCGGCCAGCTCTCCGGCGGCCAGCGCCAGCGCGTGGCGATGGGCCGCGCCCTGGTGCGCGACCCCAAGCTGTTCCTGTTCGACGAGCCGCTGTCCAATCTCGATGCCAAGCTGCGTGTCGAGATGCGGATGGAGATCAAGCAACTGCACGCCCGCATCGGCTCCACCATCGTCTACGTCACCCACGACCAGATCGAGGCGATGACGATGGCCACCCGCATCGCGGTGATGCACCAGGGATCGGTGCAGCAATTCGCCGATCCGGACACGATCTATAACCGGCCCGCCAACCTGTTCGTGGCCCGCTTCATGGGCGCGCCGCCGATGAACACCGTCACCGCCCGGCTGGAGGGCGGCCCCGATGGTCCGGTCGCGGTGGTGGGGCAGGGGGCGGATGCCATCCGCCTGCCGGCGCCGGCCGCGGTGGGGCCGGACTGGCTCCGCCGGCCGGTGATCCTGGGCATCCGCCCGGAATGCATCGCCGAGCCGACCCGCTATTTCAGCGAGGACCCGGCGGCGACCATGACGATTTCCGCACCCGTGGAACTGACCGAGCCGACCGGGGCGGAGACCATCGTGGTGTTGCGCCTGGGTGGCGAGAAGGTGCTGGGCCGCGTGGCTCCGGACGTTCGGATGCCGACGGGCGCCGTCGGCCGCTTTGCCGTCGACACCCGCAAGATATGCTTGTTCGACCCGACGACGGAGCGGCTGATCGCATGACCGACACGCGCTATCCCTGCCTGGCCGGCCGTGCCGTCATCGTCACCGGCGGCGCCAGCGGCATCGGCGAGGCATTCGTGCGCGCCTTCGCCTCCAACGGCGCGCGGGTCGGCCTGCTGGACCTGGACGCCGCCGCCGGCACGGCCCTGGCCGAGGACGTGGCCGCCAGCGGCGCGCCCAGGCCGGACTTCGTCGCCTGCGACCTGCTCGACATCGCGGCGCTCAAGGCGGCGCTGGACCTGCTGCACGCGCGGCTGGGCGATGCCGCGGTGCTGGTCAACAACGCCGCCAACGACCGCCGCCAGGACTTCCTGGAGGTCACCGAGGCGGAGTTCGACTGGTCGCTTGGGGTGAACTTCAAACACCAGTATTTCGCCGCCCAGGCGGTGGTGCCGCAGATGCGCGCGCTTGGCTTCGGCTCGATCATCAATATGAGCTCGGTGGCCTGGATGGGGGGCGGCCCGTCGATGCAGGCTTACAGCGCCGCCAAGGCCGCCGTGGTCGGCTTCACTAATTCGCTGGCGCGCGATGTGGGGAAATGGCGCATCCGGGTGAACGCGATCGCCCCGGGCATGGTGATCACGCCGCGCCAGCGGGCGCTGTGGTTCCAGGACGAGACGCAGATCGCCGCCGGCCGCGCCCGGCAAAGCGTCCCGGACGCCATCGAACCGGCCGATATCGCCGCCCTCGGCCTGTTCCTGGCCGCCGACGACAGCCGGCTGATCACCAAGCAATGCTTCCAGGTCAACGGCGGGTCCCGCTGACCGATACCTGGCCCGGTTCTCAGTGCCGCCGATCGGGGAGCGGGCGGATCGTGCCTTCGTCCAGTGCATAGTCGAAGCTCGCATCGTCCCGCAGTGCCGCGAATACTCGCGCCCACACGCCACCAATCAGCCAGCGCCGGTGGCGGCGAAACACGCTGTTCCATACCCCGAACACCGGCGGCAGGTCGCGCCACGCGGCGCCTGTGCGGGCCACCCACAGCACCGCCTCGACGAACAGCCGGTTGTCGCGCCCGGTCGATCCCCGGTCGCCGGGCTTGCCCGACACCAGCGACGCGATGCGCTGCCATTGCGTGTCGCTCAGAACGCCGCTCGTATCGGTGACCAGCGGCAGGTCGCCGGGTGGCACCGCCCGGTTGACCGGCAGCCGCAGTCGGCGCAGGTCCCGATTGGACATCAGCGGCGCACCACGCGGTCGGGCGGCGGAGTGGCCGGATCGGAGTGCCAGACCGGACGCCTGCGAAAGAATGCCATGGCCATGTTCCCGGGCACCGACGCTGCGGCATGCCCCAATTGCTGAGATGAGCCATGTTGCCATACGTAACTGCTTACAGGCAATCCGTGCCGCCTGCCGTGCCCACCCATTCCGGAGGATCGTCCCATGCCCAGGCCGCCCGACCCCCGCCCCATCATCATCGATACCGATCCGGGCACCGACGACGCCATCGCGCTGTTCCTGGCGTTCGGCACGCCAGGGCTGGATGTGCGGCTGGTCAGCGTGACCGGCGGCAATGTCGGCCTGGCGCATACCCTGGCTAATGCCCGCGCGCTTGTCGGCCTGGCCGGCCGGGACATGCCGGTGGTGGCCGGGGCGGATCGGCCGCTGCTGGGCGGCTTCGCGGCTGAGACGCGGGTGCATGGGCGAGACGGCCTTGGCGGCGTGCGGCTCCCGGAGGGGCCGCCGGCGACACCGGGCGTCGCCGCCGACGCCATCCGCGCCGTGCTGCGCGCCGCCGGTCCGCAGGGCGTGAGCCTGGTGGGCATCGGCCCAGCCACCAACCTGGCACTCGCCTTGGCCACCGAGCCGGCGCTGCTGGACCATGTCGCCGAAATCGTGCTGATGGCCGGCGCCTGGGCGGATGGCAACGTGACACCCGCCGCCGAGTTCAACGCCTGGAGCGATCCCGAGGCGCTGCAGATCCTGCTCTCCAGCGGCCGCCCGGTGACGCTGGCGACGCTGGAAGTGGCCGCCCAGGCGGTCTGCACCCCCGCCCGCATCGCCGCGCTGCGCGCCCTCGGCAACGGCGCTTGCCTAGGTGCCGCCTGCGCGATCATGGAGTCGGTGCCGCCGGCCCGGCGGCTGGGTGGGGCAGGGCATGCGGAATACGATGCCTGCGCGCTGGCCTGGCTGGCGGCGCCCGCGCTGTTCACCACGCGCCCGGTACATGCCGAGATGGACCTTGGCCCCGGCCCGTCGCGCGGCCGCACCGTCATCGACCGCTGGGGCCGCAACGGTCGTGCGCCAAATGCCCGCCTGCTGGAAACGCTGGACGCCGATGGCTTCTTTGCCCTGCTGGGCGAGCGGCTGGCGACCCTGCCATAGCAAGTCGCGGGCGCCGGTTTTGCCGGCGCCCGCTCATACTCAGACTCGCCGCACGCCGTAGAACTGCGGGTAGCCCTTGCGGATATCCGTCAGGTAGGTGTGATAGGCGGTTGGCTGGTCGAACATGCCGAGCGGCACGTACGGCACCCAGTCCCAGAACAGCGCCTGCATCTGCGCGCAGATCTTCTGCTGCGACGCCAGGTCCGGCGCGTCGAACCAGGCGTCGCGCAGCTTTTCCATCGCATCGCTGGTGGGCCAGCCGACCCAGGCCGCCTTGCCGGTGCCACGGATGGCGATCGCGGTGGCCGGCGTCACGTTGCCGGTGCCGCCCAGGAAGGTGAAGAAGATGTTGTAGCCGCCCTTGTCCACCGGCTCCATGCTGGCGCGGCGCTGCACCACGGTGCCCCATTCCAGCTCCTGGTTGTCCACGTTGAACCCCAGGCGCTTCAGCACATCCGCCGCCACCGACGCCTCGGCATGGATGATCGGGATGGTGGTCGCCGACAGCAGCACGATCTTCTCGCCCTTGTAGCCGGCGGCCACCAGGTCTTTCTTGAGCTGCTCGAACTTGGTGTACTGGTGGGTGTTCTCGATCCCGACCGTGCTCGCCATCGGCGTGCCGGGCACGAAGATGCCGACATCGGTCTTGATCAGCGACGGCTCGGCGCCGGCCACCGCTTCCATCACGTCGCGCTGGTTTATCGCGGCCAGCACGATCTGGCGGATTTTCGGGTTGTCGAAAGGCGGGTTGAGGCAGTTGAAGCGCAGGCAGCCGATTTCGCCGCTGACGTCGATCACCTCCACCTTGATGTTCTTGTCGCGCTTGAGCAGCGGGATCAGGTCGATGCTGGGGTTCTCCCACCAGTCGATCTCGTTGTTGGACAGCGCCGCCTCGGCGGTGGCCGGGTCGGGCATGACCGTCCACTCCACCCGGTCGAAATGCGCGACCTTGGGGCCGGCGGTGAAGCTGGGCACGCCGTCCGGGCGGGGGACGTAGGCGGTGTTGCGCTCGAACACCACCTTGGCGCCGGCCACCCGCTCATCGGCCTTGAAGCGGAACGGCCCGCTGCCGACCGCCTCGGTGATCTGCTTCATCGCGTCCGTGCCGGCCAGCCGTTCCGGCATGATGGCCGACTGATACTGCGCCAGCGCCGTGGTCAGCAGCGGGAAGGGCTTCTTCAGCTTGAACCGGATCACCTTGTCGGACGGTGCGGTCAACTCGTCCACCGCCGCGAGCATCACGCTGGACAGCGGCTCGCGCGGTGCATAGCGCTTGATGGTGGCGACGCAGTCCTTGGCCAGCACCGGCGTGCCGTCATGGAATTTCAGCCCGTCGCGCAGCGTGATCTCCACCAGCTTGCCGTCGGCGCTGACGGTGTGGCCGGCCGCCATCTGCGGATGCACGGCGAAGTTCTCGTCGATGCCGTACAACGTGTCGAACACCGCCAGCGAGTAGTTGCGGGTGATGTCCGCCGTAGTCCAGACCGGGTCCAGCGAGGCCAGGTCGGCATGCGGCACGAATTTCAGCAGAGACGGCCCGGCCGCCCGCGCCAGCCGCGGGGCAGCCAGCGGGGCGGTCAGCGCGGCGGCGCCGGCCAGCGTGGTCTTCAACAGGTCCCTACGTTTCATCAGAGCCTCCCTTCGGATCGAAATGTCCGATTGTTTTGAGATGCTTACGGTCTTGCCAAGCATCACCTGCACGGCCGCACTCTGCACCTGTGCCGCCGCCGATGACAACCATATCCGCCCCCCGGGGGTGGCGCGCGCCCGGCGTGCATGCGAGATTCGCCGCAGACCATGCGAGGGGAGACTCCGGTATGACCACGCCGACCTGGCGCGACCGCGCCGCCACCGTGTTCCGCTGCGAGAAGCGGCCGGCCACCGGCAGCAAGGGCATGGTGGTCACCAACCACCCGCTGGCCTCGGCGGCGGGAGCGGAGATGCTGGCCGCCGGCGGCAACGCCATCGACGCGGCGATCGCCTGCCTGTTCGCGCTGACCGTGGTGGAACCGATGATGGTTGGTGTGGCCGGCGGCGGCACCGCGCATATCCGCCTCGCCGACGGCAGCCACCGCGTGCTGGACGCCATGAGCCTGGTGCCCGGGGCCGCCACCGCCACGATGTACCGCTCGGTCCCCGACACGGCACCCGACAATTACGACGTGCTGGACCGTGAGAATGTGGTCGGCCCGAAAGCGGTCGCCACCCCCGGCGCGTTGCGCGGCTGGTGCGAGGCGCTGCGCCGGTTCGGCACCTTCCCTCTGGCCGACGTGATGCAGCCTGCGATCCGCCTGGCCGCACGCGGCTTTGCCATCACCCCCTATCTCAGCGCCTGCATCGCCGAGGCGGCTGGCGACCTGTCGCGCGACGCGGCGGCGGCGGCCGTCTACCTGCCCGGCGGCAGCCCGGTCGCGGCAGGCGCGAAGCTCATCAACGGCGACTATGCCGAAAGCCTGCGGCTGATCGCCGCCGATGGCGAGGCGGCGCTGCACGGCGGCGCGCTCGGCGACGCGCTGGCCGCCTGCATCACCCAGCGCGGCGGCCTGGTCGGGCGCGACGACCTGCTTGCCTACAAGGTGATGGAACGCATGCCGATCCGCGGCACCTATCGCGGCTGGGAGATCGTCGGCCCGCCGCCGCCGGCGGCCTCGGGCGTGCATATCGTGCAGATGCTGAACATCCTGGAAGGCTACGACGTGGCCGGCATGGGCTTCGGCAGCGCCGAGCTGGTGCACCTGCTGGCCGAGGCGCTCAAGATCGCCTTCGCCGACCGCGCGGCGGCCACCGCCGACCCCGATTTCGTCGCGGTCCCGGTGGAGCAGCTCATCAGCAAGGAGTACGCGGCCGCCCGCCGCGCCCTGATCGACCCGGCGCACACGCAGAAATGGGGCGCCGGCGTCTCCAGCCCGACCAGCCCGCACACCACCCATGTCACCGTGGCGGACGGCCAGGGCAACGTGGTGGCCAGCACGCAGACCATCAACTCGCTGTTCGGCGCCCGCTTCATGATCCCGGGCACCGGCATCATTCCGAACAATTACATGAACAATTTCGACCCCAGGCCGGGCAATGCCCTGTCGATCGCGCCGGGCAAGCGGGTCACCACCTCGATGTCGCCGATGATGGCGCTGCGCGGGGGCGAGGTCATCTATGCCCTCGGCCTGCCCGGCGGCAAGCGTATCTTCCCCTCGGCGATGCAGGCGCTGGTCAACCTGATCGACCACGGCATGAGCCTGCAGGAGGCCGTGGAGGCCCCGCGCGTCTGGACCGAGGGCAACGCCCTGGAAGTGGAGGACAGTTTCCCCGAAACCGTGCTGCGCGGCCTGCGCAACCGGGGCCATGCGGTGCAGATGCTGCCGCACGTGGCCGGCGGCATGAACGCCATCCAGTTCCATCCGGACGGCACCATGACCGGCGCCGCCTGCTGGCGGGCCGACGGCACGGCGATCGGCGTGGGCGGCGGGCTGGCGCGGGCGGATGCGCGGTTCTGGCCGGATGCGCCGGTGGTGCGTTAGCGCCCGGCTCGGGGACTGCGTTAGCGCCCGGGCCGGGGCGCCTTATTTCGTCCCGTAGAGCCGGTCCCCCGCGTCGCCCAGCCCGGGGCAGATATAGCCGTGGTCGTTCAGGCAGCGGTCCACGCTGGCGGTGAACACCGTCACGTCCGGGTGCGCGGCGTGGAACCGCGCCAGCCCCTCGGGGGCGGCCAGCAGGCACACGAAACGGATCTGCGCCGCCCCCGCCTGCTTCAGCCGCGCCACCGCCGCCGCGGCGGAGTTGCCGGTGGCGAGCATCGGGTCCACCACCACCACCAGCCGCTCGGCCAGGTCGTCGGGCAGCTTCAGGTAGTATTCCACCGGGGCCAGGGTCTGCGGGTCGCGGTACAGCCCCACATGTCCCACCCGTGCCGCCGGCACCAGGTCCAGCATGCCGTCCAGGATGCCGTTGCCGGCGCGCAGGATCGACACGAAGCACAGTTTCTTGCCGCTGATCTGCGGTGCAGCCATTCGCTCCAGGGGCGTCTCGATCTCGACCAGCACCAGCGGTAGGTCGCGTGTGACCTCATAGGCCATCAGCAGGCTGATCTCGCGGGCGATGCGCCGGAAGCCGATGGTGGAGGTATCGCGGTCGCGCATCAGCGTCAGCTTGTGCTGCACCAGCGGATGGCCCACCACGACCACAGCGCCGGCAGTCTCGGTCGCATCCATCCACAGCCCTCCACCCCGCCGGCCATGCGGCGGCGCAAAATCCTAAGGGCGCCTGGCGCGTTCGGCCAGGAGGTTTCCATATGCCACGTGGACGCGCGCCCTGCGATCGGGAATACTGCGCCGCGCACGCAAGCAGCGCCGCAAGAGCGCGCCAGCCCTAGGGAGAACCGCGATGCCGCAGCCGCTCTTCGGCGTGATCCCGCCGATCGCCACCCCCTTCGATGCCGATGGAAACGTGCTTCATCCCGCCCTGCGCGAGGTCGTAGAGTTCCAGATCAACGCCGGGGTGCACGGGTTGGTCGCCGGCGGCAGCACCGGCGAGGGCCATACCTTCGAGCGTGACGACTTCGTCGCCATGATGGAAACCGTGGCCGCCGCCGCGCGCGGGCGCGTGCCGGTGCTAGCGGGGATCATCGTGAACTCGACCAACGAGGCGATCGCCCGCGCTAATCGGCTGCGACACCTGGACATCGCGGCGCTGCAGGTCACCCCGGTGCACTACCTGTTCAAGCCCGACGACGATGCCACCGTGGCGCATTTCCGCGCGGTTGCCGAGGGCACCGGCAAGCCGGTCATCATCTACAACGTCATCCCCTGGAACTACCTCTCGCCCGCGCTGCTGTTGCGCGTCATGCGCGAGGTACCGGGGGTGGTTGGCGTGAAGCAGAGCTCGGGCGACCTCAAGCTGCTGGCCGACCTGCTGCTCGCCGCGCCGGCGGACAAGCTGATCTTCACGGCGATCGACGCGCTGCTGTACCCGTCCTACGCGCTGGGTGCGTGCGGCGCCATCGCCGCCATGCCGGCCGCCGCCCCGCACGCCAACGTCGCGCTGTGGAACGCGATGAAGGCCGGCGACCACGCCGCTGCCAAGGCGCTGCATGAGCGGCTGCTGGTGCTGTGGAACGCCCTGAGCGCGGAAAACCTGCCGGCCAACGTGAAATACGCTCTGGCCGTGCAGGGCGTGCCGGCCGGCCTGTCGCGCCGGCCCATGCCGATGCCGGACGAGGCCCGTCGCGCCGCCATCCGCGCCGCCCTGGCCGGCCTCGGCGCCACCATCCGCGCCGCCGCCTGACCGCGCGCCGGGGGAGCGCAGCGATGACACTCCGCCGGCGTGCGCTGACCCAGTTTACCATATCGGGGCTGGCCATGTCGGGATTGGCGGCGCTGGCCACGCCTGCCCGCGCCGATGCGCCCCGCGTCACCATCGCGCTGGTGCCCATTTACGGCACCGACCCGTTCTACACGACCATGAACCGCGGTGCCCGTGCGGCCGCCCAGGCGGTGGGCGCCACGCTGCTCTACCAGGGCCCCACCGAGCCCAGCCCGGTGCAACAGGTGCAGGCGCTGAACGCGGTGATGGCGCGCAAGCCGGACGTGCTGCTGGTGGCCCCGGCCGACCGCACGCTGATGGTGGCGCCGCTGCGCAAGGTAGCGCTCGACCTGGGCGTGCCGGTGATCTGCGTGGACACCTATATCGGCGCCACCCCCGCCACCTACCAGACCGGCGGCGGGGAGGCGGATTTCCCGCTCTGCTACATCGCCTCGGACGACGCCGCCGGCGGTGCCCTGGCCGCGCGCGGGCTTGCCAATGCCATCGAGGGTGCGGGGCAGGTCTATGTCTCCGCCACCTGGCCCACGGTCGCCACCCTGGGCCGGCGCGAGGAGGGGTTCCGCGCCGAGATGGCGCGAAGCTTCCCCAATGTCACCGTGCTGCCGACCCAGTACACCGGCATGGACCCGGCCAAGGCCGCCATCCAGTTGCACGCCATGCTGCAACAGGCGCCGAACCTTGCCGGCGTGTTCTGCGTCAACCCCGGCGCCGCCGTCGGCACCTTCAATGCGCTGAAGGAGGCCGGCCGCTCCGGCATGGTGAAGCTGGCGGTGATCGACGCCACCGAGCAGATGGTCGGCGCGTTGAAAAGCGGCCAGGTGGACCTGATCGTCTCCCAGCATCCCGCCGAAATGGGCTGGCTTGGCACAATGCTGGGCTACGGCGTCGCCACCGGCCAGTCCATCCCCACCCGCATCGACACCGGATTCACCCTGATGGACCGCAAGAATATCGACGATCCCGGGATGAAGCGCTTCATCTACGCCCGCTGACCCCTCCAACCCGCGTGAGGCCGCCATGGACATGAACGCCGCCACCGACACGATGCCGCTGAGCCATGCCGAGGTGGCGCAGTACCGCCGCGACGGCTATGTGGTGCTGCGCGCCGCCCTCGGCCCGCGCCACGTCGCCGCCTGCATCCAGGCGCTCACCGGCCTGGCCACCGGCGCCATCCCGGCACGCGAGACCACGCTTATGTTCGAGACCGGCACCACCGATACGGACGCCGAGCGCGAGTTGCGCATCCGCAAATACATGGATTTCACCGAGGACGCGCCCGCTCTCAAGGCCGCCGCCAACAGCCGCGTGCTGCACCAGGCGCTGGACCAGCTGTTGGGGCAGGGCAGGGTGCTCTTCCAGGAAATGGCGCTGGTCAAGCCGCCGCGCATCGGTTCGGAGAAGCCCTGGCACCAGGACGCCTCCTATTTCCGCCTGACCGATCCGGCGCTGATCGCCGGCGTCTGGATCGCGCTCGATCCGGCGCTGACCATGAATGGCTGCATGGAGGTGGTGCCGGGCAGCCATCTCGGCGGCGGCGTGCCGCATGTGCACGAGAACGACTTCAACCGCTGCCGCATCGTGCCCGACGCCCTGCGCGCCGGCGAGCGCGTGGCGGTGGAGATGCAGCCGGGCGACGCGCTGCTGTTCCACTCCCTGCTGCACCATTTCACCGCGCCCAACAGCTCCGACCTGCGCCGCCGCGCCGTGCAGTTCCACTACCACCAGGAGGGGGCGGTCTGGGGCGACGTGGCCCAGCACACGCGCCATTTCTACAACCCGGACGGCAGCTACGCCGGCTGCACCGTGCCGCACGGGGCGGCGCAGACCAACTACAACTACCGCAACGGCCTGCCGCGCGCGATCACCCCGGTCGATACCAGCGACTGACCCCGTCACGGGCATTCGTGTCACGGGCATTTGTGGCGCGCCATTGCCGAATCCGTAATATCGTCCGGCCAAACGATCCGATGGAGAATTGGCATGGGCGGCAACGCACCAACCGGCTTCGACGCGCCGCTGTTCCAGGGCAGCTATTTCCGCGACCTGCAGGACAAGATTTCAGGAGCCGCCGGCGCCGGGCTGCCGATGAACACCATCCTGCTCGCGATGGACGCGGGGATGGACCCGCAGGACGTGGCATTCCTGTGCCGCTACACGCGCGGTGCCGGCTACGTCATCGTCATCCGCTGCCCCAAGCAGGCGGCCTTCGCCTACCAGGGCGTGCTGCCCGGCAAGCCCGGCGCCTGGTGGGACGTGAAATCCGGCGCCGACGGCATCGCCCATCGCGGCGGGCAGCAGGCGGTGTCGGATTACGACATGATGAGCTTCTGGGAGATGGCCGGCAATTCGCTGCGCAAGGTGGTGATCGGGGTGGCGAGTTGGGACGGCGTGCCGACCGGTGCCAAGACCGGGCCCTATACCGGCAAGGCCACCCGCATCCTGCGCGAGATGAACCGCAACCTGCGCTCGCGAATCCAGCACGGCTGCCAGGACGACTACGCCTCGGCCAAGAACCCCGGTGTGAAGGACCCGGACCGCTTCATCGCCTTCAAGCTGGGCAGCGCGATCTACATGCCGAGCCGCCTGGAATGCCGCAATTTCTACATCATGCACGGCATGCACTGGCTCTATTCGGACACGCGGGGCGACAACGGCGTGTATCCCTATATCGGGCCGGTCGGGCCGCAGGGCTGAGCGCCGCTCAGTTGCCCGGGGCGCGCTCGTCCCGCTTCACCGCCTGCCATTCCGTCTCCATCTCGTCGAGCGTGGCCTCCGCGGCGGTGCGCCCGGCCGCGGCCAGCCGCGCCTCCACCGCTCCGAACCGGCGGGCGAATTTCAGGTTGGCGTGGCGCAGGCAGGCTTCCGGGTCCAGCTCCAGCTTGCGCGCCAGGTTGGCCAGCACGAACAGCAGGTCGCCCAGCTCGTCGGCCAGCCGGGCGGGGTCGGCGCCGGGCAGTTCGGCGCGCAGCTCGGCCGCCTCCTCCTCCAGCTTGTCCAGCACGGCGGCGGCGTCCGGCCAGTCGAACCCCACCCGGGCGGCGCGTGCGGTCAGCTTGTGGGCGCGCGTCAGCGCCGGCAATCCCACGGCGATACCGGCCAGCGTGCCGGTCTCGGCCCGCGCCGCCCGCTCGGCCCGCTTCTGCTCCTCCCACGCCACCGCCTGCATCCCGGCAGTGCGGGCGGCGGCTTCGCCGAACACATGCGGGTGGCGGCGCACCATCTTGTCGGCGATCGCGCGGGCCACGTCGGCGAAGCCGAACCGCCCCTCCTCCTCGGCCATGCGGGCGTGGAACACCACCTGGAACAGCAGGTCGCCCAGCTCGTCGGGCAGGGCGGCGAAGTCGCGCCGGGCGATCGCGTCCGCCACCTCATAGGCTTCCTCGATCGTGTAGGGCGCGATGCTGTCGAAGCCCTGCGCCGCATCCCATGGGCAGCCGCCGACCGGCGCGCGCAGGGCGGCCATGATGTCCA
Source organism: Rhodospirillales bacterium 70-18 (assembly GCA_001899585.1). Lineage (GTDB taxonomy): Bacteria > Pseudomonadota > Alphaproteobacteria > Acetobacterales > Acetobacteraceae > 70-18. The sequence goes on from MKWE01000057.1 coordinate 153,876, forward strand.
GCAGGCGGCGCAACTCGGTTTCGGCATCGGCGGTCATGCGGGGCCCTGCGGCGATGGGTGGGTGGCGCCAAGATTTACGCCCTCCGTGCCGCAGACCCAAATCCCGCCGCCTTGACCGCCGCCATGCCCGGCCCTCATCCTGGCGACGCGCCCACCGCCGGGCCGCCGATCCCTGGGGATACCGCGTTTGGACAAGGACATCCTGCTGCAACTGGAACGGCGGCTGGGCCGGCTGCACGCCCGCCAGCGCCTGGGTGTGGAGCATGACCACGAGACCCAGGTCATCGGCTACGGACGAAACTTCTTCCATATCGAGAACTTCTACTCGATCCACGGCTTCATCCGCGGATTCCTGCGTCTGATCGGCCTGTACGGCCGCGGCCGGCGCAACGCCGCGCGCGTGGTGCTGCGCCATAACGAGATCCTCTCGCCCCGCCTGCCGCCGGCATTCGACGGCTTCACCATCCTGCATCTCACCGACCTGCATGCCGACATGTCCGGCCAAGCCATGCGCCGCGTGATCGAGCTGGTCGATGGGCTGCGCTACGACATCTGCGTGCTGACCGGCGACTACCGGGGCAAGACCTTCGGCGCCTTCCGCGCCGCCATGGACGGGGTCGCGGCGGTATGCCTGCATCTGCACGCGCCGCTCTACGGCGTACTCGGCAACCACGACACGGTGCAGATGGTCCCCACGCTGGAGGCGATGGGCGTGCGCATGCTGCTCAACGAGGCCGAGCCCATCGTGCGCGGCGACCAGCGCATCTATCTCGCCGGTGTGGACGACGCACATCTGTTCCGGGTGGATAACATCGAGAAGGCGGGCGACGCGGTGCCCGAAGGCGAGTTCAGCATCCTGCTCTCGCACACGCCGGAGATCTATCGCCAAGCCGCCCATGCCGGGTTCGACGTGATGCTGTCCGGCCACACCCACGGCGGACAGATCTGCCTGCCGGGGGGCGTGCCCATCACGTTGGATTCCTCGCTGCCGCGCCGCCTCGGAGTGGGCGCCTGGGCGCACCACGCGATGGCCGGCTATACCTCGGCAGGCGCCGGCGCCTCGGTGGTCGCGGTCCGGTTCAACTGTCCTCCGGAAATCACACTGCACCACCTGCACCGCGGCGAACCGGCGGCGTGACCGGCCTGCCGCCGCCTAGTAAGGCTCGTCGCGCAGATGCACCCTGAACAGCAGCCGCGAGAGCGCCAGTTCGCCCACGAAGAACAGCCCGACGCCCAGCGCCACATCCACCGCCGACAACCTCAGCGCCCCCGCGCAGGCCAGCAACCCGAACAACGCTTCCGGCACCTGGTCGATCCCCAGCGCCCGGCTGCTCGGCGTCCGCCCCAGCCGCCGCTTGGTGAAGCTGGACAGCAAATCCCCCGCCATCGCCGCCGCCGCCACCTGGCCGCCCACCAGCAGCCCCGGCCCGAACAGCGCGCCGCCCAGCGCGGTCACCACCACCGCCGCCACCAGCCCGCGCACCGTTTTCGACGCCCCGAACACCGGCCGCCCATCGCCCAGCAGCACCCCGCCATCCAGCGGCATCGCCCAGCGCGCGCCGAGCAGATACTTGGCCAGCACCGGCGCGCCATTGGCCAGCGTCACCAGCAGCAGCGCATGCAGCAGGGGCAGGGGATGCATCCGCCCATCCTAGCACGGAGACACCGCCGATGAACGACCTGCGCCAACACTCTCCCGCCGCCGCCCGCAACCGCGACGCGATCCTCGCCGTGCTGCGTCGCGTGCTGCCCGCGAGCGGGCTTGTGCTGGAAGTGGCCAGCGGCACCGGCGAGCACGCGGCGCATTTCGCCGCCGCCCTGCCAGAGCTCACCTTCCAGCCGAGCGACCCCGATCCGGCCCGCCGCGCCAGCATCGACGCCTGGTGCGCCGGCCTCCCCAACGTGCTGCCGGCGATCGAACTCGATACGACAGCGCGAAAGTTATGCGGCATACATTTCGGCGCGATTTTCTGCGCCAACATGCTCCACATCGCCCCCTGGGCAGCCGCCGAAGGACTGTTTTCTGGCGCTGAAAACTTGCTTTCTGGCGGTGTTCCGCTGATTTTATACGGCCCCTACCGGGTAAAAAACGCCGAATTCGCCCCCGGAAACGTGGCTTTCGACGCCGATCTGCGCGCCCGAAACCCCGAATGGGGCATCCGCGACCTCGAATCCGTCACCAATTTAGCGAAACGATCCGGCTTCGGCGCCCCGGAGATCGTGGCCATGCCGGCCAACAACCTCATGCTGATCTTCCGCCGCCAGGGCTGACCTGTCCGCGCGCAAGTGGACAGGCGACGCGGTTTTGGGTCACATGCCGCCAACACCGGAGGACCCAGCCAATGCCGCCCTATCGTTCCCGCACCACCACCCATGGCCGCAACATGGCCGGCGCCCGCGGCCTGTGGCGCGCGACGGGCATGAAGGACGGGGATTTCGGCAAGCCGATCATCGCCATCGCCAACTCCTTCACCCAGTTCGTGCCCGGCCATGTCCACCTCAAGGACCTCGGCCAGATGGTCGCCCGCGAGATCGAGCAGGCCGGCGGCGTCGCCAAGGAATTCAACACCATCGCGGTCGATGACGGCATCGCCATGGGGCATGACGGCATGCTCTACAGCCTGCCCTCGCGCGAACTGATCGCCGACGCGGTGGAATACATGGTCAACGCCCACTGCGCCGACGCGCTGGTGTGCATCTCAAATTGCGACAAGATCACCCCGGGCATGCTGATGGCCGCGATGCGGCTGAACATCCCCACCGTGTTCGTCTCCGGCGGCCCGATGGAGGCCGGCAAGGTGGTGCATCGGGGCATCAAGCGCTCGATCGACCTGATCGACGCCATGATCGTCGCCGCAGACAGCACCGTGACCGACGAGGAAGTCGCGGTCATGGAACGCTCGGCCTGCCCCACCTGCGGCAGCTGCTCCGGCATGTTTACCGCAAATTCAATGAATTGCCTGGTGGAAGCCCTCGGCCTGGGGCTGCCCGGCAACGGCACCGTGCTGGCCACCCATGCCGACCGCAAGAACCTGTTCCTGGAGGCCGGCCGCACCATCGTCGATCTGGCGAAGCAGTATTACGAGCAGGACGACGCCAGCGTGCTGCCGCGCAGCATCGCCAGCTTCCAGGCGTTCGAGAACGCGATGACGCTGGATATCGCCATGGGCGGCTCCACCAACACCGTGCTGCATTTGCTGGCGGCCGCCCAGGAAGCCGGGGTGGACTTCACCATGAAGGATATCGACCGCCTGTCGCGCCGCGTGCCGGTGCTGTGCAAGGTGGCGCCGGCGGTGGCCGACGTGCATGTGGAAGACGTCCACCGCGCCGGCGGCATCATGGGCATCCTGGGCGAGCTGGACCGCGCCGGGTTGATCCACGCCGGCTGCGGCACAGTGCATAGCCCGACACTCGCCGACGGGCTGGCCCGCTGGGACATCAAGCGCAGCGACAGCGCCAAGGTGGGCGAATTCTTCCGCGCCGCCCCCGGCGGCGTGCCGACGCAGATCGCCTTCAGCCAGTCCTCGCGCTGGGACGATCTGGATGCCGACCGCGAGAAGGGGGTGATCCGCGACGCCGCGCACGCCTTCTCCAAGGATGGCGGGCTGGCGGTGCTCTACGGCAACGTGGCGCTGGATGGCTGCATCGTGAAAACCGCTGGCGTCGATGCCTCGGTGCTGACCTTCAAGGGCCCGGCCCGCATCTTCGAGAGCCAGGACGACGCGGTTTCCGGCATCCTCGGCGGCCGGGTGAAGCCGGGCGACGTGGTGCTGGTGCGCTACGAGGGACCGAAAGGGGGCCCCGGCATGCAGGAGATGCTGTACCCGACCAGCTACCTGAAGTCCAAGGGCCTGGGCAAGGTCTGCGCCCTGGTCACCGATGGCCGCTTCTCCGGCGGCTCGTCGGGCCTGTGCATCGGCCACGTCTCGCCGGAAGCCGCCGAGGGCGGCGCCATCGGGCTGGTGGAGGAGGGGGACATCATGGAGATCGACATCCCCGCCCGCCGCATGCACCTGGCCGTCTCCGACGAGGTGCTGGCCAGCCGCCGCGCCGCGATGGAGGCCAAGGGCGCCGCCGCCTGGCAGCCGGCCAAGCGCGACCGCAAGGTGTCGCAGGCGCTGCTGGCCTATGCGGCGCTCACCACCAGCGCCGCCCGCGGCGCGGTGCGCGACGTGAGCCAGCTCAAGCGGCGCTGACGGGCCCGCGAAGGGCAATCCGGGCAGAGGGCAGGGATAGCAGGGCAGGGATGACGGCCGGGGAAGATGACAGCGCCCGGCCGAGCGCGTAAAAGGCGCGCTCGCATCCGCCCCCGAACTGTGTTGGCCGGTTCCGATGAAGCCCGCCTGGTCCATCCTCCTGCTTGTCCCGCTGCTTGGCTGCGGAGGGCATTATTCGCCGAACACCTATAACGCCGGTGCCGTGCAGCAGGCGGCCAAGGTCGAGCGCGGCGTGGTGGTCGGCGTCCGCGCGGTGGGCGTCAGCGCCAACGGCACCGCCGGCGCGGTCACCGGCGGTGCGGCGGGCGGCATCGCCGGCTCGCAGGTCGGCGGCGGCGTCACCGGCGCGTTCGGCGCGCTCGGCGGCACCGTACTGGGCGGGCTGGTCGGCACCACCATCGAGCATGGCACGGCCGACGCCGCGGCGCTGGAATACATCGTGCGCAAGCCAAATGGCGACCTGATCTCGGTCACCCAACAGGACGCCCATCCCCTGGCGATCGGCCAGAAGGTGCTGGTGATCGCCGGCACCCAGGCCCGCATCGTGCCGGACTACACCGCCGAACCGGAGCCGGTGGTGCCGCCGGGCGCCGCCGCCCCAACCCCAGACCCGGCCAAGCCCGCCGAGGGCAAGCCTGTCGATACCAAGCCCGGCGACACCCAGCCTGGCGACACCAAGCCGGGCGACCCGATCAAGACCGAGAGCCTGCCGTCCCCGGGCGCCGAGCAGCCCACGCCGGCCAAAGGGGTCGGCACGCTCGACCTTTGAAACGGCGCCGCGTCGCCGGTCCGCGTTCCGCAGGATGGAGCGCATCGCCATGGAGCGCATACGGAGGGCAGACCCATGAAGATCACCGCCGCCCGCGTCATCGTCTGCGCGCCCGGGCGCAATTTCGTCACCCTGAAGATCGAGACCGACCAGGGCCTGCACGGCATCGGCGATGCCACGCTGAACGGGCGCGAGATGTCCGTGGTCGCCTACCTGCAGGACCATGTGCTGCCCTGCCTGATCGGGCGCGACGCGCATGCGGTGGAGGACATCTGGCAGTACCTGTATCGCGGCGCCTACTGGCGGCGCGGCCCGGTCACCATGGCAGCGATCGCGGCGGTGGACGTGGCGCTGTGGGACCTCAAGGCCAAGGCGGCCGCGCTGCCGCTCTACCAGTTGCTCGGCGGCGCCTCGCGCACCCGCATGCTGTGCTACCCGCACGCCAGCGGCGCCGACCTGCCGGAGCTGCTGGAGCGCATCGCCGCCCTGCGCGCGCAGGGCCACCGCGCCGCCCGCGTCCAGTGCGGCATCCCGGGCCTCGGCGCGGTCTACGGCGTGCGCGGCGGCGGGCTGAATCAGCCGGCCGGGATGCCGGCCGAACAGGAATGGGACATCGGCGCCTATATGCGCTTCGCCCCGCACATGCTCGCCGAGGTGCGCGACGCGGTGGGCGAGACGTTCGAGCTGCTGCACGACACCCACCACCGCATCACCCCGATCGACGCCGCCCGCCTGGCCAGGGAGGTGGAGCCGCTGCACCTGTTCTGGCTGGAAGACCTGGTGCCGGCGGAGAATCCCGAGGTCTACCGCCTCATCCGCGCCGCCAGCACCACCAGGCTGGCGCTCGGCGAGGTGTTCAACACCATCCATGACTGCCGCGAGGTGATCCAGCAGCAGCTGATCGACTTTATCCGCGCCTCGCCCCTGCATGCCGGCGGCATCACCCATATCCGCCGCATCGCCGATTTCGCGGCGCTCTGGCAGATCCGCACCGCCTGCCACGGCGCGCCGGACATGTCGCCCGTCACCTTCGGCGCCTCGCTGCATTTCGACCGCTGGGTGCCGAATTTCGGCATCCAGGAATATGCCGGCCACCCGCCGGAGACGGCCGAGGTGTTCCGCTCCGACTGGTCCTACGACGGCGACGGCCACCTGCTCAGCGGCGAGGCCCCCGGTCACGGCGTGGACATCGATGAGGTGGCGGCGGCCAGATTCCCCTATCGTCGCTCCTATCTCGCCACCGCCCGCCTCGCCGACGGCACCGCCTGGAACTACTGACCGCAAAGCGGCAGCTTCGCGGTGCCCAACCAGGCCCGGCATCGGCATCAGGGTGGCCGGGCGGCTGCTCGGGCGCGATGAATTCCGCTTCTGGAACCCCCCGGTGCTATGCCGGAGGGACGGGTCGTTCACCAACTGGCAGGAGGTACCATGAGCCGCACCATATTGATCACCGGCGCCGCGGGAAATATCGGCCGCAAGCTGCGCGCCCACTTCACCAACCTCGGCTGGACCCTGCGGCTGCTGGACGTGGCGGCCTCCGATCCGGAGGTGACCGCGGCCGACCTCTCGGTCTGGAACGACGGCTGGGCCGGGCGCTTCGCCGGCGTAGACGCGGTGATCCACCTGGCCGGCCGGCCGAACCCCGCCACCTCCTGGGCGGACGCGCAGCGCTACAACGTCGACATGACGATGAACGTCTACGAGGCCGCGGCACGGCAGGGGGCCAAGCGCGTGGTCTTCGCCAGCTCCAACTGGGTGATGGCCGGCCACCGCCCGGGCGAGGGCAAGCTGACCACCACGATGGAACCCTGGCCGATCAACCCCTACGGCGTCTCCAAGCTGATGGGTGAGCGCCTGGGCCGCAGCTACCATGAGCGCTGGGGCCTCCCGGTGGTTTGCCTGCGCATCGGCTATCTGCAACGCGACGACAACCAGCCTGGGCCGCATATGGGTTGGGGCAGCTGGGGCCAGCTGATGTGGCTGTCCAACCGCGACCTGTGCCAGGCGATGGAACGCGCGGTGCTGGCCGACGGGGTGGGCTTCGCGGTGCTGAACCTGATGAGCGACAATCCCGGCATGCGCTGGGACATCGAGGCCACCAAGTCCGCGATCGGCTACGCCCCGCGCGACGGCGCCGCCGCGGTGCTGACCGACACGATCCGCACCGACGAGCGCACCGCCAACGAGATGCGCCAGATGGCCGAAACCCTGGACAAAACCGCCCTGGCGCGGCGCTGGTAGGGGCTACACCCTACAGCTTCGTCAACCAGCGCCTGGCGATCCGGCAGGCGACGGTGAAGGCGGGGTTGAAGACGTTGCCGACATCGTAGCGGACGACCTGGCCCATCAAGTGGCTGGCGGCGCGGGGGTCCAGCCCGTAATCCTCCCCGAGCCAGCGCAGCATCTCGGTGGTGGCGTGCTGCAGCGCCTGATCCAGCGGCCTGGCATTGCCGACGGTGAAAATATCGTCGGCCGTCTCGCCGCGCGGCCATGCGATCGTCCGTTTCAGCACCCGAAACGTCACCGCCATCTCGAACGAGGTCTCGATGCCGGTACCGACGATCTCGCCGTCGCCCTGGCAAGCGTGGCCGTCGCCGAGGTAGAACAGCGCGCCGGGAACCGAAACCGGGAACCAGGCCGTCGTCCCTGGTGCGAACAGGCGGTAATCCATGTTGCCGCCATTCTGCGCGCTGGTCGCGGTGGACAGCGCTTGGCCACGCGCCGGCGCGACGCCGAAGCAGCCGATCATGGGCTGGATCGGCGGCGCGAAAGCCTCCAGCCCCTTCGGCGGTTCGCGCAGCCGCACGGTCCCGGCCTCGGCGTCGATGTCCCACACGGCGCGTTCGCTCGGTGGCCGCTCCGGGATCGCGGCCGGGTCCAGCACGGTGAAGGCGAGGGGGGAATAGGTCCAACCGGTCGCCCGGCTCGGCGTCAGCCGGTCGATGCGCACGGCCAGCGTGTCGCCCGGCTCGGCACCCTCGATGAAGAACGGCCCCGTCATCGGGTTCGGCCGCTCCGCGACGGCAATTTCGCGGGCATCAAGACCGGATGCGTCGATCGTATCGGTCACCACCGTATCGCCGTCGGCGATCCGAAGGCACGGCTCGGCGGTGCCGATCACGTTGAAATAGCGGGTGGGATGAAAGCGGTGCGTGGCCATCGGGCTCCCCGGGAAATCGCTTCGGCAGAGGCGTGTCGTCTGCTCGGCCCATGTCGCGGCTGAGCCCGGCACGCTAGGAACCGCGCAGGGGCCGGTCAATAGGAACGCAAGATGCTTCCTCGCTGCCGTCAGTCGCAGAAGGTATATTATGGAATATTCAGATGCCAGGAAACCACGTGTGGCACATGCATGACAGTTATGCCTCGTACCTAACTCGCGCCGATCTCCAGCACCTGCCCATCATGCCCCGGCTCCACCCCGGCCGGCAGGTTCTCGCATAGCCAGGCCCAGTCCATGTCGGTGCCCATATGCGTCAGCACCGTGCGGCGCGGCCGCAGCCGCTCCACCCAGCCGAGCACCTTGTCCAGCGGCGCGTGGGTGTGGTGCGGCGGGCGCTGGAAGCAGCCTACCACCCAGGTGTCGACGCCAGCCAGCACCGCGAATGCAGTCTCATCCAGGTCGAACACGTCGGTCGAATAGCCGAAATCGCCGATCCGCAGCCCCAGCGTCCGGGCGAAGCCGTGGTCCTGGTCGAACAGGCGGATCGTCAGGCCCGCGGTGGTGACGATCTCGTCCGGCGCCACGGCGCGCGCCTCCAACACCGGGCGATAGAAGCCGGGCGGCCGCCATGGGCGGAAGGCGTACGGAAAGCGGATGGTCAGGTCTTCCAGCGTGGCGGCGGTGCCGTAGGCTTCCAGCGGCCGGCCGGCGACGCGGTTCAGCACCCGGACGTCATCCAGGCCGGTGATGTGGTCGGCATGCGCATGGGTGTAAAGAATGGCGTCCACACGCTTGATTCCACAGGCAAGAAGCTGCGCCCGCAGGTCCGGGCCGGTATCCACCAGCAGGGCGCCCCCTGCCCGCTCCACCACGATGCTGCTGCGCATGCGTCGGTTGCGTGGCTCGGCCGGGTCGCACACGCCCCAATCGCCGTGCCCATCCGGCCCGCCGATCATCGGCACGCCGGCCGAGGCTCCGGTGCCCAGCAGCGTGACACGCATCCGCGGCCCCCGTCAGGCCGCTTTGCGGAACAGGCGCCGGAAATTCGCGGTGGTGAGGTCGGCCATCGCCTCGGCGGTCATGCCATGCACCTGCGCCAGCACCGCGGCGGTCTGCGCCACCCAGGCCGGCTCGTTGCGCTTGCCGCGGAATGGCACCGGGGCGAGATAGGGCGAATCGGTCTCCACCAGCAGTCGGTCCTTCGGAACGTCGTGGGCGATGTCCCTGATTTCCTGGGATTTCGGAAAAGTCAGGATGCCCGAGAAGCTGACATACCCGCCCATCGCCAGCGCTGCCTCGGCCAGCGCGCGGGTGGAGGAGAAGCAGTGCAGCAGGAAATCGAACGCCCCGCCGGCCTCCCGCTCCTCGCGCAGGATGGCGGCGATGTCGGCATCGGCGTCGCGGGCATGGATCGCCAGCGGCAGGCCGGCCAGGCGGGCGGCGCGGATATGGGCGCGGAAACTGGCTTGCTGCACGTCGCGCGGCGCCTTGTCGTAGAAATAATCCAGCCCGGACTCGCCGATGCCGATCACCCGTGGATAGGCAGCCTCGGCCGCGATCGCCTCGGGCGTCGGCACCGGGTGCTCGGCGGCGTTGTGCGGGTGGATGCCCACGGTGCACCACACGTTGGGGTGCGCGTCCGCCAGCGCGCGCACCGTGCCGGATTCGGTGAGCCGGGTGCCGATGGTCACCATCTCGCCCACCCCGGCGGCGGCGGCGTGGGCCAGCAGGGCTTCCAGTTCGTCGGGCTTGAAATAGTCGAGATGGCAGTGCGAATCGATCAGCATAAATGGCTTACCCGGCTTCTTCGACAAATCGCGGAAACACGCCCTGCGGCGTCGGCAGCACCGTGCCATCCGGCAGCGGACTGGCCAGCGCGGCGAGTTCCCGCGCGTCGTCCGGCACGCCGAGCTGGTCCAGCATGCGCCCCATGCTGCCGGGCATGAAAGGTTGCAGCACGGTGGCGACACCGCGCAGCACATCGGCCAGCACGCGCAACACGGCGGCCATGCGCACGGTATCGGTCTTGCGCAGCGCCCAGGGGGCTTGCTGGTCGATGTAGAAATTGCCGGCGCGGATCACCTTCCACACCTCCTCCAGCGCGTCACCGAAGGCCTGGCGGTCCAGGTGGCCACGCAACAATCCAGGCAGCGCCTCGGCGGCGGCCAGGATGGCGGTGTCCTCCTCGGTGGCCGGGCCGCGCGGCGGCAGCCGGCCCTCGCAGTTGCGCGCCAGCAGGCTCAGCGAGCGTTGGGCGAGGTTTCCCAGGTCGTTGGCCAGTTCCACGTTCATCCGGCTGATCAGCGCGCGGCGGCTGAAATCGCCGTCATTGCCGAACGGCACCTCGCGCAGCAGGAAGTAGCGCACCGGATCGAGGCCGTATTTCTCCACCAAATCGGCCGGTTTAACGACGTTTCCGAGCGATTTGCTCATCTTTTCGCCCTCGATCAGCCACCAGCCATGGGCGAACACGCGTGTCGGCGGCGCCAGCCCGGCGGCCATCAGGAAGGCGGGCCAGAACACCGCGTGGAAGCGCAATATGTCCTTGCCGACCATGTGCAGGTCGGCCGGCCAGAAGCGCCAGTTCTCGGCATCCGCGTCGGGGAAGCCGGCGGCGGTGATGTAGTTGGTCAGCGCGTCGAGCCAGACATACATCACATGTGCGTCGTCGCCCGGCACCTTGATGCCCCATTTGAAGCTGGTCCGGCTGATCGACAGGTCCTTCAGCCCGCCCTTCACGAAGCCCAGCACCTCGTTGCGGCGGGTGGCGGGAGCGATGAAATCGGGATGGCTTTCGTAGAATTCCAGCAGCTTGTCCTGCCAGGCGGAGAGGCGGAAGAAATAACTGGGCTCGACCACCCATTCCACCGGCGCGCCGGTGGGGGCGACGCGGGTGCCGTCCGGGCGCGTGGTGAGCTCGCCCTCGTCGTAGAAGGCCTCGTCGCGCACCGCGTACCAGCCCTCGTAGCCGCCGAGATAGATCGCGCCGTTGGCCTGCAGCCGCCGCCACAATTCCTGGCACGAGGCGACATGGCGCGGCTCAGTGGTGCGGATGAAGTCGTCGTTGCTGATCCCCATCGCCGCGGTCATGTCGCGGAAATGCACGCTCACGCGGTCGGTGAATTCCTGCGGCGGGATGCCGGCGTCGGCGGCGGCCTTCTCGACCTTCTGGCCGTGCTCGTCCGTGCCGGTGAGGAACATCACGTCGAACCCGTCCAGCCGCTTCCAGCGCGCCAGCACATCGCAGGCGATGGTAGTGTAGGCGTGGCCGATATGGGGCTGATCGTTCACGTAGTAGATCGGGGTCGTGATATAGTACTTTGGTTTCATGACAATCTCAATGGCTTTGCGACAGCAGGAGCAGCCCGGTGACGATCGCCTGGCGCTTGTCGAGATAGACGCTCTCGGTATCGTCCTGCAGCCGCGTCAGCGCGTGCCACACGTCGACCCAGGCATCAAGGGGGCGCGCGCCGAGCAGGCGGCGCTGGTCGGCGTCGGCATGGCCGCGCGCGGCGTCGCGCACCGCCGCGGCCACGCCGGCGCGCAGCAGGTCCATGAAGGTGGTGAAGGCGTCCTCGTCACGCCCCAGGGCGTCGGCCACCGCGTGAGCGCGCCCCACCCCTACGGCCGGCAGCTCGGCCAGCACCTGGCGGACCAGGTCGGCGGTGCCGACGCCGCCCTCGGCGAGTTGCAGGGCGCGGCCGGGCGAGCCTTCGGACAGGGCCGCGAGGCGCTGGCGCTGCGCGGCATCGGCCTCCGGCAGGTAGTCCTCCAGCAAATGCGCCACCTCGGCCTCGCTCAGCGGCGAGAGCGGCAGGCGGCGGCAGCGGCTGCGGATGGTGGGCAGCAGCCGGCCGGGAGCGTCGCAGGAGAGCAGCAGGATGGCCCGCGCCGGCGGCTCCTCCAGCACCTTCAGCAGGGCGTTCTCGGCGTTGCGGTTGAGGGTTTCCGCGCCATCCACCACCACCACGCGCCAGCCGCCCTCGGCCGGGGTGCGGCGCAGGAAATCGGCGACGCGGCGGACATCCTCGATGACGATCTCGCCGCGCATCCGTTTGCGCTTGGGGTCCCATTCGCGCTCCACCGTCAGCAGGTCGGCATGGCTGCCGGCGGCGACGCGGCGGAACACCGGGCTGGCCGGGTCTAGCGCCAGCGAGGTGCCCTCCGGCAGGCCGGCCAGCAGGCGGCGGGCGAAGCGGTAGGCCAGGGTCGCCTTGCCGATGCCGGACGGGCCGGTGATCAGCCAGGCATGGTGCAGCCGGCCGGTGCGCATCGCCTCGGCCAGCATCGCCTCAGCCGCGGCGTGGCCCTCCAGGCGCGGGTTGGCGCGCGGTTCGGGGGCGCTCATGCCGGCAGCCGGGCGGCGATGGCGGCAAGGATGGCGGCAGCGACGCTGTCCTCGTCGGCCTCGGCGTCGATCACCGCGCAGCGCGCCGGCTCGGCGGCGGCGACGGCCAGGAAGCCCTCGCGCACCCGGGCGAAGAACCCCTCCCCCAGGCTCTCATAGCGGTCGGCGGCACCGCCGCGATGGCGCAGCCGGGCCAGCGAGGTGGGTACCCCCACGTCCAGCACCAGCGTGAGGTCCGGGCGCAGCCCGACCAGCCCGGTGAGGGTGGCGATGGCGGCGCGGTCGGCGCCCTGGCCCCAGCCCTGGTAGACCATGGTGGAATCGGCGAAGCGGTCGCACACCACCCACATGCCGGCCTCCAGCGCCGGGCGGATGGTGCGCGCCACATGCTCGGCGCGGGCGGCGAAATGCAGCAGCGTCTCGGCCGGCGGCGACCATGTATGCGCGCCGTCCAGCAGCAGGCCGCGCAGCAGTTCCGCCCCCGGCGCGCCCCCCGGCTCGCGGGTGCGCAGCACCGGCCGGCCGGCGGCGGCCAGGGCGGTGGCCAGGCGGATCGCCTGGGTGGACTTGCCGGCCCCCTCCCCGCCCTCCAGCGTGATGAACCGGCCCGGGGCGGTTGCCGCCGGCATCAGCGCTTGGCGACGTAGTGCTGCAGCACCGCCAGCGCCCGGCCGGGCAGGCCCATGCGGGGCACGTCGGCGCCGGCCAGCAGCTTCACGTCCAGGTCCGGCACGCCGGCGCCGGAGACGGTCAGCTGGCCCAGCGTGGTGCCGCGCACCACCGGGGCCTTGATCGGCGAATCGTAGGCCACCGCCACCTTCGCCTTGTCGCGCCAGCCGCGCGGCATGGTGACCACCACGTCGCGCCCGCCGACCAGCGGCACGGTGGGGCTGGTGCCGAGCCAGACCGGTGCGTTCTCCACCGTGTCGCCGGCGGAGAACAGGGTCACGTCCTCGAACTCGCGGAAGGCCCAGTCGAGCAGGCGCTCGCCCTCCTCGCCGCGCTGGTGCATGGTGGTCATGCCGTTCAGCACCACGATCACCCGCCGGCCGTTGCGCGACGCGCTGGCCACCAGGCCGTAGCCGCCGGCCTCGGTATGGCCGGTCTTGAGCCCGTCGGCGGTGCCCTTCTGCACCAGGGTGTTGCGATTCTGCTGTTCGATGTTGTTGTATTTGAATGTTTTTTCAGAGTCGTACTTGTAGTATTCGGGGAAGTCGCGGATCAGCCGCCCGGCCACGATGGAGATGTCGCGCGCGCTCATCTGGTGGCCCGGGTCGGGCCAGCCGGTGGCGTTGAGGAATTTGGTGTGCTGCAGGCCAAGCTCATGCGCCTTCTGGTTCATCAGCTCGACGAACTGCTCCTCGGAACCGGCGATTCCCTCGGCCAGCACGATGCAGGCGTCGTTGCCGGAATCCACGATCATGCCGCGAATCAGGTCCTCCACCTTCACCGTGGTGTCGACCCGCACGAACATCTTGGAGCCGCCCATGCGCCAGGCCTTCTCGCTGACCGGCAATTCCTGGTCGAGCTTCAGGCGGCCGGCCTGGAGCATGCCGTAGACGATGTAGGCGGTCATCAGCTTGGTCATCGAGGACGGCGTCATGGCCACGTCGGCGTCCTTGTCGAGCAGGGTGGCGCCGGTGTTGTAGTCCACAATGATGGCGTAGCGGGCGGCGGTGTCCACCGGCCCGATCGGGGTTTGCGCCGGCGGGCCGGACGGCGCCGGGTCCGGCGCGTGGCGCGGCGCCGCCGGCCGGGCGGGCACCGGGTGCGCGGGGCGGCGCGTCTGCGCGGCGGCCGGCCCGGTAAGGGCCGTGGCGGCCGGCCCGGCCAGGGCGGCGGTGGCGGACAGCATCAGGGTGCGGCGGCTGAACATGGCGGGCCCTCCTTCCGGTGGTCCTACTCTACGACGATGCGGGCGTCGGCGGCACCGGCGGCCAGGGCGCGCCGCAGCGCCGCCTCGGCCTGCGGCAGGGTGGTGAACGGGCCGGTGCGTACCATGTAGGCGCGGTCGCGCGGCGCGTCGTAGCTGGTGGTGGCGCGCGCGCCGAGCTGGCCGAAGCGGCCGGCCATCATGATCGCCGAGCCCGGCGCGCCGAAATCGGCGAGATCGACCGCCAGCATGCCCGGGTGGGGGGCGCCCTGGTTGATGATCTCGGGCATGCGCAGCGGCACGGCGGCGGCGGCCGGGCCGGCGGAACTGGCGACCGCGCGGGCGGCCGGCGCGGTCTGGCCGCGCCCGCTGGCCACGCCGGGGGGCGGCGCCAGGCTTTCGGACTGCACGCCCCCGGCCGGCGCGATGGCCACCTTCAGCAGCGGCACGGTGGCGCCGGGCATGCCGGCCGCGACCTGCCGACTTTCGTCGGCCAGAACCTGCACGCGCACGCGGAACGCCGCCGGGTTGACGGCGGCCAGCAACTGCGCGGTGCGGCGGGTGACCTCGACCACCCGCGCCGGGTCGGCCGGGCCACGGTCGTTGACGCGCACCACCACGCTGCGGCCGTTCTCCAGGTTGGTGATGCGCGCGATCGCCGGCAGTTGCAGGGTGCGGTGGCCGGCGGCCAGCGCGGTCTGGTCGAACACCTCGCCATCGGCGGTGCGGCCGGGCCCGCGGGTGGCGACGCTGGCCAGCCCGGTGTCGTCGTAGGCGAAATCCTCCAGCGGGTAGCGCCAGACGCCGCCGGTCTGGTACGGCACGCCGACCACATAGTGCGGCGCGCCGGGCGGGGTGCGGCCGGAGAGGTTGCAGCCCGCCAGGCTCAGGGCGGCCAGGCCGAGGGCGGCGAGCGTCAGCGGTGCGGCCGGAAGGGGACGCCGGCTCATATGGTCACCGCGTCGCCGATCAGCCCCACCGAGATGCAGTAGAAATCCGACGGGTTGTAGCGGCGGATCGCCAGGAAATTGGGGTGGTAGGCCAGGAACGCCTCGCCGCCCGCGCCGCCCGGCAGCAGCACCGCCGCCTTGGTGGAGGGCGCCACGCGGGCCCCGGCGCGCACGCCCAGCGGCGCCCATTCGGACAGGGTGCGCTGGTGCTCGCGCCCGGCCAGCGCCGGGTTGAAGCCGGGCGGCAGGCGGACCGGCTCGCCCCAGGGCAGTTGGCCGGCCCAACCGGAGCGGGCCAGGTAGTTGGCGACCGAGGCGAACACGTCGCCCAGATTGCCCCACAGGTCGCGCTTGCCGTCTCCGTTCCAGTCCACCGCGAATTTCAGGAAGGAATCCGGCATGAACTGCGGCTGGCCCATGGCGCCGGCATAGCTGCCGACCATCTGGGCGGGGGCGATGTCGCCGCTGTCGAGGATCTTCAGCGCATCCATCAGCTCGGAGCGGAAGAACTTTGCGCGCCGGCCCTCCCAGGC
Source organism: Rhodospirillales bacterium 70-18 (assembly GCA_001899585.1). Lineage (GTDB taxonomy): Bacteria > Pseudomonadota > Alphaproteobacteria > Acetobacterales > Acetobacteraceae > 70-18. The sequence continues at coordinate 169,726 of MKWE01000057.1, forward strand.
CAGGGTGGCCAGCGCCTCCACCACGTGGAAGCCGCCGCTGGAGACGCCGTAATTCGACTCGAGGCCCCAGATGCCCATGATGACGCCGGGCGCCACGTGGTAGCGGGCGCTGACGGCGTCCAGCAAGGCGCGGTGGCGGGCGTACATGTCGCGGCCCGTCTTGATCCGCGTCGCCGAGACGATGCGGCTGCGGTACTGCTCCCAGGTGAGGGTGAATTCGGGCTGGCGGCGGTCCAGCTCGATCACGCGGGTGTTGACGCGCACGCCGGCGAAGGCGCGCTCCAGCATGGCGGGCCGCAGGCCGCTGCGGCGTGCCTCGGCCTTCACGCCCGCCACGTAGCGGGCGAAGCTGGCCGCCTCCGCCGCGGTGGCGGGCGGCGGGGGTGGCGGCGGCTGGGCGGCCATTGCGCCGGACGGCGCGCCAGACAGGGCGCCGGACGGGGCGAGGGCGGCGGCGGCGAGCAGGGTTCTGCGGGTGAGCATGCGGCAGTCTGTGCCACGGATGCGCCGTGCCGGGCAATCACAGGCTGACATGCGGAACGTTGGCGGGCCGGCCGCGAGATTGGCAGGGCGGCGGGTTTGCGCGAGAATGCGGCGAGCAAGGAGACACGCCATGTCCGCCGCCCCCACCGGTGTTACCCGCATCCTGTCCGCCTACAGCGCCGGCATCCGGCTGGACGCGCTGCCCGAGGCGGTGGTGCGGCGCGCCCGCTTCCTGGTGCTGGACCTGGTCGGCAACATCGTGCGCGCCCGCCACGACGCGGAGAGCACCCCTGCCCTGCTGGCCGGCGCGCGCGCGCTGGGGATGGGGCCGGTGGCGGCGGGCGGCTGCGGCGTGTTCGGCGACGCGGCGCGCTACACCGCCGCCGGGGCGGCGCTGCTGAACGGGGCGCTGGGGCATTCGCTGGATTTCGACGACACCCATGCCGCCGGTTCGCTGCACCCGGGCGCGCCGGTGATCCCGGCCGCCATCGCCGCCGGCGAGATGGTCGGCGCCTCGGGGGCGGACGTGCTGGCGGCGATCGTGGCCGGCTACGAGGTGACCTGCCGGGTGGCGCTGGCCCTGCCGGCGGGCGAGCATTACGCGCGCGGCTTCCATCCCACCGCCACCTGCGGCGCCTTCGGCGCGGCGGCGGCGGCCGGGCGGGTATTCGGCCTGGACGAGGAGACGATCGCCTCGGCGCTGGGCATCGCGCTCAGTCAGGCGGCGGGCAGCCTGCAATTCCTCGCCAACGGGGCGTGGACCAAGCGGTTCCAGGTCGGCTGGGCGGCGATGAACGGGCTGGCGGCGGCGACCATGGCGCGCGAGGGGTTCAAGGGCGCCGCCGAGGCGCTGGAGGGCAAGGCGGGGTTCATGCGCGCCTATGCGCCGAACCCGACGCCGGAGCGGGCGCTGGTGGGGCTGGGCAGCGAATACGAGCTGATGAAGACGGCGGTGAAGCCCTATCCCTCCTGCCGCTACGGCCATGCCGGCATCGACGCCATGCTGGCGCTGCGGGCCGAGCATGGGCTGCGGCCGGAGGAGGTGGAGGACGTGACCTACGGCACCTCGGCCTCCGGCATGATCCTGGTGGGCGAGCCGGCGGAAAAGCGGGCCAATCCGCAGAATGTGGTGGACGGGCAGTTCAGCGGGCCGTTCGTGCTGGCCAGCGCGCTGGCGACCGGGGCGATGGGGTGGGACAGCTATGGCGGACTGTTCGACCCGACCATCCGGGCGCTGCTGCCGAAGATCCGGGTGGCCAACGATGCGGACGTGCAGGCGGAGTTCCCGGCCAACATGTCCGGCAAGGTGACGGTGCGCGCGCGCGGCCAGGTGTTCGAGAAGATGGTGGTGGTGCCGAAGGGCGAGCCGGACAATTTCCTCACTGAGGCGGAGTTGCGGGCGAAGTTCGCCGGGCTGACCGACCGGGTGCTGGGCGCCGAACGCGCGGCGAAGCTGGCCGATGCGATGCTGGCGATCGACACGGCGGCCGAGATGGGCGCGCTGATCCGCCTGGCGGCGCCGCAGGAGGCGGTGCGGCTGGCCGGCGAATAGGCCGGGCGTTAAGCCGCGGGTAACCGGCGGCGGCGACACTGCCTCCTTCCCCTGGACGGAGGCCAAAATGGACCTGAACGCCCTGCCCCGCGCGGTGGCGCTGCAATACGACCGCGGCGAGCTGGTGTACCCCGCCGGCGGCCAGCCGGTGCTGCGCGAATACAGCTACAACGGCTGCGGCCTGCGCACCTTCGGCAAGACCACGGATTTCATGGACGACCCGCGCTTTCGCCGTGCCCATGCGCGCGGCTGGAACAGCGGGCACAAGAAGGTCCGCCACATCGACGACAACCGCTGGATCGTGCACGTGGCGCTGTGGGCGGCGCAGCAGGCGGCCCGGCTGGAGGGCGATTTCGTGGAATGCGGGGTGGATACCGGCATGCTGTCGCTGGCGATCTGCGACCAGCTGGATTTCGCCACGCAGGATCGCGATTTCTGGCTGTTCGACACCTTCAAGGGCATCCCCGAGGCGCAGATGAGCGAGGCCGAGCGCGGCGGCGTGGCGGCCTGGCACAACCGGGAATCCTACGAGGAGTGCTACGAAACGGCGCAGGCCAATTTCGCCCCCTGGCCGCGCTGCCGGCTGGTGCGCGGCATGGTGCCGGAGACATTGGCGGCGTTTCCTGAGGGGCGGCGCGTGGCCTATCTGTCGATCGACATGAACATCGTGCTGCCGGAGATCGCGGCGATCGAGTTCTTCTGGGACAGGCTGGTGCCGGGCGGCATCGTGCTGCTGGACGATTACGGCTGGTCCACCCACACGGCGCAGAAGCAGGCGTTTGACGCCTTCGCGGCGGCGCATGGGGTGAGCATATTGAATGTGCCGACTGGGCAGGGGATTTTGGTCAAGTGAGGAAGCGGTTCTTTTTTTGGAAAAAAAGAACCAAAACACTTTTATTCCCTGGAGTCTAAACGAATAAAGTTTTTTTGCTTCTTTTTGTTCACAAAAAGAATACTTCCTTGCCTTAGAGG